>DASXKN010000020.1:0-201200 GCA_036496805.1 Lysobacteraceae bacterium
GCTTCCCGTTCGTGGTGAGCCTGTCGCTTCCCGTTCGTGGTGAGCCTGTCGCTTCCCGTTCGTGGTGAGCCTGTCGCTTCCCGTTCGTGGTGAGCCTGTCGCTTCCCGTTCGTGGTGAGCCTGTCGAACCATGGACGGATCGGCTGAAGGCCCGTTGTGGCTCGACAGGCTCACCACGAACGGGCGTGAGGGGTTACGGACAGAGCCGAATGCAAAGCCGTCTCCGGGGCGCCGCGCCTGTCGCCGCAATCGCCTCGCGGAGCGGGGCGGTCATCCTTTCACCGGACCCGGCGCGCGGCGCGCTGCTACGATGCGCGGGTTTTCGCAACGGCCCGCAAGCATGAGCTCGACCCTGCCCCTCCCCCCGATCCAGGCCGCGCCACTGGGCGCCGACGATCGCAGGCGCTTCGCGTTGTTCATGCTGTTCGCCCTGCTCCTGCTCGCAGCGGGCATCGGCCTGCGCGATCCGTGGCCGTCGGACGAGCCGCGCTTCACCCTGGTGGCGAAGCAGATGGTCGAATCGGGCGACTGGCTGTTCCCGCACCGCGGCACCCAGCTCTACGCCGACAAACCGCCGGTGCTGATGTGGATGGAAGCGGCCGGGTTCGAGATCTTCCACAACTGGCGCATTGCCTTCCTGCTGCCTTCACTGTTCGCCGGGCTGCTCTCGGTCGGGCTGACCTGGGACCTTGGGCGCAAGCTCTGGAACCCGCGCGTGGGATTGTTCGCGGCCGGTGCGCTGCTGGCGGTGTTCCAGTTCGAATACCAGGTCAAGCGTGCGCAGATCGATCCGCTGGTGATGGGCTGGATCACGCTGGCGAACTGGGCCCTGCTGTTGCACTTCCTGCGCGGGCCGGACTGGCGCAAGTACTGGCTGGGCTGCTCCATGGCCGGCCTCGGCGTGATCACCAAGGGCGTGGGCTTCCTCGCCCTGCTGATGCTGGTTCCCTACTTCGCCGGACGCGCGAAGGGCTGGGACGTGATCCGCACGCAGCGCTCGGCGTGGCGCTGGTGGCTGGGCGCGCTCGCCTTCCTCCTGCCGATCGCGCTGTGGCTGGCACCGATGCTGCTGATCGCCAGGGCGCGCGGTACGGCCGAATACACCGCCTACGTGCACGACATCCTCTTCCACCAGACCGCCGAGCGTTATTCCGAATCGTGGTCGCATCCACAGCCGTTCTGGTACTTCCTGCCGATCGTGCTGTTCAACTGGTTCCCGTTCTCGCTCGCTTACCCCGGGCTTTTCCCCCGCTGGCGCGAAGCGTGGCGCGCACGCGAGGCACGCGTGCTGCTGCCG
This sequence comes from Lysobacteraceae bacterium, assembly GCA_036496805.1. Taxonomy (GTDB): domain Bacteria; phylum Pseudomonadota; class Gammaproteobacteria; order Xanthomonadales; family Xanthomonadaceae; genus SZAS-103. The sequence continues at coordinate 1,298 of DASXKN010000020.1, forward strand.
CTGCTGTGGTCGGCGATGGTGTTGCTGTTCTTCAGCATCCCGGTCGGCAAGCGCGATGTGTACGTGATGCCGATCCTGCCGATGGTGGCGCTCGCCGCGGGACCTTACCTGGAAGAAATCGCGGGCAAGCGCTGGCTGCGGATCAGCGCGTTCTGCATCGCCCTGGTCGGCGGCGTGGTGATCATCGGCGCCGGCATGCTGGCGATGCGCGGCCATCCGGCGGCGACGCGGATGGTGGTCGATCGCGGCCTGACCGACGGCGGCAGGTCGGTGTGGTGGATGATGTTGTGCGCGGGCGCGGCCTACGTCATCGCAGCGCTCGCATGCATGCCGCGGCGCGGGCTGCACGCGCTGCTCGCAGGCACGACCGCGTTCTGGCTGATCTGGAGCCTCTGGGCATACCCGGTGCTCAACGATTCGAGTTCCTCGGTCGGCATCATGCGCCGCGCCGGCGAGTTGATCGGCAAGGACGCCCAACTCGGCCTGGTCGGCTGGCGCGAACAGAACCTGTTGATGGCGGATCGTCCGGCGACCGATTTCGGCTTCCTCGCGCCGACGGCGCAGCAGTTCGCACGCGCGACCCAGTGGCAGGCGGCCGATCCGCAGCGACGCTGGGTGTTCGCGATCGACGACGCGATCGGGCGCTGCGTGGATCGCAGCCGCGCGCTGCGCGTGGGCGTGGCGAACCGGCGGACCTGGTGGGTCTATCGCCACGAGGCGGTGGTGCCCGACTGCGTGCCCGAGCCGGCAAAGGCCAAACCCGACGAACCCGGGATGTGAGCCTCAGCCCTTCGGCGGCAGCGGCAGCCACTTGACCAGGTTGCCGCGCATGCGCCGGAACAGGCGCTCGGTATTGCCGCGATTGAGCGCGCGGCTCATCGAACGGATCGGCAGCAGGTGTTTTTCGCCGAAGCCGTCGACCACCACCAGGCGCGGGCCGCCGCGCGAATCGCTGCCGTGGACGATGTTCCACGGATGCAGGTCGCCGAGGATCACTTCGCTGGCCAGCAGGTCGCGCAGCAGCGTTTCCAGCGCCTGTTCGATCCAAGGCTGGAACCCGCGCTCGCGTTCGTAGAGCGCGGCCAGCGTCGGCGCGGCATGGCCGTCGGGGCCGGCCACCATTTCGGAGACCAATCCCAGGCCAAGGTCGGTGTCGACCACGCCGAGCATGCGACTGATCGGGGGATCGGCTTGCGGATGGCGCGCGCGCACGGCGATGTATTCCTTGAGTTCGCGCACGAAGCCGGTGTAGTGCAGGGCGCGCTGCAGGCGCTTGGGCCAGCGCTGCCAGCGCGTCTTCGCGACGTCCTCGCGGATCACCTTGACCAGCAGGGTGGCGTCGCGTGGATGCGCATAGATCGCGCGATGCTGGCCGACCGCGATCGGCTTGGCGTCGCGCAGTCGCAGGATGGCTGGGTCGGGCATGCGCATCGGAACATCGGAAGGGATGCGCGAAGCTATCGCAATTCCGCACCGGTCCGCGACCCTCGCCGGATCCGGCGGCCGAACCACGGGCTTTCAGCCGCGACCGAACCAGCGTCGCGGCAGCAACAGCTTCAACGCCCTTTCCGCACTCTTGCGGCGCAGGCCGGGATGCTGGAAGCCCCGCCACAATGGCCCGATCCAGCGAGTGCGCGGCTGGTCGATGATCGCCTCGCGCATGTCTGCCTCGAGCCGGTACATGCGCGCGAGCTCCAGCCCCAGGCGACGACGCTCCGGGGACAGTTCCGGCAACGCCGCCACGCAGCGTTCCTGGTCGGCCGCGATGTCGCGGTACATCGCCAGCACGCGGCGGTTGCGGCGCTCCCAGGTCGCGTAGTCGGCCTTGCTGCGGTCGAACATCCAGTCGTTGAGGTTGGCGCCGTGCTGGCGGTAGCCGAGCAGGGGCTCGGCGATGCAGCGGCAGCTTCCCAGCAGTGCGGCGCGAAGGCTGAGCATGTTGTCCTCGACGATGCCCTGCAGCGGCGGCAGGTCGGCGATCAGGACCCGGCGCACGGCCATCGACGCGCCGAGCACGGTGGACATCTTGCCGCGCCGCAGGAACCAGTGCTGGTCGAGCTGTTCGGGTTGTCCGCGCGCGTTGCGCGCGAGCACATGTCCCTGCACATCGATGTCGTCGACCGAGGAGCCGGTGACCATGGCGTCGGGATGCGCGTCCAGGTCCGCCAGCAGGCGCTGGACGCGCTGCGGGTAGGCGACATCGTCGCCGGCGAGGAACACGAGGATTTCGCTGCCCGCGATCGCGGCCAGCTCATTGAGGTGTCCGCACAGGCCGAGGTTGCGCGGCGTGCTGCGCACGCTGACGCGGTGCGGGCCGGAGTAGCCCGCAACGGCTGCCTGCGCGGCTTCCAGGGTGCCGTCGCCGGAGCTGTCGTCGGAGACGATGATCTCGCACGCCACCGTCTGCGCCAGCGCCGAGGCGACGGCCTCGGCGATCGTCGCGCGCATGCGGTAGGCGATGACCAGGATCGTCGCGGCGGGTGCGTCGGCGGTCGGGTTCATGGCGATCCCATCGCGCGCAGCCTGGCGTACTTGTCGTATACGTAGCGCGCGTGGCAGGCATGGTAGGTGCGCGCCATCGTGCCGTCGAGGAAACCGCCGCGGAGCAGATAGTTCTTCAGCCAGTAGCCGGCGGCGTGCAGCGGCGCGGCGAGCGCGCCGGCGCGCCGGCCCTCGGCGTGCTTCTGGGTCGCCCACAACCCGGCGTAGCGCGCGAGCTTGGTGCGGTAGTCCGCGAGCGAGCGGGCCGTGTCGTGCTCGATCCGCGCGGGCACGGCGGCGATGCGACGGTTGCGCAGGTCGAGCCGCTCGTGCACGGCGGCCGGGAGGTAGCGCAGGTCATTGCGGAACAGGCGCTCGACCTTCTCGCGACCCCAGCCACCATGGTTGAGCGCGGCCCCCAGGAAATGGGTGCGGCGCTGCAATCGCCAGACGTCGGCGCGCTCGACCGCTCCAGCGGCGAACAGTCCGCGAAGTTCGGCATCGGCGCCCTCGCCCAGCCACTCGTCGGCGTCGAGCAGCAGCACCCACGGCTGCTGCGCGCACGCGATCGCGGCGTTCTTCTGCGCGGAAAATCCCAGCCACTCCTGCTGCTGCACGCGCGCCCCGGCGGCCTGCGCCTCGGCGACCGTGGCGTCGGTCGAACCGGAATCGAGCACCACGACTTCGGCGCACAGGTTCGCCATCGAGGCCACGCAACGTCCGATGCGCCCGGCCTCGTTCTTCGCGATCACCACGCCCGACAGCGGCGGGCGATCACTCGCAGCGTCTTTTTCACCCGGCCGCGGCAGGACGTCGGTCATCGCTGCGGCACCGGCTTGTAGGGGCTGATCTCGCCCGAACCCGGTGGACGCTTGCTATAGCGCTTGTAGGTCCACTGGTACTGCGCCGGATCACGCCGTGCGATCGCTTCCACGGCCGCATTCATCGCCGCGACCGCAGCCGGCAGGTCGTCGCCGGACACTGCGTCGGGCGCCGCGATCAGGTGCACCTCGAAACGCAAGCCGGACGCGGCGCCCGTTTCGCAGCGCTCGGCGATCGCGAACAGCACTGTCGCTCCGGTGCGCGCGGCCAGGCGCGGCAGCAAGGTCATGCTCAGCGCCTGGGTGCCGAAGAAGGGCGCCCACAGGCCTTCGCCCGCCTTGGGCTGCTGGTCCGGCAGGATGCCGACCACGCCCCCGGATGCGAGCGTCCTGAACAACTGGCGCATGGCCGTTCCCTCGGCCGGAACCTGGCGCACGTTCGCGCGACCGCGCACGCGTCGCAGGAAGGCCTCGCCGAAAGGATGTTCCGGCGGACGATAGAGCACGGTGATCGGGGTGCGCGCAGCCAGCCACTGGTTGAGCAGTTCCCAGTTGCCGTAGTGCGGCGCGGCGATGATCAGGCCTTTCCCCGAGGCCAGCGCGGCGTCGAACAGGTCCTGGCCGTGCACGGCGGCGGCGAAGCGCAGGTTGTCGCGCTCGCGTCGGGTCCAGAAACGCAGGGTTTCGAACAGTCCGCGAAAGGTCGCGCGCAGCACGTCGCGGAGCCGCAGCGCACGCGCCTCCGGATCGAGCTGCGGGTACACGATCTCCAGGTTGCGCCGGGCGACGCGCGCCTCGCGCACGTCCAGCACGCGCGCCAGCACCGCGGTCACGCTGCCCAGCGCGTGCAGCACGCGCATCGGCAGCCGCCCGATCAGGGCGGCGAGCAGGTAGAGCACGGAGCCGGCAACGTCGGACAGGCGCATCGCCAAAGTCTATAGGCTGGCCGGGAAGCAGGCCTCTGCAAACCGTCGCGCGGAGCCGAATGGCGGCCGGCCCGGCGAATCCCAGGGCCCTGGCAACCTTGGCGGTGTCGCCGGAGGGATTGGCGACGGCGACTCCTGCGCCCTTCCCTTTTCCGCCACCCATCGGCAGCATGCGGCGATGTCCGGCAATCCGCCCCGTCCGCCATGCTGGCGCTGATCCAGCGCGTGACGCGCGCCAGCGTCAGCGTTGGCGGCGACGTCGTCGGCGCGATCGGCCCGGGCCTGCTGGCGCTGATCGCGGTCGAGCCAGGCGACGGCGAGGCGCAGGCGCAGCGCACCTGCGAACGCCTGCTCGGCTACCGCATCTTCGACGACGGGCAGGGCCGCATGAACCGCTCGCTGGCGGACACCGGCGGCGGCCTGCTGCTGGTCAGCCAGTTCACCCTGGCGGCCGACACCCGCAAGGGCATGCGCCCCGGCTTCTCCACCGCGGCCGATCCGGCCGAAGGACTGCGTTGGTTCGAACGCCTGGTCGAAATCGCACGTGCGCGTCATCCGCAGGTTGCGATCGGGCGTTACGGCGCCCATATGCAGGTGGAACTGGTCAACGACGGCCCGGCGACTTTCCTGCTGGCGGCGCGCGCGTCCTGACCCGGCGTCCGGCCGGGTGACGCGCGCCGCGAGGGTATGGCGGCAAGCCCGGCCCAACGCCAGATGAGCAGGCCGTCACCCTTTTCCGATCAAGTACTTGGGAATCGGGCCGCCGGCTACGATATAATGGCAGGTCAACTTCCCGCGGCGCACCCATGGCAACGACGACGAATCCGGCCGAACAGCAGAAGTCCGAGATCAAGCAGCTCATCAGCAAGGGTCTCGAACAGGGCTACCTGACCTATGCCGAGGTCAACGATCACCTGCCGGACGACCTCGTCGATCCGGACCAGATCGAAGACATCATCGGCATGATCAATGGCATGGGCATCCAGGTGCACGAGAGCGCGCCGGATGTCGAGTTGCTGCTGACCGAGCCGCCCTCGACCAACGTCGACGACACCGCCGCCGAGGAAGCCGCCGCCGCGCTGTCCTCGCTCGACGCCGAGGCCGGCCGGACCACCGATCCGGTGCGCATGTACATGCGCGAGATGGGCACGGTCGAATTGCTCAACCGCGAGGGCGAGATCGCGATCGCCAAGCGCATCGAGGAAGGCCTGACCCAGGTCCTGTCCTCGCTGGCGAGCTTCCCGTGGTCCACCCACATGCTGCTGGAGGATTACGACCTCCACATGGAAGGCAAGAAGCGCCTGTCCGAACTGGTCAGCGGTTTCGCCGACATCGAAACGCCCGAAGCGATGCCCGAGGAAGCCATCGCGGTCGAAGTGGATGTCGATGCCGAGGAAGCCGATGGCGACGAGGACGCAACGCCTGCGGACACCGGCCCGGATCCGGTCGAGGTTGCGCGCCGGATGGACCTGCTGCGCAGCATGTACGGCAAGTTCCAGAAGGCGCACGCCAAGTACGGCCCGGCCGACAAGAAAGTGCTCAAGCTGCGCAGCGACATGGCGGCGGAGTTCATGACCCTGAAGTTCCCGCTGGGCATGGTCGACGCGCTGACCCGCAAGCTGCGCGAGGTCGTCGGCTCGGTGAAGGAACACGAGCGCCGCATCCTCGACATCTGCACCCGCCAGGCCAAGATGCCGCGCAAGGATTTCCTGCGCGCCTGGGAAGGCAATGCGACCAATACCAAGTGGGCCGACGAGGTCATCCGCCGCAAGCAGAAGTGGGCCTCTGGCGTGCGCGAGCACAAGGACGAGATCGTCGCCGAGCAGGAGAAGTTGATCGGCATCGAGAACGCGCTGCTGCTGTCGATGTCCGACATCAAGGAAGTCAATCGCGCGATGGCCTACGGCGAGGCCAAGGCCCGCAAGGCCAAGAAGGAAATGGTCGAGGCCAACCTGCGCCTGGTGATTTCCATCGCGAAGAAGTACACCAACCGCGGCCTGCAGTTCCTCGACCTGATCCAGGAAGGCAACATCGGCCTGATGAAGGCAGTCGACAAGTTCGAATACCGCCGCGGCTACAAGTTCTCGACCTACGCGACGTGGTGGATCCGCCAGGCGATCACCCGTTCGATCGCCGACCAGGCGCGCACCATCCGCATCCCGGTGCACATGATCGAGACGATCAACAAGCTCAACCGCATTTCCCGCCAGATGCTGCAGGAAATGGGCCGCGAAGCGACGCCCGAGGAACTGGCGGCGAAGATGGAGATGCCCGAGGACAAGATCCGCAAGGTGCTCAAGATCGCGAAAGAACCGATCTCCATGGAAACCCCGATCGGCGACGACGAGGATTCCCATCTCGGCGATTTCATCGAGGACACCAACCAGGAGTCCCCGTCGGAAGCCGCCACCAACATCGGCCTGATGGAGACCGTGCGCGACGTCCTCGCCGGCCTGACCCCGCGCGAAGCCAAGGTGCTGCGCATGCGCTTCGGCATCGACATGAACACCGACCACACCCTCGAGGAAGTCGGCAAGCAGTTCGACGTCACCCGCGAGCGCATCCGCCAGATCGAAGCCAAGGCCCTGCGCAAGCTGCGCCACCCGAGCCGCTCGGAGCAGTTGCGCTCGTTCCTGGACAACGAGTGAGCGTGTTTTCCTTCTTCCCTTGCGGGAGAGGGCGAGAAGGAAGAAGGGTGTTCCACCGTTCTCGTGCCCAACGGCCGCGCAAGCGGCCGTTTTCGTATGGTGATCGTCGCGCTGCGCGCGACAACGTTCTATGATTGAAGCACGGGCCTATAGCTCAATGGTTAGAGCAGGGGACTCATCAGCAAGGTGCCGCCGCGCCGGAAGACGCGGACGGGAACGGGATGAATTCAGGGAAACCTCAGCGGCAGTCGCCTGACCGGGACTGGACGGTGGCGATCCTGAGCCAAGCCGGCGGTACACCGCCGGAAGGTGCAGAGACTACCTGGGGGCTTCAGCGCCCTTGATCACAGGCTCGAGCGTCCCGCACCCCACCAGCGATTGCTGCGGGTGAAGAGATAGTCCGCGCCGATCGGAAACGATCGGAGACCGCGAATCCCTTGGTTCCAGGTTCGAGTCCTGGTGGGCCCAGAAAAGCGATGCAGGCCATCCGCGGCGTTCTGCAAAGAATTGGTTGTCCGCAATGGCCAAGCCATCATTTCCTGAAAGCATGGCTTGGGCCGACCCGCTCTGAATGAGCAGGGTCTTCACCCAGAGCAACACCGCGCTTGTCATTCCCAACCATACCCCGTTTCGAAGAGGCTTCATGAAATCGAGCAAGCACCACCTGCACACGCTCCTGGCCGCACTGGCCGCCTTGCCTGTCGTCGTGCAGGCGCATCCGGCGATCGCCGACCTGCGTACCGCCGAAGCGCCGCGGGTGACCCGGCGCGTCGACGACGGCGTGCTGACGCCGGTGCGGCACAGCCACTTGGCGCTGCTGGACCTCCAGGCGCCGATAGGCAGCGTGCCCGATGCGACCCCGATGCAACATGTCCAACTGGTCCTCAGGCGCAGCGCGCTGCGGCAATCGGTCCTCGATGGGCTGATTGCCGCGCAGCACGATCCGCATTCGCCGAAGTTCCACCAATGGGTCACTCCCGAGGAATTCGGCAACACCTTCGGCGTCGCCGACGCCGACATCGCTGCCGCGAGCGCGTGGCTCACCGCTCACGGCTTGACCGTGAACGCGGTGTACCCGAACCGGATGCAGATCGATTTCAGCGGCACGGCGGGAAGCATCGGGCAGGCCTTCCATGTCCAGGAACGCCGCTACGCGATCGGCAACGAAAGCCACATCGCCAATGACCGCGACATCAGCCTGCCATCCGCGCTGAAGGACGTGGTGGTCGGCGTCGCCGGACTCAACGACCTGCATCCCAGGCCGCTGCATGTCACCGAAAAGATGGGGCAATTCGACCCGGCGACTGGCAGGTTCAACATCGCGGACCCGGACACGAAAGCAGGCTCCGGGGCCAAGCCGATGGCCATCTACCATCCTGATGGATCGCGCGTCCTGGTGCCCTACGATCTGGCGAAGATGTACGCGGCCGACCAGTTGTACGCCGGCGGCGTGACCGGAAAGGGCATGACCATCGCGGTGGTCGAGGACGCCGCGATGCAGGCGAAGGATTGGTACGACTTCGTGGACCGGTTCAAGCTGGTTCACTTTGGCGGCACGTTCAAGCAGATCCAGCCGCTGCCCGTCGGCAACTTCAACCGGACCTACTGCGTCAACCCGGACGCCGCAGGTCTGGAGGACGACGTCGAGACCCTGCTCGATGCCGAGTGGGCGACTGCGTTGGCGCCGGGCGCGAACATCGAAGTAGCCAGTTGCGCCGGCATCTACTCGCACAACTTCTTTGGCGGGGTCTTCACCGCCGCGAACAACCTGATCAACGGCAAGACCCGGCCCGACATCATCAGCGCGAGCTACGGCATCGGCGAGCATTCGATCGACCTCGCCAGCAAGACGGCGGTCGACGCGATGTGGGAGCAGGCCGATGCCGAGGGCATTTCGGTGTTCGTCGCCAGCGGCGATTCGGGATCCAATCCGAACTTCAACGACCGCGTCATCCAGGGCCAGGGCATCGATGCGAACGCCCTGGCCACCTCCCCGCACGTCACTGCCGTCGGCGGCACCGATGTCGCCGATCTGTATGACCACACCACGGCCCAGTATTTCGGCAATACATTTATTCCCGGATACGGCAACGTGCTTTCCTACATTCCGGAAATCCCCTGGAACATGTCGTGCGGCAACGACGTGGCCGCACGGTTCTTCGGCGTCAGCGCGTTGGCCTTGTGCAAGAAGCAACTGATTGGCGGTGTGAAAACCAGGGACGTACTCTCCGAAGCCAGTAGCGGCGGGTCCTCTTCGATGGAGGGCAAGCCGGCATGGCAGGCGCAGGTCCATGGCGCGGCCGGGGACGGCTGGCGTGACCTGCCCGATGTGTCGTTGTTCGCCGGCTCGTTCGAAGGCAAGACCCTGGCGATCATTTGCGATGCGACGGATAGGTGCGTGCCCGGCTTCCCCGGCGGGATTGATGCCGTCGGCGGTACTTCGCTGTCCGCGCCGATGTTCGCGGGGATCCAGGCCCTGATCGACCAGGGCATGCAGTTGCAGGGTGGAGCGAAGGATCAGGGCAACGCCGCGCCGACGCTGTATGCCCTGGCAGAGAAGGAATACGGCACCGCTGGCCATCCGCCTCCGCCCAGCCTTGCCACCTGCAACGCCGACAACGGCGTCAACGGGACGTCGGCCTGCGTGTTCCACAACGTGACCCGCGGCAACATCTCCAGCCAGTGCGTCCAGCACTTGCCCGACGTGGTGACGCCCGATTGCTACTTCTACGGAACGGTCGTGGCCAACGACCAGGGCCTGGCCGGATGGCAGGTAGGCCTGACCTCGACCGATCCGATCCATTACAACAAGAAGACCCTCTTGTATCCGGCGCAACCCGGCTGGAGCTTCGCGGCCGGCCTGGGCTCGGTGAATGCGGCCAACCTGCTCTCGGCCTGGGAGACGTACGACAACATTCCCTGAGCGATCGCTGTGTAGCTGGCGCAACGCCCCGGGTGCCGAACCCGGGGCGTCTTGTTTTGGTCAGGCTGGATCATGCAGTCGTCGAAAGAAATCGAGTGACGCGATCGTAGATGCACTGGCAGCCAACGGCCGCTGATGCGCGTGCCACCCGATCAGTGGCTTGCAGTCGGCGACGGCTTCGGCCCTGCGACTGCCGGACTTGCAGTATCCAGCGCGTCCAGTTTCTTCTTCCATTCGACGGCGCTGGCGTCGTGGCCCTTGCCGGGCTCCCTGGCGTTCCAGGCGGTGTACAGATCGACGAGGGCGCGGGTGCATTCGACCGTGTACTTGTCCTTCGGGCCGAATTTCGCGAGCACGGCGGGTTGCGCTTCGAGCAGATCGGCTTGCGCGGCGGCGAACTCGCCCAGCCCGGTGCGGGCCTTGCCCAGGTGCAGCAGCAACAGCGCGACCCTCACCGGGTCGCCGACGAACGCCTTGCGGGCCGCTGCTTCGTTCGGGGCCAGCAGTTTTTCCGCCTCGGCGTACTTCTTCTGGAGGACGAACAAGTCGCCGACATTGCTGACCGCGATCAGGGTCTTGGGATTTTCCGCTCCCAGCACGCGACGGCTTTTCTCGAGTCCTTCCCGATCGTACTTCCCGGCCTCGTCCAGCTTGCCCTCCTTCTGCAGCAGGCTGCCCAGGTTCCTGATCGCCGTTAGCGTGTCCGGATGATCCTCTCCGAGCACGCGGCGGCTATTCTCCAGCCCCTCCCGATAGTACCGCTCGGCTTCGTCCAGCTTGCCTTCGGAAACGAGCAGCACGCCCAGGCTGTTGATCGAGACCAGGGTGTCCGGGTCGTCTTCGCCGAGCACGCGGCGATCCTTTTCCAGCGTCTCGCGAAGGTAGGGTTCGGCCTCGCTCAGTTTGTGCTCGGACCACAGCAACACGCCCAGGTTGTGCTTCGTGCGCAGGGTATACGGGCTGTTGTCACCCAGCGCACGACGTTGCGCCTGCAGCGCCTCGCGATAGAGCGACTCGGCCTCGTCAAGCTTGCCCTCGTCCTGGAGCAGGCCTGCCAGCAAATACATCGATTCGGCCGTGTCCGGGTTTCCCGGGCCCAGTTTGCGACGCATCTTCTCCATCGTCTCGCGAAGGTAGGGCTCGGCTTCGTCCGGCTTGCCCTCTTCCTGAAGAAGCACGCCCATCTCGTCGATCGACCTCAGCGTGTCCATCTGATCGTCGCCGAGCAGGCGTCGGCGCGTAGCCAGGGCTCGCTGCTGCAGCGGCATCGCCGCATCGAACAAGCCCATGACCTTGTAGCGGTCCGCGAGCGCCTGGTCCAGGGTCGCAGCCACGACCGGCTGGTTCCGGAACCGCTTGTCGACGACCGCTACTGCCGGCTTCAGGGTGGCGTTGACAAGCAGGTCCCGCGCGGCATCGGTGGCATTCACCTGCTGCAAGAGGCCTGCGAACGTCGCGAGTTGTCCGGCGCGCTCTTTTTCCGGCACGCCCGCCTTGACCAGAGCTTCCGCCAGCTTGGCCCGGATGTCGTCCATGAGTTGCGTGCCGGCCCGATTCGTGTCGATTTCGTGGAGCATTTCGCCTTCGAACTGGGCAACCTGTTCCACTTCGCTGGCGTGCTGCTGGGCGAGCAGAGCCTGTTGCCGCGCGATGCGTGTCTGTTGCTGCGCGATGCGGGCCTGCCAGGCGAACGCCACGATCCCGGCCAGCAGCGCGGCCGCGATCAACGATCCTGCGGCAACCGGTCCCTTGTGGCGCCGGACGAACTTGCGCATGCGGTAACGGGCGCCTGGCGGGGCAGCCAGCACCGCCTCGCCCGCCAGGTAACGGCGCACGTCCTGCGCCAGCGCATCGGCTGTCTCGTAGCGTCGGGCGCGATCCTTCTCGATCGCCTTCATCACGATCCAGTCGAGTTCGCCGCGAACCATCCGCACCAGCACGCGCGGCTCGATCCCGCCCCTGGCTGTCTCCTCGGACGTCGTCGTGCCGGATGCCGTCGCACCCGGTTTCGTCGTACCGGGTTTCGTGGTGCCAGGTTTCGTCGTGATGGCTTGCAGCAGCCGTACGCTCGGCCGCGGCGGGTCGACTTCGCGGATGATCCGCTGGACTTCCGCATGGGCCGCCGTCCGCAGCGAATCCGATTCGATCGGCGTGGTGTCGGTGAGCAGTTCGTACAGGATCACGCCGAGCGCGTAGATGTCGGTGCGGGTGTCGATGTCCGCGCTGCCGGCGGCCTGCTCCGGGCTCATGTACAGCGCCGTGCCGATCATCAGGAACTGTTCGGTAAGCAGGGTCTTTTCGGTCAACCGGCCGCTGGTGGCCTTGGCGATGCCGAAGTCGATGATCTTCGCGAACGGCCGGCCGTCCTGGGTGCTGACGATCACGTTGCCCGGCTTGATGTCGCGGTGGATGATGCCCTTGGTGTGCGCGTGCTGCACCGCCGCGCACACCTGCTCCATCAGCTCGAGCCGCTGCACGATCGTCAGCCCGTGCGCCGTGCAGTATTCCGAGATCGGCTCGCCGTGCACGAGTTCCATCACGAAGTAGGGCCGCCCCGTTTCGGTCGCTCCCGCATCGAACATGCGCGCGATGTGCGGATGCTCCATCAACGCAAGCGCCTGTCGCTCGACCTCGAAGCGCGCGATGACCTCGCGCGTGTCCATGCCGAGCTTGATGACCTTGATCGCGACGTCCTGCCGCACCTGCCCGTCCGCGCGCTCGGCGCGGAAGACCACGCCCATTCCGCCCTGCCCGAGGTTTTCACGCAGGACGTAAGGACCGATCCGGTCGCCGACGGCGAGATCGGGACCGCTGATGGCTTCCAGGGAGTCCTGCAGCAGGCGCTCGCGGTACTGGGCCGTGAGGCCATGGTGCCGTGCATCCGAGTCGAGCAGGGACGCGAGCGCGCGGCCGAGTCCGGCATCCTCGCGTTCGATCGACCGCAGCAGGTCCTCGCGTCCCGCGGCATCGAGGCCGATGGCGCGATCGAACAGCTCGCCGAGCCGTTGCCATTGCGTGGTATCGATGTGATCGGTCATGACATCCGGACAAGCCAAAGCGCCAGCATGACCAGTCTATTGGTTTCCCCGGCCAGGGGCCCTTCTGCAGGACAACTACGCCGGCAAACAGGCGCCGGATCACGCCGAGCGAGCGTCACCATCGATTCGAGTCTTGGCGGGCCAGGAATTTCCTACGCCATCGCCCGACGCAGCGCCTCGACCACCTGCGCGGCTTCCACCGGCTTGGCGAGGCGGTGGTCGGACAGGCTCGCGGATTTCGTCGACGCACCCGCCGGCACCAGCACGACCGCAGGCAGGCCCGACCACGCGAGCGATTCGCGCGCGGTGCGCAGCAGGCGCGCGCCCGCGTCGCCGCCATCGCGCAGGTCCACCAGCAGCAGGTAGATGCTCGGCACGCGATGGAGCATGTCGCGCGCTTCGTCGAGGGTTTTCGCCGCATGCACGGCGAAGCCGCCCTCCCCGATCGCGGCGGCCAGCCCCGGGCACGAGGCCTCGGCGACGTCGACCAGGAGCACGCCGGGTCGGCCGTCGTGATCGCCGAACAGGCTCGACGCCAGCCCGTGCCCCGCCGGCAACGGTCGGCCGCGGGCGAGCGCCAGGCCGCTCCAGAACGAATAGCCGAGCGCGCGTTCGGCTTCCTCGATCGTGGTGAGCCCGGAAACGATCATCTCGAGCGCGTCCTGGGCCATCACGTTCTCGTGGCCCTCGGTCTCGCCGCGGGTGCCGTAACGCGAGGCCAGCAGGGCCGTGCGGTCCTCGGCTGAAGGCTCGTAGATCTCGACCAGCGGCAGCCGGCCCTTGTAGCCGCTGTAGCCGCAGGCCTCGCAGCCGACCGCGCGCTTCGCGGGCAGTTCGTCGCACAGTTCGAGGAAGAGCTGTTCGGCGGGGCGCTGGGCTGCCTCGATCGGCTGCGCGCAGGCCTGGCACAACGTGCGTACGAGGCGCTGCGCGGCGATCGCGATCACGATCTCGCCGAGCACCTCCTCGGAGACGCCGAGGTCGGCCAGTCGCGAGAGCGCGGTGCGCGCGGTGTTGGTGTGCAGGGTCGAGAGCACGAGGTGTCCGGTCAGCGCGGCGCGCGCCGCAGCGCTCGCGGAAGCCGCGTCGCGGATCTCGCCGATCAGGATCACGTTCGGATCCTGGCGCATCAGGGCGCGGATCGCGATCTCGAAGGACAGGCCGCGCTTCTCGTTGACCTCGGTCTGCGCGAGTCCGGCCACTTCGTATTCGACGGGATCCTCGACGGTGGCGATGCTGACCTCGGGCCGGTTGAGTCCGGCGAGCAGCGCGTACAACGTGCTGGTCTTGCCGCAGCCGGTCGGCCCGGTCAGCAGCAGCAGGCCCGAGGTGCGCGCGACCGCGCGTTGCAGGCCATTGCGGTCGGCGGTCGAGAATCCGAGCTGGCCCAGCGAGAACGAGCGCGACTGGTCGAGCATGCGGATCACCAGGGTCGCGCCGCCGCGCGCCGGCGCCATCGACAGGCGCAGGTCGTAGCGGCGGCCGTCGACGAACACCTGGTAGCGGCCGTCCTGCGGCAGGTGCATGCCGACCGGGTCCATGCCGCCGACCGCGAGGAAGTGGCGGATCACGTGCATCGCGACGTTCTTCGGCAGGGTCATCACCCGCCGCAGCAGGCCGTCCACGCGCATGCGCACGATCCCGCCGCCGAGGTGCGGCTGGATGTGGACATCCGAGGCGTCGAGCTCGACCGCCTTGCGCAGCATCGCGTTGGCGACGCGCACGATCGGATCGAGGTGGGCGTCGCTGGCGTGGCTGTCGAGCGAGAGCAGTTCGCCGGCGGCGATGTCGGCGGCTTCGCCATGCGCGAAGTTGATGCGCTCCTCGATCGCCTCGGGGCTGGCGAAGCCGATTGCGATCGCCAGTCCCGATCCGAAGCGCAGATGCGCGGCGGCATCGGGATCGCCGGGGTCGGCCATCGCCGCATGCAGCACGCCGCCTTCGCTGCGCAGCGGCAGCACGAAGCGTTCGCGCGCGTAGGCCTCGGGCAGGTGGCGCAGCGCGCCCGGATCGAGCGAGGCCAGGTCGGCGACCGGCACGCCGAGGAAGTCGGCGACCGCGCGCACCATGTCCTCCTCGGGCAGGCCGAGCTGGCGCCGGGCCTCCTGCCAGGCGGCGACGAAGTCCTTCGGCAGCGCGGCCGACGGATGCACCGACGCCGTCCGCCGCGCCTCGACGAACTTGTTCAACCAGTTGCTCCACGCCATGACCTTGCCGTCCCCACATCGACCGATGGCGAGAGATTACAGGGACGACGATGCCCGCGAGATGTTGCCGCGGCGGTCAGGCGATGACGCGATCGCTCAGAGCCCCAGCGATTCCCGCAGCGTGAAGGGGCGCGCGACCGCTGGCGTTTCGCGCACCTGCGCCAGCAGGGCCGACAGCTCGGGCAGCGGCAGCGGTCGGTGGAACCAGAATCCCTGCGCGAAGTCGCAGCCGGCCTCGACCAGGAAATCCCTCTGCTCCGGCGTTTCGACGCATTCGGCGATCACGGCCAGGTCGCGACGATGGGCCATGGCGATGATCGCCATGCTGACATCGCGCGCGGACGGATCGTGCTGCAGCTGGCCCACGAGTTCCTGGTCGATCTTGACCACGCTCACCGGCAGGCGCTTGAGCAGCTTGATGGACGAGCCAGCCGCGCCGAGGCCATCCATCGTCAGCGAGATGCCGATGCGGCCGGATTCGTGCAGCGCGTCCAGGCGCGCGAGCAGGTCTTCCTGGAGCACGCCCTCGTCGACCTCCAGGGTCAACCAGCGGTCGTCCAGGCCGGTCTCTTCCAGCGCGCCGGCGACGCGGGCCGGCAGGTTGCGGTCGCGCAGCTGGCGCAATGACAGGTTGACCGAGAGCTTGAGCATGTCCTGGCCGCCATCGCGCAGTTGCCGGATCTCGGCGCCGGCCTGCGCGAGCGCCCAGGCGCCGATGTCGACCAGCAAGCCGCTTGCCTCCGCGAACGGGACGAACTCGCGCGGCGGCAGCAGCCCGAACTTCGGATGCTGCCAGCGCAGCAGCGCTTCGACGCCGACCACCTGGCCATCGCGCAAGTCGACGATCGGCTGGTAGTGCAGGCAGAACTGCTGCTCGGCCAGCGCCTGGCGCAACTCGTGCTCGCGCTCGAGGCCGGCCACCGCGTCCTCGTCCATCTCGGCGGTGTAGAAGAGGAAATGGTCGCGTCCGCGCTGCTTGGCGCAGTACATCGCAAGGTCGGCGTGGCGCATCACCTCGCCGCTGTCGGTACCGTCGTCGGGGACCAGGGCGATGCCGATGCTGGTGGTGATCGTCAGGTCGAGATGTCCCAGGTGGATAGGTTCGCGCAGGCATTCGATGATCTTCTCCGCCACGACGGATGCATCGGCGGCCATGTCGATTTCCGGCAGCAGGATCACGAATTCATCGCCGCCCAGCCGGCAGACCGTATCGACTTCGCGCACGGCCGTGCGCAGGCGGCTGGCCACGGTCTTGAGCAGGACGTCGCCGGCCTGGTGGCCAAGCGAATCGTTGATGCGCTTGAACCTGTCCAGGTCGAGGAAGAACAGGGCCGCGCGCCGGTGGTCGCGACGCGAGGCGCGCTCGGCCTGCTCGAGCCGGTCGATCAGGGTGAGCCGGTTCGGCAGGCCGGTGAGCGGATCGTTGAACGCCAGTTCGTGGAGCTCGCGGTTGGCCTGCGCGAGCATCGCCGCCATCCGGCTGCGCTCGACGAGCACCGCGGCGAGGCCGAGCGTGGTGATGGCCACCACGATGATGAAGACCTGGAGCAGCAGCAGCGCCTCGTGCACGTCCTCGCGGGCGAAGGGTCCACCGCCGCCGAGCGAGCCGACCGCCGCGATCAGGGAGATCAGCAGGACCGTGGTGACCGCACCGGCGGTCTGGAAGCGCAGCACGGCCCAGAGGATGACGGGCAGCAGGAAGAAGACGAGCGGGTAGCGGTGCTCGCCGTGGTTCAGCCACAGGCCGAACACCGTCATCGTCCCCAGCACGAGCGCGAGGAACAGTGCGCCCGCCTCGACCAGGCGTCCGCGCGTGGGCATCCGCCACTGCGAGTGCATCGCCAGCATGAGGACCGGGGCCAGGGTCAGGGCGCCACTGGCGTCGCCCACCCACCAGGTCAGCCAGTTCGCGCCATAGTCGGACCCGCCCCCCATGCTCGCCCAGCGCGAGACCGTCACGCCGATGCTGGCGCTCAACGCGGGCGCGAACACCGCGCAGGACAGCACGAACGCGCCGAACCCGCGCACGTTGCCGAACGGAAACCGGTAACCCGCGGTGCGCCGCAGCAGCCATACGCCGACCACGGCCTCGAGCATGTTGCCTGCTCCGACACCGATGCTGGCCGTCAGCGCGAGTCCCGGCGCGACGCCCGCGCGCAGCATGAACAGGAAGTTGATCGCGAGCGCACCGGCCAGCACCACCGGCCAGAATCGCAGGCCATGGCGATACAGCAGGGCAATGGCCAGCCCTGTCGGGAGCCAGAACGGCGAGGCATTGGTGCCGGGCAGCGCTAGCGCGAGCCCCAGCGCCGCGGACACGATGTAGGCGAGAAGGGCGGCCAGCCACATCCACTGAGGCAGGACCGTACTGCGAATCCATTCGCGACCAGAAGACATGATCGACTCCGGGGGAAGTCGGATGATCTATTCACCACCAACGCCAAAAGACGACGACGATGGACAGACCCGACCATAGACCCGCCGGTCGGGGAAAAAGCGTGATGGAATCGTCAGTCCGTTCTGGGGAGCCGCGCGTGCGGCAATACCGGGCGATCCGGTTATGTCGTCGTTCAGGCCCGGGCGAGGGGAGGCTCGCCGCTTCCTGAAAAATCCTTAATCCTGCCAGCGGTGGCCTGCAATCCGCGGCGGCCGATACTGGCGCGTCCCGAAAGGCCGATCGCCCCTCTTTCCGACTCCAGCATGCCGTCGATGAAAACCGCGTCCCTCCTGTTCCTGCTGAGCCTGTTCGCGCTATGCGGTTTGATCGCAGCTCCGGCGGCGTCGGCCGCGCCGGAGCAACCAAGGCTCACGATCCTGAGCTACCACGAGGTCGCCGAGCGCGACGACGCGCTGATCCCGATGTACACGGTCTCGCCGACGATGTTCGTGCGCCAGCTCGACTGGCTGAAGAACAACGGCTACCACTTCGTCAGCGTCGACCAGGTGCTGGCCGACTGGAACGGCAAGAAGCCGCTGCCCGACAAGGCCGTGCTGATCACCTTCGACGACGGCTACCGCTCGATGTACGAGCATGCCTTCCCGATCCTCAAGCTGTTCAACGCGCCGGCGGTCGTCGCCCTGGTCGGCAAGTGGATGGACGTGCCCGAGAACGGCAAGGTGAATTTCGACGGTCGTTCGATCCCGCGCACCGACCTGCTGTCCTGGGAGCAGTTGCGCGAGATGACGAAGAGCGGCCTGGTCGAGGTCGCCAGCCACACCTACGGCATGCACGAGGGCATCGTCGCCAACCCGCAGGGCAACCTGCAGCCGGCCGCGACCGCGCGCCGCTGGATCGCCGAGAAGAACCGCTACGAGGACGAGGCCGACTACGACAAGCGCGTGCGCGCCGACCTGACCCACAGCAGCGAGGAACTGCGCAAGCACCTGGGCAAGGCGCCGCGCATCATCGTCTGGCCTTACGGCCGCTACAACATCGAGACCCGCAGGATCGCCGCCGAGCTCGGCATGCCGATCGGCCTGACCCTCGACGACGGCGGCAACACCGCCGACACGCCGCTGTGGGGCCTGCGCCGCTCGCTGATCGACCGCACGATGGGCCTGGCCGACCTTGCCCAGGAGATCGCGCTGCGCAGCAAGGCCGAGGACGCGTCGGACGACCGGCCCGGCAAGATCATGCACATCGACCTGGACTACATCTACGACAACGACCCGAAGCAGACCGAGGTCAACCTCGGCCACCTGCTCGACCGGGTCGCCGAGATGGGCGTGAACACCGTCTACCTGCAGGCCTTCGCCGACCCGGACGGCAACGGCGCCGCCGACGCGGTGTACTTCCCGAACCGCCACGTGCCGATGCGCGCCGACCTGTTCAACCGCGTCGCCTGGCAGATCGCCACGCGCACGCCGGTCAAGCACATCTACGCCTGGATGCCCGCGCTCGCCTGGCAGTTGCCGGCGAAGGAGCCGGCGTCGAAGGACATGGTGGTGACCCTGCCGAACAAGGACAGCGGCCACGTCGCGATGGGCTATCCGCGGCTCTCGCCGTTCTCGCCGCGCGCGCGTCAGGTGATCAAGGACATCTACCAGGACCTCGCGCGCTCGACACCGATCGACGGCATCCTCTTCCACGACGACGTCACCCTGTCGGACTACGAGGACGCCAGCCCCGAGGCGCTCAAGGCCTATGTGAAATGGGGCCTGCCCGATTCGGTGGAGAAGATCCGCGCCAGCGACGACCTGGTCGGGCGCTGGACGATCCTGAAGATCAACGAGCTCGACAACTTCACCCACGAACTCGCCCAGGTCGTGGCCGACGAGCAGCCCGGCATCCGCACCGCGCGCAACCTCTACGCCAGCGTCGTGCTCAACCCGCGGTCCGAGGTCTGGTACTCGCAGTCGCTCGACAACTCGCTGGCCAACTACGACTACACCGCGATCATGGCGATGCCCTACATGGAGAACGCCGCCGACCCGACCGCCTTCCTCAAGGCCCTGGTCGACAAGGTGGACGAGCACCCGGGCGCGATGGCGAAGGTGGTGATGGAACTGCAGACCGTCGACTGGCGCCACGACGACGCGCCGATCCCGAGCCCGGAGATCGCCGCCACGATCCGCCAGCTCTACGCCTGGGGCGTGCAGAACATCGCCTACTATCCGGACAACGTGTACAAGAACATCCCCAACCCGGCGGCGGTGCGCCCAGCCTTCGACAGCAAGCCGAACAACCCGCTGCCCGTTCCGGTGATCCGCTGACGCATGCAGTCGCTGAGCCTCCATGCGCTGCTCAACACCCTCTGGCTCGGCCTCCAGGGTTTCGTCTACTACTACCCGCTGTTCATGTCCTACCTGTGGATGATGGGCGCGGCGCTGTTCTACTGGCGCTGGGAACGCAAGGACCCGCGTTTCGACCGCCCGATACCGCTGCCGGACACGCCGCCGGTGAGCATCCTCATCCCCTGCTACAACGAGGGCGCGCACGCCGAGGAGACGATCGGCCACGCGCTCGCGCTCGACTATCCCGACTTCGAAGTCATCGCGATCAACGACGGCAGCAAGGACAACACCGGCGAAATCCTCGACCGCATGGCGGCCCAGAACCCGCGCCTGCGCGTGGTGCACCTGGCGCAGAACCAGGGCAAGGCGATGGGCCTGCAGGCCGGCTCATTGCTCGCGAAACACGAGATCCTGATCGGCATCGACGGCGACGCCCTGCTCGACCCGCATTGCGCGCACTGGATGGTGCGCCACTTCGTCGAGGACCCCGACGTCGCCGCGGTCACCGGCAACCCGCGCATCCGCAACCGCTCGACCCTGCTCGGCCGCGTCCAGGTCGGCGAGTTCTCCTCGATCGTCGGAATGATCAAGCGCGCGCAGCGCACGTTCGGACGGCTGTTCACGGTTTCGGGCGTGATCACCGCGTTCCGCAAGTCGGCCGTGCACCACGTCGGCTACTGGTCGCCGGACATGCTCACCGAGGACATCGACATCACCTGGAAACTGCAGCGCGACGGCTGGGACGTGCGCTTCGAGCCGCGCGCCTTGGTGTGGATCCTGATGCCCGAGACCCTGCGCGGCCTGTGGAAGCAGCGCCTGCGCTGGGCCACCGGCGGCGCGCAGGTGCTCGGCAAGAACCTCGACGTGATCCTGCATCCGTCGCAGAACCACCTGTGGCCGCTGCTGCTCGAACTGGTGCTGAGCATGGTGTGGTCGTACGCGCTGCTGGCGATGGTGGTGATCTGGCTGCTCGGCTACGTGCTGCCGCACGGCATGGTGCCGATCATCGGTTCGCCGCTGATCCCGCAGTGGAGCGGCGTCCTGCTCGGCACGACCTGCCTGCTGCAGTTCTTCGCCAGCAAGTGGCTCGACGGCCATTACGATACCGGCCTCGGGCGCAACTATTACTGGATGATCTGGTACCCGGCCGTGTTCTGGCTGATCAACATCGCCGCGACCGTGGTCGCCTTCCCGCGCGCGATCTTCCGCGGCGAAGGCAAGCGCGCGCGCTGGGTCAGTCCGGACCGCGGCGCGCACCTGCGCAAGAAAAAGGCCGGGGCCTGAGCCGTGGCGCAACGATTGATCATCAATGCCCGCAGCGACCTTTCCTGGCGCCGCCGCCTGCTTTCCGACGTGGTCACCGCGCTGATGTGGGGCGGCTGGATCCTGCTGTGGCTGCCGGTGTTCCGCAAGCTGCTGCAGGTGATCGAGCTCCACATGAGCTTCACGCCGGCGGCGATCCAGGTGCTCGACACGCTCACGCCGATCCCGCTGGCGCATTCGCTGATCGCCCTGCTCGGCACCAGCGCCTTGCTGATGCTGTGGACCTTGCTGCCCACCCGCAAGCTGACCCACGCCCACGGCGTGCAGACGCTGGAGGACTACGCCGAGTACTTCGACCTTCCCGAACACGATATCGTCGCCGGGCAGGACAGCCGCATCTGCGTGGTCCACCACGACGAGCACGGCAACATCGTCGGCATCGACGCCCGCGAATGAAGGGCCCGCGCGCATCCGCCGCCTGCGATACTGCACGTTGCCGACATCGCGAATCACCATGAATCCCATCGACCTGCTCGACGGCATCGAAGCGCAGACCGGCCCGGCGCCGACGTGGAGCGTGATCTTCCTGCACGGCCTGGGCGCCGACGGCAACGACTTCGTGCCGATCGTGCGGGAACTGCTGCGACCGGGCTGGCCGGCGATCCGCTTCGTGTTTCCGCACGCGCCGGTGCGGCCGATCACCCTCAACGGCGGCGCGCGCATGCGCGGCTGGTACGACATCATCAGCCTCGACCGGCTGAACCACGAAGACGCGAACGGCGTGCGCACCAGCATCGCCCAGGTAGAGGCACTGATCGCACGCGAGGTCGCGCGCGGCATCCCGCCATCGCGGATCGTGCTCGCCGGCTTCTCGCAGGGTGGCGCGATCGCGCTGGCGACCGGCCTGCGACGCAGCGAGCCACTGGCCGGCCTGATCGCGCTCTCGACCTACCTGCCGCTGGTCGCTGCGACCCGCGCCGAGATCACCGTCGCCGCACGCGCCACGCCGGTCTTCATGGCGCACGGCCAGCACGACCCGGTCATCGCCGCCGCCTACGGCACCGCCAGCCGCGACCAGCTCACCGCGCTCGGCCTGCGGGTGGAATGGCACGAATACCCGATGGCGCACCAGGTCTGCGCGCCCGAAATCGCCGCGCTGTCGGCGTGGCTCGGCGCGCGCTTAACGGGCGGCTGAGCCGGCCGGAGCAGCAACTCGTGGCCATGCGCCGCGCCGCTGGCTACCATGCAGGCATTCGGGATCGCCGCACGCATCGCCAACCGCCCGGGAACGCCGCATGGATGTCCTGATCGCCGACGACGAACCGCTCGCACGCGAGCGCCTGCGCGCCCTGCTCGCCGAGCATGCCGACGTGGTCGTGGTCGGCGAGGCCGGCAACGGCCGCGAGGCGATGGACGCGGTCGAGCGCCTGCGGCCCGACCTGCTCCTGCTCGACATCGCGATGCCGGTGATGGACGGCCTCGAAACCGCGCACCACCTCGCCCTGCTCGACGCGCCACCGGCACTGGTGTTCTGCACCGCCTACGACCAGCACGCGCTGTCGGCCTTCGAGGCGGCCGCTGTCGATTACCTGGTGAAGCCGGTCCGCGCCGAGCGACTCGCGATGGCGCTCGAACGCGCGCGCCGCCACGCTGCCGCGCGTCCCGATATCGCGCGCGTGGCCAGCCTGCCGCGCAACAAGCCGCGCACCCACCTGTCGGCGCGCCTGCGCGGCAGCCTGCGCCTGATCCCGGTCGGCGAGATCGCCTTCCTCCAGGCCGACGAAAAATACGTCGCCGTGCACCACACCCGCGGCGAGGACCTGATCGAGGAATCGCTGAAGTCGCTCGAAGCCGAATTCGGCGACCGCTTCCTGCGCATCCACCGCAACTGCCTGGTCGCCGCCGACGCCCTGATCGAGCTGCGCCGCACGGCCGACGGCCAGGCCCACGTCGTCCTGCGCGACATCGCCGCGCCGCTGGAAGTCAGCCGGCGCTGCCTGCCGGCGTTGCGCGACAAGTTGCGACATCTCTAACTTGATGGGCGCGACATTGGGCTTCCTGCCGCAAGTCGCGCGCGCACGGACCCGGCGGAGCCGGGCCACGTGCGCCGGCGACGATCATCTGATCGCCGCCACCGGCACATCCATGTGCCGGGAACCTTCTTCGACAAGGAGTTGTGGATGACAGTGTTGCGACTGGCGACGCGCGAGAGCCCGCTCGCACTGTGGCAGACCGAGCACGTCGCCACCCTGCTGCGCGCCGCGCATCCGACCTTGCTGGTCGAACTCGTTCCGATGAGCACGCGCGGCGACCGCATCCTCGACCAGCCGCTCGCCGCCATCGGCGGCAAGGGCCTGTTCCTCAAGGAACTCGAAGTCGCGATGCTGGAAGGACGCGCGGACGCCGCGGTGCATTCGCTCAAGGACGTGCCGATGGAACTCGACGGTCCGTTCGCGCTGGCGGCCGTGCTCGAGCGCGGCGATCCCTTCGACGCCTTCGTCAGCAACCGCTGGAACGCGCTCGACGAGCTGCCGCAGGGCGCGCGCGTGGGTTCGTCCTCGCTGCGAAGGCAGGCGCAGTTGCGCGCCCGGCGACCCGACCTTGCGGTCGAGGACCTGCGCGGCAATGTCGGCACACGCCTGCGCAAGCTCGACGAAGGCAATTACGACGCCATCCTGCTCGCCTGCGCCGGCCTGCAGCGATTGGGACTGGAAGCGCGCATCCGCCAGCGCCTGGTCGCGCCCGACTGGCTGCCGGCAGTCGCGCAGGGCGCGATCGCGATCGAATGCCGCGACGACGACGGCGAAACACGCCTGCTTTGTTCGGCGCTGGAACATGCACCCACGCGCACCTGCGTCGAGGCCGAGCGCGCCATGAACCGCCGCCTGCACGGGAACTGCCAGGTGCCGGTCGCCGGCTACGCGACGCTCGACGGCGAAGCGTTGCGCCTTGAGGGACTGGTCGGCGATGCGCGCAGTGGCGAGATCGTGCGCGCGCAAGCCGAAGCCGCCGCGGACGATCCGCAGGCGCTGGGCCTGCGCGTCGCCGAACGACTGCTCGCAACCGGCGCGGACGCCCTGCTCGCGCGGCTCGCATCGCACTGACGTCGCGCGCTGCGACGCGCGGGGACTGCGATCAACGCGTAGCCCGGATCAGTAGTACAGCATCACCATGTGCTTCGCCTCGGCGAAGAACAGCCAGCGTTCGACGAAGGCGCCTGCCAGCAGCGAAAGCATCGCGGTCCAAGATGCCGCCATGGCGATGGACGGCCATGCCCATCCACCGATCAGGGCGGACGCCGGCAGGGCTGCGACCAGCACCAGCGCCGCGACCCGCAGTTTCCGCGAATGCTTGCGTGCGAGCACGAAACCCATCTCGTGGGTGAGATAGTTCGCCTCGGTGTGGGGACGCTCGAAGGTCGCAACCCGACCGAACCCTTCCAGGGCCGTCGCAGCTTCGCGCGCAGGCAACGCGATCCGGTCGATCCCGCGCCAGTAGGCCAGCTTCATCGCAGTCAGCACGAACAACAACGACAGGATCAGGATCGGGAAGCCGGGAGCGAACACGAAGTAAAAGGCTTCATCCGGGCTCGCCTGGTTCGACCTTGACAGCGCATCGAACAAGACCAAGCCCGAGACGAGCGAAAACACGAGGTACACCGGCACCACCAGGGGATGCCTCCACGCGGGAACCGGCTTGAGTGACGCGTAGATCATGCCCGTGCAGGCGACGGTCAGCACAGACAGAAACGCCATGCAGGCGCCCAGCAAAGGTGCCAGAGGGACCGGCATGTCGCTGCCCTGGAACCCGTATCGCCAGGCCAGCACGACGAGTCCGAGCACAGGTAACCAGGTCAGCAGCGCGAGCACCCCCTCCCGCGACAGCCATGAGGTCCGCCATTGCGAAAAAGCCCGCCACGCACGCTGGGGCTTGCCGAGATGGAAGGTGGAACTGGCCAGGCCGATTGCAGTCAGCGCGAACCCGATCGCCAGCACGACGATCAGTCGCGGCGCGAACCACGTCGACCATTCGACATCCGCGTTCGCATACAGCGTCGGAGAGGCGGTCGCGAAGAACAGCCCGAGCCACGCCAGCAAGCCGTAGCCCGCACCCGACAGCGTAGTGAACAGGATGACCGAGAATGCGGGGTTCATGTCACCCGCCTGCGCGGCACTGCCGCGCGGGTGACATGAACGGGCAGGCACGATGCCTGCCCCGGGCGATCCGAAGCCAGCAGCGTTGCGCCAAGGATGGCAACGCAGCATCCATCAGAACGTATGTTTTCCCGGCACACGTCGTCATCGCGACAACACCCGGTCCAGCCAGCGCAGCACCGGCGGCAACGCCTTCGGATCGAGCGATTCTTCCGCAGCAGAAGGCGGGGACGCGGATTCCGCGCCGCCCGCACGTCGCGGCCGCGGCGGCAGGTACTTGTTGGTCGGCCTGTAGCCCAGCTCGGGAAGCAGATCGCGGCCGCCACGTTCGGCGACGAGTTTCGAGACCTTCGATCCGGGATCGCCGAGGTCGCCGAAATGCCGCGCCCGCGTCGGGCACGCCTGCACGCAGGCGGGCTGGCGTTCGATCTCGTCGAGGTGCTCGTTGTAGATGCGATCGACGCAGAGCGTGCACTTCTTCATCACGCCCTCGACCGCGGAATACTCGCGCGCGCCGTAGGGGCAGGCCCACGAGCACAGCTTGCAGCCGATGCACTTGTCCTCGTCCACCAGCACGATGCCGTCCTCGGCGCGCTTGTAGCTGGCGCCTGTGGGGCACACGGTCACGCAGGCGGGCGTCTCGCAGTGCAGGCACGAGCGCGGGAAATGCACGGTCATGGCCACCCCAACCCCTCTCCCCTCGGGAGAGGGGTTGGGGTGAGGGGCTGCGACCCGATGGAGGTCACGAGTCCTCGACCCCTCATCCGCCTTACTCGCTGCATCCGCAGCTCGCCCTTCGGGCCGGCTTCGCCGTTCGCTTCGGCTTCCTGCCTCCGCAGTCGGCACCTTCTCCCGGAGGGAGAAGGAAGCAGCAAGCGGTTCAACCTCGTAGCTGTGCACGCGGTTGAACCAGACGCCGAACGGATCCTTGCCGTAGGGATTCTCGTCGGTCAGCGGACCGGCGATGCCGCCGGCGTTCCATTCCTTGCAGGCCACCGCGCAGGCGTGGCAGCCCACGCAGGTGTCCAGGTCGATCACCAGCCCGAGCTTCTTCGCCGACGGAGCCGGCAGCCCGGTCATTGCGCGAACGGCCAGAACCGCGGGATCAGGATCATCGAGATCGTGCAGAACAGCAGGATCAGCGGGATGCCGACCTTGAGGAAATCGGTGAAGCGGTAGCCGCCGGCGTTGTAGACCATCGTGTTGGTCGGATAGCCCACCGGCGTGGCGAACGAGGTCGCCGCGGCGAACGCGGTGGCGACCACGAACGGGTTCGGATTGGCATGCATCGCATGGGCGACCGACACGCCGATCGGCAGCATGATGACCACCGAGGGATTGTGTCCCATCAGTTCGGTCATCAACGCGGTCAGCACGTACACCATCAGGAGCGCCACCAGCGAACCGTGGTCGCCGACGATCGACATGCCGATGTCGACCATGTGCTGGGCCAGTCCGGTCTTCTGCATCGCGATGCCGAGCGGCAGCACCGCGCCGAGCAGGACGATGACCTTCCAGTCCATCACTTCGTAGGCGTTGGAGAACTTGAAGCAGCCGGTGAGCGCCATCAGCACGCAGCCGGCCAGGGCGGCGACCACGATCGGCAGCAGGCCGAAGCCCGAGACCGCGACCACGCCGACCAGGATCGCGATCGCGACCGGAGCCTTGCGGCGCGACTCGTGCCCGTCGATGCGCTCGCCGAGCACGACCAGGCCGGGTATGCGCTCGAGTTCGGGCAGGTCCTTTTCCTCGACCTGCATCAGCAGGGTGTCGCCGACGTCCAGGCGCACGTGCTTGATCTGCTCGCGCAGCACCTCGCCGCGGCGCTGCACGGCGAGCACGGTCGCCTGGTAGGTCCAGCGGAAATCGAGCTCGGCCAGGGTCTGGCCGACCAGGTGGGTGTTGGGCGCGATGATCGCGCGCACCAGCACCCGCCGCGCCATGCCGCCCCAATGCGCCGAGCGCGCGTTCGGCTGCAGGGCCAGGCCGGCGGCATACTGGAACTGGCCGAGCCGGTCCCAGTCGCCGCGCACCACGAGGACATCGTCCTCGACGACCTTCTGCGCCTGCGGCGACCACATGCGCTCGTCGCCGCGCACCAGTTCCATCACCGAGACGCCGTACTTGTCGCCGAGCCGCAATTCGTTGAGCGCCTGGCCGATCAGCGGCGATCCCGCCTTCACCCGCAGCTCGGTGACGTACTTGCCGTGCACCACGTCCTCGACGAGCTTGGTGTCGGTGGTCTTGGGCAGCAGCCAGCGCCCGACCAGCATCATGTAGCCGATGCCGACCACGGCCAGCACCGCGCCGAGCTTGGCGAACTCGAACACGCCAAAACCATGCAGGCCTTCCTGCTTGGCCAGGCTGTTGGTGAGCAGGTTGGACGAGGTGCCGATCAGGGTGCACACGCCGCCCATCTGCGCGGCGAAGGACATCGGCATCAGCACCCGCGAAGGCGGCGTGCGCGTGCGCGCGCAGACGGTCAGGCAGACCGGCAGGAAGGTCGCCACCAGGGCGGTGTTCTTGATGAAGGCGCCGAGTGCGGCCATCAGCAGCATGATCGCGAACGTCAGCAGCCACGGCTGCTTGATCCTGACCAGCAATCCGATCACCGGGTCGAGGCCGCCGGTGCCGACCACGCCGGCGTTGAGCGCGAACATCGCCGCGATCGCTACCGTGGCCTCGTTGGAGAAGCCGCTCAGGCCCTCGGCAGGCGTGACGATGCCCGACACCAGCAGCACCGCGAGCACGAGCAGGCCGATGACGTCATAGCGCAGCTTCTCGCTGGCGAAGAGCGTCATCATGCCGGCCAGCAGGCCGGCGACAGTCCAGGCCTGCCAGCTCATGGTTCCGATGGCCCCCGTGGATGGCGGACCGGGCAGCCCGCCGCGCCTACGATAGACGTACGCATGATGGGGTCGAAGGAGGACACCGGGTTCACGCGGCGCTCTTCCGGCGCTCGATGCCGACCGGCAGGGCGGCGACCGCGTCGAATTCGTGCGCGAAGGCCTCCGGGTCGGCGAGGTAGTCGAGCGCCATCCCGGTGGCATCGTTGCCCCAGAACAGCGCCTGCCCGACGCGCAGGGTCGGCACGCCGAACACGCCGCGCGCGATGGCTTCCTCGGTGTTGGTGCGCAGGGCCAGCTTGATCTCTTCGCGCGCGACCGCGGCTTCGACATCGGTGATGCCCAGCCGGCCGGCGACTTCGCGCAACGAAGCCGCGCTGTCGGCAGCGCGCCCATCGCGCCAGATGTGTGCGAACACGGCGTCGGTCGCGGCGACCGTATCGGCTGCCGCCAGGATCAGGCGCAGCGCGGTCACCGGGTTGAACGGATGTGCCGGCGGAAAACGCAGCTCGATGCCCAGCCGACGCGCTTCCCATGCCACGAAGCGGTAGGTGAAGGCGCGCTTGCCCGGGATCTCGGCCGGCCCGAGCTGGCCGTGGTGCTGCAGCAGTGCGCCGAACAGCACCGGCCGCGGCCTGAGCAGGACTTCCGGATGGTCACGGCGCAGCCGCACCCATTGCAGATACGCAAAGGGCGAGATGACGTCGAAGTACCAGTCCAGGGCGCCGCTCATGGCTTCTTCCGCAGGGCGGCCCCGTAGCGTAATGGATCGGCGGGCGGATTGCCCATCGGCAGGGGCGGGAACTGCGGCTGGCTGAGGGCCTCGTTTCCCGCGCCAGCTTCGGCGTCGGCATTGGTTATCCGCACCCGCAGGTCGAACCAGGCAGCCTGCCCCGTCACCGGATCGGCATTGAAGTAGTCGCCCTTGGGCGTGCGGTCGGAGATCAGGTGGTTGAGCAGGAAGCCCTGCTCGCCTTCGGGCGCATCCTTGGCCAGCCTCCACGCGCCGCGCCGCTTGCCGATCGCGTTCCAGGTCCAGACCGTGTCGGGCTGCACGTTCGCCGCGCAGCGCGCAGGCACGGTGATGCGGCCGTTGTGCGAGTCCACGTGCACCCGGCCGCCGTCGACGATGCCATGGCGGGCTGCGGTGTCGGGGTGGATGTAGAGCGCGTTGCGCGTGGCGATCTGCCGCAGCCACGCGTTCTGCGAACCCCAGGCGTGGTACATGAACATCGGCCGCTGGGTGATCGCCGACAACGGATAGAGGGATTCCGTTCGTGGTGAGCTTGTCGAAGATTCCGTTCGTGGTGAGCTTGTCGAACCTTCCGTTCGTGGTGAGCTTGTCGAAGATTCCGTTCGTGGTGAGCTTGTCGAAGATTCCGTTCGTGGTGAGCTTGTCGAACCATGAGCGGAATCCCGCGACGTCGCGTGTGGTTCGACAGGCTCACCACGAACGGCTTCCAGTTCGGCGCCCTCGAACGGCTCGTACCACATGGGCAGCGGATCGAAGTAACACTCCACGCGCTCGCGGTGTTCCGCCGGCGGCCGCGCCGCGCCATGCCCGCGCGCTGCGAGGCGGAATTTCTGCATCGTCTCCGAGTACAACTGGAACACCACCGGTTCGGGCCGTGCGATGAAGCCCATGTGCGCCGACCATTCCAGGTAGTCGCGATTGGCCATCTTGTAGTAGCGCGCCGACTCCGGGATCTTCGTGTGCCAGAAACCGCCGTGGGCGATGTAGGCCTCGAGCTGTTTCGGGTTCGGCGGCCCCTTGCCTTCGAGCGCGCCATCGGCGCCGCGCCAGCCGGCGAGCAGTCCCACGCCGGGCGCGCGCTGGTGGTTGACGATGTAGTCGGCGTAGTCGCGATAGACCGGTGCGCCGTCGGCGTCGACCATGCCCGGCAGCTTCAGCCGCGCGCCCAGTTCGAGCAGCACCGACTGGAAGCCCCGCACGTGGCGCGGACGGCCGTCGGCATCGCACTGGGTGGCCGGATCGAAGATCGGATGGCGGATCGCATCGGCCGCGCAGTCGGCGTCGGAGATCGGCCGGTCGAGCAGCGAGATGCAGTCGTGGCGTTCGAGGTAGGTCGTGTCCGGCAACACCAGGTCGGCGTAGGCGACCATCTCGCTCGAATAGGCGTCCGCATAGATGATGTGCGGGATACGGTATTCGCCGTCCGCACCTTTGTCGGTGAGCATCCGCATCGTCTGCCCGGTGTTCATCGACGAGTTCCAGCTCATGTTCGCCATGAACATCAGCAGGGTGTCGATGCGGTACGGGTCGCCGGCCCAGGCGTTGCGGATCACCGCGTGCATCATCCCGTGCGCGGCGAACGGATAGGCCCACGAGTAGGCATGGTCGATCCGCCGCGGCGCGCCGTCGGCGTCGACGACGAGGTCCTCGGGTGCATGGATGAAACCCAGCGGCGGCGCATCGAGGCTGCCGTTGTCGCGGCGCGCCTTGCCGGGGCGATTGGCCGGCGGGATCGGCCGCGGATACGGCGGCTGGTAGCGGAACGAACCGGGCGCGTCGATCGCGCCGAGCAGCATCTGAAGCACGTGCAGCGCGCGGCAGGTGTGGAAGCCGTTGGAATGCGCGCTGATGCCACGCATCGCGTGCATCGCGACCGGGCGGCCGATCATTTCCTCGTGGCGACGGCCGTGGGTGTCGGTCCACGGGATCGGCAGCGACAGGCCGCTGTCGAAGGCCGCTTCCGCGAGTTCGCGCGCGACGCGGCGGATGGTGTCGGCGGGAATGCCACAGCGGGCAGCGACGGCTTCGGGCGCGTACTGCGGATCGAGGTAGCGCTCGGCGACCAGGTGGAAGACCGGCACGGCCTTGCGGCCGTCGGGCAGGACGCATTCGCCGACGACCGCAGGCGACACATCGATCGCCTGCGCGTCCGCGACCGCCTTCGCCGCGCTATCCCAGCACAGCGGCCGATCGTCGCCATCGCGCGCGAACAGCCCATCGTCGGGCGCGCCCGGATCGCGGATCACCAGCCAGTGCGCGTTGGCGTAGCGCACGAGGTAGTCGAGGTCGATGCGGTCGCTGCGCAGCAGTTCGTGGATCAGGGCGAACGCGAACAGGCCGTCAGTGCCGGGGCGGATGCCGATCCACTCGTCGGCGATCGCGCCGTAGCCGCTGCGCACCGGATTGACCGCGACGATCTTCGCGCCGCGTGCCTTGAGCTTGCCGAGGCCGAGCTTGATCGGGTTGGAATCGTGGTCCTCGGCCACGCCCCACATCATCAGGTAGCGCGTGTGCTCCCAGTCCGGCTCGCCGAATTCCCAGAAGCTGCCGCCGAGCGTGTACAGCCCGCCGGCGGCCATGTTCACCGAACAGAAGCCGCCGTGCGCGGCGTAGTTGACCGTGCCGAACTGCTGCGCCCACCAGCCGGTGAGCGCCTGCGACTGGTCGCGGCCGGTGAAGAACGCCAGCTCGTCGGGATTGCGTTCGCGGATCGGTTTCAGCCAGCCCGTCGCGATCGACAGCGCTTCCTCCCATTCGATCTCGCGGAACTCGCCGCTGCCGCGCTCGCCGATGCGCAGCAACGGCCGCGACAGCCGCGCCGGCGAGTAGTGCTGCATGATCCCGGCCGAACCCTTCGCACACAGCACGCCCTGGTTGACCGGATGCGCGGGATTGCCCTGGATGTAGCGGATCGTTCCGTCCTTCAGCCACACCTTGATGCCGCAACGGCAGGCGCACATGTAGCAGGTCGTGGTCTTGACCTCGTCGCCGGGACTCGGGGACAGATTCAGTTTCGGCTCGCTCATCGGCACATTGTGCCGCCAGTGTCCGTCCATCACGAAATGGCCGACCGGACGCTTTCCCCTTCTCCCTCCGGGAGAAGGTGGCGCGGAGCGCCGGATGAGGGAAGTACCGGGAATTCAAATGAAGTGCCCGGCGCGATGCTCCGGCATCCGCGGCGCTTTTCCCTCACCCGCCCTTCGGGCACCCTCTCCCGGAGGGAGAGGGATTCAGCAGAGCCCCGTGCCGCATCCGGGCAATGACGAACCGCCGACCGCATCGCCGGTACTATGGTCCGGTCAACCCCAGGCACCGCCGCCATGGAACGCTACGAACGCGCCCTCGCCCTGCACCGGATGTTCAAGGCCGCCCGCTACCCGGTCGCCACCCAGCGGATGATGGAAGAGCTGGGCTGCTCGCGCGCCACCCTCTACCGCGATCTTGCCTACCTGCGCGACGTGCTCGGCGCGCCGCTCGACAGCACCGGCGAAGGCTCCTATCGCTACGACGAAAACGAGGCCAGCCGCTTCGAGCTGCCCGGCCTGTGGCTGAACTCCGACGAGCTCCATGCCCTGCTCGCCGCCCACCAGTTGCTCGAACGCACCGGCAGCGGCGTGCTCTCCGGCGCGCTGGCGCCGATCCGCACCCGCATCGACGCGCTGCTCGCCGAACAGGCCGGCGGCAAACGCTGGCCGGTCGAGCGCGTGCGCGTGATCGCCTCCGGCCAGCGCGCGATGGACCAGCTCGCCTTCCGCATCGCCGCCACCGCCGTGCTCGACCGCAAGCGGCTGACGTTCGACTACCGCGCCCGCTCCACCGACGAACGCAGCCATCGCACGGTGTCGCCGCAACGCCTCACCCACTACCGCGACAACTGGTACCTCGACGCCTTCGACCACGGCCGCGACGCCCTGCGCAGCTTCGCGGTCGACCGCATCAGCCACGCCCACGTCCTCGACGAAGCCGCGCAGGATGTGCCCGACAGCGTGCTCGACGAACACCTCGCCTCCGGTTACGGCATCTTCTCCGGCGCGCCCAAGGCCTGGGCGACGATCGTGTTCTCCGCCCGGGCCGCGCGCTGGGTCGCCGACACCCACTGGCACTCGAAGCAGGAAGGCCGCTTCCTGCCCGACGGCCGCTACGAACTGCGCGTCCCCTACAGCAACGCGAAGGAACTGCTGATGGACGTCCTCCGCCACGGCGCCGACGCCGAGATCGTCGCCCCGCCGAGCCTGCGAGAGCAGGCGCGCGCGAGCCTGCAGCTGGCGCTGGGGCAGTATGGGGAATGAATGATTTACTTGAGACGTTCCGCGATTATTTTTCTTGCGCCGGCAAAATCGGCTTTGATGAAGTAAACATTTCTCTTGCCCGATTTTTCTTTCCATGACGAGAAAGCTGCCGCATCTCCGTCGAGGCCGAAATAGGTCACATCACCATCAACTTTCGTCAGAGCGTCGCCCCAAATATGGGTGTCGGATTCTTGAACCCGAACTCCCGAAATGAAGATGCGCGGGGAGTCTGAGGCGGCCTGTCTGAATTGTTCTTGTTGATGTCGCACAAATTCAGGACAAACGCGCACGTCTTTCCCTTCGGCATATATAGCGATGGCTGGAGCAACGCTGTCTTCCAGTATGCAGCGTTGAATCGTCGTCGCTTGATCCAGAGGGCGCACTGGAGCGCTTATGTCGCCACCACCGTTCCGAGAAAACGTGACCCTTCGCAGGGTCCCAGAAATGACTGGCCAGAAATTGGAAGACCCATGCGGTTTAAGCAGACGAATGCAGCCTTCCAACCGCTCTAGTCCGTAAGCGACTTCGATGCCGATGGAATGTGCCGACAATTCGAGCAGCAGGTCATAGTTGAGGCTAGCAAACACCACGTCCGCGACGCGCGTGTCTCGAAGCAGATCGCGATATATATTTTTTATCCACCCTGGCTTGAAGCGGGCGAGGTACAAAGCCAAGTGCCTCTGGAAGGCCATGATGTCGCCATCTGCGAATTCATAGTATTCCGCCATTCCTTGTTCAAAGTTGTTCCGAAACTTTTCTTTCAACGACGCCGGCAATCGCCTTGCCAGTTGCGAATGCTCTTCTAAGCGAGCAAACAGACCGCGATATCCATTTCCCAATGGCGGTGGGTATGGCATCACGTCGCCACTGCCGTAACTCGCGCCGGCTCCAAGTAAGACTAAGGCATCCATAGATGAGCTATCTGTTGCGTAGGAAGATGCTAGCAGTGGGCGCGCCGATGCGGTCGGTGCCGATCATGGATGCTGACTGTCTCCATCCGTGAGACCACCCCGTCGCAGGCTCCCGTCACCACCCCGACAGGAGCCTGCCATGAACCTTCTGCAACTCGCCTTGGAAGACGAAGCCCTGCTCGCGCTGCGGCGCACGCTGTGGCAGCTCGCCGTGGTGGGCGTCGCCGCCGCGATCGCGATCGAGCGCCTCGCGCCGGACGCGGGTTTGGTGGCGCTGTGGTGCGTGCTGGTTCCGCTCAGCGCGCTGGCCGTGCACTTCCGGTCTGAATTGCTTCGCCGATGGACCGCGCAGCGGCAGGACGACGCGCCGCGCGCGCGCCTGCGCCGTGGCGGGCGGCAGCGCGTGGAGGGCCGCCGTCGTTCCGCGATGGCGACGCGACGCGGCCGCTCGACGGAGCTTGCCGGCGCGCGCTGAGGCGATGCCGGGCCGCGCGCAAAGCGCGATCCCGGGGGCGCATCGGAGCTTTCGGCCTGTCCTATACTGGCGCGCATGAAAACGACCTCGCGCCTGTTGCTGCTCGCCGCCGCGTCCACCGTCGCCCTCGCCGCCTGCGGCAACAAGGGGCAGCTCGTGATGCCCGACAAGGCCGGCTCGCCGGCGGGCGCGAAACCGGCGACGACGCCGGACCGGCCTCCGAACAACGGATCGGGCTCGCCCGCGACGCCGGACGTGCTGGCGTCCCCGGCCTCGCCCGCTGGATGAGCGCGAACGTTTTCCGCGACGTCGGGCCGCATCCGGGGCCGGTCCTGCGCTTCACCAAGATGCACGGCGCCGGCAACGACTTCGTGATCCTCGACCTGAGGCGCGGCGCGGCCCCGCCCGACGAAGAAGTTTCGCGCCGGCTCGCCGACCGGCACCGCGGGATCGGCTGCGACCAGCTCATCGCGATCATGGATCCGGCCACGTCCGGCAGCATCGCCGCCTATCGCATCTGGAACACCGACGGCTCGCCCGCCGAGCAATGCGGCAACGGCGCGCGCTGCGTGGCCGCGTGGCTGCGGCGTCACGGTGCGGCAACGGCGCGTGCGTTCGCGCTCGACAGCCCGGCCGGCACCATCGAGGTGACGATGCACGCCGACGACGACGTCGAGCTGGCGATGACCGTCCCCGAATTCGCGCCCGCGCGCATCCCGCTGGCGATGGCTGCCGAGCAGCCCGCCTACGAACTGAACCTCGGCGACGAAAACCTGCGCTTCGGCGCCGCCTCGATGGGCAACCCGCACGCGTTGATCGAAGTCGCCGAGATCGCGGTCGCGCCGGTGGCGCGCCTCGGCGCGGCGCTCCAGGCTTCGCCGGCATTCCCGGAAAGCGTCAACGTCGGCTTCGCCCAGGTGCTGGGCGCCGATCGTATCGCCCTGCGTGTGTACGAGCGCGGCGTCGGCGAGACCCTGGCCTGCGGCAGCGGCGCCTGCGCGGCGGTCGCGATCCTCGTGCGCCAGGGCCGCGTCGACCGCGATGTCGCGGTCGAGCTTCCCGGTGGCACACTGCGCATCGCATGGCCGCGCGACGACGCGCCGGTGCGCATGCGCGGCCCGGCCGCATTCGTCTTCGAAGGAGAGTGGAATCCATGAGCGACAGCACGCAGCACGATATCGGTTCCACCGAGGTGGCGGCCTTCCTGCGCCGCAACCCGCGCTTCCTCAACGAATTCCCCGACCTCGCGCTCGGCCTGGTCGTGCCGCGCGAGGAAGGCCGCGCGACCTCGCTGGCCAGTTACCAGCTCGACGTGCTGCGCGACAAGAACCGCGAGCTCAACAAGCGCCTGCTCGAACTGTTCCACAACGCGCAGGAAAACGAGCGCCTCACCGTGCGCATCCACCAGCTGGTGCTCGCGGTGATGCGCGCGCGCGATGCCGCCTCGACGCTGAAATCGCTGGTCGCCATCCTGACCGAGGACTTCCAGGGCGATCTGGTGCGCGTGGTGCTGCACGATGAAATTGCCGGCCTCGACGGCGCGGACTGGTTGCAGGTGCTGCCGCGCGATGCCGCGGTCATCGCGCCGTTCAACGAGTTCTTCGACAAGGACGAGCCGCTGTGCGGCCGCCTCCAGCAGGACAAGCTCGACCTGCTGTTCGGGACCCGCGTGCACGAGGTGCAGTCCTGCGCCCTGGTCCCGCTCGGCAAGCGCGGACTGGTCGCGATCGGCAGCCACGACGCCAACCGCTTCTATCCGGGCATGGGCACGCTGTTCCTGCGCCTGATGGGCGATACCGTGGTCGCCGCGCTGGAGCGCTACGACGGCTGACATCCGGCCATGCGGTCGATACTTGCGAGCCGTTCGTGGTGAGCCTGTCGAACCACGCTCGCAATCCATCGCGAGTTCCAGCACGCCCTTCGACAAGCTCAGGGCGAACGGCACGGGAGAATGCACCGCTATTCGCGATGAGGCGGGCGCGGCAAGATCGAAGGTCGAGCACGCCCGCCTTGAACTGCTGGTAGTCGCTCCATGACCGCAACACACGCATCGCGCACGATGCCAGCCGATAGTCCGCTGCACGCCGCGCGCGATGCATTTCTCGCCTACCTCGCGGTCGAACGGCGGATGTCGGCGCACACGCTCGACGGTTACGGCCGCGACCTGGTCGCGCTGTGCGACTGGCTCGAAGCGCAGGACATCGCCGCGTGGGACCGCCTCGACGGCGAAACGTTGCGCGCCTTCATCGCGAGCGAACACCGCCGCGGCCTCGGCGCGACGTCGCTGCAGCGGCGGCTGTCGGCCTGCCGCAGTTTCTTCACCTGGCAGGTGAAGAACGGCCGGCTCTCCGCGAATCCCGCGACCGGCGTGCGCGCGCCCAAGGCGCCGCGCAAGCTGCCGAACGTGCTCGATCCGGACGAGATGACCCAGCTCGTCGAAGTGCCGGCCGACGACGCGCTCGGCAAGCGCGACCGCGCCCTGCTCGAACTGATGTATTCCTCCGGTTTGCGCCTGTCGGAAACCTGCAACCTGCACTGGCGCGAGCTCGACCTCGACGAGGGCCTGGTGCGCGTGACCGGCAAGGGCTCGAAGGTGCGCATCGTGCCGGTCGGCCGCCACGCGATCGCCGCGTTGCGCGCATGGCGCGAGGAATCCGCGGCGGGCGATCCGGCTGCCGCGCGCCATGCGGATGCGCAGCGCCCGGTCTTCCCCGGCCGCGACGGCGGCACGATCAGCCAGCGCGCGATCCAGCTGCGCCTGCGCCAGCTCGCGATCCGCCAGGGCATCTTCAAGCGCGTGCACCCGCACCTGCTCCGCCACAGCTTCGCCAGCCACGTCCTCGAATCCTCCGGCGACCTGCGCGGCGTGCAGGAACTGCTCGGCCACGCCGACATCGCCACCACCCAGATCTACACGCACCTGGATTTCCAGCACCTCGCCAAGGTCTACGACGCCGCGCATCCGCGGGCGAAGCGGAAGTCCTGATCAGGTTGCCGACCGACAGCAAAGCGGCGCCGGGAGAAACCGGCCGGGAACCGCGGCTTGCCCCTGCGCCGCGCAGGCATCAGGGCTTCTCGCCCCGGACGTAGGCGCACAGTTCGGTGTCGCGCATTTGCGTATGCGCATTGCAGCTCCACGTGGCTGCGCCGGCAATGTCCTTCGACAATCTGGCGAAATCCATGCCCTCGTAGCCATCGAGGCAGGCCGGGCCGTTGCGGCAAAGATACAGCGCCAGCGAGGCGACGGCGTCCCGGCAGGCCGTCGTGGCATGCAGGCGCGCGCATTCGTCCATCGCACCGTGCGTATCGGCCAGACCGTGCTCCGCGCCCACGACCATTCCCAGCACGACGGATACCTCGGAGTTCTCGCTGCGCATCGTGTTCAGCGCGCGCCTCGCAAAGGCGCCGAAGGCGGTGCGATCGTCGTCGGTCAAGGTCCGCCATGGGTGGCTGTCAAGAAACGGTTCGAAGCCGTCACGCAGGGAGTCGAGCGTCGCTGCGGGGCTCTGCGCCTCGGCGGCAGCCAGTGTCGATGCCACCGAACCCACCTCGAGCTGCCCCATTCCCTGCGTGGCTTGGTCCCAGCGTCGTTGCGTCTCGACGGCTTTGGCGCCGAGGCGCGCCTGTTCCCGACGATCGATTTCTTGCCGACGGATGGATTCCTCCGCAGCGATTTGCTGCTGCCGCCTGTATTGCTCTGCATGGATGCCCTGGAAAAGGAAACCGGCGATCAATGCGCTGCCGATGGCCACACCCAGGTTCGCACCGACCGACAACACCCACAGGGACTCGCCCCGACGCGTCGCGGAGAACCACAGCAAGGCCAGCACGATGCACGCTGCAACGGCGCCCGCGACATAGCCGCCGAACATCCACCACAGGTCACGGTCGCTCGGTCCGACCACGCTCGAGCTGTGCACATCGGGAATGTGGCTGGCGTCGACGACGTAGATCGGCCACGCCAGCGCCACCGCGAGAACCAGCGCGAGCGCCGCAAGCGCGAACTGCGCGACAACGGCATCACTTCCCGGTTTTCTGTACATGGTGTCCCCCCGCAAGCGACGGAGGAAATCTTAGGGTCTTTGACGACGACGTGTCACTGTCGACGAACGGAGGGCGCGAGCACGCCGAATACGGCTCGTCCAGGCGGCATGGAGCAAACCGGCGTTGACGCATACACTGCGCGGATGCCGGCCCCGCACGCGACCCACATCGTCCTCCACCGCGCCTCGCACGCGCTCGAAGTGTCCTTCGACAGCGGCGAGAACTTCCGCCTGCCCTGCGAATACCTGCGGGTGGAATCGCCCAGCGCCGAAGTGCAGGGCCACGGACCCGGCCAGAAGGTGCTGGTGGCCGGCAAGCGCGACGTCAACATCGCGGCGATCGATCCGGTCGGCCATTACGGCGTGCTGCTGCGTTTCGACGACGGCCACGCCAGCGGCATCTTCAGCTGGACGCTGCTGCACACGCTCGGTCGCGAATACGACACGCGCTGGGCGAACTATCAGGCGGCGCTGGAAGCGGCCGGCGCGACGCGCGAACGCTGAGCGGCGGATCGTTGCGCCTTCAATGCGGGCGCGGCGCCACTCCGAAAACCGTCAGCAGGGCGATCGACAGCAGCGCATAGATGCCGATCACGACCCAGAAGTAGATCGGCTCCTCGTTGCGCGCAATCGTCCGGCCCCACCAGCGCGAACGCGCGTACACCTCGCCGCGCCACGCCGCGTACGCCGTGTACAGGATCAGCAGCACGCCCAGCAGCTTGAACATCGGTGCCTCGCGGGAATTCCGCCATGCGCAGGACACCATCCTGCGCCAACGTCACCGGCGTCGCAGCGGATATCGTTTCCGTCGCCCGAAGCGATACCCTCGGTCGCGCCGCTCGACACCCTGCTTCACACGAATTGGCGTCCAAATGCCCGGATTCCGCATTTTCCCGTCATTCCTGCGAAAGCCGGAATCCATTTGGATGTTGCCTGAGAATCAAGATGGATTCCGGCTTTCGCCGGAATGACGACCTGAGCCATTGATCGCCAATGCGTTTCAGTCGTCGCGCCGGGACATGACGGAATGCTGTGCCGATGGCGCGCGTCGACACCACGCCATCACATCCTGTCGATGATTTCCGGATTCGCTTGCGCGGGCTTGCCGATGTGGCGATGCGGACCGAGCCGTTCCAGCAAGGCGCGGAACTGCCGCCGGTATTCGGCATCGCGAAAATCGAACGGGGTCCGGGTGAGCTGGACAACGCTGCTGCCGTCGTCGTTGTGCTCGATCATCGCCACGCCGCCTTCCTCCGCGGTGGCGCCGAAGCCAAGCACCCTGGTGGCGCGCGGGCCGAACCAGTTGAGCCAGCCGAAGCGCTCGGTGATCGACCAGCCGGCCCCCGAGGGAATGCGCAGGCGCGTGTCCTGCAGCGCCGGCATGTCGGTCGCGCGCGCCCACGAGGCCGACCACTCCGGAGAATCGGCACGGATGAAGAAGGCGCCCGAGAACCAGGCGAACTCGCGCAGCTTCTGGATCAGCACGGGCGCCGCCGGCGCACCGGCGTGGATGCGCATCGAGAAGCGCGCCCAGTCCGCGCCCTGGCCGCCGGCGAACGGGCCGATGAAGCGCCCCGCGGTGATCCGCACGTGGTTGCGCCGCGAGAACGCGTTGCACACCACCACGATCGGCTTGGGTGAACTCCAGGCGCGCGCGGCTTCCTTGCGGATCGTCGTCTTGAGCGGCTCGGGCGACGTGTCGCGGATGGCCAGGCGGACGGGTTCCTTCAGGACGAATTCGACCTCGAGCACGAGCTGTTCGATCAGTTCGGGCGTCATGCGATCGGCGGTGCAGTAGCCGCACAGCTCGATGGTGTCGGGCCAGTGCACCAGGGTGACCGGGATGACGCGGTCGTCGACGGGCTGGTGCGTATCGTTCATGGCCTGGCGTGCCGGCGTCCACCATCGGAGCAGGCGATTCTAGCCCGCGCCGCGGATCGTGCGAATGGCACTGTCCGTCTCAGATCCGGACCGGGGTTTTCGCGAACGCGATCAGGAACAGCATGGCGAACACCAGGTCGACGCAGCCGAAGGCGAGCATCGGCGCCGGCGCGCGGCCCTGCAGGTGGAGTGCGATCGCCGCCGCGCCGAAGCCGATCTTCTCCAGCGCGCCGGGGATCATCGCCGGCCGGTAGCGCACCGGGTCGCGCGCGATCAGCCAGAACATCACCTGCCACGCCAGCGCCACGCCGATGAAGCCGTAGTAGTACTCCGGATGGTTGATCGCCGGCGGGTAGTCGCTGCCGTTCTTCGCCTCCAGGAAATACTGCGGCACCAGGCCGACGATGCCGTAGATCGCCGCGATGGCGAACAGACGCTTGGCGAATTGCATGTCCGCTTTCCCGCGATGGCGATCCCCGCCTGCATTGGACGCGGGGAACGCCGTCCAATCAAGTACCGGCATCGCCGCGATCGGCCGCCCGAGACTCGACCGCGCCGCTGCGATCACTCCTGCTCGAAAGCCGCGATCTCGTCGAGCGCCATCTGCGCGCGGCGGAGGCTGCCGCCGGCCGCATTCTCGTCCAGCTTGCGGCCGAGCGCCGCACGCTCGGGTCGGTGCGCCCAGCGATGGAACCACCAGGTCGCGAGCAGCCCCGCGGCGCCGATCGCAAGCTGGATCCAGATGACCGACGGCGCGGTATCCATGATCCTGCCGCCGGTCAGCGCGAGCAGGAGCGGCGCCGTGAGGAACCACCACGGCAGGCCGACCGCGAGAGCCCCACCGACCGCATAGGTCCTGCGCAGCTTCAGGAGCTGGCGCTGGATCACGAGTACCGGCGCGGAATGGTCGATCCGCGCGATCTGCGATTCCACCAGCGCGCCGACCACGATCAGGCCGATGCAGTAGACGTGCATCACCAGCCCGCCGATCAGCGCCGCCGGATCGTGCAGGTGATGCGTCCACATCGAGCCGAACAGCAGGCAGCCGGCGGCGCCGATCAGCATCTGGATCGCCTGGCCCCAGACCAGCGGGCGCAGGCCGCGGCGCATGCGGTCGAGCCGTGTTTCGCGGACAAGGGCGAAACCCAGCGCGTTCTGGCGCTCCAGGCGCTCGTCCAGCGTCTTCCACGCGGCCTTGAGGTCATCGAGTTCCATGGCGTTGCTCCCGTTCACGGTGCGGTCTCCGAAAGGCCCGAGCGGATGCGCTGCTTCAGGCGGTTGATCTTGGTGGCGACATTGGTCGCGGTGATGCCGAGCACGTCGGCGATCTCGGCGTAGCTGCGTTCCTCGAGGTAGAGCAGCATCAGCGCGCGGTCGAGCGCGCCGAGCTGGCCGATGAAGGCGTGCAGCGCGCGCACGCGCTCGTCGGATTCGCGCGGTTGCGCGCTGTCGTCGGCGATGTCGTGCGCGTCCTCATCCAGCGGCACCGCATGGCGTTCGCGCAGGCCGGCGCTGCGAACGTGCGAGATCGCCACGTTCAGCGCGATCCGGTACATCCAGGTCGAGAACGACCGCGCCTCGTCGTAGCCACCGAAGGAGCGCCAGGCCTGCACGCAGATCTCCTGCGCGAGGTCGCGCCGGTCCTCGGCATTGCGGCAGTACATGCCCGCGACCTTGAGCACGATCCGTTCGTGTTGTCCGAGCAGGAACTGGAAGCGGTCGCGTGATCCGCCCATCGTGGTCGCCATCGTTGCCGCCTGCACGTGATTCTCCCGTATCCGGTGGCGATTCGCCTCGCCTTGCACCCTGTGATTCGCGCGGGCAGGCGGAAAATCACACCTGCCTGCCCACGACCACGAATGACCGTGCGCTGAAAGCGCGGCACCGGCCCATGCCCGCATCCGCATGCCGTGGCTTATGCTCGATGCACGCGTCGGTCCGCCGGTTCGTGCGTGGCGCGCGATGTCCCATCACGACAAGGAGCAGTCCGATGGCCACACGCAAGGCGACAGCGAAAAAGTCCGCAGGCAACGCCGCGAAGAAGGCCGCAGCCAGGAGCAGCGGCAAGGCGACAAAAAAAGCCGCGAAGAAGACCACCGCGAAAGCCACCCGGAAAACACCGGCCAGGGCCGCCCGCAAGCCCGCGAAGAAGGTCGCGAAAAAGGTCGTGAGGAAGACAGCCGCGAAGAAGACCGCCGGCACGGCGATGGGCCGCAAGTCCGTCGGCAAGACCGTCTCGAAGGCCGCGAAAAAGACTTCGACCGGAAGCGCTTCCGGCAAGGGCACGAAGAAAACCGCGATGAAGAACGCGGGGACCGGCAACGCCAGGACCCGTCCGGGCAGCAACTCCCCGGCGACGAAGAAGTCGGGCAAGCCGATCACCCCGAAAAAGGCGCTGGCCAACACGCTCGCCCTGATCGCAGCGAAGAACGAACAGGCGAAGCTGCCTCCCGCCTATCCCGGTGGCGGCGATCCGCACGACCACGGCCGTGCGCCCGACCTCGCGCCGGATGCGAATTCTCCGCAGGTCGTTTCGGGCGTCTCGCCCGAAGCGGCTGGCCATTCGTTCGGACACGGCAACCAGGGCATGCGCACCCAGAAGTGATGCGCGGGCGGCGAACCGCGCCGCGATCGTGGCGCGGTTCGTCGCGGGAAGGCCGAAGCCCTGATCCAGTCGCGAGACGCCGGCTGTCAGGTGAAGTAGTACCGGCACAGGTGGAAGAACACCGGCGCGGCGAAGCTCACCGAATCGAGGCGGTCGAGCATGCCGCCGTGGCCCTCGATCATCGAGCCCCAGTCCTTCGCGCCGAGGCTGCGCTTGGCGGCCGACAGCGCCAGTCCGCCGAAGAACCCGGTCAGCACGATCACCGCCGCCATCAACGCGGCCTGCCAGGCGTTGAACGGCGTGATCGGCCACAGCGCGGCGCCGATCGCGACCGCCGACAGTCCGCCGCCGACCAGTCCCTCGACGGTCTTCGACGGGCTCACCCGCGGCGCGATCGCGTGCCGGCCGAACAGCTTGCCGAACACGTACTGCAGCACGTCGCTGAGCTGCACCACGACCAGCAGCCAGATCATCAGCAGCATGTTGCGGCCGATGTCGGCGTGCAGGTCCAGCAGCAGCAGGGCCGGTGCATAGCTGATGCAGTAGACCGTGATCAGCACGCCCCACTGGATCTTGGTCACGCGCTCGAGGAAGCCCTCGGTGTCGCCCGACATCGCCATCAGCACCGGCAGCGAGAGGAAGCCGTACACCGGCAGGAAGATCGCGAACAGCCCATACCAGCCGTCGTGGATCAGCCAGTACTGCACCGGCAGCATGATGTAGAAGCAGGCGACCAGCGACATGTGGTCGCCCGGCCGCGTCGGCGTGAGGGTGACGAACTCGCGCAGCGCGAACACCGAGGCGATCGCGAACAGCAGCACCGTCGTGGTCTGCCCGAGCAGGAAGCAGGCCGCGAGCACCGCGACCATCACCCACCAGGCGCGGATGCGCGCGTTGAGGTTGTCGACGGTCGCGCTGCCGCCTTTCGCGACGGCGCGCACCTGCAGGATCCAGCCGATCAGCGAAGCCACGACCAGCAGCGCGGCGATGCCGCCCATCAGCCAGTAGAACTGTAGCTGGGTCGTCATTCCGCGAGCCCTTCAGCGTCTGGCCCCCTCTCCCTTCGGGAGAGGGTTGGGGTGAGGGGCCGGCGAAGTGAAAGCATACGAACAGTCGGCCCCTCTTCCGGTCCTCCGGACCACCTTCTCCCGAAGGGAGAAGGAGAATGCGGGTTACCTTGTCGTTCCAATTCCGTATTCATGCGAGTTCCACAATGGCCGCGCGCGCGCGTTCCAGGAACGCGTCCTTGGCCTCGTCGGCACGCCGTTCCAGCGGTGCACCAAAGCGCACCGAGCAGGTCAGCGGCACCGGCAACCAGGTTCCCTTGGGCATGCTGCGATACAGGTTGTCGAGGTAGACCGGCACCAGTTCGGCTTCGGGAAAACGCGAGGCGAGGTGGAAGAGGCCGCTCTTGAACGCGCTCGGCAGCGCCTGCGCGCGGCGCGTGCCCTCGGGGAAGACGATCAGCGAGTCGCCGCGTTGCAGGGCTTCGCACAGCGGCGCCAGCGGATCGCCCGCGCTGCGGTCGGCGTTGCGGTCGATGAACAACGCGTTGAAGCCCTTCGTCGCCAGCCAGGCGCGGATGCCCGAACCCCAGTAGTCCTTCGCCGCGACCGGCCGCGTATTCGCGCGCAACTTCGGCGGCAGCGCGCTCCACAGTGCGAGGGTGTCGAAGTGGCTGGTGTGGTTGGCGTAGTAGATGCGCAGCGAGGCGGCGGGCCGGCATCCGATCCAGCGCGGCTGCG
The DNA here is from genome assembly GCA_036496805.1 of Lysobacteraceae bacterium. Classification (GTDB taxonomy): domain Bacteria; phylum Pseudomonadota; class Gammaproteobacteria; order Xanthomonadales; family Xanthomonadaceae; genus SZAS-103. The sequence goes on from DASXKN010000020.1 coordinate 46,042, forward strand.
CGCCGACGAGCACGCGCACCGATCCGGCGAGCAGGTGCGAGAACATCCCGGCGTCAGGTCTTCATCTGTCGCGCGATAGCCAGCGTGCGGGTGACGCAGGTCAGCAGCGAGCCGGCAGCGATCACGACAGCGGCCACCATCAGGGCATCGCGTTCCGGGTGCTTGAACGTTTCCAGCGCACCGATCACGCACGCCACCGTCAGCACCGCCATCCGCTGCTGCTTGGCGAACGGCCCGCGGAAATCCTGAGCGAAGCCGAGCGAGCCGCCGAACACGCGCACGTAAGCGGTCAGCGCCGCCAGCAGCGCGCCCAGCCATCCCAGCCACGGCATGCCACAGCTGTAGCCGAGCGCGACGATCAGCAGCGAGTCGGCGATGCGGTCCGGAAACTCGTTCCAGATCTTGCCGACCGCCGAGGACTTGCCGCCTTCCATCGCGACCATGCCGTCGAGCAGGTTGCACACCAGTCGCAACTGCACGCACAGCGCGCAGTCCAGCAATCCCAGCCAGGTCGGCCACCACGCCAGCAGGGCCGCGCCGGACGCGGCGAACAGGATGCTGAGTCCCGAGATCTGGTCGGGCGTGATCGACGAGCGCGCGAGCGAAGCCGCCAGACGCCGCGCCCAGCCGGCATCGCGAGCGGCGATGGGGCGGCGGTTGGATGCTTCGTCGGACACGGCGCTTCCCCTTTGCGGCGGTGCCGGCAGCTTACAACGTCGGTGCGGCGCGCGACTTTGGCATCAACCGGGAACGTCGGCACTCAGTTTTTTCCGGCGCAGCAGGAAGACGATGGCCCCCACCGGTACCGATGCCGAAATGATCCACGGCCCATGGAGTTGCGCGACCGCGCCAGCGCTGAACAGCTGGATCCAGAGGACCTGGATATTCCCTGCCCCGGTGGTCCAGTCGACCGCCACTTGGCCAAACCCGACAAGGATGAACAGGATCCAGGGCCATTTCCGGCCCGACAACTTCGTCCTGACGCACGCAAGGAGCGCGTAGAACGTCAGCAGCACGGCGAGGATCGCGCAGGTCAATACCAGGTACTGGACCAGGCTCTTGCCCGCCAAGGTGAATTGGTTGCGCGAATCGAGCGACCCGTTTTCCGGAACGACGTTGAAGCCGACGATGGTCTCCGCCCGGCCGTCGTGCTTGACCGCGACATTGACCAGCAGCCAGCTGCCAGCTGCCAGCTGCCACCGAAATCGTATTCATAGGTCAGGTTGATCCGGTGCACGGAACCGGTATCGCTGGAATGCGCCCCGATCAGTTCCATCGAAGTCGGCTGCCCCGCGGGGATCATGCCGGCCATCCGTGCCAGCGTGGCCCCGGAATCCGGATCCCTGATGCTCGGATCGAGGGCCTTCTCGATCGGGTCGAAGTCGCGCGCGCGCAGTCGCTCGATGTAAGCCTGCGCCGTCGCCTGCTCCTGCTTGGTGGTGAACTTCGCGATGATGTCCTGCTGGCTGCAGGCGCACAGGAAAAGCAGCGCGAGGAGGAAAAGCATCTGGCGCATCGGTGGATTCCCCGGGAAGATCGGCTTCGATGAAACGTCGCGGGCATGAGGCGGCGTCCCGGGTTAGATTGTGCCCGAACCCGCTCCAGCCGCATGCGGAGCGATGCGGATCGCGCGAGGGCCTCACGGGATGGAACTGCTGCTGTACCGCTGGAGCACCCTGGTCCAGGTCACATCGGACCTGATGATCGCGCTGTTCTTCGTCGTGCTCTCGCGCTCGGTCGGGCGCAGCGAGCTGCGCGCCTGGGTCGGCGGCTGGATGGCAAACCTCGTCGCGCTGGCGATCACCGTCGGGTTCTGGCTGCTGCAACCGCGCGCCAATGATTTTTTCGCGGTCGTCACCTTCGGCTACACCTTCGCCAAGAATCTTTTCATCGTGCTGCTGGTCTGCGGCGTGGCGCGGTTCGCGGGACGCGATGCCCGGCGCATTCCCTGGATGCCATTGATCGCCGGCACCGCGCTGCTCTCGCTGGTCGTCGCCGCCGCGGTTCCCTCGATCGACGTGCTGGGCACGGTCGAATCGCTGACGATCGGCCTGGGCCTGGGCGTCGGAACCGTCTTCATCCTCGTCGCGAGGCCGCCGGCGTACGGCTGGCTCGCGGCTGGCTTCGCCGTGCGCTCGCTGCTGGCAACCGGCGAAGGCACGGTGTTCGCGATGCAGGTGCATTCGGGCAGCACGACGAAATCGCCGGCGCTGGCCGAATTCGTCGCCGCGCATTCCTCGTTCGACACTGGCGCCGAATGGATGATGGCGCTCGGCTGCGTGCTGGTCCTCTATCGCACGATCCAGCAGGAACTGGTCCGTTCGAACGGCGAGCTGCAGTCCGCCCGCGACGAGCTGCAGGCGCTCCTGGACCGCGACCAGCTCACCGGCGTGTTCAACCGCCGCGCGCTGCCGGCGATCCTGCGCACGTCGCAGGTGTACGGCGCGACGATCCTGTTCTTCGACCTCGACGACTTCAAGGCGGTCAACGACAACCACGGCCACCATGTCGGCGACGAGTGCCTGAAGCGTTTCGCACGTGCGCTGCAGGAAAGCTTCCGTAGCGGTGACCACGTGGTGCGCTATGCCGGCGACGAATTCATCGTGGTCGCGCCCGGCATCCACGCGGCCGACGTCGCCGCCTGCATCGAACTCGTCCGCGGCCACCTGCGCTTCACCCCGGCCGGCAACCCGCAGATCGATTTTTCCGTCGGCATCGCGCAGCTATCGGCCGACGACGATCCGGAAGCCGCCTTGCGCGCGGCGGATGAGGCGATGTATCGGGACAAGGCGGCTTGATCGCGCAACTCGCGAAACCGCTTCACGGAGACGGCGGTTCCGCCAACGGTACATGGGCTCCCTGTAGCAAGGCATTCCAGGCCTTTGGCGAACCGCCACGATAGAGCCATGCGAAAGGTCTTTCGGCACCATCCTTGAATACCTCGGCGCCGCCGCATTCGAAGCAGACCACGAAGTCGTAGGCATGGCCATTGGCGACGAGGTGCACCCCGTGGCGCGGGTTGAAGCATGCGGCCACTGCTGTTGGCTCCGGCGCGGTGATCCAGGTTGCAAGATCACCCAGAACCGCGCGCGACGATTCGAGTTTCAGTTGTGCCTGCCCGAGCGCTGGCACGCCAAAGTAACAGTTGCCAACGCAGGCACCGTGGGCATCACGGAGACCCTTTTCGCCGGGCTCCAGCGAGTAAAGGACGACATGATTCAAGTCTGCATCGGTTACGGCATGCATGAGCTCGCGGCGATTCTCTGGCGTAACGCACGAGGCTGACATCGACCAGACTGCGAGTAGACCGATGACAAGATGGCGTTTCGACGGCCTCATCGGCTCACTCCGACTCCCCGAAGTGCATGTACATCGACTGGATGCCCACCCGCCCCGGGCCGGTGAAGCGGTTGACGATCAGGTTCATGCCGCCGAAGAAGCCGCTGGTGAGGCGGTCGACGCGGGTCTCCATGCGCACCGACGGGTCCTTGTAGAGCCAGCCGCCCGGTTCGATGTCGATCGATTCGCCGGCGGCGAGCACCTTCTCGAACACGTTGCCGTATCCGTGCAGCCAGAGGATGCCGTCGCCGGCATGGCTGTTGAAACGGTCGATGAAGAAGCCGCTGCCGCCGAACAGCATGTTGGCGGCGCCCTTCACGCGCTCGAAGGTGTAGTCGATGTTGCCGGTGGCGGCGAGGAACTGGTGCTCGCGCACGTGCAGCTCCTGTCCCTTCGCAAGGTGGATCGGCACGATGTGGCCGGCGCCGTCGCGCGAGAAGGCGATCATGCCGCTGCCGCTGGCCTCGGTGACGAACACCTGCATGCCGGCCATCATCCTTTTCAGCGCGCCCTTCATCGCCTTCAGGCCGACCTGGATCGTGGTGTGCTTCCACAGCAGGATGTGGTGCTCGAAGTAGACCGGCATCTTCGAGACATCGACGGTGAGCACCGGCACCAGCTCGCCGTCGATGTGGTAGGTGACGCCGCCGAAGGTCTCGGCAGCGGCGCTGGTGGGCATCAGTTTCGGCAGGTCGTTGGCGGGCATGGCTGGCTCCGTGACGGGATGCGGCAGGCTCGGTGGAGATACGGCATGCAACGGCTGTTTCTGGCGCCAGCCGCCTCAGGCGGCATCCGCATTGCGGTTCGCCAGGAGCAGCATCGCACCGCCCGCGACGATCATGCCGATGCGGATGGTCCATGCCACCGACTCGCCCCACAGGTCGATCCACGACAGGATGATGAACTGCATGTTGATGAGGTGGAGCAGGATCGAGCCGATCCCGAAAAACAGCAGGTAACCGCCGAACTTCTTCATTTTTCCCCCTGGGTGGTTGGATTGCGGATTGCGGATTGCGGCGCCGGCGCGCTGGAAACGGCCGGCTTGTTGTCACGTTGTTGGTCGGGCGCTTCCCCGGCGCCCGCAGGCTTGCTAGGCCGGCCTGGAGTCATGGAACCAGACGACGACCTCGCCCATCGTCTTCATCGTCATCGCGTTGCCGCGGCGGTCGAGCGACTTGCCGACCGGCAGCCGCACCCAGCCTTCGCTCACGCAGTATTCCTCGACGTTGGTCCTTTCCTCGCCGCGAAAGCGCACGCCCACGCCACGCTCGATCGCGGCGGCATCGTGGAAGGGGCTGCGGGGATTGGTGGAAAGGCGGTCGGGAGGCGTGTCGCTCATCGGTGGTCTCGGCGGTTGCGGCGGCTGGGCGCAGGATAACGCCTGCGGCGGCCTTCGCGGCATGCGCCCCGCACGTGCGGCCGCCGCACGGTGCGATAATCGGGGGATGAGCGATCCTTCAGGCAAGCCCGGCGCGCCGACCGAAATCCCGACCACCCACTTCGGCTATCGCGACGTGCCGGTGCGCGAGAAGCAGAAACTCGTCGGCGAGGTGTTCACCTCGGTGGCGCGCAGCTACGACCGGATGAACGACCTGATGTCGCTGGGCGTGCACCGGCTGTGGAAGCGCTATTTCGTCGGCACCTCGGGCGTGAAGCGCGGCGACGCGGTGCTCGACCTCGCCGGCGGCACCGGCGACATCGCCGCCCTGCTGCACGAGCGCGTCGGCCCCGCCGGCCGGGTGGTGCTCGGCGACATCAATGGCGACATGCTCGCCGTCGGCCGCGACCGCCTGACCGACCGCGGCCTGGTCAGGGGCATCGACTACGTCCAGTGCAACGCGGAGGCGCTGCCGTTCCCGGACCGCAGCTTCGACCTGGTGACGATCGCCTTCGGCCTGCGCAACGTCACCGACAAGCCGGCGGCCCTGCGCGAGATGCAGCGCGTGCTCAGGATCGGCGGGCGCGCGCTGGTGCTGGAGTTCTCGCAGCTCAAGTCGGACTGGTTCAAGCCGGTCTACGAGTTCCATTCCTTCCAGGTGCTGCCGCGGCTGGGGCAGTTGTTCGCGAAGGATGCCGGCAGCTACCGCTACCTGGCCGAGTCGATCCGCAGGCACCCGCCGCAGGACGAGCTCAAGGCGATGATGGAAACGGCGGGCTTCGCGCGCTGCAGCTACCGCGACCTGTCCGGCGGCATGGTGGCGATCCACAGCGGCTACAGCGTGTAGCAGGGACAGCCGCGAGGGCAGGCAAGCGGGGGCCTTGCGGGCCGCCCATCTTCCCTCGCCGCCGTTTAGTACACTTCGGGCTTCCATCCCCCGCCCGGATTCCGCCATGCGCCACTCGTCCCGGTTGCTGCTCAAGACCCTGCCCCTGATGTGCATGCTCGTGCTGGCCGCCTGCGGCCAGAAGGGGCCCGACATGTCCGAGACCAAGCTCAAGCACAAGCCGCCGGCGGCGAAGAAACACCTGGTCGCAATGCAACAGGAGGCCCCGGTGTCGACCGTGCGCCGGCGCGACGAGACCAGCTACGCCGAACCCGACAAGGTGAAGATGACCCATCTGAGCCTCGACCTGACGGTGGACTTCGAGAAGAAGCAACTCGAGGGCATGGCGACGCTGGACATGAACTGGTTCGACGACAACGCCAGCGACCTGGTGCTCGACAGCAGCGACCTGCAGATCGCCAAGGTCGAGGGCGGCGACGGCACCGGCGACTGGAAGAACCTGACCTATATGCTGGCGCCGGCCGATCCGGTGCTCGGCAGCAAGTTCACCATCCACATGCCGGCCAAGGGCAAGGATGGCCACATGCGCCAGGTGCGCATCACCTATGCGACCTCGCCGCAGGCCTCGGGCCTGCAATGGCTCGACCCGGCGATGACCGAGGGCAAGCAACAGCCCTTCATGTTCAGCCAGTCCGAGGCGATCCACGCGCGCTCGTGGATCCCGCTCCAGGACAGCCCGGGCGTGCGTTTCTCCTATACCGCGCACATCCACGTGCCGAAGAACACGATGGCGGTGATGAGCGCCGACTACGGCAATCCCGAGAAGATGCAGCGCAATGGCACCTTCCAGTTCACGATGCCGCAGCAGGTGCCTTCCTACCTGCTGGCGATCGCGGTCGGCGACCTCGCGTTCCGGCGCATCTCCGACCGTGCCGGCGTCTGGGCCGAACCGGAAATGGCGCCGAAGGCCGCCCTCGAGTTCGCCGACACCGAGAAGATGATCGAGACCACCGAAGGCCTGTACGGCCCGTATCGCTGGGGCCGCTACGACATCCTCGTGCTCCCGCCCTCGTTCCCGTTCGGCGGCATGGAGAACCCGAAGCTGACCTTCGCCACCCCGACCGTGATCGTCGGCGACAAGTCGCTGGTTTCGCTGGTCGCGCACGAGCTCGCGCATTCGTGGTCGGGCAACCTGGTGACCAATGCGAGCTGGAAGGACATCTGGCTCAACGAGGGTTTCACCACCTACGTCCAGGCGCGCATCACCGAGGCGGTGTACGGCGCCGACCAGGCCGAGATGGAGCGGCAGATCGACCAGGAGGAGCTCGCCTCCGAGATCAGGAACAAGGAAATCAAGCCCGAGGCGCAGCTGCTGGTGCTGGACCCGATGAAGCCCGGCATCAATCCCGACGACGAGATCTCCGACATCCCGTACACCAAGGGCGCGTGGTTCCTGCAGTTCCTCGAACAGCGCTTCGGCCGCGACACCTTCGACACCTTCCTCAAGGGCTACTTCGACAACTTCGCTTTCCAGAGCATCTCCAGCGACGATTTCGAACGCTACCTGCGCGCCTACCTGGTGGCCAGGAATCCCAAGGCCGTCAGCGACGCCGAACTGCACGCATGGCTGCACGAGCCGGGCATCCCGGCGTTCGCCAAGGCGGCGCATTCGGCGCGCTTCGACGCGGTCGATGCCGCGCGCAAGGCCTGGCTCGGCGGCGGCGCCCTGCCCGGCGCGGACGCGACCGGCAAGTGGGTGACGCAGGAGTGGGTGCATTTCCTCGAAGGCATGCCCGACAAACTCAGCGCCGACCAGGTCTCCGCGCTCGACAAGGCCTACCACTTCACCGGCACGCCCAATGGCGAGATCGCGCAGCGCTGGTATCCGCTCACCGTGCGCAGCGACTACAAGGACGCGCGCCCGCAGATGGCGCAGTTCGTCCAGACGATCGGCCGGATGAAGCTGGTCATGCCGATCTACGCGGCGCTGGCCAAGACCCAGGACGGCTTGGCATTCGCGAAGGAGACCTTCGCCAAGGCCAAGCCCGGCTACCATCCGATCACCGCCGGCGCGGTCCAGGAAGTGCTCGACAAAGCCAAGCCCGGCAGCTGACGGGTTTCAATGCAGATGATTGAACCTCCTGTTCAACATTTGCGCACCCGGTTCGGCGGCCGGAGGCGCTCCATGCGCCTCCCGCCACTTCCCACGTCCATGTGGGTCGCATGTCCGAACCGGGTGCCACTGTCGGTTCGCAAAGGGCATTCCTGATGGGACGTGGAAAAACGGCGCTGCTGACGACCCTGGGGCTGGCGGCGGCGACGGTTGGCGTCGCGGCCTGGGCGCCCGAGGCGGTGCTGGCGGCCGAGTTCGCGCGCCAGCGCCTGCTCGCCGGCGCGCAGCGCTACGCGATCGAGCTGGCCGGCCATCGCTGGAGCTACCTCGACGCCGGCCGCTCACGTTCGGCGCGCACCGCGGCGCGCAAGGGACGGATTACGGCGGGCACCGGCAAGCCGGTGGTCGTGCTGGTCCACGGCTTCACCGGCAGCAAGGAGAACTGGCTGCCGCTGATGCGCGAGATGGCCGGCGACTGCCGCCTGATCGCACCCGACCTGCCCGGCTGGGGCGAGAGCCAGCGCCTGGCGGCCGCTGACTATGGCGCCAGCGCCCAGGTCGAACGGCTCGCGCATTTCCTGCGCGAACTGCCGGCGATCGTGGGGCATGAGGGGCCGCCGGCGCTGCTGGTCGGCCATTCCATGGGTGGGCAGATCGCCGGCCTGCTGGCGGCGCGCCACCCGGAACTGGTGTCGCGGCTGGTGCTGATGTCGGCCTCGGGCGTGCAGTTCGAAGTGAACGAGTTCGGCCACGGCGTGCTCGCCGGCGACAACCCGTTCGGGGTCGGCAGCCGTGCCCAGTTGCACCGCTACCTCGGCATGGTGTTCATGCAGCCGCCGCTGGTGCCCTGGCCGTTCGACGAAGCGATGGTGCAGCGGCGGCGCGACGATGCCGCCTTCGAGCAACGGGTGCTCGACGACATCGGCCGCGGCCCTGCCGCCTTCGCCCTGCAGCAGGAACTGGCCGCGATCCGGGCGCCCACCCTGCTGCTCTGGGGCCGCGAGGACCGCGTCATCGACCCGAGCGCGGTCGCGATTTTCGAGTCGGGCCTGCGCGATTACCGCACTTCCCTCTTGAATGCGTGCGGCCACATGCCGATGATGGAACATGCGCGGGAAACCGCGACCGCACTCAAGGATTTCCTGGAATGAACATGCGCCACAAGACCGCCCGGGCCTGGATGCTCGCGCCCCTGGCTGCACTGCTGCTGGCGGGATGCGGCCCGTCGGCGAGCGAGCTGGCCGCCCAGCGCGCGGCGGCGGCAAAGCTCGAAAAGGAAGCGGCGGCCAACGCGCAGGCGCGCAACTACGTGCAGGCGCGCGACGCCGGCCAGTACGAACTGGCCCAGAACTACGCCATCCAGCTGCTGCACGACGCCCCCGACAGCGTCGCCGCGCGCGAGGTGCGCGGCACCCTCGAGGACACCAACGTCAAGGCCGACGAATCGCGCGACAAGCGGCGGCTGAGCCAGTTGTGGACCTACAACACCGAGCTTCTCGAGGGCAGCGGCGACAACAACGTCGTCCACACCGCGTCCATCTACGCCAGCAAGGACCCCAACGACGTCGCCGGCAACGATTCGCCGGTGCGGCTGGTGCTGCGCCGCCATCCCAAGTGGGGTCGCAGCGCCTACCTCGTGCTCGACCACGGCGAGTTCGACTGCCCGCCGGGCTGCAAGGTACCCCTGCAGTTCGACGACCAGGAACCGAAGATGATGGCGTCCAGCAAGTCGGACCAGAACAAGCAGGCGATGTTCATCGACGACGAGCAGTCTGTCCGCGACGCGCTCGACAAGATCCGCGCGATCACCATCAAGACCAGCGTCGACGGCCGTCCGCGCACGCTCACCTTCGAGGTCGGCGGCTTCGACCGCGCGCAGCTCGAGCGTCACCTGCAGTAGGCAGGCGACGCGTTACTTCAGCGCATAGCCGAACTGCTGGCGGAACTGCTCGGCGAATTGCGCGTAGTCGAAGCGCTGGTTCTGGGTGCCCGGGTGCTCGATCTTCAACGCGCCCATCAGCGAGGCCATGCGGCCTACCGTGGCGAGTTCGTAGCCGCGCTCGAGGCCGAAGATCAGCCCGGCGCGATAGGCGTCCCCGCAGCCGGTCGGATCGGTGATCCGGCGTTCGTGCGCCGGCGGGATCTCGAGGGTCTCGCCGCCGGCGTGGACGCGCGATCCCTTCGGGCCGTGCGTCACGATGTAGGCCTTCACCCTGGATGCGATCTCGGCGGCGCTCCAGCCAGTGCGCTCGTGCAGCAGGTTCGATTCGTAGTCGTTGACGGTGACGTAGGTCGCCAGCTCGATGAAGTGGCGGAACTCCTCGCCGTTGAACAGCGGCATCGCCTGTCCCGGGTCGAAGATGAAGGGAATGCCGCGCGCCGCGAAATCGCGGGCGTGCTGGAGCATCGCATCGCGGCCGTCCGGCCCGACGATTCCGAAGGTCACATCCGCGACGTCGCCGACGCGGTTCTCGTGCGAACGCATCATCGCGCCCGGGTGGAAGGCGGTGATCTGGTTGTCGTCGAGGTCGGTGGTGATGAAGGCCTGCGCCGTGAACAGCTCGGGCAGCACCTTGACGTGGTCGAGGCGGATGCCGCAGGCCTCGAAGTGCTCGCGGTACGGGCCGAAGTCCTGGCCGACGGTCGCCATCGGCACCGGATCGCCGCCGAGCAGCTTGAGGTTGTAGGCGATGTTGCCGGCGCAGCCGCCGAACTCGCGGCGCATGCGCGGCACCAGGAAGGACACGTTCAGGATGTGCACCTTGTCCGGCAGGATGTGGTTCTTGAACTGGTCCTGGAAGACCATGATGGTGTCGTAGGCGAGGGAACCGCAGATCAGGGCCGACATCGGGAACTCCGTGGGTGATTCCGGGCGGACGCGACATTCGCACCGTCTCCGGAGGGCGCGCGAAAACCGGGCGGGAGGCATGCCACGCCGCCTGCCGCCCAGGGGTTCGCGCCGAGGGCGGCATGGTAACGCCTGCGCTTCGCGCATGGGAGCGGGTCGTCAAACGGTCACCGGCGAGCGCGACAATGCAGGCCCCGCGCCGGCCCTCATTCTCAGGAGCTGAACGCAAGTTTCCTTGTCCGGAGGACAGCCCGGTTGATACCCTAGCGGGCTCGCTGTCCGCTCCACCTCTGTCCCACTCCCCCAAAGCCCACGCATGCTCCCCAAGAGACTCCGGGGCCTGTTCTCGACCGATCTTTCGATCGATCTGGGAACGGCCAACACCCTCATTTACGTCCGCGACCAGGGCATCGTCCTGAACGAACCCTCGGTCGTCGCGATCCGCCAGGACCGCGTGCCCGGCTCGCAGCGATCGGTCGCCGCGGTCGGCATCGAGGCCAAGCAGATGCTCGGCCGCACCCCTGGCCACATCACCACGATCCGGCCGCTGAAGGATGGCGTCATCGCCGACTTCACGACCACCGAGGAGATGCTCAAGTACTTCATCCGCAAGGTGCACAAGTCGCGCTTCCTGCGGCCGAGCCCGCGCGTGCTGATCTGCGTGCCCTGCGGTTCGACCCAGGTCGAGCGCCGCGCGATCAAGGAATCGGCCGAGGAGGCCGGCGCGCGCGAGGTGTTCCTGATCGAGGAGCCGATGGCCGCCGCGATCGGCGCCGGCATCCCGATCCACGAAGCACGCGGCTCGATGGTGATCGACATCGGCGGCGGCACTTCGGAAGTGGCGGTGATCTCGCTCAACGGCATCGTCTACGCGCAGTCGGTGCGCATCGGCGGCGACCGCTTCGACGAGGCGATCATCAGCTACGTGCGCCGCAACCACGGCACCCTGATCGGCGAGTCCACCGCCGAGCGCATCAAGATGGAAGTCGGTTGCGCGTTCCAGCAGGGCGAAGGCAAGGTCCGCTCGATGGAAGTCTCCGGCCGCAACCTCGCCGAAGGCGTGCCGAGGACGTTCAGGATCGACGCGAACGAGGTGCTCGAAGCCCTGCATGAAACGCTGTCCGGGATCGTCGCGGCGGTGCGCCAGGCACTCGAGCAGACCCCGCCGGAACTGTGCGCGGACGTTGCCGAGCGCGGCATCGTGCTCACCGGTGGCGGCGCCCTGCTGCGCGATCTCGACAAGCTGATCTCCGCCGAGACCGGCCTGCACGTCTACGTCGCCGACGACCCGCTGACCTGCGTGGCGCGCGGTGGCGGACGGGCGCTGGAGATGGTCGACAAGGGCAACGACTTCTTCACCCGCGAATAGGAAATCGCCGCGTCCGTCGCGCGATGCGTCGTGACCGGCGCTCGCGCCATTGCTGCGGGCGCCGTTTCCGATTCTGCAGCCCAGCAAGAGATCTCCGCGTCGCGTGGCTTATTCCAGCTCCAGCAATCTTCGAGCCAGCAATCTTCGCTCCGGCATTCCTCGCGACGGCGGCGGCGCACTGCGGCTGCTGGCCTACGTCGCGCTCGCCATCGCGTTGATGGTGTCCGATCATCGCGGCGGGCTGTTCGCGCGCCTGCACCAGTCCGTCGCGGGCGCCGCCGCGCCTGCATGGTGGCTGGCCTCGCTGCCGGGACGACTGGTCGGTTCGGGCAAGACCCTGCTCACCGACCAGGCACAGCTACGGCATGACAATGCCTCGCTGCACCGGCAGCTGCTGATCGCGCAGGCGCGCATCCAGGGCCTGCAGGCGCTGGCGGACGAGAACGATCGCCTGCGCGGCCTGCTCGGCGGCACCCGCGGCGACCGGCTCGCGGTGCAGATGGCGGACGTGCTCGAGATCGATCTCGATCCGGAACGCCAGCGCATCGTCCTCGACGTCGGCGCCAACCAGGGCGTGCACGTCGGCCAGGCCGTGATCGACACCGGCGGCGTGATGGGACAGGTGATCGAGGTCACGTCCGGACAGGCAACCGTCCTGCTGGTGAGCGATCCCGATCACGCCGTCCCGGTGCAGGCGGTGCGCAGCGGGCTGCGCCTGATCGCCTACGGCACCGGCCGCGGCGACCGGCTGACCGTGCCGAACATCCCCCAGAGCGGCGACCTGAAGGTCGGCGACGAGCTCGTCACCTCCGGCATCGGCGGACGTTTTCCCGCCGGGTTTCCGGTCGGACGCGTGACCGCGCTGCAGCCGGATCCGAACCACTCCTTCGTTGCCGCGACACTGACGCCGGCTGCACGCCTGGACCGCAGTGGCAGCGTCCTGCTGGTGTGGAACCTGCCCGACGACGGCGTACCGGTCGGTCCATCCGAATCGGGCGAGGCCGCGACACGACGCGCGCAGGCTTCGCTGGAACTGCGCAACGCGGCGACATCGACAAACACATCGGTACCCGCTTCATCGAATCCGGCCGCATCGAAACCAGCTCCAGTGAAACCTGCCCCGGCGGAGCCGTCGCGATGAACCGCACCCACGCCGGCCTGTTCTGGCTGCCGCTGAGCGCAGCACTCGCGCTGATCCTCGGCCTGCTGCCGCTGCCCGATGCGATCGCGCCGCTGCGCCCGTATTTCCTCGCCCTCGTGCTGATCTACTGGCTGCTGGAAACGCCCGACAAGGTCGGCATGGGCACGGCCTTCGTGCTCGGACTCGCCGGCGATCTCGCGCTCGGCACCCTGATCGGCGAACAGGCGCTGCGGCTCACCGTCCTCGCCTTCCTCGTGCAGCGCTTCCGCACGCGGATGCGCTTCTTCCCGTTGTGGCAGCAGGCGGTGGTGGTGTTCGCGCTGCTGATGGGCGACCGCGCGATCGCGGCCATCGTGCACCTGGCGATCGGCGAAGGCGCGCCGCGCTGGACATCCTGGTTCGCGCCGCTGCTCGCGCTGCCGCTGTGGCCGTGGCTGGTGGTGCTGTTCGACACCCTGCGGATGCGTGCGCGCGACCGCCGGCGTTGAGCGTGGTCCGATGAACATCTCGCGTGGCCGACCGCTCAAGGACGCGTCCGCCGAGGCCGCGCTGTTCGGCGCGCGCGCCTTGCAGGGCTTCTGCATGATCGCCGCCTGCCTGCTGTTGCTGGGCGGCTGGTATTTCCGCATGCAGGTGCTCGACTACGAGCAGTACAAGAGCAAGGCCGAGGCCAACCGCATCAAGCTGCGGCCGATCGTGCCGGCGCGCGGACTGATCTTCGACCGCAACGGCAAGCTGCTCGCCGACAACGTCCAGGCGTGGCGGATCGAGGTCACGCCCGACGACGTGCCCGACCTCAAGGATACGCTGGCGCGCCTGGGCACGATCATCCCTTTGTCCGACGACGACCTCGCCAGCTTCGACAAGCTGCGCCGTGCCAGCCGCGGCTTTCGCGCGGTGCCGCTGAAGCTGGGCCTGGGCGAGGCCGAGGTCGCGCGCTTCGCCATCGACCGCCACCTGTTCCCCGGCGTGGATGTCGCGCCCTACCTCACCCGCCGCTATCCCTGCGGCGACCTGTTCGCGCACGTGCTCGGCTACGTCGGCCGCGTCGACGCCGACGACATCGCCCGGCTCGGCGACAGCCGCTACGCGGTGCTCAGCCAGGTCGGCAAGTCCGGGCTCGAGCGCTATTACGAGGATCGCCTGCGCGGCCAGATCGGCTACGAGCAGGTCGAGGCCAATGTCGAAGGCCGGCCGCTGCGCGTGCTCGGCCGCATTCCCGCGCGACCCGGTTCCGACCTGCGGCTGTCGATCGACGCCGGCCTGCAGCGCACCCTCGTCGAGGCCTTCGGCCATTACGACGGCGCCGCGGTGGTGGTCGATCCGCGCAACGGCGAAGTGCTGGCGATGGCGAGCCTGCCCGCGTTCGATCCCAATGGCTTCGTCAACGGCATCTCGCACGCCGACTACGACGCGCTGGTGGAGAACATCTCGCGGCCGTTGTTCAACCGCGTGCTGGTCGGGGGCACCCTGCCGGGTTCGACGATCAAGCCCTTCGTCGCGCTGGCCGGCCTCGAATCGGGCGTGCGCCGCGCGGACGACCGCATCTTCTCCACCGGCGAATTCCACATCCCCGGCCAGAAGCGCGGCTACCGCGATGCCGAGGCCGGCGGCGCGGGCTGGGTCGACCTGCGCCGTTCGATCGCGCTGTCGGTGAACACCTACTACTACAAGCTCGCGATGGACATGGGGATCGAGCGCTTCGACGATTACATGCGCCGCTACGGCTTCGGCGCGAAGACCGGCATCGACCTGTCCGGCGAGAGCATCGGCGTGATCCCCTCGCCGGAATGGAAGCGCGAGCGCTTCCCGAAAAGCCCGGACTGGTTCCTCGGCGAGACCATCATCGCCGGCATCGGCCAGGGCTACTGGATCGTCACGCCGCTGCAGCTCGCGCAGGGCGTGTCGGCGCTGGCAGCCGACGGCGTGCGCCACCCGCTCCACCTCGTTCGCGAGACGCGCGATGGCTTCACCGCGCCCTGGGTGGCGATGCCGCTCGCGGCCGCCACCAGTTTCGGCGCAAGCCCAGAACATCTCGCAGCCGTTCGCGACGGCATGATCCAGGTCACCCAGATCGGCACCGCCAAGGCGATCGGCGAGCATGCGCAGTACCTGATCGCCGGCAAGACCGGCACCGCGCAGCGCGTCGGCCGCAAGGGCAACATCAGCCTCGACCCGCGCGCGCTGCCGGTGAACCTGCGCCATCAATCATTGTTCATCGCCTACGCACCGGCGAACGCGCCGACGATCGCGATTGCGGTGGTGGTCGAACACGGCGGATACGGCGCGACCGCGGCCGCGCCGATCGCGAAAACCGTGCTCGATGCCTGGCTGCTCAAGCGCTCGCCCGAACAGGTCGCCAACGATCTTGCGCATGCGAAACCCGCGGCCGCGCCGGACGCGCCCGACGACGACGTGCCGGCGGAAGACCCATCGCCATGAACCCTTTCCTTCGATGAACGCGATCCTGCACTGGGCGCGCGGCCTCGGCCGGCGCTTCGCCGACACCATCGATATCCCGCTGCTGCTCGCGCTGGTGGCGGTGATGACGATCAGCCTGTTCGTCCTCCACAGCGCCGCCGGCGGCGACATGCGGATGGTGGTCGCGCAGGGCGCGCGCTACCTCGCCGGCCTCGTGGTGCTGTTCGTGTTCGCGCAGGTTTCGCCGGCGAAGCTGCGCGCGTGGACGCCGTGGCTGTTCATGGTCACGCTCGGCATCCTGCTGCTCGTTCCGCTGATCGGAACAGGACAAAGCGCGCGCTCGTGGATCAACCTCGGCGTGTTCTACCTGCAGCCTTCCGAGCTGCTCAAGCTGACCGTGCCGATGATGGTCGCCTGGTACCTGCAGCGCGAGCCGCTGCCGCCGGGCTGGAAATCGCTGGGTGTGTGCCTGGCGATCATCGGGGTGCCGAGCATGCTGATCGTGATCCAGCCGGCCTTCGGCACCGGCGTGCTGGTCGCGGCCAGCGGCGTGTTCGCGCTGTTCCTCGCCGGCCTGTCGTGGTGGCGGATCGGCATGTTTGCCGGCGCCGGCGCGGCGACGGCGCCGCTGGTGTGGTTCTTCGTCCTGCACGACTTCCAGCGCGAGCGCCTGTTCAACTTCCTCGACCCCGAGCACGACCCGCGCGGCAGCGGCTGGAATATCATCCAGTCCAAGATCGCGGTCGGCTCCGGCGGCCTGCTCGGCAAGGGCTGGGGCCACGGCACCCAGGCCCACCTGGACTTCCTTCCCGAGCACACCACCGACTTCATCTTCGCGGTGCTCTCGGAGGAATTCGGCTGGATCGGCGTGTGCACGGTGCTGGCGCTGTACCTGTTCATCGTCGGCCGCTGCCTGTGGATCGCCGCGCAGGGCCGCGAGACCTACGCGCGGGTGCTCGCCGGATCGCTGGCGATGACCTTCTTCGTCTACGCGATGGTCAATGGCGGCATGGTCGCCGGCCTGCTGCCCGTGGTCGGCGTGCCGATGCCGCTGCTCAGCTACGGCGGCACCTCGGCGGTGTCCCTGCTGGCCGGCTTCGGCATCGTGATGTCGGTGTTCGCGCACCGGCGGATGATGGGACCGTGAGGCGCGCGGACACCGGCGGACCGATGCGCGATGCCGGTCGCGGTCTTTCCGGAAGATGGAATTACCGTCATCTTTTCCGGCCCGAATCGCGTGCTAGATTTCCCTCATGACGAACCGCGCCCTCCGATCCGCCAAGCCGCGCCACGGATTGCTCGCCGTGGTGCTGGCCTGCGTGCTGCTGGCGGCGCCATCGATGGGCGCGGTCGAGCCGTCGCCGCCGGCCGACCTGGGCGCGTTCGCGCAGCAGGCCGCGAAGACCTACAACCTGGATCCGAAGGACGTCCTCGCCATGCTCGCGCAGGCGCGCTACCGCCAGAGCACGGTCGACGCGATGGCGCGACCAGCCGAGTCGGTGAAAGCGTGGAAGGACTATCGCCCGATCTTCGTCACCCCGCGCCGCATCGCCGCCGGCCGCGCCTTCCTCGGCGCGCACCGCAAGGAACTGATGAAGGTGCAGGACGAGACCGGCGTTCCCGCCGAGCTGGTCTGCGCGATCATCGGCGTGGAAACCGGCTACGGCGGCAACACCGGCAGCTATCGCGTGCTGGATGCGCTCTACACGCTGGCGTTCTGGTATCCGCGCAGCGGCGATCCTGCCAAGGCACAGCACGAAACCGATCGCCAGGCTTTCTTCCGCGACCAGCTCGCGCAGTTGTTCGCGCTGGCGAAGGAACAGCATTTCACCGTCACCGGCCTGACCGGCAGCTACGCCGGCGCGATGGGCTGGGGCCAGTTCATGCCGTCGAGCTACCGCCAGTACGCGAAGGACGGCGACGGCGACGGCCGGATCGACCTGTTCGGCGGTTCGATGCCCGACCTGTTCGCCTCGGTCGCCAACTACTTCGTCGCCAACGGCTGGCAGAAAGGCGAGCCGGTCACCGCGCGCGCGGTGCACGATCCTTCGACGATCGCCTTCGCGCCCGACGACTTCACGCCCAGGTACACGCTCGCCGAGCTCGAGCAGAAGGGCTACAAGCCCAAGGTATCGCTGGGCCGTTCGATCAACGGCTCGCTGCTCTCGCTCGACGGGCCGAATGGCACCGAGGACTGGATCGTGTTCGGCAACTTCTACGCGATCACCCGCTACAACCGCTCGCCCATGTACGCGATGGCCGTGTACCAGCTCGCCGAGGCGATCGCCGGAAAGGAGGAGCCGTGAACGCGTTCACGGCTCCGGTGGCGCAGGGAGGCGCCACGCGCATCCGATCGCGCCAGCGATCGGATGACGAGAGCCGGGTCCGGACATGCGCCGGACTCGGCGAGTCCGCATGCGTCCGGGGACGGACGCGTGCGGACCGATAAGGATCGAAACGCGACGCCATGACAGCGTCGCCGTCCATCACAATCCGATTCACCCGCGAGGCCTTGCTGTCCGTGGCGACAGCGCTGCTCGCCGCTTGCGCCAGCCAGCAACCGAAACCCGAATCGGCACCGCCCGCGCAGGCGAAGACGCAGCCGCCACCCCATTCGTCGAAGAAGCCCTGGAAACCGCTCGGCCCCTACACGCCCGGCGGCCTGTACGCACCCGGCGTATCCGACGGCGCGCCGGACGTGCCGCCGGACATCGCCAGGCTGCCCGAGCCGGTGCCGCACGCGGAGCCGCTCGCGCGCTACGGCAACCGCTCGCCCTATGCCGTGCTCGGCAAGAGCTACACCGTGCTGCCGAGCGCGGCCGGCTACGTCGAACGCGGCATGGCTTCGTGGTACGGCACCAAGTTCGACGGCCGCGTGACCTCGAGCCTCGAACCCTACGACCTCAACCAGTTCTCCGCCGCCCATCGCACCCTGCCGCTGCCCAGCTATGCGCGCGTGACCAACCTCGAGAGCGGACGCAGCGTGATCGTGCGGATCAACGACCGCGGCCCCTTCCACGACGGACGCTTGATCGACCTGTCGTACGCGGCGGCGATCAAGCTCGGCGTCAACGTGCACGGCACCGCGATGGTGGAAGTGCGCGGCATCGACACCGGCCAGCCCGCGTCCGAGCAGGCCGACAGCGTCGTCGCGAAGCCTGCGCCCGCGCGCGCCGCTGGCATGGCGCCGAGGCACGCGACGACGGCTTCCGATGTGCCGGCGACGAAGCTCGCGCCCGCGGCAGTGGAGGTCGCTTCAGCAAGCGACGATGCCGCGATCAAGCCAGCCACCGTCGCCACCCAGGCTGGCGCTTCCCCGAAAGACATCGTGGCGGCACCGCCCGTCGTGAAATCGACCGGCGCCGGCACGCCCGATGCACAGGCCGTCGCCACGACGTCCGCCGCGGCATCGCGCACGCCGGCGGCATCGCCGCCCCCGCCATCACCGCCGCCATTGCCAGCGTTGCCTTCATCAGCGACGACGAAGCCGCCGGAAACCGCGGGCCCATCATCCACATCCGCGGCGCCCGCTGCAGTCCTCGCACCGACTGGCGCGACAAGTGTTCCGGCAATGGCTCCGCAGGCCACGCCGACACCCGCACCGCCCGTGGCCAGCATTCCGCCTCCGCACGCCGCGACGAATACGCCGGTTCCGCAGATCGGCCATCCAGCCATCGACCCATCGACGCGCGGCTTCCTGCAGCTCGCGAGCTATGGCGACCGCGGCAATGCCGAACGCATGCTCCAGCGCCTGCAACAGGCCGGCATCGAGCACGCCGAGCTGGTCTCGGTGCAGGTCGCCGACCAGACCCTGTGGCGTGTGCACGTCGGGCCGATGCGCGCCGACCAGGCGGAAGACGTCGCCGCGCGCCTGGAGTCGCTCGGCTTCGGCCATCCGCCGTTCTTCAAGGAATAAGGCGATTTGTGCCCTGGGTCGGACCCACCACAAGCTGCGAATGATTAAACTTGCGCCTTCCCGGCCGGTCGAACGGTCGTCCTCGAATCCATCGGAGCCCCCTGCCCACATGCGCCAGCGCCGTTCCCTGTCCGTCGCCGTCTCCGTCCTGCTCGCCGCAGCCTGCATCGCCACCGCTTCCATCGCCGCCACGCCGCAACCGCATCCGGCCATGCCGAAGCCGGCCGCGCCGCAGCCCAAGCCCGCCGCTCCCCAGCCGAAGCCGGCCGCGCCGACGCCGGGCGCACCGGCAGCCGCGCAGGACAGCGTCGCCATCCCGCCGGCGCCGGACAACGATGGCAAGGCCTGGATCCTGATGGACTACGAGACCGGCCAGATCCTGGCGTCGAAGAATCCCGACCAGCGCATCGAGCCGGCGAGCATCACCAAGGTGATGACCTCGTACGTGGTCGCCGCCGAGCTCGCGCACGGCAAGATCGATCCCAACCAGCCGGTGGCGATCAGCGAGCGCGCATGGAAGTCGGGTGCGAGTTCCGATGGCTCGTACAGCGCGCTCGACCTGAATTCGAAGGTCCCGCTGATGGACGTGCAGCGCGGCCTGATCATCCAGTCCGGCAATGACGCTGCCATGGCGCTGGCCGAGCACGTCGGCGGCAGCGTCGAGTCCTTCGTCGCGCTGATGAACTCTTACGCCGCCAGGCTCGGCATGAAGAATTCGCATTTCGCCAATCCGCACGGCCTGTCCGACCCGCAGCACTACACCACCGTGCACGACATCGCGATCCTCTCGCGCGCGCTGATCCACGACTACCCGGCCGAATACGCGATCTACAAGGAACGCGAGTACACCTACAACAACATCCGCCAGTACAACCGCAACGAACTGCTGGGCCGCGATCCGACCGTGGACGGCATCAAGACCGGCCACACCTCGGCCGCGGGCTTCTGCCTGGCCGCTTCGGCCAAGCGCGGCGACCAGCGCCTGATCTCGGTCGTGGTCGGCATCGATGCCAAGGACGACAAGGACGGCTTCCGCCTGCGCGAGGATTCCAACCTCGCCCTGCTCAACTGGGGTTTCCGCTTCTTCGAGACCCATCCGCTCTACCAGGCCAATGTCCAGCTCGCGCACCTGAAGGTGTGGAAGGGCAAGGCCAACGACCTCGGCCTCGGCCTCGGCCAGCCGGTGGAAGTGGTGATCCCACGCGGCCGCTACAACGACCTCAAGTCGGTGATGGACGTGCCCAAGAACATCGTCGCCCCGATCAGCAAGGGCCAGCGCATCGGCACCCTGCGCGTGACCCTCGATGGCAAGCCGGTCATCGAACGCCCGCTGCTCGCGCTCACCGAGATCCCGGAGGCGGGTTTCTTCGGCCGCATGTGGGACGACGCGTGGATGTGGTGGGATAGCTGAGCCGACGCCATCGGCGTTTCATCCGTGCGTGGCCACCGGCAACGCCGCCCGCAGCGGCGGTTTCTTCGCGGGAATCGAGACTTCCGCGGCGCCTGAACCCGCCGCCGGAACGTCGCCGCACCCGCCGCGTCGGTCAGTGCCCGCCGCCTCCGACGGAGCCGCCATCGGGCCCGTGCGACGCATCATGGTGCTGCACCGGACCCGCTCCGCCACCGCCGTCGGCCGGCCAATGATGGGGATGCGGTGGGTCGTGGCGTGCCATCAGGCGCGCGAGGGTGACCACGACGAAGACGACGAGAACAACGATCAGTGCCACGAGGTAGATATTCACGGGAGCACTCCCTCTCAGGATGTCCTGCCGGGGGCTCCGCCGATCGGAATCCCGTCAGCAGTGGCACCAGCCTACTCCTTTCGCGGGACTTGTGGCACCGGGAGTGCATCGCCGAAAGCGTTCTTCTCAGGCGAGGTAGCCGCCGTCGACCGGCAGGCTGACACCGGTCACGTAGCCCGCCGCGGGCGAGCACAGGAACAGCACCGCGGGCGCGATCTCCGACGGCTGTGCCATGCGTGCGAGCGGGATCACCCGCATCATCATCGTCATCAGCTTCGGATCGGCGGTGATCGCGCCGGCGAACCTGGTGTCGGTCAGTCCGGGGAGCACGGCGTTGACGCGGATCCCGTGCACCGCCATTTCCTTCGCCATGCCTTCGGTCATGTTGACGATGCCGGCCTTGGTCATCGAATAGATGCCCTGGTTCGGCGCGGCGCGGCGCGCGTTCACCGAGGCGATGTTGACGATCGCGCCGCCGCCCTTGTCGCGCATGCGCCGGGCGGCCTGCACCGACGTCCAGAAATAGCCGCGCAGGTTCACCGACACGGTCTTCTCGTAACTGGCCAGGTCCATGTCGAGCATCGGCCCGAAGTAGGGATTGGCCGCGGCGTTGTTGACGAGGATGTCGGGCGCGCGCCCGGCGGCGTCGAGCCGCGCGAACAGCTCCTCGATCGCGGCGGTGTCGCCGACGTGCATCGCCTCGGCATGGGCGCTCCCGCCCGCCTCGCGGATCGCCGCGGCGACCGCTTCGCAGGCCTCGGCCTTTCGGCTGGCGCAGACCACGTGCGCGCCATGCGCGGCGAGCAGGCGCGCGATCGCCTCGCCGATGCCGCGCGACGCGCCGCTGACGAGCGCGGTCCGGCCGGACAGGTCGAAGGGATCGGACAGGGGAGCAGTGCTCATGGCGTGGCTCGGACGGGTTCGTCCTCACCCTAGCATGCCGTCCCGCGTTCCGAGCCGTGGACGCGCTCGCCGTGGCCCGTCGCGAGTTGCCGGCCGCCCCGGTCCGGGATGGCCTGGCGATCGAGCGCACCGCGCGGCTTTAGCGATAAAGTGGCGCCATGGGCGCTGCTTCCCGGATTCCGTCCGCCGCACGGGACGAGTCCGGGATCGCCTCCAACCCGGTTCCGTGAAAGATTCCGCGAGGCTTCCCATGACGATGCGACGCAAGGTCCTGATCACCGGCGCGGGCAGCGGCCTCGGCCGCGCGCTCGCGCAACGCTACGCCGCCGAGGGCTGCGCGGTCGCGTGCGCGGACATCGTGCCCGAGCGCGCGCTCGAGACCGCAACCACGATCACCGGCATGGGCCACATGGCCTTCGTGGTCGATGTCGGCAGCGACAATGGCTTCAACGCCCTGTACATGGCGGTCGAGCAGCGCTTCGGCATGCCCGACGTGCTGGTCAACAACGCCGGCATCGCCAGCGGCGGGCCGATGGTCGAGACCACGATGACCGAATGGCACGACGTCATCGACATCAACCTGCTCGGCGTGGTGCGCGGTTGCCGCGCCTTCCTGCCGGCGATGCTGGCGCGCGGCAACGGCCGCATCCTCAACATCGCCTCGTTCGCCGGCCTCGCCGGCGCCCCGTGGATGATGAGCTACGGCGTCGCCAAGGCGGCCGTCTATGCGCTTTCCGAGCAGCTGCGCGCGGAGGTCGAAGGCAGCGGCGTGACGGTGTCGGTCGCCTGTCCCTCGTTCTTCCACACCAACCTGCTCCAGAATTTCCTCGGCAACGAGCAGGTCAAGGCCTCCGCGTCGAAGATGATGGAACGCAGCACCGACAGCCTCGACGCGGTCGCCGACCGCATCTTCGCCGCCACCGAGCGCGGGCAGTTCCTGATCCTGCCCACGAAGGGCGACGCGATGCGCTGGCGGATGAAGCGCTGGTTCCCGGACGCCTACTTCCGCAAGCTGCTCAAGGCGACCGCCGCGCTGCGCCGGCCCGCGCGCAAGGAACCGACGCCTGCGCCCGCGCCGCAGTCCGAGGACTCTTCGTCCAAGCAGGTCGAATGAACCGCCCGCCCGCGCATGCGTGGATGGTCTACGGCGCCAACGGCTACACCGGGCGCCTGATCGCCGCCGAAGCGGTGCGACGCGGCCTGAAGCCGGTGCTGGCCGGGCGCAGCGATTCGGTGGCGAAACTCGCCGACGAACTGGGACTGGAACATCGCGCGTTCGACCTGTCCGATCCGGCGGCCGTGCGCGCAGGACTCGAAGGCATGTCCCTGGTGCTGCATTGCGCCGGCCCGTTCTCGGCGACCTGCGCGCCGATGCTCGAAGCCTGCCTCGACCAGGGCGTGCACTACCTCGACATCACCGGCGAGATCGAGGTGTTCGCGCATTGCCATGCGCAGGACGCGCGCGCCAGGCAGCACGGCATCCTCGTCCTGCCCGGCGCCGGCTTCGACGTGGTGCCGACCGATTGCATGGCGGCGCTGCTCAAGCGCGAGCTGCCGACGGCCACCCACCTCGTGCTCGCCTTCGAGGCCGGCGGCGGTCCGAGCCCCGGCACCGCCAAGACCAGCGTCGAGGGCCTGGGCAACGGCGGTCGCGCGCGCATCGACGGCAAACTGGTGCGCGTGCCGCTGGCGTGGAAGTCGCGGACCTTCCAGAGGGACGGGCAGTCGCGCAGCGCGATGACGATTCCCTGGGGCGATGTCTACACGTCTTTCATCTCGACCGGCATCCCCAACGTCGAGGTCTACATGGCGGTCTCGCCCGCGACGATCGCCAACGTGCGCCGCATGCGCCTGCTCGGCCCGCTGCTGCGCACCGGCTTCGTGCAGGGCTGGATGAAGCGGCGCGTGGAGCGCTCCGTGCGCGGGCCGTCGGACGAGAAACGCGAGGCGACCGTGACCCACGTCTGGGGCGAAGTGCGCGACCCGCAAGGCGGCGCGGTGAAGCGCCTGCTGGTGACGCCGAACGGCTATGCGCTGACCGTGACGGCGTCGCTGGGCATCGTCGAACGCCTGCTGCGCGAAGCCGCGCCGGCCGGATTCAGCACGCCCTCGCAACTGATGGGCGCGGACTACGTGCTGTCCCTTCCGGGCGTGTCCATGCGTTCGGAGTAGAGTCCAGTTGGGGGAACGCCAGGGTACGGATGCGTGATCACCGTCGGCAAGACTGACTTCGATTCTTTCCTGACCCGGCCGCGCGGGCTGCTGACCGTCGGCTTGTGCGTTTCGCTGCTGCTGCCGGTGCTGTTCGCGGTCCTGCTCTGGCTCGATCTCGGCCACGACGACGACCAGGCGGCGGACCGCGCCGACATCGTCGCGCAATCGATCCAGCGCGAACTCGACCATCGCCTCGGCGCGGTTGCGGGCGACCTGCGCGCGATCGCCGATGCGCCTGCACAAGCCGACTCCACGACGATCGCGACCGGCACCCCTCCCGCCGCCGCACCGCTCCTGCAAGACGTCGTGGTGCTGCCCGACCGGGGCGTCCACGGCACCGACCTGCAGGGCCATCCCGCCGATGCATCCTGGCTGCCACCCCCGGAACGCCTCGCGCCGCCGGCCAGCCTCAGCATCGGTCCGCCGCTGCGGCCGACGCCGGGCGCGCGCTGGATGGTGCCGGTCGCGTGGTACGGACATCCGGGCCGGCGCGTGGCCGCGCTGATCGACGCCGACTGGTTCGCCGATGTGCTCCAGGGATACCCGCTCGGCGACGGCGCCGTGCTCAATCTCGTGCATGCGAACGGCACGATGCTGGCGCGCTCGAAGGCAAACCAGAGCAACGTCGGCACCGACCTGAGGCATGCTCGGATCTTCGACAGCGAGTACCGGGGCCGTTCATCCGGCCGACTCATCGACACCAGTTCGGTGGACCACGTGCGCCGCCTGGTCGTGTTCCTGCGCATGGAACACACGCCGCTGATCGTGGTGGTCGGCACCGCACGCTACGACATCGTCGCGGTGTGGTGGCCCTATGCGCTGGGCAGCTTCGGCGTGGCGGTGCTGTTCGCCGGCATGTGGCTGTGGCTGAACCGCGCCTTCGGGCGCAGCCACGCGGCCCAGGGGCGGCTACTCGACGAGCTGCGCGTGCAGTCGGCACGCGGCGAGGAAGCGCGCCGCATCGCCAGCCTCGGCGACTGGCTCTGGAACCTGGAGACCGGCGAGGTGTTCTGGTCGCCCGAGGTCTTCACGATCTGCGGAGTGCCCTTCCGCGATGGCCCGCTGCGCATCGAGGAAATTCCCGCGCTGATGCACCCTGATGACCGCGAGCGCATGCTCGGCTACCTCGGCCGCGCGCGCACCGAAGGCCGGCTCGACGAAACCCAGTACCGCATCGTGCGACCTTCCGACGGCGCGGTACGCACGCTCTATGCGCGCGCCGAATGGGCCGACCGCACGCCCGGCCGGCGGATGCTTCGCGGCATCCAGCAGGACATCACCGAACTGGCGCAGGCGCGCGCGCGCCTGGGCGAAGCCGAGCGCCAGTACCGCTTCCTGTTCGAACACAACCCGCTGCCGATGTGGGTCTACGACCGCGGCACCCTCGAGTTCATCGCCGTCAACGACGCGATGCTGACCAGCTACGGCTACTCGCGCGAGGAATTGCTGCGCGGCACCACCCTCGACATCCGTCCGCCGGAAGACGCACAGGCGCTGCGCGCGACCGCGAACGGCGATCCGGAGGCGCGGCCGCAGGGCAGCGTCTGGACCCACCTGCGCAAGGACGGCAGCCGCCTGCGCGCCGAGGTCCACGCCTGCGAGATCAGCTTCGAGGGCCGCAGCGCCTGGCTGGTGCTGGCGCTGGACGTGACCGAGCGCGAACGCAGCGAGCAGCGCTTCCAGCTGATCGCGCGCGCCACCAGCGACGCGATCTGGGACTGGGACATACCGAGCCAGCGCACCTGGCGCAGCGAGAACGCCTACGCCCTGTTCGGCTATACCGCCGAGGAAATGGGTTCCACGCCGAACGCCATCGACACCGTGCTGCACCCGGACGACCGCGTCCGCATCCGCGCGAGCATCGATACGGCGCTGGCCTCCGACCGCGACGAGTGGGAGGAGAGTTACCGCCTGCTGCACCGCGATGGCAGCTACGTCGAGGTCCTCGATCGCGGCCTGATCCTGCGCGATGCCGAGGGCCGCGCCCTGCGCATGATCGGCGGCATGCTCGACGTCACCCAGCGCAACCGCGACGTGATGGACCTGCGCCTGCTGCGCCGCGCGGTCGAGTCGGCCGACAACGGCATCGTGATCGCCGACGCGCGCCAGCCGGACCTGCCCGCGGTGTACGCCAACCGCGCGTTCGAGCGGATGACCGGCTACGGCGCCGACGAGGTGATCGGGAGCAGCTTCCACCTGCTGTCCGAGGCCGTCGAAAGCGAACCGTTCGAGGTCGTTGCCCTGCGCCGCGCGATCGCCGAGCAGCGCGAGATCCGCGTCCTGCTGCGCGACCGCCGCAAGGACGGGCAGATGTTCTGGAACGACTTCTACCTCGCGCCGGTGCGCGACGAGGCCGGCACGCTCACCCACTTCGTGAGCATCCAGTCGGACGTGTCCGAGCGCCAGCGCGCGCAGGAGCAGCTCGCCTTCCGCGCCACCCACGACGAACTCACCGGCCTGCCCAACCGCCAGTTGCTGGTGGACCGCCTGCAGCAGGCGCTGATCAACGCCGAACGCCACGGCCGCTCGATCGTGGTGCTGTTCGTCGACCTCGACGACTTCAAGCTGATCAACGACAGCCTCGGCCACACCGCCGGCGACGAGACCCTGCGCATGGTCGCGCAGCGCCTGTCCGAAGCGGTCGCCGAGAGCGACACGGTGGCGCGATTCGGCGGCGACGAGTTCGTGATCCTGCTCAGCGAACACACCGACGAGGCCAGCGTCGAGCAGGCGATCGCCGGCGTGAACGCGGCGCTGTCGCGGCCGTTCGACATCGCCGGCTCGACCCATTACATCGGCGCCAGCATCGGCTGGTGCCGCTCGCCCGAAGCCGGCACCGTCGCCGAGGCGCTGCTGATGCGCGCCGACCTGGCGATGTACAAGGCCAAGCAGGGCGGACGCAATCGCGCGACCGCCTACCAGCCGTCCTTCGACAGCCAGGTGTCGGCACGACTGCACATGGTCAGCGAGCTGCGCTCGGCGCTCGAACGCGGCGAGTTCGTGCTCGCCTTCCAGCCGTTGTTCGACATCGACGGCGCGCCGGTCGCGCTGGAGGCGCTGGTGCGCTGGCAGCATCCCGAGCGCGGCCTGCTGCCGCCGGGCCAGTTCATCGGCGTGTGCGAGGAATCCGGGCTGATCGTGCCGCTCGGCCGCTGGGTGCTCGACGAGGCCATGCGCCACCACGCCCTGCTCGCAGCCGCCGGGCTCGGCAGGCTGCGGATCGCGGTCAACATCTCCTCGCTCCATTTCCAGCAGGACCTGTACGCCGACGTCGAGACGGCGATGCGCGCGCACGGCGTGCCGCGCGGCGTGCTCGAACTGGAGCTGACCGAGAGCGTGATCATGGGCAATCCCGAGGCCGCGATCGACGTGATGCGCCGGCTCGACGGCATCGGCGTGGCGATCTCGGTCGACGACTTCGGCACCGGCTACTCGAGCCTGTCCTACCTCAAGCGCCTGCCGATCGACCGCCTCAAGATCGACCGCAGCTTCGTGCGCGACCTCGGCCGCAACGACGACGACGAAGCGATCTGCAACTCGATCATCCGCCTCGCCCACAGCCTGGGCCTGCATACCGTCGCCGAGGGCGTGGAGACGCAGGCGCAACTGGACTGGCTGCACGCGCGCGGCTGCGACGAGGTGCAGGGCTTCCTGCTGGCGCAGCCGCTGCCGTTCGCGCAGGCGCTGGCGGGGCTGAAGAAGGAAAAGACGGTGTCGGCCTGAACGATCGGACGCTGCGCCTGCCCGCCGCGAAACGCTGCTAGTACTCCGCGCCCTTCCGCTCCAGCACCAGCGGGAGGCGCATCACGATCTGGGTGCCGGCGCCGGGCGCGCTGCTTGCGCGGATCGAACCGCCCAGCACATTGGTCACCTGGTTGAAGACGATGTTCGCACCCAGTCCGGTACCGCCGCTGCCGCGCTTGGTGGTGAAGAACGGATCGAAGAAGCGCTTGAGGTTGGCCTCGTTCATGCCGATGCCGTCGTCGGCCACGGTCAGCACCACGTCCTCGCCGTCGAGCGCGCCCTGCACGCGGACCGTGCCCTTCTCATGCCCCTCGAAGGCGTGCAGCAGCGCATTCATCACCAGGTTGGTCACCACCTGCGAGAGCGCGCCGGGGAAACTGCTCATCTCGATGCCCGGCGCGCATTCCACCTGCACCGTGCAGGGCGCGTGCTTCAGCTTGGGCTTGAGCGAGAGCACGATCTCGTCGAGGTATTCGGCGAGGTCGAAGCTGCGGCGCTTGCCCGAGGACTGGTCGACCGCGATCTGCTTGAACGAACGCACCAGCTCGGCCCCGCGGCGGGTGTTGCTGTCGAGCACGTGCATGGTGACGTCGAGCTCGTCGAACATGCCCTCGATCTGCTGGGCGTCGAACCTCCCGGCCGCGTTCTCCGCGCGCCAGTGGCGGATCTCGCTGCGCACGTGCGAGGTCGCCGTCACGCAGATGCCGAGCGGGGTGTTGATCTCGTGGGCGATGCCGGCGACCAGGCCGCCGAGCGAGGCCATCTTCTCCTGCCGCACCAGCTCGCCCTGGGTATCGCGCAACTGGTTGAGGGTATCGGTGAGGTCGCGGGTGCGCTCGGCCACGCGCCGCTCGAGTTGGGCGTTGGCCTGGCGCAGCGATTCGGCGGCGCGGCGGCGATGCAGGCTGTTGGCGACCTGGGTGGCCACGAAGCTCAGCAGGTCCTGGTCGGCCGCGCCGTAGACGACGCCTTCATCGTAGCTCTGCACCACGATCAGGCCGATCGCCGCCTCGTCCACGAACAGCGGCACGCCCAGCCAGCACACCACTTTCGATCCGGCCATCGCCGCATCGAGTTCTCCCTGCCGCGTGAGTTCGAGGATGCCGGCGTTCATCGCGCGCAGCGGCGCACCGTTGCGCAACACGTATTCGCTCAGGCCGCGCCGCAGCGGACGCGATGCGAGCGTGTCCACGCCGCCGTCGAGGTAGTACGGGAAGGCCAGCATGCGGCCGTCCGCGGACAGCAGGCCGATGAAGAAATTCTCGGCGTTCAGCAGGCCGCCAACGATCGCGTGCACCTGCCGGTAGAACTGGTCCTGGCTGATGTCGGCGGTGGCAAGCCGGGCGATCTCGAACAGCGCCTTCTGCAGGTTCTCGGCACGCTGGCGTTCGACGATCTCCTGCTGCAGCACCGAGTTGGCCTGCGCCAGCTCGCTGGTGCGCAGGCGCACGCGCTGCTCGAGCTCGTCCTTGCCCTGCTTGCGTTCGAGCGCGGTGAGGATGTGGCTGGCGACGAACTGCAGCAGGGTCTTGTCGTCCTCGGCGTAGCCGATGTTTTCCTGGTAGCTCTGCACCACGATCGCGCCGTGCACCTGGCCATCGCGCGTCATCGGCACGCCGAGCCAGTCGTAGCTGTCCGGCCCGATCATCACCAGCTCGCCCGAGACCTGCTTCTGCAGCTGCGGCGTATTGCCCATCAGCGGCTTGCCGTCGTGCAGCACGTACCAGGTGAGCGAACCCACGCGCGACGCCATCGGGATCTCGTGGCGCGGATCGCGCACCGGCGCCATCGTGTCCTCGCTGTCGACGAAGTACAGGAAGCGCATGGTGTCGCGCTCGGCGTTGTAGGCGGCGATGAAGAAGTTCTCCGCGTACATCAGGGTGCCGACGATGGTCTGGATGCCGCGCAGCATCTCGGTCATTTCCAGGTCGGAACCGGCGAGGTCGGAGATCGCGAACAGCGCGCGCTGCACGCGTTCGGAACGTTGCAGGCGCTTGACCGAGGCGCGCAGCTCGGCCGCTTCCAGTGCGTTCGCGAGATGGCGACCGGCGACGTCGAGCCAGGCCGCGCTGGCGTCGATGAAGCGATGCCGCTGCGCCTCGCCTTCGACTTCGACCAGCAGCACCGCTGGCTGCGCGTCGGCGAGCCGCAGCGCGATCCGCGCACCGAAGGTGCGGAACACCGGGCCGCCCTTCATCGCGGTCGCGCGCATCAGCGCCATGTCGGATTCGCTGGACTGGCCGGCGGGCTCGCAGTCGGGCTGCCCCGTGCCATCGAACCCCCACGCCACGAGCGCCGACCGGCACGCGGGATCGTCGCCGGCGAGCCGCACGATCTCCGCCGCCACCTGCCGCGGCGTGCCCGCTTCCACCAGCCGCCGCATCCCTTCGAACTGGCGTGTCGCGTTAGCCATCGAATCGCTGGTGCCGCTGGCTTGCATCGACGATCGTTTCCCCTGGCCAAGCCTCTCCTAGGCTGTTTATTTACCACAGTTCGCAGCCGGACCCGCCGCGGCGCGCTCGCGTAAAATGCCCGCATGGATGTATCGCACCTGCTCGACGGCCTGAACCCTGCACAGCGCCAGGCCGTCAGCGCCCCGCCCGGACACCACCTGATCCTCGCCGGCGCGGGATCGGGCAAGACGCGCGTGCTGATCCACCGCATCGCCTGGCTGCACGAGGTCTTCGGCGTGCCCGCGCACGGCATCCTCGCGGTCACCTTCACCAACAAGGCCGCCGGCGAGATGCGCCACCGCGCCGGGACCCTGATGCCGGCGGGCACGCGCGGGATGTGGATCGGCACCTTCCACGGCCTCGCCCACCGCCTGCTGCGCCTGCACTGGCAGGACGCGAAGCTGCCCGAGGCCTTCCAGGTGCTCGATGCCGACGACCAGCTGCGGATGGTCAAGCGCATCGTTGCCGAACTCGACCTCGACGACAGCCGCTTCACCCCGCGCCAGATCGTCTGGTGGATCAACGCCCAGAAGGACGAGGGACGGCGCCCGCAACACATCCAGCCGGGTGGCGGCGACTACTACGCGCAGACCCTGCTGCGCGTCTACGAGGCCTACCAGGCGCGCTGCGACCTCGCCGGCCTGGTCGACTTCGCCGAGATCCTGCTGCGCGCGCACGAGCTGTGGCTGCACAACCCGGCCCTGCTCGCGCACTACCGCCAGCGTTTCGGCCACCTGCTGGTCGACGAGTTCCAGGACACCAACGCGATCCAGTACGCCTTCGTGCGCCTGCTCGCGGGCGACAGCGGCCAGGTCTTCGTGGTCGGCGACGACGACCAGGCGATCTACGGCTGGCGCGGCGCCAAGGTCGAGAACGTGCAGCGCTTCCTGCGCGACTTCCCGCACGTGGCCACGATCAAGCTCGAGCAGAACTACCGTTCCAGCGCGACGATCCTCGGCGCGGCGAACGCGGTGATCCGCCACAACGCCGACCGCCTCGGCAAGCAGCTGTGGACCGACAGCGGCGATGGCGAACCGATCGACCTGTACGCGGCCTACAACGAGATCGACGAGGCGCGTTTCGTCGTCGAACGCATCCGTCGCTGGGAACGCGACGGCGGCAGCCCGTCGGACGTGGCGATCCTCTACCGCAGCAACGCGCAGTCGCGCACGTTCGAAGAGGAGCTCGCGCGCGAGGGCATCGCCTACCGCGTCTATGGCGGCGTGCGCTTTTTCGAGCGCGCCGAGATCAAGGACACCCTGGCCTACCTGCGCCTGGTCGCCAACCGCGCCGACGATGCTGCTTTCGAGCGCGCGATCAACACGCCCGCGCGCGGCATCGGCGGACGCACGCTCGACGAGCTGCGGCGCCACGCACGCCAGTCGGCGATACCGCTGTGGGAAGCGGCGGTCGTGCTCAGCGGTCCCGGCGGGCTTGCCGGACGCGCGCGCAACGCCGTGCGCGGCTTCATCGAACTGATCGAGGCGCTCGCCGGCGATCTGCGCGGCATGGATCTCGCGCAGCAGGTCGACCACGTGCTCGCGCGCACGGGCCTGCGCGACCACTACGCGGCCGAGTCGCGCGGCAATGCCGAGTCGCGGGTCGAGAACCTCGACGAACTCGTTTCGGTCGCTTCGCGCTTCGTGCGCCGCGACGAGGAGGAGAGCGAAGGCCTGTCCGAACTCGTCGCCTTCCTGTCCTACGCCTCGCTCGAGGCCGGCGAGGGCCAGGCCGAAGCCGGCGAGGACGCGGTGCAGATGATGACCCTGCACAGCGCCAAGGGCCTGGAGTTCCCGCTGGTTTTCCTCGCCGGCATGGAGGAAGGCCTGTTCCCGTCCAGCCGCTCGCTGGAGGAACCCGGGCGCCTGGCCGAGGAACGCCGCCTCGCCTACGTCGGCATCACCCGCGCGCAGCGCAAGCTGATCGTCTGCTACGCCGAAGTGCGCCGCATCCACGGCCAGGACAACTACGGCACGCCCTCGCGCTTCCTGCGCGAGATCCCCGCCGCGCTGCTCCACGAGGTGCGTCCGAAGATCCAGCTCAGCCGCCCCGTCTACGGCGGCGGCCGCTTCGAGCAACGCGCCGAACCCCCCGTCCCCGGCATCAAGCTCGGCCAGCGCGTGAGCCATGCGAGCTTCGGCATCGGCGTGGTGATGGACACCGAAGGCAGCGGCACGCATGCGCGCGTGCAGGTGAACTTCGAGGAATCCGGCACGAAGTGGCTGGTCGCTGCCTACGCGAACCTGCAGCCCGCCTGACGACATCGGCGGTTCGCTTCGCCGGGCCGCGACAACGCGGTGAAACCCGTGGCGCGTCCGTCCAGGAAGACAGCTGGCCGAGCCGCGAGCGATGGCGCGAAAGGTCCCCGGCTTTCACCGCCCTGCATCACATCGCGCGTTATGATTGGCTTGGGGAACCGGGGGGGACTCCATGCAGAAGTTGCTCAAGTGGGCGGGCATCGGTCTGGTCGTAGTGCTGGCGCTGGCCACCGGCGTGTATGCGCTGGCCTGGCGCGCGAGCGAGCAGGCCCTCGCGCGTCGCTTCACCGTGAACGATCCGCCTCTGGCGATGGCACGCGACGCAGCGGCGCTGGAACGCGGCCACCACCTGTTCATCACCCGCGGCTGCCAGGACTGCCACGGCGCCGGCGGCATCGGCCACACCGTCTTCGACGCCGGTCCGGTGATGCTGCTGGTCGCGCCGAACATCACCCCGCACGGATTGGGCACGCGCTACGACCCCGACCGGATCGCCGCGGCGATCCGCCACGGCGTGCGCGCCGACGGCACCGGCCTGGTATTCATGCCGACCGGCGACTTCGCCGACCTCGGCGACGCGGACACCGCCGCCCTGGTCGCCTACGTGCAGTCGCTGCCGGCCTCGGACCACGACCCGGGCCACCTGCAGATCCGCCCGCTCGCTCGCGTGCTGTATCTGTTCGGCAAATTCCCGCTGGTGCCGGCCGAGCACATCGACCACTCGCCGCGCACGCGCAGCCCGCCGCCCGCGGCCGCGACCGCCGCCTACGGCGAATACCTCGCGCACGCCTGCACCGGCTGCCACGGCGCCGACCTCGCGGGCCAGCGCATCCCTGGCACGCCGCCGAGCATCCCCCCGGCGGCCAACCTCACGCCCGGCCCCGGCGGCCTGAAGGACTGGAGCGAAGCCGACTTCGACCGCCTGCTGCGCACCGGGAAGAAACCCGACGGCCGCGGCGTCGATCCGATCATGCCCTGGCCGGCCTTCGCGCAGATGAGCGACGACGAGCGGCACGCTCTCTGGCTCTACCTGCGCACCCTGCCAGCCCGCCCCGGCGCGAATCGTTGATCGAATTCCATCCCTTGTCCCGCGTTGTATTCATATCGCCCTCGCCGATCGCCTGTGCCACCAGGCGCGATCCGGAAAAGGCGCCGAAGCGATCAGCACCCACGGAGGAAATCCCCATGAAAGGCCTGCACCGCCCCCGCACCGCGCAACTGACCCTCTGCATCCTGTTCGGCATCACGTCGATGACGGGTGTCGTGGGCAGCGCGATCGCCGGCAGCACCGACTGCCCGCCGGCCGGTTCGACCGCGACCGGCGCCAATGCCATCGCCTGTGGGTACCAGGACAAGGCGAGCGGCAAGGACAGCGCGGCCTTCGGGTTCGGGGACTACGCCTACGGGGCCCGCAGCAACGCCTTCGGGTACGGAAACGTGGTCAACACCGCCGGAAGCAGCGCCTTCGGCGTGGACAACACGGTCAACGCCGATGCCTCGAAGAGCAATGCGTTCGGGGACCACAACACGGCGGGAAGTTCCGCCGGCGCGTACGCGCACGCGAACGCCTTCGGCAGCTACAACGCCGCCCGCAACACCGGCGCAAGCGCGGTCGGCTACAGGAACGTCGCTTCTGGCGTCGACAGCAGCGCGCTCGGCGCGCGCAACGTCGCAAGCGGCAGCTACAGCTCGGCGATCGGCCTGGAGAACCATGTCTCCGGATTCAACAGCGTCGGGATCGGCGATACCAACACCGTGCTCCAGGCAGTAAGCGCGGCGGTCGGATTCAGGAATTCGGTCGACGGCGAATACTCCATCGCGTTCGGCACGAACAACTCCGTGTCGGGCGAGCAGGCCGTCGCCGTCGGCAACGACAACAACGTGACGTTCGCAGGCGTGGCGGTCGGATCCGGCCTCACATCCACCGGCGGCGGCAATGTGTTCGGCAGCGGCAGCTCGGCGCTCGGCAGCGGGACCGAAGCATTCGGCGTCCACGACTTCGCCACGGCGCATGCCGCGGTGGCGATGGGCAATGCCAATCGCGCCTATGGCATCTACAGCGTCGCGCTGGGCAACGACAACTACGCGTCGGGCTACGCCAGCCAGGCCTTCGGTTACCGCAACGACGTCTCCGGGCGCCGGAGCATCGCCGTCGGCCGCTACAACCTCGTCTTTGCGAACGCCAGCAGCAGCACCGCCATCGGCAACAGGAACCAGCTGGGGTCCGCGGCCGCCGGCAGCTACTTCAATGCGACCGCGGTCGGCAGCTACAACATGGTCGTGAACAGCAACGCCAGCGCCGTCGGCTACCGGAACGTCGTCGAATCGAAAGGCAGCCACGCGTTCGGATACGAGAACCACGCGTACACGAACGCCACCGACAGCAACGCTCTGGGCGACCACAACGCGGTCGGAACTGCGTACGGTACGGCCTCGTACGTTCATGCCAGTGCGGTGGGCAGCAACAACACCGCGGACGAGACGGCTGCAAGCGCCTTCGGCTACGGGAACACGGCCAGCGGTTTCCAGAGCACCGCGATGGGCGCCAGGAACAGGGCGGGCGGCACGCAGGCAAGCGCCGTGGGGTATTCGAACCAGGCCTACTATGCAGGCAGCAGCGCCATCGGGGACCACAATACTGCACTCGCCAGCGGCAGCAGCGCGTTCGGCTTCGGAAACCAGGCCGGGGGAATCGGCAGCAGCGCGTTCGGCGTGTACAACTCCGCCGGGGGCAGCGGCAGCAATGCGTTCGGCAACAACAACCTGACCGGCGGGATCCGCAGCAACGCCTTCGGCTCGCTCAATACTGCCCTGGGCGATTATGGAAGCGCCGTCGGCGTCAGCAATTCAGCCTCCGGGCGCGGCAGCAATGCGATCGGCAGCCGCAACCAGGCTTCCGGCACCTACAGCTCGGCGATGGGAGCCGCGAACTACGCGGGCGCCGACCTCAGCAGCGCGTTCGGTAACGGCAACAGCGTTGGACAGTACAACGGCGCGGCGTTCGGCGTCGGCAACCTGGTCGATCCGTCGCGGTTCTTCCGGAATGGCCACTACTACCAGTCCACCGACTCCGCCGCGATCGGCGTGAGCAACCACTCGATCGGGAAATACAGCCTCGCTGTCGGCGTGAAGAACATTGCAGGCCGGGCCTACACGGCACCGAACGGCAAAGCCGAAGTCACGATGGGTGACAGCGGCGTCGGGGTCCTCAACTCCGCGACCGGCGGCGAGAGCAATGCATTCGGCTTCGAGAACGCCGCGGGCGCCCGCTACGGCGAGGCATTCGGCTCGCGCAATGGCGCCAACGGATCGCGCTCGAGCGCCATCGGAAACGGGAACACCACCACCGGGGATGGCAGCAACGCACTGGGCTTCGCCAATTTCGCAGCCGGCAAGCACAGCACCGCCGCGGGCTCCTATGACCTGGCCATCGGCAACTACAGCAGCGCACTTGGCAACGACGACACCGTGCAGCGCAATGCCGCCCACAGCAGCGCCGTGGGCGATCACGACACGGTGGGTGACGCCGCATACGGCGCAGCCGGCATCCAGTTTGCCGATGCCATCGGCAGCTATGACACGGTCAGCTCGTCGCATTCCAATGCAGTCGGTTACCGCAACCGCGCAACGGGATTCGCGAGCGACGCGATCGGCGGCATGAACGCCGCCTCGGGGGCCCACAGCAGCGCGCTGGGCTACCGAAACGACGCCTCGGGCAGCAAGACAACCG
Source organism: Lysobacteraceae bacterium (assembly GCA_036496805.1). GTDB lineage: Bacteria > Pseudomonadota > Gammaproteobacteria > Xanthomonadales > Xanthomonadaceae > SZAS-103. Next base: position 82,458 of record DASXKN010000020.1, read on the forward strand.
CCTCCGGCTACGGCAACGTAGCCAGCGGGGCGAAGAGTGATGCGTTCGGCTATGGCAACTTTTCCTATGGCACCGGAGACAGCGCGTTCGGCTACGCCAACATCACCCGCGGCAAGGGCAGCAGCGCCTTCGGATACAGGAACATCGCGAACGGCAACGACGCCAGCGCCCTCGGCGCCGCCAACTCGGCCACGTCGCTGGAGACCGCGGCGATCGGCTACCACAACAGGGCCAGCGGGTCGCAGAGCATCGCGGTCGGCGACTTCAACGCGGCGACGCAACAGGGTTCCATCGCCATCGGCGCCGGCAACCTGTCGAACGACCACGACAGCGTGGCGATGGGCGCCGCGAACCTGAGTTCGGGTTACGAGGCCAGCGCGCTGGGCTTCGGCAACCGCGCCACCGGCAAGCTTGACAGCGCCGTCGGCGGATTCAATACCGTCACCGGGACGCTCGCCAGCGGCATGGGCCTGGAAGACGTGGTCTCGGCGTACAAGGGCGACGCCTTCGGCATCCGCAACGTCGTGAAGGGAACCGGCGGCAACGCCTTCGGCGGCTACGACACGGTGCTTGCGAATGCGCAGTGGAGCAATGCGCTGGGCGACCACGACACCATCGGCCAGTCGGGCTACAACCCGCCTTCGGTCGCGCACGCCAACGCCATCGGCAGCTACAACCACGTGGACGCCACCGACGCGAGCGCGGTGGGCGATTTCAACACGGCATCGGGATTGCGGAGCGACGCATTCGGCTACAGGAACACGGCGTCGGGCACGGGCAGCAGCGCACTCGGCGTCGGCAACGACGTTTCGGGCGGCAACGCCAGCGCTGTCGGCTTCCACAACCAGGCGTCCGGTTACGGAAGCAGTGCCTTCGGTTCGTTCGACACGGCATCTGGCAAGGACAGCGCCGCGATCGGCCGCGACAACCAGGCGCTCGGCGCATTCAGTTCGGCGTTTGGCGAGGGCGGCTACGCCTCGGCCGCGCGGTCGAGCGCGATGGGATACAAGGACAACGCCAGTGGCATCAGCAGCAGCGCGTTCGGTGCGAACGACACCGCGTCCGGAGATTTCAGCAACGCGTTCGGCTACGACAACACGAGCTCGGGCTACAAGAGCAGCGCCATCGGTCGCGCCAATCGGGCGGTTGGCGACTACAGCATGGCGATCGGCCACGTGAACTATGCGGCAGGCAAGAGCGCCGTCGCAATCGGCTCCCGCAACACCGCTGGGGGTAACTACAGCAGCGCATTCGGCAGGACCAACACGGCGTTCGCCAACTACAGCAATGCCGTTGGCTTCGACAACATGGCGTACAACGACTACGCCTCCGCCATGGGTTCACTCAACGTCGCCAAGGGCTTCTACGCCAGCGCGCTCGGTTTCCGGAATCTCGCCGCCAACACCCATGCCAGCGCCGTGGGCGACTCGAATCGCGCGACCTCGTACGGCAGCGCAGCGTTCGGAAGCCTCAACAAGGCAGGCGACTACGCAGTGACGGGCGCCAGGCCGGCAATCGTCGGTGCGGTGGCGAATCCCCACGGCTACGACAGTGCTTTCGGCATGGGCAATGTGGCCGCGGGCGGCGAAACGAGCGCGTTCGGTTTCCAGAACTTCGTCGATGAGGCCCACGGCAGCTCGGCGTTCGGAAACAACAACGCGGTCTATTTCTCCACCCAGTTGAGCAATGCGCTGGGCGACCATAACAGGGTGGGGTTGTCGTTCTACTCCGGAGGCGTGCTGGATGCGTATGCGCACGCCAATGCCGTGGGCAGCTATAACGCCGCCAACAACACCGGCGCAAGCGCATTCGGCGACGGCAATTCGGCATCCGGGCTCGGCAGCGGGGCGTTCGGGTACAAGAACGTGGCCTCCGGCACTCATGGCAGCGCGCTAGGCTTCCGCAACGATGCCTCGGGTGGCAACAGCAGCGCCGTCGGTTTCCGCAACCAGGCGGCCGGCTACGACAGCAGCGCCTTCGGGTCGTTCAACACGGCCACGGGCAAGGACAGCGTCGCGTTCGGCCGCAAGGACCAGTCGCTAGGCACATTCAGCTCGGCGTTCGGCGAGGGCGACTACGCCTCGGGCGCGAAGTCGAGCGCAATGGGCTACAAGGACTTCGCGCTCGGCGTCGACAGCAGCGCCTTCGGCTACCACAGCGTCGCTTCGGGCAGGCACAGCAGCGCCGTGGGTTATGTCGACCACGCCTACGGGCGCGACAGCGACGCGATCGGTTCGGCCAACACCGCGACCGGCATCGCGAGCAGCGCGATCGGTTCGGGCAACCGCGCGGCGGGCTACTGGAGTTCGGCAGTCGGCAGGGCCAACAGCGCGCTGGGATTCCAGGACAGCGCGCTCGGCTTCTACAACGTCGTCTTCGCCAACGCCGGCAACAGCAACGCGATCGGCGACCACAACCACATCGGCCTCTACGGCGGCACAAGCTACTTCTCGAACGCCAACGCGGTCGGCAGCTACAACCTCGCGACCAACTACCGGACCAGCGCCTTCGGCGACCGCAACCAGGCCACCGGCGACCGCGACAGCGCCTTCGGCTACGGCAACAAGGCCATGGGCTACCGCGCCGCCAACGCGTTCGGCTTCGACAACTTCGTCTACGGCTCGTACGACAGCGCCTTCGGCGTCGGCAACGCGGTGGACGCATCGGCCACGAAGAGCAACGCGCTGGGACTGGGCAACAAGATCGGCGTGCCGGGCGGGTCGGCGATCACCAACGCCAACGCGGTCGGCACCTACAACACGGCGGGCAGCACCGACGCGAGCGCCTTCGGCGACAGGAACACCGCGTCCGGATTCGCCAGCAGCGCAGTCGGATTCGGGAACAGCGCGAGCGGCCTGAACAGCAGCGCGATCGGCTACGCCAACACCGCGAGCAATACGGAAGCCAACGCGGTGGGATTCCGCAATCGCGCAACCGGCGCCTACAGCAGTGCCATCGGCATGATCAATTCGGCCGGCGCGACCGGCGGCAGCGCGCTGGGATTCGGCAACACGGCATCGGGCAACTATGGCAGCGCGATGGGCGCCAGGAACGATGCACGGGGTTCGCTCAGCAGTGCCGTCGGCCAGGGCAATCTCGCCGGCGGATTCGAAAGCAGCGCGGTGGGCTACCAGAACCAGGCCGATGCCGCCTACAGCAATGCATTCGGCCGGTTCGACCGTGCCTACGGCCAGAACGCCAATGCCTTCGGCACCCGCAATACGGCGACGGGGGACTTCAGCAGCGCCATCGGCTTCCTCAATGCCGCCTCCGGCGATCAGAGCAGCGCGTTCGGCAACTCCAACACGGTCTACGGCGATGCCCCGAAGAGCAACGCGCTGGGCGACCACAACCAGGTCGGCCGCAGCCAGTACATCGGCAGTCGCACGAAATACCACGCCAATGCGGTGGGCAGCTACAACACCGCGAGCGACCTGGATGCCAACGCGTTCGGTTCCTTCAACAGCGCATCCGGCGAGAAGAGCACGGCCTTCGGCCTGTCCAACGTCGCCAACAACTACAAGAGCAGTGCGTTCGGCTATGGCAACGTCGGCTACGGGGCTTCCGGCGCCGCTGTGGGATACAGGAACCACACGGCGGGTCGCTACAGCACGGCGGTCGGCGTGAACAACGCCGCGGGCGCGAGCAACTACGCGGACCCGCACAACCCCCTGTACACCGTGGACGACACCGCGGTGGGCTTCGGCAACACCGCCATCGGCGGCAAGAGCAGCGCGGTGGGCTACCACAATGCCGCCAGCGCGTCCGGCAGCAACGCCCTGGGTTTCTCCAACACCGCGGAGGGCGCCGACAGCAGCGCGATCGGCGAGAGCAACTACACCGCGTCGACGGCCGCCAGCAGCAGCGCGGTCGGCCTGAAGAACTATGTCTTCGGAACGTTTGCCAGTGCATTCGGTTACCGGAACATCGCGACCGGTTCGCACAGCAGCGCCGTCGGCTACGGCAATCTTTCGTCCGGCGCCCACAGCGACGCGTTCGGCTCGGGCAACACCACCGCCGGCGTCTACAGCAGCGCCTTCGGCCACGGCGACAAGACCGGCGGCTACCGAAGCAGCGCCTTCGGCGAGAACAACTACACCGGCCCTGCTGCCAACCACAGCAGCGCGATCGGCGACAGCAACAGGGCCTACGGCAGCTACAGCACCGCATCGGGGCGCCGCAACGTTTCGATCGGCACCGCCAGCAATGCCGTCGGCTACGGCAACCTTTCGCTGAGCCACTACAGCAGCGCGATGGGTGCCGCCAACACGGGCGGAGGCGCCTACAGCAGCGCTCTGGGCTACGGGAACAATGCCCTGGGTGGCTTGAGCAGCGCGATCGGCGCCGAGAACAACGCATTGGGCTTCGCCAGCAGCGCGGTGGGCCTGAAGAACACGGCATCGGCCAGCTCAAGCAGCGCGGTGGGTACGTACAACACCGCCTCGGGACAGCTGGCCAGCGCCTTCGGCCGCGCGAACACGGCATCGGGATTGCAGGCCAGCGCCTTCGGAACGGGCAACACGGCCAGCGCTTTCGAAAGCAGCGCGGCGGGCATGGGCAACGTCGCGTCGGGCTATTTCAGCAGCGCCTTCGGCTACGGGAACACCGCCAGCGGCCAGGGCGCGCAGGCGTTCGGCATCGGCAACAGGATCGCCGGCAACAGCGGCGACGCGTTCGGCATCGTCAACACCGTCTCCGCCGCCGGTGGCAGCGCGATCGGCTACCGCAACACCACCCTGGGCTACGGCGACAACGCGATCGGCGGCGCCAACGTGGCCTACCGCAACGCCACCGGCGGCAATGCCATCGGCGACCACAACAAGGTCGGAACGAGCAGCGGCTCGGGCGCATACACCCACGCGAACGCGATGGGCAGCTACAACACCGCGATCGCCTGGGGCGCGAGCGCGTTCGGCTACAAGAACACGGCGTCCGGCTACGAATCCAGCGCCGTCGGCATCGGCAACCGCGCGGTCGGCAAGGACGCGAGCGCGTTCGGATACGACAACCGCGCCAGTGCCGCGACGTCCGTCGCCTTCGGCTCCGGCAACACGGCCGCGAACACGGATGCGAGCGCGGTCGGCGTCGGCAATCGCGCGACCGGACGGATGGCGAGCGCGGTCGGCTACGGCAACACCGCCAGCAACCTGGGCGCGTTCGCGGCGGGCACCGGCGCCAGCGCCACCGGCAAGGGCAGCGTGGCGATCGGCGGCTGGTTCGATGCGAACGGCAATGGCGCGATTGATCCCGACGAGCAGACCCACGCCACCGGCGGCAACTCGGTCGCCATCGGCGATGCCGCCGCTGCCACCGCTCTCGACAGCAGCGCGTTCGGCGAAGGCGCGTCGGCGACCGCGACGAATGATGTCGCCCTCGGTGCCGGAGCCAGCGCCAGCGTCAGCAACGCGGTGGCGCTCGGGGCGGGCTCCATCGCCAGTCGCGCGAACACCGTCTCGGTGGGCAGTGCGGGCCACGAGCGCCAGATCACCAACGTCGCGGCCGGCACGCAGGGCACCGACGCGGTCAACCTGAGCCAGTTGCAGGCGGTGACCAGCAGCGTCCAGGCGCAGGCGAGCGCGGCGATGGCAAGCGCGAGCACCGCGCTGACGACGGCGAACAGCGCGCTCGCGGAGAGCACGGCGCAGGTGAGCGCACTGGCGGGCTCGAATGGTTCGGCGTCGATGAGCTCCGGCGACGCCGCGGCGCTGGTCGCGGCCAACGCGCACGCAGACGCCGGCGACGCGAGCACGCTGGCGGCGGCCAATGCGCATGCCGACTCCGGCAGCGCGGCGACGCTGGCTTCCGCGAACGGCTACACCGACGCGAAAGTGCAGACCCTCACCCTGGACTTCAACGGACTCACCTCGCAGGTCGACGACCTGACGAACAAGGTGAACACGCTGGACGATCGCGTGAGCCGGGTCGGCGCGCTGAGTGCGGCGATGTCGCAGATGTCGTCGGCCGGCGCGGCGAATTCCAACGCGTCGCGCGTCTCGGCCGGTTTCGGCAACTACCATGGCAGGTCGGCGTTCGCGCTGGGCTTCCAGTCGACCCTCTCGCAGCACACGACGATCAGCTTCGGTGCGGCCTACGACGGTGGCGGCGACGCCGAAACCGGCGCGGGCATCTCGTACGGCTGGTGATCGTCGGCGCATCGGCCCGGCAACGGACGCCGGGCCGGCGCCACCTGCGCACGACGAGAGATTGTTGCGCACGACCCGACCGCGGCGGGCGCACCGGTCTGACGGCGCCACGCGAATCGTGGCCTCGCCTCCGCCTCAATCGGCCGGCGGCGCGATCGTTTCATGCAGGCGCGTGCGCAAGCGGCGAACCTCGGCGTCGGCCAGCTCCCGCAGCAGGCGCCGGTCGGCATCCGCGAACGGCGAGCGCGCGCCACAGTGATCGGCCAGCAGGCTGAAATCCTGCACTTCGCCAAGCAGCACGGCGAGTTTCTTGAATGCATCGCCGGCCATGCGCACCGACAGCGGCGATCTCTCCAGCGCGCGCTGTTGCTGCGACAGCCTGCGTGCCCGGCGGCGCCAGCGATGCCAGTCGTCGTCCTCGTCGGCGCGGGTTGCGCGCTGGCCGGCGGACTCGGTACGCCGCTCGCTGTCCGCGAGCGCGTGCAATACATCGGCATCGTGCAGCGACCGCCACGGCAGCGCCTTGATGCCCGCCTGGAGCATGCGCAACACCACGTCGGTGTCGTCGCGAGCGCCATCGGCGCGGGCATGCTGGCCCAACTCGACGCGCCGGCGGGTCGCTGCCGCGCGTGCGCGACGCAGTGATGCGGCATGCTCCGCGGAGTGTTCCAGCGCGGCGAGCCGTTCGATCGCCTCGACCAGGGCGTGGCCATCGCGCAGGTCCGACAGCGAGCGGTTGATGCGTTGCAATTCGGCGTCGACGATCTGCCCGGAGCGGCCGAGCGCAGCGGCCGCGAGCGCCAGCGTCGCACGCACGCGACGCAACGATTTGCGTCCCTGGTGCACGCCGCGGTGCAGCCATGCCTGTCGCCACGAGAGGCACTGTCGCGCATGGCGCAATTCGCGGCCCGCGTAAGCGCACAGGGATTCGCCCAGGGCGGGTGATGCTTCCATCGCGGCGGCCGCGTCGTCGGGCCGAATGGGCATCTCCGTCGCGGATGCATCGGCGACGTGCATGTCCCGCGATGTCATGGCTGCGCTGCCCACAGCAGCTCGAGCCCCTGTTCGTGCACGACGTTCATCGCGGCATCGATAACGCCGATCCCCACGCCCGTTGCCGGAAGCGCCGTCGCGTCGCAGCGGGCGGCGGCGCTCGCGACCACGGCCTGTCCGCCATCGCGACCGCGCACCACGATGTACACCCTGTCGCCCACGCGAAAATCGCCCGAACGATCGAGCACGTCGCACACCCGCGGCGCCACGCGTTGCCCGCGCAACGCGCGTCCGGATTCAGCCGTGATGACAATGACCCCCCGCACGACCGATCAGGGTAGCAGCAACATGTGACACCCCGATGTCGGCGCGGAATCCGTACCGGCCAGGGCGGCGTCCTCAGGCCGGCCTGGCGTACACCGCAAGGCCTTCGAGCACGAGGTCGGGCGCGCGCGATGCGCGTACGCGCCAACCGTCGAGCAAGCCATCGGCTCCGCCGCCGGCGACCAGCAGCGCCGGCGTGGCGCCGAGCTTTCGTCGCGCAGCGCGCAGGCTGCGCTCGACAAGCGCACGTGCGGACAGGATCGTCCCGCTTGCCAGTGCGTCGGTGGTGTCGGCGGCGAAATCGACGATGTCGCCGCCGTCGCGCGGCAGGTGCGGGGCACGCTGGGCGAGCGCCTCACGCATCAGGGTGGGCGAAGGCGCGATCAGTCCGCCGTGATGGCTGCCGTCGGCGGCGAGCAGGTCGATCGTCAGGGCGGTGCCGACGCTGGCGATCAGCCATGCCTGCGGCGCGCGCGCATGCGCAGCGAGCAACGCGAGGAAACGATCGACACCCAGCCGCGCGGGCTCGGCGTAGGCGATGCGCACGCCGGCCAGGGCGGGACGCGTGACCGCGCGCTCTAACAGGGCGCCGCGAAGCGCGAGTGCCGCTTCCACCATGGCCGTCGCCGCAGGCGTGGCGACCGAGGCGAGCCACGCGCGGTCGCCCGCACGCACGCCTGCGAAGGCCGCATCGAGTGCATCGGCGTCGAGTGCCCCGGAGTGCACGGCGACCGGTTCCCCGCGCGATGCAAGCGCGTCGGCTCGCGTCCATTTCAGGCGCGTGTTGCCGAGGTCGAACAGCCATGTCCGCGTGCGCGCCGTGGTTGCCATCAACGCGCCCTGACGCTGATTTCGGCACTGTGGTAGTCGCGTTCGCCGTCGGCGTGACGCACCCGCAGCGCACCACGCGCGTCGATGCCCAGGGCAATGCCGCGCTCGCGACGCGCGCCGGCGATCACCTCGATCGTGCGGCCGCCGAGCGCGTCGAGCGCCTGCCAGCGCGCAACGAAAGGCGCCAGGCCCGCGGCGGCGAACTCGCGCAGCGCGCGCACCTGCGCGGCAATCAGGCAGGTCGCGAGCGCGTTGCGCGCAGGCACCGATGGACCCAGCCGCTGCAGGTCGATCCAAGGCTGGTCGATCCCCGCCGCGGCCCCGGATGGCATGCGCACGTTGAGGCCGATGCCGATCACCGCGCGCACGATGCCGCTGTCCTCACCGCCGAATTCGATCAGGATGCCGCCGAGCTTGCGGTCGCCGGCGACCAGGTCGTTCGGCCATTTCAGTCCCACCTGGGCGAAACCGAGCGAACGCAGCGCCTCGGCGGCGGCGACACCGACCGCGATGCTCAGGCCGGCGAGCGCGGCCACGCCGCCGTCGAATCGCCGCTGCATCGAAAGGTAGACGTGCGCGGCCAGCGGCGAGGCCCAGGGGCGGCCGCGGCGGCCGCGACCTGCACTCTGCGATTCGGCGAGCAGCGCCTGCACGCCGGCGGTGGCGGGACGCCGCAACAGCTCGGCATTGGTCGAGTCGATTTCCCAGGCGACTTCGCAGGCGTCCAGCTCGGCGACGATGTCGGCCGGCAATTCCGCGCGGATACGCTGCGCGTCGAGCAGGTCGAGCGGCGCGGCCAGCGCGTAACCGCGACCGGGCTCGGCGAGGATCCCGACACCCGCTGTGCGCAACGCACGGATGTGCTTCCACACCGCAGCGCGGGTCAGCCCGGACTCGCGCGCAAGCACGCTGCCGCTGCATGGGCCCTGGGCGAGGCGCACGAGCAGGTCGCGGGCATTCATCGGCGGGCGAAGCGATGCGGCGTCATCGCGACAGTCTAGCCGAGCGCAGGCCTCGGCCTCTTCGCGCGCGCCACCTGATTGTTGCGCCGCAACAGGCATCGCAAGCAGAGAGCAGGAATCGGCGCTACAATGCATGGTGATCGCCGGAGGATCCGGTGGTTCGTGCTTGGGAGTCTTCGCCCTCGAGGCAATCCCGAAGGAGGACATGATGCGCATCTTCATCCTGATGTCCGCTCTCATCCTCTCGCCGCTGCTCGTCTGCGGCGCGGCACACGCCAAGCCGACGGGCGACATCGGCAAGCCGGTCTGCAGCCGCTACGATGACGCGTCCAAATCGAAGGACGCCAGCGCGAGCGCGGATCAGGACAGCGACGATACCGGCACCCCGGCAACTGCGACGATGGCTTCCGCTCCCGCCACGCCCCCCGTCAAGGTCGGCGGGACGGCCAGTGCGCTGCACCAGCACAGTTCGCTCCGCTGGCAGGCCTTCCTGCCGGGCATGTTCCGCTAGGCGCCCGGCGCATCGCGAGGCGTCGCCTCACAGTCCCGGCGGTACCCGCACCGAGAAGCGCGCGCCTCCCAGTTCCTTCGACGCGTCCACGACCAGTTCGCCGTGGTACGCGCGCACGATGTTCTGCACGATCGACAGTCCGATGCCGTGGCCCTGCACGCGTTCGTCGCCGCGCACGCCGCGCTGGAGCAAGCGCTCGACCTGGTCGGGCGGAATGCCCGGGCCGTCGTCCTCGACCTCCAGCAACAGCCCTGGCCGGCGATTGGCGGAGCCGGGCTCGCTGCGCGTGGTCAGCAGCACGCGCGAGCGCGCCCACTTGAACGCGTTCTCCAGCAAGTTGCCGAGCAGTTCCATCAGGTCGCCCTGGTCGCCGTGGAAGCGCGCCTTGGGATCGAGTTCGAATTCGCACAGCACGCGCTTGCCGACGTAGACCTTCTCGAGGCTGGTGACGATGCCCTCGGCGCGCGCATCGATCTCCAGCGGCGCGGCGAACAGCTGGTGGCCGGTGCTGACGCCGCGCGAGAGCTGGTAGGAGACGATCTCGTTCATGCGCTGCACCTGGCTGCGCACGTCCTCGCGCAGGGCATCGATGTGGGAGTCGTTGTCCAGGCTGGTGCGCAACACGGCCAGCGGCGTCTTCAGGCTGTGCGCGAGGTCGGAGAGGGTGTTGCGGTAGCGGTCCAGGTTCTCGCGCTCGCTGACGACGAAGGCATTGATGCTCTCGGCCAGCGGCGCCAGTTCGCGCGGGTGCGATCCCGACAGGCCTTCGGCCATGCCGCGCTGCACGCGCAGCAGTTCGCGCTGCACGCGCCGCAGCGGCTGCAGGCTCCAGCGCACGGCGATGATCTGCACCGCCAGCAGCAGCACGGCCGCGGCACCGAGATAGCGCCACAGGGCGGCGCGGAACACGCCGACCTGCTGGTCGAGATCGGCGCTGTCCTCGAACACGTTGAACACGAACGGGACTTCGCGCTTGCTCTTGCCGACGCCATCCTCCCAGATCACGCCCATCGCGAAGCGGTAGACATGCTCGGCGGGATCGCCGGAGTGGTCGACCAGCTCCAGCGGGCCGTCCATGCGCATCTGTCCGGCCGGCAGGGTTTTCTGCAAAGGCAGTTCGCGGCCCAGGGTGGAAGGCGATGACCAGTCGATCTTCGGTCCGCTCGCGACCGCGTACAGGCCGCTGCCCGGTTGCGAGAAGCGCGGATCGGGCGGCACGTAGGGCGGCTGGAACTCGAGCTTGCGGCTGATCTCGCTACCGGCGTAGTAGGCGCTGGCGTAGCTCTTGAGACGTTCGCGCAGGCTGTTGGTGGCGGTCTCGGTGAAGGCGCGGTCGAGCGCGAAGCCGGTCAGTCCGAGGAAGGCGACCAAGCCCAGGCTGGCCGCGAGCAGTTGCCTGGCTTCCAGCGAGGGCGCGCGCCCGGACACCGCGTTACGACCCGGCCGCGCGCGCGCTGGCGCGTTTCAGGGCTTGCGGCAAGGCGATGGCGGGCTCGTTTGCGGGCATGGGTTCGATCGTGCGGCTGCGGACTGCGCGTCGATGCCACCTTCGCACGAGCGGTCTCGCCGCGACAAACACGCGAGGCGATCGTCTATTCGTTGCGCGGGATCGCGAAACGATAGCCGCGACCGCGCACGGTCTCGATCGGCTTGAGCGCACCGTCGGGGTCGAGCTTCTTGCGCAGGCGGCCGATGAAGACCTCGAGCACGTTCGAATCGCGATCGAAGTCCTGCTGGTAGATGTGCTCGGTGAGGTCGGCCTTCGACACCAGCTCGCCGGCGTGCAGCATCAGGTATTCGAGCACCTTGTACTCGTAGCTGGTCAGGTCCACCGCCTGGCCCTCGACATTGACCGTCTGCGCGGCGAGGTCGAGCACGATCGGTCCGCAGTCCAGGGTCGGCTTGCTCCAGCCGGCGGCACGCCGCAACAGGGCGTTGATGCGCGCGAGCAGTTCCTCGACGTGGAAGGGTTTGACCAGGTAGTCGTCGGCGCCGGCCTTGAGGCCCTCGACCTTGTCCTGCCAGCTCGAACGTGCGGTCAGGATCAGGATCGGGAATTTCTTCTGCTGCGAGCGCAGGTCGCGCACGAGCTCCATGCCCGACAGCTTGGGCAGGCCGAGGTCGATGATCGCCATGTCGAAGGGCACTTCACGGCCCATGTACTGCCCTTCCTCGCCATCGCTGGCGGCGTCCACCGCGAAGCCTTCGCGCTTGAGGCGGGCGGCGAGGGTCTCGCGCAGCGGTGCTTCGTCCTCGACCAACAGAATGCGCATCGCTACTCCTTGGGATGATCGGTTCGGAGGGCCGTTGTCCGGCCCATCATTCGGGATGACGGTGGCCGCGCGGCGAAATGGGGTATTGCTGCGGCGGCATGCGCTGATACGCCGGCGATGCCGCACGCGGATAGGCGGGAGCAGGCATTCCGCGAGGGTAGGACGGCGGCGCCTGCATGTCGCGCGGCATCTGGTCCTGGTGAGGCTCTTCCTCGTAGACACGGATGCGTCCCTGCGGCGTGAGCACCTTCACCCGGTACACCTCGCGACCGTCGCGCTCGAACGGCTGCGCCTTGAGTACCTCGCCGCCGGTCTCGCGCTGGATCCTGCGCACCGATGCCGGCAGTCCGCCGTCGTGGGGATCGCGCCCGTAGCGCTGCGCCCACGCCACGTCGCTAGCCAGCACGCCCAGCGCGATGGCGGCAAACAGGAAGCGGAGGGCGAAACGTTGCGGCATGGGGCTAGTAGGCAATCCAGGCGATGATCGGGCGATGAATGAAAGCCCGGCCGACAGCGCGCTGTTCAGCTTGCATGGACGGGCTGCCATCATCGGTCTCGTGCGGTGAATCCGTCCTTAACCCTAACCTAACAACCGCGTCGGAGGAAGCGGCCGCCGCTCGCCTGTCTTTGCGTTCAATAGATTTCGCCGACGCAGCAGCGCAGGCTGCCGCCGGCTTTCTCAAGCTCGTCCAGCGCCACGCTGCGCAGGGCGAATCCGGCGCGTTCGAAAGCGGTGCGGCTGGAGGGTTGCAGGGCCTCGGCCGCGGCGTGGCTCATCCAGACGGTATCGGCGGTCGGGGCTATGCAGTTGCCGGCGAAGGCCTGCTTCTCTGCCGGGTCGAGCCTGATCGCGTTGGGCGCATACAGCGCAGCGATCGTCTCGACGACGGCCGGATCGGCGAAGCCGTCCGCGCAGATCGACACCGCGCGGCCGGCCAGCACGCTGAGCACGACGTTCGCGTGGTACTCGCCCGGCGCAAGGTCGAACAGCAGGGTCGCGCGCAGGCCGAAGGCCTCGTGCATCGCCAGTGCGCCAGCTTGGTCGCAGCGCTCGGACAGGCCGCAGAAGCCGAGCCGGTGTGCGCGGTCGATCACCAGCGAGCCGGTCAGCTCGCCTACGCCCTCCTTCAGCCGCAGGTCGTGGAGTTCGTAGCCAAGTGCGTCGGTGAAGAAACCGCGGATGTCGGCACGCTCGGCCTCGCGCCGACGCACCGGATGGCGCATGCGGGCGATCAGCACGCGACCGGGTGCGGTGGCGAAGACGTTGTTCGGGAACACCGCGTCGGGCGTGGCCGGATCGCCGGCAAAGGCGATCGTCGGCAGGCTCGCGGCCAGCGCCCGCTGCAGGCCACGGTGCTGGGCCAGCGCACGCTCGCCGTCGACGCTGCGCGCCATGTCCATGTAGCGGTTGTCGCTGGCCGATTCGACAGCCAGCGCGAAACCCTCCGGCGCGACCAGGAAGACCGCCTTCGGGCAGGCCGGCGCGTCCGCAGGCAGGCCGCGCGCGAAGCGGAGGAACGCCTCGGTATCGTGGGTGATCATGCTGCATGCCTCGCGGCGGTCCGGGTCGCTTCCAGCGCGCGTTCGACCAGCGACCAGTCGGCGTCCGGCCGATGGCCGCCCTCGCTGAGGACCTGGCGGAACAGCCGCCCGCCCGGCTGGCCGTGGAACAGGCCGAGCACGTGGCGGACGATGTGCTTGAGTGCGACGCCACGCGCGAGCTGGCGCTCGACGTAGGGCTGCATCCGCTGGAGCAGTACTTCGCGCGGCGCGTCGGTGGCGCCCGACAGCGCGTTGTCGAGGCGATGCAGGACGTAGGGATCGTGGTAGGCGACGCGCCCGAGCATCACGCCATCGACGTGTTCCAGGTGGCGCAGCGCATCGTCCACGCCGGCGATGCCGCCGTTGATCAGCACGGTCAGTTCCGGGCGCTCGCGCTTGAGCCGGTACACCCAGTCGTAGCGCAACGGCGGAATTTCGCGGTTCTCCTTCGGGCTGAGCCCCTGCAGCCAGGCCTTGCGCGCATGCACCGCGAACAGATCGCAGCCGGTGTCGGCGATGGCGTCGATGAAATGGCGGAAGGTCGGATAGTCCTCGACCTCGTCCACGCCCAGCCGGCACTTGACCGTCGCCCGCACCGGGGTGCCCGCGACCGCCGTGCGCATCGCCGCCACGCATTCGGCCACCAGCACCGGCTCGCGCATCAGGCAGGCGCCGAATCGCCCGGCCTGCACGCGATCGGAAGGACAGCCGACGTTGAGGTTGACCTCGTCGTAGCCGAGCTCGGCCGCGATGCGCGTCGCGTCGGCGAGCGCTTCCGGCTCGCTGCCGCCCAGTTGCAGCGCAAGCGGCTTCTCGGCCGCATCGAAACCCAGCAGCTTCTCGCGGTCGCCGTGCAGCACCGCCTGCGCATGCACCATTTCCGTGTACAGCCGCGCGTTCGGGGCGAGCACGCGGTGGAAGGACCGGCAATGGCGGTCGGTCCAGTCCATCATCGGCGCGACGGACAGGCGGTGCGTGGACTCGGTGGGCGCGTGCGTCATCGGCGCGGATTCTACCGTTCGCGCGGACGGACGGCCGTTTTGCGCTGTTGCGACCGCGTCAGGACTCGGCCCACATCCGCTGCAGGTTGTAGTAGACGCCGGTCAGCTCGACCATCGCCGGATGCCCCGCGTGTTGCGCATCCAACGCGCGGATCGCGCGGTCCAGGCGGAACAGCAGGTCGCGCTGGGCCTCGTCGCGCACGGCGCTCTGCATCCACAGGAAGCAGGCCAGCCGCGAGCCGCGCGTCACCGGAGCGACGCAGTGCACGCTGGTCGCCGGATAGATCGCCATGTGGCCGGCAGCCAGCTTGATCGAACGCACCTGCCCGGAGTCCTCGACCAGCAGTTCGCCGCCGTCGTAGGAGTCGGGCGGCGAGAGGAACAGCGTCGCCGAGATGTCGGCGCGCATCGTCTGGCGCGCTCCGGGCGGACGTCGCAGGGCGGCATCGACGTGCTGATCGTACTGCATTCCGACGTCGTAGCGATTGAACATCGGCGGATAGACCAGGCGCGGCAGCGCCGCCGTGGCGATCAGCGGATGCCGTTCCATTGCGGCCAGGACCATCGTCCCGAGCTCGCGCGCGAGCGGTGCGTCCTCGGCGATCTGCAGGTTCTGCTTCACCCGCGAGGCGCGCGCGCCCGCGGTCGCGCGGCCATCCACCCATGGGGCATCGGCTGCGAGCTTCGCGCTCAGAAGGCGTAGCTGTTCCTCGTCCAGGACGTCCGGAAGCTGAAGGATCACGTTGCGGTTCCCGTGGCTGTGACCAACCCGACCGATCACGGCCGACACGACGACCGGCTGGTCGCAGCGCCTCCGATGATAGCCGCGGCAGCCGACAGCTCGCCCGCGAGGACTTGATGCAATTGAAAACGATTCCTGTTAACTTTTGCTTTAGCTCCTGACCCGCCCCGACCCACCATGCAAAGCAAAGACCTTCCTGCCGGTCTCCGACCCGGGTCTTCGACCTCCAGCGAGATCCTGCAGCGCCTGACCGCGGGCAGCCTCGCCCTGTCGATGTTGTTCGCCGGGACCGCGGCGGCCGACGACACCAGCGCGGACGTATCCACCAAACCCGGCAAGCCCAAGGCTTCCGCCGACGAAGCCAAGACCCTGCCCAACGTCGAAGTCTCCGGCTCGCCCGTCCAGGGGCAGAACACGCCGCAGGCGATCGACACCATCGGCAAGAAGGAAATGGCCGAGCAGGGCGTCGTGCGCCTGAAGGATGCGCTGCGCAACGTGCCGGGCATCACCCTCAACGCCGGCGAAGGCGGCTCGCACGGCGATTCGCTGAACCTGCGCGGGCTGTCGATCCCCGACAGCTTCTACCTCGACGGCATCCGCGACATTGGCCTGTACCAGCGCGACGTGTTCGACGTGAACGAGATCGCGGTCATGCTCGGGCCGTCCTCGGTGCTGTTCGGCCGCGGCTCGACCGCCGGCGTGATCAACCAGGTCAGCAAGGAGCCGCTCGGCTCGCCGCTGGCGGCAGGCAGCCTGGCGTTCGGCAGCGCCGACCTGCGCCGCGGCACCGCGGACTTCAACGCGCCGATCAGCGACACCGCGGGCCTGCGGGTGAACGTCATGGACGAGCGTTCCGGCGTCGCCGAGCGCGACCTCGTCAACAACAACCGCAAGGGCGCCGCCGTCGCGCTGGCCTTCGGCATGGACACCGCGACCCGCCTGAACCTGGACTTCCTCCACCAGGACGAGGACAACCGGCCCGACTACGGCATTCCCTTCATCGATGGCGCGCCAGCCAAGGTCGATCGCCGCAATTACTACGGCCTGGCCAACTACGACCGCAATACCAACGACGTCAACATCCTCACGTCGCGCTTCGAGCATGACTTCAGCCCCGACCTGAGCTTCAGCAACACCACGCGTGCGGCCCACTACGACTTCCAGTACATCCTGACCACGCCCAACCTCGCCAACGATTTCACCGAGGTGCCGCCGCCGGGCACGCCGCTGTCGGACATCCTCGTCTACCGCGACCAGCCCAGCAGCGGCGGCAGCCAGACCGAATACGTCAACCGCAGCGACCTCACCAGCCGGTTCCACACGGGCGGCGTCGAGCACGTGCTGGTGACCGGCCTGGAGCTCAGCCGCGAGTCGACCGACCTGATGCGCTACCAGAACGGCGTCAACGACATCCCGCCGACGTCCCTGCTCAACCCCGATCCCTTCGACACCCCGCCGACGCCGCTGATCCCGTACGCGCTGCCGCAGTCGCGCGGCACCGACGTCAGCGCCTACGCGGTGGACAGCATGGCGCTGGGCCCGCACTGGGATTTCGATGCCGGCCTGCGCTGGGACCGTTTCGATTCCTCGTTCTCCGAGCCGCTCTCGGACAGCGCCTGGAAGAGCACCGACACCGTGCTCAGCCCGCGCGCGGCGCTGATCTACAAGCCCGACGACACCCAGAGCTACTACGTCTCCTACGGCACCTCGTACAACCCGGTGATCGAATACCTGACCCTGGCGCCTGGCGACGATGGCCTGACGCCGGAGAAGAACTCGTCCTGGGAGATCGGCGCGAAACTGCGCGTGCTCGGCGGCCGGCTCGCGCTGACCGGCGCGGCATTCGACACCCGCCTGGTCAACGCGCGCATCTCCGACCCGGACGATCCGGGCCTGCAGGAAGGCACCTTCGACCAGCGCGTGAAGGGCATCGAGCTCGGCGCGCAAGGCTATATCAGCGATCGTTGGGAACTCTATGCCGGCTATACGCATTTGAACGACCGGCTCACCGCCTCGACCGATCCGCTGGCGATCGGCAGGTTCGCGCCGAACACGCCGAACAACGCCTTCAGCCTGTGGACGACCTTCGAGCCGACGGATGAGTGGGTGCTCGGTGCAGGCCTGAACTACATGAGCCACCGCTACGCCGACACCGAGAACACCGCCGGCCTGCCCGCATACACGGTCTTCAACGCCATGGCTTCGTACAAGGTCGACGACCACTGGAAGCTGCAGGTCAACCTCGACAACATCGCCAACAAGCTCTACTTCAACAACGTCTACTACTCCGGCGCCGACGAGAACCACGCCGTGCCCGGAGCCGGCCGCACCCTGATCTTCACCGCGGACTTCCACTACTGAACCCGCCCATGAGCACGCCCGCGCCCGCCTCGCTCACGGCCTGCCTCGCGCAGATGGATGCCCACGCGCAGCGCCGGCTGCTGTGCGAGCAGCCGCGCGTCGCCGCCGTGTGGATGCGCGCGCTGGCACTCGAAGGACTCGCGGTCGCGCAGTTGAACTACGGGCGCATGCTGCTCGAGGGCACCGGTGTCGCCAAGGATGCGGTCGCCGCGCTGGCGTGGTTCGAGCGCGCCGCGCGCAGCGGCGATGCCGATGCGGTCAACATGGTCGGACGCTGCCACGACAACGGCTGGGGTACCCATGAGGACGCCGCCGCTGCCGCGCGCGCCTACCGGCACGCAGCGGAGTCGGGCCATGCCTGGGCGCAGTACAACCTCGGCCACCTGTATCTGGAAGGCCGCGGCGTCGCGCGCGATTTGCTCACCGCCTTGGGCTGGTACCGGCGTGCGGCCGACCAGGGCCACGCGCGGGCGATGAACCTCGTGGGGCGTTGCCTGGAACAGGGCTGGGGCGCACCGCGGGATTTCGCGCAGGCCGCTTCCTGGTACCGGCGCTCCGCCGAAGGTGGCTATTTCCGCGGCCAGTACAACTGGGCCAGCATGCTGCTGCGCGACGGCCGCGAGGAGGAAGCGGCCGCATGGTTTGAACGCGCGGCCATCGGCGGCACCGACGGCGTGCGCCGGGCCATCGTGGACGTCGCTTGCACGGGCGCGCATCCAGCCCTGCAGCACCTTGCCGAGCGCCTGCGCCTCGATGCGCAGGCGAAAGCCGCGTAGATGCCCGCGCTACGGCCGGTCGTGCGAAAGGTGCGCGATCGCGGCCGTCGCCGTCTCGCGGTCGTTGTCGTCGAACAGGCTCACCCGCAGGTCCGCGATCGTCGTCCGATCGAGGCAGCGCACGTTGACGTCGATGCCATCCGGGTGGCTGCGCGGAATGTAGAAACCCTTGACCCCGCAGCGGCCGCAGAAGCGGTGCACCGCCACGCCGGTGCCGAAGCGGTAGTCGGTCAGCACGTCCTCGCCGCGCAGCAGGCGGAAGCGGGAGCGCGGGACGATCAGGTGCAGGAAGCCGGTCTGGCGGCAGATCGAACAGTTGCACTCGAGCACGTCGAGCCCGGCCGGCGCGTCCACCTCGAAGGCGACCGCGCCGCAATGGCAGCCGCCGCGATGGGTGACGAGAGCCGTCGTCGCGGATGTTTCTTCCATGCCCGGATGGTAGCCGATCGCGCTGCCCGGACCGGCCGTCGGACGCGCGCCAATCGCCGACGACCGGCGCGCCGTACGCATGCGAATGGAGCAGGATGCCCTTAACCCCCTCGCCGCGAAAGGTCCGTTAGAGCACACACAAACCAACCCGACAGGAGGTGGATCATGGTACGCAGTGCGAACTTTCCGCAGTTCTCCCAGCCTCGTCCCGACCCGATCAGGATCGCCGCGATCGCTGCCTCCATCGCGGCCAACGTGGCCCTGTTCGCCTTCCTGATGCAGCCACTGAGCTATTCGCCGCCGGCCGAGCCCGAAACCACTCCCGTCACGTTCCCCGATCCGATCCCGCACAAGCCCGAAGTGGTCAAGCTCAAGCCCGAACCGCCCAAGCCGCATCCGCAGCCGACCCCGGCTCCTCCGCGCCCGGTCCTGCACGAGTCCAGGCCGATCCCCGTGATCAAGACGGATACCGGCCCGATGGACATCAAGATCCCGCCGCAGCCGCCTGCCATCGACTCGGGGAAGCTGGACATCCAGCCGCCCGGACCGGTCGAGACCAGTCTGAATGCGATCGCCGCGCCTGCGCCGGCTTACCCGATTCCGGCGATCCGCGACGGCGTGACCGGCACGGTCGATCTCGAGCTGCTGGTTGGTGTCGACGGGCATGTGCTCGAGGCGAAGGTCGTGCACAGCAGCGGCGATCGCCGTCTCGATGCGGCGGCGCGCGAGCAGGTGCTGCGTAGCTGGGTCTTCCAGCCCGCCATGCGCAACGGCATGCCGGTGCAGGCGCGGGGACTTGTCCCGATCGTGTTCAACCTCAACGGGCAATGACGTCGTAGCGGACACCGCGGCCCGGTCGATCGCGCGACGTGTCGGTGGCACGAAAAGAAAAGGGGGCAGCCCGAAGGCTGCCCCCTCCCCGCAAAGCGTCCGCGGCGCTTAGTGCTGCTTGCTCTCGTTCTTCGCGGTCTTGCGGATGTCGGCTTCGTGCTTCTTGAACTCGGACTTGGAAATGTAGCCGTCCTTGTCGGTATCGGCGGTATCGAAATCCGAGGTCCACATCGCGCTGCCCGCGACCTCGTCGTGGCTCAGCTTGCCGTCCTTGTTGGCATCGAGTTCCTTGAACGTTGCCGGCTTGGCGTTGGAATCCGCGACAGCAGGCGTATTCGCCGGGTCGGTCGCCGAGGTGTTGGTGGGGGCGGTCGCCGGTGTTGCCTCGTGCATCGGGGCATTGGTGGTCGGCGGATCCGTCGGAGCAGCCGCGGTGGGAGCGGTCTGCGCGAAGGCTGGCGGCAACGCGAGCGCCGCGACGAGCGCGAGCACGATGGGCGAGAGCCGGTTTCCCGACGGGTTGAGTGAATGCAGCTTCATCAGTACGTCCTCCATGGGGGAAGTGGAGCGCAGGCGTCGTTGCCGTGCGTTGCCACCTTGACCCGCGCGCACTGAACCGGCACTGCTGCACAGTCGTTAAAGCTACGTTCCCTTAACCACGACAGGCCCGGATCGCGCTAGGCCGGCCGCAGTGCCGCGGCACTCATCCGACCCCGGAGCCGCGCATCGTCTCGCGTGGCGTTTTCCGCCGCTGCTAGACTAGCGCCATGTTCGCGCGTGCCCTGGTCCTGCTGCTGGTCGTCATGAACCTGGGCGCATTCGCCTGGTGGAGCCTGCACGCGGCCACGCTGCCGGCGACGATCGCCACCACCGATACCGGCACGCCCTCGCTGGTGCTGCTGAGCGAATCGGAGATGGCGCACCGCAAGGGCTCGTCGGAGGAACTCGCTTCCGCGCCCGTGCCGGCCGCCGCCACCCCGCGCTGCCAGGCCATTGGTCCCTTCGCTTCGCCGGCGGACGTGCGCCGCGCCATGGACACGCTCGCACCGCTGGTCGGGCGCATCCAGCAGCGCCAGTCGACCGGCACCGCGGCGACCGGCTACCGCGTCTACGTCGCCGCGCTGGCCAACCGCGCGGCCGCGCTCGAGGCCGCGCGCCAGCTCGCCGCCAAGGGCATGAACGACTACTACGTCGTCACCTCCGGCGACCAGGAGAACACCATCTCGCTCGGCCTGTTCCAGGACCTGGCCAACGCCACCAAGCGTCGCGACGACGTCCGCAAGTTCGGCTTCGACGCGCGCCTGGAGCCGAAGGTCGGCGAGGTCCAGCAGTACTGGGTCGACGTCACCGTCGCTCCCGACTTCGACTGGCACGCGCACCTGACGGGCTTCACCGGCATCGACGCCAGGGACATGCCCTGCCCGGCCCTGCACTGAGAAACTTCGCGCCCGGCCCTCCCGGCCGCTAGAATCCCCACCATGCCGGCATAGCTCAGTTGGTAGAGCAACTGATTTGTAATCAGTAGGTCCCCAGTTCGAACCCGGGTGTCGGCACCAATTAAATCAATAAGTTAGCATGTCGCGCTGTGCGTGCATTTGCATCACAGGGACACTACAGGGACAATTCCCCCCAACATTCGGCAATTCCGGGGGTGCAACGTGGCGACCATCGAGACCCGCAAGCGGGAAGGAAAAACGGTCTATCGCGTGAAGGTCCGGCTGCGCGGCTACCCGCCGGCCGATGCCACGTTCGACCGCGTGACCGATGCCAAGCGCTGGGCCGCCGAAACCGAAACCGCCATCCGGGCCGGGCGCTGGTTCCAGCACGTCGAGGCCAAGCGCAACACGCTGTCGGACCTGATCCGGCGTTACCGGACCGAGCACCTGCCCACGGCCGGCCTGCGATCCACGCATGACCGGACCGAGTACCTGAAGTTTTGGGAGGCCCAGCTCGGCAAGCTGACCTTGGCCGAGGTAACGCCCGCGAAGATCGTGCAGGTCCGCAACGCGCTGTCGAACGGCATCACCCGGCGCGGCCACAAGCTCGCGCCCGCGAGCGTGAATCGCTACCTGTCGGCCCTACGCCATTGCCTGAACATCGGCGTGCGCGACTTCGGTCTGCTCGACGACAACCCCATGCGCAAGGTCAAGCAGTTGACCGAGCCGCGCGGACGGGTGCGGTTCCTGAGCATCCCCGAGCGCGAGGCCCTGTTGCGCGAGTGCAAGGCGCACAGCGACACCCTGCACCTGATCGTCGTCCTCGCGCTGTCCACGGGTGCGCGCCGTGGCGAACTGCTCGGCCTGCGCTGGCCTGACGTGGACTTGCAGCGCGGCATGCTGACCTTCCATGACACGAAGAACGGCGAGCGCCGATCTGTCCCGCTGGTGAGCTTCGCGGCCGACCGCATGCGCGAGCACGCCAAGGTGCGCCAGCTTGGCAATGATCTGGTGTTCCCCGGCAAAACAAGGAAGCCGCCGGAGACCGACAAGACAGACAAGTCACTGGAGATCGACAAGACCTGCAACAAGGGCAAGCCGCTGGAAATCGGCAAGATGTTCGCCGAAGCACTCGACCGCGCCGGCATCGCCGACTTCCATTTCCACGACCTGCGCCACACGGCCGCGTCGGCGTTGGCGATGAACGGCGCGACCTTGGCCGAGATTGCCGAAGTGCTCGGCCACAAGACGCTGCAAATGGTGAAGCGCTATGCGCACCTGACCGAAGGCCACACTCGCGGTGTCGTCGGACGAATGAATCAGGCGATGTTCGGGTGACGTATCGCGTAATCGAATCCGGCGGAAGCCGGTAACAAGCGGCGCGACCGGATGCTAGTAACACCCGGCCACGCCTTGCGGGGGTGCGCAACATGGCTGCCAAACAGAAGAAGCCGAAGTTTAGCGGTGAACTAGCTCACCCAATCGAACTGCCGCCGCATCCGCAAGAAAACAGGCTCGCGTTTCTCAATGAAGAATCGCGGGGTGCTGATATGGAGCGGCGAGGGCAACAGTGGATGATCGACGCTGCCGAATACTTTGCCGCTGCGAGAAACGTGAAGCTACCGCTTGTCTTCGAGCACTACGGCGTTCCGATGAAAGACCCGGACGCGTTGCCTAAGCTTGCAATGCTTTTGATCTTCGACCTAGTGCCGGGTTTTCAGATGACGATGAAGACGCCCGCAAAAAAGCGCGGGCGGAAGAACACATGGGATTGGATCGCGTGCGGAAGATTGTACCGAGACATGCGGGACGAGATAGTTAGCAGGCAGCAGCGAAAATCGGCTGACTGCTCGGAGCTGGCCGCATGCAAAGCACTCCTCAAGCGGGAACCGTGGCGGTCAATGCCAAGCGTGAAAAAAGTGAAGACCCTCTACAACCGGTTCCTTGAAACGAAAAACTCCGAATGGGCGAAAATATTCGGATTGGACGAGAACCTGAGAGACACAAGTCTGGCTAGTCTTGCGTTCGCCTCGCTCGTCGATGACTGGAAGCCACCCGAAAATGCTCGCTCCGAAAGTTGAAAAGGCGCGTGTTGCTCTCACCGTAGCGCTTCCCGGAAATTGACGTGTGCGACTTTCCGGGAACCCGGAAATTCGCTGGCGAGATTTTGGGGGATTGCGAGGACTTCAAGCTGCTAGCCACGAGCCGCCACAACGCGCGGCCGAACAGGCCTCAGCCATGAACGATTCGCAATTCTCAACCGTCGAACAACTCGCCGAAAAGTATCCCGCCTTCACCATCCCGAGCCTCCGCTGGCTGTTATTCAACCGCGAGCACAACGGGCTTAAAAGCGCTGTCGTCCAACTCGGACGCCGAGTGCTGATCGACGAGCAGGCATTCGTCGCGTGGCTCAAGTCGAAGGCGGCCTGACCATGACCGCCAAAAATGCGAAACCCGGCGCTGGCGGGCGTCGGGCTTCGGGAAGGGCATTCGCTGGCAGCGGTATGCGACGCAATAATAGCACCGCGCTGCGGCCGGTAGATCGTCTGTTGCCGCTGCTGCGCGGAGTCACGAAGACCGGCGAAGGCTGGCGTGCTGACTGCCCGAATGGGCATCGCAAGTCGCGCGGCTCGCTTTCCATCACCGAGGCCGACGACGGCAGGCTGCTGCTGTGCTGCTTCAACTGCCACGACACCCCGGGGCTGCTCGCGTCGCTGGGACTGGAGGTCGCGAACCTATACCCCGAGCAAATCCGCGATCCTTCCCCCGAAGCGCGCAAGGCCGCGCAGGATGCCTTCCGCCGCAACGGATGGGAAGCCGCGCTGTCGGTCCTGCATCGCGAGATCGTCGTGGTGCTGATCGCCTGCGGGATGCTGCGCAGGCAAGAGCCGCTGACCGACGAGGATGCTGCCCGTCTGGAACTCGCCGAAAGCCGCATCGGGCAGGCGCGGGAGGTGCTCTATGGACGCTAACCGCCACGTCGCCCGCATCGAGGAACAGGCCGAGCGCGAGCTTGAACGGTTGCAGCGCCTAGCCCCGTTGAAGGTGAAGGACACCGCGAAGCACGACATGCCGGTGACGGCCACGGTCCCGCAGGACGCGCCGGATGCCGAGCTGGTGGCGGTCGCCATCGTCGATTCGGAAGGCAAGCTGCGCAAGCAATCCGACATTCTGGTCGACATCGGGCGACGGCATGACCTGTTCCATGACCCGGACCGCAACGCCTACGCAAAGGTCGGCCGCCGCGTGTTCGCCGTGGATTCGCGCGACTACCGCGAGATACTCGTCGGCGCGTACTACACGCTCACAAACAAGGGCGCGAACCGCAACGCCGTGACCGATGCCATTGCCACACTGGCGGCGCAGGCGAAGTTTTCCGGCCCCTGCCATCCGGTCGCGCTGCGCACCGGCAACGACGCTGGCAACATCGTGATTGACGCTGGCGACGACCGCACGCTGATCGTGACGGCCGCCGGGGTACTTGAAGCGCTGGATTCACCCGTCCGCTTCCGTCGCACCAGCGGCATGCTGGCGCTGCCTAAGGTAGGAACACCGGACTTCGGGCGGCTGTGGCGCTATCTCAACGTCCGCGAGGATCATCGTCCGCTGGTGGCCGGCTTCATGCTCGCGGCGCTCCGGCCTAGCGGACCGTATCCGCTGCTGATCTTGGAGGGCGAACAAGGCAGCGGCAAGAGCACGGCGACACGTATCATCCGCCGCCTGATCGACCCCAGCACGGCCCCCTTGCGTGCGCCGCCGGGCGACGTGCGCGATCTGCTGGTCGGCGCGTTGAACGGCTGGCTGCTGGCGCTGGATAACCTGAGCTATCTCACCCCGCAGTTATCCGACGCGCTGTGCCGGCTGGCGACCGGCGGGGCCATTTCCGAACGCGCGCTCTACACGAACACCGACGAGGTGCTGATCGAAGTGCAGCGGCCCGCCATCGTCAACGGTATCGAGGACGTGGCGACTCGGCCTGATTTGGCCGAACGCGCCCTGCACGTCGAGCTGGAGGTGATCGCGGACTGCCGCAGCGAGGCCGATCTGTGGGCCACATTCGAGGCTGACGCCCCCGCTATCTTCGCAGGGCTGTTGAACGGGCTGGCAGCGGCGGTCCGCGACCATGCCAGCGTGAAGGTCGGAACGCTTCCGCGTATGGCCGACTTCGCGCAGTGGTCCGCCGCCGGCATGGTGCCGCTGGGGTTCACCGCCAGCACTTTTATGGACTGCTACAGGGAGAACCTGGCGGTCGGGCAGATCGCCGGCATCGAGTCGTCCGCAGTGGGCAGCGCGGTGATCGACTTCATCCGCCAGCGCGGGACGTGGAAGGGTACCGCCGCCGACTTGCTGGCCGAGTTGGTGCGGAAGGTAGACGAAGGCGAGACTCGCTCGCCGCACTGGCCGAAGTCTCCGCGCGGTCTGGCCGCATCGCTTCGCAAACTTGCCCCAGCGTTCCGTCTGGCGGACGTGAAGATCGAGACCGAGCGAGCGACGAACCGCGAACGCAGCCGGATCATCCGGCTATGCAACCAGCGAAGTGAATCGTCCGAATCGTCCACACCGTCCGAAGTTGCGGACGATCTGGACCATCTGGACGGTCAAAACCGGGCATTGGACAAGTCGGGGCGCGCGCGATGACCGTACACCTGATCCGTACCCGCCTGCATCGCTTGGCCGTAGCCGAAGGCTTGCCGGCCGCGTGCGTGGACAGCATTCCTGATGACGAACTGCCGCTGTACGACGAGCTGACCGACGATGACCTACTGCTGCCGCTACATCTGCGCGCGAGGTGTTCCGAATGCGCCTGCGGAGACACGTCGAAAGGGCACAAAACAGGGGCTTTCGGCTGATGATTTCGGTTTCTGCGGGCTGACATGCGAGGCGGATATCGAGCCAATGCCGGGCGTCACGGATGGCACGCGAAGACCTCGTATGCCTTGCGCTTGGACGTGCGGTGGCTCGCCAAGAACGGCGGGTTGACGCCTAACGCCGATTGCACGCTGAGATGGGCCAGCGGGGCGAGCATCGGCTATGGGGTCGACTCGCACTCGGTCACGCTGTCCTATAGCTACCCCTTCAGCGATGGCAGGCGGGGCATTGAACAGCGGATTGAGCTTGACCGAACGCGTTGCAACTACGGCGGTGCGCGCCCGTGGTTCCGCTGTCCACGCTGCTGGCGGCGCGTGGCGATCATCTACTTGTATGGCTGGCCGTCATGCCGCGCTTGTGCGCGGTTGGTCTACCCGTCTCAGTCTGAGGACGAATGCGGCCGAAGCTGGCGGCGGACGCGAAAACTTGAAGATCGTTTGTCCGGCGGTGCCAGCCAATGGAACTGGCGGCGACCGCGCAAGATGCGACGCAAGACGTTCGAGCGACTGGTGAAAGCCTACTTGCGGGAGGAGGATTTACGGGACGATCTGCTGGCGGTGTTCGCGGCGAGGTACATGCACTTGTTGTGATACACGTCCTCTACTCGCCTCGCTTTATCCAGCGAGTCACAGGATCGAGAAGAAAGGTCATCCCTAACCCTAGGGCAGTGAACCAGAATCCGATGCTTACGAAATACGTAGTGAAGCCATCGAAGCCGTGCCATCCGAGGTGCGGTATGTAGTGTTTGTGGTCAAAGAACGCGCTGGCCCAGAAGCTGGGCCAGAAGTAATTTTCAGGGTCGCCGGGATACTGTTGATAGATCAACCACGAGCCGACGCAAACGCAAAGGATGCCGACAACCAGCACCACAAATCCAACTCTACTGACGCGGGTTCTGAGCATGTCTAGTCCCTTTGCCTCTTTCTCGTCCGGCTTGCGAGCGAACTTCTCCAACTCGGGCATTAAGGGTGGAACTGGCGGTGGGTTCGCTGCGTGCCGTAGCGAGTGCAGGTTGTTCGCTACGATGGCCAGCGCTTTCAGCTGTTGGTGCGTTAGGGCCATAGCTGTTGTCCAGCTTCAGCGTCAGTTGGCCGGGAGTTTCCCCCGGGTTTGGGGTAGATGTCGAGCCGGCGGCCGCGCACGCGTTCTGTCAGCCCCTTACGGGCCGTCTAGCCGCAGGGACACTCTAGGGACAGTTGGGGACAACAATGTGCGATTACCGGCAACCCTGCGCAGTGAAGAATCCGCACCGTTGTTGACGCTCAGAATTGCTAGGAATTGCCGAGAGTTGCGCAAAAGCGGTTTGTAATCAGTAGGTCCCCAGTTCGAACCCGGGTGTCGGCACCATCCCCGCCGCCGCGGAGCGCAACCGTCGTTCCTCCGATCGACGACTTGCCCCGCGACGCGGACCGACTCATCATGGTGCCGCGCGAGCGCGAAGCCCGGCTGTGGTCGAGGCAGGGATCGCGCCCTCATTCGCCAGGGAGAATGAACGTGCCGCCGAACCAAAGCATCTCACTCACGCTCACCAAGGCTGGCCAGACCGAGCCGGAGATCGTCTACGTCAACCGGGCCAACGGCAAATGGCGTTCCCCGGGTGAAGGCTGGCTCGGTCCGCAGAACGGTTTCTGGACGCAGACCGCCGAAGGCCTGTACCTGATGGACCCCGGCAACAAGGACGAGCTCGCGTTCTGCAAGGGCCTGAACTTCGACACCTGCTACACGCTCGACAGCGGCAAGTCGAACTACGTCTTCAGCAAGGGCGCGGGTACCTGGCAGGTGCTGGGCGTGTTCCAGGCGCCGGCGAGCAACGTCTAACACGCACGTTCCGCGTACTGCGTATCGCGCCGGCAAACGCCGGCGCGTTTGCATGCGATAGCCTGCCCTTACACCCGATGATGCCGGCTGCGCAGCACCAGCAGCCCGATCGAGTAGGCGAGGTAATAGCCCAGCAGCAGGGCGAGCAGGGCCAGCGTCATCGGGCTCTGGCCGACAGCGGCGGGCGTTGGCTGTCCGGCATTGGCCGACACCGCGGCAAGTTGGGTGTAGCGATAGGCCAGGCGCGCGACCAGCAAGAGGGTCAGCACCGCACCGATCGCCGGATGCGGGTAGTAGTAATCACCCTGCTGCGACCATTCGAAGCGCGTCAGTCGCAAGTTGAGCATCGCGATCGCCAGGCCACCGAGCAGGCCCGCCGCGACCGGCCACAGTGCATCGGGCACCGCTGCGGCTGCCGCCGTCACGCCGAGCGTGGCCAGGGCCAGGATCACCAGCCGGATCGTCACCGGCTTCGGGTCGAGCCGCTGTTTTCCGAAATGGCGACTGATCCGCCGGTACATCAGCCAGCCGATCACAGGGACCATCGCATAGGGGGCCAGATCGGGTGAAGCCATCGCCACGTCTCCCATCGGAAAGCGCGCAGCCTAGAGTCGCAGCGCCCGCGGCGCAATGCTCGATCGCGCTCGACGTTGCAAATCGATCTACCACCCGCATCGTCCAACTGGCGGACAGCGTTCTGTGGCGACCCTTTCCCTTCATGCGCCAATGCAGAAACCTGCCCGCTTGACATGCAAGTAATTACTTGCATATTCTGTCGTCGTGATGACGCATGCCCGGAAAGACGACGACCTGCTGTTCAAGGCCCTGGCCGATCCGAGCCGTCGCACCCTGATGGATCTGCTGCACGCGAACGACGGGCAGACCCTCGGCCAGTTGTGCGAGCACCTCGACATGACGCGGCAGGCCGTGACCCAGCACCTGTCCTTG
The DNA here is from genome assembly GCA_036496805.1 of Lysobacteraceae bacterium. Lineage (GTDB taxonomy): Bacteria > Pseudomonadota > Gammaproteobacteria > Xanthomonadales > Xanthomonadaceae > SZAS-103. The sequence goes on from DASXKN010000020.1 coordinate 111,248, forward strand.
CTGGAAGCCGCCCATCTCGTCGCGATCCGCTGGCGTGGCCGCGAAAAGCTGCACTTCCTCAATCCGGTGCCATTGCAGGACATGCACGAGCGCTGGATCGGCAAGTTCGAGCGCCCACGCCTTGCAGCGCTCGCCGAACTCAAACGCAAGCTCGAAGGAGACGAACCATGAGCGATCCCGACCGCAGCACCTACGTCTATGTCACCTACATCCGCACCACGTCCGAGAAGCTGTGGTCGGCGTTGACCACGCCCGAGTTCATCAAGAAGTACTGGTTCGGCATGGATGTCGACTGCGATTTCAAGGCGGGCTCGCCATGGAAGCTGTCGTTCGAGGACGGCCGCGTCGCCGACGACGGCAGCATCCTCGAATCCGATCCGCCGCGCCGCCTTGTCATCCGCTGGCAGAACCAGTGGAAGCCGGACATGAAAGCCGAGGGCGAGGCTCGTTGCACGATGGAACTGGAGCCGCTCGACGGTGCGGTGAAGCTCACCGTCACCCACGAGATGGCCCGCCCCGATTCGAAATTCATCGCGGCCGTTGCCGGTGGCTGGCCGAAGATCCTCTCGAACCTCAAGTCGCTGGTAGAGACCGGCGCGATCGTGATCGCGTAGTGGACGGCTGCAGACGCGCTCCGCAAGGGCGCCGGAGAACCCGGCGCTGTTGAGAAGCGCCACCCATGTCGGGATGACCAGCTTCGCTGTTGCAGACGCGTTGCTGGCGTGCGACCTGACTTCATGCCCGAGTCCTGGCGAACGGCGTCTCCCATCCCGTCTTCATGTGAGTCGACTCACTCCGTCACTTCTTCCTCCTGGACGTTCCTGCGATCGGCGTGAAGCCATGCCGCGTGGGCGGCATCGCGCACCTCGTCCCAGGACAGGGGCGAAGATCCCTTGTGGCTTTCCCAGACGGCCCGCAACTCGGACTCCGCCTCGCTCCACGGGCGATCGCGGAAGAGATAGCCGGCGGTGAAGGCCGGCGCGTAATCCTCGTAGGGATGGGCGAGGTGGTAGTTCGTGTCGGCGCCATACATGTCGCGCCAGTAGGCTTCTTCCGCCGTGGGATTGATGGCCTCGCTCACGCCGTGTCCGGCGAGGGCCCCGAGGATCGCGCCGAGGAATCCGCCGACGGCAGTGCCGACAGGACCGGCGAGCGATCCCAGCGCACCACCGGCGACGGCGCCCCCGGCGGTGCCGACGCCCGTGCCGATGCCGTGCGATCCGGGCGCGCCGGTGATCGGATCGCGGTTCATGATCCGGCTTTCGATGCGCGAGGCCTTCTTCTCGAACAGCTCGCGCTCGCGGCTGAGTTCTTCCTCGGCTTTCGCGATCCTGCGCATCGCCCTTGCGGTCGGGGGGCGCACGGTCTTCTTCGCCGACTGGTCGATCAAGCCATCCTTCATGACCATCTCCTTCCATGGAAGATGCATCGATCTTGCCGAAGCGGTGCTGTCTGCGCGTTGAATCGGCGGATCGGCAGTCATGCATCGTCAGCATCAGCAAGAGTGCAACTCCCGCATGCCCCGCGCATGCGCAGGGTTCGGGTAGGTTCAGAACGCCAGCCCTAGGCTCGTGGAAGGTCCACGGAGGAGCACGCAGCGCAACGCTCAAGGAGGAGCTGCCATGAACACCCGACCGTCCACCCACGTTCCTGCCATCGACGCCAGCCAGAAGGCCGTGGCGAACAACCGTCCCGTCGACTGGCTCGACCTGAAACGCTATCTCGGCAACTGGTACGAGATCGCCTACCTTCCGACGCAGTTCGAAAGGGATTGCAGCGATCTGGTGACCGCGACGTATTCGCGCGACGACCACGGCACGATCCGCGTGCGCAACACCTGTCGCACCTTCCACGGCGACACAAGGCTGGCCACGGGAATCGTGCGGCCGACCGAAATCGCAGGCGCATTGAAGGTGAGCTTCGCCCCGCGCTGGCTGTCGTGGCTGCCGTTCACCTGGGCCGACTACTGGGTCATCGATCTCGACTCGTCCTACCACTGGGCCGTAGTGGGCGGTCCTTCGCGCAAATACCTGTGGATCCTTGCAAGGACGCAGCGCATGCCGCGCGCGCTGTTCACCCGGCTCAAGCTGGCCGCCGCCAGCAAGGGCTATGCGATCGATCGCCTGATCGTGCCGGGCGAGGTGGTCTGAGGCGAATCGTCGCGGGCAAGCGCAAGCAAGGGACGGAGGCGGTTGTTGCATCGCCTCCGTCCCATTCCCTGTCCCGCTACCTGCAATCGTGCGGACCAAAAGCCTGGTCGCGACAGGCTTGCCTGCGTGCTTACTTGCGGATGACGCTGGCCTGGTACTTCGCGTAGTAGGTGCGGTATTCGTCGGGCGAGAGCATGCCGTCGCCATTCGCGTCGGCCTTCGCGAAGATTGCCTTCATGCCCGGATCGGCCGCCGCTTCGGACTTGCTGATGTTGCCGTCCTTGTCGGTATCGAGATCGGTCCAGGATTTCTGGCCCGTGCTCGCGGTGCTGTTCGCGGGCGAGCTCTTTGGCGCGGTGGTGTCGTTCGTCGCGGCGGTCGCTTGCGGGATGTTCGGAACGGGCGGCGTGCTGGACGATGCGGGATTGCCGGGCGTCGCCGGAGTATTGGGCGTCGCGGGTGTGTTGGGAGTACCGGGAACCGGCATCTGCCTGTTCGCGGCGGGCGGCGTCTGCGATGCGTCGGTCGCCGGCGAGGTGTTCTGCGCCATCGCCAGCGGCGCCATCAAGGCTGCGCCCAGCGTCAGGGCGAGCACGGAATTGCGCGAATACGTCGTCATGTGAGGGCTCCTTGTCTGATGTGATACGCGGCTTCCCGCCGCGCGCCTTCACCATGCCATTCGGGTCCTGAATCCCCGCTGGTCCGAATGTCATCAGTTCGTTAATGCGCGGCCGTCACAATCGTCCGGCCCCGGCGCGGGACAAGCGGCGAGCGGGACGCGATCGTTCTTGCGGAATCGAACATCCAGCACTCGTCGAGCACCGGGCAGCAGCAGGACCGCACCGCGATCTTCTGGTGCATCCAGCAGTTCCCGGAACAACGCATTCGCCGGCTCGCCGGCCTCCGGCCGACGCCGTCGATCCCGCTTGATTCCCGCCGCGCATGCGGGCGAGTGGCGTACGATTCCCGTGCGCCAAAAGCCTGGAACCCGCGCGGATTGCGGTGTGCGGGCAACGCGGCCATCCATCCCCATCGAGGTCCATCCGCATGCCGAATCGTCCGTCCGCCCTGTTGCTTGCGGCATGGCTCGCAGCCCCCGCCCTGCTTTCACTGGCCTTGCCGGCGCCCGCCATCGCCGCGCCGCCGAGCGGGCCCTCGCGCCTGCTGACCGGCGCCGACCTGTTCAACCTCGAAGTCGCCAGCGATCCGCAGATCTCGCCCGACGGCAGGACGGTCGTCTATGCGCGGCGTGCGAACGACATCATGGTCGATCGCACGCGTTCGTCGATCTGGTCGATCGACGTCGCCAGCGGCGAACAGACGCCCCTGGTCGTCGGTCGTGGCTCGCACAGCTCGCCGCGCTGGTCGCCCGATGGCAGCAAGCTCGCCTACGTGTCCAACGCCGACGGCGAAGCCGGCGCGCAGCTCTACGTGCGCTGGATGCGCAGCGGCGTGACCGCGCGCATCACCGGCCTGCCCGACTCGCCGGAAGCGATCGCCTGGTCGCCCGACGGCAAGCGGATCGCGTATGCGATGTTCGTTCCCGATGAGGGTGCCCACCTCGGCAAGGCGCCCGACAAACCCGAAGGCGCGAAGTGGGCCGATCCGCTGCAGGTCATCGACAGCGTCGTGTATCGCACCGACGAAGGCGGCTACAACAAGTCCGGCTATGAACAGGTCTTCTGGGTGCCCGCCGACGGTGGTGCGCCGACGCAACTGACCTTCGGCGCGCGCAACGCGGGAGGCCGGCTGTCGTGGTCGCCCGATGGGCGTTCGGTGCTGTTCAGCTCGAACCTCACCAAGGACTGGGAACGCGACCTGCTCGACGACGACGTGCACGAAGTCTCGATCGACGACCTGCAGGTGCGCACCCTGACCCATCGCAAGGGACCGAACGACCAGCCCATGGTCTCGCCCGACGGCAAGTCGATCGCCTATGTCGGATTCGAGGACAAATACCTTGGCTACCAGGACCAGCGCCTGTCGGTGATGAACCGCGATGGCAGCGCGTCGCGCGAGCTGACCGCGAGCCTTGACCGCAACGTCGGCGATCCGGTGTGGGCCGCCGATGGCCGTTCGATCTACGTGGACTACGAGGACCACGGCAGCGTGCGCGTCGCGCGCGTCGGCCTCGACGGCACCGTGCACACGGTGGCCGAACGCCTGACCGCGAGCGCGTTCGATCGTCCCTACAGCGGCGGCGACTTCAGCGTCGCGCGCGACGGCACCGTCGCCTACACCAGCGGCACCACGCAACGTCCGTCGGACGTATGGATCGCGCGCGATGGCCATCCGCGCCAGTTGACCCACCTCAACGAAGCGCTCGCGGCGAAGAAGCTCGGCAACGTGCAGCACTTCGAAGTGGCGGCGTTCGACAAGCTGCCGATCGACGCCTGGATGGTGACGCCGCCGGATTTCGACGCCTCGCACAAATACCCGCTGATCCTGGAAATCCACGGTGGCCCGTTCGCCGGCTACGGACCGACCTTCTCGACCGACGACCAGCTCTACGCCGCCGCCGGCTACGTCGTGCTCTACATCAATCCGCGCGGATCGACCGGCTACGGCGAAGCCTTCGCGAACCAGATCGACAAGGCTTATCCCGGCCACGACTACGACGACCTGATGAGCGCGGTCGACGCGGCGATCGCCAAGGGCTTCATCGATCCCGACAACCTGTTCGTCACCGGCGGCTCGGGCGGCGGCGCGCTGACCGCGTGGATCGTCGGCAAGACCGACCGCTTCCGCGCCGCCGCGACCCAGAAGCCCGTCATCGACTGGGCGAGCTTCGCGCTGACCTCGGACGTCACGCCGTATTACCAGCGCTACTGGTTCGCGAAATTCCCGTGGGAAGACCCGACCGGCTACTGGGCGCGCTCGCCGCTGTCGCTGGTCGGCAACGTCAAGACGCCGACCTTGGTGGTGGTCGGATCGAACGATTTCCGCACGCCCGACAGCGAGGCCGAACAGTTCTACACCGCCCTGCAATTGCGCGGCATTCCGACCGCCTTCGTGAAGGTGCCGGGCGCCAACCACGAAGGCCTCGCGGGACGCCCATCGCAATCGGCGGCGAAGGCGTCGGCGATCCTGGCGTGGTTCGAGCGGTATCGGACGAAGCAGGCCGGGCAGGCTCCGGCAGCTCCGTGACGCACGCGGCGCAGCGGTCCCCGATGTCGTCGTCGCGCTTGCGTCGCTCGTCGCCCTGCCCGGGAACTCCATGACCGCACACGCTCTCGACGAATTGCATTCCCGCGCGGTCGCTGCGCTCCAGCGCAGGAACTGGAGCGAAGCGCTCGACGCGTCGATGCGGCTGCTGCAACAGGAGCCCAGGCGTGCCGAAGCGAACCACATCGCCGCCGTCGCTGCGCTGGAGTTGCAGCAATGGACGCAGGCGCTGACCTGTTCGCGCCAGGCCATGCAGCTCGATCCCGCGCGCGGCGACTTCGCGGCCCAGTTCGCCAAGGCGCTGTCGGTCACGAACATGCACGGCGAAGCGCTCAAGGTCGCCAACCGGACGCTGTGCGTCGCGTCCTGCGATGCGATCACGCTCGACATGCTGGGCGTCGTCTACACGCGCGCGAACGCGCACGAACGCGCGGCCAGCGTGTTTTCACGGGCCGCGGCGCAGGCGCCCGGCCACGCGGGCATCCGCTACAACCACGCGATGTCGCTGATGTACCTCGGCCAGGTCGACGCGGCGCAGACCGAGCTCGGAGCCTGCCTGGCGCTGGAGCCGAGGTATTGGCAGGCGCATTACAGCGTGTCCGGCCTGCGCCGGCAGAGCGCCGCAGACAACCATGTCGAACGCCTGCAGGCGCTGGTGCAACAGCACGCGGGCGATGCCACGGCGAGGATGTACCTGCACATGGCGCTGGGAAAGGAGTTCGAGGACCTGGGGGATTTTCCCAGGGCGTTCGACCATTTCACCCAGGCCAAGCAGGCCGTCAAGCCGACCCGGGCCGATCCGATCAGGCGCGATGAAGCCTTGTTCGATGCACTGATGCGCGCTTTCCCGGAACCGCAGCCGCAGCCCGCCGGTTGCCGCTCGGATGAACCGATCTTCGTGATGGGCATGCCGCGCACCGGCACGACCCTGGTGGAACGGATCGTGTCGAGTCATCCCTTCGTGTATTCGGCGGGCGAGCTGCACAATTTCGGATTGGCGTTCAAGCATGCATCGGGCGTGCGGACGCCGGCGATGCTCGATCCGGAAACGATCGCGCAGACCGGCCGCATCCGCTGGGATCATCTCGGCGAGCACTATGTCTCCAGCACCCGGCCGCTGACCGACGGCAAGCCCCGGTTCGTCGACAAACTGCCGCACAACTTCCTCTGGCTGGGCCACATCGCCCGCGCGTTGCCGAATGCGAAGATCGTCTGCCTTCGACGCCATCCGCTCGACACCTGCCTCGGCAATTTCCGCGAGATCTTCACGCCGGGTTCGGAGTTCCACGACTACGCGCTCGACCTGCTCGACGCCGGCAGGTACTACCTTCTCTTCGACCGGCTGATGGCCCATTGGAAGCGCGTCTTCCCCGGTCGCATCCTGGAGTTGCACTACGAGTCGCTGGTGGATTCGCCCGAAGCCGTCACTCGCCGGTTGCTGGCCCATTGTGACCTGCCATGGAATGACGCCTGCCTGCGTTTCGACACCCGCCAGGCCCCGTCCACCACCGCCAGCGCCGTGCAGGTGCGCGAACCGATCCATCGACGAGGAGTCGGACGCTGGCGCAACTACGCGCCCGGGTTGAGCGCGCTCCGGAAACTGCTCGAGGACGCCGGCATCGATTGCGGCGACTGATCCCGCGGATTCATGCACGGCACAGCGGCGCATCCCCACACTGCCGGCACATCCACGGAGGGATGGCCATGATCCGCAAGCTCAAATCCGGCGAATACCGCCTGTACTCGCGCAAGACCGATCCGAAGACCGGCAAGCGCCGCAACCTCGGCACGTTCGGCACCCGCGAGGCGGCCGAGAAACACGAACGCGAGGTGCAGTACTTCAAGCGGCACTGACGGCCGCGGCGACCATCACTTCTTTTGTTGCGACGTGCCGACCTGCTTCAGCGCGTCGTTGATGATCGCGTCCACCTTCGGACCCATTTCGCGCGCACGCGCGATGCCGATCTGGGAGGCCTGCTGCGCAACGGCCGGCATCTTGGATAGGAGGGACTGTCCCATCGGCGATCCGTAGTAGGCGATCGCCGCGTCGACCTCGGCGTCGGAAAACTGGTCCGCGTAGATCTTCTCGATCTGCGGCTTCAGGTAGTTCCATCCCAGGGCTTCATCGAAGGCCTTGCGCACGGCGGGAACCACGATCGCGCGCGCGCGCTCGATTTCGGCATCGCTCGCGCCCTTCTTCCGCGCCGCGTCGGCGAAACCGGTTTCGAAGCCCTTGACCAGCGCGTTCTCCATCAACCCGAGCTGCTGGTCCACCTTGAGCAGCTTGACCAGTCGATCGACCTTTGCGGGATCCGCGGCCCGCGCCGGGAATGGCGCGGCCAGGACCAGGGCGACCAGGGCGGTCGTCGCGAAGGCTTTCAGGCGAAGGGGCATCTCGGTTCCCACTGGTGGAATGAACAGCGATCGTGGGGCCTGGGATGACTTGGCGCAAGCCGTGAGGATTCCCGTAGCGATCACTCCCGCTTGTATTCGAAGTTGAGCCCGCCAGGCGTCGACCATGTGCTGCCGGACTTCTCCATCCGGACGTTGGATACGCCCCACAAGCCACCCTCGTCCTTCATCTGCAGGTGGATTTCCACGGAGCAATCGAACTTGTCGCGCTCGTCGGCGGCCTTGCAGCCCTTCAGCGTCGCGGCGACGAGGTGCGTGTCCGGGGAGCTGATCGCGAACCGCGCGCGCAAAGCGGATTCCACGTCGCCCTGCGAGGGTCCGCGCGCACCGCATCCGGACAAGGCGAACGCGCACCACACGACAACGAGGAATCTGGAGGCAGGCGCCATGGGCTTTCCTTCAACGGCTGGTTTGTAATCACCAACGCGCAAAAAGCGCCCCATGTCGATCATTGTCGCGCGGTCGAATCATCCATCGTTGAAGGCGGCGGCCTTGCAGGAACCGGGGATGAGGCCCGACGGCACGGCCTTTGTGCCGCCGGGCTCGAGCGAACGCGGCGGGTCCCTCCGCGAAGAGCCGTTGCCGTAAAACTCAAGCGCTCCGCCCCGGCTCCCTTGCCGCTACTTCTTCTTTTCGTCCGGGAAGATGATCCCGCTGCGCGAACACATCAGTCCATCGGCGGGGATGGAGGTGAACTTGCCGGTCTTGTCGTCGAGCTTCCACGCCGTCTTCGCCGCCAGCGCGTCCGATCCGGGCTGGTCGGCGAGGGTGCCGACGATCACGCCGGGCACGGGCGTCTTGCCCTTCGTGCAGTCGCCGTCGAATTCCTTTTCGGTCGCAGAATGCGCGGGCATCTTCAGCACGTCGCGCACCACCCCATGTCTTAGCGTCAGCATGTAATCGCCGCCGCAGATCGTCCAGACCGACAGGAAGATGTCGTCGCTGATCTCGTCGCCGCCGAGGTCCTTGAGCGCCAGGTTCCTGTGGCGGCTCTCGACCACGCTGTCGGCTTCGTTCGACAGCTTCTTGCCGACCAGCGCCTTGGCGACGTCGCCGCCGCAGGTGACGCTGCCGAAACCATCGTCCGCGCGGCACAGCGGCGCGAAGGCCAGCAGGAGAAGCAGCAGGAACAGGCTCTGGATGGCTTTCATGGCAGGTGGCTCCGGGTTGCGACTCCAAAATCCACTTATGAAAAATGAACCTGACACCTTTTCCCCGAACGTTCAGCCGGGCTGCGTCGCAGGCGGTTCCGCGAGGAAGTTGCGTTCGATGGCCTTGATCATCTTCAGCCTGCCGCGCTTGTAGGCGCCCAGACCGTCGCGCGTCCTGGGAATGTGCCGCGGCACCGGCGCATCCGGCGGCGGCGACTTGAGCTGCTCGACCCGGGCTGCCAGCGCATCGCGGGCAAGCAGGTCCGGCGACGCCTTGAGCTGCGCGCAGACCGCGAGCTGGCCGTCGGCCTCGGCGATCGGTTCGGAAAGGTCGCCCTCGTCGGGATCGTAGGCCATCTGGTCCTTCATCCTCTTGATGTCCTGTTCCAGGCGACGCTGTTCGCGCGCCATGAAGCCCGCCACCCTGTCGGAGTCCCAGTTCATGCCTCGTCCCCTTCCGCGAATGGGTGTTGCGTGATCGTGGCCGCGTCCATCATCGCACCACGCCTCCCGAAGCGTTCGACACATCCTTGCACTATGGCGTCGTGCCAGCTACTTGTGTGACCAGCGTGACTTGGCTGTCGAGCGCGACGGGCGTGGATTGCGGCAACGTTCCATCCTTGGCGAGGGCTTCGTCCTTCACCCGCGCGCAGGGCGAAGTCACCAGGCAAAAATCCACGGGGAGGCTCACGCGCGCGGCGACAGGATGACCGCCCACCGTTTCCGGCCGGAAACGCCACTCCTTCGAGGCCTCCACCACCGCCGCTTCGAATGCCTTCCTGTTGCTCTCATTCATGGGACTGATGCCCGCGAATTCCACCTTCGTCACCTTTCCGTTCGCGCCTACAGCGGCCACGACGATGAGACGCGCCTCGATCACGCTGGAGAGTTCCCGCGAGGGATAGCCGGGTTGCAGCAACTTTTCCGCGGCCGCTCCCGTATGTGCGTCGACGATGCCCAGCTCGATGCCGTCACCGCTGGATTTGCGCAGGACCGCGCGCACGGTCAGCGTCGTATCGGTCGGCGTCGGCGCGCCATCGATCTTGCCGGGCGTGAAGTCCCAGGAACGGATCATCTGTTCGAGTTTCCCGGCCACGGGATTGTCATTGCCGTGCTTGCCGGTGTAATCCAGCGCGGTGATCCTGCCGTTGGCATCCAGCGACATCCTGAAGACAAACGACATCGTCGGATCGTCCGCTTGCTTCGCCAGAGCCACACCGCCCATCGGCATTGCCATGACCGCGGCAGCGAGCAGCAGCTTCTGCATCGTTTGCATTTCCAGTTCCCCGGTCGTGTGCGATCGAAACAATCGCCTGACAGCGCGGCGCAGTCTATCAAGGGGGAATTGCTGGCACGAGTAGCCGCGTGGGCGGCTAGTGCTCCTTCGAGCAGAACGCTCCGGTTTCCAGGAACGGGGTTCGCCATTGGCGCTGCCGCACGCTCGATTCGGGTACGTCGCCGGCAGGCGTGTCCAACATCAACTGGAAGCGGCATACGCGGGCTGCGCGGTCCAGCACGAAATGGCCGTGGTATCGAGCATCGGCCCTGGGATCGAAGGTGACCGTGATCCGGCACCAGCGGCGGCTGTCCCAGGTCTGCATGAACATCGACAGCGGCGTGCCCGCGGCGACATTGCCGGAAACCTCGGAGCCAGCCTCCGTCAACGCATCACCTTCGAAGCCGAGCTTTCCGCCCGAGCAGTCCTCCGCATTGCGGAAGATGCGCAGGAACATCTGGGCATCCGAGTCGTTGCGCACCGAGAGCGTCGCCCTGGGCACATCGGACCGCACCACGTATTGAGGACCCGGCTCGCCCCACCCGGCCACGGCCAGTGCAGGCAGGACGATCCAGAGGCGGCGGACGAATCGGCGGGTTGTCATGGGGCGGCGATTGCAAGGAAGGGGTGTCGCAGGCGCGCGGGAAAGTATGTACACAAACTTGTTAGTGGGGTACGTCCACATTGTTTCCATTGTTTGAACGACCCATCGCCGCGAACGCACCCGGCGGCGTTCGCCGCCGAGGCGTTTTTCGGCCATCCTGTGGCGAGCCACCGGAGCGCCGCGATGAAGCTGCACGGCGACATCACGATCAACAACCGCCTCTACCGCGCGGGTACCGACGTCCCGTGGTTCGCAATCTATCCGTTCTTCCTGCTTCACATGGCCGTATTCGGCCTGTCGGGGTTCTTCATGGCGTACGGCAGCGAGCGGCCGCCGACGTTGTTCCTCTACCTCCACGGCGGGCTGGCGATCGCGATCTACACGGTGTTCTACATCACGATCTTCGGGTTCGACGAGGTGAAGTGGATGGCGATCAACGCCGTCCTCGGAGTGGTCGGCATCTACAGCCAGATCGGCTGGCTGCTGGCGCGCTTCGGAAAGACGATCGACGACTACCGGTGGTACATCAACGCGATCCCGTTCGCCTATTTCGTGCTCTACACCTTCCTGCTCCGGCACGCCGTCATCGACCTGACCGGATCGCGCGAAGACCCGCAGCGCAGGCGGGGCGCCAACGCGGCCTACGTCGCGCTTTCCCTGGCCGTGTGCCTGGCGAGCTGGCTCGCTGGCAGGCACAGGTGAGGATCTCGCGCGGCGGAACGCATCGCCTCCCGGGCAACGCATCAACCGACCGGAAAACAACGTCAGAGTCACTGTTGGAATCGAAAACTGACTCTGAAGACTCATATCGCCGCCTCCCTGTGATGGCGGTACGTTGGTTGTTGCGACACAGCCCACGTACACCAACCACAAGGAGGCAGCCATGGCACTTTATGCCGCTTGCGATCTGCATTCCAACAACACCGTTCTTGCCGTGATCGATGAGGCCGGGACAGAACGCTGGTGTACGAACGCGCGCCACAACCGATGCCGACCATGCCGTCGCTCTGGCAGCAGTACATCGGGCCATCGGCATCGGGTGCGTGCGGGGCTCGGAACATGCGTCCGGGTCTGCGATGCGGCCCTGGTGCAGGAACTGCGCCGCGTGCCGGGCGACTTCGATCAGGCGATGAAGGTGTGCCTTGCGAGCGTCGCGAAAGGCTGAGGTCGAAGGCGGCCGTTCCGGCAATTCACCGAGGCCGTCAACACAGCCATCGCTGTCGCGACCGCATCGCCCCGCCAACAGACAGCGAACGAAGGGGGCGGAGGCAGCCATTGGGTCGCCTTTGTTTTCCGCCTTTTGCCTTTGTCCTGTTTTTTTCGGTTTTCCCGTCCACTACCAATGACGCAGGCAGTTGCGTCCGTGAGGTAACCGATCCACATCAGCCAGATCATGACTTAGGCCCGTTTCACCGCTCGGAAAGCTGACTTCGAAATGGAGTTCATCGTGGGCTAATGCCTGGACAACGCGGCTGTGGCGGCCGCTACGTTCGATCGCACCGGAAACATTCGCACGTGGGCATGGCAGGAACCTGGACAACGACCAGGAGCCGGAGATCGCGTGCGGGCGTTCACAAGCCGTCTCGGCAAATCCGTTGGCTGTGGGGATATCGGCGACCGAAAACCCTCTGATTTACCCAAGGAGTGAAATCGATATGTTCTCTAAAATGAAATCTCTCAGCGGCGCGAAGACCCTGTTGGCTGTTTGCGCATTCGTGGCTTTGTCACCGGCAGCATGGGCTGATCAATCCCATCACACCTACACCGTCGCGGCCGGCGGAATCAGCGCTCCGATCCCGGTACCGGGCACGAACACGCCTGTTTCCGTGACCTGCTCCAACAACACCTCGGGATATCGCGGCGTCGGCCAGGCTACGATTCTGCGGGTTCTCCCTGACGCCTTCCTCGAATGGGTGGGTACGGACATCGCGACGAGCGTCATCTCATCGGGCTACACCAACTCGAATGGGACTCATATCATCTATTGCAGCTATGTCGACAAGTACGTCGAAATCCAGGTGAACAGCGCCTCGCAGATTCAGGTCAAGAACAACGGATCTACATCCATGACCGGCGTCATCGATTTCGTCTGGTAAATCGCTGGAGAAATACTGGAAACCGGAGACGCACCGCGGTTTGGCGGTTGACTGGGGTCGGCTCGAAACAGGGCAGAACATCCCGGAACGTTTGATGACCCTGGCCGATTGCAAATCCTCCCAATCCGGGCCCCAAACCGACGCCCAAAGAAAAGGGGCTCCCGAAGGAGCCCCAGATTCTCTGTGCCGTTGTTAGGCGGTCGGCCGACTGCGGCGCCCCGTACTGGCGCCGCCGGGGCCAAAACTTGCACCAATTTCAGTGAAAACTTGCAGCTTTACCGCTGAAACTTGCAGTTATTTCGCCCGCCCACAATTTTTTTCGTCGGCCACGGCGTCACCCACATTTGCTGTACCCGCAATTCAGGCACGTCGCACATCCGTCAAGGATGACCACAGCCTTCGTGCTGCACTTGTGGCACATCACCGCGCTCGGCGGAAAGCTGGTGCCTTCGCCGGTGACCAAGACGGATTCAGACGTCGCGGGTTGCCGAGCGGCGGCGATCATCTCGCCGCCCATCTCGCCGGCGGTGCTTATTTCAGAGTTTTTTTTTGCGCGTGCCTCGTAGGCGGCGCGCTTGTCGGCGATCAGGCGCAGTTGCGCCTCGGACAGGTCCTCGCCGACGATCATGCCGATCGACTTGAGGTGCTCCTCGACCACGGCGCCGATCTCGGCGACGATCGAGGGCATGTAGACGCCGCCGGCCTTGAAGTAGCCGCCGCGCGGGTCGAACACGGCCTTCATCTCCTCCACCAGGAAGGTGACGTCGCCGCCCTTGCGGAACACCGCGGACATGATCCGGGTGAGCGCGACGATCCACTGGAAGTGGTCCATCGACTTGGAGTTGATGAAGACCTCGAACGGGCGGCGCAACTCGTGCTCGGTGCCGTAGTTGAGGACGATGTCGTTGATCGTCACGTACATCGCGTGCTCGACCAGCGGCGACTTGATCTTGTAGGTGGAGCCGACCAGCACCTCGGGGCGCTCGACGCGCTCGTGCAGCTGGATGACCTCGGCCATGGCGATGCCGATGGGCGCGATTTCCGCGGCCGCGTCGGTGACTTCGGTGTAGGTCGGCGCGGCCTTGTCTTCGGGCTTGACGACGGCGTAGCCGCTGATTTTCTTTTCGATCTTGATGGACATTACGGTGGTGCTCCTGGAGCGCTTGCGTTGTTGCTGGTGGGGGATGGGGCGGACGTGTGGGCGGACGCCGGGTGTTCGTTGTCTGGTTTCTTGCTCGTCGTCTCCGCGTAGGCGGGGACCCACCTGATCCGGGTGACGTTCCGGCGGGGGTGGATCCCCGCCTGCGCGGGGATGACGATCAAGGACGGGTCGACCACCCCGCCTGCTTACTTCTTCTTCGCGACTTTCTTCGCCGCCTTCTTCGCGACTTTCCTGACGGCTTTCTTCACGGCCTTCTTCGCGGCCGTCTTCTTCGCGGCGACTTTCCTCATGACCTTCTTCGCCGCTTTCTTCACGGCCTTCTTGGCGGCGGCCTTCTTCGCGGCAGGCTTCTTGCCCATCGCCTTCTTCGCGGCAGCCACGCGCTTGCGTGCGTCGGCGACTTTCCTGGCGACCGGCTTGACGACCTTGTCGTCGACCGCCTTGCGCACCGCCTTGGCTTTCGCCTGCGCCTTCTTGCCGACGTCCTTGGCCTTGGCCCGCGCCTTCTTCACGGCCGCGCCAGCCGCTTGCTTGACCTCGGCGATCACCGCCTGGGCCTTTTCGCCTGCCGTCTCCATCGCACTCGTCACCGCCGCCTTCACGTCATCGGTCGTGCCCATGATGCTTCTCCTCGTCGGTTCTCGTGGTTAGCGTTCTTTCGGTAAATCGGGACCTTGCGCACATCGACTGGAACTGTTCGCGAACCTTCCCGCTGCCGCCGGCCAGTTCGTCAGAACTTGCCGTGAGCCTTCCCGCTGCTGGCGGCAAGTTCGTCAGAACTTGCCGTAGTAACCCTCTTTCAATGCATCGAACAGGTTGGCGGCGGTGTGCGTTTCGCCATCGTATTCGATTTCCTCGTTGCCCCTGGCCTCGACCACGGTGCCGTCCTCGAGCTCGAAGCGGTAGGTGGTGTTCTCCAGGTCGGCTTCCTTCACCAACACGCCCTGGAAGGCGGCTGGATTGAAGCGGAACGTGGTGCAGCCCTTGAGGCCCTGCTTCCAGGCGTAGGTGTAGATGTCCTTGAAGTCGGCGTAGGGGTAGTCGGTAGGAACATTCGCCGTCTTTGAAATGGAGGAATCGACCCATTTCTGGGCAGCGGCCTGGATGTCTACATGTTCGGTTGGGCTGATGTCGTCGGCGGAACGGAAGTAGTCGGGCAGCTTCGCCTCGGGTTCGTCGGAGAACGGCATCGCCTTCGGGTTCACCAGGGTGCGGTAGGCGAGCAGCTCATAGCTGAACACCTCGACCTTTTCCTTGGTCTTCTTGCCTTCGCGAATGACATTCCGCGAGTAGTGGTGGGCGAACGACGGCTCGATGCCGTTGGATGCGTTGTTGGCCAGCGACAGCGAGATCGTGCCGGTGGGCGCGATCGAGCTGTGGTGGGTGAAGCGCGCGCCCGTCTCGGACAACTGGTGCACCAGCTCGGGCGCGACCTCGGCCACGCGCTGCATGTAGCGCGAGTACTTCGCGTGGAGCAGGCGGCCGGGGATCTTCTTGCCGACCTTCCAGCCGTCCTTCTTCATTTCCGGACGCTTGCGCAGCATCTCGGCGGTGACGACGAACTCCTCGGACATGATCGGCGCCGGGCCTTTCTCCTGCGCCAGCGCGAGCGCCATCTCCCAGCCGGCGACCGCCATGTCGCGGGAAACGGCGTCGGTGAACTTGCAGGCGTCGGAGGAACCATACGTCATCTTCAGCATGGTCATGGTCGAGCCCAGGCCGAGGAAGCCCATGCCGTGGCGGCGCTTGCGCACGATCTCGTCGCGCTGCTGCTGCAGCGGCAGGCCGTTGACCTCGACGACGTTGTCGAGCATGCGGGTGAACACGCGCACGACTTCCTTGTACTCGTCCCAGTCGAAGCGGGCGCGGTCGGTGAAGGCGTCGCGCACGAAGGTCGTCAGGTTCACCGAGCCGAGCAGGCAGGCGCCGTAGGGCGGCAGCGGCTGCTCGCCGCAGGGGTTGGTCGCGCGGATGGTCTCGCACCACCAGTTGTTGTTCATCTCGTTGACGCGGTCGATCAGGATGAAGCCGGGCTCGGCGAAGTCGTACGTCGAGACCATGATCATGTCCCACAGGTGCCGCGCCTTGACCAGGCCGTAGATCTTGCAGGCCACCAGGCCGTCGTCGCGGGTGACGTAGTTCTTGGCGGTCGGCCATTCGCGCCAGACCACGAGGCTGGCGTCGGCGAGATCGATGTCGTCCCTTTCCTTGATGTTGATCGGGAACACCAGGGGCCAGTCGCCGTCGTTCTGCACCGCGTCCATGAAGCCGTCGGTGATCAGCAGCGAGAGGTTGAACTGGCGCAGGCGGCCGTCCTCGCGCTTGACCCGGATGAACTCGCGCACGTCGGGATGGCAGACGTCGAAGGTGCCCATCTGGGCGCCGCGGCGGCCGCCGGCCGACGACACGGTGAAGCACATCTTGTCGTAGATATCCATGAAGCTCAGCGGCCCGGAGGTGTACGCGCCCGCGCCCGATACGTAGGCGCCGCGCGGACGCAGGGTCGAGAATTCGTAGCCGATGCCGCAGCCGGCCTTCAGCGTGAGGCCCGCCTCGTGGACCTTGTCGAGGATGCCGTCCATCGAATCCTCGATGGTGCCGGACACGGTGCAGTTGATCGTCGAGGTCGCCGGCTTGTGCTCGAGCGCGCCGGCATTGGAGGTGATGCGGCCGGCGGGGATCGCACCGCGGCGCAGCGCCCACAGGAAACGTTCGTACCAGTACGATTTCTTCTCTGGCGTGGTCTCGGCATCGGCGAGCGCGCGGGCGACGCGCTGGTAGGTGTGGTCGATGTCGGCATCGACCGGCTCGCCGTGCTTGGTCTTGAGGCGGTACTTCTTGTCCCAGATGTCCTGCGAAGCGGGCTGCATCGCGATGACCTGCTCTGCTTCGGACTTGACGATCTCGAGACGTACGGTGCTCATCCTTGGGGGTTCCTTGAGTTTGTTGTTCTTCTTGTTGTTCTTCTTGGTTGTTCGCATTGCCAGCAGGCCGACCTACGGTGCGCATCCTCGCACCTTCGGTTCCGGAGACGACGATGCATCGTCCGCGCGCCGTGGCGCACGTCCGAAGCGTCAGACGAACCGGTTGCCGCTGCCTCTCGATGTTGCCAACGACTGCATCGGGACTCTCTCCGAGGCCGTGCGCAATCACCCCATAGCTGGGGCTGCCGTCCCGATTTAACCCCTACATCTTGGGTTGCAGCGGGCATTCAACGTACTCACCCGGGACCGGGCTGTCAACGTGCAGGGCAACATTTTTTTCAGGCTTGTGACAGGACGCGCGCTACGCCTTGCTCAGCGGCTTTTCTGCAGCAAGGCGCAGTAGAAACCGTCCATTCCGTCCTCGCCGGGAAGACGCTGGCGCCCCGGTTGCGCAGGGTGGCCGTGATGTTCGTCGAGAGGCATTTCGGCGCCGTCGGGACGGCGCGCGAGGAAGGCGGCGATGCGCGCGGAATTCTCCGAACGCAGGATCGAGCAGGTCGCGTAGAGCAGGCGCCCGCCGGGTGCGAGCACCTGCCAGGCGGCGTCGAGCAGGCGGTCCTGCGTCGCCTCCAGCGCAGCCAGGTCGGATTCGCGGCGGTGCCACTTGATGTCGGGCTGGCGGCGGACGATGCCGGTGGCCGAGCAGGGCACGTCGAGCAGCACCGCATCGAAGGGATGGCCGTCCCACCATGCCGCGGTGTCGGCGGCGTCGACCGCGCGCAGGACGACGCGTTCGCGCAGGCGCAGGCGCGCCAGTCCGGCCTCGACGCGGGACAGGCGGCGTGGGTCGCTGTCGAGCGCGATCAAGGCGATGTCGGCCGCTTCCAGCATCGCCGCGCTCTTGCCGCCGGGCGCGCTGCACATGTCGAGCACGCGTTCGCCGTCGCGCGGCGCGAGCGCGGCCACGGCCATCTGCGCGGCAGCATCCTGCACCGACACCAGGCCTTCGTTCCAGCCGGGCAATGTCTCGGGCGCTGCGCCCTCGTCGAGGCGCAGCGCCTGCGGGGGCCATGCGGGCGCCTGCACGTCGATGCCCAGCGTCTGCAAACGTTGCGCATAGGCTTCGCGCCCGGTCGCGCGCGCGTTGACGCGCAGCCACAGCGGCGCGATCGCGTTGCCGGCCGCGAGGATGTCCTCGACCTGCTCAGGCCAGTCCTGGCGCAGGCGTGCGACCAGCCAGTCGGGATACGAATACATGATCGCCTGATCTTCGCTCGCCGGCAGCGGCTCGCGCGTCGCCCGCCGCAGCAGGGCGTTGACGAGGCCGACGAAGGCCGGCTTGCGCAAGCCGCGCGCCGCTTCCGCGGTGGCCGAGACGGCCGCGTGCGCGGGCATCGCCAAGGCGTCGGTCTGGGCGAGTCCGGCGAGCAGCAGGGACTCGACGAGGTGCTCGCGCACCGGCAGGGGCTTTTCCATCCAGCGCTTCAGCACGAAGCGGTAGCGGCGCGCGTGGCGCAGGGCCTGGAAGGCGATCGCCTCGACCAGCGCGCGGTCGCGGACGTCGGCGATGCCGGCCAGGGTTTCGCCCAGCACGGCCTTGAGCGAACGGCCCTCGTGCAGCACGGCGTCGACGGCGCGCGCGGCGGCCGCACGCGCCTGCGCACCCTTCGCGTTGTCCGCGGTCACGTCCGCAGCGACGGACGCGCGTTGAGGTAGTCGGCTACCCGCACCGGCCGGCCGCCTTCGCGCTGCACCAGCGTCACCCGCAGCACGCCCTCGCCGCAGGCGATGTCCAGCCCTTCGCGGGAGGCGGCGAGGATCGTGCCCGGAGCGGCATTCGGGACGGCCGCCAAGGCCTGCGCTTCCAGCAGGCGCAAGCGCTCGCCACCGACCATCGCTTCGGCGATCGGCCAGGAATCGAAGGCGCGTACCTTGCGATCGAGCACGATCGCCGGTTCGTTCCAGTCCAGCCTCGCCTCGGATTTCTCGAGCTTGCGCGCGTAGGTCGCACCGGCCGCGGCCTGCGACTGGGCGGTCGGGCGCATGCCGGCGCGGAGCAGGGTCAACGCATCCGACAGCACTTCGGCGCCGAGCTCGGCGAGCCGGTTGTGCAGGCTGCCGGCGGTGTCGTCGGCATCGATCGGGGTGGTCAGCGAGAGCATCACCGGGCCGGTGTCGAGGCCTTCGTCCATCCGCATCAGGCACACCCCGGTCTGCGCGTCGCCGGCCTCGATCGCGCGCTGGATCGGCGCGGCGCCGCGCCAGCGCGGCAGCAGCGAGGCGTGCACGTTCCAGCAGCCCTGGCGCGGGATGGCGAGGATCTTCGGGGGCAGCAGCAGGCCATAGGCGACCACGACCATCACGTCGGGTTCGAGTGCGGCCAAGGCGTGGCGCGCTTCGATTGTCCTGAGCGTCGTCGGCTGGCGGACTTCCCAGCCGTTGTTCTGCGCTGCCTGCTTCACCGGCGAGGCGGTCAACTGGCGGCCGCGCCCTGCGGGCCGGTCGGGCTGGGTGTAGACCGCGACGATCTGTCCGTGGCGCGCCGCCGCGCGCAGGCTGGGCAAGGCAAATTCGGGAGTGCCGGCGAAGACGATTCGCAGCGGCGAACTCATGCCGTCGCGCGGCCGAGGCTCTTCTCGGCCGCCTTTTCGGCGGCTTCGGCAGCCGCCTCCTTGCGCGCCTTGGCGAGCTTCTTCTTCACCATGTCGCGCTTGAGCGGCGAGAGGTAGTCGACGAACAGCTTGCCGGCCAGGTGATCCATCTCGTGCTGGATGCACACCGCGAGCACGCCGTCGGCGTCGAGCTCGAAGGCCTGGCCGTCGCGATCGAGCGCACGCACGCCGATGCGGTCGGCGCGGTGGACGTCGGCGTAGATGCCCGGCACCGACAGGCAGCCTTCCTGGTAGACCTGTTCGCCTTCGCGGGTGAGGATCTCGGGATTGATGAAGACCATCGGCGTGTCGCCCTTTTCCGACACGTCCAGCACCAGCAGGCGCTGGTGGAAGTCCACCTGGGTCGCGGCCAGGCCGATGCCCGGCGCGGCGTACATGGTCTCGAACATGTCGTCGATCAGGGTGCGCATGGCGTCGTCCACCTGCGCGACGGGCTTGGCCACGGTGCGCAGGCGCGGGTCGGGAAATTCGAGGATGGTCAGCTTGGCCATGGCGGAAAAATGGGGTCGAACGGGCCGCCCGCAAGGCGGAAAGGCATATTGTAGCGCCGACGCTTGCAATTAGTTGCGGAAAATGGTCTATATGCGGACAACCTGCCCGGGGAAATCAGGTAGATAGCCGCCATGTTTAATCGAATGCTTGCGCTCGTGAGCGCCTCACTGTTGACCGTCGCCACCTACGCCGTTGCGGCGGATCTGCGCGCCGACCATCCGGATACCTACGTCGTCAAGAAAGGCGACACGCTCTGGGATATCTCGGCCCGATTCCTCAACAAGCCGTGGCTGTGGCCGGAGATCTGGCAGGCCAACCCGCAGGTGCGCAACCCGCATCTGATCTATCCGGGTGACGTGCTCAACCTGCGCTACATCAACGGCCAGCCGAAGGTCGAGATCACGCGCGGCGTGGACAACGGCCCGGCGATCGACACGATCCCGCTGTCGGAGATCGAGGACTTCCTCAAGCACATGCGCGTGGTCGACGACGCCAAGGCGTTGCCCTACGTCGTGGGCCTGGAGGAAGACCAGGAGCGCGTCGTCAACGGCCAGCTGGCCTACGCACGCGGCATTCCGAACGCGCAGGCCGGCGACATGTTCGCGATCCTGCGGCCGATGGTTTCCTATGGTCGTTCGCACCGCCACTCCGGCGAGTACGAAATGCGCGCCGATGGCCTCGACTATCACAGCGACCTGGCCAACGGCCGGAACTGGGACCATTTCTGGCAGGACGTCTCTTACTCGACCCAGGGCCATCCCGACTATCTCGGCACCGAGTTGAAGCAGGTCTCGCTGGCGCAGGTGACGCGCCCGCAGGGCCACGGCATCGAGACCGCGACCCTGCTGTTGATGGGCGGCGGTACCGAGGTGCGCGCCGGCGACCGGCTCCTTCCGGTCGAGGCGCAGCCTTTCGACCTGCAGTTCTTCCCGCATCCGCCCAAGCGCCAGGCCGTGACGGCCGAGTACAGCAAGTATCGCGTCATCGGCGTGCCGGAGAGCGTCGAAGCGGCCGGCACCCACGAGGTGATCGCGCTGTCCGCCGGCAAGATGGACGATGTCGACAATGGCACCGTGTTCTCGGTGTGGCGCATCGGCAGCGACCAGGCCGACCACGTCCTCCACGACAACAAGATCAATGCCGATTCCGACCGCGTCCGTCTTCCCGACGAGTACGAGGGCCACGTGATGGTGTTCCGCGCCTTCGACAAGATGAGCTACGGCCTGCTGATGGACGGCACGAAGGAGATCCACGTCGGCGACGTCCTCAAGCACCCGGACGCCACCCGCTGATGCGAGACGGCGGCGCAGGAAGCGCCGCCTGACATGTCCAGCCCACACGACAACGCCCGCGCCTGGCTACGACTGCTACGCGCGGGCGTTGCCGCATCTGCGCTCCGCAAAATCGTCGAGAGCCACGGCAGCGCGGCTGCGGCGCTGGATCGTGCGCGACCCGACTGGCGCGCGGTTGGCGCCGATGATCGCGCGATCGCCGCGCTGCGCGAACCCGGACTCGTGCCGGCTTCCGACCTCGCGTGGCTGGAGGCGCCCGGCCACCATCTGATCGGCTGGGACGATCCCGACTATCCGGCCCTGCTCCGCCGCATCACCAGCCCGCCGCCGGCGCTGTTCGTCGAAGGCGATCCGGACCTGCTCTGGCATCCGCAGATCGCCGTGGTCGGCAGCCGCAACGCAACCGCCGGCGGCATCGACAACGCCCGGGACTTTTCGCGCGCGCTCGCTGGCGCGGGGCTGGTCGTCACCAGCGGCATGGCCGAGGGCATCGACGCGGCCGCGCACCTGGCGGCCCTCGAAGCGAACGCGCCGACCATCGCGGTGGTCGGCACCGGCACCGACATCGCCTACCCGCGCAACCATGCCGGGCTGGCCGCGCGCATCCGCGCCGGCGGCGCCATCGTCGGCGAGTTCCCGCCGGGCACGCAGGCGCGGCGCGAGCATTTCCCGAGCCGCAACCGCCTCATCGCCGGGCTGGCGCTGGGCACCCTGGTGATCGAGGCCGCCGACCGCAGCGGCGCACTGATCACCGCGCGACTGGCGGGCGATGCCGGGCGCGAGGTGTTCGCGGTGCCCGGCTCGATCCACAATCCCCTCGCGCGCGGCTGCCACCGGTTGATACGCCAGGGGGCAGCCCTGGTCGAGGATGCGCGCGAGGTGATCACCGCGCTCGCCCCGGTCGCCGCCGAACTGGCCGATGCGCTGCGCGCCCGCCTTGCCGACGCCGGGACCGCCGACCCCGCCTGCGCGCCGGTTGCGGCGCCCGACCCCGACCATGCCCGCGTACTGGCCGCCCTCGGCCACGATCCGGTCGCCCTCGACGTCCTCGTCCAGCGCACGGGATTGACGGTGGCGCAACTGTCCTCCATGCTGCTGCTCATGGAGTTGCAAGGTCTGGTGTCCGCCGAGCACGGGAGGTACGCCAGAAGGTAATCCCGCAGCCCCAACCACCGCGCCCCGGCGCAGGCGGAGAGGAATGAAAGAAGAAACCATACTGGACGTACTGCTGTACCTGTTCGAACACTACTTCTACGAAGACCCGGACGCGGTCAGAGACCGCGACTCCCTGCAGAACGGCCTGCTCCAGGCCGGATTCTCCCCCACCGAGATCAACAAGGCCTTCGACTGGCTCGATGAGCTTGCCCGCCAGCGCCCGATGGCTTCGGCGCCGCGCGGCGTGGTCGGCCCGGTGCGGATGTACGTCGAGCCCGAGCTGTCGAAACTCGACACGGAGACCCTAGGCTTCCTGATGTTCCTCGAGCAACAGGGCATCATCGACGCCGCGCAGCGCGAGCTCGTGCTCGACCGGGTGATGGCGCTCGACCAGGACGAGATCGACCTCGATGACCTCAAGTGGGTCGTGCTGATGGTGCTGTTCAACCAGCCCGGCGCCGAGGCGGCCTACGCGTGGATGGAAAGCCAGATGTTCGAGGACGATCCCGAGCCGCTGCACTGAAGCGCTCGCACCCCTGCGCAAGCCGTTCACGAAGGTCCGGCTTGACAGTCCACGTCGCCGTGGTGCCTTAATGAAAAAGGGGAGGCTGGCCCGGTTCGTCCGGGCCGCATCGTGCTGGTCCCGATTCCCGGCGTTCCGGAGCTGTCTGCTTACATGGCGAAAAACCTGCTCATCGTCGAATCGCCCGCGAAGGCGAAGACGATCAACAAGTACCTCGGCAAGGACTTCATCGTCCTGGCTTCGTACGGCCATGTGCGCGATCTGGTGCCGAAGGAAGGCGCGGTGGACACCGGCCGCGACTTCGCGATGCGCTACGAGACCATCGACAAGAACGAGAAACACGTCGAGGCGATCGCGAAAGCCGCCAAGGCCGCCGAGGGCCTGTACCTGGCGACCGACCCGGACCGCGAAGGCGAGGCGATCTCCTGGCATGTCGCCGAGATCCTCAAGGAACGCGGCCTGCTGAAGGACCGCGCCCTGCATCGCGTGGTGTTCACCGAGATCACCCCGCGCGCGATCCGCGAAGCGGTCGCGCATCCGCGCAAGATCGCCGAGGATCTCGTCAATGCGCAGCAGGCGCGGCGCGCGCTCGATTTCCTGGTCGGCTTCAACCTCTCGCCGGTGCTGTGGCGCAAGGTGCAGACCGGGTTGTCGGCCGGGCGGGTGCAGTCGCCGGCGCTACGCATGATCGTCGAGCGCGAGGAGGCGATCGAAGCCTTCGTGCCGCGCGAGTACTGGTCGATGGACGCCGACCTCGCGCATCCTTCGCAGGCTTTTGCCGCGCGGCTGGTGAAACTCGACGGCCAGAAGTTCGAACAGTTCACGATCACCGACGGCGCCACCGCGCACGCCGCGCGCGAACGCCTGCTCAAGGCCGCGAACGGCCGCCTGCACGTCACCGACGTCGGCAGCAAGGAGCGCAAGCGCCGCCCGGCGCCGCCGTTCATCACCTCGACCCTGCAGCAGGAAGCCGCACGCAAGCTCGGCTTCACCACCCGCCGCACGATGCAGGTCGCGCAGAAGCTCTACGAGGGCTTCGACATCGGCGACGAGGGCACGGTCGGCCTGATCAGCTACATGCGTACCGATTCGACCCACCTGTCGGACGAGGCGCTGGCCGAGCTGCGCGACGTGATCGCGCGCGACTTCGGCACCGGCGCCGTGCCCGACAAGCCGAACACCTACAAGGAAAAGTCGAAGAACGCGCAGGAAGCGCACGAGGCGATCCGCCCGACCTCGGCGTTGCGCACGCCGGCCTCGATCGCGCGCTTCCTCGGCGACGACGAACGCCGCCTGTACGAGCTGATCTGGAAACGCGCGGTCGCCAGCCAGATGGTGCCGGCCATCCTCAACACCGTGACCGTCGAGTTCGCCTGCGGCAGCGCGCACGCGTTCCGCGCGAGCGGCACCACGGTGATCGATCCGGGTTTCCTCGCGGTCTACGAGGAAGGCAAGGACACCGCTCCGGCCGCCGATGACGACGAGGGCCGCAAGCTGCCGCTGATGAAGCCCGGCGACAACATCCCGCTCGCCGCGATCCGCACCGCCCAGCATTTCACCGAGCCGCCGCCGCGCTTCTCCGAGGCCTCGCTGGTCAAGGCGCTGGAGGAGTACGGCATCGGTCGGCCTTCGACCTACGCGGCGATCATCCAGACCCTGCTGTTTCGCAAGTACGTCGAACTCGACAACCGCCGCTTCAAGCCGACCGACGTCGGCCGCGCGGTCAGCAATTTCCTGTCCACCCATTTCACCCAGTACGTCGACTACGACTTCACCGCGAAGCTCGAGGACGAGCTCGACGCGGTCTCGCGCGGCGAGGAGGACTGGGTGCCGCTGATGCGGCGCTTCTGGGACCCATTCAAGGCACTGGTGGACGACAAGACCGACTCGGTCGACCGGTCCGACGCCACCGGCGCGCGTGAGCTGGGCACCGATCCGAAGACCGGCAAGCCGGTCAGTGTGCGCCTCGGCCGTTACGGCGCGTTCGCGCAGATCGGCAGCAAGGACGACGAGGAGAAGCCGAAGTTCGCCAGCCTGCGTCCGGGCCAGAGCATGCACACGATCGGGCTGGAGGATGCGCTCGACCTGTTCCTGCTGCCGCGCACGCTCGGCGAGGACGACGGCGAGCCGGTGACGGTGGCGGTCGGCCGTTTCGGACCGTTCGCCAAGCGCGGTGCGACCTACGCCTCGCTGGGCAAGGACGATGATCCCTACACGGTCGACTTCGATCGCGCCCTGCAGCTGATCCGCGAACGCGAGACCTTCCTCGCCAACCGCCTCATCAGGAAATTCGACGGCAGCCCGATCGAGATCCTCAATGGGCGCTACGGGCCGTACATCACCGACGGCGAGAAGAACGGCAAGATCCCCAAGGATCGCGAGCCGGCTTCGCTGAGCCAGGAAGAATGCGAGGAAATCCTGGCCAAGGCGCCGGCGCGACCCGCGCGCGGGCGCTTCGCGCGCAAGGGCGCAGCGGCGAAGGCGCCGGCGAAAAAGACGCCGGCAGCCGCCAAGCCCGTCGCGAAAGCCGTCGCGAAGAAAAAACCCGCCAAGAAGGCGGCCGCCAAGAAGGCCGCGGCCCGGAAAGCGGTGAAGAAAACCGCAAAGTAGGACGGCAGCCGGGTTTCGCCCGGCGCCCGGAGCCACCTGAGCTTTTGCACGGGCGCCTTGCGCTACGCTAAGCCGTCCCAGCCAGCCACCGCCATGTCCGCACGCCTAGACATCCCGCAAGCCGTCGCCGTCCTCCGTCGTGGCGGCGTGATCGCCTACCCGACCGAAGGCGTGTGGGGCGTAGGCTGCGATCCGTTCAATGCGAATGCCGTGCGCCGACTGCTGAAGATCAAGCAGCGCGAGGAATGGAAGGGCCTGATCCTGGTGTCGGCCGACCTGGTGCAGATCGCCTCCCTGATCGACCTCGACGCCCTGCCGGCCGAACGCATCCGCGACGTGCGCGCAACCTGGCCCGGCCCGCACACCTGGCTCCTGCCCTGTCCTTCGCGCGTACCGGTCTGGCTGCGCGGCATGCACACCACGATCGCGCTGCGGATCAGCGCGCACCCCCCGGTGGTCGAGCTCTGCAATGGCTTCGGCGGCCCGATCGTGTCCACCAGCGCGAATCTCTCCGGACATGAAGCGCCACGCGCGTACGGGCAGCTCGACCCGGCCCTGATCCTGCAGATCGACGGCATCCTCGCCGGCGAGACCGGCGGCCTGGAGTCGCCGACGCCGATCCACGATGCCGCCAGCGGCATGGTCCTGCGCGGCTGAGCGGGAAGCGGCGGCCGGAACGCGGCGGTATTGCGTTTGCTACCATGTGAATCGCATCACACTTTCCCCAGGAAACCCCACCATGCGCAAGATCCTGCCCTGCCTGCTCGCCGTGGGCATCGTCGCCATCACCGGTTGCAAGAAGGAAGGCCCGGCCGGTTCCGGCCCCGGCGTGGTCGCCGCCGATGACCCGCTGACCTTCGTGCCGGCCGACACGCCCTACGTGATCGCCAACATCGATCCGCAACCTGCCGACGTCGGCAATTACTGGATCGGCAAGCTCGACAAGGGCGGCAAGGTCGGCGACATCTACTCCCACCAGATCGACGCCGCGATCAAGCTGATCGCCAACGCCAACGCGAACTGCCCGCAGGCCAGTGCCGGCGGTGGCGGTGGCGCGATGCAGGACGCCTCGGCCAGCGCGAGCGATTCGGGAGACGCAGGCGACCAGGCCGATGCGGCCGGCGAGGCGTCCTCGCAGGCGGCCGATGGCACGAACGCGGCTGCCGCAGTGGCACCTGCCGATGCCTCCGCGACGACGGCCTCCGGCGAGGACAAGTGTTCGGCCGCTTCGATCGCCGAGCGCGAGAAGATGACCAAGCTGCTCGGCGCGGTGAAGGAGGAAGTGGCGGGCAAGGACGTCAAGGGCCTGATGGACCTCGCGGGCATCGTGCCGCAGACCCACGCCGCGATTTTCGGCATCGGCCTGGTGCCGGTGATGCGCATCGAACTGGCCAAGCCCGACAACCTGCGCGCCACCATCGGCCGGCTGGAGACCAAGTCCGGCTCGAAGCTCGCGACCGGCAAGGTCGGCAACCTCGATTTCTGGCGCTTCGGCGGCGACGATGGCAAGCTCGAAGTGGTGATGGCGATCTCCGGCAAGCAGTTCGTCGCCACGATCGCGCCCGTCAAGGCTTCCGACGCCGACCTGAAGACCCTGTTCGGCCTCGACAAGCCTAAGAAGTCGCTCGCCGACAGCGGCGACCTGGCCGCGCTCAACCAGAAGATGAAGTACCTGTCCTATGGCAGCGGCTATTTCGACAGCGCGAAACTGGTCGCCGTGCTGAAGGCGCCGCCGACCCCGCTGGAGACCTCGTTCCTCACCGCCATCGGCGAGAAGAAGCCGCAGCTCGACGCCGTCTGCGCCGGCGAGTACAGCCAGCTCGCGGCCGCATGGCCGCGTGCGAGTTTCGGCTATACCGACCTGTCCACGCAGCACATGGGCCTGCGCATGGTGCTCGAGACCCGCGCCGACATCGCCAAGGACCTGATGACCCTGCGTGCTCCGCTGCCGGGCATGGCCGCGGCGCAGAATGCCCTGGTCGATTTCGGATTCAGCGCGGACCTGACCAAGCTGCCCTCACTGGCGACCAAGTACGCCGACGCGACCGCGAAGTCGCCCTGGAAATGCCCGGCCCTGGTCGGCTTCAACCAGAGCGCCGAGCAGATGAAGAGCGCGGCGACCAACCCGGGCTTCGCCGGTTACGCGCCGATGTTCCACGGCTTCCACGCGATCGTGGACAAGATCGAGCCGAAGGATGCCCAGCCGATTCCGGACTTCTCGGCGGTGATCGCGATCAGTTCGGACAACCCGGCCTCGCTGCTCGCGCTGGCCAGCAGCGCCTCGCCGGGCATCGTCAACCTCGGCCTGAAGCCCGACGGCGTGGCCAAGCCGCTGCCGGCGATGCCCAACCTGCCGGTGCAGGCGCCGATGTTCGCGGCGATGACCGACAAGATCCTGGCCATCGCGATCGGTGCGGGCGAGGACGCGAAGATCGCCGATGCGATGAAGACCGACCCCGCGCAGCAGCCGGTGTTCGCGGGTGGCGGGCGTGGCGAGGTCTACCACCTGATCGCCGACATGATGCGCAAGAACGCGCAGTCGATGGGCGATGCCGAGGCGCAGCAGTCGATGCAGGAGCAGGCGGCGGTGATGGACATGTA
Source organism: Lysobacteraceae bacterium (assembly GCA_036496805.1). GTDB lineage: Bacteria > Pseudomonadota > Gammaproteobacteria > Xanthomonadales > Xanthomonadaceae > SZAS-103. The sequence goes on from DASXKN010000020.1 coordinate 139,533, forward strand.
TGCCGGCTTCATCAAGCGCGTCGACATCACGACCGAGCTGACCGAGCAGGGCATCGAGCTGCACGAGGGCGTGAGCCTGCAGTAGCCGTTCGCGCTCGCTGCGACGAACCGACGCCGCCGGCATCCCCGGCGGCGTTTTCGTTGGCGCGACAGCGGGAGTAGAGTTCCCCGTTCCCGTCGCCGCCACGCGCGACGGAGGCCGACCCTCCGAAGGAGTCCGCGATGCGTCCCGCCGTCCTGTTCGCCGCGCTGCTGATCTGCCCCGCAAGTTTCGCCGCCACCACCACCGACTGGGTCGCGCGCAGCAACGAGCACGCGCAAGTCCTGCTGGAAGCGCAGGCGGCTTTCGCGCCCGAGCGTGCTTCCGCCATCGGCCTGCCGGGACACGACGAACAGGTGGTCGACCTAGGCCCGCACAACAGCGAACGTTTCCACGCCGCCTACGCCAGGGCACGCTCGCAGTTGCAGGCCGCGCTGGCGAAGGAGACCGACCCGAATGTCCGCGAGGACCTGCAGATCCTGATCGACGCCGCCACCCGCGCGATGGATCGCAACGCCCTGGACGAGCGCCTGTTGCTCGACTGGACCGACGTGCCGGAACTGGTCTTCGGCGGCGAACGCACCCTGCTGCAGGAACAGTCCCCGCCGGAGAAACGCGCGCATGCGCTGGCGCGGCTGCGTCGTTACCTCGGCATGGAGCCGGGAAGCACGTCGGTCTTCGCCGAAGCGAAGGCGCGTTTCAACGACAGCCTTGCCGACGCCCATCGCATCGGACCGTACAAGGGCGAGCTCGACCAGGCGCTGGCCAATACCCAGACCTATGTCACCGGCGTCCACCAGCTGTTCGCGCAATTCAAGATCGCCGGCGCCGAGGCCGCGCTGGCCGAGTTCGACAAGCAGGTCGCCGACTACGCCGCCTGGGAGCGCGCGACGGTCGTGCCGAAAGCGCGCGCCGACTTCCGCCTGCCGCCCGAGCTGTACGCGATGCAGCTCAGGAATGTCGGCATCGACATCGATCCCCTGCAACTGGTCCAGCGCGCGCAACTGGAGTTCATGGAAACCCGCGCCCAGATGCAGCAACTCGCGCCGATCGTCGCCAAGGAACACGGCTTGTCCGCCACCGGCTATCTCGACGTGATCCGCGCCCTGAAGAAGGACCAGCTCGGCCGCGACCAGGTCGAGCCCTACTACCGCGATGTCGTGATCCCGGCGCTGGAGAAGGCGATCGTCGACCACCGCGTGGCCAGCCTGCCGAACCGGCCGATGATCATGCGCATCGCCTCGGACGCCGAGACCGCGCAGCAGCCGGCGCCGCACATGCAGCCGCCGCCGCTGATCGGCAACCACGGCGAGCGCGGCCAGTTCGTGCTGACCACCGGCAACCCGGACGCCAGCGGCAAGACCGAATCCTTCGACGACTTCACCTACAAGGCCGCGGCATGGACGCTGACCGCGCACGAAGGCCGCCCCGGCCACGAGCTGCAGTTTTCGGCGATGGTCGAGCACGGCGTGTCGCTGGCACGCAGCCTGTTCGCCTTCAACTCGGTGAACGTCGAAGGCTGGGCGCTGTACTCCGAGATGGAGATGCTGCCGTACGAGCCGCACGATGGACAGCTCATCGCCCTGCAGCTGCGCCTGCTGCGCGCGGCGCGCGCGATGCTCGACCCGATGCTCAACCTCGGGCTGCTCGACCGCGACACCGCCTTCCGCGTGCTGACCGAAGAAGTCGGCTTGTCGCACCCGTTCGCGCAGCAGGAAGTGGACCGTTACATGTTCCGCATGCCCGGCCAGGCCGGAAGCTACTTCTACGGCTACAGCCGGATCATGGCCCTGCGCGCGGAGACCGAGGTCACACTCGGTGCGAAGTTCGACCGCTTCGCCTTCAACAACTTCCTGATCGACCAGGGCCTGCTGCCGCCGGACCTGATCGCCAAGGCGGTGCGCGAGCAGTTCGTGCCGGCGCAGAGGGCGAAGAAGGACTGAAGCGATTCGCGGGCGCGCGTCGCGCTCGCGACGCACGCGTTCAACGCTTCTCGAGATCCTCCAGCCACACCCGCACCGCGGCGATGGCGATGAACAGCCCAACCTGCGTCAGCAGCCACGGCACCACGCCCAGGCCGGCGACGAACAACGCCAGCACCGAGATCAGCAGCGACGCGGAGGCCCACAGCACGCCATGGTGCGGACTGCCGTCGCGCGATTCCCACTCCGCCGCGTTCCAGAAGATGATCATGCCGGCGACGGTGAGGAGGGCTTCGATCTCGATCGAATTCATGCGGTCGCCCCGGTCCGCCGGCTCGCTCAGCCCAGCTCGACCAGCACCGGCGTGTGGTCGGAGGCGCGTTCCCAGGTGCGCGGCTCGCGGTCGATCGTAGCCGCGATGCAGGACGCGCGCAGCGCCTCGCTGACCAGCACGAGGTCGATGCGCAGGCCGAGGTTGCGGCGGAACGCGGCCTGGCGGTAGTCCCACCAGCTGAAGACGCCGCCGTCAGCATGGAACAGGCGATAGCTGTCGTGCAGGCCGAGGTCGAACAGGCGCCTGAGCGCAGCGCGTTCGGCGGTCGAGGTCAGGATCGAATCGTCGTTCCAGACCGCCGGGTCGTGCACGTCGCGGTCGTCGGGCGCGATGTTGAAATCGCCCAGCAATACGAGCTTCGGGTGGCGCGCGATCTCGTCGCGCAGCCAGTCGTGCAGCGCCGCCAGCCAGCGCTGCTTGTAGTCGTATTTCTCGCTGCCGACGGCCTGGCCATTGACCACGTAGACGTCCACCACGCGCACCCCGCCGATGGTCGCGGCGAGCACGCGCTTCTGCTCGTCGGCGAACCCGGGGATGCCGGCCTGCACGTCCTCGATCGCCTGTCCGCGCGCGAGGATCGCCACGCCGTTGTAGGTCTTCTGCCCGGAGAACACGCTGCGGTATCCGGCCTCGGCGATCGCGGTGTCCGGGAACCTGGCGTCCTCCATCTTGGTTTCCTGCAACGCGACCACGTCGGGCTGCGCGCTCGCCAGCCATTGCTGCAGGTGCGGCAGGCGGACGTTGAGGGAATTGACGTTCCAGCTCGCGATTTTCATGCGACCAGTATGGCAAAGTCCCCGCCGGCGCGGCATGCCGCTACACTGCGGCATCGGAATCTCTGAACAGGTTTGGAGATTCCTGCGGTGCAGGACGCACCGCCGCGGACAACGACGCAAGTCGTTGTCCACGGGCATCGAGTACGGACATGTGCCGGACTCGATGCCACTGAACAAGTCCCGGATGGACTTGTTCAGTCATTCCAAAAGGGGAATGCCATGAACTGGATCGACCTGCGCAGCGATACCGTGACCCAGCCGACGCCGGCGATGCGCGAGGCCATGCAGCGCGCGGCCGTGGGCGACGACGTCTACGGCGAGGATCCGACCGTCAACGCCCTGCAGCAGCGCGTGGCGGTGAAACTCGGTTTCGAGGACGCGCTGTTCGTCCCCACCGGGACGCAGTCGAACCTGATCGCCTTGATCTCGCACTGCCAGCGCGGCGACGAGTACATCGTCGGCATGGAGGCGCACACCTACAAGTTCGAGGGCGGCGGCGCGGCGGTGCTCGGCTCGATCCAGCCGCAACCACTGCCGAACGCGAACGACGGCAGCGTGCCGCTGGACGCGGTCGAGCGCGCGATCAAGCCGGTCGATCCGCATTTCGCGCGCACGAAACTGCTGTGCCTGGAAAACACCTGGCATGGCCGCGCGCTGCCGATGGACTACCTGCGCGACGCGCGCGCGCTGTGCGACCGCCGCGGCCTCGCGCTGCACCTGGACGGCGCACGCCTGTTCAACGCCGCGGTCGCGCTCGGCCTGCCTGCGCGCGACATCGCGCAGTTCTTCGACAGCGTGTCGGTGTGCTTCTCGAAGGGACTGGGCGCGCCGGTCGGCTCGGTGCTGGTCGGCAGCAAGGCCCTGATCGACAGCGCGCGCCGCTGGCGCAAGGTCTGTGGTGGCGGCTGGCGCCAGGCCGGGGGGCTCGCCGCGGCCTGCATCCATGCGCTCGACCACCACATCGTGCGCCTCGCGCAGGACCACGCGCGCGCCGAGCGCCTCGCCGAAGGCGTCCGCGGCCTCGCCGCGGTCCGGTTCGCCGGCCAGCACACCAACATGGTCTTCATCGACGTGCCGGTGCAGCACCTGCCCGCGTTCAAGGCGCACATGGACGCGGCGATGGTGAAGCTGTCGATCGGCTACCTTCCGTCGATCCGCATGGCCGTCCACCTGGACATCGACGACGCCGGCATCGACCGCGCGGTCGCGGCGCTGCGCGCTTTCGCTCCCTGACGGCGCGGAGCCCGATTGCCCGGACTTCGTCCGCGCCTCACGTCGCCGGCCGCTGCTCCACTTTCGGTTCGCTGATTTCCTGACCGGGCTGGGCGCGGCCCGCCATCTCATGGCCCGCGTGGACGGGCAATTTCCACATCATCCACGTCGAGGCCGCGCTGAACGCGGCGACGATCGCGAACGCCGGCCCGAAGTTGCCGGCCGCGGTCGCGCTACGGTGCTCGATCGCGCCGACGATCTGCAATGCGTAGCCGGCGACGGCGACGCCCAGCGACAGCGAGAGCTGCTGCATCATTCCCGACAGGCTGGCCGCCTGGCTCATCGCGCGCTGGTCCACCTCGGCGTAGCTGATCGCGTTGAGGCTGGTGAACTGCAACGAGCGGAAGCAGCCGGCGATGACCAGGGTGGCGATGATCAGCGCATGCGGCGTGGTCGCGCGGAACAGGCCATAGCTGGCCAGCATCGCCGAGCAAATCAGTGCGTTGATCCAGAGCACATTGCGGAAGCCGAAGCGCTTGAGCACGCGCGAAGCGATCGTCTTCATGCCCATCGCGCCGACCGCCGAGGCGAAGGTCAGCAGGCCCGAGTGCAGCGGGTCGAGGCCGAAGCCGAGCTGCAGCATCAGCGGCAGGAGGAAGGGAATCGCGCCGATGCCGACGCGGAACAGGCCGCCGCCGAGCACGCCGGCACGGAAGGTCGGCAGGCGGAACAGCGCCAGGTCGAGCAGGGGATGAGGATGCCGGCGCGCGTGCATCACGTAACCGGCGAGCGCCAGCAGTCCGACGACCAGGCAGGTCGCCGCGACCTGCGTCGACACCATGTGCCGACCGAGCGTCGAGAAGCCGAACATCGCCGCCGCCAGCCCGAAACCCGAGAGCGCAAAGCCGCGCCAGTCCAGCGGCTGCACGGGTTCCCGCAGGTTGGGAATGAAACGCAGCGCCAGCACGATGCCGAGCGCGCCCATCGGCAGGTTGATGCCGAAGATCCAGCGCCAGTGGAAATAGGTGGTGATGAAACCGCCCAGTGGCGGCCCGATCATCGGCGCGACCAGGGCCGGAATCGTCAGCCAGCTCAATGCCTGCACGAGTTCGTGCTTCGGGATCGCGCGCAGCAGCACCAGCCGCCCGACCGGCACCATCAGCGCGCCGCCCATGCCCTGCACGAAGCGCGCGGCCACCAGCGTCTCGAGCGAACCGCACCACGCGCAGGCCAGCGAGCCGAGCAGGAACACCGCGATCGCGGTGACGAAGGTCGTGCGCGCGCCGAAGCGGTCGGCGATCCAGCCGCTGACCGGGATGAACACCGACAGCGCGAGCAAGTAGGAGGTCAGCGCCAGCTTGAGCGCGATCGGCTCGGTACCCAGGTCGCGCGCCATGTTCGGCAGCGAGGTCGCGATCGCCGTCGAATCCATGTTCTCGATGAACAACGCGCAGGCGACGATCAGCGGTAGCAGGCGTCCTTGTCTCATCCGGAGGCGATCTTGCGGCATGACGCCTGAATGTGCGGGACGCAGTCGTTCATTGTCCCTGCCACGCCGTCTCTACCGGTAAGGCGCGGGAGGCGCCGGCATCGTGCTGGCGCCCTGCAACGCGGGTTCGATCAGTGCTTTCGACCACGCGCCCTTGCCGGCGATCATCCGGCGCAGGTCCGTCATCGCAAGGTTGGCATCGCTTTCCCTTCTGTGCATGCGCGCCCATTCCATGGGCGGAACATAGCCGAAGCTGCGCAAGGGCAACACGGAATGGTCGCCGTTGGCGAGGTCGAAACGTGCATTTTCGTTGTCCGCCACGAGCAGGTAATACTGGCCGACGTCCATGCGATGACCACCGCAATCGCCGCCGTAGTAGTGGACGACATCGATGGGATAGGCCTTGCCACGGAGCGTTTCGATCCTGCGCACCCGCGCGATCACGGTTTCGCCGGAGGCGTCGGCCGGATCCATTTCTTCGGAAACCACCTGCACGATGCCGATGTCGTGGGCGCGAGCGACCGTTTCTTCAAACGGTGGCGGAATCGGGTACTCGCAGGCGACCGCCGTCGAGGCAGCCAGCAAGCAAATGCACGACGCCTGGAACCAGGCGCGGAACTTCTTCATGCACGATCCCCTAGCGTGTGAGGAATTTCACCAGGAAATCCGCGAGTTCCCGGTACGGCGGCTTGAACAGCGCCATCGACGAAAGCCGCGCCTGGCGCAACACCGCCTTGTGGTGGCTGAAGGTCTCGAAGCCGTCGCGGCCGTGGTAGCGGCCCATGCCGGAAGGCCCGACTCCGCCGAAAGGCAGGCGGTCCTGGGCGTAGTGCATGACGGTGTCGTTGATCGACACGCCGCCGGCGACGGTGCGTTCAAGCATCTGTTTCACGCGCGCGCCGTCGTTGTCGAAGTGGTACAGCGCCAGCGGACGCGGGTGCGAATTGATGTAGGCGATCGCCTCGTCGAACGTGCGGTAGGTCTTCACCGGCAGGATCGGGCCGAAGATCTCCTCGCGCATCACCGCCAGCTCGTCGGGCGGGTCGATCACCAGGGTCGGCGGGATCAGCCGCTGCGCGTCGGCCGTTTCGCGTTCGCAGTGGACGAGCTCGATCGTGCGCACGCCGCGCGACGTCGCCTCGTCGAGGTAGCCGCGCAGGCGGCGGTACTGCGCCTCGTTGACGATGCTGGTGTAGTCGGGATTGCCGGCGACGGTCGGGAAACGCTCGCGCAGGTCCGCGCCGAGTGCATCGACGAAGGCGTCGCGCGAGGACTGCGGCAGCAGCAGGTAGTCGGGCGCGATGCAGGTCTGGCCGGCATTGAGCCACTTGCCCGCGGCGATGCGTTGCGCCGCGAGCGGCAAGGGGAAATCGGGTGCGATCACGCACGGCGACTTGCCGCCGAGTTCGAGCGTGACCGGCACGAGGTTCTGCGCCGCCGCCGCCATCACCTTGCGCCCGACCGCGGTCGAGCCGGTGAAGAACAGGTGGTCGAAGGGCAGCGACGCGAACGCGCCCGCGACCTCGGGGCCGCCCATCGCCACCGCGACGCGCTCGGGCGGGAAGACCTCGGCCAGCAGCTCGCGCAGGAAGGCGCTGGTGCGCGGCGTGTGCTCGGACGGTTTCAGCATCACGTGGTTGCCGGCGGCGATCGCGCTCGCCAGCGGGTTGATCGCCAGGCTCACCGGGTAGTTCCACGGCGAGATCACGCCGACCACGCCCAGCGGCTGCATCACCACCTGCGCGCGCGCGGGCAGGAAGATCCAGTTCACCCTCCGCCCGCGCGGGCGCATCCAGGACTTGAGGTGGCGGCGCAGGTGGTCGATCTCGTTGAGCACGGTCATGCCGTCGGCGACCAGGCTCTCGTGGCGCGAGCGGTTGCCGAAGTCGGCGCTGACGACCTTGGCCATCTCCCCGACGCGGCGCTGGAAGGCGCTGCGGAGGCGGTCGAGGTCCTCGCGGCGCTGGGCGTAGTCGGGCAGGCGCGCGGCCTGCGCGGCGCGCAGTTTCTGGAGGGTCGGCAGCAGTTCGGCGATCGGGGTGTCGGCGGTGGCGTCCATGCGGCCGAGTGTAGAGCGCCGCAGTCGTACAATCACTCCATTCCGAAACGCGGGTTCCCATGCGCCCTTACCTCGACACCTTCCCGAAGCTCGGCGCGCGCGCCTACATCGATCCGGCCGCGACTGTGATCGGCGACGTGGTGGTCGGCGACGACGCCTCGATCTGGCCCGCCTGCGTCGTGCGCGGCGACGTCCACCACATCCGCATCGGCGCGCGCACCAACATCCAGGACGGCGCGATCCTGCACGTCACCCATGCCGGGCCGTATACCGGCGAGGGCTTTCCATGCCTGATCGGCGACGACGTCACCGTCGGCCACGGCGCGGTGATCCATGCCTGCACGATCGAGGACGCCTGCCTGATCGGCATGCACGCGACCGTGCTCGACGGCGCCATCGTGCGCAAGCACGGCTTCGTCGCCGCCGGCGCGGTGATCGCGCCCGGCAAGATCGTCGGCGAGGGCGAGCTGTGGATGGGCAATCCCGCGCGCCGCGTGCGCAGGCTCGATGCGGCGCAGATCGAGCAGCTCTACTACTCGGCCGCGCACTACGTGAAGCTCAAGGACCGTTATCTGGCGCGGCTCGCGGAAGCGCGGGCGGCGACTGCCTGAAGCCATCGACCGCGGATCGACGCATGAGCTACGACTACTTCCTCTTTGCCCGCCCCGCCGATGGCAGCGCGCCACGTCTGGATGCGCTGGACGAGACGTCTCCACCCATCGGCAGTCCGGCGGACGTGATCGCCGGGATCGACGCCGTGTTCCCGGCACTGCGCTGGGAACCATCCCGCAACGGGGGTCCGGTCTGGTTCGGTGCCGGGGCACGCGGCCAACCCGAATTCCTGGTGTCTGCCGAGGCCAACGGCCTGGTGATCGCATTCAAGGCGGCTCGTCTCGAGCGCGTGGAACTCGACGCGCTGGCGACGGCGATGCGGCTGACGGTGTTCAATCCGCAATCGGGCGAGTGTTACGCCCCATGATGCGAGGGCGCGACCACCGGCCGGTGAAAGCCATCTCCGAAAAGGATGCCGGCTCGCAACGGCAGGAGTGGATCGCCCCCGGCGCCGGGCTGATCTCCAGCCTGGTCATCGCCATGCTCGGACCATCGCATCGATCCTGGTACGGCGATGCGTTGCCGGCCTTCTCGCAGCACTTCCTCGCGCTCTACCCGTTGTGGATCTTCGTCTGCGCTGCCGCGCTCGCGGTACGCGCCCTTGCCGGCACGCTCGATGCGCAATCCGGGGCGCGTTTGCAATGGAAGCTCGTGGACGCCGTGCTCGGCGTCGGCTCCATGCTGGTGATCGCGGCGGGCATCATCGCGTTGGCGGTACCTGTTTTCACGCGCGCCTCCGCCATGTGACGCCAGCAGGCGGCTCAGGGCGCGGTGCAGGCTTCGAGCGCAGCCAGCAGCTCCATCGCCTCCTCGCGGTCGGCGCCGCACATCGCCGGCGAAGGACGCAGGGACGAGCAGACCTTCGGGCGTTCGGGACGACCGAAGATCGCGCAGCGGTTGTCGTCGGTGAGCTGCACGCAACGCACGCCGGCGGGCTTGCCCTGAGGCATGCCGGGAATCGGCGAGGAGATCGACGGCGCGATGCAGCAGGCGCCGCAGCCGGGGCGACAGGCGAAGGCCTCGCTCGATCCATCGCTCGACCTATCGATGGATACGTCGCTCAATCGGTCGCCTCGAGCGGCAGTTCGCGACGCAGCATCGCGTATACCGGCTCGGTCTGCGGCCGTACGCCGTGCCAGAGTTCGAAGCTCTCGGCTGCCTGTTCGATGAGCATGCCCAGGCCGTCGATCGCGTCCTGGCAGCGCGCACTGCGGGCCCAGGCGAGGAAGTCGATCGCGGCCTCGCGGTAGCCGAGGTCGACCGCCACCGTGTTGCGGTAGGCGATCGCGAACGGCAGCTCGATGCGCGCGTGCGAGCGCGCGGCCGAAGTCGCGTTGATGATCAAGTCGAAGTTGCCGAGCGAATCCAGGTCCTGCCAGTAGCGCGAGTGCACGCGGCCGGGCAGGCCCAGCGCGTCGGCCAGCGCGTCGGCGCGTTCGGGACTGCGGTTGACGATGTAGAGGTCGCCGATGCCGGCATCGAGCAGCGCCGGCGCCACGCCAGCGGCCGCGCCGCCGGCGCCGAGCAGCAGGGTGCGGCGCTCGCGCAGGTCGTGCTGTTCGCGACCGGTGAGGTCGCGGATGAGACCGGCGCCGTCGGTGTTGTCGCCGAACCAGCCGCCGGCGCGGCGCGCGAGAGTGTTGACCGCGCCGCAGCGCGCGGCGCGCGCGCTGACCGCGCGGCACAGGGCCAGTGCGGCACCCTTGTGGGGCAGGGTCACGTTGGCGCCGGCGCCGCCATCGCGCGCGAACGCGGCCAGGGCTTCGGCGAATCCTTCCGGCGCGACGTCGCGCAACCCGTACACCATCGCGATGCCGGCCTGTTCCGCGAACGCGGCATGGATGCGCGGCGAGAACGAATGCGCGACGGGATGGCCGAACAGGGCGTACTGCTTTTCCATCGCTCAGTCCCGCAGCCAGGCCGCCGCGTCGAGCGCGAAATAGGTCAGGATCGCGTCTGCGCCGGCGCGGCGGATGCCGGTCAGCGCCTCGAGCACGCAGGCGCGCTCGTCGAGCCAGCCGTTGATCGCCGCCGCCTTGAGCATCGCGTACTCGCCGCTGACCTGGTAGGCGAAGGTCGGCACGCCGAAGCGCCGCTTCACGCGCCGCACGATGTCGAGGTAGGGCATCGCCGGCTTGACCATCACCATGTCGGCGCCCTGCTCGATGTCGAGCGCGACCTCGCGCAGCGCCTCGTCGGCGTTCGCCGGATCCATCTGGTAGGTGTACTTGTTGCCCTTGCCGAGGCTGCCGGCGCTGCCGACGGCGTCGCGGAACGGGCCGTAGAACGCGGAAGCGTACTTCGCCGCGTACGCGAGGATGCGCGTGTTCACCAGGCCGGCGTCCTCGAACGCGACCCGGATCGCACCGATGCGGCCGTCCATCATGTCCGAGGGCGCGACCACGTCGGCGCCCGCTTCGGCGTGGGAAATCGCCTGCTTCACCAGCGCCTCGACGGTGGCGTCGTTGACGACGTAGCCATGCTCGTCGATCAGGCCATCCTGGCCGTGCGTGGTGAAGGGATCGAGCGCGACGTCGGTGATCACGCCCAATTCCGGGAAGCGCGACTTCAGCGCGCGCACCGCGCGCTGCGCGAGGCCATCGGGATTCCAGGCCTCGCGCGCGTCCAGCGACTTGGCTGCGTCGGGCGTGACCGGGAACAGCGCTATCGCGGGGATGCGCAATTCGTGGGCCTGTTCGGCTACGCGCAGCAATTCGTCGATAGACAGCCGTTCCACGCCCGGCATCGAAGCCACCGGCGCGCGGCCGGCCAGCTCGTGCACGAACACCGGCAGGATCAGGTCGTTCGCGGTGAGCACGGTCTGCCGCATCAACCGACGCGAGAAGTCGTCGCGGCGCATGCGGCGGGGACGGATCAGCGGATGGGACATGGCGCGGCCACGCGATGGAAAGGAATCCATCTTACCCGCTGGCGTCAGCTCACGCCGTCGCGCGATGATGCGCGCATGCGCCTTTCCACGCGGCGATGGCCGCGCTCCGCGAAGACCTGCGTCGGTGTACTCGGCGTGCTGGCGCTGTGCGCCCTGGTCGGTCCGTGGCTTTCGCCGTACGCACCCGAACATCCGGACTGGAACGCGCTATCGACCGCTCCTTCGTTCGCGCGCGCGCACTGGCTCGGCACCGACGCCATCGGCCGCGACACGTTCGTGCGCGCACTCTACGGCCTGCGCCTGTCGCTGCTGCTGGGCGTCGGCGCGACCGTCATCGCGCTGGCCATCGGGCTTGTCTACGGCGCCAGCGCGGGCTATCTCGGAGGCCGCAGCGAACGGCTGATGATGCGCGCGCTGGATGTGGTTTCCGCGTTGCCCTTCCTGCTGATCGTGATCCTGCTGCTGACCCTGTTCGACCGCTCGCTGCCGCTGTTGCTGGCGGCGATCGGAGGCTACGTGTGGATCGACCTCGCGCGCGTGGTGCGCGCCGAGGCCGCGCGCCTGCGCGAACAACCCTTCGTGCTCGCCGCGCGCGCATCCGGCGCGTCCACGCTGCAGATCCTGCGCTGGCATGTCGTGCCGAACCTGCTCGGGCTCGCGCTGGTGTACGCGAGCCTGCTCGCGGCGCAGGCCATCCTCGTCGAGAGCTTCCTCGGCTTCCTTGGCCTGTCGATCGACCAGCCGTCCGCGGGGCTGGGCACGCTCCTCGAGGAAGGCGCGCAGGAACTCGACAGCGCGCCGTGGACCCTGCTGGCGCCCGCGTTCCTGCTGGTGACGACGCTGGCCTGCTTCCAGCAGCTCGGCGACGCCCTGCGCGACGCGCTCGACGTGCGCAATGCGCCACCAGCAAGCGGCGAGGCCGATGACACCGACGATGGCGTGCTGCCGGCACCCGGCGCATGACGAACGACGCCGAGCTCTCACTGCGGGACCTGCGGGTGTCGATCCGCGGCAGCGAGCGGATGCCCCTGCCGGGTCCGATCGACCTTGCCGTGGCCGCGGGTGAATGCGTTGCCATCGTCGGTGAGTCGGGCGCGGGAAAAAGCCTGACGACACTCGCCCTGCTCGGCCTGCTGCCTCCGACGCTGCAGGCGAGCGGAAGCCTGCGGGTGGACGGACGCAACATCGCCCTCGGCTCGCGCGAGCACATCGCACTACGCGGGCGCACGATCGCCTGGGTGCCGCAGGACGCGCTCGCCGCACTGCATCCGCTACGCAGCATCGGCGCGATGCTGCGCGAGGCCCTGCGCGCTTCCGGCATAGCGCGCGGGAGCGAGCGGACAAAGACGCTGGAACTGCTCGAACGCGTCGGACTGCCTTCGGCGCAGGCGCTGCTCGATCGTCGTCCGCACGAACTCTCCGGCGGACAGCGCCAGCGCATCTGCATCGCGCTCGCGCTGGCGGGCCGGCCGCGCATCCTGCTCGCCGACGAACCAACCTCGGCGCTGGACCTGCGCGTCGGCCGCGGCATAGTGAACCTGCTCGACGCGCTGCGCCGCGATCTCGGCCTCGCGCTCGTGCTGGTGAGCCACGACCTGCCGCTGGTCGCGACGCTGGCGCAGCGCGTGCTCGTCCTGCATCGCGGGCGCTGCGTGGAGACGGGCGCGACGACCGGCGTTTTCTCGCGACCTTCGGCGCCCTATACGCGCGCCTTGCTCGCCGCCGTCGAGCTGGCGGGCGCACCCGCCGCACGGGTCGGCCCGATGCTGCTGGCGGCCGAAGACCTCGCCGTGCGCTATCCGCGAGCCGCGCACGACGCGTTGAAGCCGACTTCCATCGTCCTGCATCGCGGCGAATGCCTGGCACTCGTCGGCGAATCCGGTTCGGGCAAGTCCACCCTCGCGCGCGCCGCACTGCGCCTGCTGCGCGCGTCCGCGCGCGGACGCATCGTACTCGACGGCAACGACCTCAACGCGCTTGGTGCACGCGCGCTCAGGCCACTGCGCCGGCGCATCGGCATCGTGTTCCAGGATCCATTCGCCTCGCTCGATCCGCGCATGACGGCGGCGCAGATCGTCGCAGAACCCTTGCGCATCCATGGCATTGGCGACAACGCGTTACGCCATGCGCGCGCGGAGGAACTGCTGCGCTCGGTCGGCCTCGACGCCAGCGCGATGGATCGCCATCCGCACCAGTTCTCCGGAGGGCAATGCCAGCGCATCGCGATCGCGCGCGCGCTGGCGACCGATCCGGAATTGCTGGTCTGCGACGAAGCCGTTTCCGCGCTCGACGCACGCAGTCGCGCCGCGATCCTGCAACTGCTCGCGCGCCTGAAATCGGAACGCGGGCTGGCGGTGCTGTTCATCACCCACGATCTTGACGCCGCGCGCGCGCTGGCCGATCGCATCGCGGTGATGCACGAAGGCGAGATCGTGGAAACGGGCGACGCGAAGACGGTGATGGCGCATCCGGCGCACGCGTATACGCGCGAGTTGCTCGCCGCGCGAATGCAAGCACCACACGCGACTGCGTTCGCGCTGGCGTAGCGTCGCGCTGGACGATGCCTGCTGTCCGCGACCGTGGATCCGCTCGTGCGAGGGACTTCCGCAGCGTGCAGCGTTCGAGGGGCCGAGCGCTCCAAAGCCGTGACGCTCGCGCGGTGGTAGTCGTTGCATCGCGCGCAGCAGGACATGCCCCACGCGGGTCGCACCCGCGCGCGGCCCGATTGTTATTCCCGGACAACCGTCACAGCACCCGCACGCCGGCGAGGCGATGATTTCCACCTCAGAATCGATGGCCGTACCCGACCGATTGCCCTCGACGAATGGATTTCGGCGTGACCCGGTCCGCCGGGCACTCTGAAAACGCAAGTTGGGTCCGGCCTCGTACCGGTCCGGGGTCACCGCAACGGGCACTTGCAAAGATTTCGTTATTTTGCTAAAGAAGATTCTGACGAAGAAAATCCAACTCTTTGTATGTATTGACTTGAACACCACCCTCGCTCTCGCCGCCCTGACCGCCCTCGCCTTGTTCGCGCTGGTCTTCCGGCGCGTGCCCGAGGGCCAGGCCTGGACGGTGCATCGGTTCGGGCGCTATGTCCGCACCCTCCAGGCCGGCCGTCACGCGGTCTGGCCGATGCTGGACCGGATCGCCCAGCACGTGCCGCTGACCGGCCACCACATCGAACTGCCGACCCGCGAATTTGGCGGCGATCGCGCCAGCGCCGACCTGTACTACCAGATCCTCGACCCGCTGCCGACCGGCAATGGCCTGGAAACGGTGGACGAGATGGTCCTGCGCCAGGCCGATGACGCCCTCGCAAGCGTCGCGGCCGAACTGCCGCAGCAGCCGGAAGACCGCTCCGCAACCCTGGCAGAGGCCCTGAAGGTCGAACTCAACCGCCGCCTCGGCAGCAAGGGCCTGCGCGTGATCCGCTGCGCGCTGCACGCTTCCTGACCCCTCGCCCCGGCATCTCCGGCCGGGGCGCGGGTTTTTCTCACGCTCGCAGCCGTGAATGCGGGACAATCGCCGCCTTGTCTCCGCGGCCGCATGCATGGCGCCAGAGGTTTCCCCGGTCGACCACCTGCGCCCGTCGCTCGCCGCCGGCCTGGCCGCACTCGGCCTGTCGCCCGAACCGCTCGCCGGCCGCCTGCTCGATTACGTCGCCCTGCTGGTGCGCTGGAACGCCGCCTACAACCTCACCGCGATCCGCGATCCGGAGGAGATGGTCTCCAAGCACCTGCTCGACTCCCTGAGCATCGCGCCCTTCGTGCGCGGCCGGCTGGCCGACATCGGTTCGGGCGCGGGCCTGCCCGGGATACCGCTCGCGCTGGCGCTGCCGGAATTGCAGGTCACCACGGTCGAATCCAACGGCAAGAAGGTACGCTTCCAGCGCGAGGTGCAGCGCCAGCTCGGGCTGGCGAACCTGCACGTGGCGGAGTCGCGCGCCGAATCGTTTGCCTCCGTCGAACGCTTTGACTGTCTTGTCTCGCGGGCCTTCGGTAGTCTTGCCCAATTCGTGCAGGTTGGAGGCCATCTGCTCGCACCGGGAGGGCAGTTGCTGGCGATGAAGGGCGCCGATCCGGTCGAGGAAATCGCCGCGCTGCCCGCCGGCTGGAAGATCGCGGCCATCCACGTCCTCGACGTGCCGGGGCTGGAAGCGCAGCGGCATCTGCTGGCGATCGAGCGAGACGATTGATGCAACACGATGATGCGACATCGGCAAGAAGGGGACCCAGCGGAATGAGCAAGGCGCGGATCATCGCGGTCGCGAACCAGAAAGGCGGCGTAGGCAAGACCACCACCTCGGTGAACCTCGCGGCTGCGCTGGCGAGTACCGCCTCGAAGGTGCTGCTGGTCGACCTCGACCCGCAGGGCAACGCCACCACCGGCGCCGGCATCGACAAGCGCGAGCTGGAGGCCACCACTTGCGAGCTCCTGCTGCGGGAGGCGACCTTCGCCGAGATCGTCAAGCGCAGCCCCGAGGACTACGACATCCTGCCCGGCAACGGCGACCTGACCGCGGCCGAGATCCGGCTGATGGACGAGTCCGGCCGCGAACAGCGCCTGAAGGAAGCGCTCGAGCCGGTGCGCGCGAAGTACGATTTCATCGTCATCGACTGCCCGCCTTCGCTCTCGCTGCTGGCGCTCAATGCGCTGGCGGCCGCCGACAGCGTGCTGGTACCGACCCAGTGCGAGTTCCTCGCACTCGAAGGCCTGACCGCCATGCTCGGCACCATCGATGCATTGATGAAGCGGCTCAATCCGTCTCTGACGATCGAAGGCATCCTGCGCACCATGTACGACCTGCGCAACAACCTCGACAACGGCGTCTCGGCCGACCTCGCCTCGCATTTCGGCGACCGCGTGCTGCGCACGATCATCCCGCGCAACGTGCGCCTGGCCGAGGCGCCCAGCCATGGCCAGAGCATCATCGCGTACGATCGCGCATCGCGCGGCGGCATCGCCTACCTCGGCCTCGCCGGCGAAATCCTGCGCCGCGGGCGCGAACGCAAGACGATGGAGAAAAATTGAACATGGCCGCTGCGGCGAAGAAACACGGAACCAGTCCTTTCCGGGAGTCGCATCCAGCAGCCCGTTCCGGCTACGGCAAGATGGAGAAGCATTGATGGCTGCGGCGAAAAAGCGTGGTCTGGGACGCGGACTCGATGCCCTGCTCGGCCAGGCCGGCAGGCCGGCGCAGGAGCCCGAAGCCGAGGTCCGCGACGCGGGACTGCATGCGCTACCTGTCGAGTCGCTTCGCCCCGGCCGTTACCAGCCACGCACCGGCATGGATCCCGAGCGGCTCGCCGAGCTCGCCGATTCGATCCGCGCCCAGGGCCTGATCCAGCCGATCGTCGTGCGCGCGGTGGCGCCGGCGAAAGGCTCGAAGGCCACCCACGAGATCATCGCCGGCGAACGCCGTTGGCGCGCCGCGCAACTGGCCGGACTGAGCGAAGTGCCGGTGGTGCTGCGCGAGGCCGACGACCGCTCGGCGATCGCGATGGCCCTGATCGAGAACATCCAGCGCGAGGACCTCAATCCGCTGGAAGAAGCGCAGGCGCTGACCCGCCTGATCGACGAATTCGGACTGACCCACCAGCAGGCCGCCGAAGCGGTCGGCCGTTCCCGCGCCGCGGTGTCGAACCTGCTGCGCCTGCTGGAATTGCCGGCGGGCATCCGCGAGCTGCTCGCCTCGCACGCGCTGGAGATGGGCCATGCGCGCGCCCTGCTCACCCTGCCCGAGCACACCGCGCTCGCGCTGGCGAAGGAAGCCGCCTTGCAGGGCTGGTCGGTGCGCGAGACCGAACACCGCGCGCAGCTCGCGCAGGCCGCCAAGGGCAGGCCGCCCGCGAAGAAGCCGGCGAGCAGGCCCGACCCGGACATCGCTTCGCTCGAACGCGAGCTCTCCGAGAGCCTGGGCGCCAAGGTCGCGGTGCAGCAGGGCCGAGGTGGGCGCGGCAAGCTGGTGATCCACTACCACGGCCTGGACGCCCTCGAGGGCGTGCTCGAACGCCTGCGCGGAAAAAAGGGGTGAAAAAAGGGGCCAGAGTGAATTTTTCGCCGAGGGTGTTCGGGCATGCAAGATTCGTATCGAAAAACTTCACTCTGGCCCCTTTTTTCCTGCACAGGTGAAAGCATCACCCGCAAGCCCGATAATGGGCGGATGACCTCGACCGCCCGGGCTCGCCGCCCCTCGTCCCTCGCCACCCGTTCCCCGGTGTCCGCATGACCGCGCCCGAATTGTCGGTCGTCGTGCCGGTGCACAACGAGGAAGCCAACATCGCGCCGCTGGTCGGCGAGATCGTCGCCGCGCTGCGCGGCAGGATCGCCTTCGAGATCGTCTACGTCGACGACCTCAGCCGCGACGGCAGCGTGGCCGTGCTCCAGAAGCTGCAACGCGAGACGCCCGAACTGCGCGTGATCCGCCATCTCCAGCAGGCCGGCCAGAGCACCGCGATCCGCAACGGCGTCAAGGCCGCGCGCGGTGCCTGGATCGCGACCCTGGATGGCGACGGCCAGAACGATCCAGCCGACATCCCCAAGCTGCTGGAGCAGCGCACGAGCGCGGATCCGGGCATCAAGCTGTTCGCGGGCTGGCGGGTGGACCGCCAGGATTCGGGCAGCAAGCGCTGGGCTTCGCGCTGGGCGAACCGCATCCGTTCGCGCATGCTGCGCGACGAAACCCCCGACACCGGCTGCGGCATCAAGCTGTTCGAGCGCGACGCCTTCCTCGACCTGCCGTACTTCGACCACATGCACCGCTACCTGCCGGCGTTGATGCAGCGCGCCGGCTGGAAGACGGTCAGCGTGCCGGTCCACCATCGCCATCGCACCGCCGGCGTATCCAAGTACAACAACCTCAACCGCGCCCTGGTCGGCATCAGCGACCTGCGCGGCGTGGCGTGGCTGATCCGGCGCGGCAAGCGCACCCAGACCACCGAACTTCGCGTCGACGAATAATCCATCCGCCCCGCTCATAAGGGGCGTCGCTCGTTTCGGAGCAAACCATGAACGACGAAATCCTGTGGCTGGCCTGGACCGGCGTCCACGTCACCTTGTGGAAGATCATCGGATACACCGGCGCGCTGATGTTCTCGGCGCGCTGGTTCGTGCAGATGCACGCCTCGCGGCGCGCCGGCAAGCCGGAGATGCCACGGATGTTCTGGTACATGAGCATCGTGGGCAGCATCACCACCCTGTCCTACTTCATCTTCTCGCCCAAGGGCGACTCGGTCGGCGTGCTGCAGAACCTGTTCCCGGCGGCCACCGCCAGTTACAGCCTGTACCTGGACATCCGCCACCACGGCTGGAACCGGCGCCGGGACATGCCGACCTGAGCCTGTCGGTCTGGGCAGCCATGGGCGGCCGGTTTGCGCCACGCCTGCCGCCCGGATAGAATGCGCGGCTCGCTTACCGACGGCCCTGCCGTCCCTGGCGGTCCCGGCAGCACGATGCCGGCCCCGTGAAGCGCGAACGTTCCGACCTGCATCGTGTGCGCCTGTCCGGCGCGGGGCCGATGCTTCCCGGGCCACGGGGAGCGTGACCGACCATCCAGAGGTGAAACCATGGCACGTATCTGCCAAGTCACGGGCAAGCGAACGACGACCGGCAACAACGTCTCGCACGCCAACAACCATACCCGCCGCCGCTTCCTGCCGAACCTGCACGAGCGCCGCTTCTGGGTCGCCAGCGAAAACCGCTGGATCAAGCTGCGCGTTTCCGCGCATGCCCTGCGCACGATCGACAAGAACGGCATCGACGTCGTCCTCGCCGAACTGCGCGCCCGCGGCGAGCGCGTCTGACAATAAGGTCTAAGGAGAACGATCATGGCATCCAAGCGCGACAAGATCCGCCTCGTCTCGACCGCCGGCACCGGTCATTTCTACACCACCGACAAGAACAAGAAGACCACGCCGAACAAGATGGAGATCAGCAAGTACGATCCCGTCGTCCGCAAGCACGTGGCCTACAAGGAAGCCAAGATCAAGTGACGCAATGGCGCATTCGCGCTACGCGCGAATGCCTTTGCCATTGCGTCATCCCCGCGAAGGCGGGGATCCAGTGACTTGGCTTTCCCCCGCGAAGGCGGGAAGCGCTTCACAACAGCCGAAGGCTGGTCATCCAGCGACTTTCAGCAAGGCCCGCGAAAGCGGGCCTTGTGCTTTTCGAGCAGTCGCGTCTGGCGCGAACGCCTTTGCCAACGCATCATCCCCGGGGCCGCGCGTAGCGCGGAACCCGGAGATGCTCAACAACAGCGAAGCTGGTCATCCAGCGACTGTCCCCCAGGCCCGCTTTCGCGGGCCTTGTCTTTCTGGGGCCCCATCGCATTCCAGGCGCCATTGATCGGGATCAAGATGGGTCCCGGCTTGACCAGCCGCTCGGCTGTTGAAAGCCGCCGGGACGACGAGCCACGGCCGTCACTCTTCCATCGCGGCGAAGATAGTCAGCGAAGATAGTCACTTCCGGCCCGCAGCCCCGCCCTTCATCGCATCCAGCTTCCTCTGCCACTCCGCCGCCTTCGCATCGTGACCCTTCCCGGGCTCGGCGCGATTCCATGCCGTGTACAGATCGACCAGTGCCTGCGAGCAATCGCGAACATCCTCGTCGTGGGTGACGTTGCGTGTTTGCCGGGCGATGAATTCCGCCTCCAGCAATTCGCTTTCGGCCGCGACATGGTCGCCCAGGCCCGCGTGCGCCAGGCCGAGCCGCATCAGATAGGTCGCGCGCATGAACGAATAGCTTCCGACGAACGTCTTGCGCACGGCGGGTTCGATGGGCGCGAGCAGTTTGTCCGCTTCGGCGTATTCGCCTTTCCTGTCCAGCGCCAATGCTTCCAGGGATGCCGCATTCAGGGTGACCAGATGCTCTTCGCCCAGCGCATGCCGGGCCATGGCCAGTGCCTGGCGTTCATACGACACCGCCTGGTCCAGCTTGCCTTCGCGCTCGAGCAGGAACCCGAGGTTTTCCATCGCGAGCAACGTGTTCGGTTCCTCGTCGCCCAGCATGCGACGTTCCTTCGATACGGCTTCGCGAAGCATGGGCTCCGCTTCCGCCGGCTTGTGCTCGTACATCAGCAGCAATCCGAGGTTGTGCATCTGGTTCACCGTGATCGGATTGTCCTCGCCCAGCACGCGCCGGTTGATCGCGAGCACGTCGCGATAGTACGGCTCGGCCTCGCTCCACCGTCCATTGTCGTAAAGGATCAGCCCCACGAGGGAAAGCGCGCGCAAGGTTGCCTCATGCTCGTTTCCGAGGACCCGGCGCATCCCCCGCAACGCCTCGCGCGCGAGCGGTTCGGCATCGGCTGGCTTGCCCATCCCGGCCAGCAATCCAGCCATGCCGAGCATCGATTCCAGGGTGGCCGGGTTGTCGTTGCCCAGCAACCGCCTGCGAGTCGCCAATGCGCTCTCCTGCAAGGGCAATGCCGCGTCGTTCAGACCCATGGACGCGTAACGGTATGCCAGCGTCTGCCGCAGGAATGCGTCCACCAGCGGCTGGCCCTTGAACCGCTTGTCGATCGCTGCAACCGCCGGTTTCAGGATCGTGTTGTCCATCAGGTCGCGCGCGGTGTCGGTCGCGTTGACCTGCTGCCAGAGCGCGTCGAGCGCCGCGAGCCGTTGGACGCGCTCGGCCTCGGGCACTCCGGCCTTGGCGAGCGACGCCGCATATCTGGAATGGATGTCGTCGGACAGCAGCTTGCCGGCCTGCACCGGGTTGACCTGGCCCAGCATCGCCGCCTCGAAATTGGCGACTTGCTCGAGGTCCTTCGTGCGCGCCAGCGCGAGCGCCGTCTGCTGCTGCGCAAGTACCGTCTGCCGCTGCGCGCGATCGGCCTGATGGCGCGCGATGCGCGCCTGCCAGGCGAAGGCGACGATGCCGGCCAGCAACGCCAGCGCGACCAGCGAGCCGGCGGCCACGCTGCCCTTGTGCCGGCGCACGAATTTGCGCATCCGGTACGAGGCGCTCGGCGGCGCCGCCAGCACCGGTTCGCCAGCGAGGTAGCGGCGCAGGTCGGCGGCGAAATCGGTCGCGGTCTGGTAACGGCGCGCGGGCTCCTTCTCCAGTGCCCGCATCACGATCCAGTCCAGCTCGCCGCGGATCACGCGCGCGAGCTTGCGCGGCTCGATCGCGCGCACGCTCGCGACCCCGCTGAGGGTGACCGCCGACTGCAGCAGGCGCTGGCTCGGGCGCGGCGGTTCCACCTCGCAGATCAGGCGCTGGGTGTCGGCGAGCGAGACCGACGTCAACGCGGCGCGTTCGACCGGCGTCGATCCGGTCAGCAACTCGTACAGGATCACGCCCAGCGAATAGATGTCGGTGCGGGTGTCGATGTCGGCGCTGCCCATCGCCTGTTCCGGGCTCATGTACAGCGGCGTGCCGATCACCTGGTTCAACTGCGTCGCCAGGGTGCGTTCGCCGAGGCTGCCGCTGGTCGCCTTGGCGATGCCGAAGTCGATCACCTTCGCGAACGGCTGGCCGTCGTGCGTGCTCACCAGCACGTTGCCGGGCTTGAGGTCGCGATGGATCACGCCCTTGGTGTGCGCGTGCTGCACGGCCGCGCAAACCTGCTCGAACAGGCGCAGTCGCGCTTCGATCGGCAAGGACTGCGTGTCGCAGTAGCCCGTGACCGGTTCGCCGTCGACCAGCTCCATCACGAAGTAGGGCCGCCCGCTGGCGGTCGCCCCCGCGTCCAGCACGCGCGCGATGTGCGGGTGCTCCATCATCGCCAGCGCACGGCGCTCGAGTTCGAAGCGCGCGATCACCTCGCGCGTGTCCATGCCGAGCTTGATGATCTTCAGCGCGACGCGGCGCCGTACCGGCTCAGTCTGCTCGGCCTCGTAGACATCGCCGAAGCCGCCCTCGCCGATCCGGCGCAGCAGCGTGTACGGACCGATGACCGTGCCCGGACCTTCGCTGCGCGCGCCGTCCCAGGTGTCGTGGACGTTGAGGGTTTCGTCGGCCATCGCGATTGCACCAGGGCATTCGCCGCGTCGCGCCAGTACCGGCCGGCGCCGCGGCCATGAGGTTATGGCGACGTGGCGCGCTTTTTTTCCGCGGCTTCCGCGTCGAGTTTCTTCCACTGCGCGTTCCACCGGACCGACTTCGCGGCGTACCCCTTCCCGGGATCGGCCTTGTCCCAGGCGGCATACAGGTCCGCCAGTGCGCGCACGGTCATGAGCGGGAAGGTTCCCCCGCGCGAACCCGATGCCTTTCCGAACGTGGCATCGGCCTCGAGCAACGCGGCCTCGGCCGGGGCGAATTCGTGCTGTTCGGCGCGCGCCTTGCCGAGCACCAGCATGAACAGGCCGAATTGCGGCGGCGAGGCATCGGCGAGCACGTGCCGGGCATCGGCCTCGGAGGGCGAGAGCAGCTGCTCGGCATCGGCGAACCGTCCCTCGTCGAGCAGCACCTTGCCAAGGCTCGCGGTGGCCAGCAGCGTCGTGCCGTCGTCCGCGCCGAAGACGCGCCGCGACTTGACGACGGCCTCGCGCAGGACGGACTCGGCCTCGGCGGTCTTCTTCTCGACCATCAGCACGCCGCCTAGGTTGGAGAGCGACTGCAGCGTGTCCGGAAAATCCTCGCCCTGCAGGCGCTTGTGCTTTTCCCAGGCTTCGCGGAAGTAGGGCTCGGCATCGTGCGGCCTGCCTTCCATCATCATCACCGCGCCGACGTCGTTGATGGCGCCCAGCGTCTTGGGGCTGTCCTCGCCGAGCACGCGCCGGTTGCCGGCCAGCGCGTCGCGCATCAGCGGCTCGGCGAGCCGCGACTTGCCTTCGTCGAGCAGCAGGCCACCGAGCCTGGACGTCGACTCGATGGTCTTCGGATCGTCCGCGCCGAGCGCGTGCTGGCGCTTGGCGAGCGAATCGCGCAGCAGGGGTTCGGCTTCTTTCAGCTTCCCCTGGGCGTCGAGGGACGCACCGAGGTCGGAAAGCGATTCGAGCGTGTCTGGATGGTCCGCGCCGAGCTTGCGGCGACGGATCGCCAGCGTGCGCCGGAACCACGCCTCCGCCGCGTCGGGCTTGTCCTGCGCCACCAGGGCCGAGCCGAGGTTCTCCATCGCTTCCAGGCTTTCGCGGTCGTCATCGCCGAGCAGCCGGCGGCGCGTGGCCGTCACGTCCTGCAGCAGCGACGCCGCGCGATCGCTCAGGCCGATACCGCCATAACTGTCGGCCAGGGCCTCCCGCAGCGATGCATCGACGAGCGGCTGGGCCTTGAACTTGCGATCGAGTTCGGCCAGCGCCGGCTTGAGGATCGCGCGATCGATCAAGCCGGTGACCACGCCGGGTGCGTCCACCTTCTCCCATTGCTCGCGGAAGGCCTCGAGGTCGCGCGCGCGCTCGTCCGCGGACAGCTTCGTCTTGGCCAGCGTCGCGGCGTACTTCTGCATCACGTCGTCGGAAAGCGACTTGCCGATCCGCGTCGGATCCATCTGCTCGAGCATCGCGGCCTGGAAATCCGCAACCTGCCTGAGTTCGGAGGCCCGCTGTTGGGCCACGCGTTCCTGCTCGCGCGCGATGTGCGCCTGCCAGGCGAAGGCGACGAGGCCGGCGAGCAAGGCCAGCGCCACCAGCGTACCGGCCACGACCGGCACCTTGTTGCGACGGACGAACTTGCCCAGGCGATAGGCGGTGCCCGGCGGCGCCGCCAGCACCGGCTCGCCATCGAGGTAGCGCTGCACGTCGGCGGACAGGGCGCTGGCGGTGTCGTAACGGCGCGCGCGATCCTTCTCGATCGCCTTCATCACGATCCAGTCGAGCTCGCCGCGCACGATCCTCGCCAGCTTGCCCGGATCCATGCCGCGCCGGGTGTCGACTCCCAGGAGCTGTTTGCGCGCCGACTGCGAGAGACGCACGCTCGGGCGCGGCGGTTCGACCTCGCGGATGATCCGCTGCACCTCGCCGTACGCGGCCGCGCCCAGCGAATTCGAATCGAGCGGCGTACTGTCGGTCAGCAACTGGTAGAGGATCACCCCGAGCGAGTAGATGTCGGTGCGGGTGTCGATGTCGGCGCTGCCCTCGGCCTGTTCCGGGCTCATGTACAGCGGCGTGCCCATCATCAGGTTGGCTTCGGTGAACAGCGTGCGTTCGGTGAGCCGGCCGCTGGTCGCCTTGGCGATGCCGAAATCGATGACCTTGGCGAACGCCGCGTTGTCCTGGGTGCTGACCAGCACGTTGCTGGGCTTGAGGTCGCGGTGGATCACGCCCTTGGTGTGGGCGTGCTGCACGGCCGCGCAGACCTGCTCGAACAGCTGCAGCCGCTGCGGGATCGACAGCAAGTGCCGCGCGCAGTAGGTCGTGATCGGCTCGCCCTTGACGAGCTCCATCACGAAGTAGGGCCGCCCGGTCTCGGTCGCGCCGGCGTCGAACACGCGCGCGATGTGCGGGTGGTCCATCAGCGCCAGCGCCTGGCGCTCGGCCTCGAAGCGCGCGATCACCTCGCGCGTGTCCATGCCCAGCTTGATGATCTTCAGCGCGACGCGGCGCTTGACCGGCTCGCTCTGCTCGGCCTCGTACACCGCGCCGAAACCGCCCTCGCCAAGCAGCTGCAGGATCTTGAACGGACCGATGCGGTCACCGACGCCCGCGCCGGAGCCGATGTCGATCGTCGCATGCCCCGGTGCGTTCGAATCGCTCATGGCGGTCTTATCGCGTCTATCGGCGGGCACGTCAAGGCAGCGTGCCTTCCTGCATGGGGAATCGATGCGGGGCTATCGCATAATCGGCCGGGGACGTATCCGCACCGCCATCCTGCCCGGAGCCGCCATGAAGACCTTCGCTCTCGCGTCGTGCCTGCTCGCATCGATCGCGGCCAACGCCCAGGACCTGCGCTACGTGGCGCTGGTCAACGGCGGCACCCACGTCGCCGGACACGAATGGGTGACGCAGGCAGCCGACGGCACCACCAGGGTCGACTTCATCTACAAGGACAACGGTCGCGGGCCCGATCTGAAGGAGGAATTCCGGCTCGACCAGGACGGCACGTTCACGAGCTACCGCGTCACCGGCCAGAGCGAGATCGGCGGCCCGGTCGACGAGTCCTATACGCGCAGCGGCGACAAGGCGCGCTGGACGTCGACGTCCGACAAGGGCGAACAGGACGTGCATGGCGTCGCGATGTACTCGCCGCTGTCGGGCAGCTTCGCGCCGTTCTCGGCGATGCTCGCCGCGCTGGCCAGGCGCCCCGACGGAAAACTGCCGCTGATCCCGAGCGGCGTGCTGACGCAGCGCACGCTCGGCGAGGCCGACGTCAGCCGCGGCACCGACAAGCGCCGGGTGCGACTGGTCGCGCTGACCGGGATCGGGTTCACGCCCGCGATCGCGTGGACGACGGCCGATCCGGTCCCGCGCATCTTCGCCTTCATCTACCCGGGCAATTTCGACCTGATTGAGGAAGGCTGGGAAGGCAACATCGCGGCGCTGGAAACGCAGCAGAAGGCGGCCGAAAAGGAACTGCTCGTCTCGATGCAGCGGCGGCTGTCGCATCCGCTGGCCGGCACCACCCTGATCCGCAATGCGCGCATCTTCGACAGCGAGCGCGCGAGCCTCGGCGCCCCGGGCGACCTGCTGCTGCAGGATGGCCGCATCGTCGCGATCAGCGACGCCGGCGGAGAGAAGCGCCAGGCCGACCACGTCGTCGATGCCGGCGGTCGCGTGCTGCTGCCGGGCCTGTTCGACATGCACGTGCACACCGGCCCCTGGGAAGGCGGCCTGCACCTCGCCGCGGGCGTCACCACCGTGCGCGACATGGGCAACAACAACGACACCATCCAGCAGATGATCGCGCAGGAGCAGGCCGGCGACCTGCTGTCGCCGCACATCGTGCCGGCCGGCTTCATCGAGGGCGACAGCCCGTTCGCGGCGCAGCTCGGCTTCGTCATCAAGGACCTTGCCGGGGCCATGCACGCCGTGGACTGGTACCACGATCACGGCTATCCGCAGATCAAGGTCTACAACTCGTTCCCGAAGGCGATCCTCGCGCAGACGACCGCGTACGCGCACAGCAAGGGCATGCGCGTGAGCGGCCACATCCCCGCCTTCCTGCGCGCGCAGCAGGCCGTGGAGATGGGCTACGACGAAATCCAGCACATCAACCAGGTGCTGCTCAACTTCCTGGTCGACGACACCACCGACACCCGCACGCCAGCGCGTTTCTACCTGCCGGCGGAGAAGCTTGCCGGGATGGATTTCGACAGCAAGCCCGTGCAGGACTTCATCGCCTTCCTGGTGCGCCACAAGACCGTGGTCGATCCGACCCTGGCGACGTTCGACTTCATCCGCCAGCGCGACGGCCAGCTCTCGCAGGTGTATGCGGCGGTCGCCGACCACATGCCGCCCGACGTCCGCCGCGGCTTCTACCAGGGCACGATGAAGATCCCCGACGATGCGACCGCGGCGCGCTACGAAGCCTCGTACGCGAAGATGATCGACTTCACCGGGCGCATGTACCGCGCCGGCATCCCGCTGGTGGCGGGCACCGACCAGCTCGCCGGCTTCACCCTGCAGCGCGAGTTCGAGCTCTACGTGATGGCCGGGATGACGCCGGCGCAGGTGCTCCAGATCGCGACGTACAACGGCGCGAAATACGCGCGCGTGCTCGACGACCGCGGCGTGGTCATGCAGGGCAAGCGCGCCGACCTGATCCTGGTCGACGGCGATCCCACGAAGGACATCGCCGACATCCGCAAGGTCGTGCTCGTCATCAAGGGCGGCCAGGCCTACTACCCGAGCGAGATCGACGAGGCGCTGGGCATCAAGCCGTTCGCCCAGCCGCTGATGGTGCACTGAGCCGCTGCGGTCGGACGCAGCGGATTCACGCGTCGCGGCGGTTCTTCACCAGCGCATCGACGACCGCCGGATCGGCCAGCGTCGAGGTGTCGCCGAGCTGGTCGGGCGCGTTCTCGGCGATCTTGCGCAGGATGCGGCGCATGATCTTTCCCGAGCGCGTCTTCGGCAGGCCGGGCGCCCACTGGATGTGATCGGGCGTGGCGATCGGGCCGATGATCGTGCGCACCTCGGCGACCAGTTCCTTGCGCAGCGTTTCGCTGGGTTCCACGCCGGCGTTGAGGGTGACGTAGGCGTAGATGCCCTGGCCCTTGATGTCGTGCGGGAAGCCGACCACCGCCGCCTCGGCGACATCGTGGTGCGCGACCAGCGCGCTCTCGACCTCGGCGGTGCCGATGCGATGGCCGCTGACGTTGATCACGTCGTCGACGCGGCCGGTGATCCAGTAGTAACCGTCGGCGTCGCGACGGCAGCCGTCGCCGGTGAAGTAGGTGCCGGGATAGGTCTTGAAATAGGTGTCGATGAAGCGCTGGTGGTCGCCGTAGACCGTGCGCATCATCCCCGGCCATGAGCCGAGCAGGACGAGGTTGCCCTCGCAGGCGCCTTCGAGCATGCGACCTTCGGCATCGACGATCGCCGGCTGCACGCCGTAGAACGGCAGCGTCGCCGAGCCGGGCTTCTGCGGGATCGCGGCCGGCAGCGGGGTGATGAGGATGCCGCCGGTCTCGGTCTGCCACCAGGTGTCGACGACCGGACAACGCGAGTCGCCGACGACTTCCCAGTACCAGCGCCACGCCTCCGGGTTGATCGGTTCGCCGACGCTGCCGAGCAGTCTCAGGGACGTGCGCGCGCAGGCCTTCACCGGCGCGTCGCCATCGCGCATCAGCGCGCGGATCGCGGTCGGCGCGGTGTAGAAGATCGTGACCTTGTGGCGATCCACGACCTGCCAGAAACGCGACACGTCGGGATGGTTCGGCACGCCCTCGAACATCAGCGAGGTCGCGCCGTTCGCGAGCGGACCATAGACGATGTAGCTGTGGCCGGTGACCCAGCCGACGTCGGCGGTGCACCAGTAGACATCGTCCTCGCGTAGGTCGAACACGCACTGGTGCGTGTACGAGGCGTAGAGCAGATAGCCTCCGGTCGTATGGAGCACGCCCTTGGGCTGGCCGGTCGAACCCGAGGTGTAGAGGATGAAGAGCGGATCCTCGGCATTCATGCGCTCGGACTCGCATTCGGAAGGCTGGCCGTCGACGACGGCGTCGTACCAGCGATCGCGCGGCATCTGCATCGCCACCGAGCCGCCGGTGTGGCGCACCACTAGTACGGTCTCGACCGAGTTCGTGCCCGGGCGCCTGAGCGCCTCGTCGACGTTCGCCTTCAACGCCACCGACTTGCCGCCGCGCCGACCCTCGTCGGCGGTGATCACCAGCTTGGCCGAACAGTCGCCGATGCGGCTGGCCAGCGAATCGGGCGAGAAACCGCCGAACACCACGGTGTGGACCGCACCGATGCGCGCGCAGGCGAGCATCGCCACCGCCGCTTCCGGGATCATCGGCAGATAGATCGCGACGCGATCGCCCTTGCGCACGCCAAGGTTCCGCAATGCGTTGGCAAGCCGGCACACGCGCGCATGCAGGTCGCGATAGCTGATGCGCCGGGGTCCGACGGCCGGATCGTCGGCTTCCCACAGCAGCGCGGTCTTGTCGCCGCGCATCGCCAGGTGGCGGTCGAGGCAATTCGCAGCGACATTGAGTTCGCCGTCGGCGAACCAGCGCACGTGGAGGTCGTTCGCGTTGAAACTGACATCGCGGATTTTTGTCGGCTCGCGATACCAGTCCAGCCGCTTCGCTGCATCCGCCCAGAAACCCTCGGGATCGGCAATCGAACGCGCGTAGTCGCGCCGATAGTCCTCGGGCTTGATCGCCGCGCGGGCGATGAAGTCGACGGAGGCGGGATGGATCACGTCGGTCATGGCGCGACTCCTCGGGGCGAGGAAGCGATTCTAGAACGCGTGGCGTGCCGGACGCTCGCGCCTCAACGCGGTGGACGCGCCAGCTCGCGGGCGTCGAGCCAGCCGTCGTGATTGCCGTCCTGGCGTGCGAAGGCGGACTCGAGCGAGGTGCGGTAGGCGTCGCGGGTGATCGGCTTGCTGCCGGGCGGCAACTCGTCGCCTTCGAGCACGCCGTTGCCGTCGGCATCGAGGGAATCGAAGTTGCGCATCATCCAGGCGAGGTATTCGTCTCGCGAGACGCGACCATCGTGGTCGCTGTCCATGCGCTGCAGGTATTCGCTCGGCGAATCCGGCAGGCCTTGCGCGGGCACGGCTTGATCGACGAGAAACCCGGCCGATGCGAGGAGGACGCAGGCTACGCGCACGTTGAGGCCGCGGAGTGTGGAGCTGCGTGCACGCATCGGATCGGCAACCCAGCGCGATGTTCGATGTCGCGGCGCGAAACTCAGCGCGCCGCGATCGCGTAGCCCTTCATGCGCGCGGAGAAATCCTGCAGCGCGCGGATGCCGGTGGCTTCGGCCTCGGCGCACCAGGCCTGCAGGCGCTGGAGCGAAGCGGCCGCGTCGGTCGAACGCTCTTCCAGCACCGCTGCCAGGCGCGCGCGGAATTCCACCAGGGTCGCCAGTTGCGGACGCCGCGCCACGAAGGCCTGCAGGCGCTCGCGCGCGGTCGGGTCGAGCCAGCGGCCGCCATCTGCGAGGCCCTTGCGCAGCTTGCGCGGCAGCTTCGGCTGATCGTCGACAATCTCGCGTTCGGCGCGCAGGGCCGGGAGTATCACGTGGCGCCAGTAGTCGGTCATCGCCTGGAAGCGGTGCGTCAGCAGCGCCTTGAGGGTTTCGGAATCGGGCAGGGCGATGTTCGGACGCACGTCGAGCGAAGGCGCGACGCGCAATACCTTTGCAAGATGCAGCTTCTCGAGCAGCTTGATCGCGGCCCAGCCGATGTCGAACTCGAACTTGCGCAGCGCGAACTTCGCCGAACTCGGGAAGGCGTGGTGGTTGTTGTGCAGTTCCTCGCCGCCGATCCAGAAGCCCCAGGGCGTCAGATTGGTGGCGGTGTCGGTGGTCTCGAAGTTGCGGTAGCCCCACCAGTGGCCGATGCCGTTGACGACGCCGGCGGCCCAGAACGGAATCCATAGCATCTGGATCGCCCAGATCGCCACGCCGATCACGCCGAACAGGGCGACGCTGATGAACAGCATCACGGTCGGGCCGGTGGTCGCATAGCGCGCGTAAAGGTGGCGCTCGATCCAGTCGTCCGGGCAGCCCTTGCCGTACTTCTCGATCGAGGGACGATCGGCGCGCGCTTCGCGATAGAGCTCGACGCCCTGCCACATCACCTTGCGGATGCCGCGGACCTGCGGGCTGTGCGGATCTTCCTCGGTCTCGCACTTGGCGTGGTGCTTGCGGTGGATCGCCGCCCACTCCCTGGTGATCATCGAAGTGGTCAGCCACGACCAGAAACGGAAGAAGTGTGCGAGCACCGGATGGAAGTCCACCGAGCGGTGCGCCTGGCTGCGGTGCAGGTACAAGGTCACCGAGAAGATCGTCAACTGGGTGACGACGAGGAAATACACGGCGATGCCGAGCCAGCCGAAATGGCTGAAACCCTCGGTCAACCAGCTGTATAGCGCGGCGGGCATGAAGTGCTCCAGGAAGGGGCTGTCGCGATTCCGGCGCTCGACCGGGCTCGCTTCCGCAGGATCTTTCGCCATCCGTGGCGGACGGGCGGGCCGGATAACCGGCGCGGTCCGCGGGCGTGATGCGCATGATGGGGCCTGCCGGCCACGCTTTCCACTGTGCGCGGCCGTACGGGGCCGGCCTATTCAGTATGCTGGGTTGCCCCTTCCCGAACCGTGACGGCGAGCCCGCTGCATGCCTGAACTGCCCGAAGTCGAGACGAACCCCGCCATGTCCGCCAGCCGCGACCAACATGCCTGAACTGCCCGAGGTCGAAACCACGCGCCGCGGACTGGCCCCGCACCTGATCGGCCGGCGCGTTCTCGGGGCGACCCTGCGCCGGCCCGACCTGCGCTGGCCGATCGCGCGCGAGATCGCCGCCGAGTTGCCGGGGCAATGCATCGCGGCGGTCGTGCGCCGCGCCAAGTACCTGCTGATCGAGGCGCAGACCGGGAGCGCCCTGCTGCATTTGGGCATGTCCGGCAGCCTGCGCGTGCTGCCGGCGGCGACCGCGCACGGTGCGCACGACCACGTCGACATCGCCCTCGAATCGGACCGGGTGCTGCGCTTCAACGACCCGCGCCGCTTCGGCTGCCTGCTCTGGCAACCGGCCGGCAGCGTCCATCCGCTGCTGGCCGACCTCGGCCCGGAGCCGCTCTCCAACGACTTCGACGGCGACCACCTGTGGCGGCTCAGCCGCGGCCGCAGCGCGCCGGTGAAGGCTCTCCTGATGGACCAGTCGATCGTCGTCGGGGTCGGCAACATCTACGCCGCCGAGGCGCTGTTCCGCGCCGGCATCCATCCGTTCCGTGCAGCCGGAAAGGTCGGCCGCGAGCGCTATGCGGCGCTGGCCGCGGCGGTGAAGGCCATCCTCGCCCACGCGATCGCGCGCGGCGGCACCACCCTGCGCGACTTCATCTCGCCCGACGGCACGCCCGGCTATTTCGAGCAGGAGCTGTTCGTCTACGGCCGCGCCGGCGAGCGCTGCAAGGTCTGCCGCACGCCCCTGCGGGCACGGACGATGGGCCAGCGCCCGACGGTCTGGTGCCCGCGCTGCCAGCGCTGAGGCGCGCGCCATGCCGCTGGAAGGTCGGCAAACGGCTATAGTTCCGCCTTCGAGCCGCATTTTCCATTGATCGGAAAGCAGACGGCAGGGGAACTCGGCTGCAACGACCCGCCAGGACGCGGCCAGCGGAAAAACGACGCCAATGACTTCGGACGCCGACATCACGACCTTGCTGGAAGCCGCCCGCGGCGGCGATCGCGCGGCGCTGGACAACGTTCTGGCCACGCTCTACCGCGAGCTGCACGCGATGGCGCGCCGCCAGTTGCACGGCCAGCGCGGCGGCACGCTCGACACCACCGCGCTGGTGCACGAGTCCTACTTCAAGCTGATCCGCAGCCAGAACGCCGAGTTCTCCGACCGCGCGCACTTCTTCGCCTACGCCGCCACCGCGATGCGCAGCGTGGTCGTGGACTACGCGCGCCAGCGCCTGTCGCAGAAACGCGGCGGCGACCAGCAGCGGATCACCGAGCTGCCCGACGACATCACCGCCGGCATCGAGCTGGGCGAGGAGATGCTGCACCTGGACAGCGCGCTCCAGAAACTTGCCGCGCTCGACAAGCGCCTGGCGCAAGTGGTCGAGCTGCGCTATTTCGCCGGCCTGTCGGAAACCCAGATCGGCGAGCTGCTCGGCTGCTCGGAGCGCACCGTGCGGCGCGACTGGCAGAAGGCGCGGCTGTTCCTGCTGTCGGAACTGCAACCGGGCTAGTCCTTCATGCCCATGATCGAACGTCCTGTCCGACATGGGCGCGACGCGTCCGGCACACGTCCGGACGCGTCGCCGCCGCGCCATCGCAATCGATGGCGCAGCCGATGGCCCATCCATGGGCCATCATCGATGATGCCCGTCGATAACCCCGCCAGCTTCGCGGGTCGCTAGCCGTGCACCCGGAACTCTGGGCCCGCGTCGCGCCACTGCTGGACGAGCTGCTCGACCTGCCCTCATCCGAGCGCGCCGGGCGCCTGGACGCGATCCAGCGCGCCGACCCGGACGCCGCAGCCGAACTGCGGCGCCTGCTGGCCTACGAATTCACCGACCCCGACTTCCTCGCCACCTCGGTGGCGCAGGCCTCGGTCAACGCGCCCACGCCGGGCGCACGGGTCGGGCCGTACCGCCTGCTGCGCATGATCGGCGAAGGCGGCATGGGCCAGGTCTGGCTGGCCGAGCGCGCCGACGGCCTGTTCGAGCGCCGCGTCGCGCTCAAGCTCCTGCACCCGGGGCTGGCCGACACCAACCTGCGCGCGCGCTTCGACCGCGAGCGCCAGATCCTCGCCAGCCTCGGCCACGAGCACGTCGGCCGCCTGCTCGATGCCGGCATCGCCATCGACGGCCAGCCCTACCTCGCGCTCGAATACGTCGAAGGCCAGTCGATCACCGCCTACGCGACCCAGCGTAAGTTGACCGTGGTGCAGAAGCTGCAACTGTTCCTGCAGGTGTGCAGCGCGGTCAGCCACGCGCACGCCAGCCTGGTCGTGCACCGCGACCTGAAGCCGTCGAACATCATGGTCACGCCGGGCGGCGCGGTGCGCTTGCTCGACTTCGGCATCGCCAAGCTGCTCGACGCGCCCGGCCGCGACACCACCAGCGAGACCACGCGCGCCGGTTCGCGCGCCTTCACCCTGCACTACGCCGCGCCCGAGCAGATCCTCGGCGAGCAGGTCACCACCGCCACCGACGTGTACTCGCTCGGCGTGGTGCTCTACGAACTGCTCACCGGCTGCAAGCCCTACCGCATCCGCCGCGACACCGACGCCGAATGGGAAGAGGCGATCATCAGCGGCGAACCGACCCGTCCCTCGTCGGCCACGCGCGGCCGCGAGGACCTGATGACCCGCTCCGAGCGCCGCCTGCCGCGCGTGCTCAGCGGCGATCTCGACAACATCACCCTCAAGGCGCTGCACAAGCGGCCCGAGGACCGCTACCTGTCGGTCGAGGCCTTGGCCGCCGACATCAAGCGCTACCTCAGCGGCCGCCCGGTCGACGCGCACGCGAAGAACTACGGCTACCGCTTCGGCAAGTACATGCGCCGCAACGCGGTGCAGATCGCCGCGGTTGCCGCGGTGATCGCCCTGCTCGGCAGCGCGCTCTACGCCACCTGGTCGCAGCAGCGCGAGGCGAACGCGGAGGCGCAGCGCGCGCAGGCGATGCACGACTTCGTGATCGGCCTGTTCGAGCAGGCCGAAAAGGAAGCCGGGCCCGCGAACGCGGTCGACATCCGCCGCCTGCTCGACGCCGGCGTGCGCCGCACCAATGCCGAGTTCGCGCAGCAGCCCACCACGCGCGCCGAACTGCTGACCCTGATCGCGCGCATCCGCCTGCGCCTGGGCGACTATGCCGCGGCGATCGCGGTGCTCGACCTGCAGAAATCGGCGCTGTACACCGCGCCGGCCTCGGTGCAGATCGAATCGCTCGAGCTGCGCGGCGATGCCCTGCGCATGCTCGGCAAGCCGGCCCTGTGCCGCGACCTGCTGGTCGCGCACCAGGACCAGCTCGAGGATCGCGGCGAAGCCGCGCGCCGCGATGCGGCCGGCTACCAGTCCGTACTTGGCCGCTGCGAGCGGTCGCTCCAGAACGCTGGCGCCGCGCGGCTGCACTTCCAGCGCGCGCTGGCGCTGCGCGAATCGCTCGCCAATCCCGGCGCCGAGCCGGCCGAGAGCCTGGTCGATCTCGCTGGCCTGGAAGCCGACGCCGGCCACGACAAGGTCGCGCTCGCGGGCATGCTCGATGCCTTGCAGCGGCTGCAGGCAAGCCACGACGAGCAGGGCCCGCTCGCGGTGTCGATCTGGCAAAACCTGGGCAGCCTGTATCGCGAATCGGGCAATGGCACGGCCGCGGAGAACGCCTACCGCACGGCCGAACGCCTGGCGGTCGCGCTGTACGGCAACGAGCATCCGACCACGATCGATGCCGAACGCGGACTGGCGGCGATCTACGTCGACCAGGGCAAGCTCGACCAGGCCGAGGCGCTGTTCACCCAGGCGCAGGCGAAGCTGGTGAAGCTGCTCGGGCCCAACCATCCCGAGCTCGGCTCGATGAGCAACTCACTGGGCATCATCGCCTGGGAACGCGGCGACGTCGCCACCGCCGAGACGCAACTGCGCCGGGCGATCGCGTTGTGGACGAACACCTCGCGCCTGCACGGCGGCGTGTTCAACCTCGCGATGGTGCTGCACGGAGCCGGACGCGATGCGGAAGCCGAGCCGCTGGCGCAGCGCGCGCTGGCCCTGCGCGAGCAGCAGTTCGGCGACGGCAACGGGCTGGTCGGCGCGAGCCTGCGCCAGATCGGCGAGATCAAGCTGGCGCAGAACGACACTGCCGCCGCAGAACCGCTGCTGTTGCGCGCGCAGGCGATCCTCGCCGCCGACTTCGGGCCGACCCACACGGCGACCGGCCAGGTGCAACTCGCGATCGCGCACCTGCGCATGGCGCAGCATCGCGATGCCGATGCCGCCGCGCTGGTCGCCGACATCGAGCGCCGCTTCCAGCCTTCCGACGCCGAGCACCGCCGCCTGCTGTGGCGCGCGCGCACGCTGGCCGCGCAACTGCATTGCGCACAGCCGGCCGATGCCGTGCAAGGCCGGCGCGCCCTGGCGAAGGTGCTCGCCGAGATCGATGCGGAAATGCCGGTCAGCGTGGTCCGGCGCGCGACCGCGACGGCGCTGCACGCCTGCGGCGGTTGAGGATCGTCACGACTCCGGCGTCTGCCGCGGCGCGTCCCGCGGCAATGGAATCCCGCCCTCGCCGGCCATCGCCTTCTTGAACTCCGCGCGACTGACCGAGACGTAGCGCTCGTTGCCGCCGATCTCGACCTGCGGGCCCTGCTTCACGACGCGGCCGCGTTCGTCCACGCGCACCACCATCGTCGCCTTCTTGCCGCTGTGGCAGATCGTCTTGATCTCCACCAGCTCGTCGGCCCACGCGAGCAGGTACTGGCTGCCTTCGAACAGCTCGCCGCGGAAATCGGTGCGCAAGCCGTACGCGAGCACCGGAATGCGCAGGCGATCGACGACCTCGCCGAGCTGCCAGACCTGCGCGCGCGCAAGGAACTGCGCCTCGTCCACCAGGACACAATGCAGCGGACCGCGGGCGGCGATGTCCTCGTCCACCAGCGCTTCGAGGTCGTCCTCGCGGCCAAAGACGAGTCCTTCCGCCTTCAGGCCGATGCGCGAGCTCACCACGCCGGCGCCGTGACGGTCGTCCATGCCGGGGACGAGGATGAGCGTGCGCATGCCGCGTTCGCGGTAGTTGTGCGCGCTCTGCAGCAGGGTCGTGGTCTTTCCGGCGTTCATCGCCGAATAGTAGAAGTACAGCTTGGCCATGCTTCGCCACGCGCCGGACGGGCCGACGATCATAGCAATCGGCTGTAGGCGCGAGCCGCTACACTGTGCGGCCTTTCCGGACCTGCGATCGCATGCGCGGACTCAACCCCGACCAGCTCGCCGCCGTGCGCCACTGCGAAGGCCCGCTGCTGGTGCTGGCTGGCGCGGGCAGCGGCAAGACCCGGGTGATCACCGAGAAGATCGCGTACCTGGTGCGCGAACGCGGGGTATCGCCGAAGCATATCGCCGCGATCACCTTCACCAACAAGGCCGCGCGCGAGATGCGCGAGCGCGTGGGCAAGCTGCTGCCGGGCGAGAGCGGCGAGGGGCTCACGGTCTGCACCTTCCATGCGCTCGGCCTGCGCTTCCTGCACGTCGAGCACGAACGCGCGGGACTGCGCCGCGGCTTCTCGGTGTTCGACGCCGACGACGCGCTGGCGCAGATCCGCGAACTCGCCGGCGCCGGCGTCAAGCCCGATGCGGTCGAGGCCTTGCGGCAACTGGTCTCGCGGGCGAAGAACGAAGGCCTCTCGCCGGAACAGGCGCAGGCCGCGGCCGGCAGTCCGCGCGAGCGCGAGGCGGCCGGCGTCTATGCGCGCTACCAGGAACGCCTGGCGGCGTTCAACGCGGTCGACTTCGACGACCTGATCCGGCTTCCGCTGCAACTGCTCGAAGGCGACGACCTGCTCGCCGCCGCCTGGCGCGAGCGCATCCGCCACCTGCTCGTCGACGAATGCCAGGACACCAACGGCGCGCAGTACCGCCTGCTGAAAGTGCTGGCGGGCACGCGCGGCCAGCTCACCTGCGTGGGCGACGACGACCAGAGCATCTACGCCTGGCGCGGCGCCAATCCCGAAAACCTCGACGCACTCGCGCGCGACTACCCGAGCCTGCGCGTGATCAAGCTCGAGCAGAACTACCGCTGCGCCGCGCGCATCCTGCGCGCCGCCAACGCGCTGATCGCGAACAACCCGCACGCGCATCCCAAGCAGCTCTGGAGCCGGCTCGACGAGGGTGGTCCGATCCGCGTGTGGTCGTGCAAGGACAACGAGGCCGAGGCGCAGCGCGTCGCTGGCGAGATCGACTTCCTGCGGCAGTCGCGCAAGTGCGAGCCCGGCGAGTTCGCGATCCTGTTCCGCGGCGGCCACCAGTCGCGGGCGCTGGAGAAGGCGCTGCAACTGGTACGCGTGCCTTATCACCTCACCGGCGGCACCGCCTTCCTCGACCGCGGCGAAGTAAAGGACCTGCTCGCCTGGCTGCGCGTGCTCGCCAATCCCGACGACGATGCGGCCTTCCTGCGCGCGATCGGTTCGCCGAAACGCGAAGCCGGCGCGACCACGCTGACGAAGCTCGCCGAACTCGCGCGCCACGCCAGCCTGCCGCTGGCGCGCGCGGCGATGCAGTCGTCGTTGCTGAAAAACCTGCCCGCGCGCGGCGCGGCCGGCATCGCCGAATTCACCGGCATTCTTGCGAAGCTGCGCGAAGACGCCGAGCGCCTGTCGCCGTCGGACCTGTGCAAGCAGGCCGCCGAACGCAGCGGCCTGCTCGCGGCGCTGCGCGCACAGTGCAAGGGCGATGCCGACTTCGCACGACGCAAGGGCCACCTCGACGAACTCGCCGACTGGTTCAAGTCCGACAAGAGCCGTGACGCGCCGCCGTCGGCCGGCTCGCTCGCCGCGCAACTCGCCCTGCTTTCGCACGCCGATCGCGGCGAACCCGGCAATGCGGTGCGGCTGATGAGCCTGCACGCCGCCAAGGGACTGGAGTTCCGCCACGTCTTCATCGTCGGCTGCGAGGACGGCACGTTGCCGCACGAAGCCAGCCTCGAGGAAGGCCGCCTCGAGGAGGAGCGTCGCCTGTTCTACGTCGGCATCACCCGCGCCAAGGAATCGCTGCACCTGTCGCACAGCCGCGAGACGAAACGCTGGGGCGGCATCGAACAGCGCCGCCCCAGCCGCTTCCTCGACGAGTTGCCCGCCGCCGACCTCCACCGCGACGGCGCCGATCCCGAACTCGACGCGGCCCATCGCAAGCAGCGAACGAGCGCGCAGTTCAGCGCGATCGCAGCCCTGCTGGGGGATTGACAACCCCGGCTTCGCTTCCCTGCACGCCCGCCAGCCGGTATTCTGTCCGGCCGCTTTCGGTGCCATCGCCCCTCAGGAGTACACCCATGAACCGTCTGAAACTTCTGGCCGTTGCCAGCCTGAGCGCCCTGGCGCTGTCCGCCTGCACCGGGGACAAGAACCAGGCCGCGAAGGACCCGGTCACCGCTGCCCAGGACCTGTCCGCCGCCCTGCGCGCCAATGATTTCAACCGGCTCACCCACATCATGGTGCCGCCGGAGGACTACGCGAAGCTCGAGCAGCGCTACAAGGACGAGGCGGCCAAGAAGCCCGCGCCCTCGGCCGAGGAGAGCAAGCAGTTCGCCGACCAGATGGCCAACCTCACCGGTCCCGACGCCGAGACCAAGATCTTCGCCGACATCCAGCCCAAGCTGGCGCAGATGGGCCCGCAGATCCCGATGGGCGTGGCGATGATGAGCGGCATGGCTGGCCAGTCGATCGACAACAATCCCAAGCTCAGCCCGGACGAGAAGACCCAGGCGAAAGCCCTGCTCACCGCGGTCACCAAGTGGGCGTCGTCGGCGCCGCTGGCCGACCCGGACAAGGCCAAGCAGGCCATCCATGTCGTCGTGACCACGGCGCGCGACCTCAAGCTGACCACGCTCGAGGCCTCGCAGAAGCTCACCTTCGCCGAGACGGTGGACAAGGTCGGCATCGCCTTCGGCGGCCTGCGCAAGACGATGGCCGTGTACGGTTTCGACACCGACAAGGCGTTCGACAGCGTGAAGGTCGTGAAGAAGTCCGAGGACGGCGACAAGGCCGTGGTGACGATCAGCTACAGCCTGCTCGACACCCCGGTGACCGGCGACGTCGCCATGATCAAGCGCGACGGTCACTGGTACAGCGCCGACCTGGTCAAGAGCATCGAGGACTCGCTGGCGAACAAGCCCGCCGAGGCCGCGCCGGCCATGGCCGCCCCGATGGCCCCGGCCGCACCGGATGCCAACGCCATGCCGCAGGACGCGAACGCCCCCGGCGCCGACTCCGCCGCCAACGACCAGGCCGCGCCGGCTCCCGCCGAAGCGCCGGCTTCCCCGGCCAGCGACGCCGCCTCCCCCGGCACCAACTGAGCCGACGCATCTCCGTCGAGCTTTCGGGATAACCTTCGGCGGCGCGCATGCGCGCCGTCCGAAGCCCGCCGATGACCGACTCATCCACCGCCACGATCGCGCCCCCGCGTCGGGCGCCATGGTGGGCGCTGCTGCTGGGCAGGCTGCTCGATCCGTGGATCCGACTGCGGATCGAACCGGCCGATGAAGTCGCCGCACTCGCCGCCGACACGCGGCCGTTGTGCTTCGTGCTCGAACGCTACGGCCTGTCGAGTGCGCTCATCCTCGAACGCGCCTGCCGCGAAGCGGGCCTGCCTTCGCCGCTGACGCCGCGGGCCGGCGATCCGCTCGGCCGCCAGCGCGCCTACATCGCGCTTTCGCGCCGGCGCGCCTCGTGGTTCGGGCGGCCGCGCACGCGCACCCATTCGGAGAGCCTGGCGAAGCTGCTCGAGCGCCAGCGCAGCCAGCCCGACCTCGACATCCAGCTCGTGCCGGTGTCGATCTTCGTCGGCCGCGCGCCGGACCGGCAGTCGGGCTGGTTCTCGGTGCTGTTCTCGGAGAACTGGGAACTGGTCGGACGCTTCCGCCGCTTCCTGTCGATCCTGCTCAACGGCCGCAACACCATCGTCCAGTTCGCCGCACCGGTGCCGCTGCGCACGGCGATCGCCGAGCAACTGCCGCCCGAACGCACGGTGCGCAAGCTCTCGCGCGTGCTGCGCGTGCACTTCGCGCGCATCCGCGCGGCCATCATCGGCCCGGACCTGTCGCACCGCAGGCTGCTGGTCGACAAGGTGCTGGCCACCGACGCGGTGCGCCAGGCGATCGCCGACCAGGCGCGCAAGGACAACAAGCCGGTCGAGGACGCGTGGCGCAAGGCGCACGCGATGGCGTGGGAGATCGCGGCGGACTATTCGCATCCGGTCGTGCGCTCGCTGTCCTTCATGCTCACGCCGTTCTGGAACCGCATCTACGACGGCGTCGAAGTCCACCACCTCGAAACGCTCAAGGACATCGCGCCCGGGCACGAAGTGGTCTACGTGCCTTCGCACCGCAGCCACATGGACTACCTGCTGCTGTCCTACCTCCTGTATTCGCACGGCATCGTGCCGCCGCACATCGTGGCCGGCGTCAACCTCAACATGCCGGTGATCGGCTCGCTGTTGCGCAAGGGCGGCGCCTTCTTCATCCGCCGCAGCATCCGCGGCAGCGCGATGTATTCGACCGTGCTCAGCGAATACGTGGCCCTGCTCGTGGGCGAGGGTTTCTCGCTGGAGTACTTCATCGAGGGTGGCCGCTCGCGCACCGGGCGCCTGCTGCAGCCGCAGGGCGGCATGCTGGCGATGACCGTGCGCGGCTTCCTGCGCGAACCGCGCCGACCGATCGTGTTCCAGCCGGTGTACCTGGGCTACGAGAAGGTGATGGAAGGCAAGAGCTACCTCGACGAGCTCACCGGCCGGCCCAAGCAGAAGGAGACCGTATGGGCGCTGCTGCGCGGCGCCTTCGGCATCCTGCGCAACCGCTACGGGCGGGTGGCGGTGAGCTTCGGCGAACCAATCAGGCTCGACGACGTCCTCGCGGCGCGGGCGCCCGACTGGCGGCAACGGCCGATCGCCGGCGACGAGCGCCCGAAGTGGTTGCGCGAAGCGGTCGACGACCTTGCCCTGCGCATCCAGGTGAACATCAACCGCTGCGCCGACGTCAATCCGATCAACCTGCTCG
Source organism: Lysobacteraceae bacterium (assembly GCA_036496805.1). Classification (GTDB taxonomy): domain Bacteria; phylum Pseudomonadota; class Gammaproteobacteria; order Xanthomonadales; family Xanthomonadaceae; genus SZAS-103. The sequence goes on from DASXKN010000020.1 coordinate 180,619, forward strand.
CCCTGACCGTGCTGTCGAGCCCGAAGCACGCGATGGCCGAAGCCGACCTGCTGGAGCTGATCGCGCTGTACAAGCGCCTGCTCGCGGCCACGCCCTATTCCGACCGCGTCACCGTCACCCACATGGAGCCGTTCCAGATCGTCGAGTACGGCGAGACCATGGGAGTCCTCCAGCGCACCGCGCATCCGCTCGGCGACGTGCTGTCGATGGACGAGGAAACCGCGGTGCTGCAGACGTACTACCGCAACAACGTCCTGCACCTGTTCAATGCCGCGGCGTGGGTCGCCTGCTGCTTCCAGAACAACCGCCGCATGAGCCGCGACGGCGTGCTGCGCCTGGGCCGCACGCTGTACCCGTTCCTCCAGAACGAGCTCTTCCTGCCGTGGACGCCGGAACAGTACGTCGAGCGCGTGCAGGCAACCATCGAGCTGTTCATCGCCGAAGGCCTGCTCACCTTCGATGCGGCGTCGGGTTACCTCGGCCGCGGCCCCGGCCAGACCGACGAGGTGTTCCGCCTGCGCACGATCGCGCACAGCCTGCAGCAGGCGTTCGAGCGCTACTTCATCGCGGTCGCGGTGCTGGTGAAGAACGGCCCGCGCACGCTCTCGGTGGGCGAGCTCGAGAACCTGTGCCAGATGACCGCGCAGCGGCTGTCCCTGCTGTATGCGGACACCGCGCCGGAGTTCTTCGACAAGTCATTGTTCCGCGGTTTCATCAACAAGCTGCGCGAGCTGGGCGTGGTGAAGACCGACGAGAACGGCAAGCTCGACTTCGGCGAACAGCTCGAAGCCTGGGCCAAGGACGCCAAGCTGATCCTCGGCCGCGAACTGCGGCACACGATCCTGAAAGTGACGCCGGAGACGGCGCGCGGCGCGCCGCCCGCTTCCGCCGCCTGACGGATGCAACGCGCGGGCGGACCGACGCCCGCCGCCGGTGTGGCCGCGGTGCGCTGGAAGCCTCGCGGATGGCGAGGCCGTTCTTCGTCCCGCAGTACCTTCCGCCTACTGCACGGTCAGCTTGATGTTGTCCACGAAGAAAGCTGTGCCGAGGCGCGTCGATTCCCCCGGAGCGACGAAGGCGAGCACTACCGTCTGCCCGATCCAGGGCGTCATGTCGTAGCTGTGCACGACGTAGTTCCGGGGACAGTTGCTGGTGCAGGTCTGGTTGCCGTCGAGGTTGGAGAACGTCGCCAGCGTCGCCAGCACGTGGCCGCTCGTGTCCCGGACCTGGATCTGCATCGTGTCGACCGCCGAAGAGGAAAGCCCCTCGTTCTCCACCCACACGGGAACCGACAGCGTCGCCGTCGTCTTGTACGAGAGCAGGGTCACCTGCTGCGACAGGGTCTCGTCGAAGCCGGGAACCGATTCGTTTTCCAGCAGCACCTCGTACGTTCCGTTGGACGCCTTGCTGGCGACGTTGTTCGGCGTGTTCCCGAGGAACGCCGCGACCCACGGGGAGAACTGTCCGGTCTCGAAACTGGGATTCTTGAGTAGCTGCAACGGCCCGCCGACGTTGACGGCCACCTGCTGCTTCACGACCGACGTCGCGCCCATGTCGTCGGTCACGTTTTCCTGCACGGTGAAGAAGCCGGTCGTCGCGTAGGCGTGGCTGGGATTGGTCGCGTTCGACGGCGGCGAGCCATCCCCGAAATACCAGGTGCGCTTGACGATTGTGCCGTCGCTGTCGGTGGACAGGTCGGTGAAGTCGACCGTCGATCCTGTCTCGGTGAAGGTGAAGTTCGCAACCGGTGGCTGGTTGCCCAGGCCGGCGCTGTCCGTGATCGCGTTCCCGATGATCATGCTGCCGCGTCCGCTCGCCATGTCGTAGCCAGGACCGGCCGGCTCCCGGCTGTTGTCGGTGTCCGTTATGTCGTGGAAATCGCTCGCCGGCAGCGCGTAGAGCACCGGGGCGGCGAAGCCGAGGCCTGGACCACGGGCTTCGAGCACGCGCGCCCAGGCGCCGGCGAACAGGGACGAGGCCATTCCCGCGCCGCCCGTCTGGGTCAGCTCGAGCTTCTCGTAGACCAGCGAACCGGACGTCCCCGCGCCGTCGTAGCCGACGTCCGGCACGTCGCGGGTGCTGCCCGGCACGCCCAGCGCCGTCTGCCACGACGGCTGCGGTTCGAAGGTGCTCGGTCCGGTCCAGTTGTACCGAAAGCCGCTCTCGCGTATCCACAGGGTCGGGCTCGCGTTGAGGGTCGTGGGCGACGTCGAGACCACGTACGGCGAGGAGGCCGGCCAGCTCTGCCCGGCACAGCCCAGGGGGCCCTTCGTCTCGTAGGGGGACTCGGTGGTGACCGAGAACGTCTGCCCCTGCGCCACGGCCGCAGCGAGGATCGCATCGTCCGCGGCGGCCGAGCCGTCGGCCTGGGCATCGACCTCGCACTCGCCGACCGAGGCCTGGATGATCTTGGCCTCGTTGGCCGCGACGATCGTGTTGAGGTCGGCCGCCAGGTTGGCGTTCGAAAGGTCCGGCACGACGTAGAAGATCAGCTTCTTGACGCCCCCGGCCATGCCGACGAGGTTCTGGCTGTCGACGTCCCATTCCTCCCAGTTCTTGGAGCTTTTGCCCCAGCCGTTGGTGTGCACGGACGTGTAGTTCACGGGTGGCAACCCGCTGTTCCTGGCGAATGCGTCGAGGTCGGTCAGCACCCTTTCCAGCCTGCCGTTCGTGACGAGGCCGACGACGACATCGGAGGCCGGCGCCGTGTTTGCGCCGCCGTAGATCGTGGAGAACTCGGTCGGGTAATGGGCCTGGATGGCCTGCGTGCCGACGCCCGGTGACGTCGGCATGGAGGGGGTCTGTGCCTGGTGCACCTCCTGCAGGCCGAGCACGGCGAGCACGGCCCCGGCCAGCGCGGTCGGAACGCGGGCCTCGTCGGTGTTCGCATAGGCGATGCGCCCGTCGGCGGTGCGCACCTGCGCGAACGTCGTCATGAACGCGTCGCGCGCCGTCGCGGCCGTGCCGTCAGCCGATACCAGCAGCCGGTTCGGCGCGATGACGATGTTCGTGAAGCCGCGGGCGGCGAGATAGTCCGCGACTTGTTTCGCCTGCGCCTGCGTGGGCGCGTATCGCGCGAGGAAATCGTCGGTACTCAACAGATGCGGCGCGGCATGCGCGGCCTGCTTGCGCGCGTTGTCGGCGATCAGGGCATCCAGGCCGGCGCGGTCGCGCATCTTCAGCGCGACCTCGACATGGATCGGCTGGCTCATCGGCAACGCGCCGATCACCGCCTCGCCGGGATGCAGTCGGGTCGGCTGCGCGATCGACTGCAGCGATGCGGGGGCGGCGATCGCACCAGCCGCGCACAGAGCGGTGGTGATGGCCACGGCGAGTGCCGCATGAAGACGCGGCGCGTGGACGGAACGGTGCGACTTGATGATGGTGTTCATCGGAATCCCCCTGGATCGTGGAAGTGGTCGCGCGGTGGTTCGGCTATTTCGGTCGGGTGGTCCTTTGGAAGGCGCCGGTCCGCGCGGAGTTCCGGCGTCGCATGCCATCACGGGGTCTATTGCGTGGCCAGGGTCACGTCGTCGACCCTGAAGTAGCCGCCGGTTCTGCTCGTGTCGGCGTTCGCGGCGCCGCGGAACCGCACCACCAGCGTCTGCCCGATGTAAGGCGTCATGTCGTACGAGTGGGTGACGTAGCCGGCCGAGGCATCGTTGTTGGTGAACGTCGCCAGGGTGGCGAAGGCCTTGGCTCCGTCCGACGCGGCCAGTTCCACGTACAGCGTTTCCGTCTGGTCCGCCGCCAGGCTGCCATTGGCGATCCAGAGGTGGAAGGCCAGGGTCGCGGAGGACTTCCCGGCTGGAAGCTTGACCTTCTGGTTCAGGCTGCTCCAGCGCTGGTAGTTGATGTTCGCAGAATGGCTTCCGTCGAACGCGTCCGCAGGATTGCCGTCGAGGGTAATGCTCTGGCCGCCGCTGGCATGGATGTACCAGGGCGCGAAGGTGCCGCCGGTCTCGAAGCCCGGATTGCCGATCAATTGCCCGATGGAGACGACGAACGGCTTCGTCAGGCTGTCCTTCAACCCGTGGTTGTCGGTCACGGTGTCCACGACGGAGTAGGTCCCGTCGGTAAGGTAGGCGTGGCTGGCGCTCGCCGTCGTGGCCACCGTTCCGTCGCCGAAGTCCCAGTGGTGCGAGTTGATGGTGCCGGTCCTGTCGATGGACGTGTCGATGACCGAGAGCGATCCCGGGCCGGTCTGGTTGAGATTGAAGTTGGCGACCAGGGGCCGGGCGTCGTTGACGCCGTTGGCGATGATGATGCTGCCGCGACCGCTCGCGAAATCGTAGCCCGTGCCGGCGGTCTCGCCATGGTTGCCTCCCGACACGATGTCGTGGAAATCGGCGGCCGGCATGCTGTAAACGACCGGCGCGGCAAAGCCGGAGTTGCCGCCCCACTTGATCAGGTATTGCGCCCACATGCTGGCGAAGATCGAGGCGGACAGGCCGGTGCCGCCGATCGCCGTGAATCCCGAATCGACGAAGGTCTGTGAACCCGAATTCGGGTTGCCGTCATAGGCGATGTCGGGCACCCCACGCTTCGTTCCCGGTACGCCGAACGAGGTCTGCCAGCTCGGCATCGACTCGAAGGTGCTCGGGCTGCCGCCGGTCTGCTGCCATACCTGCTCGAAGCTCCACGTGTTCGTCGGCCCGTTCAACGAGGTTCCGCCCACGGCGACCACGTACCGGGATGACGCCGGCCAGAGTGGTGCGTCGCTTCCGTCTCCGCATTCGTCGGCGCCGGCATTGCCGGCCGGGACCGAGAACGTCATCCCCTGCGCCACGGCAGCCGCCAGGAGGGTGTCGTCGGCAGCGGCGGAACCGTCGGCCAGCGCATCGGTTTCGCACTCGCCCACCGAGGCCACGACGACCTTGGCCTTGTTGGCCGTGACGATGGCATTGAGGCCGGAGGTCACGTTGGCGGCGGACAGGTCCGGCGTGTCGTAGAACAGGATCTTCACGTAGCTTCCGGCGCCGACCATCGCCGCGATCACCTGGCTGTCCAGGGCCCATTCGTCGGCGTGGGAGGTGTCGGAACCGCCTCCGTTGACCTTGACCACCTGGTAGGTGAAAAGCCCGTGCTGGCTGATGAGCGTCTCGTAGGCATCGAGGTCGGTAAGGACGGACGTCAGGTTGCCGTCGCTGAGGATCCCGACGTTGAACGAGGGATGGGAAATCAGGCCGTTGTCGTAGATGTAGTTGAACTCGGCGGGGGCATGGCCCTGCATGACCTCGGCATGCACCTGCCCGGACGCCGCGCGCAGCGCGAAGGTGTGGTAGCGGTGCACGTCCTGCAGGCCGACCACGGCCTGCACGGAGTCGGCGAGCGACGCGGGGATGCGGGCCTCATCCGTGTTCGCGTAGGCCATCCGGCCGTCGCTCGCGCGAACCTGCGCGAAACTCGTCGCGAATGCGTCGCGCGCCGTCGCCACCGTGCCGTCGGCCGACACCAGCAGGCGGTTCGGCGCGACGACGATGTTCGTGAAGCCGCGGGCGGCGAGATAGTCCGCGACTTCCTGCGCCTGCGCCTGCGCGGGCGCGTGCTGCGCGAGGAACTCGTCGGCGCTCAGCAACTGCGGTGCGGTGTGCGCGGCCTGTTTGCGCGCGTTGTCGGCGATCAGCGCATCGAGGCCGGCGCGGTCGCGCATCTTCAGCGCCACCTCGACGTGGATCGGTTGGTTCATCGGCAAGGCGCCGACCACCGCATCGCCGGCATGCAACCGGATCGGCTGGGCTATCGAGAGCATCGACACGGGCGCGGCGATCGCACCGGTCGCGCACAGGGCGGCGGCAACGGCCAGGGCGAGCGTGGCGCGAAGACGGTGCACGCAGGCGGCACGGGGCGGCGCGAAGATGTTGCTCATCGAATTCCCCCATCGGATGGAAGCCGGCGACACGCGGGCTGTCGCCGCGTGTCGCATTGCAAACGCGACCGACTAGGGCGGCACGGTCAGCGTCACGTCGTCGACGTGGAACTTCATGTGCGTGACGCCCACTTTGCTGTCGTTGCTGGCATAACGGAACTGGACCACGACCCGCTGCCCCTTGAAGGCGCTCATGTCGTAGGCATGGGCGACGTAACCGCTTCCGGCGTCCGCGTTCGTGAACGTGGCCAGCGTCGCCAGCACCGGGCCCTGTTCGGGCGCCGTGATCTCGACGGTCAGCGTGTCCGTCACGCCAGGCGTGACGCCCGGATCCTGCGCCCAGACGGGGACGGTCAGCGTCACCGACGACTTGTAAGCTGGAACCGTGACGACCTGGCGGAAGCTGCCCCTGGCAATCGAGGAGGCACTCAGGACGGAATAGGTACCGTCGAAGGCATCGGCCGGGTTGTTGTCGAGCCGCAGGTTGTTGGTGATCCACGGGCTGAAAGCGCCGGTCTCGAAACTCGGATTGGCCAGCAGTTGCGCGGCACCGGCAAAGAAGTCGACTTGCGCGCTGTCCTTCACGCCGTAGTTGTCGGTCACCGTCTCGACGACGTGGTAGGCGCCGTCCGCGGCATAGGTATGGCTGGGGTTGGTCGCGCTGGAGCCTTGGCCGTCGCCGAAGTCCCAGTGGTGCGCCACGATCGTGCCGTCGTCGGTGGAGGTGTCGGTGAAGTGGGCGCTGTCGGGCGCCGTTTCGGTGATGCTGAAGCTGGCGACCGGGCGCTGGTTCTTCAGGTTGTTCGCATCGGTGAAGAAGCCGTCGAGGATGAGGCTGCCGCGACCGCTCGCGAAATCGTAGCCGGGGCCGGCGGTTTCGCCGTTGTTGCCGCCGAGGGTGATGTCGTGGAGGTCGGTCGACGGGATGCCGTAGACCACCGGCGCCGCGAATCCCGCGACGTTGTTCCAGTCCACGGTGGCCCATGCCGACGCGAAGATCGCCGAGGACAGGGCGGTGCCACCCACCGGGGTCAGAGCCAGGTTCACGTAGACCAGTGCGCCCGTGTTCGGATCGGCGTCGAAGGACAGGTCGGGCACGCCGCGGGTGGTCCCGGGCACGCCGAGCGTCGCCTGCCAGCTCGGCATCGGCTCGAACAGGCTCGGCGAACCGCCGCCGTCGATCCACACCCTCTCGCTCGACCGCTTGTCGACGCCGCCGAACAGGTGCGTGCCGCCGACCGCGATCACGTATTGCGAGGACGCAGGCCAGCTGGGCGCCAGGCTGCCGTCGCCGCATTCGTCCGCGCCCTGGTTGCCGGCCGCGACCACGAAGGTGATGCCTTGCGCGATCGCCGCCTGGAAGATCGCGTCGTCAGCGGCCGCCGAACCATCGCTGTTCGCATCGGTCTCGCATTCGCCCAACCCGACGACCACGGTCTTCACGCGATCGAGCGTGACGGCGGCGTTGTAGTCCGCGGTAAGACTGGCATTCGTGAGATCCGGACCGTTGTAGAAGACCACCTTCGGAGCGTACCCCGACATGCCGGCGACGGTCTGGCTGATCACGTCCCAAGTGGCGACGTGGGCGGTGCCGGAACCGGCCGCGCCTACGGTCCTGATGGCCCGGGTCAATTCGGGAATCTGGAAGGTCGCCACGAAGGCATCCAGGTCGGTCAACACCGGCTTCAGGTTGCCGGCGCTCACGACGCCCACGGAGATCTTGCGCAGTTGCGGCACCGCCGACCCGTAGATGGTGGGGAACTCGGTGGGCACATGTCCCTGGGAACCGGCTTCCGGGTGCACGTTCGCCGCGCGTTCGGCGAAGGGTTCGCCTCCGTGCACGTCCTGCAGCCCGAGCACGGCGAGCACGGTGTCGCCCAGCGCGGCCGGCAAGCGAACCGCATCGGTATTCGCGTGCGCGATGCGACCGTCGCGCGTGCGCACCTGCGCGAACGTCGTCATGAACGCGTCGCGCGCCGTGGCCGCGGTGCCGTCGGCCGAGACCAGCAACCGGTTCGGCGCGATGGTCACGTTCGTGAAGCCGCGCGCGGAGAGATAGTCCGCGACCTTCTGCGCCTGCGCCTGGGTCGGTGCGTGCTGCGCGAGGAAGTCGTCGGCGCTGAGCAGATTCATCGCCGTGTGCGCGACCTGCCTGCGCGCGTTGTCGGCGATCAGCGCGTCGAGGCCAGCGCGATCGCGCAGCTTCAACGCCACCTCGACGTGGATCGGCTGGTTCAACGGCAAGGCGCCGACCACCGCATCGCCGCGATGCAATCGAACGGGTTGCGCGATCGCCATCGTCGACGCAGACGTGGCGGGCGCTGCGATCGCACCGGCCGCGCAAAGGGCGGCGGTGATGGCCAGGGCAAGTTTCGCGCGAAGGCGTCGCACGCCGACGGCACGGCGTGGTGCGAAGACGGCGTTCATCGAATCCCCCTGCATCGTCGAAGTGATCGCACGGTGGCTTCGTGATCTGGATCGCGACAACACCGGCCCCGTGCGGAGTTCCGGCGTTCGTCGCCGCTGGCCAGGCGGAATCCATTGCCAGTTGAAGGTGATGGTGTCGACGCTGAAATGCCCGGTGGTTCCCGTCGACCCGATCGCTCCGATAGTGCGGAACCGCGGGAACACCAGCTGATCGAAGCCTGCGCCGGCAATACGAGCTATTCGGCGCCATGGGTTACCCGCGCTGACGCCGATATCCGGTCCGATTCTGGACCTCGCCCGCCAAGCCGTCGACATTTGCCGCCGCAATCATCACAAGCGGCCGGGCCCGCGCGGAATGCGGCGGGAGCGCGCTCCCCGCCGCGCTAGTTGACGGTCACCGACTCGGTCTTCTTCGAGCTCAGGCCCACGCCATCCTTCACCGTTTCGACGACCGAATAGGTGCCGGCCGCCGGGTAGGTGTGGTTGGGATTGACCGCGGTGCCGGTGGTGCCGTCGCCGAAGTCCCAGGAATGCGAGACGACGGCGACGTCGTCGGTCGAGCTGTCGGTGAAGTGCGCGACCAGGTGCGATGTCGTGAAGCTGAAGTTCGCCTTCGGGGCCTTGTTGCCCAGGGTCGCGGCATCGGTGATCAGGTTCGCGATGATGAGGCTGCCGCGGCCGCTGGCGTTGTCGTAGCCGACCTTGGCGATGTAGCCGATGCCGTTCTTGCCGCCGGAGTTCCGGCCCGTGGTGACGTCGTGGAAATCCCCGGTCGGAAGCGCGTAGAGGACCGGTCCGGCGAAACCGATGTAGGGCCGGACCTGCAGCTCGCGCGCCCAGACGCCCGCGAACAGCGGAGCCGAGAGGCTGGTGCCCGCGAACAGGCCGGTCGACGTGCCATTCAAGACAAGGAACACGCCCGAAGCCGGGTCGCCGTCGAAGGCGACGTCGGCGGCGATGCGCCGGGTCCCGGCGATGCCGAAGTCTTGCTGCCAGGTCGGGATCGCCTCGAAGGTGCTCGGACTGCCGCCGGAATGGCCCCAGACCGATTCGCTGGAATAGGTCGTCGAGGTGGCGTCCAAGGTCGTGCCCGTGACGGCGACCACGTACCTGGACGAGGCGGGCCAGCTCGGCGTGTTCGTGCCGTCGCCGCATTCGTCGGCGCCCGTATCGCCGGTGGAGACCGAGAAGGTCTGGCCCTTGGCGACGGCGGTCAGGAAGAGCTGGTCCTGCGCCGTGGCCGAACCGTCGCCCTGGGCGTCCAGCTCGCACTCGCCCAGCGAGACATTGATGATCTTGGCCTTGTTCGCCGACACGATCGTGTTGAAGTCGGCGGTCAGGTCGGTATCGAGCAGGGTCGGGATGTTGTAGAAGTTGAGCTGCTTGACGCCACCGGTGATGCCGATGATGTCCTGGCTGTCCAGGTCCCATTCGGGCAGGCCCGCGGTGTCGCCGCTCGTGCCGTGGGTGTTAATCGTCACCGTCACGACGGCCGGCAGGCCATGGGCGGCGGTGAAGGAGTTCAGGTCCTTCTTGACCTGCACCAGGCTGCCCTGGGTCACGATGCCGACGGTGACGTTCTTCGCGGCCGCGGACGCGCCGGCGCCATAGATCGACGCGAAGTCGGTCGGCTGGTGGCCGGTCACGGCATGGGTGTGCACCATGCCCGGATCGAGTTGGCGCACGAAGGTATGTGCGATGTGCACGCTCTGCAGGCCCACGACCGACAGCACCGTGTCGGAAAGGGAAGCCGGGATCCGCGCTTCGTCCCGGTTCGCCCAGGCCATGCGGCCTTCGTGGGTGCGCACCAGCGCGAACGAGGTCATGAAGGCATTGCGTGCCGTCTCCGCCGTGCCGTCCGCCGAGACGAGCAGGCGGTTGGGCGCGATCGTGATGTTCGTGTAGCCCGTGCGTGCGAGGTAGTCCGCGACCGCCCGGGCCTGCTCCACCGTGGGCGCATGACGGGCGAGGAACTGCTCGGTGGTCATCGGCTCGGCAAAGATTCCGCGCGCCTGGTTCCGGGAGTTCTGCTCCACGAAGGCTTCCAGGCGTGGCCGGTCGCGCAGCTTGAGCGCGACCTCGACATGGATCGGCTGCTTCATCGGCAGCGCGCCGACAATCGCATCGCCGGTCTGCAGCCGGGTCGGCTTCGCAACCGATGGCAGCGCGTCGGGCGCGGCCATGGCGTTGGCCGCGCACAAGGCGGCGGCCACGGCGAGGGCGAGCACCGAATGGATCCGCGCCGGGCGCGCGGAACGGACTGCACCGAATCGAGTGTTCATTGAAGCTCCTGCCTGGGCGAAGACGGAAATAGCGTACTCCCCGTGGGCCGCCCCGGGATTCCGGAGCGGCTCGATCGGTCGCGGACCCACGTGGGCGTGACTCCGCCTACTGGACGTTCAGCGAAACGTCGTCGAGGTCCCACCAGGTCATGTTCTTGTCGCTGTTGGAACCCATGAACCGGAGCGAGACCTTCTTGCCCATGAAGCGGGTCATGTCCAGGCTGTGCGCCTCCCAGCGCCCACTCTGCGGTGAGGCATCGAGGTTGCTGTAGGTCGCCAGGTCGGACTGCAGGCCAGTGGTCGTGTCGTACACCTGCACGTGCAGAAGGTCGTTCGCCTGCGTCGAAGGATCCTGGGTGAAGCTTGCGAGATAGAACCCCAGCTTGGCGGAGGTCTTCCCGACGGGGACCGTGACGGTCTGCCAGACATGGTCGGAGTGCTTGCCGGCGCTCGAGCCGCCGATCTCCACGAACGCATTGCCGCTGTGCGCATTCGCCGGAAGACCGGACCGATAGACGTTCGACATGAACCACGGCGCGGTTCCACCCTCGAAACCGGCGTTCTGGATGGCCTGGGTCACCGGCGCGGACGACAAGGTGATGACCTGGGTGCTGCTGGAGACCGCGCCGAAGCTGTCGGTGACGGTCTCCTTCACCGTGTGCGCGCCCGCATTCTTGTAGGTGAAGCTCGCCGCGCTTCCGGTTCCGGTGCCGCTCCCGAAACTCCATTTGACCGAGACGATCGAACCGCGCGGGTCGTAGGTCGAGTTGTCGGTGAAGTCCACGGCCAGGCCGTTGACGATGTAGCCGAACCTGGCCACCGGCTTGTTGCGGATGATCGGCGGTACGTCCTGGACTGCCTTGTCGAGCATCATGCTGCCCCGGCCGCTGGGGTAGTCGTAGCCGACGCCGGCGAGCTCGCCACCGTTGCCGTTCTTGACGATGTCGTGGAAGTCAGACGCGACGAGCGCTCCGTAGATGAGCGGCGACGCGAAGCCGACATTGATCCCCTTGACCGCGATCATCCGCGCCCACAGGCCGGAGAAGATCGGCGCCGACAGGCTGGTGCCGCCGAATTGCTGGTGCGACAGGTAGGCGATGATGATCGCCCCGGTGGCCGGCTGGCCATCGAATGCGATGTCGGCCGTGGCGCGCTTGCTGCCCGAAGGCACGATGCCCTGCTGCCAGCTCGGCATCGGCTCGAACAGGCTCGGGCTGCCACCGCTACCGACCCAGGTGGATTCCCAGTTCCACGTGTTGTTCGCGGCGCCCAGGTCGGTTCCCGATACCGCGGTGACGTACCGTGAGGAGGCCGGCCAGCTCGGCGCGTTGCTGCCGTCGCCGCATTCGTCCGACCCCTTGTCGCCGGTCGCCACCGCGAAGGTCTGGCCCTGCGCGACGGCCTGGGCGAGGATCGCGTCCTGCGCGGCCGCCGATCCGTCCTTTTTCGCGACGGTTTCGCACAGTCCCAGCGAGACGTTGATGATCTTGGCCTTGTTCGCGACCACGATGGTGTTGAAGTCGGCGGTCAGGCTCGAATCGAGCAGGTCGGGGATGTTGTAGTAGACGATCTTGCCGAGCTGGCCGCCCGCGGCGCCGAGGATGCTCTGGCTGTCCAGGTCCCACTCGATGGTCCCGGAGGTGTCCTTGCTGGTTCCATTGGTGTTGGTCGTCTGGAAGTCGGTCCCACCCAGCCCGTTTTCCTCCTCGTAGTTCAGGACGTCGGAGTAAACCTGGCTCAGGTCGCCGCTGGTCACGATGCCGACGGTGACATTCAACGGCCTGGCGATCCCGAAGGCGCCATAGATCGACGAAAACTCCAGGGGGTTGTGGCCCCCGGCGGCTTCCACATGCACGCCGGACGGTACGTAGCGCTGGATGAAGGTATGGGCCTGGTGCACCGACTGCAGCCCGACCACCGCCAGCACCTTGTCCGCCAGCGCGGCGGGAATGCGCGCGTCGTCGATGTTCGCATACGCGATGCGGCCATCGTGCGTATGCACCTGGACGAACGAGGTCATGAAGGCGTTGCGCGCCATGGCCGCGGTGCCATCCGCGGAGACCAGCAGCCGGTTCGGGGCGATCGTGACATGGGTGTAGCCCATGCTCGTCAGGTAGTCCGCGACCGCCTGCGCCTGCACCGGGGTCGGCGCGTGGCGGGCGAGGAATTCCTCGGACGTCATCACCTGCGGGACGATCCGGCTGGCCTGGAGTCTGGCGTTGTCCGCGATGAAGGCATCCAGTCCCTCGCGATCGCGCATTTTCAGTGCGACCTCGATGTGGATCGGCTGAATCAGCGGCAGCGCGCCCGTCACCGCGTCGCCGCGATCCAGGTTCGTCGCCTGTGCGAGCGCCGGCGATGCATCGGCGGCGAAGGCGTCCGGAATCCGGCATCCGAGGAATGCCGCGAGCAGGGCCACGGGGAGCACGGCGCGCGCGAGACGGCGGCCGCGCCGGGTCGAGGGGATACGTTGCTTCATGGGGTTCTCGCAAGGACGCCCGCGCAAAAAACCCCGGGCTGGGCCAATGGAATGATAGCCATCCGGCCACCCGCGCGATTGTGAGCCGGTTTGCGAATCCGGCGCCCGTGACGAAATCGCGCCGGAAACGGAACCCATGGCCGTCCTGCGCGGACTGCCGCCGATTCGGGCCGGCAAGAGCAAGGCGCCGGAATCCTTGCGGACCCGGCGCCTCACATTCCGCGATTTCCCTTACTGCACGCTCACCGTCACGTCGTCGATGGCAAAGGTCGTCGGCAGGCTGCCGTTGTTCGTCGCCAGGAACTTCACCCGTACCGCCTGGCCGAGGTAGGCCGACATGTCCAGCGTCTTGAGCACGTAGCCGGAGGTCGCATCGAGGTTCGAGTACGTTGCCAGCGTGCCCAGCACGGTGCCGCTCGTGTCGGTCACCTGCACGCTCAGGATGTCGTTCGCCGTGGCGCCGGTCTCCGTCGTCGTGATGTGCGTGTAGAACGAGAGCGAGGCCGAGGTGGCGGTCGGCAGCGTCACGCCCTGCTGGATGTGATGGGTCGTCTCGCCGGTGACTCCGCCCAGCGCCACGTACCAGTTACCCGCGTGCGCCAGGGAGGCGTTGTTGATGCGCGCACTCGTCGGGGAGATCGTCCACGCCGTCGACGTGGTCTCGAAGCCGGTGTTCTTCAGTTCCTGCACCGGCGCGGGGCTGACGCTGTAGCCCTTGCTACCCGAGGCGCCGACCTTGTCCTTGACCGTCTCCTTCACGAAATAGGAGCCGGGAACGGGGTAGTAGTGGGTCGGGTTGGACGCGGTCGAGGTCGTGCCGTCGCCGAAGTCCCACGAGTACGAAGCGATGCCGCTGTCGCTGTCGAGGGTGGTGACGGTGGTGGCATCGGTGAAGGCGAACGTCTGTCCGCTCCTGACCCAGGTGAAGTTCACCACCGGCTTCTGGTCGCCCAGGCCCGCCGCGTCGGTGATCGCGGTGCCGACGATCAGGCTGCCGCGACCGCTGGCGGAATCGTAGCTCACGCCGGCGGTCTCGCCGCCGTTGTTGCCGCTGGTGATGTCGTGGAAGGCGGCGGTGGGCAGGGCGTAGATCACCGGGCCGGCGAAGCCGATCGTCGGGTACTTGTGCACCATCCGCGCCCAGGTGCCCGAGAAGATCGGCGCGGCCAGGCTGGTGCCCCCCACGCCGATCAAGCCGCCGTTGAAGTAGATGGCTGCGCCCGTGCTTCCGTCGGCGTCGAAGGCGACGTCGGCCACGTCGCGTTTGGGCGAGCTGGCGTTGTAACCCGGAACGTGGTGGGTGCCATCGGCGAAATTCTGCTGCCAGGTCGGCATCGACTCGTACGTACTCGGGCTGCCGCCGCTGCCGGACCAGACCGTTTCGGAGGTGTAGACGCTGGGCGAGGTGTTGGTGGTGGTCAGGGTCGTGCCGGCGACGGCGACGATGTACTGCGAGTTGGCCGGCCAGCTCGGGGTGATGCCGCCGTTCTTGCATTCGTCGGCGCCGCTGTCGCCGGTGGAGATCGAGAAGGTCTGGCCCTGCGCGATCGCGATTGCGAACTGGTCGTCACCGGCGGCCGCCGAGCCATCCTGGCCGCCGAACTCGCATTCGCCGAGCGAGACGTTGATGACCTTGACGGCGTTGGCCGACACGGCCGTGGTGAAGTTGGCCAGCAGGTCGGTGTTGGACATCGACGGCATCTTGTAGAGGACCAGCTTCGACACCCCGCCGGACATGCCGACGACGGCCTGGGTGTCGAGGCTCCACTCGTCGAGGCCAGCCGTGTCGTTGCTGCCGGGGCCGACGACCTGGACCGTGACGGCAGGCAGGCCCTGGTCGGTGGTGAAGTCGACCAGGTCGGCCTTGGTCTGGGTCAGGTCGCCTTCGACGATGATGCCGACGGGAATGTTGGTGGCCGCCGCCGCGCTGCCGACGCTGTACACCGCCTGGAAGTCGGGCGTGAAGTGGAAGGGATAGACCGGGTTGGTGGTGCTCATCGGATGCACCATCGCCTGCCTCGTCAGCGGCCTGACCACCTTGGCGAAGGTATGGGGCGCGTACACGGTCTGCAGGCCGACCACCGCGCGCACCTTGTCGGCCAGCGCGGCCGGGACGCGCACAGCGTCGGTGTTCGTCCAGGCCATGCGCCCGTCGCCGGTGCGCACCTGGGCCAGGGTGGTCATGAACGCGTCGCGCGCGCTCCTCGCCGTGCCGTCGGCCGTCACCATCATCCGGTTCGGCAGCACCTGGATGTTGCTGAAGCCCCTGGCGGAGAGGTAGTCCGTGACCGCCTGCACCTGCGCCTGGGTCGGCGCGTGGGTCGCCATGAACTGTTCGCTGGTCATCGGCGAGGAGAACACGCCGCGCTTGCGGTCGTTGGCGGCCTGGGTAACGAAGGTTTCGAGGCCGGCGCGGTCGCGCATGTTGAGGGCGACCGCAACGTGGATCGGCTGGGTCAAGGGCAGTGCACCGAGCACCGCATCGCCGTGCCGCAGATGCGTCGCGGGCGCGACCGAGAGAGCGGAGGCGGCGGGAGCCGTTCCGGCGCCGGCAAAGGCACTCCCTGCGAACAGGAGCGCGGTGACCGCGAGCGCGAGGGCCTTGCGCGGATGTGTCGCGGGAATGCAACGGATGGCATGACTGGCGGCTTTCATCGGATGTCCCCCTGTTGGATGCAATGGCATTGCGTATGCATGCGGATCGGCGACGGCCGATCGTGATGGTGCCGTGCGCGGCGACGGCGTTGATGTCGGTCCAATCGACAGGCGGGCGGATCACAGCCCCCATGCCGCGCGCCGAATCCATGCTACGCCCAACGGAACCGGGCGGCACGATCGGACGCGCCGGTCTCCATGCGTACCCGATTTACGCAGGAAAGCCGGAATCCCGTTCGGGATCCCGGCTTTCGGGTAAGGCGAAAATTCCGCCCGGTTACGGTACGGCGACGCTCACGTCATCGATGGCCCAGGTCGTGGGCAGGCTGCCGTTGTTCGTCGCGAGGAACTTCACCCGCACCGTCTGGCCGACGTACGGCGTCATGTCCAGGCTCTTGAGCGCGTAGCCGTCGGTCGCGTCGAGGTTGGAGTAGGTAGCCAGGGTTGCCAGCAGGTTTCCGGACGTGTCGGTCACCTGCACGCTCAGGACGTCGTTCGCGGCCGTGGTGGTGGTCTCGGCCGTCGTGATGTCCACGTAGAACGACAGCGTCGCCGAAGCAGCGCTGGCCGGAAGCGTCACGCCCTGCTGGATGTGGTGGGTCTTCTCGCCGGTGACTCCACCCAGGGCCACGTACCAGCTGCCCGCATGGGCCTGCGAGGAGTCGTTGGTCCGCGCGGTCGTCGGAGAGATCGTCCACGCCGTGCTGCCGGCCTCGAAGCCGCCGTCCTTGAGTTCCTGTATCGGCGCGGGTTTCACCGTGTAGCCCTTCGTAGCCGAAGCCCCGCCCGGATTCGTCACCGTCTCCTTCACGAAGTAGGTTCCGGCGACAGCGTAGGAGTGGGTCGGATTGGCGGCGGTGGAGGTCGTGCCGTCGGCGAAATTCCACGAATGCGTGGCGCCAGCGCCTTCGTCGGTGGAGGTGTCGGTGAAGGCGATCGTCTGCCCGGTCCTGACCCAGCTGAAGCTCACCACCGGACTCTGGTTGCCCAGTCCCACCGAGTCGGCGATCACGGCCGCGACGATCATGCTGCCGCGGCCGCTGGCGGAGTCGTAGCCGACGCCGGCGGTTTCGCCGCCATTGTTGCCCGAGGTGATGTCATGGAAGTCGGCGGCCGGCAGTGAATAGATCACCGGCGCCGCAAAACCGATGGTCGGATATTGCTGCAGGACGCGGGCCCACGTGCCCGCGAACAACGGCGCCGACAGGCTGGTGCCGCCGATCTGCGTCGTCGTCGTGGTGCTGTTCACGTACACCTTCGAACCCGAGTTCGGGTCGGCGTCGAACGCGATGTCGGCAACGTCGCGGGTGGTCACGCCCGCGGGAACGAAGCCGGCCTGCCAGGTCGGCTGCGGTTCGAACTTGCTCGGGCTGCCGCCGCTGCCGCTCCAGACCGTCTCGCTGCTCCAGGTCGTGGTGGATGCATTCAATGTCGTGCCGGCGGCCGCGACCACGTACTGCGATGCGGCCGGCCAGCTCGGCGTGGTGCCGGTCGTGCACTCGTTCGCGCCCGAATCGCCGGTCGAGATCGAGAAGGTCTGCCCCTGCGCGACGCCCATTTCGAAGATGGCGTCCTGCGTCGCCGCCGCGCCATCGTTCAGCGAATCGGTCTCGCAACCGCCGATCGAGACATTGATGACCTTCGCCACGTTGGCGGTGACGGCGGCGTTGAAGCCGTCGGTGAGGGCGTCGTCGGTCAGTTGCGGGATGTCGTAGAGGATCAACTGGCTGACGCCGCCGCTCATCGCATAGATGTCCTGGCTGTCCAGGTCCCACTCGTCCACGCCGCTGGTGCAGCTCTTGTCGTGTCGGGAAGTCGGGGTACACGCGCCGTCGATCGCGACGACGGTCGGGGCAAACGGTTGCGGCAGGCTCGCATTCTTGCCCAGGAAGGTCTGGAAATCCGTCAGGGTCTGGGTCATGTCGCCCTGGGTGATGATGCCGACGGCCACGCTGGTCGCGGCCGCCGAGCTGCCGACGCCGTAGATCGACGGAAACTCGATCGGAGCGTGGCCGGTGATCGCCAGGGTGTGTGCGGCATCGCGCTGCACGGGGCGCGCAAAGGTGTGTGCCATGTGCACGTTCTGCATCCCGAGCACCGATTGCACGATGCCGCCCAGGGCGGCTGGAGCCCGCACCTCGTCGATGTTCGCGAAGGCCATGCGGCCGTCGTGCGTCCTGACCTGCGCGAACGAGGTGTGGAACGCATTGCCCGCGGTCGCGGCCGTGCCATCGGCGGTCACGAGCAACCGGTTCGGCGCGATCTTCACGTTCCTGAAGCCCATGCCGGCCAGGTAGTCCGCGACCGCCTGCGCCTGTTGCGCGGTAGGAAGGTGGTTCGCGGCGATCTGCGCGCTGCCCATCGGCGGCGTGACCACATGACCGATCCGGTTCTTCGCCATGCTCGCGACGAAGGCATCGAGCGCATCGCGGTTGCGCAGCTTGAGTGCCACGGTCACATGCATCGGCTGGCTTGTCGGCAGCGAGCCGGTGACCACGTCGCCATTTCGCAACTGCACGGCACGTGCGACTGCGACACGATCGCTGCCGACGGAAGCAGCCGCGCTGGCGCTGAGCGCGCCGCCACCGCAGAACGCCACCATGACGGCCAGCGCGAGAGACGTCTTTTTCCATGCCGCACCGCTGTGGTGCGCCGATGATGCCTTGGTGCTCGTCATGCTTGTTCTTCCCCTGGGAAATTCATGGTGGTTTGAAAACCGCGCACTGCTCCTGGCCACACTTTTTCTGCAATGCCGCCTGGCGATCCGGCAGGCATTGGCACCGGACCCTACCCGACACGGGTCGAAGCGTCACACCCCCGGCGACATCGTCTCCGGAAGTGCGTGCCCGCGTGCCAGGTGAATCGGTGCCCGAAGGCTGATCGTCGACCGCAGGCAAGTCCTGCCGACTAGACCCGCCGCAACGCTAGCCCATGCGGTCCCCGCGAAACTCCGAACGCAATCACGGTTTGGCGATCACGCGTCCAGGTCGGGGATCAGCTTGCTTTCCAGCCGCGAGATCGCGTCCTTGATCAGCAGCTTGCGCTTCTTCAACCGGCGCAACTGGATCTCGTCCATCCCCGGATCGGCGCAGAGGCGCTCGATCGCGGCATCCAGGTCGCGATGCTCGATCCTGAACTCGTGCAGGCGGGCGACGATCTCGGACGGGTCGAGGGTCTGCATGGACGTCACCGCGCGGGGGCCGCGACCAGCTTACACCGGAGCCGGCGGCCCGCGAGCGGTAGAATGGTCGGCTTTCGGCACCATGCATCGATGAACCTCCCTATCCCTCCAGCCAGCCCCGATCCAGCCCAGCCCCCGCGCGCGGAGGCCGATGCGCGCGCGCGCCACGAGCAGCACAAGCTCGCCAAGCGCCTGCGCCACCAGGTCGGCCGCGCGATCGCCGACTACGGCATGATCGAGGACGGGGACAAGGTGATGGTTTGCCTGTCCGGCGGCAAGGACAGCTACACGATGCTCGATGTCCTGCTCCAGCTGCAGGCCAAGGCGCCGGTGCGTTTCGATCTGGTCGCCGTCAACCTCGACCAGAAGCAGCCGGGCTTTCCCGAGCACGTGCTGCCGGACTACCTGGAATCGATCGGCGTGGCGCACACGATCCTCGAACAGGACACCTACTCGGTGGTCAAGCGCGTGATCCCCGAGGGCAAGACGATGTGCTCGCTCTGCTCGCGCCTTCGCCGCGGCGTGCTCTACCGCACGGCCGACGAGCTCGGTGCGACGAAGATCGCGCTCGGCCATCACCGCGACGACATCCTCGCGACGTTCTTCCTCAATCTCTTCCATCAGGGCAAGCTCAAAGCGATGCCGCCGAAGCTTCTCTCGGACAGCGGCAAGCACGTCGTGATCCGGCCCCTCGCATACGTGGCGGAGGAGGACCTGGTGGAATTCGCGGAGGCGCGCGCGTTCCCGATCATTCCCTGCACGCTGTGCGGCTCGCAGGAGAACCTCCAGCGCAAGCAGATCGGCCGCATGCTGAAGGAATGGGCGAAAACCGAACCCGGCCGCGTCGAGTCGATCCTGCGGGCGATGACAGATGTAGTGCCGTCGCACCTGATGGACCGGAAACTCTTCGACTTTTCCGTGCTCCAATCGGTAGAAGCAGAAGAACCGCTGTTCGCCGAACTTTGAAGGGGCCTGCGTTGAAAAAGCCGACGGTACTCGAGCTGAAGCGCCAGAAGGGTGCGCGCCTGGCCATGCTCACCGCCTACGACTACCCGACGGCGCGACTGGTGGCCGAAGCAGGGGTGGACCTGATCCTTGTCGGCGACTCGCTCGGCATGGTCGTCCTCGGCTATGACTCGACGGTGCCGGTCACGATGGACGACATGGTTCACCACACCAAAGCGGCGCGCCGCGGCGCGCCGGACGCGTTCGTGATCGCCGACATGCCGTTCCTCTCATACGGAACCGTGGACGATGCGCTCGCCAACGCGGCGCGCCTCATGAAGGATGCGCGCGCGGACTCGGTGAAGATCGAGGGCGGCACCGAAGTGGTGCCCATTGTCGAGGCGCTCGTGCGAGCCGGCGTTCCGGTGCTCGGGCACGTGGGCCTCACGCCGCAGACCGCTTCCGCGCTCGGCGGCTACAAGCTGCAGGGCAAGGACGAAGCCCAGGCGCGCAAGATCGTGGAGGACGCCGTCGCGCTCGAGGCGGCGGGCTGCTGGGGCGTGGTGCTCGAGCTCGTCCCGGCCCCGCTCGCGAAGCTCATTACCGGGCGCGCCGGCATTCCGACCATCGGCATCGGCGCGGGCACGGACTGCGACGGCCAAGTGCTCGTGTTCCACGACATGGTGGGCCTCTTCTCGGGCTTTACGCCGACCTTCGTGAAGCGCTACACCGAGGCCGGCACGG
>DASXKN010000021.1:0-4974 GCA_036496805.1 Lysobacteraceae bacterium
CGCTGTTCGGGTCGTAGGGTTTCAGGGTCGAGGCGTTGTTGCTCGTCACCTGCACCGCCGGCGTCTTGAGCTCGATGCCCTCGGTCAGCCCCGCGTTCGGGTCCTCCAGGTTGTTGGCATCGGCGATGACGTACCACAGGCAGGTGTTCCTGGGCCCGCACCCACGTGTCGGCTGCGCCAGGAGAAGCGCTTCCGGACCGTGGATGAATCCCGAAGGTGCACATGGAGTGCAGGGGGGCGGTCTGCAATGTCCTCGCAATGGGATGCAACCACGCGATACGACGCTTCCTCGAACAATTTGCCGCGGTACATTTCCGTTACGTTGGCATCGGAGCAGAGGACACCAGCGAGTCTCGCCCGCCGAGGAGTCGGTCGAGTCGGGCCACCAGGTCCTGGGCTCGCAGATGCGTGTAGCGCTTGAGCATCTGCATGGAGCGATGGCCGCTGATCGTCGCCACCTCCTGGTCGCTCAACCCGACTTCCACGAGACGGCTGATGGCCTCGTGGCGCAGATCGTGAAAACGGAAGTCGACCAGTCCGGCTTCGGAACGGACCGCGTCCCATGCTGTCCAGAAGCGGCACTGGCTCAAGGCCCTGTCCCCGGGTGGCTGGCCGCAGAAGATGAAGGCGCTGCCTGCTCGTCGGCGGGGACTCGCCATCGCTTCGGTCAGCGTTTCGACAGCGGCGCGCGTGAGCGGCACTGTGCGCGCATGCCCGTTCTTGGTCGTGGGCAACAGCGCGACCCGCTGTCGCAGATCGACATCCGCCAGTCGAAGCCCGAGGATTTCGCCTTGACGCATGGCGGTTTCCAGCGCGATCCGGATCGCCCAGCCGACTCTCGGGTCGCCCAGATCGCTCGCGGCCCTCAGCAGGGCGTGTTCCTCGCCAGGGTTCAGGCGTCGCTGCCGTCCTGGTCCGGGAGGAGGGCGGCGGACCAGCGAAACTGGATTGAAGATTTGCCCGGTTCGCCACTCGCGGATGGCCACGACATACAGGTGGCTGAGCAGGGCGAGTTCGAGGCGGACCGTGGGCGGCGCCAGCAGTGCTTCCGGACTGCGGTGTGTGATGACGTTCCGGTGCCGGCTGACAAGGCGCATGTCGCGATAGGTCGCGACGAGATCGGGCGTGATCGAGGTCAGGAAATATTTCTCGAAGAACCCCAGCAGGTGTTTCGCGCGGCCGCGTTCGGCTTGATATGTCTTCGGGCTCTTGATGGCGCTCACCTCGCGCAGATAACGCTCGATGGCCTGGCCGAAGAGCAGTCGGCTCCTCGGTTGGGGCAAGGCGTCGCCGCTGACGATGTGGTCTTCGAGATGTCGGGCCCAGTCGGCCGCGTCGCGCTTGAGGCGGAATGTCCTGGCCGTGGTCGGCCAGCCGCGCTTGCGGACAACCGCTTTCCAGTTCCTGGATGGTGTCTTGATTAGAGTGGCCATGGATCGGACTCCCAGCGATGAGGGGAGACCAGTGTCGTGGCGGAAATCGGAACTGGCGGGCCGCTTTCGCACCCGGCATAAACTTTTCCGGCGCGCCGCGGATAATTGGGTGTGGCCCCGGCGCCCACCGCATCCCCAGATGTACAGCGGTGCCGTATGGTCTCCCGGGGCGTTTGGGGCCACAATCCCGACACATTCGACGCCGCCACGTGCGGTGATGGCGATGGACTACGACAAGCTGGACAACGAGGAACTGCTGCGCCTGGCGCTGGACGCGATCCGCGGCGATCGCGATGCCGATGCGGTGGTAATGCTCAAGACCCTGCTCGAACGCGAGCCCGGACACGTCTATGCGCACTACCTGCTGGCCGCGCAGCACGCGCAGCTGGGCATGATGGCGCAGGCCGAGGCGGGTTTCCGCGCGGTGGTGGCGATGGCGCCGGAGTTCGCGGTCGCGCGTTTCCAGCTCGCCCAGCTGCTGCTGGTGACGGGGAGGGCAGGCGAGGCGCGGCAGTGCTTCGCAACGCTGTTGGGCCATCCCGACGCGATGGGGGCTTTTGCGCGTGCGCTCATGGCGGCGGCCGTGGATGACCGTGACGGCTCGATCCGCGAGTTGCAGGCAGGCCTAGCCTTGCCGCAGCCGATTCCGGCGCTGGCGGCCGACATGAAGCGCCTGCTCGCGCAATGGCAGCAGGCGGAAACCGTTACCGAGCGCACGGGGCCGTCGCCTGCGGCCGCGCCGATGTTGCTGGCCAACTACGGACGCGGGGGCTGATCCGCGGTGCCGATCGAGGGGCTGCCGCCAACTTCCGCCCTGCTGGCGGCGCTGCGGGCGGAGGTGGCCAAGAAGACCGAGCGTGAGCCAGGAGCGAGGCCGGATGTGGCGGACGCCTCGTTGGCCGACCACGTCGTCGAGGCGAAAAAACGCGATGTCGCGGGCCTGAAGCGTGAGCTGGCGGCTATGGTCAAAGGTATTTCGCCCGACGATGAGAAGGCGATGGCTGCGGTCAGGCCGCGCGTGGTCCGAACGGTGCTGTTGTGGGAGTTCGGCGCCCGGCTGCGCGAGTATTCCGAGTGGCAGCCGATGCTCGAACGGCTGGTGGCCACGCTCGAGGCCGACGAGCGGCACCGCGCGCAGTTCGCCGGAATGATCCGGGAACTGCAGGGCTGATCACGAAATCGCAGGCTGCCGCAAGTCTTGCGAAAATTTCCATTGACTCCGGATTCAGCCTTCGTTTAGGCTGCGCCCCGTTTGGGATCGTGGGGCAACTCTCGAAACCGGCAGGACGGTCTGATCGCGTGCATGGGGATGCGCGTGGGAGGACCGAGACAAGACATTCGGGAGACGATGTCACTATGGTACCCAACGACGCGCGAACAGCGCGCCTGCGTAGCTTTTTGTCCGCCGATCCGCACAATGTGGATCTGGCCTGCGACCTGGCCGACGCGCTGATCGCGCAAGGTCTTCCCGCTGAAGCCCGCGAGGTCCTTGAAGCGTTGCCTGCTGAAAAGCAGGCGGCCGCCGGTGTGCGTTTCCGCCTCGCACGGATCGCCTTGGTCCATGGTGATTACGCGGCCGCCGAAGCGATCTACCGCCGCCTCATCGCTGAAGGTCACGAGAGCGCCGGCGTCTGGCACGACCTCGCCTTTGGTCAACTCTGCCAGCGCAGGGCCGACGAGGCGATGGAGTCGGTCCGTACCGCCATCGCGCATTATCCAGCCGATCCGGCGCTGTTCGTGCTGGAAGGCCGCATCGCCCTGATGCAGGGCGACTTTGAAACCGCGAAGGCGGCGCTCGATCGCGCGGTCGCCATCGATTCCGACCATGCGGCAGCGCTGGGCGTACGCGCGCTCGCGTTGTTCGACCACAACGACTTCAACGGCGCGGCGCAGGCTGCACGCGAATGCCTGGGGCGCCATCCCGATCAGCACGAAGCCCTGCTCGTCGCCGGCACGCAGGCGCTGTGGGCGCAGCAACTCGACACGGCGCAGACGCACTTCGAGCGCGCGTTGACGCGCCATCCCAATTCCGGCCGCGTTCTTTCGGGCTACGGCCAATTGCTGATGCTGCGCAATGATCTGACGCGCGCGCGTCAGGTACTCGAACACGCCGTCCGCACGATGCCCGACCACATCGGCACCTGGCACGCGCTCGCGTGGACGCAACTGCTGCAAGGCGACAGCGCGGCCGCCGAGGCGAGCTATCGCAGGGCCTACGCGCTCGACCGCAACTTCGGCGACTCGCATGGCGGACTGGCGCTCATCGATGCCCTGCGCGGCAATTTCGATGAGGCCGAGCTGGGGATCAAACGCGCGCTGCGCCTGGATCCGAATGCGGTCACCGCACGCTACGCCAAGACCCTGGTGCTGGACGCGCGAGGAGATCACGAGGCCTCCGAAGCGCTGCTGGGAACGCTGATCGCCGGCGACGGCGTCGCGAGCCAGTTGCCGGTGGGCGAATTCGCCGCGCGCCTGAAGTCCGTCCTGGGAGCGAGTCCGCGCTAAGCGGCTCGATACGTTGATGGATTCGGATTTCGCCATCCGTCTGCTGACGGAGACGCTGCTGGCCGCGGTGAAGATGTCCGCGCCGATCCTGCTGGCGACCCTCGTGGTCGGCCTGCTGATCTCGATCGTGCAGGTCGCCACCCAGGTCCAGGAGATGACGCTCACCTTCGTGCCGAAGATCGTGGCGGTGGTGCTGACATGTCTGGTGCTGGGCAGCTGGATGCTCGGGATCGCGATGGAGCTGGCGCGCCACATGTTCGGCGTGGCGGCGGCGATGTAGCGATGGAACCCGTCGAACGCTTCGCCGTCCTGATGTCGCTCGCCTTCCTGCGCTACCTGCCGCCGGTCGCGTTGCCCTCGCTCTCGCCGTTGCGCTGGGCGCCCCCGCTGGTGCGCATCGTGCTCGTGCTCGGGCTGGCTTGGCTGACGGTGCTGGCCACGCCGGTGGATCGCTGGATCGGCGGCTGGCAGCAGCCTGCGGGCTGGGTGCTTGCGGCGATGGGAGAGCTGGTGATCGGGCTGGTATTCGGGCTGGCGGTGATGATCCCGCAGGCGGCGCTGCACATGGCCGGATGGGTCGTGGACGTGCAGGCCGGGCTGAGCGCGATCACCCTGTTCAACCCGGGCGACGACAACGACTCGCAGTCGCCGCTGGGTACGATGCTGATGCTGCTCGGCACGGTGCTGTTCTTCGTCCTCGACCTGCACCTGGTGCTTTACCGCACGCTGGTCGCCAGCGTGAGGGTGCTTCCGCTGGGCGGAGCGAAGGCGCATCTGGACATGCAGGCGCTGTTCGACATGCTCGGCAGCAGCTTCCTGCTCGGGCTGATGGTGGTGGCTCCGGTGATGCTGGGCCTGTTCGTGGTCGATGTCGGCGTCGCCTATGCGACGCGGGCGATGCCCCAGGCCAACGTCTATTTCCTCGTGCTACCACTGAAGATCGTGGTGGCGTTGCTGCTGATGCTCGCCACGCTGCCGCTGGTGCCCGCGTTGCTACAGCGCCTGTTCGGGGATGCGTTCGCGCGCATTCCCGCGA
>DASXKN010000022.1:0-38725 GCA_036496805.1 Lysobacteraceae bacterium
CTTCTCCCGCTTTGCGGGAGAAGGTGCCGGCAGGCGGATGAGGGTTCTTTTCAGGCGCCGAACCGGTCTCCCCTCACCCTAGCCCTCTCCCGCGAGCGGGAGAGGGACAAAGCAAAGCGGGAGAGGAGAGTACCAATCAGCACTCGATGACGTTGACCGCCAAGCCGCCCCGCGACGTTTCCTTGTACTTGTCCTTCATGTCGCGTCCGGTGTCGCGCATGGTCTTGATGACCTTGTCGAGCGACACGCGGTGCTTGCCGTCGCTGCGCGAGGCCATGCGCTGCGCGTTGATCGCTTTCACCGCGCCCATCGCGTTGCGCTCGATGCACGGAATCTGCACGAGGCCGCCGATCGGATCGCAGGTGAGGCCGAGGTTGTGCTCCATGCCGATCTCGGCGGCGTTCTCGACCTGGCCGAGCGATCCGCCGAGCGATGCGGTGAGTCCGCCGGCGGCCATCGAGCAGGCGACGCCGACTTCGCCCTGGCAGCCGACCTCGGCGCCGCTGATCGAGGCGTTCTCCTTGTAGAGGATGCCGATCGCGGCCGCGGTGAGCAGGAAGTCGAACACGCCCTGCTCGTCGGCGCCCGGGCAGAAACGGTCGTAGTAGTGCAGCACGGCCGGGATGATGCCGGCCGCGCCATTGGTCGGCGCGGTGACGACGCGGCCGCCGGCGGCGTTCTCCTCGTTGACCGCGAGCGCATAGAGGTTCACCCAGTCGAGCACGGTGAGCGGATCGCGCATCGCCGCTTCGGGACGTTCGAGCAGGTCCTCGTGGAGGGACGGTGCGCGGCGCTGCACGTGCAGGCCACCGGGCAGGGTGCCGTCGTTGCGGATGCCGCGTTTCACGCAGTCCTGCATAGCCGACCAGATCGCGCGCAGGTTCGCCTTGATCTCGTCCTCGCCGCGCCAGACCTTTTCGTTGGCGAACATCAACTGGGCGATCGTGATGCCGTTCTCCGCGCAGCGCGCGAGCAGCTCCTCGCCGGACTTGAACGGGTAGGGCAACGCGGTGGTGTCGGCGACGATGCGGTCATTCGAGGCGTCGTCCTGGTTGACCACGAAGCCGCCGCCGACCGAGTAGTAGTCGCGCGCGGCCAGTTCGTTGCCTTCCGCGTCGAAGGCTTTGAAACGCATGCCGTTGGGATGGAAGGGCAGGCTCTCGCGCTTGTTGAAGACCAGGTCGGTCTTCTCGTCGAAGGCGATCTCGCGCCTGTCGAGCAGGCGGAGGGTCTTCGATTCGCGGATGCGTTCGAGCTTCGACGGGATCGCGTCGGGATCGACCTTGTCGGGCCATTCGCCTTCCAGTCCCAGTAGCACCGCCTTGTCGGTGCCATGGCCACGGCCAGTGAGGGCGAGCGAGCCGAACAACTCGCAGCGCACGCGGGCGACGCGATCGAGGTTGCCCGCTTCCAGCAGCCAGCGGGTGACGAAGCGCACCGCGGCGCGCATCGGTCCGACCGTGTGCGACGACGAGGGCCCGATGCCGATCTTGAACAGGTCGAAGGTGCTGACGGCCATCTATTTCTCCAGCCAGTGGACGTCGAAGGGTGGTTGCACGCCGGCCGCCTCGGCGATCTTCTCGCCGCCGGGGCGGCCCATGTAGCTTTCCGCGCGCGCGCGATCCTCGACTTCGAACAGGAACACCGCGATGTGCGGATCGAGCGGGTCGTGCAGCACGTACAGTGCGTGCATGCCTGCGTCGCGCTGGCCCTCCGCGTCGGCGTCGAACAGCGCGCGCCAGTGCGCGTAGTCGCGAACGCCATGGCGGACGAGCAGGTAGGGCATGGATGCCTCGTTTCCGGTGCGACGTCCTATTCTATGCTTGTGACCCGGGTTTCCATGTTTACATCCTGAATAGGAAATGCCTTCGATGCCGCTGATCCTGTTCCAGCGCGATCACTGCCCGCTCTGCGATGCCGCGCTCGACGTGCTCGCACAGGCGCACGCCCCCGAATTCGAGACCGTCTGGATCGACGGCGACCCTTCGCTCGAAGCACGCTACGGCGACCGCGTGCCGGTGTTGCTCGACAGCGAGCACGACCGCGAACTGGGCTGGCCGTTCGACGCCGCGGCGGTACGCGAGTTCCTGCTGTGACTGAAAGCCCCTCTCCCCTTGCGGGAGAGGGGTTGCGGAGAGGGGCAGTGACGCGGAGTGTGCAAGCGCAACGCCAGCGTTGTGCCTATCCCCTCTTCCTCGATCTCTCTCCGCAAGGGGAGAGGGAGGAGCGCAGTTGGACCCGTAGAGAGACGGTTGGCGCTCACGGATCCTCGGACGGCACCTCGTGGCTCCTTTCCTCGGTGCGATGCAGGGCCTCGATGTCCGGCGTCCGCCAGCCGCAGCGCAGGCCCCAGAAATAGAAGCCCAGCGCGACGATCGCGACCACGACCAGGTCCCAGCCGTAGGACAGGTAGCCCATGCCGCCGAACTTCGTGCTGCCCAGCCACGAGATGAGCGCGATCGCCGGCAGGTAGGCGATCAGCCACGCCGCGCCCGCCACCTGTCGCCCGAAGTCGCGCCAGCCGGCGCGCGCCTGGTAGTAGAAGTACACCGGCAACGCGACCACCACGAGCAGGATCACCTCGCCAGTCAGCGGCCATTTCGCCCAGTACATCAGCTCGGTGGCGAACACGAAGCCCAGGCAGGACACCAGCGGCATCGCAGGCAGGCGCAGCGGGCGCAGCAGGTCGGGCGCGGTGCGGCGCAGGCTCATCGCGCTGACCGGGCCGGTCATGTAGGAGATGATCGTCGCCACTGAGATCACCGCCGCCAGCGAGCCCCAGCCGCGGAAATAGAACAGGAAGACGAAGCCCACCGCGAGGTCGAACCACATGCCCGCGCGTGGCACGCCGTACACCGGGTGCACGCGGCCGAACACCGCCGGCATCGTGCCGTTCTTCTCCATCGCATAGAGCATGCGCGCGGTGGTCGCGGTGTAGGTCATGCCGGTGCCGCTGGGGCTGATGAAGGCGTCGGCATAGAGCAGCATCGCCAGCCATTGCAGGTTGACGATCACCGCCAGTTCGGCGAACGGCGAGCGGAAGTCGATGCCATGCCAGCCGCCCTTGGCGAGCATTTCCGGCGGCACCGAGCCGAGGTAGGCGACCTGCAGCAGGATGTAGACGACCGTCGCCAGCCCGATCGCGCCGACGATCGCCAGCGGCAGGTTGCGGCCGGGATTGCGCGCCTCGCCCGCCATGTTCACCGGGCTCTGGAAACCGTTGTAGCTGAACACGATGCCGGCCGTGGCCACCGCCGTGAGCACGGCGGCGAAGTCGGTCACGTGCGCGCCGCCGTTCACCCCGACGCTGAAGTTGCCCGGATGGAAACCGCTGGCGATCAGCGCCAGCGCGGTCAACGCCGGCACCACGAGCTTGACCGTGGTGATCGCGGTGTTCGAGCGCGCGAACAGCTTCACGCTCCAGAAGTTGAACAGGAAGTACACGATCACCAGTGCGGCGGCGATTGCCAGTCCGGGCGGAGTCAACTCGCCCTTGCCGTCGGGCATGTGCACGTACAGGTTCTGCGCCCAGGTCCAGTGCCAGGACGCCATGTACTGCACCGAGGCCTCGGCTTCGATCGGGATCACCGAGACCACGGCGATCCAGTTCGACCACGCGCCGACGAAACCGACCAGCGAGCCGTGCGAATACTGGCCGTAGCGCACCATGCCGCCCGACTCGGGGAACATTGCGCCCAGCTCGGCGTAGGTGAGTGCGACCGCGCTGACGATCAAGGCGCCGATCACCCAGGCCCAGATCGCGTCGGGCCCGGCCAGTCCTGCTGCGCGCCATGCGCCGAACAGCCAGCCCGAGCCGATGATCGAGCCCAGTCCGATCAGCATCAGGGCGAAGGGGCCGATGTCGCGGCGGATGGCGTGGTGGTGTTCGGACATGCGGGTTCCCGGCGCGTGGGTGCGCGCCATGCTCGCAGGTTGGGACGACGCTGTCAGCGGTGGGTCGCTTGGCGATCGTCTGTTTGCCCGAGCCAAAACAGAAAGTAACCCGCGCGTCAGCGCGGAACGCCTTGTTGTTCGTTCTTCTACAAAAAAACTCGCCCCGCAGGCAACCGGTTCCGCTATGGCCGTGCTACTTGCTGGCCGCCTTGAGGATCAGGCTGGTGTGGACCTTCACCGCATTGGCGATCTGGGTGGTGTCGGCCCACTGGCCGCCGCCGACGTTGAAGTCCAGCCGGTTCACGACCGCATCGCCGGTCAGGTTGAGGACGACGCCCGAGGTCCAGGTGAAGGTCAGGGTCACCGGCTTGCTCACGCCGTGCAGGCTCAGCGTGCCGTCGGCGGCGTAGCGGTTGCCGCCGAGGCTGCGGAACTTCGTCGCGGTGTACGTGGCGACGGGATTGTGCGCCGCGTCGAAGAAGTCCTTGCCATGCAGCGAATCGTCGCGTTCGGCGTTCGCAGTGTCGGCACTGGCGAGGGTGATCTTCACGTCGAAGCGCGAACCGGCCAGCTTCGCCGTGTCGAACACGATCGTCGCATCGAAGGTCTTGAACTTGCCGCTGAAGGCCTCGCCCTGGCTGACGCCGGAGAAGGCGAGCGTGGAGCCTTGGCCGTCGGCATGCCAGGTGCCGGCCATCGCTGCGGGCGAGGCGAGCAGGGCGAGCGTGAACACGTTACGCAGGGTGTTCGTCGACACGATGTCCATGAGCGTGATCTCCGCGAGCTGGATGTTCATGGCGCGTCTCCTCCTTCCGGTGGCGGCAGGCCCGGCAGCATGCGCCGCAGGGTCTCGTCCTTGTCGATGTAGTGATGCTTGATCGCCGCCGCGGCATGCAGGCTCACCAGCGCGAACAGCGTCCAGAAACCGTACTCGTGGAATTCGCGCGCCCAGTGCTTGACGTCCGGGTCGGCGTGCCACAGCGACGGCAACTGGACCAGGCCGAACCACTGCAGCGGGAAGTTCGCCGCCGAGTTGAACAGCCAGCCCGACAGCGGCATCGCGAACATCAG
Organism: Lysobacteraceae bacterium; assembly: GCA_036496805.1. GTDB lineage: Bacteria > Pseudomonadota > Gammaproteobacteria > Xanthomonadales > Xanthomonadaceae > SZAS-103. Next base: position 4,966 of record DASXKN010000022.1, read on the forward strand.
CACGTACAAAAGGAAATGCACGGCCTGTGCGGAAACGTGCTGCCAGCGCGGCATCGGCACCGGTGGCGGCGCGCGATGCGAGATGCGCCACAGCAGCCGCAGCGCGACCAGCACCAGCACGGTGATGCCGAAGGACTTGTGCAGGGCATAGACCTTCAGCTTGTCGAGCGAAGGTTCCATCAGGGTCATCGTCAGTCCGACGATGCCCATGCCGACGATCATCAGCGCGATCAGCCAGTGCAGCACTTGCGCGAAACGGTTCCAGCGGACGGCGGGCTCGCGGTTCATCGATGGCTGTCCTGCGATGGCGATGGCTGCGGGGAAGCAGGCGGTTCTGGAACTGGATGCCCACTTGCAAGGCGACACGGCGATTGTAGGACGGCCGGCGTGAACCGGTGCAGGCTTGCGGCCGCAACGCTGCATTGCGAGGATGGCCGCGGGGAGAACCATGCGACGGACGATCCTTTCCTGCCTGCTGTGGACGCTGGTCGGCATCGCGTGTGCGGCGCCGCCGGAGGTTGCCCGTGTCCGCGCCGCGACGGCGGCTGCCGTGCGCGTGGAACTGCCGGAGACACCGCGCCTGCGCATGTACGGCGTCTCCGACGGGCTGCCTTCGAGCAGCGTGAACGCGATCGCGCAGGATGCCCGTGGCTACCTGTGGCTGGCCACCGACGACGGCCTGGCGCGCTTCGATGGCATCGGCTTCAAGGTCTGGCGCCACGATCCGGCCGATCCGGCATCGCTGCCGGGCAACCTCGTGCAGGCGTTGCACGTGGACGCGCAGGATCGCGTATGGGCGGCGATGGAAGGCCACGGCATGGCGATGCTGCTGCCCGACGGCGTGCATTTCCGCCGCTACGGCCACGACAACACGCCGGCGATGGGCGAGGACGACGTCTTCTCGATCGATTCCACGCCCGACGGCGCGTTGTGGTTCGGCAGCTTCGGCGGCGGTCTTTACCGCATGGACGCACACGGCGCGATTGCGAACTGGCAGCCGCGCAAGGACGATCCGCGCAGCCTGCCGGACGAAAACGTGTTCGCGCTGGCGGTCGGTCCGCGCGGCGAACTGTGGGTGGCGACCACCGCCGGCGCGGCGCGCTGGACCGGCCGCGATTTCGAACGCGTGGACGCGCCGGGCGTGAAGGACGAACTGGTGTTCGCGATCCTGCCCGAGGCCGACGGCCGCACCTGGTTCGCGACCAAGGCTGGCCTCTTCCTGCGTGCGGCGAACGGATCGGTGCGCGCGATGGACTGGAATCCGGGAGCCGGCGACCCGCGCGTGACCGGCATCCTGCGCGACCGCCACGGCGGCTGGTGGCTGAGCATCGCGGCGCTGCTGCGGCGACGCGAGCCGGAATCCGTCGCCAACGCGCCTGCGCTGTCGGTCGCCATCCCCGGCACCGGTACCCAGCGCGTGATGGGCATGCTCCAGGATCGCGAAGGCAGCGTCTGGTTCGCGACCAAGAACGGCGGCCTCGCCCAGCTCGTGTCGCAGGCGCTGCGCTTCGCGAGCTTCGCGCACGATGGCGCGCGTCCGGACTCGCCGAGCGCCACCCAGCCCGAGGCCATCGCGCGCGCAGGCGACGGCCGCCTCTGGGTGGTCGGCGGACACAGCGCGATCGACCGGCTCGATCCGGCGACCGGCGCGATCGAGCACTGGTCTCCGCCCGAACTCGCGCACAAGTACCTGTGGGCGCTGAGCCAGCGCGGCGACGGCCCCTTGTGGATCGGCTACAACACCGGCGTCGCGCGCGCCGATCCGCGCACGCGCAAGCTCCAGGCATGGGACCAGGACAGCGCGCACGATGCGCCGTTGTCCGGGCCGAACGACCTGATCGCGCAGACGCCCGACGGCCGCGTCTGGATATCGAGCCTGGGCGTGGGCATCCAGGCGCGCAGCGGCGATGGGCGAGTGCTGTTCTCGATCAAGCCCGGCGACGACCTCGGCCTGACCGCCGCAGATACCGAGCAGCTCGGCGTGTCGCCGCAGGGCGCGCTGTGGCTGTCGAACGGCCGCGGCCTGTTCGCCTGGAACGATGCCGCGCATCGCTTCGCGCCCGTACCGGGTTCGCCGACCGACCGCATCTATGGTTTCGCCTTCGCCGACGCGCGCACGCTCTGGCTGCATCGCCTGGGCGGTCTCGAACGCTACGGCTGGGACGGCCATGCGCTGGACCTGCAACTGCGCGTGGACGAGAAGCGCGGCCTGCCCGCGGTCGAGTCCGGCGGCGTGATCGCCGACGCGCGCGGCGATGTGTGGCTGACCACGGTGCGCGGCCTGCTGCGCTTCGATCCGGGCAGCGGCCGCGTGCGCATGTACGGCGTGCGCGACGGGCTGCCGAGCCAGGAATTCGGCCGGCATCCACCGCTGCTGACGCCCGATGGCATCGCCGCGGCGGGCACCGTGGATGGACTCGTCCTGTTCGAGCCGGCGAAGATCCCGCTCCAGGACGCGAAGCCTCCGCTGGCGATCGACACGGTCGACGTGCGCCGCGGCGATCGCTCCGTTCCGCTCGATCCGCGCGCCGGCATCGAGCTCGGCCCGGACGATCGCGACCTGCGCGTGAGCGCGCGACTGCTGTCGTACGCCGATCCGAAGGCGAACGACTACCGCTTCCTCCTGCACGGCTACGACGCCGGCTGGATCGACGGCGGTGCGAGCGGCGAGCGCGTGTTCTCGCGGCTCGACCCCGGGCGCTATGCTCTGTCCGTGCAGGCCGCGAGTGCCGACGGCGTATGGTCGACGGTGCCCGACATGGCGATCGTCGTGCATCCGCCGTGGTGGAAGACGCGGCTGGCCTATGCCGCCTACGCCGCTTTCATCGTGTGCGCGCTGCTGCTGATGGCCTGGCTGTACCGCAGGCGCCTGCGCCAGCGCCATGCCTACGCGCTGGCCGAGCAGCGCAGTGCGCTCGCCGAGCAGAACTCGGAGGCCAAGTCGCGTTTCCTCGCGACCATGGGCCACGAGATCCGCACGCCGATGACCGGCGTGCTCGGAATGACCGAACTGCTGCTCGGCAGCGAGCTCGCGTCGAACCAGCGCGAGCAGGCCGAGTCGATCCAGCGCGCCGGCCAGCACCTGTTGCGGATCGTCAACGACGCCCTCGACCTCGCGCGCATCGAGGCGGGCAAGCTCGCGCTGGATGTCGCGCCGTTCGATCCGTGCGTGTTGCTGCGCGAGGTCGATGCGTTGCTGCATCCGCAGGCCGCGGCGAAACGGATCGCCTTCGATTGCCATGTCGTCGCCGACGTGCCGCGCGGCCTGCGCGGCGACGCGGCGCGGGTGCGGCAGATCCTGCTCAACCTCGGCAACAACGCGATCAAGTTCACCGAGCGCGGCAGCGTGCGCATCGTGCTCACCCGCGAGCCGCAGCAAGGGCCGCTGCGCGTCACGGTGGTCGATACCGGCCCGGGCATGAATGCGCAGCAGGTCGAGCGGCTGTTCGAACGCTTCGAGCAGGGCGAAGGCGCGCGTGCCGCCACGCGGCACGGCAGCAGCGGCCTCGGCCTGGCGATCTGCCGTGAACTTGCGGCGGCGATGGGTGGAACGATCGCGGTCGAGAGCACGCCCGGCGTCGGTACGCGTTTCGACGTGCTGCTGCCGTTGCCCGAGGCCGAGCCGCCGCTCGCTGCCGCCGAGCCTTCCGCGCGCGCACCGGCGCAAGCATTGCGATTGCTGCTCGTCGAGGACGATCCCATCGTCGCCGAAGTGCTGCAGGGCCTGCTGCGCCTGCAAGGGCACGAAGTCGTCCACGCGCAGCACGGATTGGCCGCGTTGTCGGAACTCGACAATGCGCGTTTCGACGCCGCCCTGCTCGACCTCGACCTGCCCGGCGTCAACGGCCTCGACCTTGCCCGCCTGATCCGCGCGCGTGGCATGCGGCTGCCGCTGCTCGCCGTCACCGCACGCGCCGACGCGACCGCAGAATCCGACGCGCGCGCCGCCGGCATGGATGGCTTCCTGCGCAAGCCGGTGACGGGGGAACTGCTCGGAGAAGCGCTGGAACGGCTGGTCGGGCGCTGAGGGTGCACTGTCGATCTGATCGTCCGATGCGCCATCGATGGACGATCAGATCGACAGAGCGAATCCGGGCCCGAGCAGCGCCATCGATGCGACGCCGATGACCGTTGCGGCCATGACCCATGGCCACGAGAATTCGATGACGCTTGCCGGCTCGACGGCCGGCGCCCGTCGAGCCGCTTTCGGCGGCAGGAACAGCAAGCCGATCGAGAGGAGCAGCGATTGCGGCGCGGCACCGTGCAACAAGGCCGCAACCGGGTGGGGATCGAAAGCCGCCGTTGCGCACGCGATGGCGCCGCCGGCCAGCCATGCGACGACGACGATCCTGCGGACGCGCGCGACGGGGGAAGCAAAAGGCGCCAGCAGCGCCGCGACCGCCCGTGCCGTCACGAAATACGCCATCATGCCGGCGCCGATCATCGCGTATCGGCCGGGCTCGGGAACATGGAACACGTGCATGGCCCACGCCCAGTCGTCGGTCCTGGTCGCGGCGCTGAAGACCAGTTGCAGTTCCAGCCAGAACAGGTTGAACGCGGCGACGAGGATCAGCAGCAGCCGCGTCGGTGTCGTTGCGCGCGGCAGGCCACGCAGCGCCAGCAAGGCGACGATGCCGAGCACGAAGTTCGCCAAGGGTCCGGCCAGGTCGACCGCCGCGCCGGTCACCGTGCAGTTCACGAAGACCGATGACAGCGATCTGATCCGGCCACCCAGGAGCAGGCAGGCCGCCCCGTGACCAAGCACGTGATGGACGATGTCGGCCGACGCATAGGCCAGGAGCCCGATCGCTGCGAGCGTTGCAAGGTTGTCCGTCGATTTACTGGACATCTGTCCGACCGGCTCCACGTTCGCGGAAGCGCGGACGATACGCGTATCCACTGATGGCTTCCAGCCGGGACAATCAGCGAAAAGGGGTCAGAGTGAATTTCCGCTCATGCATTCTCGAACATGCGAGGCGCTGCACGGAAAATTCACTCTGACCCCTTTTCGTGCACCGCATCGACAAGCGCGCGCACGTGTTCGGGGTCCATGTCGGGCGACAGGCCATGGCCGAGGTTGAAGACCAGGCCGGTGTTCGAGCCGTCGCCGCCGCGCGCATGGCTGTCGAGGGTGCGGCGGACCTCGTTGCCAATCGCATCCGGCGAGCCATATAGCACGGCCGGATCGAGGTTGCCCTGGAGCGCGACCTTGCCCTGCGTGCGACGACGCGCTTCCTCGAGGGAAACGAGCCAGTCCACGCCGATCGCGTCGGCGCCGCTGTCGGCGAGTTCTTCCAGGTAGGGCGCGTTGCCCTTGCCGAACAGGATCAGCGGCGCGTTCCGATCCCGTTCGTCCTGAGCCTGTCGAAGGGCGCCGCGCGGCAGTTCCTTCGCGATGCGCGCGAGATAGGGCAGCGAGAACTCGCGGTAGTGGTGCGGCGCGAGCACGCCGCCCCAGGTATCGAACACCTGCAGTACCTGCGCGCCGGCTTCGCGCTGCGCCGACAGGTAGGCGATCACCGCGTCGGTGGTCACGGCGAGGAGGCGATGCAGCGACGCCGGATCGTTGAGCATCATCGACTTGATGATGCTGAAGTTGTCGCTGCCGCCGCCCTCGATCATGTAGCAGGCCAGCGTCCACGGGCTGCCGGAGAAGCCGATCAGCGGCACGCGTCCGGCGAGCTCGCGGCGGATCAGCGAGACGGCGTCCATCACGTAGCGCAGTTCGCGGCCCATGTCGGGCACGGCCAGCTTCGCGACATCGGCGGCGTTGCGCACCGGGCGTTCGAATTTCGGGCCTTCGCCCTCGACGAAATACAGACCCAGGCCCATCGCATCGGGCACGGTCAGGATGTCGGAGAACAGGATCGCCGCATCGAGGTCGAAGCGCGCCAGCGGCTGCAGGGTGACTTCGCAGGCCAGCTCGGGGGTCTTCGCCATCGCCAGGAAGCTGCCGGCGCGTGCGCGCGTCGCGCGGTACTCGGGCAGGTAGCGGCCGGCCTGGCGCATCAGCCAGACCGGAGTGCGATCGACGGGTTCGCGGTGCAGGGCGCGCAGCAGGCGGTCATTGTCCAAGGGCGCGAACGTCATCAGCGTGGCGCCCCGACGCCTTGCGCGAACGTGACCCGGAAGCCGCGCTTGATGTTGGCGTCGCGCGCGTTCTCGAACGCGGCAATCGCCTCGGCCTGCTGCAGGAACTGTTCGCGCTTGACCGTGCTGCGCTGTCCGGTCTGGCCGGTTTCGCGCAGCAGCAGCCAGCCGCCGAACAGGTCCTGTTCGAGGGTCAGTTGCACGAAGCGCGGGGCTTCGGCCCCGGCGGGCGGGTGCTGGAGGAGCAGGCGCATGCGCACATTCTAACCGGCGCCTGCGCCGGGACCGCCAGATGCAACGGGTTTCCGCGACAACGGCCTCAGCCGTCGTCGCCCACCAGCGCGTCGGTCAGCACTTCGAGGACGTGGTGCGAATCGACGTCCTCGGCGACGAAGGCGTGGCCGATGCGTCGCCACAGGATCAGGCGCAGGCGGCCGGAGACGTTCTTCTTGTCCAGGCGCATGCGCGCCAGCAGGCCGGATGGATCGAGCCTTGCTGCGATGCGCGAAGGAATCGCGACCGGCAGTTGCAGGCGTTCGAGCAGGGCGGCCAGCCGCGCGGCATCGAGCAGGGGCGCGAGCCCGAGTTCGGACGACATGCGCGCCGCCAGCATCATGCCGATCGCGACCGCTTCGCCGTGCAGCAATTCGCCGTAGCCGGTCTCGGCCTCGATCGCGTGGCCGAAGGTGTGGCCGAAGTTCAGCAGGGCGCGCTCGCCCTGCTCGGTTTCATCGGCAACGACGACGCGCGCCTTGTGCTCGCAACTGCGCCGCACCGCTTCGGCGAGCGTGGCCGCGTCGCCGGCCATCAGCGCGTCGGCGTGCTGCTCGATCCAGGCGAAGAAACGCGCGTCGCCGAGCGCGCCGTACTTGACCACTTCGGCCAGCCCGGCGGAAAGCTCGCGCGCGGGCAGGGTCGCGAGCAGGTCGGTGTCGATCGCCACCGCGCAGGGCTGGTGGAAGGCGCCGACCAGGTTCTTGCCCTGCGGCAGGTCGACGGCGGTCTTGCCGCCGACCGAGGAATCCACCATCGCCAGCAGGGTGGTCGGGATCTGCAGGAAGCGCACGCCGCGCATCCAGCAGGCCGCGGCGAAGCCGGCCATGTCGCCGATCACGCCGCCGCCGAGCGCGATCACCAGCGTGTCGCGGCTGGCCTGCATGTCGGCGAGCGCGGAGAAGATCTTCGCGCAGCTCGCCAGGGTCTTGTGCTGTTCGCCGGCCGGCAGCACCAGCAGTGCGGCCTCGTGGTTGCCGGGCAGGATCCGGCGCACGCGATCGGCGTACAGCGGCGCGACATTGGCGTCGGTGACCAGCAGCACGTGGCGGCCGAAAGTCACCCCGGCGAAGGCATCGCGGCGATCGAGCAGGCCCGCGGCGATCCGGATCGGATAGCTGCGTTCGCCCAGTTCCACCTGCAGGTCGTGCGTATCAGGCTGCGGCATGGTCGGTGATGCGCAGCCATTGTCCGGAAATCGTTGCTGCCAGGCGCCGCGCCGCGGTGTCGGGTTTCGCGGTGTTCGCTTCGTGGCGCAGGTCCGCGACCTCGGCATAGAGGACGTCGCGCTGGGCGGCCAGCGCGGTGAGTTTTTCGCGGCGGTCGCCGCTCGCCAGCAGCGGGCGGCTGCGGTCGCGCGCGAGCCGCGCGAGTTGCGCGTCCACGCCCAGGTGCAGGTGCACGACGAAGGCCGATTCGCGCAGTCGGCCGCGGTTGATCGGATCGAGCACCGCGCCGCCGCCGGTCGCGATCAGCAGCCCGCGCTCCGCGCACAGTTCGGCGATCAGTGTCGATTCGCGCGCGCGGAAGCCCGCTTCGCCTTCGCATTCGAAGATCAGTGGCACGCGCGCGCCGGTGAGTTCCTCCAGGCGCCGGTCGACGTCGACGAAACGCAGTCCCAGCAAGGCCGCGACACGCATGCCGAGGGTCGTCTTGCCTGCACCCATGGGGCCGACGAAGGCCAGGTTCGGAGCCGGATTCATGCGCCGATGCTAGCATTGCCCGTGTTGCGGACCGACAGGATATCCGGCCCGCGAATCGGCCACGATTCATCCACACCATCCATCCATCAGGGAGAGACAGCCATGTCGGTCGCCAAGGTGATTGAACTCTCGTCCTCGTCCAGCAAGGGCATCGAGGATGCCGTCCAGTCCGGACTGCGCAAGTGCGCCGAGAGCGTGAAGAACATCCAGGGCGCCTGGGTGAACGACATCAAGGTCGTCACCGACGGCGACGGCACGGTCAGCGAATGGCGCGTCCACCTGCGCGTGACTTTCGTCGTGAAGTGACTTTCGTCGTCAAGTGATTCTTCGGATCAGGCGACCGGCTGGCGCTGCGCGTCGATGCGCAGCGTGTGCTCGGCGATCGCCGGGAGCGTGCGCATCGCCTGGCGGCTGACGCGCTCGAAGAACAGCACGAAGCGCTCGACGGCGCGGCGGTCCATCGCGCGGCGGTGCGGCTGCGAGGACTGGAGCGTCTTCTCCTGCTGCCAGCGCCATTCCGGCACGACCTCGAACCCGGGGCCTTGCAGGAACAACAGGCGGTCGATGCGTTTCCACAGCGGCGCGTAGCCGGCTAGCGCGCTGTTGCAGTATGCGCGCCAGACACCGGTGGGATCGGATTCGCGTTCGAGGTGGTTGAGCGCCTGGTGCAAGGCACGCGGCTCCTCCGGCGGTACCTTGAGGAACCAGCCTTCGAGCAGCACCAGGTCGACGGCGTCGGGCACGCGCGTCCAGCGCGATGGCGGCAGACGCCGATCGGCGATCTTGTCGAAGCGCGGCAGCGCGGTCGGGCGGCCTTCCCTCAAGGCGTCGAGCGTGCCGCAGGCCAGCCGCAGGTCGTGCGTGCCCGGTGGCCCGCGCGTGGCAAGCAGCGGATGCAGGTGGCGCCCGAGCGCGAGCCGTTCGCGCCGGCCCATGTAGAAGTCGTCGATCGACAGCACCACCGCTTTCAATCCGCGCTCGCCCGCGAGTGCGGCCATCTGCGCGGCCAGGGTGGACTTGCCCGCACCCTGCAGTCCGGCAATGCCGTACACGCGTGCGCCGTGCGCGAGCGCGTCGTCGAGCGCTTCGGCGACGAACTCCGGCGCGTAGCCGGTCGCCGGCGGGTGCGTGGATGGCGTCATCGCGCGACAATAGCGCATGGCCGACCTGTACACCGAAGCGCTCGTCACGTTCCGCGAACTGCTCGAAGCCGCCCGTGCTTCGGGCGATCCGGAGCCAACCGCGATGACCCTCGCCACTGCCGATCGCGCAGGCCGTCCGTCGGCGCGCACGGTGCTGCTGAAGGCATGCGACGAACGCGGGTTCGTCTTCTATACCCACGTCGCCAGCGTCAAGGGCCGCGAGCTCCAGGACAATCCGCGCGCGGCGCTGCTGTTCCACTGGAAGGCGCTGCGCCAGCCGGTGCAGGTGCGGATCGAGGGCCGGGCCGATGTCGTCGACGACGCCCAGGCCGATGCCTATTTCGCCAGCCGTCCGCGCATGAGCCAGATCGGCGCGTGGGCCTCGAAGCAATCCGAGACGCTGGACTCGCGCGAAACCTTCGAGGCGCGCATCGCCGAGGCCGAGCGCGAGTTCGCGGGACGCGAGGTGCCGCGCCCTGTAGGGTGGACCGGATATCGTGTCGTGCCCGACGGCATCGAGTTCTGGTACGGCGCCGATTTCCGCCTGCACGAACGCCAGCGCTACGACCTGCGCGATGGCGCGTGGTCGAAGCGGATGCTGTATCCCTGAGAAGAGGCGGCGCGAAAACCTGTCGTGAGCCGTGGCAAAGGCCGCACGGGCATCGCCACTGTGATGCGCGGCTGACCGGTCAATCCGGCTTGCGCACCGGGCAGTCGTCGGGGAAATCGGACGAGACGGCGCGTACTTCGGCGACGTCGATCTTGTAGGACAGGACGCCACGTTCGCCGTAAGCGCCCGGTCCGGTCAGGGTGCCGGTCCATTGGACGTGCATGGGCTGGTCGCTGTTCTCCGCGATCGATGCGGCGTCGCGCAGTTTTGCGAATTCGTCCGATGCGCCGGTGCTGAAATTCACCCACGCGCTCTTCTCGTTTCCGTAGAAGCTCGCGTCAGCCGGCAGCCCTGCGCAGGGAACGAACAAGCCGTGGCCGTAGTACCGGTAGAAGGTGCCGGTGGATTCTCCGGTCGTGGCCTTCTCGGGCGGCTCGACGCAGACCGAGCTGTCGATCGTCGCGCTGACCTCGGTCAAGGGCCCCTTCATCGCATAGGGAATCGACTTGAGCTTCCTGCCGGTTTCGGCGCGCGTGGCGGTGCAATGGATGTTGATCGCTCCGGTCGCGGCGATGCCGCCCCTGCCCCATACGTATTGCCCCTGCTGGTCGGTCCATTGCAGGGTGCTGGAGCCGGCCAGGTTCAGGCCGGCGTGGTAGACCGGCTGGTGGGACGATTCGTCGAGCAGGGTCAGGCGCAGGGCCTGGTCGGGCTTCGCGCGCGAGCCTGTGGGAGCTGCGTCGCCGCTCGCGGAGGTGGCTGCTGTTGCGCCGGAGTTCGCCGGGGCGTGCGCCGGGGTCGGTGCCGACGCTTGGGGCGCTTCCTCCGACGGGTTCTTGTGGGCGCACGAGCAGCTCACCAGCAGCAGCGGGGCGAACAGCAATGTCAGGACGTCCTTGCGCATGGCGATCGCTCCGGTCGATCCGATGTCGCGTGCCCGGATCATACCCCGTGCCACAATGTGGCCGATCGGCCCACGACCCGCTATCCGCCTCGCGGTGCGGGCGCGGCGATGGACGGTCGGTTCGAAGCAGGAAGCCAGGGAGGGTGCATGGCGGGGCCGAAAAGAATCGTCTGTCTCACCGAGGAACCGACCGAGACGCTCTACCTGCTAGGCGAACAGGAGCGGATCGTCGGCATCTCCGGTTTCACCGTGCGGCCTGCGATCGCGCGGCGCGAAAAGCCCAAGGTCAGCGCCTTCACCTCGGCGAAGATCGAGGCGATCATCGCGCTGCAACCGGACTTCGCGATCGGTTTCTCCGACATCCAGGCCGACATCGCCGCCGAGCTGATCCGCCGCGGCGTCGAGGTGTGGATCAGCAACCACCGCAGCGTCGAAGGCATCCTCGACTACATCCGCCGGCTGGGCGCCCTGGTCGGCGCCGGCGAACGTGCGGATGCGCTCGCCGAGCGGCTCGTGCGCGGACTGGAGTTGATAGCCGAACAGGCGGCCACGCTGCCGCGCAGGCCGAAGGTCTATTTCGAGGAATGGGACGAGCCGCCCATCACCGGGATCCGCTGGGTCGCCGAGCTGGTGCGCATCGCCGGGGGCGACGATATCTTTCCCGAACGCGCGCTGGAATCACTGGCGAAGCAGCGCATCCTGGAGGATCCGGACGAGGTGATCCGGCGTGCGCCCGACATCATTGTCGGTTCGTGGTGCGGGAAGAAATTCCGCCCCGACAAGGTCGCCGCGCGCGCCGGCTGGAAAGCGATCCCGGCGGTGCGCGATGGCGAACTGCACGAAGTGAAATCGCCCTTGATCCTCCAGCCCGGCCCGGCGGCTCTGACCGACGGTGTGGCGGAAATCGCCGGCATCATCCGCAACTGGGCGGCGCGAGCGGAAAAACGAAGCGGGTGATTTGCGCACCGCTGGTTGGGTCGACGCTCGAATCGACCATGCGGGCAAAGGAATTCCCCGGATTCTTGTTGCCGCGTACGCCTGCCTCAGCCCGCGTATTGCGCGGCCAGTTCCGTCCCGCGCACGGTCGCTGCGGCAATGGCCCTGGCGACGAGTTCATCGAAGCGGGCCTCGGCGAAACAGCGCAGGGCTTCGGCAGTGACGCCGCCGGGCGAGGTCACGCGACGACGCAGGGTGGCGGCGTCCTCGCCGGATTCGACCAGCATGCGGCCGGCGCCGACGATGGTCTGCGCGATCAGGGCGCGCGCGACCTCGCCGGGCAGTCCCTGCGATTCGGCCGCCGCCTGCATCGCCTCGACCAGTGCGAACACATAAGCCGGTCCGCTACCGGAGGTCGCGGTAACCGTGTCCATCAGGCCCTCGTCGGCGATCCACAGGGCCATGCCCACCGCCTCGAACAGGCTTTGCGCCTGCGCCCGCTGTTCCGCCGTCACGTGCGGATTGGCGCATAGCGCCGTTGCGCTCGCGCCGAGCAGGGCCGGCGTATTCGGCATCGCACGTACAACCGCGAGGGTGCCGTCGGTGGACGGATCGCGCCCTAGCCAGCGTTCGACCGCGGCGATCGGAATGCCTGCGGCGAGGGTCACGACCAGCGGCCGTGTCCGCTGCGCGAGATCGGCCAATCCTTCGCATACACCGCGCAGCACCTGCGGCTTCACCGCGAGCACCCACAGGCCGGCGTCGGCCGCGGCTTCCACGTTCACGGCATGCGGGCGCACGCCGAAGTCGCGGGTCAGCGCTGCGCGCAGATGATCATCGGGTTCGGAGACGGCGATCCGCGAGGCTGGCGTCCCGAGCGCGACCAGTCCGCCGATCATGCTGCGCGCGACGTTGCCTCCGCCGATGAAGACAACCGAAGTCGGAATCGAAATGGCGGAACCGGAGATCGTGAGGGTCATTGTTGCCGTGCCCGGGTATCAGGACTGCCAGCATAGCAATGGATTTTGTGCAGTGCCGCAAAGTCGGTGGCCGCTTTGGCAAGAACCCGATTTGCTATGGCCTGGTTCTCACCCCGAACAAGGCCGTGCCGACCCGAACCAGGGTCGCACCTTCGGCGATCGCCAGTTCGAAGTCCTCGCTCATGCCCATGGACAGGGCGTCGATGCGTGGATAGCGGACGGCGAGCGCGTCGAACAGATTCTTCATCGACTGGAACGCCGCGCGCCGGCGCTGCATGTCGGGATCGGGTGCGGGGATCGCCATCAGGCCGCGCAGTGCCAGTCGATCCTCGGCGGCAATCGCGTCGGCCAGTGCTTCGACTTCGTCGGGACGGCATCCCGACTTGCTGGCCTCGTCGTCGATATTCACCTGGATCAACACGTTCAGCGGTCCACGCGCTGCAGGCCGATGGCGGGCGAGGGCGGGGATCAGGCGCATGCGGTCGACGGTCTGCACCCAGTCGAATGCCGTGGCCGCTTCGCGCGCCTTGTTCGACTGCAGGTGGCCGATCAGGTGCCACTCGATGCCCGCATCGCCCAGTTCGCGCTGCTTGGCCAGCGCTTCCTGGACATAGTTTTCGCCGAACCGATGCTGCCCCTGCGCTGCCAGGTTCCGGATTTCGCCAGCGGTGCGGGTCTTGGACACCGCCAGCAGCAAGGCCGGCGCTTCCCGCCGCTCGCCGCGCCCGCGCTGGCTCACCGCGACCTCGACGCGTTGTAGCAGGCTCGCAAGCTGCGTGGCGGGTTCGTTCAAGGCGAAGGCCGGAGGACTGGATTGACAACCGTGGATTGGGGCTATACTCCGTCCAAGACGTCATTCTAAGCGTTAGGGGACGCGCATGGATATCGCAGAACTGCTGGCCTTCTCGGTCAAGAACAAGGCATCCGACCTGCATCTTTCGGCGGGCCTGCCGCCGATGATCCGCGTCGACGGCGACGTTCGCCGGATCAACATCCCCGCACTCGAGCACAAGCAGGTCCACTCGCTGGTGTACGACATCATGTCGGACAAGCAGCGGCGCGACTTCGAGGAATTCCTCGAGGTGGACTTCTCGTTCGAGATCGCGGGCATGGCGCGCTTCCGCGTCAACGCCTTCAACCAGAACCGCGGCGCCGGCGCGGTATTCCGGACGATTCCGTCCGAGGTGCTCACGCTCGAGGACCTGGCCTGTCCGCCGATCTTCCGCGACGTGATCCAGCAGCCGCAGGGCCTGATCCTCTGCACCGGACCGACCGGTTCGGGCAAGTCGACCACGCTGGCGGCGATGGTCGACCACATCAACAAGCAGGAATACGCCCACATCCTCACCGTCGAGGACCCGATCGAGTTCGTGCACACCTCGCAGAAGTGCCTGGTGAACCAGCGCGAGGTCCATCGCGACACCCACGGATTCAACGAGGCCCTGCGCTCGGCCCTGCGCGAAGACCCCGACTACATCCTGGTCGGCGAAATGCGCGACCTCGAGACGATCCGCCTGGCGCTGACCGCTGCGGAGACCGGGCACCTGGTGTTCGGCACCCTGCACACCAGCTCGGCCGCCAAGACCATCGACCGCATCATCGACGTGTTCCCCGCCGGCGAAAAGCCGATGGTGCGCTCGATGCTGTCCGAGTCGTTGCGCGCGGTGATCGCGCAGGCTCTGCTCAAGAAGGTCGGCGGTGGCCGCATCGCGGCGCACGAGATCATGATCGGCACCCCCGCCATCCGCAACCTGATCCGCGAGGACAAGGTCGCGCAGATGTACTCGTCGATCCAGACCGGCCAGAACCTCGGCATGCAGACCCTCGATCAGTGCCTGCAGGACATGGTCAAGCGCGGCCAGATCACCCGCCCGACGGCCAAGGAATACGCCAGGGACAAGAAGCTGTTCGAGTGACCGGCGTGGTTCGCGGTCGGGGACGGTCCATCGGAAAACCAGCGGCTATGGAGCTGTAAGGTCTGACAGGCGCCGATTTCCACGATTCGCGACTCACAATTCACGATTCACGGAGCACACCCATGAGCGGCATCGACTTCACCTCCTACCTCAAGCTGATGGCGCACAACAAGGCGTCCGACCTCTTCATCACCTCCGGCATGCCGCCGTCGATGAAGGTGCACGGCAAGATCAGCCCGATCACCCAGGCCGCCCTGACCTCGCAGCAGAGCCGCGACCTGGTGCTCAACGTGATGACCCCGCCGCAGCGCGAGGAGTTCGAGAAGACCCACGAATGCAACTTCGCGATCGGCGTGGCCAACGTCGGCCGCTTCCGCGTGAGCTGCTTCTACCAGCGCAACCAGGTCGGCATGGTGCTGCGCAGGATCGAGACGCGGATCCCGACCGTCGAGGAACTCAATCTGCCGCCGATCATCAAGTCGCTGGCGATGACCAAGCGCGGCATCATCCTGTTCGTCGGCGCCACCGGCACCGGCAAGTCGACCTCGCTGGCGGCGATGATCGGCTACCGCAACCAGAACTCGACCGGCCACATCATCACGATCGAGGACCCGATCGAGTTCGTGCACAAGCACGAGGGCTGCATCATCACCCAGCGCGAGGTCGGCATCGACACCGACAACTGGGAGAACGCGCTGAAGAACACCCTGCGCCAGGCTCCCGACGTGATCATGATCGGCGAGGTGCGCACCCGCGAGGGCATGGACCACGCCATCGCCTTCTCCGAGACCGGCCACCTGGTGCTGTGCACCCTGCATGCGAACAATGCGAACCAGGCGATGGACCGCATGATCAACTTCTTCCCCGAGGACCGGCGCAACCAGCTGCTGATGGACCTGTCGATGAACCTGAAGGGCGTGGTCGCGCAGCAACTGGTCCCGACGCCGGACGGCAAGGCCCGCCGCGTGGCGATGGAGATCCTGCTCGGTACGCCGCTGGTGCAGGACTACATCCGTGGCGGCGACATCCACAAGATCAAGGACGTGATGAAGGAATCCACCAACCTGGGCATGCGCACCTTCGACCAGAGCCTGTTCGAGCTCTACCAGGCCGGCGAGATCAGCTACGAGGACGCGCTGCGCTTTGCCGACTCGCAGAACGAGGTGCGCCTGCGCATCAAGCTGGCCCAGGGCGGCGACGCCAGGAGCCTGGCCGAGGGCCTCGGCCCGGTCGAACTGGTGGGCAGCGAGGACAAGAACCAGTTCCGCTGGTCCTGAGGGCGGTTCTACAGCAACGCGTGACGCCGGGCTTGTCCCGGCGTCTTCGTTTGCGCAGACCTCCACGGTTCTCGTTTCCGACCTGGATGCCGGCCACAAGCACCTGATTTGCAAGGGCTTGCCGCAACTGGCATACTGCGCGGCCCGGTGAGAGCCGGGTTGCTTCACCATGGACCCGCCGCCGACCGAGGGATTTCCCGCGGGACGGGGCAACAAGCCGGCATAGGCAGGACGGAAAGTCCCGATCGCATCGACCACGGTGTGGGAAGGCGCCTCAGCCAGTGACATAAAAACCGAAAGGACATCCGATGCCCAAGATCAAGACCAACCGGGCGGCCGCGAAGCGTTTTCGCAAGACCGCGTCGGGCAAGTACAAGTGCGGTCACGCCAACCGCAGCCACATCCTCACCAAGAAAGCGACCAAGCGGAAGCGCAACCTTCGCGGCACGATGCACGTGCGCGCCGAGGATGCGGGCCGTCTGGACCGCATGCTTCCCTATCTCTGAGGAGGGCTGAACCATGGCACGAGTCAAGCGTGGTGTAACGGCGCGCCGCCGCCACAAGAAAATCATCAAGCTCGCGAAGGGCTACTTCAACGCCCGCCGCAAGGTCTTCCGCGTCGCCAAGCAGGCCGTCACCAAGGCTGCCCAGTACGCCTACATCGGCCGCAAGCAGCGCAAGCGCCAGTTCCGCGCGCTGTGGATCGTCCGCATCAACGCGGGCGCCCGCCAGTTCGGCCTGAGCTACAGCCGCATGATGAACGGCCTGAAGAAGGCCAACATCGAGCTCGACCGCAAGGTCCTGGCCGATATCGCGGTGCACGACATCGCGGCTTTTGGCAAGCTGGCCGAACAGGCCAAGAACGCCCTCGCCGCGTAAGCATCGCAGTACGCAGAAGCAATACGACGGGGAAGGGCGAAAGTCCTTCCCCGTTTGCTTTTTCGAGCCGCCAATCACGGACGACGACCCGATGAGCGAAATCGAAGAACTCACGAACAAGGCGGTCGCCGATATCGCGGCCACCGTCGCGCATGAATCGCTCGAGCACCTGCGCGTGCACCTGCTCGGCAAGCAGGGCAGCGTCACCGCGTTGCTGAAGTCGCTGGGCGCGATGCCGGCCGAGCAGCGCAAGGCCGCGGGCGAGGCGATCAACCGCGCCAAGGAATCCATCGGCGATGCGATCGCCGCGCGCCGCGCGCAGCTCGACGAAGCCGCCCTCCAGGCTCGCCTGGCGACCGAGCGCATCGACGTGACCCTGCCGGGCCGTCGCGGCGAGCGCGGCAGCCTGCACCCGGTCACGCGCGCGATGGAGCGCATCGTCGAGATCTTCTCGCGCCTGGGCTACGCGGTCGCCGAAGGCCCGGAGATCGAGGATGACTGGCACAACTTCGAAGCGCTGAATTTCCCGCCGCACCATCCGGCGCGGGCGATGCACGACACCTTCTATTTCCCTCCCGATTCGAGCGGTGCCGCTCGCCTGCTGCGCACCCACACCTCGCCGGTACAGATCCGCGGCATGGCCGGACGCAAGCCGCCGATCCGCCTGATCGCGCCGGGCAAGGTCTACCGCAGCGATTCGGACCAGACCCACTCGCCGATGTTCCACCAGGTCGAGGGACTGCTGGTCGACGAGACCTCGAGCTTCGCCGACCTCAAGGGCACGCTCTCGGAATTCGTCAACGCCTTCTTCGAGCGCGAGCTGCCGATGCGCTTCCGCCCGAGCTACTTTCCCTTCACCGAGCCTTCGGCCGAAGTGGACATCGGCTGGACGCGCGCCGACGGCAGCACCGCGTGGCTGGAAGTGCTCGGCTCGGGGATGGTGCATCCGAACGTGCTGCGCAACTGCGGCATCGACCCGGAACGCTATACCGGCTTCGCCTTCGGCCTGGGCGTGGAGCGCTTCGCGATGCTGCGCTACGGCGTCGACGACCTGCGCGCGTTCTTCGAGAACGACGTGCGGTTCCTGCAGCAGTTCGCCTGAGGTCACCATGAAGTTCAGCGAGAATTGGTTGCGCGACCAGGTGGCGATCGAAGCCACCCACGACGCGCTGGTCGAGCGCCTGAGCGCGATCGGGCTGGAAGTGGAGAACGTCGAGCCGATCGGAGGGCCGCTCGAAGGTGTCGTCGTGGCAAGGATTGTTTCCTGCGCGAAACATCCGGAAGCCGATCGCCTGCAGGTGTGCAGTGTCGATGCTGGCCGCGGCGAGCCGCTGCAGATCGTCTGCGGCGCTCCCAACGCGCGGCCTGGATTGATCGCGCCGCTGGCGATGGTGGGCGCGACGATGCCCGGCGGTCCCGCGATCAAGCCGGCGAAACTGCGCGGCGTCGAGAGCTTCGGGATGCTCTGCTCGGCGAAGGAGCTGGGCATCGACGCCGATGCCTCGGGCTTGCTCGAACTGCCAGCAGACGCGCCGGTCGGAACGTCGCTTGCGCAGTATCTCGGACTGCCCGACGCGACCATCGAACTCAAGCTCACCCCGAATCGCGCCGACTGCTTCTCGGTGCGTGGTATCGCCTACGACGTCGCGGCTGCGTTCGGTGGAGAAGTCACCGCGTGGAAGGCCGATCCAGTGGTGCCGCGCAGCGACACCGTTCTGGATGTCGTGCTGGAAGCCGGCGCCGACGTGCCGCGCTTCGCTGGCCGCGTCATCGAGGGCGTCGATGCCAGGGCCGTCACGCCGCGCTGGATGGCCGAACGCCTGCGACGCAGCGGCGTGCGTCCGATCAGCCTGCTGGTCGACGTCACCCAGTACGTGATGCTCGAACTCGGCCAGCCGATGCACGCCTTCGACCGCGACACGCTCCAGGGACCGGTCGTGGTGCGCCGCGCGCGCGCGGACGAGCCGCTCAAGCTGCTCGACGGCCGCACGGTCGCGCTCGACCAAAGCTTCCTCGTGGTTTCCGACAGCGCCGAGGGCAGGGCGTCCCGCGCCGTCGCGCTCGGGGGGATCATGGGCGGCCACGACACCCGCGTCACCGATGCCACCCGCAACGTGTTCCTCGAAGCCGCGCACTGGATTCCCTCCGCGATCGTCGGCCGCAGCCGCAAGCTCGGCATGCACACCGACGCCGGCCATCGCTTCGAACGCGGCGTCGATCCGCAGCTGCCGCCGATCGCGATCGAGTACGCGACGCGCTTGATCCTCGACATCGCCGGCGGCGTTCCCGGCCCGTTGATCGATGTCGTGCGCGAAGCGGACATGCCGCCGGTCGCCACCGTGCCGTTGCGCAAGGCGCGGCTGGCGCGCTTGCTTGGCTTGAAGGTGGCCGATGCCGAGGTTGAACGCATCCTGCGCGCCCTCGGGATGGAAGTGGAAACCGTGGCGGATGGATGGAAGGTCACGCCGCCGAGCCGCCGCTTCGACATCGCGATCGAGGAAGACCTGATCGAGGAAATCGCCCGCATCCATGGCTACGACGCGATCCCGGTCGCGATGCCCAGCGGCGAGATTCGCGTGGCCGCCACCAGTGAGACGCGGGTGGCCGATGCCGACCTGCGCCGCCAGCTCGACGCGCGCGACTTCCGCGAGGCAGTGACCTACGCCTTCGTCGATGCCGGACTGCTGGAAAAATGGTCGCTCGCCGCCGGTGCGGTGGCGCTGGCCAATCCGCTCAGCGCCGAACTGGGCGTGATGCGCACGTCGCTGCTGCCCGGGCTGGTGCAGGCGCTGGCGCACAATGTCGCCCGCCAGCAACCGCGCGTGCGGCTGTTCGAGATCGGACGCGTATTCCGGCAAGCCGGGGAACACGAAGGACCGGCGCCGGTCGAGACCGGTCGTATCGCCGCCGTGGCTTGCGGCAGTGCGAGTGCCGAGCAGTGGGGCGAGACCGCCCGATCGGTCGATTTCCATGACCTGAAGGCCGACCTTGCAAGCCTCGCGGCCCTGGCCGCGGGCTGGACCACGCTGCGCTTCGTTCCGGCCAGCGAATCCTGGCTGCACCCTGGCCGATCGGCCGAAGTCTGGAAGGGCGAAACCCGGCTGGGCTGGATCGGGCACCTGCACCCGCGCCTGCTCAGGGCGCTGGACCTGGACACCGAGGTGCTGGCCTTCGAGCTCGACCTGGCGCCCCTGGCCGAGCGCGCAATTCCTGCTGCGGCGGCGCTTTCGCGCTATCCGCTCGTCCGCCGGGACATCGCGCTCATCGTCCCGGATTCGGTGTCCTGGGCCGCGGTCGAGGCCTGCCTGAAATCAGCCCTGGGCCCGCTGCTGCGCGAGGTCCGGCTGTTTGATGTGTACCGCGGCAAGGGTCTCGAACCGGGCACAAGGAGTGTCGCTATGGGCTTGATTTTACAGGATGTCTCGCGCACCCTGACAGACCACGACGCGGATGGTGCCGTGGCTTCGGCGGTCGCCGCGCTGGCGCGGGATTGCGGAGCGGTGCTGCGGGGAGGTTGATGGCCTGCCACGGAGGATGGGCGATGGTGCAGAAGGCAAGGGCGGCAGGACGCGGCCCGACAGGGGGCTGAAGATGGCATTGACGAAAGCGGAGATGGCCGAGCGCCTCTTCGAGGAAGTGGGTTTGAACAAGCGCGAGGCGAAGGAATTCGTCGACGCGTACTTCGACGTGCTGCGCGAATCGCTCGAGCGCGGCGTGCAGGTCAAGCTGTCGGGCTTCGGCAACTTCGAGCTGCGCCAGAAGAACCAGCGGCCCGGCCGCAATCCCAAGACCGGCGAGGAGATCCCGATCTCCGCGCGCACCGTGGTGACCTTCCGTCCCGGCCACAAGCTGAAGGAACGCGTCGAGGCCCACACGGCGGGAGCGAGCGTCGAGCATGCTTGACCCGGGCAGCAATCGCGAGCTTCCGCCGATCCCGGCGAAACGCTACTTCACCATCGGTGAGGTCAGCGAGCTGTGCGATGTGAAGCCCCATGTGCTGCGCTACTGGGAGACCGAGTTCGAGTCGCTCAAGCCGGTCAAGCGCCGCGGCAACCGCCGCTACTACCAGCGCCACGACGTGCTGATGGTGCGCCAGATCCGCAGCCTGCTGTACGAGAACGGCTACACCATCGGCGGCGCCCGCCAGCGCCTGGAAGGCGAGACCGCGCGCGCCGAGAACACCCTGTCCACCCAGATCGTCCGCCAGGTGCGGCAGGAACTCGAGGACGTGCTCCACCTGCTGCGCAGGTAACGCGCCCTTCGCGGCGCCCGATGCGGTAACGATCCGGATAAATCCGTATAATTCGCGTCCCGCACGCAGCGCGTGCGCGGCAATGGCCCTCGTCGGGGCGTAGCGCAGTCTGGTAGCGCACCTGCCTGGGGGGCAGGGGGTCGTGGGTTCGAATCCCGCCGTCCCGACCAACCGAAGATAGTGGATACCACCACCCTGTCCGAAGCAGGATCCATCACGCTTCGCTTCTCGCTTCCGTCACTGCGGCGCACGCTCCTCCAGCCTCTGCAACCGCTCCCCCACATCGTGCTTCTGCAGCGAATGCGCCAGCAACACGCCGAAGACCGACACTGCGGCGAACATCACGATCGCCGCCACGCCATGCCGCCACGTCCAGTTCCCGCGCCGGGGCGCGTAGGCGACCAGGGCGAGCACCGCGGCCACCACGGTCACCGCGTCGAAGCTCACGCGCTGCCAGTAACCGCCGCCCAGGTGCAGCCACATCCCGAACTCGTCGAAGGTCAGCGCGAGCCCGACCGCGTAGGCGACCGCGCAGGACGTGCGCTGGCGACCCTCGGGCGGCGCGAAGAGCATCCACGCGCCGACGCCGACCAGAAGGAAGATGCCGTAGTTGAGGTGGTGCACGTGGGTTCCGCCCATGTGCAGGTACAGGTCCGGCATCAGCCGCGCCATGATCAGGAATACCAGCACCCGCGCGAGGATGAAGGTGAGCAGGAACACGAACAGCACCAGGCGCGCGAGCCGGCGCGTGCCGTTCGCGGAGGGTTGCGCGGCGTTCCCGGTGTCTGCGGGCATGGCGGGTCGCGGCATGGACTGTCTCCACGATCAAGGAATCGGCGCGGCGACGTCAAGCAGCAACCGTCGACGATTCGTTAGACTGGGCGCTTCCAATCCCGCGGCGAGTCGGCATGCGAACGCTCTATCCCGAGATCGAACCCTTCGACAAGGGCATGCTCAAGGTCGATGGCCGGCACACGATCCACTACGAGCAGTGCGGCAACCCTATCGGCAAGCCCGTGGTGATGCTGCATGGCGGCCCGGGCGCCGGATGCAGCGCGAAGATGCGCCGCTTCCACGACCCGGACGCTTACCGCATCGTCCTGTTCGACCAGCGCGGCAGCGGCCGCTCGACGCCGCACGCCGACCTCGTCGACAACACCACATGGGACCTGGTCGCGGACATCGAGAAGCTGCGCGCGCACCTGCGGATCGCGCGCTGGCAGGTGTTCGGCGGCAGCTGGGGTTCGACGCTGGCGCTCGCCTATGCGGAAACCCATCCCCAGGTCGTCACCGAACTGATGCTGCGCGGCATCTTCATGCTGCGGCGCTGGGAACTCGAGTGGTTCTACCAGGAAGGCACCTCGCGCCTGTTCCCGGAAGCATGGGAGAAATACCTCGCGGCGATCCCCGAAGTCGAGCGCCACGACCTGATTTCGGCCTACCACCGCCGCCTCACCAGCGAGGACGAGGCCACGCGACTGGCGGCCGCACGCGCCTGGTCGGTGTGGGAAGGCTCGACCAGCTTCCTTCGTCAGGACACCGACTTCATCGATTCGCACGATGACGCCCGTTTCGCGCTCGCCTTCGCGCGCATCGAATGCCACTACTTCGTCAACGGCGGCTTCTTCGAGGTCGAGGACCAATTGCTGCGCGACGCGCACCGCATCAAGGACATCCCCGGGGCGATCGTGCATGGTCGCTACGACGTGGTCTGCCCGGTGCGCAACGCCTGGGAACTGCACAAGGCCTGGCCGAAGGCGAAGCTCACGATCACGCCGACCTCGGGGCATTCGGCGTTCGAGGCGGAGAACGCCGACGCGCTGGTCAGGGCGACCGACGGGTTCAGGTAGCTGCCGTTCGACGATGTCGCCTTGGTATGCCCGACATCGAGAACGTCATCCCGGCGAACGCCGGGATCCATTTTGATTTCGAGCGCAATGGATGACCCGCTTCGCCGTTGAGAATCGCCTCGGGTTTGCGGCGGGAAGAGGGCGAAAATCGAAGGCTCCGAACGTCCCTGCCGAGTTCCGGCATGTCTACGATGGCGAGCCGTCCGGATTGCGGTCGATGAGCCACAGCCCTGCCCACAGCTTCAGGTCCAGCTCGTAGCCCTCGGCCATTTTCTGGGCTAGCCATCGGGGCGCCTCGTCGCGCGGCACTTCGTGGACGATGATGTTCTCGGTTGCGTCGCCGCCGCCGTCGTGGATCTTCATCAGGCCGGTGGCGCGCACGAAGGCGACGCGCTCGTTGGTCAGGCCGGCCGAGGTCGGGCCGATCATCAGCACCTCGCAATGCGCGGGGCGCCAGCCGGTCTCCTCCTCGAGCTCGCGCGCGGCGGACAACTCCAGCGATTCGGCGGCGTGGATGTCACCGACCAGCCCTGCGGGCAGTTCGATCGTCGGCTTCTGCATCGGCACGCGGTACTGCTCGACGAACAGGATGCGGTCGTCGGGCGTGACCGCGAGGATGATCGTCGCCATGCCGCCGGCATGGGTGCGTTCGACGTATTCCCAGCGTCCGCGCACGCACATGCGCAGGAACTTTCCTTCGTATTCGATGCGTACCGGAGCGCTGGCGTCGTCGACCATGGGGATGCCGTGCAGTGGTGAGGGGCGAAGCATAGCCAGCACCGGTGACGCGCGGTAGCGCGTGCCGCCCGCGGGTTCAGATCGCGAGTTCGTCGATCCGGCGCCGGGTCATCGGACCGATGCGCAGGCGATCGAGCAGGGATACCAGGGTCGCTTCGTCGCGCGGTCGCGGCGAGCCGTCGCTGAAATCGTCCGGGAGCGGCGCATCCAGCGCGATCGTCGCCAGTTGGCGGCAGAGCAAGGCCATCTCGCGGTGTTCCTTCAGGCGTTGCGCATGCATCGCCGCGCCGCGCAGGCGCAGGAAGGGGACCTCGGCGTGGCGCGCGAGCAGGGCGTCGAGGCTGCCGAAGTGGCCGAGCAACGTGGCGGCGGTCTTGGCGCCGATGCCGGGCACGCCCGGGATGTTGTCGACCGCATCGCCGGTCAGGCCGAGGTAGTCGGCGATCTGGTGCGCGTGCACGCCGTAGCGCGCCTTCACGCCGGCGGCGTTCCAGCGCTGGTCGCGCGCGTAGTCCCACTGCTCGTCCTCGCCGTGCAGCAGCTGCGATAGGTCCTTGTCGGCCGATATGATC
This sequence comes from Lysobacteraceae bacterium, assembly GCA_036496805.1. Classification (GTDB taxonomy): domain Bacteria; phylum Pseudomonadota; class Gammaproteobacteria; order Xanthomonadales; family Xanthomonadaceae; genus SZAS-103. Next base: position 29,088 of record DASXKN010000022.1, read on the forward strand.
ACGCTGCGGTGGCCGCGTTCGCGCAGCCGCCGCGAGGCGGCGCCGATCAGGTCGTCGGCCTCGTACTGCGAATCCACCAGCACCGTCAGCCCGAGCGCATGGCAGAGCGCGGCGCAGTGGGCGAACTGGCGCTTGAGTTCCTCCGGCGCGGTTTCGCGGTTGGCCTTGTACGGCGGATAGAGCGTGTTGCGGAAGGAGGATTCCAGCGCCGCGTCGAAAGCGACCACGACATGGCGCGGGCGCTGGCGTTCGAGCAGCTCCAGCAGGAAGCGCAGGAAGCCGTGCACGGCATTGACCGGGAAGCCGTCGACGTCGAGCAGGTCGGGCGGGATCGAATGCCAGGCTCGGAAGACGTACATGCTGGCATCGACGAGGTAGGCGTCGCGTTCGGATGCCGGCGCGCGGTTCATGGCGGCTGCCAGTCGGTCAGCAGCGTCGCCGGGTCGGGGCGTTCGCGGTCGGGCTGCGGCGCGAGCACGCTGCCGATGTGGATGAAGCCCAGCACGCGCTCGTGTTCGCCGACCGCGAGCAGCCGGAGGATGACCGGATCGTAGGCCGCCCATCCGGTCAGCCACTGCGCACCGAAGCCGAGTGCGTGGGCCGCCTGCAACAGCGAAAAACACACGCAGCTCCCGGACTGGATCTGCTCGGACTCGGGAATCTTGTGCCCCGGGGTCAGCCTGGCGATCACCGCGACCACGCATGGCGCGTGGTTGAAACGCGCGCGCTCCTTGGCGAGCTTCTCGTCCGATGCGCCCGGATCGCGTTCGAGCAGGCGTGAGGCGAGCGCCTCCCCGAGCGCCCGGCGGCCATCGCCGTGGATGCGCAGGAAGCGCCAAGGCGACAAACGGCCGTGATCGGGTACATGAACGGCGAGTTCGAGCATGCGCAGCAGCCGATCATCATCCGGACCCGGCGCGCCGAGCTGCCGGGAAGGCGTGGAGTGGCGTGCAAGCAGCGTGTCGAAAGCGTCCATTGGCTTGCAGTTCTTGAATGAGCGGGGAATGATGGCCGCGAAGCGTGTCTAGCATCACGGTTCGATCCAGGCACCCGCGGCATAGTCGCGCCGCAAGTGTCGGATACTGACGGAAAGTGTCGGCATCATACCCAAGCGGTCACTCGGTGCTTCCATGTCGCAATTCTCGAACCAATATCCAGGCCAACAAAGCGCGAGTTCGCAGGCGGCCGGCATGCGTTCCCCGCAGGCCGTGCTCGAACGCCTGCGCCAGGTGACGCTGCCGCGTCTGGAACTGGCCTGCGGCGAAGCGCTGAGCAAGGCCGACGATTCGATGTTCGACCTGGCGCAGAACGCGAAGAGCAATTCGACCCAGCAAAGCTACTTCGACGCGATGCGGGAAATCCGCCGCGAGCGCCGCCAGATCGAGCAGGCGTTCCGCGACTACATCGTGGCCGGGTTCACCGACTTCCAGAAGCCCGATGGCGGAGCCCCTACCGAGGTGCCCGGCCATCACGGCGGCGCGCTGAGCCTGCTGGGGCAGGAGGAGCTGGAAGAGCAGCTCGCCGCCGAGCAGAGCGCGGGCACGATCCATCGCCGCTTCAAGCCCGTACTCGAGCCGATCATTCGCGGGCTGGCGCGGATGGCGGTCTCGATCACGCCGAACTTCGATCCGGCGCGCAGCCCGATCGGACCCGAGCGCCTGGCGATCGCGTTCCGCACGGCTTGCAGCGCTTTCGTGGCCATCACCGAGATCAAGCTGGTCCTGTTCAAGCTCTACGAACGCGAGCTCGTGCTCGCGCTCGAGGCGCTGTACCCCGAGGCGTTGCGGATCCTCACCGAGGCCGGCTATGTCTCCGGCCACGTCCCGCGCATGCCGCAGCAGCAGCCGACGCCATTGCCGCGCAGCCTGCCGCCGGACTTCAACCTGGACCAGGTGCCGCAACGTCAGCGTGCGGCCGAGTCGGCATACGACGGCAACCAGGAACCCGACGACACCATGATCAACAGCCTGCAGGAGCTCCTGCAGGTGTGGCGCAAGGTGCAGCATCGCGATGGTCAGCCTGCCGGGGCGCAAGGCATGCAGGGCATGCCCGGCATGCCCGGCGGGCAGGGCATGCAGGGAATGCACGATATCGAGAGGCCGCAGCTGTCCTCGAACGACATGCTGTCCGTTCTGTCGCTGTTCCAGACCGACCTGCCCGATGGGCTCAAGAACGCGCTCAAGTCCGGCGATCATTCGCTCGCCCAGCAGCTCAAGCGCGAAGTGCTCACCGGCGCAGCAGCGCTGGGCATCAGCAAGGGGAATGCGAAGCTCGGCGATGCCGAGGAAGACGCGATCGACGTGGTCGGCATGATGTTCGAGGTCTTCCTCGACGAGCGCGACATCAAGCTCGACGTCCGCGAGAAGATCGCGCGCCTGCTGGTGCCCTACATCAAGGTCGCGCTGATCGACCGCCGCCTGTTCCTGCACAAGGCGCATCCGGCGCGCCGCCTGCTCAACGCGATCGCCGAGGCTTGCGAAGGCAACCATGGCGAAGGCCCGCACGAACGCGAGCTGCTGGAGCGGGTCGGCAACTCGGTCGATCGCCTCGTCACCGAGTTCAACGAGGACATCGCGATCTTCGAGATGCTCGAGCAGGAGCTGCGTACCTTCATCGAGCAGTACCGTCGCCGCGCCGACCTGGCCGAGCGCCGCGTCGCCGAGGCGCAGCGCGGCAAGGAACGGCTGGAGGAGGCGCGCCTGCGCGCCGATTCCCTGCTGGTCAAGCGCCTGGGCAACCGGAGCGTGGCCCCGATGGCGCTCGAGGACCTGCGCCGCTACTGGGCGCATCATTACGCCGTGCTGTTCCTGCGCGAAGGCGAGGATGGCGAAGGTTGCGCGCTGGCGCTCAAGACCCTCGACAAGATGCTGGCGCTGGCCGACGTGGCCTTCCACACCGGCGGCTTGACCGCGCTGGGCGAGACCGATTCGCTGCAGCCCGGCCTGCTGGCCATGCTGTCGAGTTCCGGCCTGGCCGGCGATGCCGCGGTGGATTGCGCACGCAGCATCGCCCAGCACCTGATGCAGCCGCCGCCGAAGATCAAGCCCGCAGCGACACCGGCCGCGAAGCCGGCCGATGCGGCGGCAGCAACGGCGCCAGCGACGGCGCCGACGACCGAATCGGGTCCTGCCGCATCGCCGTCCGATGGCGTGGAGGCTACCGCGACAGCGGCATCGGCTCCGCAAGCGGCGACCGCGATTCCCCTGCCGCCGCTGGAGCAGGCCCCGGCCGCGCCGCTGGATGTCGATCCGGCGGATGTGGCTCGCCTGCGCCAGCTCACGGTTGGCAGCTGGGTCGAATTCGTCGGCGAGGATGATCGCGCCCAGCCGGGCAAGCTGTCGTGGGTCAGTCCGATCTCCGCGCGCATGCTGTTCGTCAACAAGCGCGGCGCGCGCATGCACGTCGCCTCGGCCGAGGAACTGGCCGCGATGATGAAAGAGGGCAAGCTGCGCCTGCGCATCGCCGACACCGCCTTCGACCAGGCCATGCACCAGGTGCTGGGCCGCCTGCGCGACGGCGCGCCGGTTGCCGGCGGCTGATTTCACAGCCGATTTTCGGGATCGCGGAAGCGAACGCTGCCTCGACGGCGGCGATTCGATTACGATGCTCCAGTCGGTCCACGGCTGGAGTCGTACATGGCGTTCATCGTAGCCGCAGTCCGCGAGGCCGCTCCCGAGGAGCGGCGCGTCGCGATCACGCCCGAAACCTGCAAGAAGCTGCGCGCCGCCGGTGCGACCGTGCTGTTGCAATCGGGCGTCGGCGTGCGTGCGCATTTTCCGGACGCGGCCTATGAAGGCGCCGAATTCGCGGCCGATGCCGATGCCATCATCGCGCGCGCCGATGCGCTGCTGTGCGTGCAGCCGCCACTGCCGGAACAACTGTCCGGATTGAAGGAAGGCGCGATCGTGATCGGCCTGCTGGCCGCCGGCAGCGATCCCGCACGCGAAGCCCAGTTGCTGGCGCGCAAGGCCACGAGTTTCCCGCTCGAACGGCTGCCGCGCACGACCCGCGCCCAGGCCATGGACGTGCTGTCCTCGCAGGCCGGCATGGCCGGCTACAAGGCAACCCTGATCGCGGCACAGGTCGCGCCAAAGTTCTTCCCGATGCTGACCACGGCGGCCGGCACGATCCGGCCGTCGAAGGTGCTGGTGATCGGCGCCGGCGTGGCCGGCCTGCAGGCGATCGCTACGGCGCGCCGGCTCGGTGCGCAGGTGGAAGGCTTCGATGTGCGCCCGGAAACGCGCGAGCAGATCGAATCGCTGGGCGCGAAATTCCTCGACCTCGGCGTGAGCGCGAAGGGCGAGGGCGGCTATGCCCGTGAACTCACGCCGGAGGAGCGCGCCGAACAGCAGCGCAAGCTCGCCGACCACCTCAAGGGCGTGGACGTGATCGTCACCACCGCCGCGGTGCCCGGCCGTCCGGCGCCGAAGATCCTCAGCGCGGCGATGGTCGCGGGCATGAAGCCCGGCAGCGTCATTGTCGACCTGCCTGCCGAGTCGGGCGGCAACTGCGAGCTCACGCGCGCGGGGCAGACCGTCGATGCGAACGGCGTGAGCATCGTCGGACCCGTGAACCTGGCCAGCTCGGGCGCGATGCACGCCAGCGAGATGTATGCCCGCAACCTGCTCAACTTCTCGCAGTTGCTGATCAAGGACGGCGCCTTGCACCTCGACTGGGACGACGAACTGGTCGCGAAGACCTGCCATCTCCACGCCGGCGCGCCGCGCGCCGGCTGACCGGTTTCTTCAGCCGATCATGGCCGCGGCCGTTGCGGAGGCGGCCCTGACTGATCCTGTCTGCCTGACTGGCGCGCCTCGCGCATCGCCCTGAACTTTTCCCGCAGCGCCTGCTTCTGCTCGGGCGTCAGGGACTGGAAACGCTGGAAGACGTCGGCGACGCGCTGGCGGTCGCCGGGAGCCATCTGCTGGAATGCACGCGCGTTGTGGGCCGCTTCCATGCGCTGTTGCGGGGTCATCTGCGCCCAGCGCGTGATCCGCTGCTGGATCTGCCCCTGGCGTTCCGGCGGCAGTTGCCGCCAACGCTGGACGTTCGCGGCCATGTGCTGCTGGCGCCACGGCGGGAGCTGGTCCCACTGCGACCGGAGCGGCTTGAGGAAGGCGCGCTGGTCGGGGTCGAGTTGCCGCCATGGCAGGGGCACGAAACCGGCCCTGTCATCGCCGAATCCGTCGTTGCGCCCGGGGCGGAATCCGCCGGGTGGCCTTCCGGAAGGCTGCATGTCCGAATCCTGCGGCGGACCCTGCGGGGGCGGCGCGGCGTTCGCGGCGGCCGCGACCAGCAGGGCCAGCGGCAATGCCAGCCGCCACAAACGCAGGATCGGAGACTTTCGATTTCCGCGAAACCGCATGGTTCAACCTCCGGTGGTGCTGTTGCCGGGCTGCTTCGCCAGCCAGCCGTAGAAATCCAGGTCGCTGAGCAGGTCCGGATCGGCCGTTTCGAGCGTGGCCGCCTCGGGGGCATCGGGAGTTGCGGCCGCGATGACCTCCGGATTGCCAGGATGTGCCGCGTGCACTTGCCGTACCGCCTGTTGCGGAACCACGACGTTCGCGGTCGGCGCGTGGATCGCAGCCGTCGGCGCCATCGGCAAGCCCGGGATGAATACCGCGAGTACCAGCGCGGCGGCTGCGGCCATGCCGGCCGGCCACATCCAGCGGACATGGACCCGGTGTCCCTTGGCGTCGAGGGCGCGCACGCGCAGCTCGCGCAGGCGACGGCGGGTGTCCGGATCGAACCGGTCGATGCTGTCGTTGAAGGCCGAGCGCGCGCGCAGGGCCAGTTCGATGTCGTGGGCGTTCATCGCCAGTCCTCCAGTTGCCTGCGCAGCGCTTCCATCGCGCGCGAGGTGTGCGTCTTGACGCTGCCTTCCGAGCAGCCCATCGCGCGCGCCGTATCGGATACGTCCAGGCCTTCCAGCACGCGCAACTGGTAGGCCTCGCGTTGCCGGCGCGGCAGCGCGCGCAAGGCGGACGAAAGCGCCTTGTAGCTCTCGCGGTCGCAGTGCACGTGCGCTGGCCCGGGCGTCGGGTCGGCGGGTTCCCATGATGGCCCGTCGTCGTCCTCGCCCGATCCCATCCAGCCGACCAGCACCGACCTCACGCGTCGTCGCCGGCGGATGTCGGTGATGCGGCTGCGCAGGACGCTCCAGAACAGCGGCGTCCATTCGATCGCCGGCTTGTCCGCATAGCGCTGCACGAGCTGGAGCATCGCATCCTGCACGGCGTCGAGCGCGTCCTCGCGGTCCCTGAGTGCGATCTCGGCGTGCCGGAAGGCGCGCCGTTCGATGTCCGCCAGGAACGCCGGCAGGTTCATGGCACGCGTGGCGGATGTCTGTGTGCTGCCGTCCATCATCGGTCCATCATGCTCGCCGGGCGGTGCGACGGAAACGACCGCATCTACCGGCACGGGAACGCGCCATCCCGGTCGCGGTTGACAGCTTCTGCGCGCCGGCCACGGGCGCGGTTATGATGCAGCCATTCGCACGCGATCGGAGGGGACATGGGCGACGGATTCGTGGCGTTGTACATCTTCATGCTCGCGGCCATCTGCGGACACGTCATCATCTCGCGGGTGCCGGTGATCCTGCATACGCCACTGATGTCGGGCTCGAACTTCGTGCACGGGATCGTGCTGGTCGGCGCGATGGTCGCGCTGGGCCACGCGGAAACCCCGCTGGAGACGATCATCGGTTTCATCGCGGTGCTGCTGGGCGCCGGCAACGCGGCCGGCGGCTATGTGGTGACCGAGCGGATGCTGGAGATGTTCAAGAGCAGCAGGAAGCCGCAGGGAGGCAAGCCGTGAGCCTCGACTGGGTCAGGATCCTCGTCGACGCCAGTTACCTGCTGGCGGCCCTGCTATTCATCCTCGGCCTGCAAAGGATGTCCTCGCCGGTGACCGCGCGCAGCGGCATCCAGTGGGCCGGCATGGGCATGGTGCTCGCGACCATCGCGACGTTCTTCCACCACGACGCGAACGGCGTGGGCTTGCACAACATCCCGTTGATCATCGCGGCGGCGGGCATCGGCACGGCGGTCGCGTGGATTTCGGGCAAGAAGGTCGCGATCACCGACATGCCGCAGATGGTCGCGCTCTACAACGGCATGGGTGGCGGTTCGGCGGCGGCGATCGGCGCGGTCGAGCTGTTCCAGATGGCGGCGACGAACGGGGTGGCCGGCGATCCCTCCGTGACCCACTACGGCGACATCAAGGTCGACCTGGCGGTGATCGGCGCCCTGATCGGCTCGATCTCCTTTTCCGGCTCGCTGATCGCGTTCGCCAAGCTCCAGGGCTGGATGGACAAGCGTTTCGTGTTCCCGGGCCAGCAGGTGTTCAACGGGCTGGTGTTCCTCGCTGCAATCGCGCTGGGCGTGGCGACGGTGATGTGGCTGCAGCAGCCGGTCCTGATAGGTTTCTTCGTGGCGGCGATCGCGGTCGGCTTCCTGATGACCCTGCCGATCGGCGGCGCCGACATGCCGGTGGTGATATCCCTGTACAACGCATTGACGGGCCTGGCGGTCGCATTCGAAGGCTACGTGCTCGGCAACGAGACGCTGATCATCGCCGGCACCGTGGTCGGCGCGGCCGGCACCTTGCTTACCCAACTCATGGCCAAGGCGATGAACCGCTCGCTGGCCAACGTCCTGTTCGGCAACTTCGGCGCCGGCGGTGGCGGCGAGGCGCAGGAAATCACCGGATCGCAGAAACCCATCGACGCCAGCGACGTGGCGGCGATGATGGCCTTCGCCGAACGCGTGGTGATCGTGCCCGGCTACGGCATGGCGGTGGCGCAGGCGCAGCACAAGATCTGGGAGTTGACCCAGAAGCTGATGGACCGCGGCGTCAAGGTGAAATTCGCGATCCACCCGGTCGCCGGCCGCATGCCCGGCCACATGAACGTGCTGCTGGCGGAAGCGGGCGTGCCCTACGACCTGATCGCCGACATGGACGACATCAACCCCGAGTTCCCGAACACCGACGTGTCGCTGGTGATCGGCGCCAACGACGTGGTGAACCCGGCGGCGCGCACCGACAAGGCCTCGCCAATCTATGGCATGCCGATCCTGGACGTGGTCAATTCGAAGAACACGATCGTCATCAAGCGTGGCAAGGGCACCGGCTTCGCCGGCATCGAGAACGCCCTGTTCTACGCCGACAACACCCGGATGCTGTATGGCGATGGTGCCGATGCGGCAAGCCGGCTGGTCACGGAACTGAAGGCGCTCGACGGCGGCGGCCACTGATCCATCGCGATCGGGCGCAGGCGCGGCGGTTACAATGCGCGCATGTACAACCGCAACAGCGAACCTTTCAAGCTTGAGCGCGACTGCGCGGCCGTGCTCGTCCCCCAGGGCGAGAAGGTGACACTGCCTGCGGGCAGCATCGGCTATATCTCGCAAGCACTGGGCGGCAGCTATACGGTGTATGTCGAGGGCAACCTGTTCCGGATAGCGGGCATCGATGCCGACGCCCTGGGCAAGGAACCCATCCTGCCGCCTGAACTGCCCCCCGACGCCAGCGACGAGGACGTTGAGAAGCTGGTCTGGCGCCAGCTTCGCACCTGCTTCGACCCCGAGATCCCGATCAACATCGTCGACCTGGGCCTAGTTTACGACTGCGACATCCAGCGGCTCGATGACGGAAACCGCCGGATCGAGGTCCGGATGACCCTCACCGCACCTGCCTGCGGCATGGGGGACGTGCTCGTCGGCGACGTCACGGCCAAGCTGGAGCTCATTCCGACGGTCGCCGAGGCCGACGTCGAGCTGGTTTTCGACCCGCCCTGGAACCAGAACATGATGTCGGAGGCCGCCCGGCTCGAAACCGGCATGTTCTGAGCGGTTCTGTGACCCTCTCGATGTTAAAAATGTGCGCTATTCGCGCATTTGGACGCCAACAGGCACCCTGAAGCGAGATTTCCGGCCGGTTCCCTGGTTCGGTAATGCTGCGAAGCAGCAAGTGATCTTCCGCGACTGAATGTGACGTTCCGCGTCACTTTGGCTGGATCGGACTCTTCGTCCGCGCTTCAAACCTCAACTCTCAGGCGATTACCCGGCTTGATCATGCGGGCACTCTGGGGATTTGTCTTGGTAGAGGCTGAACGATCCCCGAATTTTTGCGCATCGCAACACAAGATGAAAAAAATTTAAGGTTCGGTCCATTGTGGCCGCGCTAACGTCGCCGCGTTCGCCAAGGAGCGTTGCCTGCGAATAAGCATCAACCGCTTGACTGATCCGTCCGAGGGCCAGAAGTTCCGGGCCTGCTGATTGAAGGGGCGGCGACGTGAAACCGGGGTGAGTGAAGCTGGTCGGGGTACGAATGCAAATGCGGGCGATGTAGCCCAAAAACAGGCGCTGCGATGGAACAAGCATCGTGGCGCATCACAAACAAACCATCCACATTCTGGGGTCCCAATGAACAATCTGCGTAAAACGACTCTCGCGCTGGCCGTTGTGACGGCTTTCTGCGCGACCGGCGCCTCCGCTGCGACCGGTACGCTCACCGCCGCCCACTCGACCTTCATGCGCCAGGGCGACGCCGTCGTCGGCGCGATGAATGTTGCCGCGCCGATCCACTTCCACCTCGGCCTGGCGATCCGCGACAAGGCGGGTCTTGACGCCTACATC
>DASXKN010000023.1:0-1865 GCA_036496805.1 Lysobacteraceae bacterium
CGCGGCAATGCCGGTCACCTCAAGTTGGGCATAATAGGCGGCCTCGGCCTCGGCGGGCGGTAGATTCCCGATCGGCTCGAGTAGGCGGCGGTTGTTGAACCAGTCGACCCATTCGAGGGTGGCGAACTCGACCGCCTCGAAACTGCGCCAAGGGCCGCGCCGGTGGATCACCTCGGCTTTGTAGAGGCCATTGATGGTCTCGGCGAGCGCATTGTCGTAGCTGTCCCCGATGCTGCCGACCGAGGGCTCGATGCCTGCCTCGGCAAGCCGCTCGGTATACTTGATCGAGAGGTACTGCACACCGCGGACGCCCTTCTAATTGTCAAGCGGCGTTCCGGCCTTGATTGATTTCCCGCTTTCGTTGACTGATCAAAGAGAAGACCTCGCGCGCGATGTAGCGCTTCAGGCATCGGATGGCTTCGAGCTTGGAGTGGCCTTCGGCAACACGTTTCGCGATGTAGGCCTTGGTCCGGGGATCGGTCCGAAGCCGTCCGATGGCGATGATGTGGAGCGCACTGTTGGCCGCCCGATCGCCGCCTCTGTTGAGGCGATGGCGGGTCGTTTTTCCGGAGGAAGCCGGTACCGGGCTCGCGCCACATAGCGCGGCGAAGCTGGCCTCGGACTGCAGACGTTCCGCATTGTCGCCAGCCGTTACGAGCAATTGCGCGGCGGACCCGTGGCCGATCGAGTTCCGCGCGACGAGAGCGGGGGCGAGCTCGTCGACGATAGCGACGATCATGGTGTCGAGGTCTGCGATCTCGTCATGCAGTTCGAGGTAGCGCCGGCCAAGCGACTTAAGCGTGATCCTGTAGGCCGACACAACGCTGCGATAGTCGGTTAGGTCCGGTCGCCAGGCAGCCAGCGTCCTGATGAGTTGCATGCGGGTCATCCTGCGCAGCGTCTCTCGCAGCTCGTCGGGTGCACAGACGATGGTGTTGTGGATCATCTGCAGCGCCACGCGCCGGGCGGCCACCGCGGTTTTACGGCAGGCTTTCAGCACGCGCAGGGACTCGACCATTCCATCACGGCTTTTGGGCGTGACAGTACGCCGGCCGGCGAAGGCCGCGTGTGCGGCGTTCTGGGCATCCAGATCATCGTTTTTGCCACGCTTACGGCGATCATGCGTGTCCGGTGTCGTGACCTCCAGAACCTCGACGCCAGCGTTCTGCATATAGCGCAGGAGCCCTGCACCGTAGGTGCCCGTCGCCTCGACGCCGATGCGCCGGAGCTGCCCGAAGGATCGCATCCAGGTGAGCATCTGCTGGTAGCCGTGCCGGGTCGTCGCAAAACATCGGCTTTCCAGCACCCGGTCGAGCTCATCGACGACGGCAGCGACGTGAAGATCTTTGTGGGTATCGACGCCACCGACGACGCCATGGTCCGCCATCGTTTGACCAACTTCCATGCCGGCTCTCCAGGCTACACAGGGTATTGGCGGTTTCACCGCGACCGAATGCCTGGACAGGACAGTAACGCGACAGAACGTCAGGCCCTTCTTGGGTCACGTGCATTGGCGAGGTGGAACCTCGTCGCAAGGTGTTCCCGAGCGGTCGACAGGTCCGAGGAAAGACACGGATCGTGGTCGATCGGAGTGCGGGTCAGACCGCCGAGGCACCCTGCGGCGCCAGCCACACTAAACGGTCGATCGCTGTGAGGGTCAGACCGCCCAGGAACAGCTGGCCGGGACACTCTTACTATCGCTGTGGTGGACGAGGCCGCCGCCGCGAATAGGCCGTCGCTCATGCAGGGCCTGCTCCAGCGCGTCGAGCACGAAGTCGGCGTGAGCCGTGCGGGAGACACGCCAGCCGACGATGCGCCGCGCGAAGGCGTCGATGACGAAGGCGACGTAGACGAAGCCGGCCCAG
>DASXKN010000024.1:0-255901 GCA_036496805.1 Lysobacteraceae bacterium
GGCGCGACCGGTGCGTGAGCCGTGTCCCGTCGACACGCCACCGCCGTGTCGACGAGGACCGGCCAGGACCTACTTCGTCTTGCGGAACCTCTGGTAGCGCTTGATCAGCGCGCTCGTCGAACTGTCGCGCGTGGTCTTGCCGGGCTTGGTGTTCGCGATTTCGGCGGCGGTGCCCTTGGCGAGGTGCTTGCCGAGTTCGACGCCGAACTGGTCGAAGGAGTCGATGTTCCAGACCACGCCCTGCACGAAGACCATGTGCTCGTAGAGCGCGACCAGGGCTCCCAGCGACTGCGGCGTCAGCTTCTCGGCGAGGATCGTGTTGGTCGGGCGGTTGCCTTCGCAGACGTGGCACGGCACCAGCGCCGCAGGCACGCCATCGGCGACCACCTGCTCGGGCGTCTTGCCGAACGCGAGCGCTTCGCCCTGCGCGAACAGGTTGGCCATCAGCAGGTCGTGCTGCTCGAGCGACGAGCCGTCCACCGGCTGGCAGAAGCCGATCAGGTCGCAGGGGATCAGGCGCGTGCCCTGGTGGATCAGCTGGTAGAACGAATGCTGGCCGTTGGTGCCCGGCTCGCCCCAGTAGATCGGTCCGGTCTCGAAGGCCACCGGCATGCCTTCCAGGTCGACGTGCTTGCCGTTGCTCTCCATCGTGAGCTGCTGGAGATAGGCCGGGAAGCGCTTGAGGTACTGCGAATACGGCAGCACCGCCACGGTTTCCGCGCCGAACAGGAAGTTGTTGTTCCAGATCGAAAGCATGCCCATCAGGATGGGCAGGTTGCGCTCCGGCGGCGCGGTGCGGAAATGGTTGTCCATCGCGTGGAAACCGCCGAGCATCGCGCGAAAGTTCTCCGGGCCGATCGCGACCATGGTCGACAGGCCGATCGCCGAATCCATCGAGTAGCGGCCGCCGACCCAGTCCCACATCGCGAACGCATTGGCCGGATCGATCCCGAACTTCTTCACCTCGTCCAGGTTCGACGACACGGCAACGAAATGTTTCGCGACCGCCTTCGGGTCGCGCATGGTCGTGCAGACCCATTCCTTCGCGGCATTCGCATTCGTCATCGTCTCGAGCGTGGTAAACGTCTTCGAGCAGACGATGAAGACCGTTTCTCCGGGATCGAGGTCGCGGGTGGCTTCGTGGAAATCGGCGCCATCGACATTCGAGATGAAGCGGAAGTTGAACTCGCGCGCGCTGTAGGCCCTGAGCGCCTCGTAGGCCATCACTGGCCCGAGGTCGGAGCCGCCGATGCCGATGTTGATGATGTTGCGGATGCGCCGGCCGGAGTTGCCGCGCCATTCGCCGCTGCGGATCCTGCCGGCGAAGGTCATCATCTGGTCGAGCACGGCGTGCACTTCCGGCACGACGTTGCGGCCGTCGACCGTGAACGCCGCCGACTTCGGCGCGCGCAGCGCCACGTGCATGACGGCGCGGTTCTCGGTGCTGTTGATCTTCTGCCCCGCGAACATCGCGTCGCGGCGCTGGGTGACCTCGCTGGCCGTGGCGAGCTTGAGCAGCAACTGCATCGTCTCGTCGGTAACGCGGTTCTTCGAGTAGTCGAGGTAGATGCCCGTGCCCATCGCCTCGGCGCACATGCGCGTGCCGCGGCGCTCGTCGGCCTTGAACATCTCGCGCAGGTGCATCGGCGTGACCTTGCCGGCGTGCGTCTTCAGCGCCAGCCATTCGGGCCGCATCGTGGGGCGCACCGACTTGCCCGCGCGCGCGGGCGGTGCTGCTGCCGGCGGCTTGCCACCGGCGGGAGGCGCGGGCGCGCGTGGCGGCGCCGCGGGCGGGGTACGCGAAGGCGAGGCGGCCGGCGTGCGCGGCGGCGGTGTGGATCCGATGGCCATCAGGCCCCTCCAGCATTGGCGAGATCGTGGGTCTTGTCGGCGATGCGTCCGAGCAGTTCCTTCCAGGACTTCACGAACGATTGCGCACCTTCATTCTGCAACCGCGCGGCGAGCGCGTCGACATCCACGCCAGCCTGCGCGAAGCGCGCCAGCGTGGCCTCGCCGTCGTCGTCCGGAGACAGGCCCTTGTCGACGCCGCCGTGGTCGGCGAAAGCCTTGAGGGTCTTCTCGGGCATCGTGTCGATGGTGTCGGGTGCCGCGAGCGCCTCGACGTAGAGGACGTCGGACGCCTTCGGGTCCTTCGTGCCCGTGCTTGCCCACAGCAGGCGCTGCGGCATGCCGCCGGCGGCGATGATCCCTTGCATGCGATCGGAGGCCAGCAGTTCGCGATAGGCCTTCCAGGTGCGCTGGCCGATCGCGATGCCGAGCTTGTTCTTCAGATCGTCCGGCACCTGGTCGGCCGCCGCCTTGTCCCAGCGGCTGACGAAGAGCGAAGCGACCGAGGCGACTTTCGGATCCAGGCCCGCCGCAATGCGCCGCTCGATGCCGCGCAGCCAGGCCTCGGCCGAAGCCAGGTAGTGTTCGCGCGAGAACAGCAAGGTGACGTTGACCGGCACGCCGGCGAAGATCGCCTCCTCGATGGCGGGAACGCCTTCGGGCGTACCGGGAATCTTGACGAACAGGTTCGCCCGATCGGCCTGGGCGTGGATGGCCTTGGCGGCGGCGATGGTGCCGGCGGTGTCGGCGGCCAGCAGCGGCGAGACTTCCATCGACACCCAGCCGTCCACGCCGCCGGTCGCGTCGTGCACTGGCCGGAACAGGTCGGCGGCGCGGCGCAGGTCGTCGAGCGCCAGTTCGATGAAGGTGTCCTCGCCGGCCCTGCCCTGCTCGGCCATCGCCAGGATGTCGGCATCGTAGGCGCTGGTGCCGGCGATGGCCTCGTCGAAGATGGTCGGGTTCGAGGTCAGGCCGGTGACCGAGAAATCCGCTATGTAGCGGGCCAGGGTCCCATCGTCGAGGATTTCGCGGGTGATGTTGTCCAGCCAGAGGCTCTGGCCGAGGTCGTGCAGTGCTTTCGTCCTGTCCATTGCAGCTCCTTGTGTGCGGTCGAGCTTATGTCGCGCCGGTTAAGGCGGCCTTCGAGGGTGCGTACAGCCAATCGGTCGTCGCATTGCACAGCTCGGCGATGCAATCGACCGTGCGGTCCGGCGGCGGATCGAGCGCGAGGCCGGCGGCCTCGGCCGCGTAGTGCCCCTGCTGTACGAATACGGTCGCGAGATCATCCCCCATGATGCGCTTCATCGCCGACAGCAATTGCGGCTTGTCGTCCACCATCACGTAATGCGCAGCGGGAAAGCGGACACGCAGGGCATCGAGCGAGCGCTCCTTGTGCACGGTGATCTCCACCCTGCCCGCTACCGCGTCCCACAAGCCCGATCGCTGGATCTTGCGCGGCTGGAAGACGATGTCGCCGTCGGAGAAGATCGCCGGCGCGCCGAGCGTGCGCAGGTGGGAGATCGCATCGAGCGCGCCCGGGTAAAGGTTGCCGGTGAAGGGATAGTCGAGCAGGAAGGACGACATCTGCAGCAGGTCGGACGTCTGTTTCAGTTCTGGCGTCTCGTCGATCGAAAGTCGCAGGCGCTGCAGCGCCGCGAGGTAGTCGACGTAGCCGAGCTGTTCGCGCAACGCGTCGTAGTGCTTCCAGTAGATCGCGCTGCGTTCGGGGCCGAAGTCGCGCAGCAAACGTTCGCGCAAGTCGTCCTTGAAACGGTCGTTGTCGAACAGGGTGTTGTCGACATCGAGCAGGATGACGATGTCCGGGCCACTCAGCACGGCGAAGGCTCCTCGCCGGCGGGGTCGTGCCAGCCCTCGCGGCTGGCGACGACCCTGGTCGCGTTGGCGGGACCCCAATCGCCGGGCTTGTACGGCATCGGCGGATCGATGTGCACGCCGCGCGTTCCGGCGACCACCGGATCGACCACGCGCCACGCTGCCTCGACGCTGTCGTCGCGGGTGAACAGCGACGCGTCGCCGCGGATCGCGTCGCCGAGCAGGCGCTCGTAGGGCGACTTCTCGCGCTTGAGCTGGCGCCGCGCGACCAGTTCGACGTTCTCGCCGACCATCTCCTCGCCGACCTTCTTGACGCGGGTGCCGGCCGATATCACGACTTCGGGGCTCAGGCGGAAGCGGAAATAGTTGGAGTCACGCGCGCCGATCTCGTCGAAGATGCCGATCGGCGGGCGCTTGAGGTCGACGAAAACCTCGGTGGCGGTGATCGGCAGGTTCTTGCCGGCGCGGATGTAGAACGGCACGCCGGCCCAGCGCCAGGTATCGATATGCAGGCGCAGGGCGGCGAAGGTCTCGACCTGCGAATCCTTCGCCACGCCGGGCTCGTCGCGGTAGCCCTCGAACTGGCCGCGCACGACCTCGCGCGGATCGAGCGGGCGCATCGCGCGGAACAGCCGCAGCTTCTCCTCGCGGAGCGCATCGACGTCGCGGCCGGTGGGCGCGTCCATCGCCAGCAGCGCGATCACCTGCAGCAGGTGGTTCTGCACCACGTCGCGGATCGCGCCGACTTCCTCGTAGAAGCTGCCGCGGCCCTGCACGCCGAAGTTCTCGGCCATGGTGATCTGCACGCTGTCGACGTAGTTGCGGTTCCAGATCGGTTCGAGGAAGGTGTTGGCGAAGCGGAAGTACAGCAGGTTCTGCACCGCTTCCTTGCCGAGGTAGTGGTCGATGCGGAAGACCGATTCCTCGGGGAAGACCGCGTGCAGGGTCGCGTTGAGCGCGCGCGCCGAGGCCAGGTCGCGGCCGAAGGGTTTCTCGACGATCACCCGTGCGCCCTTCGCGCAGCCGGCCTGGTCGAGGCCCTGCACCACGGTGCCGAACAGGCTCGGCGGGATGGCGAGGTAATGGATCGGCCGCTGCGCGTTGCCGAGCGTCTGCTTGAGCCTGGCGAACGTGTCCGGGGCGCCGTAGTCGCCGTCGATGTACTGCAGCAGCGAGGACAGTTTCGCGAAGGCGTCGGGATCGAGGGTGTCGTTCTTCTCGATGCTGTCGCGTGCTCGTGCGCGCATCTGTTCGATGGTCCAGCCCGCGCGCGCCACGCCGATGATCGGGATGTCGAGGCCGTCGCGGCGGATCATCGCCTGCAGGGCGGGGAATATCTTCTTGTAGGCCAGGTCACCGGTCGCACCGAAGAACACGAAGGCGTCGGAAACCTGGCTGGAATCGAAGCTGGGAGTCGCCATCTCTTGCACCTTTCCCTGGTTCGCGCGGATCGCCAGAGCGGCACGCGCGATGGTTCGCCTCCAAGAGTATCAGGATGACGCGGCCGCGCTGGACGTGCGCTGAAGAAATGCATATCCCTTCTCCCTTCGGGAGAAGGTGCCCGAAGGGCGGATGAGGGGCCGACAAAACTGCGCGTTCTGTATGTATCGAATACTTAAAAAAACGCATTGTCCTGCTTGTGCCGGCCCCTCACCCCAACCCCTCTCCCGGCGGGAGAGGGGCTCTCATGTCAGTTGCCATTCGCCTTCAGGTGCACATCGAAGAAGTCCGCGATCGCGTGGCGCACGTGCTTCTGCATTGCCGGCGTGGACAGGCCGTGCTTGCCGCCGGGGTAGGTCATCAACTGGAATTGCGTGCCGTGCTCCTGCAAGGCAGCCATGAGCCTGGTCGAATTGGTGAACTGCACGTTGTCGTCGGCCATGCCGTGCGCCAGCAGCATCGGCGACTTCAGGCCACCGATCCAGTGCAGCACGCTCGACAGGTCGTATCCCTGCGGGTTGAGCTGCGGCGTGGAGAGGTAGCGCTCGGTGTAGAAGGTGTCGTACAGGCCCCAGTCGATCACCGGGGCGACCACCACGCCGGCGGCGATCTCGTCGGAATGCTTTGCGAGCAGCATCGAACTCATGAAGCCGCCGTAGCTCCATCCGAATACGCCGATGCGTTTCGGGTCGACGTACGACTGCGACTTGAGCCAGTGGATGCCGGCCATCTGGTCATCGACCTCGATGCGGCCGAGTTGCTTGTAGATGCCGTCGCTGAAGGCGCGACCGCGCCGCGCCATGCCGCGATTGTCGAGGCTGAAGACGACGTAGCCTTGCTGCGCCATGTAGACCGGAAACAGGTCGCCCCAGTCGCGTGCGACCGTCTGGACGTGCGGGCCGCCATAGAAGTTGTCGAACACCGGATAGCGCTTGCCCGGATCGAAATGAGCCGGCTTGTAGAGGCGGTAGTAAAGCAGTTGCCCGTCGGCCGCCTTGATCGTCCCGAATTCGGGGACGATGTGCGCATCGTGGTACGGCCAGTACGGGTGGTGCTCGTCGAGCTTGTTCTGTTCGATCCATGCGAGGAAACGACCATCGGCAGCGTGCACCGAAACCTGCGGCGGCGTGGCGGGGTCGGCGAAACGGTCGATGTAGATCGAAGGCTGCTTGCCGAAATCGACGCGATGCGTGCCGTCGCCCTGGCTGATGCGTCGTGGCGCATCGGCGCTGCTGCCATCGAGCCTGAGCGCGTAGAGCTGGCGATCGGGCACGAAGTCGCGGTTCGACTCGACGAACACCTCACCGTGTTCTTCATCCACCGCGCGCACGCTGTCGACGTTCCACGAACCCGAACTGATCGCGTGTTTCAGCGTGCCATCGAGATCGTAGAGATACAGGTGGTGGAAACCGGAGCGGTCGCTGCCCCAGACGAAGGCGTCCTGGTGCTTGAGGAAATGCAGGTCGTTGTCGAGGTCGATCCAGGTCTTGCTGGTTTCGGCCAGCAGCTTGCGCTGGGCGAGCGTGGTCGCGTCGACCAGCATCAGGTCCATGTGCTGCTGGTCGCGCTGCATCAACTGGTAGCTCAGGCGCTTGCCGTCGGGCAGCCAGTCGACGCGGCACAGGTAGATATCCGGATTCGCGCCAAGAGCCACCCAGCGCGCAGGGCCGCCAGTCGGCGACACCAGGCCCAGCTTCACCTCCACATTCGTTGCGCCAGCGGCCGGATAGCGCTGTTCGACGATCTCGGCGCGGTCGGCATAGACCTCAAAGCGCTTCACCAGCGCCACCTTCGCCTCGTCGAAGCGCTCGAACGCGATCGCCGAATCGTCCGGCGCCCACCAGTAGCCGTGGAAGCGGTCCATCTCCTCCTGCGCGACGAACTCGGCCTCGCCGTTGTGCACGCTGCCGCCGCCGTCGCGGGTGAGCTGGTGCGGCTTGCCGTCGGCCAGGTCGATCACCCACAGGTTCTGCGCGGAGACGTAGGAGACGTAGCGGCCCTTCGGCGAGATCTGCGGATCGGTCGCCTCGCCGCCGCCGGTGTCGAGCGTGCGCAACGCATGGTCCTGGGCTGCGCCGAGGTCGTAGAGATAGAGCTTGCCGGCCAGCGGGAACAGCAGCTTGCTCCCGTCCGGAGACCAGTTGTACTCGACGATGCCGTGGCTGCCGGCGATGCGCGCGCGCTCGCGCCGCGCCTTCTCGACATCGGAGAGCTGCTCGCCGTTCGGCGCAAGCGTCTTCGAGTCGACCAGCATCCGCGTCGCGTTCGCCTTGACGTTGTATTCCCATAGGTCGAAGGTCGTGCGGTCGTCGGGCTTCGGACGCAGGAAGGTGACGCGTTCGCCGTCGGGCGAAACCTTGAGCTGGGTCGGGACCGCCCCGCTCAGGTTGCCGCCGCCGTAGAGGCGGTCGATGGTCAGCTGGTCGGCGAAGACCGGCGTGGTCGCGGCCATCATCAGGAACGCCAAGGCGATCGATTGCACATCCTGTCCTCCGGTTGGAGCCCGCATTATTGGCCGGCTGCGGCGTCGGCGCCATCATCGCCTTCACGGCGATGAACACGATGGCGAAGCGGTGGCCACGCTCGAAGGGCGTCCGTCGCGCGTACAGCCTGGGCACCGATTCTTCAGCTGCGACTCTGTCAGAATCCCCGTGATGCACCTGCCCTTCGCGCTGCCCGAACACGTGCTCGCCCTGCTGTGGGCCGTGTGGCTGTGCTACCTCGTCGCGCTGGCGGTGTGGATCGTGATCCAGCAGCGCGAGCCCGTCGCCACCCTGAGCTGGCTACTGGCGCTGGCCGCCCTTCCCTTCGTCGGCTTCCTCATCTACTACGCGTTCGGACCGCAGCGCATCCGCCGCCAGGCGCGCAGGCGCCTGCGCAGCCAGGCCGCAGCCGGAGTCCGGCGCATGGACGTCGCGGGCGCGAATGCCGGGCTGGAACTGGGGCGCGTCGGCACAGCGACCACCGGCTACCCGATGACCACCAGCACGCGGGCGCAGTTGCTCGTCGATGGTGCGGCGACCTTCGATGCCATCGTCGAGGCCATCGACGCTGCGCAGCGCCATGTGCACGTCGAGTACTACATCTTCGTCGCCGACGCGAGCGGCACCCGCTTCCGCGACGCCCTCGTCGCGCGCGCACGCGCCGGGGTCAAGGTGCGCCTGCTGCTCGACGGCGTCGGCTCGCGAGCGCTGCGCGGCGACTTCCTGGCGCCGTTGCTAGATGCCGGCGCCGAGGTTGCATGGTTTCATCCGGTGCGCTGGTGGCTGACGGCGTTCCTGCGCCCCAAACTCAACCTGCGTACCCATCGCAAGATAGTCGTCTGCGACGGCTGCACGGGTTTCACCGGCGGCATCAACGTCACCGACGACGAGAACGAGCGCGTCAACCCGTCGGCCTATCACGACCTGCACCTGCGTTTCGACGGCGATGCGGCGCGCTGGCTGCAGGTCGCATGGATCGAGGACTGGTGTTACGCGACTGGCCAGGTGTTGCGCGAGTCGGATTTGGGCGAGTCTCCTGCGCCGGGACCGGTCTGCACGCAGATCCTGCCGTCGGGTCCGGACAATCCCTGGGAACCCATCCACCGCGTCCACGTGGAAGCGATCCATCGCGCCGAACATCGCGTCTGGCTGGCCACGCCCTATTTCGTGCCGAGCCAGGCGGCCCTGTTTGCGCTGGGCGGAGCGGCGATGCGCGGGCTCGACGTGCGCCTGGTCGTTCCCGAACGCAGCGATTCGCGCCTCGTCGACGCGTGCGCGCGTTCGTACTTCGAACACCTGCAAAAAGCAGGCGTGCGCGTCTATCGCTACGGGCCGCGGATGCTGCACGCGAAGGCGCTGCTGGTGGACGATGGCCTGGCATTGATCGGCACGGCGAACATGGATTCGCGCAGCTTCCGGCTCAACTTCGAGATCTCGGTGCTGTTCTGCGACAGGGGCGTCGCGGGCGACCTCGAGAAATTCTTCGAGGCCGACTTCTCGGCGGCGAAGGAAATACCCAACCCGCTGCCCAAACGTCGTTTCACGCAGCGGCTGAGCGAAGGCCTGGCGCGGCTGTTCTCGCCGATTCTTTGACGCCTGATCGAGACACGGAACACCCCGGATGTCCAGCGGAATGCATCACCGCGATGGAAACCAGCTCCTGCGGCGGGCGCATTTAATGAATCGCTAATCTTTTGCTGAGCCTTTGGCAACAAGGCCTCTGGCATCGTGCTTGAAGGCGCAACAAAGAACCCCATTGAGCCAATTCCGCGATCGTCAGGATGACGGCCAAATTTGCACGAAGCGGCGCATCCTTCCAACCTTCCTGGAGAATGCCGATGAACCTGCTACCACGACTGCGCTGGTTGCTGCTGTCCGCCGCATTGATCGCTTCGTGCGCATTCGCCGCGCCGATGACCGAGGAACAGAAGATCGAAGCGATGATCCACAGCGTCGAAGTGCTGCCCGGCGCGCAGTTCATACGCAATGGAAGCGCCTACGACGGCAAGGCCGCCGCGGACCATCTCCGTTCCAAGAGGCAGTACGCGGGCAGCCGCATCAAGACCGCCCAGGATTTCATCGAGGGCATCGCCTCGCATTCGTCGATGAGCGGGCAGCCTTACCAGGTACGTTTCGCAGACGGCAAGACCGAGAACGCAGGCGTCTACTTCCACGACGAACTCAGGCATCTGGAAACGCCGGACGCCTCGGCAACGGCCCCGATGAAGTCCGCGCCCTGAATGGCAAAGGCCGCCTTTCGGCGGCCCTTGTCTTCGATCGTATTGGCGTCCCCACGGGGATTCGAACCCCGGTCGCATCCGTGAAAGGGTTGCAACTATCGTCCCCTGCGATTTCCCCAAGTCCACTCGAATTTTGATTAAACTATTGTAAATTGCGGCTTACAGGCCATATGTGTACAGTGGCGTCCGTAGTCGTTTCCCCCGGTCTATTCCCCATAACTCCCCATGGGGAATTGATACGTAACCCGGAACACAACGTCACCGGACAGGCCCCATGGCGAGAGCACCCCGAGAACACAAGCTTGAGACCCGCGAATCGCGCGCCAAGCTCAAAACAAGGGCGGAGCCGTATTGGAGGCAAGTCATCCCGGGAACCTTCTTGGGCTACCGCAAGAGCAAGACCACAGGGGCTTGGATTGTTCGCCAGCGCAATGAATCCGGCGGTTACAGCGAGCGGAGGCTCGGAACCGCGAACGATCATGTGGATGCCGACGGACTTGTTGTGCTGGGCTACGGCGAAGCAGTCAGGCGTGCGACAGAGACCCAGCTTGCCGAACGAGGCGCTAAGTCGCCACGGCACATGCGTGACGGGATAACGTTAAACGATTTACTCGACTACTATCTTGCGGAACATCTTGCCGGCAAGGGTTCGGAATCTGTCACGCGGCAGTTCATTGACAGGCATATTCGGGCGGACATCGGGGCAAAGCTCGCCACCGCGCTCGACGCCGACGCGATTCGGGCATGGCATCGCAGCCTTGCGGCCAAAGCTCCTATGCGTAGGCAATCGCCAGTCGGCAATCGCAAATCCGAAGCTGACCCAGCCAAGGCATTCGATCCTGCAGACCCAGCCAGCATCCGTGCCCGGCAGGTATCAGCGAATCGCGTCCTGACCATCATCAAGGCCGCGCTCAACTTCGCTTGGGAGCACGATAAGTTGCCGGAGTCGACCCCGACCTACTGGAAAAAAGTCACGCCCTTCTCTGTCATCGACGACGAGCCGCCACGAATGCTCGACCACGATGAAATCACTCGTCTACTCAATGCAGCCCTCCCCGACCTACGCACACTGCTCAGCGGTGCATTGTTGACAGGGGCACGATACGGTGAACTGGCTGCAATGAAAGTTGGTTCGTATAGCCACGAGCACAGTACGGTTACGATTCACCAGACCAAGACTGGCAAGACTCTCCATCAGCCGCTAACCCCCGAGGGCATCGCATTGTTTAATTCACTGACCGCCGGACGTTCACGGTCAGAATCCATGTTCACGAAAGCCGATGGGACGACTTGGGGGAAGGATCATGCTACACGGCGCATGATCGCCGCTGCCGAGGCTGCGAGGGTTACGGATGTTTCGTTTAAGACCACGCGCGCGACCTACGGGAAGCTCTTGTTGCTGGCAACAAGGGACATCGAAATGGTTGCTAAAGCGCTGGGGCACAGTGATAGCCGCATCACACGCAAACATTACGCACAGTACCTTCCCAATGAGGTTGCCGCCGCAGTCGCCAAGCTGCCAGCGCTGGGCATCAAGTCGGATGCGAAGGTTTCACGTATCGGGAATCAACGTAAAGCTGGCTGAGTTCTGTCCTCCAGCAGGCCGGCAGAATGCCATTCGACAAGGACCTTCTGTGCATCAGAATCACTTTGAAGTGACGTTGCTCAGCCCCGGCAGTTCACCGGTGACCATCGTCGTGGTTGCGAACTCATCTAGCCAAGCCAAATGTGTTGCACAGAGCCAGTACCCGAAGTGGACAGTCACGTCCACGAAAGATTTGGGCCGTCGTTGACGACGAGCTTCCGGGTACGATATCCATTGCATGCTCCAGAGCGACTACCTGTCTGGGCGACGTGGGCAAATATCGAGCAAGTCCTAAAATCTCAAACTTGAAAGGCAATCACACATTGCTGGAGCCGAGCAACATCGGCGAAGTGTTGGTAAAGAATCGTGCCATCCAGTTCAGCATGAGACTCCCGACAACGGCTGCAGTCATTGACTGGGAACACCTACGCTAGCTACGCCGATGTCGCAGTGTCATCGCGTGACCTAGTCTCGCTCCCTGCCACTGGGAAACAGCCAACCGGCAATTCACCGAAGGCGTTAGGACAAGCCGTGGAGCGTCAGGAACGCCCGCCAGATTTCGACACATCGTTCCGCGAGTGCCACGGATTCGTTCAATGGGCCGATGATGACATCGGAAGTCGCGGGCGGGCGAGGAAGCGGCCGACCAGACAGGATTCCGCGAGGTCTATTCCCCAAAAATTCCCCACAAAGTGACTTAGGCCGCCTCTCGGCAGCCTAAGTCATTGTTTTATATGGCGTCCCCACGGGGATTCGAACCCCGGTCGCATCCGTGAAAGGGATGTGTCCTAGGCCTCTAGACGATGGGGACAGAGGCAGTCTTGAAAACGCATCGCAAGTGCACCCGCGAAGTTGAACCTTCGAAGCGCTACGTCAGGGAACCGCAACCCAACCCGAAACCGCGCTTCCCTTGGAAGTCCGCACAGGGATGTGCGGTATCGCCACTTCGGGAAAAGCGCTGCAGCCGGAGTTCCTGGAACCTTTCGTGACACCCTGCACGGGACGTGCAGTAAAGCGACGTGGTGGAGCTAATCGGGATCGAACCGATGACCTCTACAATGCCATTGTAGCGCTCTCCCAGCTGAGCTATAGCCCCACGTGCTGGTGAACGCGAAGGATAGCCGGTCCCGGCGATTTGCGTCAAGACGGACTGCCGCGATTTGGCGGGTCGGCAACCAGGCGGTCGTCATCCGAAGGAGTTCGGGGGCGAAGGAAGCGTGGTTCGACAGGCTCACCACGAACGGCGTGGCTTCAGGCCACGACCGCCAGGTCCCCCAGCGACCTGAGGGTGGACGGCGAATGCCCCTGCTCGCCGAGGTATTCCAGCCACTTGCTGAAGAACACGTTCATCCGCATGCGGTGGTCGATCAGGGTCGTCAGCGGTGGCTGCAGGCCCAGTACGTCCTGCCAGCGGTGGCCGACGTGGCAGTGGGTGACCTCGGCCTGGCGCGCGTCGCGGTAGTGGCGCACCCAGGCGGTCGGGTCGGGCTGGCCGCCGGGCACGTCGCACAGTTGCGGGTACGACAGTCGCAGCTCGATCGTGTACGGGTGGCATTCGACCACGTCGATGCACAGGTCGAGTCCGTCGCGGCCGGTAGAGACATGGCTGCCGATCGCCAGCGATTCGGGTGCGAACAGCTTCTGCAGGCGCTCGTGGTTCTCGGCGTACAGGGCCATCAACCATGCGAACCGGGTCATGCGCGGGATGCGCAGCGGCGATGCGGATGACGAGCGGACGATGGCGGACATGGCCGGATGCTAGCACGCGTTTCACCGCGCTCCGCAATGCTTGTCAGGCGGCCAAATGCGTCGCACACTCAACGACTCCGGGGCCCTTTTCGCACGCTGCTGCGATCCCCCTGCCCCTGGCTCCGGGTCGCCCGCTTCCTCAGAACAACTGCCGCTGGATGCCCAGCGCGGTCATCACCTTGCTGGCGATTTCCTCGATCGAGGTATGCGTGGTGCTGAGCACCGGAATGCGCTCGGTCTTGAACAGCGCCTCGGCCGCGGCGACTTCCTTCCGGCATTGCTCGATGGTCGCGTAGCGGCTGTCGGGTTTGCGCTCCTGGCGGATCTGGCGCAGCCGGACCGGGTCGATGGTCAGGCCGTAGAGCTTCTTCCGGTAGGGCTGCAGGCGCTTGGGCAGCTCCATGTGCTCGAGGTCGTCGTCGGTCAGCGGATAGTTGGCCGCGCGCACGCCGTAGTGGAGCGCGAGGTAGAGGCAGGTCGGCGTCTTGCCCGAGCGCGACACGCCGACGAGGATCAGGTCGGCCTCGCTGTAGTTGACGTTGCCGCCATCGTCGTGGGTCAGTGCGTAGTTGGTGGCGTTGATGCGCGCCTCGTAGGCGGCGAAGTCCACCATGCCGTGGGCGTGGCCGACGTGGCGTTCGCGCTGCTGGCCCAGTTCCGCTTCCAGGCGGCCGATGAAGGGGCCGAACACGTCGAGGATCAGCGCGCCGCTTTGTTCCAGCACCGCAGTGACCGACTCCTCGACCACCGAGCTGATGATGATGGGCTTGCAGCCGTGCTGCTCGCTGGCCGCCGCGATCTGCCGGAGCGCCTCGCGGGCCTTGTCAGGCGAATCGACGAACGAGAAGCGCTGGGTGTGGAAGCGCATGCCCTCGAACTGGGTCAGCAGGCTGTGGCCGATCGTCTCGGCGGTGATGCCGGTGCCGTCCGAAACGTAGAACACCAGACGTTCGTCCATCGGTCGGCTCCTGGTTGACGACACTTCCACGACGTTTTCGACCCACATGCGGCGCGCGATCCGGGTGACGGGAAAGGGCGCCATTCTACGCAATGACGCAGCGTGGCCCGATGCCGGCACGTGCCGGCATCGCCTCGCATCATGCATCACGCCTTGTCGTTGCCGGCGGACATGGCCATTCAAGCGCGATTCGCACATCGGGACGGCTTGGGCAGGTAAAATATCGGGCTGATCGGGCCCTGCCCGACTGTCCGTCGAACGATTGCCTGTCGAACCTCCGGAGCCTGCCTTGAGCCCCCTCGTCTTGACCGAAAACATCCTCTGGCTACACGAACTGCGCCTGTCCGACCTCGCCCTCGTGGGCGGCAAGAACTCCTCGCTCGGCGAGATGATCGGCAGCCTCTGCAACCTCGGCGTCTCGGTTCCGGGCGGCTATGCGACCACGTCGGATGCGTTCAAGGCCTTCATTGCCCACAACCACCTGCACGAGCGCATCTACGAGAAACTCGCCACCCTCGATGTCGAGGATGTTTCCGCGCTCACCGCCGCCGGTGCGCAGATCCGCGGCTGGGTGATCGACGCGCCGCTGCAGCCCGAGCTCGAGGCCGACATCCGCGCCGCCTACGCGCAGCTGGCGCAGCGTGCCGGCATCGCCGACCCCGCCGTCGCAGTCCGTTCGTCCGCGACCGCCGAGGACCTGCCCGACGCCAGCTTCGCCGGCCAGCAGGAAACCTTCCTCAACGTCACCGGCGCCGACGACGTCGTGCACAAGGTCAAGGAAGTCTTCGCCAGCCTCTACAACGACCGCGCGATCGCCTACCGCGTCCACCACGGCTTCAAGCACGAGGACGTGTTCCTGTCCGCCGGCGTGCAGCTGATGGTGCGATCGGACATCGGCGCCTCGGGCGTGCTGTTCACCCTCGACACCGAATCCGGATTCCGCGACGTGGTGTTCGTCACCTCGAGCTGGGGCCTGGGCGAAAACGTCGTGCAGGGCGCGGTGAACCCCGACGAGTTCTACGTCTACAAGCCGACCCTGCGCGAAGGCAAGCCCGCGGTCCTGCGCCGCACGCTCGGCAGCAAGGCGATCCGCATGGTGTATTCGGACGTGCCCGGCGAGCGCGTGCGCAACGAGGACACGCCGGCCGAATTGCGCCAGCGCTTCTCGATCAGCGATGCCGACGTCGAGGAACTGTCCCGCCAGGCACTGAAGATCGAGGAGCACTACGGCCGCCCGATGGACATCGAGTGGGCGAAGGATGGCGCCAGCGGCAAGCTCTACATCGTCCAGGCGCGCCCGGAGACGGTGAAGTCGCGCGCCCGCGCCAACCAGATCGAGCGCTACAGCCTCAACGGCCGCGGCCCGGTGCTGTGCGAAGGCCGCGCGATCGGCCAGAAGATCGGCAGCGGCAAGGCGCGCATCGTGCGCACGCTCGCAGAGATGGAGAAGGTGCAGCCCGGCGACGTGCTGGTCGCCGACATGACCGATCCCGACTGGGAGCCGATCATGAAGCGTGCCGCCGCGATCGTGACCAACCGCGGCGGGCGCACCTGCCACGCGGCAATCATCGCGCGCGAGCTCGGCGTGCCGGCCGTGGTCGGCTGCGGCAACGCGCTCGACACGATCCCCGACGGCGCGGAAGTGACCGTCTCCTGCGCCGAAGGCGATACCGGCACGATCTACGCCGGCATCCTGCCCTTCGAGCGCATCACCGCCGACCTCGACGCGATGCCGCCGGCGCCGCTGAAGATCATGATGAACGTCGGCAACCCCGAGCGCGCGTTCGACTTCGCCCAGCTCCCGCACCAGGGCATCGGCCTTGCGCGCCTCGAGTTCATCATCGCGCGCCAGATCGGCGTGCATCCAAAAGCGCTGCTGGAGTACGACCGCCAGCCGCGCGAGGTGAAGGAACAGATCGCGCCGATGATCGCCGGTTATGCCGATCCGGTGAGTTATTACGTCGACCGCCTCGCCGAAGGCATCGCCACGCTGACCGCCGCGTTCGCGCCCTATCCGGTGATCGTGCGCCTGTCCGACTTCAAGTCGAACGAGTACGCCAACCTCGTCGGCGGCAAGGCCTACGAGCCGCACGAGGAAAACCCGATGATCGGTTTCCGCGGCGCCTCGCGCTACGTCGATCCGAGCTTCGCCGACTGCTTCGCGCTCGAGTGCCGGGCGATGAAGAAGGTCCGCGAGGAGATGGGCCTGACCAATTGCTGGGTGATGATCCCCTTCGTGCGCACGCTCGAGGAAGGCCGCAAGGTCATCGACGTGCTGGCGAAGAACGGACTGCGCCGTGGCGACAGCGTCGATGGAAAGCCGGGCTTGAAAATCATCATGATGTGCGAGCTGCCGTCGAACGCCCTGCTCGCCGAGGAATTCCTCGAACTGTTCGACGGCTTCTCGATCGGCTCGAACGACCTGACCCAGCTCACCCTCGGCCTGGACCGCGATTCGGGCATCGTCGCCCACCTGTTCGACGAGCGCGACGCCGCGGTCAAGAAGCTGCTGTCGATGGCGATCCAGACCGCGCGCGCCAAGGGCAAGTACATCGGCATCTGCGGGCAGGGTCCGTCGGACCATCCCGATCTCGCCGAATGGCTGATGCAGCAGGGCATCGAGTCGGTGTCGCTGAATCCGGACACCGTGGTCGACACCTGGCTGCGGCTGGCGAAGCTCAAGAACGCCTGAGGCGATGTTCACCTCGGCGCCTGCCTCCTCGCCCGCGCAGCAGTTGCTGGAGCACCCGGTGGCCCAGTCCACGCGGTTGTTCGACCACCTGCAGCGTATCGATTGGCCCGACCTGAGCATCGAATGGGGCGCGCGCGCGGGCGCGGCCCTGCTCCTGCTGGCCGGCGGCATCTGGATGTCGAAATGGCTGTCGCGCCTGCTGGTGCGCCTGCTCACGCGCTTCGGTGTCGAGACCATCCTCACGAACTTCCTGCGCGCCGTCATCCGCGCGATCTGCCTGATCGTCGTCTTCATCGCGGCGATGGACGTGGTCGGACTGCCGACCACCTCCCTGCTCGCGGTCATCGGCGCG
Source organism: Lysobacteraceae bacterium (assembly GCA_036496805.1). GTDB lineage: Bacteria > Pseudomonadota > Gammaproteobacteria > Xanthomonadales > Xanthomonadaceae > SZAS-103. The sequence goes on from DASXKN010000024.1 coordinate 17,181, forward strand.
GCGGGCCTCGGCATCGGCCTTGCGCTCAAGGATTCGCTGTCGAACATTTCCGCCGGCGTCATGCTGATCACGCTGCGTCCCTTCCATGCCGGTGACGAGGTGCAGGTGGCCGGGCTCAACGGCGTGGTCGAGCAGGTGCGCATCTTCCAGACCGTGCTGCGCACCTTCGACAACCGCGTGATCATCCTGCCGAACAGCCTGATCACCGCCGCGCCGATCACCAACTTCACCGCGCGCGACCGCCGCCGCATCGATCTCACCATCGGCATCGGCTACGAGGACGACATCCGCACCGCGCGCGAAACCCTGGTCACGGCCGCGCGCGCGAACCGGCGCGTGCTGGCCGAACCGGCGCCCGACGTGCTGGTGTCGGCGCTGGCCGAGAGCAGCATCAATGTCGTCCTGCGCGCCTGGGTCGCCACCCGCGACTACGCGATGGCCAAGAGCGAACTGCTGGAAGCGGCGCGGGCGGCGCTGGGCGAGCGTGGCGTGAGCATTCCCTTCCCCCAGCAGGACCTGCACGTGTTCCACCACGGCGTGGAGGACGCGAAGCAGGGCGAGCAGAAGCTCGCGGAGGCGGCTGCTGGCAAGCCGAAAACGGCGAGCGCTCCGCGCGGTTCGGATGATGCTTCGCACGAAGGCGACTCCACGCCATCCACGCCGGAGAGCTGAGCGCGGAAGTCAACGACGCCGCATGCCGGTTTCGATGTCTGCTTGGCGCTTCGATCACCAAGCCGTTCGTGGTGAACCTGTCGAACCACTTTCTACGTAACGAGCAAGCAACAGCACAGCGTTCTGCGCTGACGCGCGGGTTACTTTCTCTTGAGGAGAAAGTAGCTCGCGCGTCAGCGCGAAACGCTGTTGATCCGGCATTTGGCAAAGATCGTTCCCGGAAGCACCCGATCAATCCTCAACCCGATTCCGCCCCGCCTCTTTCGCGCGATACAACAGCTCGTCCGCACGGCTCGACATGCGGCTGTAGCTTTCCTCGCCATCCCATTGCACCACGCCCATGCTGACGGTGAGGCGCAGGCCGGGCGCTACCGGCGACCAGTCGTGCGACTCGATGGCCGCGCGCATGCGCTCGCAGTAGGTGCGTGCGCCCGCGATGTCCGAACCGGACAGGATGCACGCGAACTCCTCGCCACCCAGCCTTCCCGCGAGGTCGCCCGGTCGCTGGTGGCTGCGCAGGATGGCGCCGATCTCGCGCAGCGCCGCATCGCCGGCCGCGTGCGAATGGAGGTCGTTGATGCGCTTGAAGTGGTCGATGTCGATCAGCACCAGCGACAGTGGCCGCCCGCTGCGACGCGACTCGGCGAAATAGACCTCGATCGCTTCGTCGACGCGGCGCCGGTTGGCGATGCCGGTGAGCGCGTCCTCGCGCGCCTGGCGCTCGAACGCTTCCGATTGCGCCTGGATCGTTTCCAGCAGCCGCGTCTTCTCCTTGTCCGCTTCGCGCAGGCGTTCTGTCTGCTGGCGCAAGTCTTCGGTGCGCACATCGACCAGCTTCTGCAATCGACGCTCGTTCGCAGCGATGACGCGGATGCGCGCGCGATAAGCCAGCCACCCGCCGACGACCAGCAGCGCGGCCATCAGCGCATCGAACCAGAGCTTCTGCCAGAGGTAGGCGCCGATGCGGAACGGCAGCACGGCCTCGCGTTGCGACCACGAACCGCCGGTCACCGCGGCCTGGATGCGCAGCCGGTAGTCGCCGGCCGGCAGGTTGGTGAACTGCACGCTGGTGTGTTCGCCGACCTCGCTCCAGTCGGTGTCGTAGCCCTCGAGCAGGTAGCGGTACTGGATGCGCCGCGGCAGGTGGTAGTTCAACGCGAAGAAGCGCACGTCGAGCCGGCGCGTGTCCGGCGCGAGGTCGAGCGTGCCATTGGGCACGACCACGCGGTCGTCCACGCGCACTTCCTCGAACAGCGCCTGCGGCGGTTCGCTGCGATAGTCGACCAGCCGCTCGGGATGGACCTGGGCAACGCCACGCGCGGTCGCCGCCCACACGCTGCCGTCGGACAGCAGCCATGCGGCGGGGCTCGATCCGCCATTGCATTGCGAAGTCGGCAGGCCGTCGGCGACGCCGAACAGATCGGCGGCCAGCACCTTCGCGTGACCGTCCGCGAGCGCGCTCGCCTGCAGGCGCGACACACGCACCAGGCCGCTGGGCGTGCTCAGCCAGAGGTTGCCTTCGCGATCGGGCACGACCGCGTACACGGTATCGGCCGGCAAGCCCTGTGCGCTGCCGAGCACGCTCAACCTGCCTTCCTTCCAGCGCAGCAGGCCGCGGTCGCTGGCCATCCACACCGCGCCTTCCTCGTCGTCGGCGAAACCGAACACCGACTGCGCCATGCTCTGCGACGGCAGCGGAACGCGCACGAAGCGGTTGCCTTCGCGATAGGCAACGCCATTGCCGGTGCCGATCCACAGCCGACCCGCGGAATCGCGGTGGAGGCCGAGGATCACGTCGTTCGGCAATCCATCAGCCGTGGTGTAGACATGACTCGCGCCCGCGCCCGGCTGCTGCACCAGGCCCTTGCTCGTGCCGATCCAGAGCGTGCCGTCACGATCCTGCAGGATGCCGCGCACCCAGTCCGATGGCAGCCCGTGCGCATGGTCGATGCTGCGATCGATGCGGCCGCGCGAAAGATGCGCCACGCCAGCCGACTCGGTCCCGGCCCACAAGCCACCGTCGCTGGCGCGCGCCAGCGCGAGCACCGGCTGGTCGGACCAGGTGTCGGTGGCGACGCGCTCGAACAGCCCGTCGTGCAATCGCTCCAGGCCAGCTTGCGTGCCGATCCAGACATCGCCGTCGGGCGTTTCGAGCACCGTGTGCACGTTCTCGTTCGACAGTCCGGCCTGCTTGCCGAGCGCGCTGAAGGGCGTGTCGCGCAGGCGCAGCAAGCCCTGGTTGCCGCCGACCCAGACGCTGCCGTCGTCGCCGCGCAGCAGCGCGTCGACCAGCCAGGCGTGGCCGGGATTTTCCTGGCGCACGGCTTCGCTGCGACCGTCGCGCACGACCAGCAGGCCATGTTGCGCGGTGCCGATCAGGGCGCGGCTGGCCGAATCCGGAAGGATCGCCAGCACCACGTCGTCGAAGGCATCCGGCGTCATCTTCTCGAACTGCTGCTCGCCGTGGCGCTGCCGGTAAGCGCCGACCTGGGTACCGACCCAGAGCGAATGGTCCTGCGATTCGGCCAGGGTGCCGATCGCGCCCGATGGCAGCAGGCCGGCGTTGACGCTGATGGTCTGCACGCGGTCGTCGACGATCCGCGCCAGGCCCGCCGAGGTTCCCACCCAGGTGTCGCCGTCGCTGGTCACCAGCAGGCTCAGCACACGGTCCGATGGCAGGCCGTTGCGGCTGCCGAAGTGCAGTTTGCGGCGACCGTCGAGCACGTCCAGGCCGCCGCTCGCGGTTGCCACCCACAGCCGGCCGCGAGCGTCTTCCTGCGAAGCGGTCACGCTGTCCTGCGCAATGCCGTCACCGACACCGCGACGGGTCCACCCTCCCTGGTGCAGGAAGCTCACGCCGCCACGCGCGGTGCTCACCAGCAACGAACTCTCGCGCCCGATCGCGAGGTGGCGAACGTCGTTGTCGTGCAGCTCCGGCTCCGAAGTGCGGTCCTCGTAGGTGAACTCGGTGCCGTTGAAGCGGGCCAGGCCATCGGGCGTGCCGATCCACAGATAGCCGTCGCTGCTCTGCGCCAAGGCGTTGACCTGGTCGCTGCGCAAGCCGGCCTGCTGGGTCCAGCTCTCGCGTGCCCAGGTGTCGAGCGGCTTGCGGTCGGCCTGTTGCGCGCAGGCGACGCCGACGAGCGAACCCGAGAACAGGATCGCCGCCAGCAGTCTGCGCAGGTTCCGTAGCATCGTCGTCGCCAGCCGGCGTCGTCGCCCGATCAGGGCAACTCGCCGCCGAGCCGTCCCATGAACTGGCGGTAGTAGCGCAGCTCCGCCACCGAATCGCGGATGTCGCTGAGCGCGGTGTGCGCCGAATTTTTCACGAAGCCCCTGGGCACGTCCGGCGCCCAGCGACGCGCGAGTTCCTTGATCGTGCTCACGTCGAGGTTGCGGTAGTGGAAATGCCGCTCCAGGCGCGGCATGCGGCGATACAGGAAGCGCCGGTCCTGGCAGATCGAGTTGCCGCAGATCGGCGACTTGTTCGCCGGCACCCATTGCGCGAGGAATTCGAGTGTCGCTGCCTCTGCCTGCTCAAGGCTGGAGGTCGAGTCGAGTACGCGCTGCCACAGCCCCGACTTCGAGTGCTGGTTGCGGTTCCAATCGTCCATCGCCTGCAGGCGCTCGAGCGGCACATGGATGGCCACCTCGGGCCCTTCGGCGAGAACGGTGAGGTCCTTGTCGGTGACGAGGGTGGCGATCTCGATGATGGTGTCGGCGTCCGGATCCAGCCCGGTCATCTCGAGATCGATCCAGATCAGGTGGTCGTCGCTGGGATTGGACATACATGGGCAGGCTGCGGGACAGCGTGCATGATAGCGTTCCCGTCCCCGCCGGAGCGCGTCATGCCCTTGGGCCTCAGCGCCGAACCCAGTCATTACGCGGTGGTTTCGGCCATGATCACGCCGGCGTTCTTCCTCACCGCAACCAGTTCCCTGATCGCCACCTCGAACGCGCGTTTGTCGCGCGTGGTCGACCGCATGCGCCTGGATATCGCCGAACTGCAGCGGATCGATCATCCGGTGCAGATGCGCGAGCTGCGCCAGCGGGTAGACGACCACCGTCATCGCTCGCGGCTGGTGCTGGCCTCGGTACGCCTGCTCTACGGTGCGGTGACCGCTTTCGTCGGCACCAGCATGGCGATCGCGCTCGACAGCGTGATCGGCTGGAACATCGACATGCTGCCGATGCTGCTCGCGGTCCTGGGTGTATTGCTGGTGTTCTTCGCCTCGCTATGCCTGGGACGCGAGGCGCAGATGGCGCTGAAGATGCTGGAGACCGACCTGGATCGGCAATTGACGAGGGAATCGGCGGGCGGGAAAGGCGGCTGACCGGTTTCAACCTCACAGCGCCGAACTTCATCATCCTTCATTCGGCTTGACCAGCTGCAACCGCTGGAATGGCGGGCCTCAGGAAGGCTTGCCGCGCTTGCGCCGGAAATAGGCCGTCAGCCGCGAGCCGGCTTCCTCGGCCAGAAGGCCACCTTGCATTTCGACGCGATGGTTGTGTCGCGGATCGGCGAGCAGGTCGAACACGCTGCCTGCCGCGCCGGTCTTTGGGTCGGAAGCCGCATACACGACCCGCGCGACGCGCGCGTGCACCATCGCCATCGCGCACATCGCGCATGGCTCCAGCGTCACGTAAAGCGTGCAGCCAAGCAATCGATGGTTGCCGAGCGCCCTGCCCGCCGCTCGCATCGCCACGATCTCGGCGTGCGCGCTCGGATCGTGCTCGGAGATATTGCGGTTCCAGCCCTCGCCGACGACCTCGCCGTTCGCATCAACGATCATGGCGCCGACCGGAATCTCGTCATCCTCGCGCTCGGCGCGGTCGGCGAGCGCGAGCGCATGGCGCATCCAGCGCGTGTCGTCGGCGTTAGGCGTGGCACGTGGTTCGACAGGCTCACCACGAACGGCTTGCGATGTGGTCGAATTCAATCGTGGTGAGCTAGCAGATACTGTTCGTGGTGAGCCTGTAGATCCCGTTCGTGGTGAGCCTATAGATACCGTTCGTGGTGAGCCTGTAGATACCGTTCGTGGTGAGCCTGTCGAACCATGAACTTCCGCTTTGTCTTGCCGATTCCTGGCCAGGTCCCTCAGCCCCTCCCAATCATGGTCAGCGAGCGCCTGCTTCTTCGCTCGCGACCATTTTTTGATCTGAATCTCGGACTCCAGAGCCGATTCACGCGTGGCAAAGTCCTGGCTGAATATCAGCGTTGCCGGCCTGCGAGTGTGGGTGTAGTTGCCGGGAATTTCGCCGGCCTGATGCTGCGCGACCCGCTGGTCGAGATTGTCGGTGTGGCCGGTGTAGAACGAGCCATCCGCGCAGCGAAGGATATAAACCCAAAAACTCACGATATCCGTACTCCACGAGTCCGTCCGTGGTTCGACAGGCTCACCACGAACGGGATCTGCCACCTCACCACGAACGGGATCTGCCACCTCACCACGATCGGGATCTGCTACCTCACCACGAACGGGATCTGTTATCTCACCACGAACGGAACTGCGCCCGAAGCTTTCCGCTCTATTCCCACTCGATCGTCGCCGGCGGCTTGCCGCTGATGTCGTAGACGACGCGCGAGACGCCCTTGAGCTCGTTGATGACGCGGCGCGAGACGGTGTCGAGCAGGTCGTACGGCAGGTGCGCCCAGTGCGCGGTCATGAAGTCGATGGTCTCGACCGCGCGCAGCGCGATCACCCACTCGTAGGCGCGCGCGTCGCCGACCACGCCGACCGACTTCACCGGCAGGAACACCGCGAAGGCCTGGCTGGTCTTGTCGTACCAGCCGGATTTGCGCAGCTCGTCGATGAAGATCGCATCGGCCTGCGCCAGCAGGTGCGCGTACTCGGCCTTCACTTCGCCGAGGATGCGCACGCCCAGTCCCGGCCCCGGGAACGGATGGCGATGGACCATCGCCGGCGGCAGTCCCAGCTCGATGCCGATCCGCCGCACCTCGTCCTTGAACAGTTCGCGCAGCGGCTCGACCAGGCCCAGGCGCATGTGTGCCGGCAGGCCGCCGACGTTGTGGTGGCTCTTGATGACGTGGGCCTTGCCGGTCTTGCTTCCGGCCGACTCGATCACGTCCGGGTAGATCGTGCCCTGCGCCAGCCACTTCACGTTCGCAAGCTTCGCGGCCTCTTCCTCGAAGATCTCGACAAACAGGCGGCCGATGATCTTGCGCTTGGCTTCCGGATCGGTGACGCCCGCCAGTTCGGCGAAATAACGATCGGCGGCGTTGACGCGGATCACCTTGATGCCCAGTCCGGCATCGGCGAACGCGGCCATCACCTGGTCGCCTTCCTGCCAGCGCAGCAGGCCGGTGTCGACGAAGACGCAGGTCAGGCGCTCGCCGATCGCGCGGTGCAGCAGCGCCGCAACGACCGAGGAATCCACGCCGCCGGACAGGCCCAGCAGCACCTGGTCGTCGCCGACCTGGGCACGGACGCGCGCGATCTGGTCCTCGACGATGTGGGCCGCGGTCCATAGCGTGCGGCAGCCGCAGATGTCGACGACGAAACGCTCCAGCATCGCCATGCCGGACTTCGTATGCGTCACTTCGGGATGGAACTGCACGCCGTACCAGTGGCGTTCCTCGTCGGCCATCGCTGCGATCGCCACGCTGGCGGTACGCGCGGTGGCGCGGAAGCCGGACGGCGTTTCGGTGACGCGGTCGCCGTGGCTCATCCACACGCCCAGGCGCGGCGGCGAGCCCGGGAAATCCTTGAGGTCGTCGAGCAGCGCGCAGGCGCGCATCACCTCGACTTCGGCGTAACCGTACTCGCGATGGTGGTCGCCCTCGACCTTGCCGCCAAGCTGCGCGGCCATGGTCTGCATGCCGTAGCAGATGCCCAGCAGCGGCACGCCGGCATCGAAGGCCTGCTGCGGTGCGCGCGGCGAACCTTCCTCGAGCGTCGATTCGGGACCACCGGAAAGGATGATGCCCTTGGGCGCGAACTTCGCGATCTCGGCCGGGTCGTGGTCCCAGGCCCAGATCTCGCAGTAGACGCCGATCTCGCGGATGCGCCGGGCGATCAGCTGCGTGTACTGCGCGCCGAAATCGAGGATGAGGATCTTGTCGGTGTGGAGGTCGGTCATGCGAGGCCGTTCATGGTTCGACAGGCTCACCACGAACGGCTGGGGCCGTCGCAGTCCTTCGTTCATCCCGAGCCTGCAAGCGGGCGAACGCCAGATTTCTCACTACCCCTTCGACAGGCTCACGACGAATGGCTTCTGCCGTCGCGGTGCTTCGTGGCTTTCCGTTCGTGGTGAGCCTGTCGAACCACGGACGGCAACAACTCATCCAGCTCGATAATTCGGCGGTTCCTTGGTGATCTGCACATCGTGCACATGGCTTTCGCGCACGCCGGCGTTGCTGACCTGGACGAAGTTCGGCTTCGCACGCATGTCTTCGATCGTTGCGCAGCCGACATAACCCATCGACGCGCGCAGGCCGCCAGCGAGCTGGTGCACGATCGCGCGCAGCGTGCCGCGGTACGGCACGCGGCCTTCGATGCCCTCGGGCACGAGCTTGTCGGCGTCGGACGCATCCTGGAAATAGCGGTCCTTGCTGCCCTGCTCCATCGCGCCCAGCGAACCCATGCCGCGGTAGCTCTTGTAGCTGCGGCCCTGGAACAGTTCGATCTCGCCCGGCGCTTCCTCGGTGCCGGCGAACAGGCCGCCGATCATCACCGTCGACGCGCCCGCGGCGATCGCCTTGGCGATGTCGCCCGAATAGCGGATGCCGCCATCGGCGATCAGCGGGATGCGATCCTGCAAGGCGTTCGCGACCATCGCGACCGCGGTGATCTGCGGCACGCCGACACCCGCAACGATCCGCGTGGTGCAGATCGAGCCGGGGCCGACACCGACCTTGACCGCGTCCGCGCCGGCATCCATCAGCGCCAGCGCGGCCTCGCCGGTGACGATGTTGCCGCCGATCACCTGCACCTGCGGATAGCGTTTCTTCACCCATGCAACGCGGTCGAGCACGCCCTGGGAATGGCCGTGCGCGGTGTCCACCACGACCACGTCCACGCCTTCGTGCACCAGTGCCTCGACGCGCTGCTCGGTGTCGCCGCCGACGCCGAGCGCCGCGCCGACCAGCAGGCGTTCGGACGAATCCTTCGCCGAATCCGGGTTGTCGTGCGCCTTCTGGATGTCCTTGACGGTGATCAGGCCGCGCAGCTCGAAGCCGTCGTTGACCACCAGCACCTTCTCGATGCGGTGCTTGTGCAGCAGCGCCATCACCTCGTCGTCCGACGCGCCTTCGCGCACGGTCACGAGGCGGTCCTTCTTGGTCATGATGTGGCGCACCGGATCGTCGAGCTTCTTCTCGAAGCGCATGTCGCGGCTGGTGACGATGCCCACGAGCTTGCCGCCGTCGACCACCGGCACGCCGGAGATGTTGCGCGTGCGGGTGAGCTTGAGCACTTCGGCGATCGTCGTCTCCGGGCCGACGGTGAACGGCTCGCGGATCACGCCGGCCTCGAAGTGCTTGACCTTCGCGACCTGCGCGGCCTGCGCCTTGATCGACATGTTCTTGTGGAGGATGCCGATGCCGCCGAGCTGGGCCATGGTGATGGCGAGCGTGGCTTCGGTGACGGTGTCCATCGCGGCCGAGACGATCGGCAGGTTGAGGTGCAGGTCGCGGGTGAGGCGCGAGCTCAGGATGACGTCGCGCGGCAGGATCGTCGAGTGCGCTGGAACGAGGGAAACGTCGTCGAAGGTGAGCGCTTCGGCCAGGATGCGCAGCATGTGCGGCTCCGGTGGAGGAAGCGCGCCATTATACCTTGTCGCGCGAGTCCGATGCTTGCTTTGCGGTACTTGCGATGGAACTCAGCGATCCGCCGCTTCGGCCGCTTCCAGCGTGTTCTGCATCAGCGTGGCTACCGTCATCGGGCCGACGCCGCCAGGCACGGGCGTGATCCAGCTCGCGCGCTGCGCCGCCTCGGCATACCCGACGTCGCCGACCAGACGGCCGTCTTCGAGCCGGTTGATGCCCACGTCGATCACCACCGCGCCCGGCTTGACCCATTCGCCCGCGATCACGCCGGGCTTGCCGACCGCCACGACGAGGATGTCGGCTTCGCCGACGTGCCGGCGCAGCACCTCGTGCGGGGTGAACTTGTGGCAGCTGGTGACCGTGCAGCCGGCGATCATCAGCTCCAGTGCCATCGGCCGGCCGACGTGGTTGGACACGCCGACCACGGTCGCGCTGGCGCCGCGCACCGGACGGTCGGTCCAGGCCAGCAGGGTCGTGATCCCGCGCGGCGTGCATGGCCGCAGGCCGAACTGGCGCAGGGCGAGGTGGCCGACGTTTTCGGGGTGGAAACCGTCGACGTCCTTGCGTGGATCGATCCGGTGGATCAGGCGGCTGGCGTCGGCAATGCCCGGCAGCGGGAGTTGCACGAGGATGCCGTGCACCGCGGGGTCGGCATTGAGGCGGTCGACCAGGGCCAGCAGTTCGGCCTCGGTCGTGGTCGCCGCCAGGTCGAAATCCAGCGTATGGATGCCGACCTTTTCGCAGGCACGGCGCTTGTTGCGCACGTACACCGCCGAAGCCGGGTCGTTGCCCACCAGCACCACGGCCAGCCCCGGACGCGCCTTGCCCGCGGCGAGACGGGCTTGCACCCGCACGGCGAGGTCGTCGAGCAGTGCCTCGGCGATCCGCTTGCCGTCGAGGACGCGGGCGGGATGGGGCACAGTCATGGGATCAGGAGGATCATGCGGGGAATTCGTGGCTGCGCTAGAGTCGCGCATTATCGCCGATCCGACCCGTTCGCATGGCCCATCCCGCCACGACTGCCGCTGACACGACCGCCGACGACACGACCGCCCTCGAGGCCGCCGCCTTCCGCCGCCTGCTGCGTCATCTCAACGTCGAACGGACCGATGTCCAGAACATCGACCTGATGATCCTGGCCGGGTTCTGTCGCAATTGCCTGTCGGACTGGTATCGTGAGGCTTCCGAGGCTTTGGGGCGGCCGCTCGGCAAGGAAGCCGCCCGCGAGGCCGTTTACGGGATGCCGTTCGCGGAATGGAAGGCTAAATTCCAGAAGGATGCGACACCGGAGCAACTGGCGGCCTTCGCGGCCGCGCAACGCAGGCACACGAGCTGACGATCCCCCACCCCAAGGCCAGCATCGAAGGAACCGCCATGATCCACCAAGGCCACTGCCCCAAGTGCGGCAAACGCGTGTTGCATGTGCATGTCGAGGCGGTACTCGGGATGATTGCCAACGAGAGCAAGGCGCGCTGCCTCAGCTACAGTTGTATCCACTGCCACGTGGTGCTCAGCGTGCAGATCGATCCGCGCGGCAAGCGCCGGCCGAAGCGCGAGTCGGACGGGAAAGAGGTCGCCGAAAAGAAATGATGCACCCCCATAGCCGCGGGGGCATGAGGTGGCTTCACGCTCCGGAACAGAACGCGGCGTAGTCGATGTATCCCGGGAACGCGAGGCCGGGCGCGCAGACCGGGCACTCCGGATCGGCCGTCAGGCGGGTTTCGCGAAAGCGCATCGCCAGCGCATCGAAGTGCAGCAGGCGCCCCGTCAGCGACGCGCCCAGGCCGAGGATCAACTTGATCGCCTCGGTCGCCTGCAACAGGCCGATCACGCCGGGCAGCACTCCGAGCACGCCGGCCTCCGCGCAGTTCGGCGCCGCTTCGGGTGGCGGCGGCTCGGGGAACAGGCAGCGGTAGCAGGGCGCGAGACCGCGATGGCGGCCGGCGTCGAACACGCTCACCTGGCCTTCGAAGCGATGCACCGCACCGTACACCAGCGGCCTGGCGAGCTTCACGCAGGCGTCGTTGAGCAGATAACGCGCAGCGAAATTGTCGGCGCCATCGATCACCACGTCGGCGCCGTCGAGGACGCGTTCGACATTGGCCGATGTCACGCGTTCGGCGAAGGCTTCGATCTTCGTGCGCGGATTGAGTGCGGACAGGCTCGCGCGCGCCGATTCGGTCTTGGCCATCCCGATGCGCGCATCGGTGTGCAGTATCTGCCGCTGCAGGTTGCTACGATCGACCCGGTCGTCGTCGGCGAGCACGAGCGTGCCCACGCCCGCGGCCGCGAGGTAGAACGCCGCCGGCGACCCCAGCCCGCCGGCGCCGATCAGGACGACGCGTGCGGCTTCAAGCCTGCGCTGCCCCGCCTCGCCGACATCGGGCAATTTCAGATGGCGCGAATAGCGCTCGTAGAAGTCGGTATCGCCCGCAGGTTTGACGATCGGCAGACCTTCGGCGATCCAGCGCGAGGTACCGCCGGCCACCGAGGCGACGTTCGTGTAACCGCTGGCGCACAAGGCTTGCGCGGCCCGCAGCGAACGGCCGCCGCTCTGGCAGATCAGCAACACTTCCGCACCGCGGTCGGGCAACGTCGCCAGCGGATCGGCCTCGAGTTCGGCCCTCGCGACGCCGAGCGCACCGTCCGCGAAACCGGCGGCACGCTCGTGCGCCTCGCGCACGTCGACCAGCACCGCGCCGGCGCGCATGTGCTCGCGCGCCTGCGCGGGCGTGATCTCGGGGATGGGGTCGGCGTTCATGGGAAGCATTGCGGATGCAGGTCTTGCGACGATTATCCGCCGCGCCGCTCAGTAACGCAGCACCGAGACCAGTGTTCCAAGGGCCAGTTCCTGCGGACCTTCGGGCAACACGATCAGGCAGTCGCTGTCGGCCGCGCCGCGCAGCCGGTGCGAGGCGGTCGCGGGATGCGGCGCGACGCGCAGCATGCCGTCGCCGCCGTAGTCGAGCTTGCCGCGCTGGAACTCGCGGCGATCGTGCATTTTTGCCACCGGCATCGACAGTCGTGCGCTGATCGGCGGCAACGATGAAGCATCGCCCTGCAAGCCACGCAGGAGCTGCCTGCCGAGCGTGAGGAAGGTCGCGAACACCGACACCGGATTGCCCGGCAGCCCCAGCATCTGCGCCTGCCCCACCTGGCCGAACAACAGCGGCATGCCCGGCCGCATCATCACCTTCCAGAAATGGATGAGGCCCAGTTCGGCGACGATGCCGGTCAGGTGATCCTTCTCGCCCGCCGACACGCCGCCACAGGTGATCACCACGTCGAAGGCCTCGCCGGCGTCGCGCAGCAGCGGACGCATGCGCGCCGGATCGTCGGGCAGGATCGGCCACGCGACCGGTTCGAGGCCTTCGGCGACGAGCAGGTTCATCAGCAGGCTGCGGTTGCTGTCGTGGATCTCGCCCGGTTCGAGGGATTGCCCCGGCGGACGCAACTCGTCTCCGGTGGTGAACACGGCGACCGTGGGGCGACGCGCAACCGGAAGTTCGGCGATGCCCACCGCCGCTGCCAGCGAAGCCTGTGCCGGCGTGAGCCGCGCGCCCATGCGCAGCAACGCGTCGCCCGGCGTCACGTCCTCACCGGCCTTGCGCACGTGCATTCCGGCGGCGACCGTGGCGGCGAGGATCACGCGCCCGTCCTCGTAGCGAACGTTCTCTTTCATCACCACGGCATCGGCACCGGCGGGCATCGGCGCGCCGGTGGTGATCCGGGTGCACTCGCCCGCGTCCACGCGCAAGCCGAGAGCGCGCCCGGCAAACTGTTCACCGACCACACCCAGCGACGCGCCTGCCTTTGCATCGGTCGAACGCAACGCGAAACCATCCATCGCGCTGTTGTCGAACGACGGCACCTGGATCGGTGCCAACACGTCCTCCGCAAGTACGCGCCCGGCCGCGCGCGCGACCGCCACGCGTTCGACCGGCAGCCGCCCTGCCATCGCCACTTCGCGAACGATGGCCTCGGCCTGCGCGAACGTAATGCGGGTCGGGAAACCGGGCGGATTCATCGCATCGCTCACGTCAGGAAGTCTTCGGGCGTGTTGAGGTTGCCGAAGTCTGCACCGTCGAAGCGGACCGCGGGAAGCGCCAACTCGGCGACGACGCGATGCACGGCGGCGTCGCCGCTGGCGAGCGCGGCGGCAACAGCGATGCGCGCGCGCGCGACCGGCCATATCGCGACCAAAGGTTGCAGGCCGCGCGCATCGTGCGCGACCGCACCGCCCTCGCCCATCGACAGCAGGCGTTCCACGAGATCGTCGGGCAGCTTGCGCAGGTCCGTCGGCAACGTCAGCAGCACAGGCGCTTCGCAGGCTTGCAACAACGCATCGATGCCAGCGAGTGGTCCCGGGAAGTCCGGCACGCGATCCGCAACCACCCGCAGTTCCAGCATCTCGTAGCGTTGCGCGTCGCGATTGGCGCTGACCAGCCTTGCCGCGAAACCGCCACCAGCGGCGCGCAGAGTACGTTCGATCAACGCATATCCGTCGTGGACCATCCACGCCTTGTCGCGTCCCGCCAATCGCGAAGCGCGGCCGCCGGCCAGGATGCCGAGCGCGATCGAACGTCGTGGCAGGATACCGCCAGGGTCGTTGGCCGGAATGCGAGGGTTGGTTGCCATCGTGAAGTCGCGCAATCGCCTTTCGGTGTTTCGCTAGAGGTAACGCGTGGCACGGCCATCCGCAAGAACGATCCAGACGCTGTCGTCCATTTCGGTTTCGACCTCCACCGCATTCGTCAGCAGGTCCGGATTGGCGACGACGTCGGGCCACTGGTGATGCGCGGCCAGGGACGTGGCAACGCTCTCGCGCCGGATTTCCTGGAAATCGCCGCCGAGCGAGGAAATCCTTACCACGCGCTTGTCCTGCGGCAATCGCTTCAGCTCCAGCATCATCGCGGTGGACAGGCGGACCGAGGCGATCTCGCTGTCGACGCGACGGAACTCGCGATCGGGATCGACGAGCGCACCGTTCTTCAGCGGCAAGCTCAATCGCACCGCGAAATCGAAGGCTTCCCCGGGTTGGTGCAAGGTCGCGAACAGGATGTTGTCCGTCGTCCGGAAGCGCACCTCGTCGACGCGGAAACGCGCTTGTAGCTGATGCAGCGCACCAGCAGCGCCCGCGTCGGCCGCGATGCGGTCGAGGTCACTCCTCATCCCGCCGGTCAGGATTTCCTCGAGTTCGAGATCGCTCATGGCATCCGCGAAGCGATCGCGATTGGTCGATCCGGATGGCAGCAGCGCCGCCAGGGCATGGGAAATGTCCGCGGAAAACGTCGTGCCGCCCGGCGCGCGATTCCAGGGCAGCATCAGCGTGTGCTGGGACGCGCTGTGCGCCGTCACGACGGCGCCGTCTGCGAGCGTGATCCTGATCGCGACGTCGGGATAGTCGTCGGTATGGAGGGACCCTCCATAGCCTTTCGTCAGTGCGTCACGCAGGCGCTGCGGATCGCCCGCAACGGCATCGATCATTTCCCGCTGCTGCGGCAGGCGATACTCGCGCCGGACCCAGTTGTCCCCGCGATCGAGCACCTTGCGCGCCTGGCCCTGCAAGGAGGTGGCCCATGCGAGCGAAACGCCATCCTGGCGTGGCTGCTCCATCGCATCGACGAGTGCCGCGACCCTTGCGACGTCGATGCTCGTGGGCGGCAACGGTTGCGGCTGCCGCGCATGCCCGGTCGTGCCGGTCATCAGGTAGGCATTGCCGCGGCGCTCCAGCAGGATCCGCGTCTGCTCGGGACCGTCGGGACTCAAGCCGTTCCAGCCGGACTTGATCTCCACGCGCTCGGCGGGCGCTGCCGCACAGACCCGGTCGGCGCCCGTCAAGGCCATCGCCAGGACGAACGTCCACGTGGACCACGAGCGACCCGACCCGATACGAACGTGTTGCGGCATCGTGATCGTCCTCTTGCGAAGATCCAGGCGAGCCGTCGAAGTGCACGGCAACCATTGGGGAGAACACCACGAGTCTCTTCCCATCGGGCAGTGTTCCGCAAGCGCATGCCTCGCTTCGCAGTGAACGATCCCCGTTGCATGAAGATGAGGTTATGGCAAGGGCGATGCCATCAGTAACACGAACGATCCCGCCTGCGCGGGGATGACGCAGTGGCAACGGCGACCGCCATGCGGTCGCGCCGATGCGTCACTTCTCGCGCTTCTTCGCGTTGCGGATCATGCGCTGGCGCGAGCGTTTCTGGCCTTCGGTGAGGACGTTGCGCTTTCCCTCGTAGGGGTTGCTGCCCTCGCGGAATTCGAAGCGCACCGGGGTGCCGACGAGCTTGAATCGCTTGCGGAAGAAATTCTCGAGGTAGCGCTTGTAGCTCACGGGCAGCGACTTCAGGCGGGTGCCGTGGATGATGAAGGTCGGCGGGTTTTCGCCGCCCGGGTGCGCATAGCGCATCTTCGCGGCATGGCCGCGCACGGCCGGCGGCGGGAAGCTCTCCGTCGCGATCTCGATCGCCTGGTTCACTTCCGAGGTGCTGAACTTGCGCATCGCGGAGTCGTGCGCGCGATGGATCGCCTTGAACAACTCGCGCAGGCCGGAGCCGTGCTTCGCCGAGATTTCGATGCGCTCGGCCCACTCGGCGAACACGAGCTTGCGCGAGAGCATCGCCTCGCACTGCTCGCGCTGGTATTTGGTCAGACCATCCCACTTGTTGACCGCGACCACGAAGGCGCGGCCGGAATCGAGCACGTGGCCGAGCACGGTGGCGTCCTGTTCGGTCACGCCCTCGCTGGCGTCGAGCATCAGCACGGTGACTTGCGCCGCGTCGATCGATTGCAGGGTCTTGATGACGCTGAACTTCTCGATGGCGTCCTCGACCTTGCCGCGGCGGCGGATGCCGGCGGTGTCGACGAACCGGTACTTGCGGCCATCGCGTTCGAGGTCCACCGCGATCGAGTCGCGGGTGGTGCCGGGCACGTCGGAGGCGATCACGCGCTCCTCGCCGAGCACGCGGTTCACCAGGGTGGATTTGCCGACGTTGGGACGACCGATGACGGCCAGGCGCAGGCGCTCGGGATCGACGGCGGATTCGGTCGCGGCTTCCTCCGGCAATCGCTGCGCGATCGCCGCTATCAATTCCGGAATGCCGCGCTGGTGCGCGGACGACACCGCCAGCGGTGCGGCGATGCCGAAGCGCGCGAAGTCGGCAAGCGCTGCGTCTGCATCGAGACCGTCGGTCTTGTTCACCACCAGCAGCAACGACTTGGAGGTCTTGCGCAGCCAGGCGAGGATCGACTCGTCGTGCGCCGCCGGCCCGGCGCGGCCATCGACGATGAACAGCACCACGTCGGCTTCGTCCACGCCGGCGCGCGCCTGCTGCGCTGTCAGGCCGGCGAGACCGGCTTCATCGCCGGACAGACCACCGGTATCCACCAGCGCGAAGGGCTTGCCTTCCAGCAGGCGGCAGATGCCGTAGTTGCGGTCGCGGGTGACGCCGGGCTCGTCGTGCACGAGCGCGTCGCGGCTGCGCGTGAGCGCGTTGAACAGGGTGGACTTGCCGACGTTCGGTCGGCCGACCAGGGCGACCAGTGGCAACATGAGTTAGTGGCCTGTAACGGATATTTCGGAAGAGGGATCGCGACGGGATGCCGGTGATGGGCGCCAGTCTGGAGCGAATGGCCATGGCACCGCCACGGGCCGACTGCGCGCGCCAGGAGCGCGCGCGAACAGCGAAGCTGGCCCTTCAGGGCGGCGGGCAGGACAGCCCGCCGTTGTGAAGATCAAGCCCAGCGCCGGCAGACCGGGCGAGCTGCTGTCGAATTGTCCGTTGCAGGCCACCAGAGCCCCTTGCGGAAACCGGCCCGCGTGCGAAACGCAGGACGGGCACTTACTTGTTGATGCGGTAGGCGGCGAGCCTGCCCTTCGTGGTCACGGCGACGAGGATGCCGTCGGCCGATACCTGGGGGGTGGCGCGGATGGCGTCGTGACGACCGCCGATGCGCTCGCGCGCAACGATGGCGCCGCTGTCGGGCTTCAGCCAGTGCAGGTAGCCGTCGAGGTCGCCGACGACCACGTAACCGTCCTGCACCGCCGGCGTGGTGAGCCAGCGCCAGCCGAGCGCCTCCTGCTTCCAGACCGCGCTGCCGGAGTTGCTGTCGAGGCCCCAGACCGTTCCGGACGCATCGCTGATGAACAGCGTGTTGCCAGCCCTGGCGATGCCGCCGTAGCTGACCACCGAATGCGTCCATCCCGGGGTGCCGCTGTCCGGGCTGAACACTCCCACCTTGCCCTTGTAGCTCGCGGCGAAGACGCCATCGGGGCCGGCCAGTATCTCGCCGTCGATGTCGGCCAGGCGGTCGATGTCGGTGCGTCCTTCCGACTGGGCGACGTTCTGTTCCCACACCTTGACGCCATCGGCCGCGCGCAGGGCGACCAGCGTGCCGTTCTCGTAGCCGAGGTAGACCAGTCCGTTGGCGCCGAGCACGGGCGATGAATTGCCGCGCAGGGTGAGGATCGGCATGTCGTGGTCGAAGGCCCAGCGCGTCTTGCCGTCGGCGAGATCGAAGGCGGACACGTGGCCGTTGCCGCTGCGCACGATCGCCATGTCGCCGGCGATCACCGGCGAGGAGATGATCTCGGAGTTGAGCTTGGCGCGCCAGCGCTCCACGCCGGTGTCGGCGGAGAACGCCACGACATCGCCGTTGACCGACCCTGCCACCACAACGCCCGCCCCTGCGGCCGGGCCTCCGGTGAGCCTGAGCTTGGTCTTGGTCCTCCAGATTTCGCGGCCACTGGCCAGGTCGAGCGCGTACAGGTCGGGACCATAGGCGTCCTCGACGTATACGCGGCCGTTGTCGATCGCCGGCCGGTCGCGCAGGCCGAGCATGCGTTCGCCTCCGACCGAGCGGCTCCACAGGTGCTGCACCCTGATGCTGGGCGTGATGGAGGCGAGCGGCGTCGGTTGATGGACCGTGTCGCTCGCGCCGAGCTTGCTCACCCATCCCTTGACGGTCGTGCAGCCGGCGACGGTAACGATCAGTGCGGCGGCGAGTACGGTACGCAGCGTGCTCATGGTTTCCTTGCGGAAAGGGGTCATGCTTTCTTGGCCTCGGGTTTGGGTACGACGCCGCCGATATCGGTCAGCTTCATCTCGAGCAGCGGCCGGCCAGGCGCGTCGGCCGGCAGGTCCTGGAGCGCCTGGGTGTAGTCGTCGCGGGCCGCGGCGTCGTGGCCGAGCGCCTTCTCGGCGTCGCCGCGGATCTCGCTGGCCGCTGGCGCGTAGGCGGGATCTTTCACGGATGCGATACGCACGAGGGCATCCTTCGGCCGTTCGAGGATCAGCAGCACGCGCGCTGCGCGCAGTTGCACGAGGTTGGCGAGCGCCGGATCGTCGGAAATCGCGCCGATGCCATCGAGCGTCGCCAGCGCGCCCTTGGCGTCGTCGCGCCCGAGCTGGTGGGCGGCGATGCGCAGGGCCGCAAGCGCGGCGTACGGCGTCTTCGCGTAGTCGCTGCGCACGGCGTGCGCGGCGGCATCGATCTGCTTGTCGCTGTCGCCGGCGTCGATCGCCCTGGTGAGCGCGGCGTAGGCGTTCGCGGCGTCCTCGGCGTGCAGTTCCTGCTTGCGCTGCCACCATTGCCAGCCGGCGATCAGCGCCAATCCGACGGCGATGCCGCCGATCATGGATGCGCCATTGGCACGCAGCCATTTGCGCATCTGTTCGCCCTGTTCGTACTCTTCCTGGTCGTCGATGGCCATGCTTTCGTCACTGCTCGCGCCGCGGCGCGTTCGTCAAGGGATGGGGAGCCGCGCCGGGGCGGCGGATGGACGCCGTTCAGTCGCGCACGGGCGTCGGCTGGCGGGCGGAGGATAACGCAAAGCGGACCTGATCCGCGCTCCGGAAGGGCTGCAGGTCGATCGGTTCGCCATCGCGCAGCGTGATCACCGAGGTCGGATTGCGTATCGCCACGCGTGCTGCCGCCGAATCACGGTCGCGGCGCACACTGCTCGCTGCTTCGCTGCCGCGATCGATCGCCTGCCCGCCGGTTTCGACCATGTCGACCTGACGGTCGCCGCCGCCTCGCACCGACGGGGCGACAGTGGCCGCGACATCGTGCCTGCCGTGCATCGCCGCCATCGAGATCATCGGTACCGTCACAGCCAGCATGATCGTCGCGAAAACGCCCTTGCCGGCGATCCACTTCGTCCCGCGCCTCGACCCGGGACGCGTCGCGTCTTCAGGCCGTGGCGGCGGCGTGGAAGGTTCGCGCGGAAAATGCACGTCCACCGCTTCCATCGGGACACCGAGCAGTCGCGCGTAGCTGCCAACGCGGCCACGCGCGAAAACCGTCGCGCCGAGACGCTCGCGGTCGTCGTTTTCGATCGCCTCGACGACCTGCGACGACAATCGCAACCGTGCGGCGACTTCCTCGACGCACCAGCCTTGCGCGAGCCTGCGCGCCCGCAAGGCCTGTCCAAATCCGGCACGCGCCGTGGCGGGAACTGCTGCCGTCCGCATCGAAGTCAATTCTGTCCCGGCGTGTACTGCGGGAACTCGCTGCTCAGCCGGCTGCGATAGGTGCGCGCGCTTTCCTGGTCGCCGAGCTTGTCCTCGATGCGGGCCGCCAGGTCGAGTGCGCCCGGGTTCGAACGGCCGGCGGCGAGGTAGCGCTCGATGAAGCCGCGCGCGCGCATGTAGTCGGCGCGCTGGAACGACACATCGGCCATCGAACGAAGCGCTTCGGGGTCGCTCGGGTCGGCTGCGAGAGCCTGGCGGTCATAGGCTTCGGCGACATCGGGCTTGCCGGCCTTCAGGGCGCAGACCGCAGCATTGTTCAACACCATCCCCGGGGTCTTGTAGAAAGGATCGTTAAGCGCCTTGCGGAACTGCGCGTCCGCTTCCGCCGGATGTCCCGAACGGCAGAGCCATGCGCCGTAGTTGTTGAGCATGTCGCCCTTGTCGGGCGCGAGCTTGACCGCCTTCGCATAGTTGGCTTCAGCCAGCGCAGGACGGTTGATCCTCTCGTAGAGCACACCAAGCACCGTGTACGCATCCGGCGAGGACGGCTCGGCCTTGACCGCCTTCTGCAGGCTGTCCAGGGCAAGCTCGTACTTGCCCATCTTGATGTACTCCTCGCCCAGCGCGACTTCGTTCTGGGAGATCGCGTGGGGCGTGTTGGCGTCGCTCTTGATCTTGGGAAGCGGCTGGTTGTTGGCGTAGATGATGTTGCTCTTGTGGAAAACGCCGCATCCCGCGAACGCGCACAGGACCAGCAAAGCGCCGCACAGGGCGCCGGCATCACGCAGCCGCATCGATGACTCCCTTCTTGTCGAGATCGGTTGGATCGAGCACCTGCTGTTCCAGCTTGCGCCGGAACGCCTCCTGGCGGCGGGTGCGGTCCAGCACCTGGCCCTTGAGCTGGCCGCAGGCCGCGTCGATGTCGTCGCCACGGGTGCGGCGCACCGTGGTCAGTACATGGTTCTGCAGCAGCAACGTCTGGAAGTCGCGGATGTCGGCTTCCGGCGAACGCTCGTAGGACGTGCCCGGGAACGGGTTGAACGGGATCAGGTTGACCTTCGCCGTGTTCTCGCGCTGCAGCTTGGCATCGATGCCGCGCATCAGCCTGGCCAGCGCACGCGCGTGCTCGGGACGGTCGTTGACGCCCTTCATCATCGTGTATTCGAAGGTGATCGACGTCCGCGGCTTGCGCTGCGCGTAGCGCACGCACGCGGCCAGCAGTTCGGCGATCGGGAATTTCTTGTTGAGCGGCACCAGCGTATTGCGCAACTCATCGGTCGGTGCGTGCAGCGACACCGCCAGAGACACGTCGGATTCGGTCGAGAGCCGATCGATCATCGGCACCAGGCCGGCCGTCGACAGCGTGACGCGCTTGTTGGCGAGGCCGAAGCCGAGGTCGTCGCGCATGATGCCCATAGCGCGCACGACGTTGTCGAAGTTCAGCAACGGCTCGCCCATCCCCATCATGACGACATTGGTGAGCTTGCGCTGCCGGTGCGGCACGTTGCCCAGATGCTTCGCCGCGACCCAGACCTGGCCGATGATCTCGGCGGTCGAGAGGTTGCGGTTGAAACCCTGCGTGCCAGTCGAGCAGAACGTGCAGGCCAGGCCGCAGCCGACCTGCGAGGACACGCACAGCGTACCCCTGCCCTTGTCCGGGATGAACACGGCCTCGATGGCGCCGCCATCGGTGCCGAGCAGCCATTTGTGGGTGCCGTCGGCCGAAGGCTTGTCGAACATCACCTTCGGCGGTTCGACCACGCAGGCCGCCTGGAGCTTGGCGCGCAGCGCCTTGCCCAGGTCGGTCATCGCTTCGAAGTCGGTCTCGTGACGGTGGTAGATCCACTTCATCACCTGCTCGGCTCGATAGCGCGGCTCGCCGAGTCCGGCGAACAACGCGACCATGCCGGCCCGGTCAAGCTCGAGGAGATTGACCGGATGGGAGGCGGTTGTGGATTCGGTCGTCATGTCGGGCCAGGAACGCTCCCGCTCAGCGCGGGCACAACTCCGTGGCGCTGAAGAAATACGCGCTTTCGATCGCCGCGTTCTCCAGCGAGTCCGAACCGTGCACCGCGTTGGCGTCGATCGACTGCGCGAAGTCGGCGCGGATCGTGCCCGGCGCGGCGTCCTTCGGGTTGGTGGCGCCCATCAGCTCGCGGTTCTTGAGCACCGCGCCCTCGCCCTCGAGGACCTGGATCATCACTGGACCGGAGCTCATGAACTCGACCAGGGCCTGGAAAAAGCCGCGCTCGCGGTGGACCGCGTAGAAACCCTCGGCTTCCTTGGTGGACAGGTGCTTCATCTTCGCGGCAACGACCTTCAGGCCGTTCTTCTCGAAGCGGGAATAGATCTCGCCAATGACGTTCTTGGCGACCGCATCCGGCTTGATGATCGACAACGTGCGCTCCAGCGCCATGCAATGCTCCAGTGAAGGTAGGAAAAACAGTGGTTTGGAAATGATTCTTCAAACGGACATGCAGCGGCCATAGGCTGCATTCCGGGCGCGAAGGATACCACGCCGTCCCTTGTCCCATGGCCCTGCGACGGCTTTCTGACCGATGGACGAGGCTCCGGTTCACTTCCGGTTGCGACGGCATCCGGGGGCAGACAATCGCTTGACGGAGCGACGATCATCTGTTTACTTTAAACAATCGTTTCAATCGGATGTTCCGCCGTGTCAGCGACCGTCCATTTCTCGACGAAGGAACGCATCCTCAGCGCCGCCGAGGACCTGTTCGCACAGTTCGGCTTCGCTGGCACCTCGTTGCGCCAGGTCACGAACCACGCCGAGGTCAACATCGCGGCGGTCAACTACCACTTCGGCTCCAAGGAAAACCTCGTCGCAGAGGTTTTCCGGAGGCGCCTGGACGAGCTCAGCGAAAAGCGCCTGACCGCCCTGCGCGAGGCCACCCAGGAGCATCCCGGTGAACTGGAGCCGATCCTGTCGGCCTTCATCGAACCGGCCCTGGCCCTGACCCTCGACCGCCACGGCGGCTCGGCCTTCGTGCGCGTGCTCGCCCGCGCCTACGCCGAAAAGAACGAACGCCTGCGCAAGTTCCTGTCCGACAACTACGGCCATGTGATGCGGGAGTTCTCCAAGGCCATCGCCGCCTGCCTCCCCAATGTCAGCAAGGAAGAGTTGCACTGGCGGCTGGACTTCACCGCCGGGGCCCTGACCTATGCGATGGCCGACTTCGGGCTGATCCGCCGCCATGCCGGCATCTCCGAGAAGACCCATTGCCAGAAGGCTGCGACGGGCCTGATCCGGTTCGCGGCCGCTGGCTTGCGCGCACCCTGATCCACTAAAAATCAACTGGATAAAAGAACATGCCTAAGAAATTACTTGTGCGTCGCGCCGCCGTCCTGGGTGCAGGCGTCATGGGCGCGCAGATTGCCGCCCACCTGGCCAATGCCGGGGTCGACGTCATTCTGTTCGACCTGACCGCCAAGTCCGGCGACCCGAACGGCATCGTCCACAAGGCCATCGCCAACCTCGGCAAGCTCTCGCCGGCGCCGCTGGCGGCGAAGGACCGCGCGGCGGCGATCGTCGCGGCCAACTACGACCAGAACCTCGACCTGCTCAAGGGCTGCGACCTGATCGTCGAGGCCATCGCCGAGCGGCTGGACTGGAAGAAGGATCTCTACGCCAAGGTCGCCCCGAACGTGGCGCCGCATGCGATTCTCGCCTCCAACACCTCGGGCCTGTCGATCAATGCGCTCGCCGAGGTGCTGGATACCGCCCTGCACGAGCGTTTCTGCGGCCTGCACTTCTTCAACCCGCCCCGCTACATGCACCTCGCGGAGTTGATACCTTGCGCGAAGACTTCCCCGGAAGTACTTGACCAGCTTGAGACTTTCCTGACGACGACCCTCGGAAAAGGCGTGGTACGCGCCAAGGACACGCCGAACTTCATCGGCAATCGAATCGGTGTCTTCTCGATCCTCTCGACCATCCACCACACCCAGGCCTTCGGCCTCGGTTTCGACGCGGTGGACGCCCTGACCGGCCCCGCCATCGGCCGCCCGAAGTCGGCGACCTACCGCACCGCCGACGTGGTCGGCCTCGACACCATGGCCCACGTCATCCAGACCATGGCGGACACGTTGCCGGACGATCCCTGGCACCAGTACTTCGCGGTGCCCGAGCTGCTCAAGGCCCTGATCGCCCAGGGCGCGCTTGGCCAGAAGACCGGCGCGGGCTTCTATCGCAAGCCCGGCAAGGACATCGAGGTGCTGGACGTGGCCAGCAAGGCCTACCGCATCAGCGGTGGCGAAGTCGCAGCCGACGTCGGCGAGATGCTCAAGATCCGCAACCCGGTCGAAAAATTCGGCGCCCTGCGTGCCTCCGCCCTCCCGCAGGCGCAGTTTCTCTGGGCCCTGTTCCGCGACCTGTTCCACTACAGCGCCTATCACCTCGCTTCGATCGCCGACACCGCCCGCGACGTCGACTTCGCGATCCGCTGGGGCTACGGCTGGAAGCTCGGCCCGTTCGAGACCTGGCAGTCCGCAGGCTGGAAGCAGGTCGCCGGCTGGATCGCCGAGGACATTGCCGCCGGCAAGGCGATGTCCAGCGCGCCCCTGCCCGCCTGGGTGATGGACGGCCGCGATGGCGTCCATGGCAGGGACGGCAGCTACAGCCCGGCGAAGAACGCCGCCCTGCCGCGCTCGTCCTTGCCGGTGTACCAGCGCCAGCGCTTCCCCGATCCGCTGCTCGGAGAGAAGTTCGTGTCCGGCGAGACGGTGTTCGAGACCGACGCCGTGCGCATGTGGCACGACGGAGACGGCATCGCCGTGGTTGGCTTCAAGACCAAGATGCACACCGTCAACGACGGCGTGCTCGACGGCCTGCAGAAGGCGGTCGCCACCGCCGAGCAGGATTTCGCCGGCCTCGTGCTCTGGCAGGACAGCGAACCGTTCTCCGCCGGCGCCGACCTCAAGGGCGCGATGGGCCTGCTGCAGGCCGGCAGGGTCGCCGACTTCGACGCGATGATCGCCAACTTCCAGGCGACCAGCATGCGCCTGAAGTACGCGCAGGTGCCGGTCGTCGCGGCCGTGCGCGGCATGGCGTTCGGCGGCGGCTGCGAATTCCAGATGCACAGCGCGCGCACCGTGGCTGCGCTGGAGAGCTACATTGGGCTGGTCGAAGCCGGCGTCGGCCTCTTGCCGGGCGGCGGCGGACTCAAGGAGATTGCCACCCGTGCCGGCATGGCCGCCGGCCAGGGCGGCGACGTGTTCGCCCAGCTCAAGCCGTATTTCGAGACGGTGGCGATGGCCAAGGTTTCGGCCTCGGCGCTGGAAGCCAGGGAGATGGGTCTGCTGCGCAAGGACGACGTGGTCGTATTCCACGCCCACGAGCTGCTCCACGTTGCCAAGGCGCAGGTGCGAGCGTTGGCCGAGTCCGGCTATCGCCCACCGCTGCCGGCGCGGCAGATCCCGGTCGCCGGCGATGTCGGCATCGCGACGTTCAAGATGCTGCTGGTGAACATGCTCGAAGGCCGCTTCGTGTCGAAGCACGACTTCGAGGTCGCCAGCCGCATCGCCACCGTGATGTGCGGCGGCGCGGTCGATCGTGGCTCGCTGGTGGACGAGGACTGGCTGCTTCGCCTCGAACGCGAGCATTTCGTCGCGCTGGCGCAGATGCCGAAGACGCAGGAGCGCATCGTGCACACGCTCACCACCGGCAAACCACTGCGGAATTGATCGATGAAGAAGATTGGGCATCCTGCCGCAACTTCTTCGCCGCAGTCGAAAAGCGTCGTTTTCGACTGCGGCCGCGGCATTGCCAAGGCAACGCCGCGACGGCACATCCATGTGCCTTCAACAGAAGGCTTCGGCCACGAACCGGTTTTTGGAGAATCCCGATGACCAAGCAGATCCAGGACGCCTACATCGTCGCCGCCACCCGCACCCCGGTCGGCAAGGCTCCGCGCGGCGTGTTCCGCAACACCCGCCCCGACGAGATGCTCGCGCACGCCTTGCGCGCCGTCGTCGCGCAGGCGCCGGGCATCGACGCATCGCGCATCGGCGACATCGTGATCGGCTGCGCCATGCCCGAGGGCGAGCAAGGCATGAACGTCGCCCGCATCGCCGCCCTGCTCGCCGACCTGCCGGACACGGTGGCCGCGCAGACCATCAATCGCTTCTGCTCGTCGGGCCTGCAGGCGGTCGCAATGGCAGCCGACCGCATCCGCCTCGGCGAAGCCGACCTGATGCTCGCAGGTGGCACCGAATCGATGTCGATGGTGCCGATGATGGGCAACAAGGTCGCGCTCAGCCCGCAGGTATTCGCCGACAACCACGTCGCGATCGCCTACGGCATGGGCATCACTGCCGAAAAGGTCGCTGAGGAATGGAAGGTTTCGCGGACCGACCAGGACGCGTTCGCGGTCGCCTCGCACCGGAAGGCGCTCGCCGCGATCGCCGCCGGCGAATTCCGCGACGAGATCACGCCGTACAACATCGTCTCGCATATTCCCGACATCGCCGGCAACACCGTGCGCGTGCGTGAAGCCCTGGTCGATACCGACGAAGGCCCACGCGTGGACACGACGCTCGAAGGCCTGGGCAAGCTGAAGCCGGTGTTTCGCAATGGCCAGTTTGGTGGCACCGTCACCGCCGGCAATTCCTCGCAGATGTCGGACGGGGCGGCGGCAGTGCTGCTCGCATCCGAGTCGGCGATCAAGGAATACGGGTTGAAGCCATTGGCGCGCTTCGCGGGCTTCGCCGTTGCCGGCGTGCGTCCCGAGGTCATGGGCATCGGCCCGATCGCGGCGATCCCCAAGGTGCTCTCGCAAGCCGGCCTGTCGAAGGACCAGCTCGACTGGATCGAGCTCAACGAAGCCTTCGCCGCGCAGGCGCTCGCGGTCATCCGCGATGTCGGCCTCGATCCTGCAAAGGTGAATCCGCTCGGAGGCGCGATCGCGCTCGGCCATCCACTCGGAGCCACTGGCGCGATCCGGACCGCGACCCTCGTCCATGGCTTGCGTCGTCGCGGTCAGAAGTACGGCATGGTCACCATGTGCATCGGTACCGGCATGGGCGCGGCGGGCCTTTTCGAAGCACTCTAGAACGCCGCAGCTGCTCGACTGCGTTGAAGGCCGGACCGATCCGGCCTTCGCTTGACCTGGATCAGTCGCAAGGCCGCGCCGACCGCGGAACATGGCCGCGTGCGCGAAGCATCGAACCTGCGAACCATCCCGCTCTCCGCGGGTTCCTCCGCGCCGGGGTCAGCGCTTGACGGGCTCAGGTTAATTCATATATGTTTTATCTGAATTAACGTTGACCGATTCGACGCGACCGCCGCCCGGCTCGCGATGCCTTCGTGCGGTTCGTCCCTCTGCTGACAGGAGTTTTGCCATGCGCGTTTCCTTCCTCACCGCTTCCATCGCCATCGCGCTTGTCGCGACGAGCCTCGACGCGACCGCTGCCGATGCCGACGGCACGGCAACTCCCGCGACGACAGCCCGCCATCGCCACCACAAGGCGGCGCAGAACGCCGCACCTGCGCCGGCCGGTCCGAACATGCAAGCCGAGCTGGCCATGCGCGACCAGGAGATCGCCGACCTCAAGAATGCGCTCGCGAGCGTCGAGGCCAAGGTCGGCGAGCTCGAGCAGCGCACCAACGCGCAGTCGGACATCAACGTGGCTACCCAGCAGAACGTCGAGAAGCTGCAGGCCGACGCACCCAGGGTCGACAAGCTGGCCAGGCTCGTCAACGACACCACCGTCGGCGGCCGCGTGTTCATCGATATCAGCGACTTCGACCGCGAGAAGAACGGCGTCAAATCCAGCACCAACGGCGATGGCCTCGACGTCAAGCGCGGCTACCTGACGGTCAACCACAGCTTCAACGATACCTGGTCGGCCAGCCTGATCACCGACTTCAACTACGCCACCGCCGACAGCGAGACCCAGCTGTTCATCAAGAACCTGTACCTGCAGGGCAAGTTCGACGACGCCTTCGTGTTCCGCGCCGGCGCGCTGCCGATGGCATGGACGCCCTATGTCGAGAATTTCTACGGTTATCGCTATGTCGAGAACACCCTGATCGACAAGGGCGTCCAGGCCACCAAGCAGTCCTTCGGCAATACCGCCGACTGGGGCCTGAGCGCCGGCGGCAAGCTCGCCGACGGCATGCTCGACTACCAGGCGAACGTGGTGAACGGCGGCGGCTACAAGAACCCGACCCGCAGCAAGGGCATGGACTTCGAGGGCCGCGTGGCGTTCTCGCCGATCGACCACACCGCGATCGCGATCGGCGGCTACTCGGGCGACCTCGGCCAGGACACCGAGACGACCCCGGCCAAGCACACCGCCAGCCGCGTCGACGCCATGGTCGCCTACGCCGACGGCAACAACCGCCTCGGCGCCGAATACTTCCAGGCCAACAACTGGACCGCCGTGACCACCATCGCCAAGGACAAGGCCGACGGTTACTCGCTCTGGGGCAGCTACGGCTTCACCAATGCGTTCAGCCTGTTCGGCCGTTACGACAGCATCAAGCCGAACAAGGACACCGACGCCAGCCTGCGCGACAAGTACTACAACCTCGGCGTGCAGTGGGACGTCCGCAAGGGCATCAAGGTCGCGGCGGTCTACAAGAACGACGACCTGAAGGACGACGCCAACGAAACCCGCACGAAGGAATTCGGCATCTTCGGCGACATCTCCTTCTGACCACACGCGGCGTCGTCCAGAAAGCGGAACGGCGGGCCCAGGCCCGCCGTTCCGTTATGCGCATGCCGCATGGAGGCTTCGGCTATGGCGAATCCTCGACACCGAGTTCCTCGAGCGCTTTCTGCATCGACATGCGCGCCGGCTCGCTGAGCACCTCGTGGTCGAGCGCGAAGCGGATGGTCGCCTCGACCAGGCCGATGTGGGTGCCGCAGTCGAAGCGCGTTCCCTTGAAGCGGTACGCGTTGACCGTGCGCTCCGCCAGCAGCGCGGCGATCGCGTCGGTCAGCTGGATCTCGCCGCCCTTGCCGGGCCGGGTCGATTCGAGCAGGTCGAAGATCCGCGGATCTAGGACGTAGCGCCCGACCACCGCCAGCGTGCTCGGCGCAACCGACGGATCGGGTTTCTCGACCATGGCCGTGATCCGGCCGCTGCGACCGTTGAAGGCGTCGGTGGCGACGATGCCGTAGCTGCCGGTCTGCTCGCGCGGCACCTGCTGCACGGCGATCACGCTGCACTGCTGCTGCTCGGCGAGATCGGCCATCTGCCCCAGCGCACCCTGTCCGCGGTTCCAGATCAGGTCGTCGGGCAACATCACCGCGAACGGCTCGTCGCCGACCACCGACTTGGCGCAGAGCACGGCGTGCCCGAGGCCCAGCGCCTCGGTCTGGGTCACGAAGATGGCGCGGACGCCGTTCGGCAGCACGTCGCGCACGCGTTGCAGCAACTCGTGCTTGCCGGTGATCTCCAGCCGATGTTCGAGTTCGTACGCCTTGTCGAAATAATCGGCGACGGCGTGCTTGTAGCGGTTGGTGACGAACACCAGGGTGTCGCAGCCGGCTTCGATCGCCTCGTCCACCGCGTACTGGATCAGCGGCTTGTCGATGATCGGCAACATCTCTTTCGGCACCGTCTTGGTGGCCGGCAGGAAGCGCGTGCCGAGTCCCGCGACCGGGAATACCGCCTTGCGGATGCGGGGCAATCTGGGTGTTGCGGATGCAGCGGTCATTGGGCGTGGCTCCGTCTGCCGATCGGCAGTGGCACGACCACCGCTCCGTGGGCTGGCTTGTATTCGGGAATCGCGTCGTGCAATTGCCTGTGCAAACGCGATTCATCGTACTTGTCGGACGCATCGCGCAACGCATCAAGGGTCCGCAGGCAACCGGGAACGTCGATGTGGCGCGATCGCGCCTGGAGGATCTTGGGGTTCGCGGTCATCCGGTTGTTCTCGTCCGCATGATAAAGGCTTTCATGCATTTTTTCGCCGGCGCGCAATCCCGTGTAGACGATTCCCACGTCGCGCCCGGGCACCTTGCCGGCGAGCCTGATCATCTGTTCGGCCAGCATCTTGATCGGCACCGGCTCGCCCATGTCGAGGGTGAAGATGCCCTGGTCGCCGCCGATCGCCGCCGCCTGGAGGATCAACTGGCAGGCCTCGGAGATGGTCATGAAATAACGCGTGACCTCCGGATGCGTGACCGTGAGCGGGCCGCCGCGGCGGATCTGCTCGCGGAAGATCGGGACCACGCTGCCGGCCGAGCCGATCACGTTGCCGAAACGGACGATCGCCACCCGCATCCGTTCCCGTGACGCGATCGCCTGGCAGGCCATTTCCGCCAGTCGCTTGGTGGCGCCCAGCACGTTCGCGGGATCGACGGCCTTGTCGGTCGAGATCAGCACGAAGGCGTCGACTCCCGACGACGCGCTGACCTCGGCGACGGTGCGCGTGGCCAGAACGTTGTTGCGCACCGCTTCACGCACCTGCCCTTCGAGTACGGGCACGTGCTTGTAGGCCGCCGCATGCAGCACGGCCTGCGGCCGACCCAATCGCAGCGCATGATCGATCACCGCGCGATCGCCGCAGTCGCCGAGCACGCAATGCACCGTGAGCGACGGCGCGATCCGGCGGATGTCGTCGTGGATCGTGACCAGCGCGAGTTCGGATTGCTCGACCAGGGTGATGCGGCTCGCTCCCAGCAGGGCGATCTGGCGACACAGTTCCGAGCCGATCGAACCGCCGGCTCCCGTCACCAGCAACGAACGTCCACCGATCCACGCGCGCATCGCCTTCCAGTCCGGCACGACCGGTTCGCGTCCCAGCAGGTCTTCGATCGCTACTTCCTTGAGGTCGCCGGGGGCGACGCGCCCTTCCAGTACGTCCAGCAGACGCGGCAGGGTGCGGAACGGCAATCCGGTTTCGTCGCACAGGGCGACGATGCGCTGCATCTGCGCGGTATCCGCACTCGGTATCGCGATCACGATCAACGCCGCGTCGGTCTCGCGCGCAAGCTCGGCAACTTCCGCGAGTGCGCCGAGCACCGGCACGTCCTGCACCTTGGCGCCGTGCAGGCGCCTGTCGTCGTCGAGAAATCCCACGGGGTGGTAGCGGCCGTCGCGGATCATGCCGCGAACCAGCGCCTCACCCGCGCGACCGGCGCCCAGGATCAGCACGCGCGTCGTCGACTGGCTGGCATCGAGTGCGTCGCGCCCGTCCTTCCACGCGCGGTAGAGCAGCCTCGGGCCGCCGAGCAGCACCACGAGGACGATCGGATAGAGCACGAGCACCGAACGCGGCACCATGTCGAGCCGGTCGGCGACGAACAGCCCGAGCACGATCGTCGCCAGGCCGAGCACGCTCGCCTTGCCGATGTTCACCAGGTCCGGCAGGCTCGCGAAGCGCCACAGGCCGCGATACAGGCCCGACCACCAGAAGATCAATCCCTGGCCGAGCAGTACGAGGGCGACTTTCGGCGAGAACAGCATCACTTCGACGTGGCCCGGCACCAGCTTGAAGCGGAGCACGTCGAGCCCGATCCAGCAGACCCAGACCATGCCGAGGTCGTGCAGGACGATCAATGTACGCGGCAGCCAGCGGACGACCAGGCCGAAGGCTCGTTCGATCAGCGCCGCTTTCTGGCGTCCTTCCATAAGCGGCTCCTGAGCCCCAGCCACAATGAACCGCCCGATACTAGGACAGCGAGGGTTAGCGGGAGCACAACGGCGGGCGCGAAACGCGCCACTGCAATGGCCAGGATGCTTGACGAAAGCGTCCATGCCGCGTACCACCCGGCAACCTGCCCATGCGAATTGCCGCTGCGCACGAGCCACTGGTAGAGGTGTTCGCGATGCGGCCGCCACCAGGCCTTGCCGCGGACCACGCGCAACAGCAGGGTCATGCCTGCGTCGATCAGGAAGGCCGAGACCGGCAGCATGGCCAGCGGCCATGGCATCCCGCCGGAGCAGACCGCGCGCAGCAGGAACATGGCCACCAGGCACCCGAAGGCCCCACTGCCGATGTCGCCCAGGAAGATGCGGGCTCGCGGCAGGTTGAACGGCAGAAAGCCCACGATCGCCGCCAGCGCGAGCGCGCACAGGCCCTGCCAGGCGGCGGTCATCCAGCCGCCCGCCAGCAAGGCCGCCATAACCACGGCTGCCTGGCTAGTCGCGAGCGCGTCGATCCCGTCCATGAAGTTCCATGCATTGACGAGTCCGACGACCACGAACGCTGCCAGCGCGATCGCCACCGGCGACAAAGCCGGCTGCTGCATAGCGCACAAGCCGAGGGTTATCGCGACCGCAGCGGCGATGTGCACGACAAGACGCACCACCGGCGACAGCGGCCGATGATCGTCGACCCAGCCAATGGCCGCGACCGCCGCGAATCCGCACAGGCACATCGCGACGGAAGTCGTCGCCCCTGCATCCTGCGAAGCCAGCCATGCGCCACCCCCGAGCACGACCAGCACCGGCGCGACCCCGCCGCCCCGTGGCGTCGGTCGGTCGTGGCTGCGGCGCGGGCCCGGGTGATCGAGCATCCGCCGATGTTCCGCGTAACGGATGGCGAGCACGGTCAGCAACGCCGAGACGAGCATCCCGCCGATCGAAAGGACGATGGTCGCCGTCATTCGCCCAGCAGGTTGTATTGCGGCTTGATCGTGCCCCAGTTCTTGCAGCTCGGGCATTGCCAGTGGTGCGCGCGCGCACCGAAGCCGCAGCGGCCGCAACGATAGGCCGGCGAGCGCACCAGCAACTGGTCGCTGATCTGCTTGAGGGTGACGAGCGTCGTCGACGCGTCGTCGGGATTGTCCATGCTCAGGTCGATCAGGGCAGCCTGGCCGCGCACCGAGGGCCGCTGGCGCACCTGCCTGGACACGAACCTGCGCGCGACCTCCACGCCCTCCTCCTCGCGCAGGATCCGGCTCAACGCGAGGACCGGTGCGAAACCGGGGAATCGTTCGATCATCTCGGCGAGGAAGGCGCGCGCGCGACCGGTGTCGTGGCCGCGCTGGTAGGCCTCGAGCAAGGGCTTGATGACCTCGGGCAGGTAATCGATGTCCTGGCGTGGCACGCGCTCGAGCGCGCGGATCGCCGCAGCGTCATTGCCAGCCGCCAGTTCGAGCTGGCCTTCGAGGATGCCCGCGCGGGTGCTGTGCGGATCGGCGACGTAGGCGTCGGCAATGCGCGCGCGCGCGGTCTCCTGGTCGCCCTGCAAGCGCGCCTGCTCGGCCAGTTCGCACTGGAACTGCGCGATCAGCACGCCCATCGGCTCGCCGGTCGCGTCCTCGTAGCTGCGCGCGTGCCTGATCGCCTCGTCCCAGTCACGCTCGGCCTGGTAGATCGAGATCAGGTGGCGCAGCGCCTGCGGCACCGAAACGTCGGCCTGCACGAGATCGGTGAACAGCGTTTCGGCGCGATCGAGCAGGCCGGCGCGCATGTAGTCCTCGCCGAGTTCGAGCATCGCGTAGGTGCGCTGTTCCTCGCTCAGGCCCGTCCGGGAAATCAGGCCCTGGTGGAGGCGGATCGCACGATCGACCTCGCCGCGGCGACGGAACAGGTAGCCGAGCGAGAACTGCGTCTCGACGGTGTCCTTGTCGGCCTCGGCCAGTTGCAGGAACAGTTCGATCGCCTTGTCGGGCTGTTCGTTGAGCAGATAGTTCAGGCCGCGGAAATAGGTCTTCGACAGGCGGCGCACGCGCCGGCCGGTCTGCACCGCGCCGCCGCGGCGACCCGCGTACCAGCCGCTGGCGGCGGCAACCGGAAGCAGGCAGATCAGCAGGTAATGGAAGAACGTCGGCGTCATGCGGAAGGCGAAGCCTGCCGCGCGATATCGCGCTCGGCCCTGCGCAGGCGGCGGCGAAGCGGCCAGACGATACCGGCGGTCACCGCGATGCCGCCGAGCAACGCGCCGAACAACAACGCGACCAGCAAGGACACGCCAAGGCCAGCCGTCGCCTGGAAGACGTGGAAATCGATCACCACGACTTGCGGGTTGAACGCGCCGAACAGGACACCGGCGGCCACGAAGGCCAGGGCCAGCAGGACTTGCAGCAGCACTCGCATGATCGGGACTCGTCGCGGCGACAGCGAAGCTTGGCCGAGCCGCGCGTGCGGGTCAACGCGGACGGATCCAATCGTCGCTGACCGAGCCGCGCGTGCGGGTCGATGCAGGTCGGTCAGGTCGTCGCCGGCTGGTTGTGCAGGTTCACGCGTTCGCGTAATTCCTTGCCGGGCTTGAAGTGCGGCACATGCTTGCCGGTCAGGGCGACCGAATCGCCGGTCTTGGGATTGCGGCCGATGCGCGCCGGCCGGAAATGCAGGGAAAAGCTGCCGAAGCCGCGGATCTCGATGCGTTCGCCGTGGCTGAGCGCGTCGCTCATCATCTCGAGCAGGGTCTTCACCGACAGGTCGACGTCGTCGGCCTTCAGGTGCGACTGGCGCTGGGCGAGGATTTCGATCAGTTCGGACTTGGTCATGCGTTCTTGGAATCGATCGGGTGGCGGCTTCGGGTCCTGCCGCGATCGCCGCGGCCCGGATCTGTCCGGGCCGCGGCTATGTCGCACATGCAACGGCGGTTACTCGCCCTTGTTCATCTTCTCGCGGAGCAGCGCGCCGAGCGTCGTCGTGCCGGTGTGCGCCGACTGCGAGTAGTCGTCGATCGCCTGCTGCTGCTCGGCCTCGTCCTTGGCGCGGATCGAAAGCTGCAGCACGCGGCCCTTGCGATCCATGCCGATGAACTTGGCTTCGATCTCGTCGCCGGCCTTCAGGTGCGCGGTGGCGTCATCGACGCGTTCCTTGGCGATGTCGGAGGCGCGGATGTAGCCCTCCATGGCGTCGCCGAGGTCGATCGTGGCACCACGCGTGTCGACTTCCTTCACCGTGCCCTTGAGGACGCTGCCCTTCGGATGCGCGGCCATGAACTGGCCGAACGGATCCTGCTCGAGCTGCTTGACGCCCAGCGAGATGCGCTCGCGCTCCGGATCGACCGCGAGAACCACGGCTTCCAGGGTGTCGCCCTTCTTGAAGTTGCGCGCCACGTCCTCGCCGGTGGAGTTCCACGAGATGTCGGACAGGTGCACGAGGCCGTCGATGCCGCCATCCAGGCCGATGAAGATGCCGAAGTCGGTGATCGACTTGATCTGGCCCGACACCTTGTCGCCCTTGTTGTGCATCGCCGCGAACGCTTCCCACGGGTTCGGCTGGCACTGCTTCATGCCGAGCGAGATGCGGCGACGCTCCTCATCCACGTCGAGGACCATGACCTGCACTTCGTCGCCGACCTGCACCATCTTGGACGGGTTGACGTTCTTGTTGGTCCAGTCCATTTCCGAGACGTGCACGAGGCCTTCGACGCCCGGCTCGATCTCGACGAACGCCCCGTAATCGGTGACGTTGGAGATCTTGCCGAACAGGCGGGCGCCGTTCGGGTAGCGACGGGTGATGTTGTCCCAGGGATCCTCGCCGAGCTGCTTGAGGCCGAGGCTGACGCGGTTGCGCTCGCGGTCGTACTTGAGCACGCGCACGTCGAGCTCGTCGCCGACGTTGACCACTTCGGACGGATGGCGCACGCGCTTCCACGCCATGTCGGTGATATGCAGCAGGCCGTCGATGCCGCCGAGGTCGACGAACGCGCCGTAATCGGTGAGGTTCTTGACGACGCCCTTGAGCACCACGCCTTCCTGTAGCTTGTCCATCAGTTGCTCGCGCTCTTCCGAGTGCTCGGATTCGACGACGGCGCGGCGGGAGACGACCACGTTGTTGCGCTTGCGGTCGAGCTTGATGAGCTTGAACTCGAGTTCCTTGCCCTCGAGGTAGCCCGGATCGCGCACGGGGCGCACATCCACGAGCGAGCCCGGCAGGAACGCGCGGACGTCCTTGATGTCGACAGTGAAGCCGCCCTTGACCTTGCCGCTGATGCGGCCGGTGATCGTGGCGTTGGCCTGCAGGGCCTCCTCCAGCTCGTCCCACACCATCGAGCGCTTGGCCTTCTCGCGCGAAAGCACGGTCTCGCCGAAGCCGTTCTCGAGGAACTCGAGCGCGACCTTGACTTCGTCGCCCACCTTCACGTCCAGGACGCCAGCGTCGGTACGGAACTGTTCGATCGGCACGATGCCTTCGGACTTCAGGCCGGCGTTGATCACCACCACGTCGGAACGGACCTCGACGATGGTGCCGATGACGATGGAGCCGGGCTTGAGCTTGGCGATGGACTGCTGGCTCTGTTCGAACAGTTCTGCGAATGATTCGGTCATTGTTGTTTTCCGGTTGAACACACGGGCCGCAGGCTTGTGCCTGTCGTTCGGCCCACCCTTGTGCGGCGCGTGCGCGCCTGTTGGTTGAGGAAGATCCGCGACGACCCAACGTCGCGGTACGTTTCTGCCGCGTTGCGATGCCAGAGCCTCGATGCGAGGCACGCGATGGCTCAGCGCCGGATGGATTCCGGGAGCAAGGCCAGCACGCGCTCGACCACACGTTCCACCGGCACGTCGGTCGTATCGATCAGGACCGCGTCGATTGCGGGCCTGAGGGGTGCGACCGCGCGCTCGGCATCGCGCGCATCGCGGGCGAGGATCTCACGCAGCAGATCGTCGAGAATAACCGAAACCCCTTTTTCTTTCAACTGCTTATAGCGCCTTTCCGCACGCTGCCCGGCGCTCGCGGTAAGGAAGACCTTGCAGGGGGCGTCCGGGAATACGACGGTTCCCATGTCGCGGCCGTCGGCGACAAGTCCAGGGAGGGTGCGGAAGGCGTGCTGCTTGGCCAGCAAGGCCTGGCGGACTTCCGGGATCGAGGCGATCGCTGATGCAGCGGTCCCGGCGGTTTCGGTACGGATGGCGTCGGTTGCGTCGATCCCGTCGACCATCACGCGCGGTTCCGCATCCCGGTCGGTGACGAAACGGATGTCGGTCCGCAGGGCGAGCGTAGCCAGCCCCGCATGGTCGGCGAGGTCAGCGTGGTCGCGCCCCGCCGCAAATCCGACCACGCGATACAGCGCCCCCGAATCGAGGTAATGCCAGCCCAGCCTCTCCGCCACGATCCTGCTGATCGTGCCCTTGCCCGAACCGGAAGGGCCGTCAATGGTGAGCACCGGGACGTCGTCGTTCATGGGCATGCATCGATGGGGGAATCAGTATTCTAGCGGGCGATGCTTCGGATCGACCGCAGGCTCCCGCGGCGAAGCCGATGATCTTCCTGCAGTATGCAAGGCAAGCTGTTGTTCGCCATCGCATTCCCGGCTATGATGTGTAATTGTTCAGCCACCCGCCGAGTCCTACCGATGAAAGTCCTGTCCTCCCTCAAGTCGGCCAAGAGCCGCCACCGCGACTGCAAGGTCGTCCGTCGTCGCGGCAAGGTCTTCGTGATCTGCAAGTCGAACCCGCGCTTCAAGGCCCGCCAGCGCTGAGCAGGCATTGCGCAGTGGCGATCGCGTGAGCGACGCATGACCGCGCGATGAACACCAGCCGGCACGCATGGCGATGCCGGCCGGGTTCTGATACAAAGTTCGGGTTCCTACACTGGGGAGTGTGCGATGAACCGATTGATGCTGATCGCGGCCACGGCCGTGCTGTTCTCCGCCGGCATGGGCTCCGCCCGCGCCGACACCCTGCTCGTCGAGCGCGCGCAGATGAACATGTCGATGGAACATTCGATGCATGGCATGAGCATGGCCATGGTCGAGCAGCGCATGGGCGCGCCGTCGCAGAAGCTCGAGCCGCGCGGCGGCCAGAAGCCGCAGTGGCCTGTCATCCAGCGCTGGGTCTACCCGCAGTACACCGTGTACTTCGCGCACGGCCACGTGGTCGACGTCGTCCTCAACCACGCCATGCCCGAGGAAATCGGACCGGCGCCCGTGCACTGAGGATCGATGACCGCTCCCGCGTTTCGCTTTCCCGCGGAGTGGGAGCCGCAGTCGGCGGTGCTGGTCGCATGGCCGCATGAAGGCACCGACTGGGCAGCGCGCCTGCCCGCGATCGAAGCCAGCTACGTCGCGCTGATCGGCGCGATCGCCCGTTTCCAGACCGCGCTGGTGTGCGTCGCCAGCGCTGGACTGCGCGAGCGCGCATCGCGCCTGCTCGAGGCAGCCGGCATGCCGGCTGAGCGCGTGCGCTATGTCGAAGTGGAATACGACGACACCTGGCTGCGCGATTCCGGACCGTTGAGCCTGATCGCCCCGCGCGGGTTCCGCCTGCTCGATTTCCGCTTCAACGCCTGGGGCGACAAGTACGCCTCGGCGCGCGACGACCGCCTCGTCGAGAATCTGTTCACCATCGACCTGTTCCACAAGGCGCGGCGCGACCGCATCGAGTTCGCGCTCGAAGGCGGCGCGATCGAGACCGACGGCGACGGCACCCTGCTGTGCACCTGGCACTGCCTGCATTCGCGCCATCCCGAACTGGATCGCAGCGAACTGTCCACGCGCCTGGCCGAGACGCTCCACCAGCGTCGCGTGCTGTGGCTCGACCATGGCGCCCTCGAAGGCGACGACACCGACGCGCACATCGATACGCTGGCGCGCTTCGCCGCACCCGACGCGATCGTCTATCAATCCTGCGACGACCCCGACGACGCCCACCACGACGCGCTGGACCGGATGGCGAAAGAGCTCGCTGCCTTGCATACCCTGGACGGCAAACCCTACCGCCTGTTCGCCCTGCCCTGGCCGAGTCCGATCGTTGACGAAGGCCGGCGCCTGGCCGCTTCCTATGCGAATTTCCTGATCGTGAACGGTGCGGTATTGATGCCGGCCTACGACGATCCGGCGGATGCGGTCGCGGCGACAGTGCTTGGAAAGGCGTTCCCGGGTCGGCAGATCGTCCCCGTGCCATGCCGTCCGCTGATCTGGCAGAACGGAAGCCTGCATTGCCTGACGATGCAATTACCGCAAGGACTGGTCTGATGTCAGGAAAAAACCTCACCGTCGCGCTCGTGCAGGAGCGCGATCAGGGCAGCGCGGAAGCCAACCTCACGCTGATAGCGCAGCGGGTCGCCGAGGCGGCCGCGCAGGGCGCGCGCCTGGTGCTGCTGCAGGAGCTGCACAACGGCGCGTATTTCTGCCAGCACGAATCGGTCGCGGAGTTCGATCGTGCCGAAGCGATTCCCGGCCCGAGCACCGGGTTCCTCGGCGCGCTGGCCAAACAGCATGGCGTGGTGATCGTCGGCTCGCTGTTCGAGCGTCGCGCCGCCGGCCTCTACCACAACACCGCGGTCGTGCTCGAAGCCGACGGCCGGCTGGTCGGCAAGTACCGCAAGATGCACATCCCGGACGACCCGGGCTTCCACGAGAAGTTCTACTTCACGATCGGCGACCTTGGCTTCCAGCCGATCGACACCTCGGTCGGACGGCTCGGCGTCCTGGTCTGCTGGGACCAGTGGTATCCGGAAGCCGCGCGCCTGATGGCGCTCGCCGGCGCCGAATTGTTGCTCTACCCCACCGCGATCGGCTGGGATCCGAATGACGCGCAGGACGAGAAGGACCGGCAGCGCGGTGCATGGGTGCTCAGCCACCGCGGCCACGCGGTCGCCAATGGATTGCCCGTGCTCTCGTGCAACCGCATCGGCCATGAGCCCTCGCCTACAGCTTCCGAAAAACATGCGGGCGCGGCCGGGATCGATTTCTGGGGCAGCAGCCACGTGCTCGGGCCGCAGGGCGAATTGCTGGCCGAAGCTTCCACCGATACACCCCAGATCCTGATCGCGCGCATCGACCTCGAACGCAGCGAGCACGTGCGCCGCATCTGGCCGTTCCTGCGCGACCGCCGCATCGACGCCTACGGCGACCTGCTCAAGCGGTACCGCGATTGAACGCACCCATGACTGAAACGACTGGTACTGCCGCCGGCGATCCGCTCGCACAACAGCCCCACGCGATCGTCGAGCGCGATGGCGTGCGCTACACCCTGCTCGGCACCGCGCATGTTTCGCGCGCGAGCGTCGAAGCGGTCGAGCAACTCGCCCGCGAAGCGCACTTCGATGCGATCGCGGTCGAGCTCGACGAGCAGCGCCTGCGCAACCTGACCGACGCGAACGCACTGCGCGACCTCGACCTGTTCCGCATCCTGCGCGAAGGCAAGGCCGGCCTGGTCGCCGCCAACCTGGCCCTGGCCGCGTACCAGCGACGGCTGTCCGAGCAACTCGGCGTGGAGCCGGGCGCGGAGCTGAAAGCCGCCGCCGAGGCCGCGCGTGAACGTGGGCTGCCACTGCAGTTGATCGACCGCGACGTCGGCATCACCCTCAAGCGCGCGTACAGGAGCCTTGGTTTCTGGGGCCGGATGAAGCTGATGACCGGCCTGGGCGTCAGCCTGTTCGATCGCGAGCAGGTGGATGCGGACGAGATCGAGAAGCTCAAGCAGGGCGACATGCTCGAAAGCAGCTTCGGCGAATTCGCGGCGCAGAGCCCGCCGATCTTCCAAGCGTTGATTGCCGAACGCGACCGTTACATGGCTGCGCGCCTGCGCGAGGCGAATCCGCTCGTTGATGGCGGGCCTGTCGAACCACGCGAAGTGCTGGTGGTGATCGGCGCGGGGCACCTGAAGGGACTGTCGCAGCGGCTGCGCGACGATCGGGAAGCGCCGGCTTCGGTGCGCGCCGACCTGGATGAGATCGTGAAAGGCAGCCGCGTGCCATGGATATCGCTGACCATCGC
This sequence comes from Lysobacteraceae bacterium, assembly GCA_036496805.1. Classification (GTDB taxonomy): domain Bacteria; phylum Pseudomonadota; class Gammaproteobacteria; order Xanthomonadales; family Xanthomonadaceae; genus SZAS-103. Next base: position 57,712 of record DASXKN010000024.1, read on the forward strand.
CGCCCTCGTGCTTGCGAGTTTCGCCTGGGGCTACTGGCATGGCGGACTGCAGTTGGGCACGACCCTTATCGTGACCTGGATCGTGGCAACCGCGATCGGCGGCGCGATCGGCTGCATCGCGGCCGGAGGCCATCCGCTGAGCGTGCTCGCGGCCGCGCTCTGGTCGCCGTGGAAGCCGTTCCATCCCGGCATTGCCTCGGGCACCGTGAGCGCCCTCGTCGAAGCCTGGGTGCGCAAGCCGACCTACCAGGATTTCATGGGCCTGCGCGACGACGTCGGCAGCCTGCGCGGCTGGTACCGCAACCGGGTATCGCGGACTTTCCTCAACTTCTTCCTGACCTGCATGGGAACGATCGCCGGCGAGATCGTCGCCGGCCTGCGCATCCTCGGCAAGCTCGGCTGAGCGCGTTTCCCGTTCGTCTTGTGGACGCTGCGCGCAGCGTCACAGGTGGTCTGGCAGGAATTGCCCCGTCGTGGTTCCGCCGGATCCGGGACCCATCGGAGCGCGTTCGCGCGCGCGCTTGATGATCGCGATCGTCCACGCACGCAGGTCGTCGAGGGTCGCGTAGATCGTCGGCAGGAACAGCAGGCTGACCACGGTCGAGAACGCCAGCCCGCCCGCGATCGCGCGCGCCATCGGGTAATAGGCCGGGCCGTCGCCGCCGATCTGGGTCGTGCCCACGCACAGCGGCAGCATGCCCACGACCGCCGTGCTCATCGTCATCAGGATCGGCCGCAACCGTTCGCGCGCGCCTTCGACGAGCGCCTCGGTGCGATCCAGCCCGCGCCGCCTGAGCGTGTTGATGTGCTCGAACAGCACGATGCCGTTGTTCACCACCACGCCCATCAGCACCAGCATGCCGATCATCGCCATGATCGAGAAGTTGGTGCCGGTGATCGCGAACAGCCAGAACACGCCCAGGGCCGAGAACAGGATGCTGCTCACGATCGCGCTCGGGAGCAGCAGCGATTCGAACAGCGCGGCCATCACCAGGTAGACCATGAACAGCGCGATCGCCATGTTCTTGAGCATCTGCGCGCCGGTGTCGTCGTCCTGCTGGAAGCCGCCGCCGAGGTTGGTGCGGTAGCCGGCCGGCAGGTGGAATGACGGCGAGGAGAGCACCGCGTCGATCGCCTTCTTGGCGTTGTCCATCGTCGCCTTCGGCGCGAGGTTGGCGACCACCGAGATCGTGGTCTGCCGATTGGTGCGCTGGATCTGCGAGGCGCCCTTGCGCACGCCGACGTCGACCACCGACAGCAGCGGCACGGTGGTGCCGTCCTTGCGGCGCAGGGTCAGCGCGGTCATGTCCTCGATGTGGAACTTGCTGGCGCCGGCGAACCGCACCCACACCGGCACGTCGCCGCCGGGCGTGCGGAATTCGTGCATCGGCGCGCCACGCAGGGCGATGCCGACGTAGTTGGCGACTTCCTCGGCGCTGAAGCCGAGCGCGGCGGCGCGATCGCGGTTCACGGTGACCGCGACCTCGCTGCTCTCGTCGCCGGTGTCCACGCGCACGTCGCGCAGGTCCTTGCTCTTCGACAGCATGGTGACGAGGTTGTCGCCGATGTCGCGGAGCGTCGCGCTGGAATCGCCGTTGATGTACAGGCGCACGCCCTGGTCGCTGCCGTTGCTGCCATCGTTGAAGCCGAAGCCGATGTTGGCGCGCGCGCTCTTGGGCAGGTCCTTGCGGATCATCTCCTGCACGGCCTCGGACTTCATCAGGCCCGGCTCTGACTTGCGCAGCAGCATCCGGTCCCACAGGCTCGGATTGGGGTCGCGCAGGGTGACGTAGGTGCCCGCGCCCTGGTCGGCGCTGAAGAACGAATAGATCTGCTTGATCTGGTACTTCTGCCGGCGCGCGTCGAGGAACTGTTCGACCTTGAGGACTTCGCCGGAAATCTGGTCGAGGCTGTAGGCGCCCTTGAAGTTGTAGTTGAGGAAGATCTGGCGGCCGACATCGTTCTTGTTCATGTCGAAGGTCATGAACCTGGGCGGGATGAGGATGCTCACGATGACGACGACCGCGATGCCGATGATCGCCTTGACCCGGTGCGCCAGGGTCCAGCGCAGGACGTTCGCATAGCCACGGGTCAGTCGCGGGATGAAGCCGTTCTTGGCGATCACCGCGGGCGGCATCTGCAGCCGTGCCGAGATCATCGGGATCAGGCTGACCGCGACCAGCCACGAGGCCAGCAGTGCGATCGTGATGGTGACCGCCACCTCGCCGAGGAAGATCGTGATCTGGTTGCGCGCGCCGAGCAGGTTCGGCGCGAACACGATGATGCTGGCGAGCGTGCCGGTGGTGATCGCCATCTGCACCGAACGGGTGCCCTCGATCGCGCAGCGCACCGGATCTCCCGGGTATTTCTCGCGGTACTGGTAGATGCTCTCGACGACCACCACCGCGTTGTCGACCAGCATGCCGATGCCGAGCAGCAGGCCCATCATCGACAGGATGTTCAGGCTCATGCCCATGAACGACATCGCGCCCAGGGTGATGACGATGCAGATCGGGATCGCCAGGCTCACCATCAGGGTCGAGGGCCAGTGGCGCAGGAAGTAGAACAGGATCAACAGCGACATCAGCGATCCGATCAGGCCGGCTTCCTTGAGCTCGTTGATCGAACCGGTCACGCCCTCGGCGGCGTTGTCGAGGAACTTCATCTGCACGCCGCGGAATTCCGGCTGCTGGACGATCTGGTTCATCTGCGCGATGACATCGTGCGAAACCTGGACCATGTTCGCGCTGCGCTCGCGGAAGATGTCCACGCCCACCGCGGTGCGGCCGTCGAGGCGGCGGCCGACGTTGGCCTCCTGCGGCTGCTCGTGGATGGTCGCGATCTCGCCCAGGCGCAGGCCCTGGGCGTTGAGGACGAGGTTGCGCAGGCCGTCCAGGCTGTTGATCTCGCCGACCGGCTGCACCCGGATGCGGCGCGCGCCGTCATCGATCTCGCCCGCCGACACCGAGAAGTTCGCCGCCTGCAGGCGGGTGGCGAGGTCGTTGAGGCTCAGGCCGTGCGCCGTGAGCCGTTGCGAGTCGATCGCGATCTCGACCTCGGGCGGGAATACGCCGGTGATGTCGACCTTGGCGACGCCGTTCACGCGTTCGAGCGGCTTCTGCACCATGTTCTGGATCATCTGGTACTCGCCGCGGAAGTCGCGGGCGCTCGAGAACCGGATTTTCAGGATCGCCTGGTCGCTCGGGCTGAACTTGAGCACCTGGTAGTGCTGCATGTCGGTCGGCAGGTCGCCGCGGATCGCGTCGATGCGGTCGTGCGCCTCCGAGGCGGTGATCGCGATGTTGCGGTTCCAGTCGTTGAACTGCATGAAGATCGTGGAACCGTCCGGGCCGCTGGTCGAGTCCATCTGCTTGATGCCCGAGAGCGTCGCCAGCGCCTCCTCCGCCGGCCGCGTGATCGTGCGCTCGACTTCCTCGGGCGTGGACCCCGGATACGGCAACTGCACCATCACGAACGGCGGGTTGATCTCCGGCAGGATCTCCAGCGGCAGCCGGAAGGCCGCGATGATGCCGATCACCACCAGCGAGACGTAGAACATCACGGCCGTGACCGGCCGGCGCAGGCTGAGTTCGGCGATGCTCATGGGTGGCCTGTAGCGGATGAGTAGGGAGAGGGATCGCGAAGGGGTGTCGGCGATTGGCGCCGGACTGGAGCGAGCGCCCATAGTTCCACCATGGGCCGAGTGAAGGTCAAGCCAAGCGTCGACAGACCGAGCGAGCTGCTCCCGAATTGTCCGTTACAGGCCACGCTAGCCCTCGGGTTCGGCGTGCGCGGCGAGCGCACCCAGATCGGGATCGGTCTCCGCACGCACGGCCGCGTCGTGGGTGCGCGCGGCACGCAGCCCGCGCTCGCGCCACTTCGCGTCGGAACTGCGGTCCATCAGGTCGTACATCACCGGTATCACGACCAGGGTCAGCAGGGTCGACACCAGCAGGCCGCCGATCACGGTGATCGCCATCGGCGCACGCACCTCGGAACCGTCGCCGCCGAAGAAGGCCAGCGGCGCGAAACCGAACAGCGCGGTCAGCGTGGTCATCACGATCGGGCGCAGGCGCGAGGTGGCGCCCTGGCAGATCGCGTCGAACTTGGTCACGCCCTGCTCGCGAAGCTGGTTGACCTTGTCGATCAGCAGGATCGCGTTCTTCACCACGATGCCGACCAGCAGGATCATGCCGATGAACACCACCACCGAGATCGGCGAATGGTCCAGCCAGAGCGCGAACACCGCGCCGACGATCGCCAGCGGAATGGTGAACAGGATCACGAACGGATGCAGCAGCGATTCGAACTGCGAGGCCATCACCAGGTAGACCAGGAAGATCGCCAGGCCGAATGCGAACAACAGCGACTGGATCGACGACTGGAGCTCCTCGCCCTGCCCGCCCACGTGCAGGCGCACGTCGGGACTGAGCGGGTTCTTTGCAACCATCGCCTCGATCTCCTTGATCGCCGAGCCGAGGTCGATGTTGGCGAGGTTCGCCGAAACGATCGCCACGCGTACCTGGCTGACGCGATGTATTTCGCTCGGCCCCACGGTGGCGACGACATCGGCGACCGCATCCAGGGTGACCGGATGATCGCTCTGCGGATTGACGATGATCTTGCGGATTGCCTCGACCGAGTTGCGCTCGGGCAGCTGCGAACGCACCAGCACGTCGATCTTGCGGTCGCGGAAGCTGTAGCGGGTGGCGACGTCGCCGCGCACCTTGCTCACGACCTGGTCGGCGATCTGGCGCGTGGTCAGGCCGAGCGCGGCGGCGCGGTCCTGGTCGAAGCGGATCTGCACTTCCGGGAAGCCCTCTTCCACCGTCGACTTGAGGTCGGTGAAGTGCGGCGAGCCTTCCATCATCTTCTTCAGCTTGATCCCGGCCTTGGTGACCTCGTCCAGGTCCTGGCCGCGCAGTTCGACTTCCAGCGGTGCGGCGAAGCTGAAGATCTCAGGACGCCCGAACTTGGCCTGCACGTCGGCATGCTGCTTCATCGTCTCGCGCATCGCGTCGGTTTCGCGCGACTCGGAGGCCTTGGTCATGCCCTCGCCCATGATCACGTCGAGGGTGGCGATGTTCTCCCCGGACTCGGTCGGATTCGCGTCGAGGCGCGTACCGGTGCCGCTGACGCCGTACAGCGCCTGCACCCCGGTGTCCTTGCCATGCTTGTTCTCGATCTCCTTCACCAGGGCGTCGGTCTCGCGGAGCTGCGCACCGGCCGGAAGCTTCGCGGTGAGCTGGAAGCGGTCCTGCGCGAACTGCGGAATCAGGTCGGTGCCGAGCGTACCGGCGATCGACAGCGCGATGGCGAACGCTATCGCGGCGCCGCCAAGCACGGGCAAGGGATGACGCAGGGCGTACGGCAGCACTCGCTGGTAACGGGCCGCAGCCCAGTCGTAGGGCTTGAGCGCGACGACCGCGACCGGCGCCAGCACCTTGTCGAAGAACCAGGCGCGCGTGTTCCGGTTCCAGATCCACAGCCACGCACCTGCGAAGAACATGTAGGGCAGCGCGAAGGCGAGCAGGAGCACGACGAGGATGAGCGGCAGGAACACCAGCATCAGCACGCAGCCGGCGATCCAGCCCAGCCATGCCAAGGGCGTCCCGGACCGCTTCCATTCGGCGGACCACGGACGCCGCAGGTGCTCCAGCAGACCATCGAGGAGAGTGCGCCAGACCCGCTTGCCGCCCTTCACTTCGGCGGTATCGAAGGACATCGGCGCACGTCCCTTCAGCGAGGACAGCATCGGGATCAGGGTCAGCGACACCGCCAGCGAAATCAGCAGCGCGATCGAGACCGTCAACGCCTGGTCCTTGAACAACTGCCCGGCCACGCCCTGCACGAACACGAGCGGGAAGAACACCGAGACGTTGGTCAGGGTCGAGGCGAACACCGCCATGCTGACTTCGCGCGCACCGGTGATCGCCGCGTCGAGCACGCCCAGCCCGCGCTCGCGCGCCTTGGCGATGCTCTCCAGCACCACGATCGAGTCGTCGACCACCAGGCCGGTCGCCAGCGCGAGGCCGGCGAGCGACATCACGTTGAGGTTCAGGCCGAGCTGGCCCATGAAGAAGAAGGTCGTGACGATCGAGACCGGCAGCGACAGGCCGATCACGAACGTGCTCCAGCGGTCGCGCAGGAAGAAGAAGATGATCAGGATCGCGAACGCGCCGCCCAGCAGGGCCTCGAAGCGCACCTCGTGCAAGGCGCTGACGATGAAGATCGACTGGTCCTGGATCGTGGTCAGCTCGGTGCCGTAGGGCAGCTCCTTCTTGAGGTCGTCGAGCGCCTTCTTGACGGCCGTGGCGACGTTGACCGTGTTGGCATCGCCTTCCTTGTAGATCGCCAGCTCGACCGCTTCCTGCCCGCCCAAGCGAATGATCGCCTCGCGGTCCTTGTAGCCCTGGCTGACGGTGGCGATGTCGCGCAACCGGACCGGCACGCCGTTCTGGTTCGCGATCAGCAGCTCGCGCATCTGCTCGAGGTTGGTGAACTGGTTCACCGTGCGCACGAGGTAGCGCTGCGAGCCTTCCTCGATGCGGCCGCCGGAGATGTTGACGTTCTCCTGCTTCAGGCGGTCGGTGACCTGCGAGATCGACAGCTTGTGTTCGGCGACCGCGTTCTGGTCGATCGCGACCTCGACCTCGTCCTCGAGGCCGCCGGCGACCTTGATCGCGGCCACGCCGGGGACCGGCTCCAGGCGCTTCTTCAATTCCTCTTCGGCGTAGCGGCGCAGCCGCATCAGTTCGGCCTGCCCGGCTTCCTGCCCGTTCGCCGCCTCGGCCGCGCCGGCCTTCTCGGTCAGAGCCAGGCGCATGATCGGCTCGGTCGACGGGTTGAAGCGCAGCAGCACCGGCGGGGTGACGTCGAGCGGCAACTGCAGGGTCTGCAGCTTGTCGCGCACGTCGATGCTGGCCTGGTCCATGTTGGTGCCCCAGGCGAACTCGAGCACCACGTCGCTCTCGCCCGTGCGCGAGGTCGAGCTCAGCTTGCGCAGGTTCTTGACCACGCCCACCGTTTCCTCGACCGGCTGGGTGACCAGGGTCTCGATCTCGGTCGGCGCCGCACCGGTGTAGTCGGTGCGCACGGTCAGGGTCGGATAGCTCAGGTCGGGCAGCAGGCCGACCTTGAGGTCGAACAGCGCGATCACGCCGAACAGGAAGAAGGCGAACGTCACCATCGCGACGGTGACGCGCCGCCGCGTCGAGAACGCGATGATGCCTCCGGACCCCGAAGGCGGCGTGGGCAAGGGCGACGAAGGACTCATCAGTGCTTCGCCACGCTCGGGCCAATCGCATCCGCCGGGTTGGCCGCGACATCGCCGCCGATCACCTGGACCTTCGCTCCGTCGCGGATCGCGACCTTGCCCGCCGTGACGACGGAGTCGCCTTCATTCAGGCCGCTGCGCACTTCGGCGATCTCGCCATCGACATAGCCCAGCTTCAGCGAAACGCGCACGGCCTTGCCGTCGCGGACGGCGTACGCCGCCGGCTCGCCTTCGTCTTCGAGCAGTGCCACGCGCGGAATGGTCAACGCGTCGGTGCGCTTGTCGTAGACGATGCCGATGCGGCCGAACATGCCGGCCTTCAGGCCGTCGTTGCCGGCGAAGGCGCAGACCACGCGGAAGGTGCCACTGCCGGCATCGACGACCGGGCTGATGCGATCGATCCTGCCGGTGAACTGCTTGCCCGCCACGGCATCGACGGCGAGCGAAACCGCCAGGCCGGCGCGCATGGTCGCCAGCTCGCGCTCGGGTACGTTGAGCACGGCTTCGAGCTTGCTGTCGTCGACGATGCGGAACAGCGGCGCATTGAGCTGGACGAGGTTGCCCTGCTTGACCATGCGCTGCGCCACCACGCCGGAGATCGGCGCGGTGATCGTGGTGTAGGACAGCTCGAGCCGGGCGATGTCGAGCGCGGCGCGCGCGTTGTCGAGGTCGTACCTGATCTGGTCGTTGGCCTCGGTGCTGACCAGCTTGGCGGCGACCATCTTCTGCGAACGTTCGTAGTTGGCTTCCAGCTTGCGCACGGTCGCCTCGGCCTGCTGCGCGCTCAGGCGCTGGTGCTCGCTGTCCAGGCGCGCGAGTACCTGGCCTTTCTCCACGTGGCGGCCTTCCTCGGTGAGGATTTCGAGCACGATGCCCGAAGCCTTGGTGACGACCTGCGCCTCATCGGGCGCATCCAGCGTTGCGGTGCCGCTGTAGCTGGCAGCGACCGGGCGACGCGAAACCTTGGCGACCTCGACCGGCACGGCCGTGTCTTCCTTCTTGCCATCCTTGCCGCCGTCCTTGTCGTCGGCCTTCGAGGAGGACGCCTGCGCGGTCTTGGCGTCGCTGGCATCGCTGCGCTTGCACGCCGGCAGGGCCAGGACGAGGGACAGGAAGGCGGGTGCGAGCAGGCAGATCGCCAGTCCGCGACGGGTACTTCGAGTCGCATTCACGGGGGTGGATCCGGGGGCTATCGGGTTCGGGCGCATGGGCTTCTTCGTGGCCTGTATCAAGCTGGTTATGGTGTTGTATCTAAGTATAACACCTGTTGCGCCCGGACGATCCCGAGCCTGCCGCAATCATCCTGAAAACGCCCTCCGCTCGCGCATGCGTGAAGTCACCGTGACGCTTGGCATATGCATACCGGCGCGTTGCGAAAAATGACAACGACGCGCGGATAAGCAAGCTGATCGCTCACGCGTTTTCGACTCCCCTCGCGGTGCGCACGTCCCCTTGAGTCGGACACGAGGACGAAAGTTGCATCGACTTCGGATACGCGCGATGGCGGCAGGCCGGCCTGTCTGCAATCCGGCGGAGTCAGGCTATAATCCGCGCCTCGCCATTGCCGACGATGCCATGCGATGAAGTACGTACCGCTGAAACCCCTTTTCATGTTCGCCGCCCTCGCGCTGGCGACCGCCAGCCTTCCCGCATTCGCGAAGGGCGATCCGGTCGAAGGCAAGAAGCTGGTCTACACCTGCACCGGCTGCCACGGCATCGACGGGTACAAGAACGCCTATCCGAACTACCACGTGCCCAGGCTCGGCGGCCAGAACGAGCAGTACATCGTCACCGCCCTGACCGAGTACAAGAAGGGCGAGCGCACGCATCCGACCATGCGCGCGCAGGCCGAGAGCTTCTCGGACAAGGACATCGCCAACATCGCCGCCTACCTCTCCAGCGTCGGAACCACCGGCGAGAAGTGAGTCCGCGGATGACTGACGCGTCGATCAAGAACCGGCTGACAACGAACGAGACTTCCTCCATGACCTTGCGCATCCTTTCCGCATCCGTGCTGCTCGTCTTCGCCGGCGCCGCCGTCGCCAAGGGCGATCCCGCCGCGGGCGCGATCAAGGCCAAGCCCTGCACCGCCTGCCACGGCAACGACTTCAACTCCGAAAAGGACGGCCAGTACCCGCGCCTCGCCGGCCAGTACGCCGACTACATCGCGCGTGCCCTGCACGAGTACAAGGAAGGCGGCAGCACCGGTCGCAACAATTCGACCATGAAAGGCATGGCCGCGCCGCTGTCCGACCAGGACATCGACGACGTCGCCGCCTATATCTCCTCGCTGCCGGGCAAGCTGCAGGACCTGAGCCACATGAAGAAGTAAGCTCCTGCGTCCGCGACAAGACCCGAGGCCCCGCAATGCGGGGCCTTTTTCTTGCGTGGTCGGATTTCTTCGATGCCGTGGTCGATCAATGGCCTTGGCAGAATTGCGCGTACCGCTCGTCCGCCTGCTCGGCGCGATCCGGATCGTCCAGGTCGAGTCGATCGATCGCCAGGTCCTCGCACGGATCGGAATCGCGTCCACTGGTCCGCACTCCGCGGTCGGCCACCGGAACCGGCTGGCCCGTGCTGTCGGCCACGCCCTTGCCAGCGTTGCCAATCAGGCCGCTGAGGATCCGTCCCGCCCTGTTGACGACGTCGCGCGGAGCCAGTCCGGGGCGGACGTGGAAATCGGGCGAGTCGCTGCGGGCCGCACCCGGGATCATGTACGAGGCATCGCGGTGCGCCAGCAGGTCGCGCGGTGGCGGCGTGAACGGCGCCGACGGGAGCACCAGTTCGCCATCGGGGTTGTAGAGATGGACCGTCGACGGTTGATCGGCCGGTGTCGCATGAACCTGCGTGGGGGGCGGCGGCACGATGACGGCGCGCAGCGCATCGTCGCGTCGGACCAGCCGTGGCGCCAGGATGGTCATGACGGGTTTCAGCTTGGCTGTCGCGGTCGGCGGCCTTGCAGCCGCAGCTTCGACGGTTTCGTTGCGGGGTCGCGTGATGAACGTGACGATCAACGGCACATCCGCGCCGCGCGAGCGATCGTGCACTGTCCGCATCGCGCCACGGAGGAAGAAGACCGTCGCGATCTCGATCGCGACCACGGCCAGCGCTGCCAGTACTCGTTCCCTGCGCGATGCGTCGGAAAACACGCCCCGGCGCGCCATGACCCATCGCAGGGATGCGCGCCGCGGGGGCTTCGGATCGGACGACTGATCGGCGAATTCGAGGAATGCGTCGATGTTCGCCAAGCGGCCGGTTCCTTTGAAAGACGCGGCAGGCTAACGCAGCGCCTCTCAAGAATCGGTTAAACAGGCCGGTCGGAGGCTACCGATATCCCGATGCATCAATGCCGTGTTCAGGCGCGACGCTTGATGTAGGGCGTGGCACCTGTGTCGTGGTCGGTCGCATCGCGCACGGCGCTCAGCTGCGGCAGCTTCGACAGCAGGGTTTTCTCGATGCCGTTCTTCAGCGTGACGTCGACCATGCCGCAACCGTGGCAACCGCCACCGAAACGCAGCACGGCGACGTTATCGGCCGTGATCGTTTCCAGCGACACCCGGCCACCGTGCGACGCGAGCTGCGGATTGATCTCGGCGTCGAGCAGGTAGCGCACCTGATCTGCCAGCCCGGCGTCGGCGGCGGGCGGCTGGCCCTTGAGCCGCGGCGCGCGGATGTTGAGCTGGCCGCCGCCCGCCTGCTCGATGAAATCGATGAGCGCGCCCTCGAAATACGGCGCGCTCGCGGCGTCCACGTAGAGGGCGAAACCTTCGCACTGGAGCATCCATTCGTCGCCGCCGAGATCGCCGGCATCGCAGAACGCGAGCCGCGCATCGGCCTTCGGCGTGCCCGGATGCACGGCGCTGAGCGCGATGCCGGTCGCGTCGCCGCCCTGGGCTGACATCAGGCGGGCGAAATGCCGTTGCGCGGCGGGCGTGAGCTCGAACGTGGAAAGCGTGGTCATGGCGTTATTCTACGCGTCCGCACCGTCACGAAGCCAAAACCATGCCCACCAGGACCTCACGCAACGCCCTCCACGATGCTCATTGCAAGCCGCTCAAGGGCGCCGTTCACAGGGTCGAACCCGTCGACGTCGAACGCCTGCTGGCGCAGCTTCCCGGTTGGAAGCCGATCGAGAAAGGCGCTGCGATCGAGAAGACCTACGCCTTCGAGAACTACTACCACACCCTCGCCTTCGTGAACGCGCTGGCGTACGTCGCGCATCGCGAGGACCACCATCCTGACCTCGGCGTGCACTACAACCGCTGTGTCGTGCGCTATTCGACCCACGATGTGGGCGGGTTGTCGATGAACGACTTCATCTGCGCCGCGAAGGCCGAGCGGCTGGCCACCGGCGCCTGAAACGCGGACGCCTCAGCGGAGGCGATCGAGCGATTCGGCCAGGTCGGTCGCCAGCGGCGCATGGAGCAGGTACGGCGTCCTGCCGCCGTCCAGCGAGAATTCCAGCGAAGCGGCGTGCAGGAACAATCGTTTCAACCCGGCCTGTTCCTTCAGGCGCCGATTGATTTCCTTGTCGCCGTACTTGTCGTCGCCCGCGACCGGATGACCCAGGTGGGCCGCGTGCACGCGGATCTGGTGGGTGCGTCCGGTCTCGATGCGTACGTCGACGTAGCTGTGCCCCCCACGGCGTTCGATCAGGTGGAAATGGCTGACCGAGGGCTTGCCGCCGGGCGCAACCCGGACGTGGCGCTCGCCACCCTGGCGCAGGCCGATGTCGAGTGGCGCATCGACGGTGAAATCTTCGCCAGCCAGGCGCCCCGCCAGCAGGGCGAGATAACGCTTGCGGATGCCCTGGACACGGTCGTCATCCTCGCGCATCAGGGCCTGCAGTTCGGTCAGGGCCGAACGTTTCTTCGCCACCATCAGCAAACCGCTGGTGTCGCGATCGAGGCGATGGATCAGCTCCAGGTTCTGGTGCGGCCGCAGTTGCCGCAGCGCCTCGATGGCTCCGAACGAGATGCCGCTGCCGCCGTGGCTGGCCACCCCGCTGGGCTTGTTCAGGGCCAGCAGGCGCTCATCCTCGAAGACGATGGCGGCGGCCAGCCGGTCCAGCATGGAAGCGGGAGCCTTGGCCTGCTCTCCCGTCTCCGCCAGGACGACTGGCGGAATCCGCACCAGATCGCCGCCTTCCAGACGGCTGTCCGGCTTGGCGCGCTTGCCGTTGATCCTGACCTGCCCGCTCCGGACCAGCTTGTAGATCAGGCTGCGCGGCGCGCCCTTGAGCTGGCCCAGCAGGAAATTGTCGAGGCGCTGGCCATCGCGGTCGTCGGGAACGGTCGCGGTGCGGACGCCTCGTCCGGGCTGCTCTTCGGTCATTGCGAGTCCGTTACGGGATGAATCCGATCTGATACAATCGTTTCCAGCGAGAACATCCTGATTTCGCAGGGTTTAACAAAAACTCCCCCTGCGCGACCCGGCGACTGTCGACGACTGCCCAGCAAGCAGTCATGGTACGACAAGCCGAATGGATGCCGATCGCTCGGCCGTGTGACGGCTGACCAGCCCGCAGGAAACCATCCCGGCGGACCCCAAACAATGCAACAAGCGCTCCCGTGCGGTCCGCCGCGTGGTTTGAAGCGCTGGAGATCACCCGGCTGGCCCGAGGCCCGAAAGGCGACGGCAGCGGGAAGGATTCAGGGCGCAAGCCCCCGGCGTTCCTCGCGGTTGAGCGCGTGAGGACACAAAAATGAAAAGGATGCTGATCAACGCCACGCAGGCGGAAGAACTGCGTGTCGCGATCGTGGACGGCCAGAACCTGTACGACATCGACATCGAACAGGCGTCGCGGGAACAGAAGAAGTCGAACATCTACAAGGGCCGCATCACCAGGCTCGAACCTTCCCTCGAAGCGGCCTTCGTCGAATACGGCGGCGAACGCCATGGCTTCCTGCCGCTGAAGGAAATCTCCCCCGACTACTTCGCCGAGGGCCTGAACCCCGACAAGGCCGGGATCAAGGAACTGCTGCGCGAAGGCCAGGAAGTCGTCGTCCAGGTCGACAAGGAAGAGCGCGGCAACAAGGGCGCCGCCCTGACCACGTTCATCTCCCTGGCCGGCCGCTACATGGTGCTGATGCCGAACTCGCCCAACGCCGGCGGCGTCTCGCGCCGCATCGAGGGCGATGACCGCGCCGCGCTGAAGGAGGCGATGGACTGCCTGAACATCCCCGAGGACATGGGGATCATCATCCGCACCGCCGGCGTAGGCCGTGATGCCGAAGAACTGCAGTGGGACCTCGACTACCTGCTGCAGGTCTGGAAGGCGATCACCGATGCCGCGTTGTCGAAACCTTCCCCCTTCCTGATCTACCAGGAATCGCGCCTGATCATCCGCGCCCTGCGCGACTACATGCGTGCCGACGTCGGCGAGGTGCTGGTCGACAACGACACGATGTACGCCGAGGCGCGCGAGTTCATGCAGCAGGTGATGCCCGCCAGCCTGCGCAAGCTCAAGCTCTATTCCGACACCACCCCGCTGTTCAACCGCTTCCAGATCGAGTCGCAGATCGAGAACGCCTACGAGCGCCAGGTGCGCCTGCCATCCGGCGGCTCGCTGGTGATCGACCAGACCGAGGCGCTGACCGCGATCGACGTCAACTCCTCGCGTGCCACCAAGGGCGGCGACATCGAGGAGACCGCGTTCAACACCAACCTCGAGGCGGCCGAGGAAGTCGCGCGCCAGATGCGCCTGCGCGACCTCGGCGGCCTGGTCGTGATCGACTTCATCGACATGGCCTCGAACAAGCACCAGCGCGACGTCGAGAACCGCCTGCAGAACGCGCTCAAGCACGACCGCGCGCGCGTGCAGATCGGCCGCATCTCGCGCTTCGGCCTGCTGGAGATGTCGCGCCAGCGCCTGCGCCCGTCGCTGGGCGAATCCTCGCAGGTCGTGTGTCCCCGTTGCGAAGGCCACGGCCGCATGCGCAGCGTCGAGTCGCTGTCGCTGTCGATCCTGCGCCTGGCCGAAGAGCAGGCGATGAAGGAGAACACCGGGCAGGTGCTGGTGCAGGCCCCGCCGGACATCGCCAACTACCTGCTCAACGAGAAGCGCCGCTCGCTGATCGAGATCGAACAGCGCCACGACGCGCCGGTCATCATCGTCGCCGACAAGCAGTTGCAGACGCCGCACTTCGAAGTCACGCGCCTGCGCGAGAACGAGCTCGGCGAGGATTCCGCGAGGCCGAGTTACCAGCGCGGCACGCCGCGCAAGCTCGCCACCCACGCGCTGACCAAGGCCAATCTCAACATCCCGGCGCCCGCCGTGACCAAGGTGCAGCCGCCCGCACCCGCGCCAGTGCGCGAGACCGAGCCGGAACCGGTCGCCGCGCGAGCGCCGCAGCCACAGCGTCAGGCAGCGCCGACTCCAGTGGCGGTCCCGGCCTCGATCGTCGTCGCCCAGCCCAGGCCGCAGCAGGGCATCGTCGCGCGCATTCTCAGCATCTTCGGCTCGAAGCCGCATGCCGAGCCGGTCGCGCAGGCGCCCGCCGCGCAGCCTGCCCCACGCTCGCCACAGCAGCCTCAGCGCGAGCAACGCCCGCAGCGCGACCCGCAGCAGGCGCGCGGCGGCAGCGATCGTCGCCCGCAGCAACAGAACGCGCAGCGCCAGAACGCGAACGGCCAGAACGCGCCGCAGGGCCAGAAGCCCCAGCAGCAGAAGCAGGCGCAGCAGCCAGGCCGCCAGCAGGAACAGCGTCCGAAGCAGGAACAGCAGCAGCGTCCACCGCGACCGGAACGTCCGCAGCCGGAAGCGCAGGTAGCCGCCAAGCCTGTCCCGCC
Organism: Lysobacteraceae bacterium; assembly: GCA_036496805.1. Taxonomy (GTDB): domain Bacteria; phylum Pseudomonadota; class Gammaproteobacteria; order Xanthomonadales; family Xanthomonadaceae; genus SZAS-103. Next base: position 72,779 of record DASXKN010000024.1, read on the forward strand.
CGTGCTGGAACCGGTACAAGCCAAGCCCGTGAACGACACCACGCCGGTCGTCATCGCAGCCGCGGCCGTCCAGGCCAATCCGGCGCCGGACGATGGCGCTGCGCTGGCCGCCGAAAACGCACAGGGAAGCAGCAGTTCGCGCCGTCGTCGCGGCCGTCGTGGTGGCCGTCGTCGTCGTCGTCCCGAAGATGCGGCCAATGCGGTCAACGCTGGCGTCGACACCCAGTCGGAAATCGATTTCGACGAGGAAGAGGCGGACAACGAGGAAACCGTCGCGACCACGCCCGCAGTGAGCACGATGCCGCTGCCGGCTCGTCCGGTCGTGGCTGCGCCTCCGGCATCCGCGCAGGCCACGGCCACGGCCAACGCCGAGGCTCCTGCTCCTGCCCCACGCCCTGCGTCGGAATCGGCCCCTTCGGCGGCCAGCGCGGCGCCGACTGCCACGCCGCCCGTTCCGGCCGCGTCGACTGCGCCTCGTCCGATGACGGAATCGGCGACCCCGGCGCCGGTCGCCAAGGCACCGGCTGCGGCGGCACCCGTTGCCGCAACGCCAGCCTCGGCTGTGCCCGCTGTACCAGCACCTGCACCGGCGCCGCCCGTGTCTTCGGCACCGCTGCCAACGGCAGCCCCCGCCGCCGCACCCAGCGCGACGGCGCCGTCGCCGCGACCGCCGGTTGCGCCCTCCGCACCCGCCGCCGCACCGACAGCCCCGGTTCCGGTTCCACCTGCGGCCGCTGCACCGATCCAGGCGCCGCGCCCGGCCATGCCCCCGGCCCAGCCACAGACCGCGGCTGCATCCGTCGCGTCGCCGGCAAGCGTCCAGCCCGCGGCAGCGCCAGCGTCGCCGCCGGTGAAGCCGGCGATCACGACCGTCCCGGCGCCGGCTTCCGCCGCACCGATAGCGGCCACGACAACGACTGCACCGGCGCCACCGGCATCCGCGGCAAACACTGCTGCGCCGACGCCAGCCGCCGCTGCGAACGGCGCGACCAAGCCGACACCTGCTCCCGCGTCGGCCTCAGCGCCTGTCGCACCCGTCCGGCCCACGACACCGACAGTTCCTGCACCGGCATCGGCTCCGCAAGCGCCCATGCGCCTGAGCGATGCGATCAGCGCGTCGATCGATCAATCGACGCGTGCGCCGATCGCCCAGCCGCTGCCACCGAAGCCGGCTGCCGCCCCCGCTCCGGCGGTCCCTGCGGCACCGGCACCGGTGCGCCCCGCTGCTCCGGTCGTCGCTGCTCCGCCAGCACAGCCGGCGTCCACCAGCCAGGCAGCGCCTGCAGCATCGGCCCCGCCAGCGGCTGCTCCGGCGACCGCGCCGCTGCCGCGTGCCACTCCGCCCGCGCCGCGTCCGGTAGTCGAGAAGGATCGTCCGCAGGAAGGCGAACAGTCGCCCTGACCTGTCGCAAGGCGGGCAGCGTGATCGCTGCCCGCTTCCCCGCGATGCTCAGTGCGATTCCAGCAACCCGTATTGCGAGGCGAGCCGCGACATCGCGATCGCGTCCGGCACGCCCAGCTTCTGCAGCATCCGGGTCTTGTGGGTCGCGACGGTTTTCGGACTCACGCTGAGGCGCTTGGCGATGTCGTCCGCACGCAAGCCGCGGCACAGCATCGTGGCGATCTCGAATTCGCGCGGCGAAAGTCCGTCGAACGGCGTCGCTCCCGCCATCGCGCCCAACGCCATCTTCTGCGCCATCTCGCTGCCGAGGTAACGCTTGCCGCGGGCGACGTCGCGCACCGCGCGCAGCAGTTCCTCGGCCGCACAGGCCTTGCCCAGGTAACCGCTGGCGCCCGCCTCCAGCAAGCGCCGCGGCATCGGCCCGTCTTCCTGCACGGTGACGATGATGACGCGCGTGCCGGAATCCGCGCGCACGATGCGATCGGTGATTTCCAGCCCGCTCACTCCCGGCAGGTGCAGGTCGCAGAGCACCACGTCGGGCTTGAGCTTGCGGATCAGCGGCAGGCCTTCCTCGCCGGAGGCGGCCTCGCCGACCACCTCCATATCGGTTTCGCGCGACAGGATCAGCTTGAAGCCCGTACGCACCAGCGCATGGTCGTCGAGCACGAACACTCGGATCATCGGACGCTCCCCGGGCGGCCATTGATTCCGGACGAGACTACGCTGCCGATTCGCCCGCTGGCAACAGCCGCGAGAGCGGCGACCGCGCAGGCCAGCATCGGTCAGCCCGGCGTTGCGCTACCGCCCACCCGATCGGCATTCGCCGATTGCTCGTCCGCCAGCTTCTTCTGGCACAACTCGTCGATCAGCCGTTGCAGGAAAGCGTCCTGCGCCGCCAGGTGCTGCTGGATCTGCACCGCTTCGTGGAGCAACGCTTCGGCGTCGTTGTAGGTGTCGATCGCGCGCTTGTCGCTGGCTTCGCCGGCGACCTTCTGGCCGACGATGATGATCGACAGCAGCACGAGCTGGATGAAGGTCTGCGCGACCCAGGCCACCAGCGTCGCGGTGCCGCCCTTGACCGCGTCGGGCAGGCTGACCAGGGCCAGCGCCGCGAAGGCATACGCGCACCACATGGTGCCGACCGAGTCGGTGACCTTGACCGCGAACCACGCGTTGAAGCGCGTGATCGGATTGCCGGGTTCGGGCTGGTGTTCCTGCGCGGTCTTGGGCGCGTTCTTCTTGCGATGGTGGATATGCGGGTGCGGGATGTGGGCGAAGATGGCGCTGACCGTATGTGCGAGATGATGCCCGTTGGACGGATCCGGCCCGGCCACGCGCGCACCGCAGGCGGAGCAGAATTTCGCGTCGACCGCCGCGGCGGCATTGCATTTCGGACAAGCTGCCATGTCGATCGCTCCTGCTGGTTCGCTATGGCCGCGCGGACGCGCAATGCACCGCCCGGATGAGTAGCAGATATCGGGTTAAGCGCTGCCTTCAGCGCGGCTCGCCGGTCGTCTCGGAAAGGATCAGCCGTCCCGAACTGCGCTCGGCCCAGCCGGCATGGAAATCGAACAGGTTGTCGAGCGGATTGGCGAGCTCGTCGAACGAACCCTGTCCGATCCGCTGCCCGCGCAGCCAGTTGTCCTCGACGAAGCGGATGATCGAGGTCTGGTCGGTGATCGTATGGTCGACGAAATTGCGCCGCGACCATGGCGACACCACCAGCAGCGGCAGTCGCGGACCGTAGCCGCAGCGTCCCTGCGCGTGCTTGGCCTCGCCCGCGATGCCGGCCAGCGCGGTGTCGCCATCGCCGCAGGAGTGGCCGCTGAGCGTGTCCTCGCCGCTGCTGGACTGGTTCACGATCGGCGGCATCTGGTGGTCGTACCAGCCGTCGGAGTCGTCCCAGGCGATGACCACCGCAGTGTCCTTCCACTCCGATCGTTCCTGCAGGAAATTCAGCACGTGGACGACGAAGGCCTGCTCGTCGAGCGGCGTCGAATAGCCGGCATGGCCGTTCTGGATCGCGCTCGCCTTGAGGAAGGACACCGCCGGCATGTTGCCGGCGCGCACCGCGCGGTAGAAATCCTCGAGGTCGTACTGGTGGTTGGCCGGATCGCCGCCGTGGCCGATCGCGGACACCGAAGCTGGCCGCGCATGCGCCGGATTCGCGGTCGACGGATAGAACTGGAACGGTTCGTGGTGCGGCACGTAGTCGGACTTCGCCTTGCCGGTCACGATCGAGGACGAACTGCGCCGGCATCCGCTTGTCCCGTTCGGATTCGTCGCGGTGAGGTCGAAGCCGCCCTGGAACCAGCCCCAGCTCACGTGCGCGTCGTTGAGCAGGTCGCCGATGTTGCGGCCGCCCATCGTGATCTGCGGGCCCTTCGAGCAGACGTCGTGCAGTGGATCGGGATCGCTGATGAGCGTCCGGCCGCCGTTGCCGTCGTCGACCGTGTCGTCGTGCGCCAGGTCCGTGCTCGCGGCGATGCCGTTGGTCTGGCCGGACGCCAGATTGAGCGCGCCCACCGTCGAAGGCCCGAACGTCGTTCCGTACGAGTTGTCGCTCATCGCGAAATGCTGGGCGTAGTTCCACAGCGCGGTGACGGTGTTGCCGTCGTAGTAGCCCATCACCAGGCCGGTGGTGGTGGTCGGCCCGCCCTTGCCACCCGCCGAACCGCCATTGCCCACCGACATCGGGAAGCGATCCATCAGGCCGGCATGGAAGGCCGACTGTTCGGCGGCGTATTCGTGGTCCTGGTCGGCGGTTGCGGCCTGGGAACGATCAAGCCGGAAGGGATTGACCGCGCCGATCCCGTTCTGCGCGTTCAGCCGGTTCGGATTGCTGGTCAGCATCGAGCCGCTCAGGCCGTTCACCGAAGGCGTGTCGGGGGCGGCATGGAAGGCCGGCTCGCCGGACGGATTGGCGGCGCGCGGATAGCTCGCGAAATAGTGATCGAAGGAGACGTTTTCCTGGAATATCACCACCAGGTGCCGGATCGGAGTGGCCGTCGCGGTGGCCGTCGACGCGAGCGCGGCAACCGGAAACAGGCACGCGATGGCTGCGCCCAGGCAGGAGATCACGACGCGGCGATGGAGCATCCTCAATCCTGCGCTGGAAGGTGGTCTGGCCCGGACGCGCGGGCTTGCCACGCGCGCGCCGGGCGCTCACTGTAACCCGGTTTCAACGCGCAGCTACAAGTGCTTACAATGCCAGCCAGTCGATCATCGGACCCACCCGAGCCATGAACGAACCGACCCTGGAAGAATTGCTGGGCTACGTCCTGCGGGACACCGGCTGGATCATGGCCGGCGGCTCGGCGCAATTCCGCCAGGGTGCCTTGTCCGAACTGCAATCCAGCCTGCGCCTGGTGCGCCAGCACGCCGGCAGCGAGCGCGTCCTGAACGCGGTGAAGGTCCTGTCCGAGAAGGCCACGATGGTCGCCCAGAAGAGCTCCAACGACACCGAGACGATCATGAGCCTGCGCCGCACCCTCGAGGAATTCGAGAAGGCGATGAAGCAGTACCTGGCGACGGCGAAGAGGCGCTGAAATTGCCGCGCTTGCCAAAGCGCAGCGCGAGCCAGGAGGCGGTCTCGCCGATCAGAAGCTCGTATCCGATCGCAGCCTGCCTTTGTCCCCATCGGGCGTACATGCATACACGCGCTGCCGGACCTGTATCTCACCGTGGTTCGCGGACACGACGAGTTCTTCCTGCACATCACTGCCGTGGTCGCCGCAGGTCAACGTCGTTACCGTGGCGGGCGACCCGGGTCTGAGCAATGCCTCCCATGCGTCCCTGGGCATCATCAGCGGCTTGCCCGGTTTCCCCACCGACGTCAGCGCATGGAGCCTCGGGTTCAGTGGCGATACCCCGAGCGCTGCGAACTGGGTGTTGCCGCAAGGCAGCGTGCCCACCTGCATGAGGAATTCGGTGGCCCGGCCGTCACGATCGTAGTCGGCCAGCTGCATGAGGTTCACGGGCTGACGATGCTCGATTTCATCCACCAAAGCGGAATCGCCACGACGTTCCCGGTCAAAGTCGCCTTCCAGCGTCGGCCATCGCTGCAGATACGCCGTTCCCTCCACCCGATTGGCGTCCGGGTAGTCAAACTGACCGAACAACGGGCGCAGGTCGAGGCTATCGATCTGCACATTGCCGCGCTTGCGGATCAGCCGCAAGGTGCCGAATTCCCCGTAGGAAAGGCCGCTACAGGGGCAACTGATGGCACCGATCATGTCGTGGGGCCCGCAGACTTCTTCTGGCGGCCGATCCCAGACCAGTTGCCAGACTTCCTTCTCTCCCTGGAACTCCACGACATGTCTTTCCCGGACAAGGGGATGCGCCGCGGTCCGGTCAGGAACTGGAGTGGCCGCGAACGTGGGGACGGAACAGGTCGCGGAAAAACACGACAACAACAGGAGTCGCGCGCAGTTCGTCATCATCCCCTCGGAATCGCAGTGGCGGAGAGAGTGGGATTCGAACCCACGGTGGTATCGCTACCACGCCGGTTTTCAAGACCGGTGCCTTAAACCACTCGGCCATCTCTCCGTTGAAATGCTGTACGCCGGTTCGACTCGGGCCATCCATGCCCTCGCCCCTTCGGGGCCGACCTTCGGTCGTTCTGGATCGTTCCAGACGATCCAGTCAAGACCAGTGCAATCGACCACTCTGCCACCCTTCCTTGTCGAACGATTCTCCCACGCGTCTTTGTAGCCGCTCACGCCGCCGTCTTCTGCCGTGCAAGCTGTTTCTGCAACGCCATCTTCGCGCATTCCTCGCGGCTCTTGGTGCAGCCGCTGCGGCTGGCTTCCAGCAAGGGCGGCAGGCGTTCGGCGAGGAAGTCGATGAACACGCGCACCGCCGGCAACAGGCCGCGGCGCGACGGGAAGACGGCGTGGCAGATGCCCTGCGGCAGCGACCAGTCGGGCAGCACCGGCTCGAGCTCGCCGCGCAGGATGGCTTCCGCGCAGACCGTCTCGGGCACCAGGGCGATGCCGTGGCCGCGCTTGGCGATCTCCATCAGCAGCGGGAAGTCGTGGCCCATCAGGCGCGGCTGGATGTCGACGCGCACGGTCGTGTCGTCGGGACCATGCAATTCCCAACGTTGACGCGCCTCGTCCTCGCTCATGCTCAGCGTCGCATGCGATTCGAGGTCGTGCGGCGTGGCCGGGCGGCCGCGCGCATCGAGGTACTTCGGGCTTGCGACCAGCAACTCGCGGATCTGCCCGAAGCTGCGCATCACCAGGCTGCCGTCGTCGTTGAGCTGGGTGCGCACACGCAGGGCGACGTCGAAACCTTCGTTGATCAGGTCGACGCGGCGGTTGCTGACCTGCAGTTGCACGCGCACCTGCGGGTGCATGACGAGGAAATCCGGCAGCAGCTCGGCGAGCTGCTGCTGCGCCAGCGCGACCGGGCAGCTCACCTTGATGATGCCGCGCGGCTCCACGCTCAGGCGTTCCACCGCCTCACGCGCGGACTGCGCTTCCGAGAGCATGGCCTGCGCGTGGCGATAGACGTTCTGCCCGACCTCGGTCACCGCGAAGCGGCGCGTCGAGCGCTGCAGCAGGCGCACGCCGAGGTCGGTCTCGAGCTGGACGATGCGCCGGCTCAACCGCGACTTCGGGATGCCCAGCGCGCGCTCGGCAGAGGCGAAGCCGCCGTGTTCGACGACCATCGCGAAGTAGTAGAGATCATTGAGGTCCTGCATGGCTGCACCTCGCTGCTGCTTGCGGTTCGACAGGCTCACCGCGAACGGCTGGTGGATTGGAAGGGATTCAGGCGATCGATTCGACGCCGCCCATGTACGGCCGCAGCGCCTCGGGCACGGCGATCGAACCGTCGGCGTTCTGGTAGTTCTCCATCACCGCGATCAATGCACGGCCAACCGCCACGCCCGAGCCGTTGAGCGTATGCACCAGTTCGGGCTTGCCGGTCGCCGGATTGCGCCAGCGCGCCTGCATCCGCCGCGCCTGGAAATCGCCGCAGTTCGAGCAGGAGCTGATCTCGCGGTACATGCCCTGCGAAGGCAGCCAGACCTCGAGGTCGTAGGTCTTCTGCGCCGTGAAGCCCATGTCGCCGGTGCACAGCAGCATGCGCCGGTACGGCAGGCCGAGCTTCTCCAGCACCGTCTCGGCGCAGCGCGCCATGCGTTCGTGTTCGGCGCCGCTTTCCTCCGGTCGCGCGATGCTCACCAGCTCGACCTTCTCGAACTGGTGCTGGCGGATCATGCCGCGGGTGTCGCGGCCGTGGCTGCCGGCCTCGGCGCGGAAGCACGGCGTGTGGCTGGTCATGCGCAGCGGCAGCGAGGCATCGTCGACGATCTCGTCGCGGACGATGTTGGTCATCGACACCTCGGAGGTCGGAATCAGGTAACGCTTGCTCGCCGACTCGCCCTCGCCGACGGCAGTCGCAAACAGGTCTTCCTCGAACTTCGGCAACTGGCCGGTGCCGCGCATCGAATCCGCATTCACCATCAGCGGCGCGTTGATCTCGAGATAACCGTGCTCGCCGGTGTGCAGGTCGAGCATGAACTGGGCCAGCGCACGATGCAGGCGCGCGAGCTTTCCGCGCAGCACGGTAAAGCGCGCGCCCGAAAGCTTGGCGCCGGTATCGCCATCGAGCCAGCCGTGGCGCGCACCGAGCTCGACATGGTCCTTGACCGCGAAGTCGAACGTGCGCGGCGTGCCCCAGCGATGCTGTTCGGCGTTCGCATGTTCATCCGCGCCGACCGGCACCGATGCATCCGGCAGGTTCGGCACGCAGGCGGCAATCGCATCGATGCGGGTGCGGATGTCCTCGAGCTTGACCTCGCTGGCCTTGAGCTCGTCGCCGATGCCGGCGACCTCGGCCATCAGCGGCGCGACGTCCTCGCCCCTGGCCTTGGCCATGCCGATCGCCTTGCTGCGGGTATTGCGCAGGTTCTGCAGCTCCTGGGTGCGCATCTGGATGGCCTTGCGTTCGGCTTCCAGTCCTTCCAGTTCGGCCACGGGAAGGTCGTGGCCGCGGGCTTTCAGGCGCTCGGCGGTCGCGGCAAGCTGGCCGCGGAGAAGGGCGGGATCAAGCATGGAACACTCCGGAAAATTTCTACCCGCTATTATCGCGGTTGGAACGACCGACCCGCAAACGCGGTCTGATTTGCCATGCCACTCCGGCTCAGGCTAACTGCGTATTGCCATGACCGATCACGACTCCGACGACGATCCGCAGGACTGGGAGCCGCAGACGCCTCCCACCGCCGCGTCCCCCGGCGCCGCACGACCGTGGCTGAAGCCTTTGCTGCTCTTCGCCATCGCCCTCGCCTGCGGCCTGGTCGCCAGCGGGGCGTGGATGTGGCTGCATCAGAAACCCGCCGCGCCCGCCGCCGCGCCCAGCGGCAACGCGGTGACGCTCGATCCGGGCCATCGCCCCTTGCCAGCGCCGATGGCCGGCGGCAGCACCAACCTGCCGCCTCCGGCATCGCCCTCGGCCGATGCGCCGCACATCGTGGTGGCGACGCCTGAAGCATCGGCCGCTTCGCCGGAATCCATGGCGACCGATGCGGCATCCGGCACCACCGAGGCGTCACCGGACGTGGCGTCCCCGGCGGCGTCGGAAACAGTAGCGAAGGGAAACGACAGCGCACCGCAGGTGGTCGACAGGATCCAGCCCGACTACCCGGACGAAGCGCTGCGGACGAGCACCGAAGGCACGGTGAACCTGGCGATTTCCGTCGATGCGCAAGGCAAGGCCACCGATGTCCGGGTGACGCGCGGCAGCGGCTCGTTCCTGCTCGACCGCGCCGCGATCGATGCCGTGCGCCGCTGGCACTACAAGCCCGCGATGCACGATGGACAGCCGGTGGCGGGCACGATCGAGGTGCCGATCGATTTCCGGATGGAGGCGCAGCGCTAGGAACCCGGGAACCGCGATCCGGCTACGCGGTCTGTTGCGCCTGCAGTCCCATGCCGGTTGTGTTGGCGAGTTCGACAAACCCCGGGAACGACGTCGCGACATTGGCGCAGTCGCCGATCCGCACGTCACCCTCCGCGCGTTGCGCGGCGACCGCGAACGCCATCGCGAGGCGATGATCGCCCAGGCTGTCGAGCCGGGCGGCATGCGCCCGGCCGTTCGCGCCCAGACCGTGGATCGTCGCGCCATCGGCTGCTTCGTCCACGCAAACGCCCAAGGCGCGCAGGCCCGCCGAAGTACCCGCAAGACGATCGGATTCCTTGACCCGCAGTTCCGCCGCGCCGCGCACCACGGTCCGGCCTTCCGCGAAAGCCGCCGCGACGAACAGCGCGGGGAACTCGTCGATCATGTCCGGCACGAGTTCCGGTGGCACCTCGATGCCGTGCAGCGGAGACGAACGCACCCACAGGTCGGCCGCTGTTTCGCCGCCCAGCCGACGCGGATTCTCTTCGTGGATGTCCGCGCCCATCGCGCGCAACGCATCGAGCAGACCCGTGCGGCGTGGGTTGATGCCGACATCGCGGATCAGCAGGTCCGAGCCCGGCACGATGCTCGCGGCGACGAGCAGGAAAGCAGCCGAGGAAAAATCGCCGGGAACCACGATGCCGGTCGCGTGCAGCCGATGGCCGCCTTCGAGCTCGGCCATCCCAGCGCGATGGCGGATCGGCCAACCGAAAGCGGCGAGCATGCTCTCGGTGTAGTCGCGTGTCGGTTGCTTCTCGTGCACCCGGGTCGTGCCGCTCGCGTAGAGACCGGCCAGCAGCACGGCGGACTTCACCTGGGCGCTGGCGACGGGCAGGTCGTAGTCGATCCCGCGCAAACCCCGGCTCGCATGGATGCGCAGCGGTGGAAGTCCCCCGGCTTCCGATGCGATGGAGGCGCCCATGCCCGTCAACGGCTCGATCACCCGTCCCATCGGCCGTCGCGACAGCGAGGCATCGCCGCCGAGTTCGCTGTCGAAGTCCTGCCCCGCGAGCAGGCCGCACAGCAGGCGCATGCCGGTCCCGGCATTGCCGCAGTCTAGCGGCGATGCGCTGCCGCACAGGCCATGGAGACCGACGCCGTGGACGATGCGTTCGCCTTGCGATGGCTCCTCGATGCGAACGCCGAGCTGGCGCAGGATGGCGGCGGTCGCGCGCGTGTCCTCGCCTTCGAGGAAACCCTCGATGCGGGTCGTGCCTTCGGCAATCGCGGCCAGCATCACCGCGCGGTGCGAGATCGACTTGTCGCCCGGGACGCGGATTTCGCCACGCAAGGCTTCACCACGCGAGGCGATCCAGTCCAGCCGCGCCGCCCCGCTCACGGCAGTGCGTCCAGCAGGCGCTGGTTCTCCGCGCGCGTGCCGACGCTGACGCGCAGGCAGTCGCCGAGACCGTAACCACTCATCGGGCGCGCGATCACGCCGCGCTCGAACAGGGCCTTCTCGATCGCCGATGCGTCGCGGCCGAAGTCGATCAGCACGAAATTGGTCTGCGAGGGCAGCACGCGCAGGCCGCGCTCGCGCAGGCGTCCGGCCAGCCATTCGCGTTCGGCGTGGTTCCAGTCGCGTGCCTTCGCGACATGATGCTGGTCGCCAAGCGCGGCCTCGGCAGCCGCGAGCGCAAGTCCGTTGACGTTGAAGGATTCGCGCAGGCGTTCGAGCACGCCAATGACCTGCGGCGACGAGATCGCGTAGCCCACGCGCAGGCCGGCGAGCGCGTATGCCTTCGAGAAGGTACGGGTGACGACCAGGTTCGGATATCGCGGCAACAGGCGCAACGCGCTGCGCAGGCCTGGTGCGGTTACATATTCGGCGTACGCCTCGTCGACCACGACGATCGCGGTCGCCGGAACGCGTGCGATGAAGGCGTCGAGCGCGCCGTCGTCGAACCAGGTGCCGGTCGGATTGTTCGGGTTGGCGAGGTAGACGATGCGGGTGTCAGGCCGGAGCGCGGCGGCCAACGCGTCAAGATCGTGCCCGCGTGGCATGTCCGCGTGTTCGCGCGGGAGCGCCGGCACGCGCACCGCGCGGGCGCCAGCAGCCGCGGTCGCGATCGGGAACACCGCAAAGCCGAATTCCGAGAACACCACCGACGTCGTCGCGTCGGCGAAGCACTGCGCGATCAGCATCAGCAGCTCGTGCGAACCGTTGCCGAGGACGATCTGCGTCGCCTCCACGCCGTGCTTCGCTGCCAGCGCGGCTTTCAGCGCGCCGCCCTGCGGGTCGGGATAGCGGAAGACATCGGCCAGAGCAGCCTGGATCGCGGCGCTCGCTTGCGGGCTCGGACCGAGCGGATTCTCGTTCGAACCGAGCTCGACCAGCACGCCGCCGAATCGCTTGCGCAGCGCTGGCAGATCGTGTCCTGGATCGTAGGCGCGCAGCGCACGCGTCGCTGCGTTCGCGAGCGCGGCCGCGTCGAACGGTTCGCTCACAGCACCGCGACCGGGTAGGAGCCGAGGATCTTGATCTGCGCCGCGCGCGGCTCGAGCTCGGCAAGCGCCGCCTTCATCGGCGGATCGTCGACATGGCCGTCGAGGTCGATGAAGAACGCGTATTCCCATTTCGCGTGGTGCGAGGGCCGCGACTCGATCCGGTTCATGCTGATGCCGTGCTGCGCGAACGGGCTGAGCACGTGGAACAACGCGCCGGGCTGGTCGCGGATCGAGACCAGGATCGAGGTGCGGTCGTGGCCGCAGGACGGGAAGGTCTTGCGGCCGAGGACGAGGAAGCGCGTGGTGTTGTCGTCGCGGTCCTCGATCGGGCTCATCACCACTTTCTTCAGGCCGTAGACGTGCGCGGCGGCCTCGCCTGCGATCGCCGCGGCGTCGTCGGCATTGCGTGCGCGGCGCGCGGCCTCGGCATTGCTGGACACCGGCAGCTTCTCGGCCTTCGCCAGGTTCGCGCGCAGCCAGCCCTTGGTCTGCGCGAACGACTGCGGGTGCGAATACACGCGCTCGATGTCCTCGATGTGGCCGCTGCGCGAGAGCAGGTACTGGCGCACGCGCAGCTCGACCTCGCCGCAGATCTTCACGTTCGAGGTCAGGAACATGTCGAGCGTGACCTGGATCGTGCCCTGCCCCGAATTCTCGACCGGCACCACGCCGAAATCGGCATGGCCGGCCTCGACTTCCTGGAAGACCTCCTCGATGCTCGCCAGCGGCAGGCCATGTGCGGAGTGGCCGAAATGCTTGCGCACCGCCTGCTCGCTGAAGGTGCCTTCAGGACCCAGGAAACCGACCTTGAGCGGTTCCTGCTGCGCGAGGCAGGCCGACATGATCTCGCGGAACAGCCGCACCAGGACCTCGTCGGCAAGCGGCCCCTGGTTGCGGTCGATCACCATCCGCAGCACCTGCGACTCGCGCTCGGGGCGGTAATAGTCAACCGCCGCGGCGAGCGGTCCCTTGGCCTTCCCGACCTGTTGCGCCCACTGCGCGCGCTCGGCGATCAGTTCCTGGATATGGCGATCGATGCCGTCGATGCGCGAGCGCACCTCGGCGAGGTTCAGGGCCGGTGCGGCTTCGCTCCCGGACTTGGCCGCAGGCGCGGATTTCTTCTTCGTGGCCATGGTTGATAGTCGGTTTCCATGAGGTCAGCCGTGACGGTTTGCGAACCCGGCCATGAAATCGACCAGCGACTTCACGCCTTCGATCGGCATCGCGTTGTAGATCGACGCACGCATGCCGCCGACCGCCTTGTGGCCCTTGAGCGCGAGCAGGCCCGCGGCCTCGGATTCCTTGAGGAAGGCCGCGTCGAGTGCCGCATCGTGCAGGGTGAAGGGCACGTTCATCCGCGAACGGTAACGCAGGTCCACCGGATTGCTGTAATAACCATTCGACCCATCGATGGCCGCGTAAAGCATGTCGGCCTTGGCGCGGTTGCGGCGCGCCATCTCGGCCAGGCCGCCCTCGCCCGCGATCCATTCCAGCACCAGGCCGGTGATATAGAACGGAAAGCTCGGCGGCGTGTTGAGCAGCGACTTTTCCTTCGCATGCGCGGCGTATGTCAGGATGTTTGGCAATGCGCGCGGCTTGCGCGCGAGCAGGTCGTTGCGGACGATCAGCAGGGTCACGCCGGACGCGCCCATGTTCTTCTGCGCGCCGGCATAGACGATGCCGTAGCGCCGCACGTCGAACGGGCGCGAGAGGATGTTCGAGGACATGTCGGCCACGACCGGCACATCGCCGATATCGGGCACTTCCTCGAACTCCACGCCCTGGATGGTCTCGTTCGGCGTGACGTGGAGGTAGGCGGCGCCGGGCTTCAGCTTCCATTCCGAACGATCAGGCACGGAGGTGAAGTTGCCCGCCTCACCCGTCGCGACGACATTCGTGCGCAGGACCGTCTTCGCTTCCGAATGCGCCTTCGTGCTCCAGTGTCCGGTGATCAGGTAGTCGCCGACCTCGTCGGGGCCGGCGATGTTCATCGGGATCTGCGCGAAATGCTGGGTCGCGCCGCCCTGCAGGAACAGCACGGTGTAGTCCGACGGCACGTCGAGCAGGCTGCGCAGGTTGGCTTCGAGCTGGTCGTTGAGCGCGACGAAGCCCTTGCCGCGGTGGCTGACTTCCATCACCGACGCGCGTTCGTTCCCCCACTCGAGCATCTCCGCCTGCGCGCGGCGCAGCACGGGTTCGGGCATGGCGGAAGGGCCGGCACTGAAGTTGTAGCCACGCGACATCGGATTTCCTCTCGGGATCGGGGGATGGACAGGGAATGGCGAAGCAGGATGGCGCAGTGCAGCAAACATGGGGCGGGAATGCAAGCGGATCGGTCCAGCGGCCCCGACATCCCGGCCCGGGCGCGCAAGCGGAATCCGGCAACGATGCGCAGCGGCGAACCCTCGGGTCCAGCACCCATCGCATGGGGCCGCGCCACGGCGGCAAACGACCGCGGCTTTGCTGGCTCAGTTGCCCAGCTTGGGCGCGAACAGCAGCAACGCCGTAATCGCAGCGCCAAGGGCGGCGGCGGCGACGATCAGCCACCAGACGGTCGCTGCGCCCTTGCGGCTCGACATGGATGCGTCGGCGGACATCGCGGCAGGCGCCGCGTGCACGGCGGTGACCGGACGCATGGTCTGGGTCGTCGGGCCCTGCGACTTGGTCTTCGGCAACGGCGTCGTGTCATGGCGCTGGACGGGCGCGCTCAGTCCCGGTGCTTCGAGCACGAAGCGGTTCTGTTCCCAGGCCAACTGGTCGCCGGCGGCGAGCAAGGCGTTGCGCACGCGGATGCCGTTGAGCAGGGTGCCGTCGCCATGCCCCATGGCCAGGTCGCGCAGCACGACGCGATCGCCATGCAGTTCCACGCGAGCATGACGGTCGCCCAGGGTCGGTTCGTCCAGGCGCAGGTTCGACGATTCGCCACGGCCGATCACCACCGGATCGGACAGGGGAAAACTCTGTCCATAGTGGGAGCCGCCAACGCCGCGCAGCAGGAAGCGCTCGGAACAGATCGGACTGTTGCGCGTGGTCTCGCGGGTGAAGGCGGCGGTGGCGGCCGGCAGTTGCGGATTCTGGGGATCGGATTCGCTGCGCAGCAGGACCTGCACCTGGCCGAGCGAGATCAGGTCGCCCGGGCGCACCAGGGCGAGCCGGCTGACCGGTCGTGCGTTGACGTGGGCGGTGGCTTCCGAACTTTCGATTACCAGCCACAGGCCGCGCCGGTCGTTGGCCAGCACCGCGTGGCGGTCGGCCAGGCCGGGAAGGCGGACACTGCTGTCGCTGCCGCTGCCGAGCGTGATGCGGCTGGGCTCGACGACATCAGCATGTTCGCCGTTCGGAAACGTCAGACGCATGGGCCCTCCTGTCCAGGCGACTCTAGCATGCTCAGCGCGCAGACCCCACAATGCCGGCATGGCCAATATCGACATCCACCACGCCCACGACCGAAGCATGAAAGACGCGCGCGCCGCTGTCGAGCGGGTCGCCGCAAGGATCGCGGAAAAGTTCGGCATCCGCCATGCATGGAACGGCGACGACCTCGACTTCAGCGGCAGCGGCGTGAAGGGGCGGATCGTGCTCGGCAAGAAGGACGTGCACCTGACAGCGAGCCTCGGTTTCCCGGTTTCGATGTTCAAGGGCTCGATCGAGTCGGAAATCCACAAGTACCTCGAGCGCGAATTCGGCTGACTGCCACGCGAACGAGCCCATTGGCTCAAGGCTCGCCGAACGGATCGGGATCTCCGGCAAACAGGCGTCGCGATACCTCGTTTTCCTGCGCCACGATCCTGCCCACGAAATCCGTCGCTCCGTCGAGCTTCCGGAAAGCGCCGAAGCCGCGTTCGAGGAAGGACTGCAGCGCATCGAGCCCGGCCAGCTTTGCCGGCACGCGGCACATCTTGAGCAGGCCCCACAGGGCTGGCATCCGCACGGCCTGGTCGAGCGCCGCGCCGATTCGCGCGACCAGTGCGATCTGGCGGCGGCGCAGGCGTGGCAAACCAACGGCGCGATAGGCGTCGGCATAACCCGCCGCATCGATGGCATCGCCTTCGCGCAGGCCGGCCGACAGCGCCGCGGCCATGCGCAGGTCGAGCGCGTGGCTCAGCGCGGCCAGCTCGATGCCGTCGGCCGCGGTCGCGATCATCTTCACCGGCAACAGCGCCGCCATCTTCGGCAGCACCCGCGCCAGGTCGCGGTCGCGGCCGCTGAAATCGCGGTCACCGTAGAGGTCTTCGAGGAAGAATTCCGCCGCCGGGCGCGTGCGCGGATCGGCGAGGAAGCCCGCGAAGCTCGCCGCCAGCCGCTGCTGCTGCCAGCGCCGCAGTTCGGGCAAGCGCGGATCGCGGTTGCGCGGCTCGATCGCGGCGTCATGGAGCGCGCGGTGGCAGACCAGCCGATGCAGCATGCGCGCGCGCAGGGCGTCCGCCGCCGGATCGCCGCTGCCCGTGGTCGAAGTTCGCGATGTCGGTCGAACGCTCAACGGATTTCCGCTGCGGTGCACAGTGCGAATTGTTTCACCCCGGCTACAATCGCCGCCACCCCGACCCGATCCAGGTCCGCATGCTGCAGATCCAGCCCGCCAGCCAGCCCCGCAAGACGCGTGCGCGAATCGGCCTCGCGATCGCCGGCGGCGGCCCGATTGGCGGCATGTACGAACTGGGTGCGTTGCGCGCGCTGGACGATGCGATCGACGGCCTCGACCTCGCCCGCCTTGAGGTGTACGTCGGCGTGAGTTCGGGCGCCTTCCTCGCCGCCGGTCTCGCCAACCGCATGTCCACCGAGGAGATGTGCCGGATCTTCATCACCGGCCAGGACGACCGCCTGCGCTTCCAGCCCGAATCCTTCCTGCGCCCGGCCTTCGGCGAATTCGCCAGGCGCAGCTCGCGCCTGCCGGGCCTGCTTTCGGGTTGGGCCCAGGACGTCGTCACGCGCCGGCGCAGCACGCGCCTGAGCGACGTGCTGGTGCGCTTCTCCGCGCTGATCCCGCCCGGCCTGTTCGACAATTCCGGCGTCGAGGATTTCCTCCGCGAGGTGTTCACGATCCGCGGCCGCAGCAACGATTTCCGCGAGCTGGCCGCGCCGCTGTACGTGATCTCGGTGGACATCAATACCGGCACGACGGTGCGCTTCGGCGCCGGGGGCTGGGACGACGTGCCGATCTCGCGCGCGGTGCAGGCCAGCGGCGCGATGCCGGGGCTGTATCCGCCGGTGGAGATCCGCGGCCACCATTTCGTCGACGGCGCACTGCGGCGGACGATGCACGCCTCGGTCGCGCTCGACCACGGCGTCGACCTGCTGCTGGGCATCAACCCGATGGTGCCCTTCGATGCCGCTGCCGCGCACGTCGCCGGAAGGCGCCGCACCAACCTCGTCGATGGTGGCTTGCCGGTGGTGCTCTCGCAGGCCGTGCGCACCGTGCTGCAGTCGCGCGCGCAGGTCGGCCTGTCGCGCTACGCGCAGGATTTCCCGGCGACCGACCAGGTCTTCCTCGAACCCGATGCCAGCGACCGCAGGACGTTCTTCACCAACGTCTTCAGCTTCTCCTCGCGCTTCGCCATCTGCCAGCACGCCTATCGCGCCACCCTCGACGACCTCGCCCGCCGCCGCCGCGAACTCGCGCCGCTGCTCGCCCGCCACGGCCTGAAGCTGCGTCCGCAGGTGATCGACGATCCCGAGCGCACCCTGATCGCCGGCATCAACGCCCGCCTGCATCCCACCGACACCACCGAACGCCTGCGGCGTGCGCTCGACGACGTCGACGCCCTGCTGCGACGACGCCGGCGCGCGCTGCGCGCGGGCTGAATCTCTTCCGGTCGATGGTGTGAATGCTCTAGACACGACGCCGAAACTGCATCCCGATCCGATCCATTCCCGATTCGCACAAGAGGACACCCCGATGGCCAAGCTCAAGTCGTCCGCGCGCGCCAAGGCCGCGCCGGAAACGCCGAACATGCAGGACAAGGCCGAGCAGCTGCGCCGCTCGATCAGCGGTTCCGCCCAGCACATCTGGATGGCCGGCGTCGGCGCTTTCAGCCGCGCCCAGGAAGAAGGAACGCGCCTGTTCGAGGCGCTCGTGAAGGAAGGCATGAACATCGAAAGCAGGACCCGGAAGATGGCCAGCGGCAAGGTCGATGCGGTGCGCGACGCGGTCGAGGAAAAGGTGGGCGCCGTGCGCGGCCGCGCCGCCGATACCTGGGATCGCCTCGAGAAGGTCTTCGAGGAACGCGTACAACGCGCCCTCACCCGCCTGGGCGTGCCCGGTCGCGACGAGATCGCCGCGCTGATCGATCGCGTGGACCAGCTCAACCGCGAACTGCGCAAGCTCTCCGGCGCGCCAGCCGCCGAGACCGAAGCGAAGAAGCCCGCCGCGAAGAAAGCCGCGAAGAAGCCTGTCGCCAGGAAGTCTGCGAAGAAACCAGCCGCGAAGAAGAAAGCCGATTCCTCCAGCGCGGCCTGATCGCAAAGCCATTCGTCCCGGCCCTGGTCCGGGATGCAGAACAAGGAAACGGCGCCGAAAGGCGCCGTTTTTCTTTCACGTCGCCGCAACATCGCTGTCGCTGCATTGCAGCCTGCACGACACGCGGCGGTCATCGCATCGATCCAGCATGGCGAAGTCCGAGCCGGTCGCCGGCTGCGAGTGTTCGCGCAGTTGGAAACGTGCAAGTCGCGAGGCGTTTCCGCGCGCGCCTGGTCGGAATCCTCAACCCACCAGGAACTCCGCCATGAAGAAGATCGCCCTGAAAGCCCTCGCCGCCGGCCTGCTGGCCAGCATCGCGGCCGGCAATGCCTCCGCCGTCGAAGGTCCGGTGCCGACCGGCATCCCGCACCTCAACCACGTGTACCTGATCATGATGGAGAACCACATCTACGGCCAGGTCCTGCACAACAAGAACGCTCCCTTCACCACCAGCTACGCGAAGTCCGCCGGCCTGGCGACGAAGTACTATGCGATCGCCCATCCGAGCCTGACCAACTACCTCGAGGTCACCGGCGGCTCGAACTTCGGCGTGCTCTCCGACATCTCGCCGGACTGGCACAACGCCAACTGCACGCCCAACCTGGCATCCGGCCACGTGGCCACGGACAATCCCGCCACCTCGAGCAACATCTGCCCGATCTCCGGCAACGGCACCGAAGCGGCGACGCCGGCCATCGATACCATCAACGAGACCCAGGGCGCGCCCGGGATGATGAACATCGACGGCGTCGCGTCGATCCCGGCCGCCACCAACATCAGCGGCAAGACCATCGCCGACCAGCTCGCCGAGCACGGCAAGCTGTGGAGGTCCTACCAGGAAAGCCTGCCGGCGCGTGGCGCCAACCTCGTCAACACCAGCGATGGCGTCTACGACAACACCACCGATTTCAGCAAGATCACGCCGGCGCTGAACCCGGCGCTCAGCTCGGGCGACATGGTTGCGCTGTACGCGGTCAAGCACAATCCGTTCGTCTACTTCCGGAGCGTGCAGGAAGGCTCGGTTCCGAACTCCAACCTGTCCAACTCGGTTGGTTTCGATGGCGCGTACGGCCTCTATGCCGACCTGAAGTCGGCCTTCACCGGAATCTCGGCTCCCACTCTTTCCTTCATCGTGCCCAACCAGTGCAACGACCAGCACGGCCGCGGCAACGCCGGCGCGTTCTGCAACTTCGACCCGGACGACAATGGCACGCAGGCAGGCCTCAACCCCGCCCTGATCCAGCTCGGCGACGTCGCCCTGAAGAAGGTGGTGACTTCGATCAAGTCCTCGCCGGCGTGGAAGACAGGCAAGAATGCCATCGTCGTCGTGTGGGACGAGAACGACTACAGCCTCGCGCCGAACAAGAACCAGGTGGTGCTGATCGTCGACACCAACTACGGCACCGGCGGCAAGACGAGCGCAAAGTTCTACACGCACTATTCGCTGCTCAAGACGCTGGAAGCCGGCTTCGGCCTGCCCTGCCTCAACCACGCCTGCGATGCCAATGTCAGCGTGATGAGCGACCTGTTCGCAGCCCAGTGACGTCGACAGTCGGTTGACGAACCCCGAACCCGATCGCCTCGGGTACACCCCGAAGGAACGCGGCGCCGCGATGGCGCCGCGTTCCGTTGACACCCGCCGCTGGATCGGCCGCCCACAGTTACCTTCCACCGAATGATCCGACTACGCGATCCCATGCCTGGCATGCACGACCCGACCCTGTTCCTGTCGGCGCTTGCGCTGCTGGTCATGCTCACCGTCAGTCCCTCCGGACATGCCGAACAGGGAAGCGCTGCCCCCGACACGTCGTTGCTGCCGTTCCCGGTCGACCCATCGACGATGGCGCACATGCGCGGCTACGTCGGACAGTCCTGCGACCTGCTGACCGCACCGCAATCCGATGCCTGGACGGGGTTCTCGCCGATCAAGGGCTTCTCGGCGGTCGTCGCGCAGGGCGGCACCGTGCGTCCCATGATGCGTGACCAGAGCCGTTTCGCCTTCCTCACCACCGCCAGCGAAGGCGGTTGTCGCATCAGCGACGTCGTCGTGCTGCCCGATCCGGGGACCGCGAACGTGTTCGAGCAATGCGAGGCTTCGGGATCGGGAAGCCCCGACAGCATCGCCATGCGGCAGATCGGCGAAAGAAAGCTTGTCGCGTATTGGACCGTCGACACCCTGAAGCACGTGCTCGTGCGCCGTCGGCCGCCCGAGTCACGCGAAAAGTTGCATTGCCGGGAACCCGATCCCGTCGGCTGACCCGGTCGCGAACGGCGCCAGCGTGCGCGGACGCCAATCTTGCCGATGCACGTCGCACGACAGCAATCCGTTTTGATCTGCGGACGAGAACGGCGCTTGGGCGCCGTTTTCATTGGCTCGCCAGCAACAGGCGATGGGCGAAGCCCGACACCGGGTCGCGGGAAAGCCCGGAGGGGTTGGCGGAAACCGACAACCGCCGCGCGCACAGGCGGCGTGTACCTCACGGCCCCGCGAATGGCAGAATACGTGGTATCGATGACATTTCTGCAATCCGCTCCCGGGCCAGGATGTCGCCATGAAACGCCAGCCACGAACGATCGCAACGCCTCCCGGCAAGGAATCGACGACGCCGCACCGGGTGGTCATGTTCGCGTACCCGGATGCGCAGATCCTCGACGTGACCGGGCCGCTGGAAGTGTTCGGTCGCGCGGCGCGCTGGTTGCGCGACAAGGGCATCGCGCGCGGCCTCGCCTACACCGTGGAAGTCGTCGCGACCGAGCCCGGGCCGTTCGCGACATCCAGCGGCGTGCGCCTCGTGGCCGAGCGCGCCTGGCGCGACGTGAAGCAGGCCGACACGCTGTTCGTCACCGGTGGCATCGGCTACCGCAAGGTCATCGAGGACGAGGCCGCGCTCGCCTGGATCCGCACGATGGCGGGCAAGGTCCAGCGCCTCGGATCGATCTGCACTGGCGCGCTCGTGCTCGCGCGGACCGGCCTGCTCGAAGGCAAGTCGGCGACCACGCACTGGGCGTACTGCAACGAGCTGGCGAAGGCCGCCGCACGCACCCGGGTCGATCCGGATGCGATCTTCGTCCGCAACGGCAAGCTCTACACATCCGCAGGCGTGACCGCCGGCATGGACATGGCCCTGGCGATGGTGGAGGAAGACTGGGGACAGGCGGCGGCGCTCGGCGTCGCGCGCGAGCTCGTGCTGTTCCTCAAGCGCCCGGGCGGGCAATCGCAGTTCAGCAACCAGCTCGCCGCGCAGTTCAGCGACGACGATCCGATCCGCGAGCTGCAACTGTGGATGCTCGAACGCCTCGACAAGGACCTGTCGATACCGCGACTGGCGGCGCGCGTTGCGATGAGCGAACGCAATTTCGCGCGCCGGTTCACCGAAAGCGTCGGCATGGCGCCCGGTCAGTACGTGACCCGGATCCGCGTGGATGCCGCGCGCCGCAAGCTCGAGGAAAGCGCGGTTCCGATCTCGCAGATCGTGAGGCGTTGCGGATTCGGCACGCTCGAAAGCCTTCGGCGCGCGTTCGCCGCGCACGTGGGAGTCGCACCCAGCAGCTACCGCGAGCGCTTCCGCCGCGAGGGCAGCGGCGGCGGATGATTGGCCGTGGCAAGAGCAGGAGATACGGCAATGTGGAAAACGATGTTGTGCCTGGCGATGCTGGCAGCGATGCCGGCGCAATCGGCCGACACGCCGCAAACGATCGCCGGAAACTGGCAAGGCTCGATGGAACGCGGCTCCGCGCGGCTGCCGGTGAGTTTCGATTTCCCCGCGGACGCGCACGGCCACGGCTTCTTCTCGGCGCCCGACCTGGGCGCGATCGACGTCCCGCTGGCGAACATACGCAGCGGCAACGCGGTTCACTGGGAACTCGTCGGGGACAGCACCACGATCGTCTTCGACGGAACCGAGGTCGACGGCACGATCTCCGGAACCACTCGCGAGAATGCACAGGCAGGCAGCTTCAGGCTGCACCGCGCGTCGACCTCGACGACCCAACCGTATACCGAGGAAAAGGTGACCTTCAGTGACGGCGACACGCTGCTGGCGGGCAGCGTGTTCGCCCCGCGCACGCAAGGCAGGCACCCGGCCGTGATCTTCGTGCACGGCTCCGGCGCCGAAGGACGCTGGGCCTGCGCCTACCTCGCCGATTACGTCGCCCGGCACGGCATGGTGGCGCTGGTCTACGACAAGGCCGGGGTCGGCGAGTCCAGCGGCGACTGGCGCAGCTCGTCGCTGGAGGACCTCGCGGCCGATGCGCGCGCCGGCATTGGCTTGCTGGCGCACCGGGCGGACGTCGATCCCGCACGGCTGGGCGTATACGGCCACAGCCAGGGCGGAGAAATCGCGCCGCTGATCGCGGCGAACGACGAACAGGTGAAATGGGTCATTGCGGCCGACGGCCCGGTGGGGCCGCAGTTCCGGCAGGACCTGTTCCGCGTGGATACCCTGCTGGCTGCGCGCTATCGGGGCGCAGCCTTGCGCGAGGCCGAGCGGGTCTATGCGGAGTTCGTCGACACCGCGCGCAACGGCACGTCGCACGCACCCTTGCGCGCCGACATCGCACGCGCCGGAAAGGCGCCATGGCTGGACGATCTCGCCATTCCCGACGACGGCGACTGGATCTGGAACTGGTATCGCAAGGCCGGCAACTTCGACAACACGGCGGCGTGGGCCGGCGTGCACGTGCCCGTGCTGCTGCTGTTCGGCGGCGACGATGCGCTGGTGCCGGCGCGGGAGTCGATCGCGCAGACCACCGCCCTTCTGGCGGCGCACGGCAACACGCGGGTGTTGGCGCGCGTCTATCGGGGAGCCGACCACACGCTGCGGATTCCGCCGTCGACGCCCGACGGCTGGCCCCGCCTCGCGCCCGGGTTTCCAAATGTGATCGTCGAGTTCGCGAATGGGCGCATGGCGCTGCGATAGCGCCAGATGGTAGCAATGCGGCTGGGGATGGCGTTCAAGGCGATGGTTTCGTCGCGAGATAAGCGCGAGCAGCCTTCCATGGCGCGTCCGCCAGTCGCCATCCATGGCTCCTCGAAAGCCGCAGCGCGAACTGCCATTCAAGGCTCAGGCGTCGTTGCGAGCTCTGCGCAAACTGCCTTCCATGGCGCGCCTGCCGATCGCCATCCATGGCTCACCGAAAAACGCCGGCGAGATGCCATTCATGGCATCTCGCGAGCACGGCGTTTTTCACCAGTGCACGCCACGCATCAGCGAGGCGAACGCGATCTGCTCGTTGCTCGGCTGCGCCGCCGGGTCACGCATGCCCTTGATGCCCTTGGCCGCGGCCGAATCCGGGAACAGCTCGAACGCGGTATTCATCACGACCTCGTACATCTTCGGCGCCAGCGCATTGATCGTCGCGGCGAAGATGCCCAGGCGCGTTGCGATGCGGCTCGGGCGCTCGATGATCGCCTTGACGATCAGGTCGGCGGCTTCTTCCGGCGAGAGCGTGGGCACCGACTCGTACATCTTCGTCGGCGCGATCATCGCGGTCCTCACCAGCGGCATGTTGATCGTGGTGAAGGCGATGTTCTTGCCGGAGAACTCGGCCTGCGCGCAGCGGCTGAAGGCATCCAGCGCGGCCTTGCTGGCGACGTAGGCCGAGAAACGCGGCGAGTTCGCCAGCACGCCGATCGAGCTGATGTTGATGACGTGGCCGCGGCGACGCTCGGTCATCTTCGGCAGCAGGCCCATGATCAGTCGCAGGCAGCCGAAGTAGTTGAGCTGCATCGTGCGCTCGAAATCGTGGAAGCGGTCGTAGGACAGTTCGATCGAGCGGCGGATCGAACGGCCGGCGTTGTTGATGAGGACGTCGACGTGGCCATGGTCGTCGAGGATCTGCTTCACCAGGCGATCGCAATCGGCCATGTCGGCGAGGTCGGCCTTGTAGGCGAAGCATTTGCCGCCGGCGGCGACGATCTCGTCGCGGGTGGCGTGCAGTTCTTCCTCGCCGCGCGCGACGATGACGGTCTTCGCGCCAGCGCCGGCGACCTTCAGCGCGGCCGCCTTGCCGATGCCGGCCGAGCCGCCGGTGATCACCACCACCTTGTTGTTGACCTTGCCCTTGAGCGAGTGGTCGACGAACAGGTCGGGATCGAGGTGGCGCTCCCAGTAGTCCCACAGCCTCCACGCGTAGGACTCCAGCGACGGCACGACGATCTTGCTGCCCTTGAGCGCGCGCTCGGCCTCGCGGTTGTCGAAGCGGGTCGGATAGGTGATGAACTTGAGCGACTCCTTCGGGATCTTCAGGTCGCGCAGCACCATCGCGATGAAGCGCTTGACCGGCGGCAGGTTGCCGAGCGCGGCGCGGATCGGGAACGGGACGAAGGAGAACATCCGCGCATCGATGCGCATCGTCATCTCCGGCGCATGGCCGGCGCGGCAGAACGCGTTGAGCACTTCGCCCACGCGCTGCGGTTCGGGATCGACGAGGTGGAAGCAGTGGCCGTCCAGGCCCTTCTTGTGGGCGATGTGGTCCATCGCGTCGGCGACGAAATCCACCGGCACGATGTTGATGCGCCCGCCCTCGATGCCGAGCGTGGGCATCCACTGCGGCAGCATCTCGCGCATCTTCTTGATCAGCGGGAACATGTAGTACGGGCCGTCGATCTTGTCGATCTCGCCGGTCTTCGAATCGCCCACCACCATGCCCGGGCGGTAGATGCGCCACGGGATCCTGCAGTCGTTGCGGACCAGGCCTTCGGCGTCGTGCTTGGTGCGCAGGTAGGGATCGTCCAGGCCTTCGGCCTCGTCGAACATGTCCTCGCGGAACACGCCGGTGTACAGGCCGGCGGCGGCGATCGAACTGGTGTGGTGGAAGCAGCCGGCCTTGAGCGCGGTCGCCAGCTCGATCGCGTGGCGGGTACCGTCGATGTTGGCCACGCGCTGGCTCTCGGCGTCGGCGCCGATGTCGTAGATCGCGGCGAGGTGGAAGAAGTGGGTGATCTTGCCCGCCATCGCGCGGACCTTGGCCGCCGGCACGCCCAGCTTCGGCGCGGCGAGGTCGCCGGCGACCGGCAACACGCGCTTGCGGTCCCAGCCCATCTTCTCGGCGATGCCCTCGAACTTCTTCTCCGAGCCCTTGCGCACGAGCACGTGGATCGTGCCGGAGCGCTTGAGCAGGTTGGCGATCAGGTAGCGGCCGATGAAGCCGGTGGCGCCGGTGACGAAGTAGTTCATCGCTCTCGCTCCTCGAAGATGCGGCCTGCGGCCACGTTGCCAGAGGTCCTCGGCCATGACAATCGCGCGATGCGCCTGGCTGGCGTTGACCGTTCCGAAGGGGCATGCTATCACCGCATCCTCGCAGCGAAACGCAGTTCCGGAGCACCGCCATGGCCGATCTCAAGACCCAGTTCGAGGACGCCGCCAAGGCGGTGATGAGCCTCAAGCAGCGCCCGGACAACGATGTCCTGCTCAAGCTCTATGCGCTCTACAAGCAGGGTTCCGAGGGCGACGTCAACGGGCCCAAGCCTGGCTTCTTCGACTTCGTCGGCAGCGCCAAGTACGAAGCCTGGGACAAGCTCAAGGGCACCAAGGCCGAGGACGCGATGAAGAAATACGTCGCCCTGGTCAAGTCGCTGAGCACCTGACCCCGGCCTGATCCGGACCGCTGCGCGCCCGGCCGCGGGCGGCGGCCATCGCCCCCCGCCGCTATCGAACCCGCTCCGCCGGAAACCGCATGGCGCGCCAGACCAAGCAGCGCATCCTCGACGCCAGCCTCGCCCTGTTCAACGCGCAGGGCGAGCCGAACGTCACCACGAACCACATCGCCGACGATCTCGAGATCAGTCCCGGCAACCTGTACTACCACTTCCGCAACAAGGACGACATCATCGAGCAGATCTTCGTGCGCTTCGAGGAGCGCATGGACAAGGCCCTGGTCGCGCCCGAGGATCGCCTGCCCGAGCTCGAGGACATCTGGCTGCAACTGCACCTGGTGTTCGAATGCATCTCCGAATACCGCTTCCTGTACCGCGACATCGTCGACATCCTCAGTCGCAACCGCATGCTGCGGATGCGTTTCGCGCGCATCCTCAAGCGCGCCGCGGCGAGCGCCAGCGCGGTGATGAGGGGACTGGTGCGGAACGGCGCGATGCGCGCCTCGGCCGCCGAGATCGAGGCGACCGCGAACAACATCCTGGTGATCGCCACGTTCTGGATGAACTACGCCAGCGTGCGCGGCGACCGCGACGAGAACGCCTCGATCCGCCACGGCATCGTGCAGGTGATGATGCTGATCGCGCCCTTCCTGCGCGATGCCGAGCGCCTGCACCTCAACAACCTCACCCGCGCCTACGGCGAGTGAGTCGTCTGGTGCTTGTCCCTTCCCCCTCCGGGGGAAGGTGGCGCAAAGCGCCGGATGAGGGAAGGTCGTTGCTGATTGCGGAGGACGCGACGAGTGCGCAGCGAACCGGGGAAAGCTTTCCCTCATCCGCCCTTCGGGCACCTTCCCCCGGAGGGGGAAGGCGAGCAGCGTACTCAGGCCGCCTTGCGGGTCTTGCGCTTCGCGACGGCCTTCGACGCCTTGCGCGCACGCTTGGCCGGCACGGCCTTGGCCTTCGGCTTGAGTACCGTGATGCCGAGCCCGACCGTCACGTCGTCGAACTTGCGCAGCAGCGGCCGCAGCCGCGATCCGACATCGGCGACGAACCCGTTGGCGGCGCTGGTCGCGCGCTTGCCCAGGCCGTTCGCGCGGGCGATCAGCTCGTCGCGGTAGCGGCCTCCGGTCTCGCCCAGGCCTTCGATCATGATGCCGGTGGCATCCGGCACGCGCCCGGCGATCGCGATCGCCTCGCTCAGGGCGTCGCCGGCATTCTTGCGGATCAGCGACATCGCGCCGATGCCGGCCAGCAGTACTTCGTGGGCGCTGGGACGTTCGCGGTTGACGGGCCTGGCTTCGATCGGGGTGCTCATGGTTAACCTCGCAGTGCGTGGAATGGATGGAAGTTCGATCTGTCGGATCGCAGTATCCAAACAAGCGTTTGAGCAATGGCACTAGCAGGTACGGCTGTACTGTCGAACTTCATCGCGGCCTTCGCCGGGAATCGTTCACTGCTTTCCCGCGGACCCGCGCGATCCGACCCGCTTGCCATCGCCACGCCGTGGCGACATGCTCGCAACCATCGCAAGGAGACCGTCATGGCAGCCAAATCCAGTGCATGGGCCGCATTCCCGCACGCATCGAAGAGCTACGACTACGCGGGCGACAAGCTGAAGTCCTCGTGGGGCGCGCTGCACGGGGGCGATTGCGAGCCCTTCCCCGACGCCAAGCGCGCCACCGCCCTGCTCAAGGCCGTCGCCAAGCCGCCGAAAGGCATCGACGCCGCCCAGCTTGCCGACTCCCTCCAGGAAGCCTGGCGCGCTTTTCACCGCGGCGATTTCCACGAAGCCTTCACCCTCGGTGAAGCGCTCGGACCGCTCGGCGCGTCGGTCGCCGTCAAGGCGCTGGGCATCCACGCGACCTACCTCGTGGACAACGCCGCCGAAAAGCTCAAACGCTTCGAACAGGGCGTCGAGATCGCCGACAAGGCCGTCGCTGCCCTGCCCGACGAATTCAACTCCCACTACCGCAAGGCTTTCGTGCTGGGCCGCTACAGCCAGGGCATCAGCATCGGCAAGGCGCTGACGATGGGCCTGGCCGGCAAGGTCAAGGTT
This sequence comes from Lysobacteraceae bacterium, assembly GCA_036496805.1. Lineage (GTDB taxonomy): Bacteria > Pseudomonadota > Gammaproteobacteria > Xanthomonadales > Xanthomonadaceae > SZAS-103. Next base: position 100,650 of record DASXKN010000024.1, read on the forward strand.
GCGCTCGATGCCACCGTGGAACTCGCGCCCAAGCATGCCGAGGCGCATCTCGCGCTGGCGGTGTTCCACGCCGAGGTCATCAACAAGGTCGGCGCGATGATCGGCGGCCTCACCTACGGCGCCAAGGCCGCATCCGCCGAGTCGCACATCAAGACCGCGCTCAAGCTCACCCCGAACTCGCCGATCGCGCACGTCGAGCACGCCAACATGCTGCTGCTCCTGAAAGGCTCGAAAGGCGAGGATGCCGCCGCCGGCGAGTTCGAGAAGGCCACGAAACTCAAGCCGGTGGATGCGATGGAAAGGCTCGACCAGGAATACGCGCGCGCGCAGATCGAATAGCGCCGCGGTATAGCGAAGGCATCAGTGCGGCTTGGGCTGCTGCTCGTCCTTGGCCGCATCGACCGCGCGCACGGCTTCCAGCAGGCGTTCGCCGAGCAGCAATTGCCCGCGCATCGAAAGGTGGGTGTCGTTCGGGAAGTAGAAGTCCCGCACCTTGTCCTTGAGCGGGACGCTCCAGGCGAAAAGGTCTGGTCCGAGGCCGGAACGCGCGAAGGCGTCCACGAAGCCGCGCGAATGCTCCGGCTCCAGGTAGACCGTCGTCTTGTTCGGGATCACGGCCCACAGGAACTTGCGCGTCGGGTGCGCGGCATCGAAGGCACGGATCGCATCGACGTCGGCCGCGACCAGGGCACGGTTGCGTTCGTCGTCGTGGTCGAACAGCGCCTTGGCGCAGAACGCGTTGCTGAATCGCTTGCAGCCTTCCGGCACCGGGCGCACCAGCGTGCTCTTGTAGGCCCAGACCGGATGCGCGGACTGCCTTGCCTTGCGCGAGTGGAGCCAGGTCAGCACGCCCGAGGAGATCTTGGACTGCCAGTTCAGCGCGAAGCCCGGAACGGCTTCCGGGTAGGTCAGGTACGGCTTCACGTCCGACCTGAAGGCCTCCTTCATGCGCGCGCAGCGTCGCGTGTTCTCGATCCGCTCGGGCAGCAGGCGCTCCACGCTCTCGATCACCACGAGGCGGCCGTGGAACCCGCTTCCCGCAACCCAGCTGTCGAAATCGGCGCACAGCGTTTCGTCGATCTGGACCCAGTACACGGTGGCGATCCTGTAGCCGCTGCGTGCGAGGACGGACTGCCAGAAGTAAGACATCGAGAAGCTGTCGCCGACCACGAGCACGTCCGCTTCGGAGGGCGGCACGCCGCGCAGCCACTTCGCGTCGACGTGCGGCTGGGCGATGCGCCAGCCGTAGTCGCTTTCCGACAGCAGCCCCGTGCGCGCGAGGTCGCCATAAGGCACCGGCGTGAGCAGGGCGATCACCAGCAACGCCGTGATGGCCGCGAAGCCGGTCGCGAAGATCGTCAACCACAGGCGCGCGGGCGACATGTCAGAACTGGTAGTAGATGAAGGGGCTGTAGGAACCCAGCCGCGAGACGCTGAAACCCAGCAGCACCACGGTCAGCACCGCCATCGCAGCGGTCGCGAACCGGAGCGCGCGCGGCCGGCCCGCGAGCGCCTGCACCTGCGGCACCCAGCCCAGCAGCGAGATCGCGGGCGGCAGCGCCAGGCACACGAACAGTCCGGCGCCGAGCTTCAGGTAGAACTCGCGAAGGTGGAACGGCAGGTCGACGTATTCGTGGAAGGGCTTGCCGTGCGCGTGCAGGCCGAACAGCGACTTGTACACGTTGACCGCGTCGCCGAAGGATTCTGCGCGGAACACGACCCAGGCCATCATCACGCACAGGAAAGTCAACGCCCACCCCGCGACCCGGCGCAGGCGCGCGGCCCCGGCGGCAGCGCCGAAGCGATCGCTCCACAGGTGGTTGATCACGAGGTAGGCGCCATGCAACCCGCCCCAGGCGACATAGGTCCACGACGCGCCGTGCCAGAGGCCGCCGAGCAGCATCGTCGCCAGCAGGTTGAGGTAGCGCCGGCGCGGACCCTTGCGGTTGCCCCCGAGCGGGATGTAGAGGTAGTCGCGCAGGAAGGTCGAGAGCGAGATGTGCCAGCGCCGCCAGAATTCGATGATGTCCGTCGACTGGTAGGGCGAGGCGAAGTTGAGCGGCAACCGCACGTTGAGGCACCACGACATGCCGACCGCCATATCCGAGTAGCCCGAGAAGTCGAAGTAGATCTGCATCGTGTACGCGAGCACGCCCAGCCATGCCGATGCGAGGCCGGGCATGGTGCCGTGGTGCACGCCGTCGAACACGAGGTCCGCGTACGCGCCCATGGCATCGCCCACGAGCAGCTTCTTGGCGAGGCCGAAGACGAAGATCGACAGGCCCTGCGAAATCCGGTCGGCGTCGGCGCGGTAGGTCGAGCGCTCGGCGAATTGCGGCATCATCTGGGCGTGGTGCAGTACGGGTCCGGCGACCAGGTGCGGGAAATAGGTCACGAACAGCGCGTAGTGCATGAAATCGGGCTCGCGCACCTTGCCCTGCCAGCAATCGACCAGGAAGGCGATCTGAGTGAAGGTGTAGAACGAGATGCCGATCGGCAGCGCGATGCGCAGCAACGGCAACGCGTGCAGTCCGGCTGACTCGAAGACGGCGTTGGCGTTGCCGATCAGGAAGTCGGCGTACTTGAAGACCGCCAGCACGCCCAGGTCGACCGCCAGGGCGACGACGAGCAGGCGCTTGCGCCGCGCATCGCCGCGCGAGGGATCCGGCACGAGTCGCGAGCCGGCCCAGAAGTTGAAGCCGATGGAGGCGACCAGCAACGGGATCGCCCACACGCTCCACCAGCCGTAGAAGAACAGCGATGCGAGCACCAGGAATCCCCCGGCCGCGCGCACGTTGCGCCTGCCGAGCAGGAAGAATCCGGCGAGGACGAACGGGAAAAAGAAGAAGATGAACGCGTACGAGTTGAACAGCATCGCTGCGCGCCCCTGTGCTGCCCGGCCTGCGACCGGACGTCCCCATCGCCAGGCCTCAGCCTGGCTTCCCCCTGCGCGCCGACGGATGCGCCGGACCCCTGTCGCTCCCCAGCGACAGGCGCATCCGCGCCGGAAGGCTTCCGTGACTGGTCGAAATGGTGGGCGGTACAGGGCTTGAACCTGTGACCCCTGCCGTGTGAAGGCCGGGATATGACGTTCGCGGCCGTTCGCACACATCCAACCCATTGTTTCTAATTGGGTGTGTACAGTTGCGAACTGCTACGGATTTCCATACTCTTTCCACACTGCCAATTTAACGCAGCTTGGGGAGCTTGGAAATGGCGCGCCGCACCGAATCGAAGTCCGTCACTGTTGACCTCAGAACCGTAGACAGGCGCGAGAAGCTGAAGCCTCGCCCGAGCAAGGAGCCGTACTGGCAGCCGTTATCCGCCGGGCAATATCTGGGCTTTCGGCCTTCGACCGTGGGCGCGACGGGGACTTGGCTGGCCCGCTTCTACGATGGCGACACCGGCAAGAAGCCGAACAAGACGCTGGGCGGCTTCGGCACTCTGCCAGCGAACAAGCGGTTCGACGCCGCGAAGAGAGAAGCCGAGGCATGGTTTAAGCATCTGTCGCACGGCGGTTCCACCGATGACGTGACGGTCAAGCAGGCGTGCGAAGCCTATGCAGAGGGGAGCACGGACGCAGCGGCCCGATTCCGGCGGCGCGTATATTCCGACCCTATCGCCAAGGTCAAATTGACCAAGCTCTCGAAAGAACATGTCCGCCAGTGGCGCAAGCGGCTGGCAGCAACGCCCGCCATAGTTGCCCTCCGCAAAGTAGCGAGCGAATCCCAGACTCGGTCACGTACAGATGCTAGCGTGAACCGCGACATGACCGCGCTGCGGGCTGCGCTGAACGCCGCGAAGGCACGCGACGAAGTGACCACGGACGCGGCATGGGTCGTCCCTCTGAAGCCGATCGAGGGCGCGGGCAAACGCCGCAACGTCTATTTGGACAGGGAACAGCGGCGTGCATTGCTATCTGCCTTGCCGGTAGATGCAGGGGCTTTTGTGAAGGGGCTTTGCCTGCTGCCGTTGCGACCGGGCGCGCTAGCCGGGCTGACCGTGGGTGACTTCGACAAGCGGCGGAAGGAGTTGGTCGTCGGCAAAGATAAGCAGGGTGCGGACCGGCGGATTTTGGTTCCTGACATGGTGGGTACTCTCCTCACGGATCAATCGAAAAACAAGTTACCCGCCGCCCCATTGTTCGCGCGCGCAGACGGAAAGGCATGGGACAAAGACTCATGGAAATACCCCATCAAGGACGCCGCCAAGGCAGCAGGACTCCCGGTTGCGACTACGGCCTACACATTGCGACATTCCGCCATTACAGACTTGGTGACTGGCGGGCTTGATCTGCTAACCGTGGCAATCCTGTCCGGCACCTCGTGGAAGATGATTCAAGACCACTACGGGCACCTGCAACAAGAGCGCGCAGCGGCTGCGCTGGCAGCTCTAGCTCTGTGACATAAATCCGAGGGGACGTATGACGACGCAGGTATTGAAGGACAGCGGCCATAGAATTCTTGGCTACGTCGAGACCCGGTCAGACGGAACCCAAGTCGTGACCGACTCGGCCCATCGCATTAAAGGCTACTTCGAGCCGACGACGAACTACACGAAGGACAGTGCTCACCGTGTCGTTGCCTACGGCAACGTGCTCTCGCTGCTCTTGAAGCCATAGAGGCGGGCCCTTCTTGGCCTAATCCGGCGGCTGCAACAACGCAGCAGGCGTCACCTTAAGCGCACCCGCGAGACGATGGATGTTGAGCAGGGCGATGTTTCGCTGACCGCGCTCCACCCCGCCAAGGTAGCTGCGTGCGAGGCCGCTTTCGAGCGCTAGCCGCTCCTGCGACCAGTCCCGCACCTTGCGTAACTGGATCAGTCGCTGTCCGAATACGATTCGCGGATCAGCGGTCTTGGAGGTGGTCTTCGGCATCCCCGGATGCTAGGGGTGCCCGCACTATCAGGCCACGCTCGATAGGTACACGTCCTATAGGTGACAATCCCAATTACGCGTGGTAATTGAACTGGTACTCATAGCGGTCACTGGAACGAAGGGGGCGGCCGCGTGCTGACCCATAAAAGAAGCAGCATGCCAGTCTGCTTGAGAACAGCGAAGAAGAATGACCGCGCTCACTGGGCGGCAGTGACATCTATTCGATCATCAATCGGGGGGGAGATTCATGATGAAGACGTGCCTTGCAATCGCAACATCTATCGCGCTTGTACCGTGCCTAGCCAGCGCTACCGGTCCATCTCCCACGGAGGTACACGGCGACTTCATTTACGGCAATGACAGTGATGCCGGCCTGATACTGAAAATCTGCCCTGACGCGACATCTCGACGTTCAAATCCAGTTCTCGCGCAGCATGAATGCTTCATTGCGAGAAATATCGCAGCAATGTCCAATAAATTGTCCGCAACACTTGGCATCAAAGAGCCGCAGACCGGCAATGATGCAGACACCTATTGCGATGCTTACAACGGGAACGGAATCTTCTCCTTCTCTGCCTTCAACGTGAGAAAGACGACCGGCGAGGAAGGCGGACAAATAATAGTCGCTGACGCGAATATCGACTCAGTCAGAGAGCTAAATCTAGTCAGTAAAGAGTGCGAGACATTGGACGATGCAAAAGCGGGAAGACCACCACAAACAATTAAGATATCGGGTACACCACCCGCCTCGTCTCCTGAGATTGTTGTTGCAGAGCCAGGAGAGCCATCCGCGCCGGCTAATCAATCTCATAGTCCGGCGGCGACTGCTAGTTTCGTAAAGGCCGGCATGGTTAGCAACTGTCCTCTCATCTCGGGTCTGCCGGTCTGCTACGTTCCCTATGCACTATATGGCCTTTACGTGATTTCCCGTATCAATCCGCAAGGCATGTCGTCCTCTCGTTCGCCCTCGTCAACCAGCACAACCAGCACAACCAGCACAACCACCGCCATTTCCCGGCCCCCTGAAATGAGTGAATCTGAAGCCCTAGAATGTCAAACACACGCATATGAAATAAATGTTCAAGTAAAAGTATCGGCCAATTTGGCACCAATGTTCGGCAGGCAGTTTGCTGTGAATAATGTTATGAAATATGCGAGGGAACATAATATCTCAGAAAAATGCGTCTATTCGCTTTTGGGCGGCTAATACCACAATCCTTGACTGCAAAATTGTACGATCAATAGAAGGAATCGGCCATGATGGGCGCATTGCTATTAGTATTATTCTTTGGCTTCTGGATCGGCTTCGCCATATGGGCGCGAATCAAAAAGCGTTGGTCAGGCATAGTTTCGGTAGGTGGTGGCCTATTTGTTGGTTTCACTGCCACTGCCATAGTTGGCGTAGGGGGGCTGCTCTTCGAGGACAAAAAGAGCGGTTCAGTTGCATCGACCGACAATACTTCCGCTCAACCGACGACCACAGACCCTACCCCGGCCCCGGCCGTATCAGAGAATGGGTTTCCAACACCTGAAGTTTTCAAACAACGATGGAATGCGTCGCACGAATCCCCTTATATTATTACCTCGTGGAGGACAAACGATCCAACCCTGCACACCGCACAAATGAATAGCCCGATAAATATTGCGTACGATCCGAGAGATGGCAGTTACCAAATCGGCACAGCCCCCGGCCCATCTCCTGACTTGACTGAATTCGCAATACAGTACGCATCATTCATACCTGTAATCCTGCCGGACGCAAATGCAAGTGAGCGTAGAATTGCATCGGACCTCGCCAGTCAGTCACTACATCAAGAAAGCCCAGCTATGGAGATTAGAGGCGTACGTTTCAATTGTACGGTGTATATGGGACTTTCTTGCTATGCGAAAAAGACCCAATAACTCCGACTGGTTGGAAGAACAGACTGACGCCGCACATAGTCAACACGAAAGGAATGACGTACACGCAATTACAGCGTTAAACAGTCGTAGTAAGGCCCATGCAAAAATTTTTGTAGAGACCTATTGTCTTAGCTAACTCGCTTCCATCGAGCTAGCTTCCCGTTAATTTCGCACACTCGCGCAATGGTAACAGCCGTGGGCCTACACGATGGGTCATCCAGCACATCATTGAAAACATGGCCGATAAATTCTTTATCGCCTTCTGTCATTTGGGGGCAGTCCAGCTCCTCATTTGAATGAAACCGGACTAGCAGTTCTGCTATATGAGGGTTCCAATGGTTCAGTGGTTTTTCCATTGGTATGGGGCCTGTGTTGGTCAGTGCGGCAGCGATTGCTGCCTTTGTCTTTGTTGCTACGTCTTTAAGTCGCATGATAATCACCTTGTGTGTTGACAGTGCCGATAACATCGTGCCCTTTGATGAATAACATCTGGGCACCTGCTGGCCTCTCAAATTTATATATGTCCTTTGTCTCGTAACAGGCCACTAAATCCAAGTCATCTTTTTCGATGCACTGAAAATTAACGCTGCGCCAGTGACACATTTGAGCGCCAGTAGGGCTTTTCATTCGTATGGCAGTCGTTACAACTGCTTCCTGTAGCCACTCGGCAGCATCCGGCATGGATTCGTTGACACCCCATAACACAATATGAAAATGATATGAGCCATCGAATTCAACGCTTTTGACAGTCCTTTCTGCTGCTACGACACCACCGATATTGTTTATTGTTCTGCGTGGCATCGACTTAACCAGTGCTTTGACAAAGAATTTAAGTCCCCTTTCAGCAGCACCATCGCCCCAAGGAGACCGGTAGGTCAGGGTTACAAAATATTCTGGCTGTTGATTGGATGTAAAGTCCTTCCAACCCTTGGCAAGTGTGAAACGTTCAAGTCTTGATTCCATAAAACATATCCTGAGAATAACATCCCACCACTGTCAATTTCAGCTCAACAATCACCCATCTAGAATAGATATCTGATGAAGTAATCAATTGTAGAATAGGTAAAGCACCCATTCTACTTTGGTCTAGAATGGGGTAGTCTCGCTGATATCGCGCTATGGCCAATGCCGCGATGACCCAAATATCTGATATAGACATTCTGTCTTGGTCATGCCGTATTTAGGGTGGCTGCGAAAAAAATGAAAGGCCACATGGCAGTTCGGCTATATCGCCGTTGAATTTACGCCGGAATCTTGTTTCCGTGCCTGCTTAGCCTTCGCGGCAGAGACCTGAGACTTGCGATATACACAAATCGACTCGCACCAATCTTGAAACTGTGGAGCATTCCTACCTCAACCAGCCTGTAAGCCGTGGTGCGACCAATGCCGTATAATTTGCAGGTGGTCACTAAAGGACCGTATGTGGGTTGTTGTGCGGTTTGCATATTGCGTATCTCCGTCTAGGCTGAATTACCTGTACGTCTTAGCATATGCGATTACTTTCGCAGCACAACCGCATCATTTTTGTTTTGGAAATGATTTTGCTCTTTAGTGCAAAGTATTCCGCTTGACATGGCATAGTAATCAGCGCACGCGCGATACATCACTGGCCTGTTCGGGGAGTTCCGATCAAGCGAACCGTAGGACGTGCATGCTTGCCGGTGCGGCACCGGCCCAAACCGGATTACCAAAGAGTTCGCAAGTTCACTGGAGGCGTTCGACCAGTTCGGCGATGCCTCGCGCGTCCAGCCTAGGGAATAGTTGCGCCGACGGAGTCAAAGTCGCATCGAACTTCCGACCTTGCCATCGCGGATTCGACACGTCCAGAGCGCACCAGAACGCAGCGAGATGCTTGTCTCGTGTGCAGAACCCAGCAGTGCCCAGCCCGAGCCCATTGAAAGCGGCGAGAAGCTCAAGGGATCGAATATCAGAGAGTGCGTTGTGCGCGTCCGCGTCGGTGTAGGTTGCCCTCGGCTTCAAGACACCGCGACCGATCCTAGGCGGCGAGCCGTCTTGAGGCTCATAGAGACAGGACAGCACGCAAAACATCGCCAGCGACCGGAGTGCGACTCCCTGCGAACGAGCCAGTTGAATGATATCGGCTTCGGCTCGATGAGCCTCTGCTTTGCCGAGCCGCGAGACCAACATGGGGGCGACTCGAACGAGGAATTGCATTTCCTGAACATGTCGGGCGCTTTTGCTCTCGACCATGCTGTAGACCCGCCGGAAGTGCTCCGACTTGTAATCGAACCCGAGCAGGCGAGCCTTCGGCAAGCCCAGCAACACCATGCGACTGGCCGACTCGAACTCGTCGCGGAACTCCTCGAAGCTTGGGACGGCTTTCTTGCTGCCCTCGATTGCGCACAGCAGCGGATTGATCGTCAGGCTTTCCGAATTCAGGTGGTCAAGCCACCAGCGGTCTGCGGGAGAGCAAGAGCTTCCCGGCGGCTGCGCAAGGGCGGAGAGCTTCGATGTGACATTCCGATCTATCAGAAGCACGTTGCCGGCCCAGAACGGTAGCGGTAGCCATCCGCCCATTTGAAGCACCCACAGCTTAACCGGGTGCTCGAATTGCACCGTCATGGTGAAGGAGACCTCCCGGACGCCGGTCTCGGTGCTATGGATTTCGTCGGGCGTGGCAAGTCGCGCCATCAGGGATGCTCTAGTGGATCAGCATCACCATCGTAGCCATTCGCGACTACCGAGCAACCGAGAGTGCTACCTCACCCCAGAAGAGTTCCAGCTATGTCCTCGGGGATGTGCGCAGTCGGAGGCAAGATCAAGCCGGCCAGTGGTGCGTGCGAGGACGAACTTTCCGACAAGCGGTAGCACGGCCCCGGAAACGAAAAAACCGCCTTTTTGAGGGGCGGTTTTCCATACCATTTCCATACTATATTAGGCAATTGCGCCTAAGTCATTGATTTTATGGTGGGCGGTACAGGGCTTGAACCTGTGACCCCTGCCGTGTGAAAGCAGTGCTCTACCGCTGAGCTAACCGCCCGTATCGGAAGCCTCCGAAGGGCGCGCAGGATAAGCCGCGCAGCCTTGCCGGGTCAAGTCGAACCGCGCGTTTCAGTCCTCGCCGCCGGCCGTCTGCGCGGTCAGCCCCTTCCCGTCCGGCTTTCGCGGTGAACCATGCAGGAGTCGATGCAGCCACGCGAAGAAGGCGACGGCGCGACGGCGGCTGGCGGTCAGCCAGAAGTAGGCGAAGCACATCGCGACGTAGGTCAGCACCAGCGCCGGCTGCGGCAGTTTCTCCAGCAGCGCGACGCTGGCTGCGCCACCGAGCACGACGTTGATCGCGATCAGGGTCACGGCCACTTCCGCCGGCGTGAAGCCCGCGTCGAGCATCAGGTGATGCATGTGGTTGCGATCGGCGTGGAACGGCGAGTGGCCATGGAGCAGCCTGCGTCCGATCAGCACCACGCAGTCCATCAGCGGCGTCGCGACCAGCCAGGGCGCCAGGATCGGCGTCACCGGATGCGCGCCGTTCTGGGTCAGGCGGAACGAGGCCCACGCGATCGCGAAGCCGAGCAATGCGCTGCCGGCGTTGCCCATGAAAACGCGCGCACGCGGCTGCCAGGGGAAGCGCATGTTCAGCAGCCAGAATCCCAGCACCGCGCCGGCGAACACCGCCAGTTGCTCGGCCAGCTGGAAATTGCCGGAGTACAGCGCTGCGGCGTCGAACATGCAGAAGGTGGCGAGCACGACCCCGCCGGCCAGTCCGTCCACGCCGTCGACCATGTTGATGGCATTGATCACGCCGGCCGTCGCGAACATCGTGAAGGGTAGCTGCCACGCCCCGAGGCCGGTGGTTTTCGCACCGAACATCTGGCCGACGTGCTCGGCGGCGACCCCGCTCAGGAAGATCAGCCACACCGCAAGGCATTGCACGAGGATGCGCAGCCACCAGCGCAGGTCGAAGAGGTCGTCCAGCACGCCGACCACCACCAGCAGCACCGCGGACGCGCAGAAACCGATGCGGATCGGCGTCCAGTGATTGCCCAGGGCCATCGCCAGCAGGATGCCCACCAGGATTGCCAGGCCGCCCGTCGTGGGAGTCGGTTGCGCATGGTCCTTGCGCCCGGCGGGGTGATCGAGCAAGCCGAACCTGCGTGCGACGGGCTGGAGCAGCCAGACCGCCACGAACGACATCGTCGCCGCGAAGGCGAACAGCAAACCGATGCGCAGGGCGAGGTCGTTCGATCCGGGCATGGTGGTGAGCCTGCACGTAGGGGTGCTGGCGAGCTGGCTCCGGTGGCGATCGCGCCATGGTAGCCCAGCATCGCGATTTTCAGATAGAGCGTGCCTTCGACTGCGTTATCGAAAGATGAACGCGGCCCCGATCGATCAGCGCGCTCAACGCAACCCCGTCTCGTTGCGCGCGATCACCAGGCGCTGGATTTCCGACGTGCCCTCGTAGATCTCGGTGATCTTGGCGTCGCGGAAATACCGCTCCAGCGGCATCTCCTTCGAATAGCCCATGCCGCCGTGGATCTGCACCGCCTGGTGGGTGATCCACATCGCCGCCTCGGAAGCGGTGAGCTTGGCGATCGCCGCCTCGTTCGAGAAACGCGCCCCGCCCTTCTCGAAGCGGCCCTTCTGCCAGGCCGCGCGCAGCGTCAGCAGGGTCGCCGCGTCGAGCTTGCACTTCATGTCGGCGATCTTGGCCTGGGTCATCTGGAAGGTGCCGATCGGCGCGCCGAAGGCCTTGCGGTCCTTGACGTATTCGATCGTGCGCTCGTAGGCCGCGCGGGCGATGCCGATCGCCTGCGAGGCGATGCCGATGCGGCCGGCGTCGAGCACGCCCATCGCGATCTTGAAGCCCTCGCCTTCCGCGCCGAGCACATCCTCGGGACCGACGCGGTAATCCTGGAACTCGATCTCGCAGGTCGCCGACGCGCGGATGCCGAGCTTGGGCTCGGTCTTGCCGCGGAAGAAGCCCGGCAGCGCGGTGTCGATCATGAAGGCGGTGATGCCGCGCGAGCCCTTCGACGCGTCGCTCATCGCGAACAGCACCATGTACTTCGCGACCGGGCCGGAAGTGATCCAGCTCTTCTTGCCGTTGACGATGTAACTGCCGTCGTCCTGCCTGGCGGCCTTGCAGCGCATCGCGGTGGCGTCGGAGCCCGACTGCGGCTCGGTCAGCGCGAACGCGCCGATCTCGTGGCCTTCGGCGATCGCGCGCACGTACTTCTGCTTCTGCTGTTCGTTGCCGAACTTGAGGATGCCGTTGCAGAACAGCGAATTGTTCACCGACACGATGGTCGAGTGCGCGGCGTCCGCGGCGGCGATCTCGATCATCGCCAGCACATAGGCGATCGGGTCCATGCCCGCGCCGCCGTACTCGTGCGGCACCTCGATGCCCATCAGGCCGTTCTCGCCGAGGGTGCGGATGTTCGCGAGCGGGAACTCGCCGGTCTGGTCGTGGTGCTCGGCGGAAGGCGCGATCTTTTCCTGGGCGATACGGCGCGCAACGTCCTGGATCATCAACTGCTCTTCGGTGAACTGGAAATCCATGGCGCGGCCCCTTCGACGCTGATGCGAGGCACGTATTCTACCGGCAGCATGCGGCGCGCGGATGCACGGCAGGACAGTCCGCTCGACGATCGCCTCTTGCATCCGTTCTTGACGCCGCCTGTCGCCGGCCCTACTCTTGATATATCTCTGAATCAAGATAAAAGGATATCCATGCATCTGGAGGACTGGTCCTCCTGCCTGCGGGTGCTGGCCGACCCGACCCGCGTGCGCCTGCTGGCCCTGCTCGAACGCGAGGAACTCACAGTCGCCGAACTCGCGTCCGTGACGCGGCTCGCGCAGCCGCGCGTCTCCACCCACCTGGCCAAGCTCAAGGAAGCCTCGCTGGTGCGCGACCGTCGCGCCGGCGTGTCGGCCTACTACCGTTTCAGCGACGACCTCGACGGTGCCGAAGCCGCGCTGTGGCAGGCGCTGCGCGAAGGTACCGACGACCCGCTGCTGCGCCAGGACGCCGAGCGCCTTCCGGCCGTGCTCGCCACGCGCGCGGCCGACCAGAACTGGGCGGACGCCGTGGCCGGCGACATGGAGCGCCACTACTCGCCAGGCCGCACCTGGGAAGCGATGGCGCGCGCCGTGCTGCCCCTGCTCGCGCCGGGCGACGTGCTCGACCTCGCCTCGGGCGACGGCGTGCTGGCCGAGTTGCTGGCGCCGCACGCGAAGCACTACGTCTGCGTGGACACCAGCGAACGCGTGGTCGCCGCCGCGCGCGAGCGCCTCAAGCCGCACCGCAACGTGCGCGTGCTGGTCGGCGACATGCACCGGCTCGACCTGCCCGACGCCGGCTTCGACCTCGTCCTGTTGATGCAGGCCCTGACCTATTCCGAACGCCCCGCCGCCGCGCTCGCGGAAGCCGCGCGCGTGCTGCGCCCGGGCGGCCGCCTGGTGGCGACGACGCTGGCGCGCCACGAGCACCGCGAAACCGTCGAACCCTACGGCCACGCCAACCTCGGATTCACCGCGCGCGAAATGGCCAAGATGGCCGAGAAGGCGAAGTTGCGCGTGCTGTCCTGCGAGGCGGTCACGCACGAGAAACGCCCGCCGCATTTCGAGGTGCTGTCCATGCACGCGGTGAAGCCATGAACGATGTGCGAATCCCTCGCGACGAACCGCACGTCCATATGCGGGCTGTCAATGAACGCGTGCTTCCCTGGAAGGATGCCGCGCGCGTCGCCCGCCTCGAGGCCGACCTGCGCGAGCGCATCCTCGTCATCGACGGCGCGATGGGCACGATGATCCAGCAGCACACGCTGGACGAGGGCGATTTCCGCGGCCGGCGCTTCGCCGAAGGCCGCGACGGGCTGCACGACTGCGCCGATGGCCCGTGCACTGCCGGACACGCGCATTGCGACCTCAAGGGCAACAACGACCTGCTGACGCTGACGCGCCCCGACGTGATCCGCTCGGTGCACGCCGCCTACCTCGAAGCCGGCGCCGACCTGGTCGAAACCAACACCTTCAACAGCACCTCGATCAGCCAGGCCGACTACGGCCTGCAGCACCTCGCCCGCGAGCTCAACCGCGAAGGCGCGAAGCTCGCGCGCGCCTGCTGCGACGAGGCCGAGGCGAAGGATCCGTCGAAGCCGCGCTACGTGATCGGCGTGCTCGGACCGACCAGCCGCACGGCCTCGCTCAGCCCCGACGTCAACGACCCGGGTTTCCGCAACATCGACTTCGACACGCTTGCCGCAGCCTACCGCGATGCCGCCGACGGCCTGATCGAGGGCGGCGCCGACATCCTGATGGTCGAGACCGTGTTCGACACCCTCAATGCGAAAGCCGCGCTGTTCGCGATAGACGACGCCTTCGCCGCGGCCGGTTTCCGGCTGCCGGTGATGGTGTCGGGCACGATCACCGACAAGTCCGGGCGCACGCTCTCGGGCCAGACCGCCGACGCGTTCTGGTACTCGCTGCGGCACGCGCGGCCGCTGGCGATCGGCCTGAACTGCGCGCTCGGCGCGAAGGACCTGCGCGCGCACGTGGACATCCTTTCCGAAGTCGCCGATTGTTTCGTCAGCGTGCACCCCAACGCCGGGCTGCCGAACGCCTTCGGCGGCTACGACGAAACGCCGGAATACATGGCAGGCATGCTGCGCGAGTTCGCGCAATCGGGCCTGCTCAACCTCGTCGGCGGCTGCTGCGGCACCACGCCCGAACACATCCGCGCGATCGCGGCGGCGGTCGCCGACCTGCCGCCGCGCGCCCTGCCCGACACCCGCGACGACGCGCAAGCCGCATGAGCGACTGGCAGCACACGCGCCTGGCCGGCCTCGAACCGCTGGTCATCACGCCAGAGACGAATTTCGTCAACGTCGGCGAGCGCACCAATGTCACCGGCTCGGCGCAGTTCCGCAAATTGATCGCCGAAAACCGCTACGACCAGGCGGTCGTGGTGGCGCGCCAGCAGGTCGAGAGCGGCGCCCAGATCATCGACGTCAACATGGACGAGGGCATGCTCGATTCCGAGTACGCCATGGTCACCTTCCTGCGCCTGATCGCAGCCGAGCCCGACATCGCGCGCGTCCCGGTGATGGTGGATTCCTCGAAGTTCAGCGTGATCGAGGCCGGGCTGAAGTGCCTGCAGGGCAAGGGCATCGTCAACTCGATCTCGATGAAGGAAGGCGAAGCCGAGTTCCTGCGCCAGGCGCGGCTCGTGCAGCGCTACGGCCATGCCGTGGTGGTGATGGCCTTCGACGAGCAGGGCCAGGCCGACACCGCAGCGCGCAAGATCGAGATCAGCGCGCGCGCCTACAGGCTGCTGACCGAACAAGCCGGCTTCGCGCCCGAGGACATCGTCTTCGACCCCAACATCTTCGCGATCGCGACCGGAATCGAGGACCACAACAACTACGCGGTGGATTTCATCGAGGCCACGCGCGAGCTCAAGCGGCGCTTCCCGCGCTCGCACGTGTCCGGCGGCGTGTCGAACGTGTCCTTCGCCTTCCGCGGCAACAACGCGGTGCGCGAGGCGATCCACGCGGTGTTCCTCTACCACGCGATCCGCGCCGGCATGGACATGGGCATCGTCAATGCCGGCGCGCTGCCGATCTACGACGACCTCGATCCCGAACTGCGCGAGCACGTCGAGGACGTGGTGCTCAACCGTCGCCCCGATGCGACCGAGCGCCTGCTTGCGTTGTCGGAGAAATTCAGGAAAGGCGGCAAGGGAAAAGCTGCAGGCAACACCGAACAGGAATGGCGCTCCCGGCCGGTCCACGAGCGACTGAGTCATGCGCTCGTCCACGGCATCGACGAATTCGTGGTCGACGACACCGAGGAAGCGCGCCAGCAGTCGACGCGTCCGCTCGACGTGATCGAAGGTCCGCTGATGGACGGCATGAACGTGGTCGGCGACCTGTTCGGTTCCGGCAGGATGTTCCTGCCACAAGTGGTGAAGTCGGCGCGGGTGATGAAGAAAGCGGTCGCGCACCTGTTGCCCTATATCGAAGCCGAGAAGCTGCGCACCGGCGACGCCGGCAAGAACAATGGCCGGATCGTCATGGCGACCGTGAAGGGCGACGTCCACGACATCGGCAAGAACATCGTCGGCGTGGTCCTGGCCTGCAACAACTTCGAGGTGATCGACCTGGGCGTGATGGTTCCCGCGCAGACCATCCTCGACCGCGCGCGCGAAGCCGGCGCCGACATGATCGGCCTGTCGGGCCTGATCACGCCTTCGCTGGAGGAGATGGGTCACGTCGCGCGCGAAATGCAGCGCCAGGGCCTCCAGATCCCGCTGCTGATCGGCGGCGCGACCACCTCGCGCGCGCACACCGCGCTGAAGATCGCGCCGCACTACAAGTCCGCGCCTGCGGTGTGGGTGAAGGATGCCTCGCGCGCGGTCGGTGTCGCGCAATCGCTGGTCAGCCCCGACCTGCGGCCGGCCTTCGTCGCCGCCAACGAGAGCGACTACGCGGCGATCCGCGAACGCCACAAGGATCGCAGCAATGCCAAGCGCCTCGTGTCGCTGGCGCAGGCGCGCGCGCAGCGTTTCGACGGTGACTGGAACGGTTACGTCCCACCTGCGCCGGACAAGCCTGGCCTGCACGTCTTCGATGACGTGTCGCTGGAGGCACTGCGCGGGATCATCGACTGGACGCCGTTCTTCCAGAGCTGGGAGCTCGCGGGCCGCTACCCGCAGATCCTCGACGATGCCGTCGTCGGCGCGCAGGCGCGCTCGTTGTTCGACGACGCGCAGAAGATGCTCGACCGCATCGTCGCGGAGAAGTGGCTGACCGCGAAGGCGGTCGTCGGCCTGTGGCCTGCGAATTCCGTCGGCGACGACGTCGAGCTGCTGCTCCCTCCCCTTGAAGGAGATGGAATTCGTCGCGCCACGCTGCACTTCCTCCGCCAGCAAGCCGAAAAACCCGCCGACCGCCCAGACTTCTGCCTCGCCGATTTCGTCGCGCCGAAGGACAGCGGCGTGCAGGACTGGATCGGCGCGTTCGCGGTCACGGCGGGCCTGGGCATCGAGCCGCACGTCAAGGCGTTCGAGGCGCAGTTCGACGACTACTCCGCGATCCTGCTCAAGGCTCTCGCCGACCGTCTCGCCGAAGCGCTGGCCGAGCACACGCACCGCGTCGTGCGCACCGACCTGTGGGGCTACGCGCCCGACGAAGCCCTGTCGAACGAGGCGCTGATCGACGAAGGCTACCGCGGCGTCCGCCCTGCCCCGGGCTATCCGGCTTGCCCCGACCACAGCGAGAAGACCGCGTTGTTCGAACTGCTCGGCGCGCGCGCGAACGCCGGCATGGACCTCACCAGCGGCTTCGCGATGACCCCTGCCGCGGCGGTCTCGGGCTATTACTTCGCGCATCCGCGCAGCCAGTATTTCGTGGTCGGCAAGCTGTCGAAAGAGCAAGTCGAGGACTACGCGAAACGCAAGGGCGTGAGCCTCGCACAGGCCGAGCGCTGGCTCGCGGCGAACCTCGACTACGATCCCGAATAGCGGGCAACGACATGGCCACGAACGAACATCCCGCCGACAACTCCGCTTTCATCGAACAGCACGCCGCGCCGGGCCGCATCGGCCTGTGCGGCGGCCAGCAGTGGCTCAACAAGCTGATCCGCAAGGCGCAGGGTCCGCTGACCGCAGACGGCCATCGCAGCATGTGGTCGCACGCCTTCATCTTCAGCGAGCGCCGCATCGACGGCCATTGGTGGGTGATCGAATCCGACCTCGACATGCGCACCAAACACGTGCGCCTGGGCGTGCAGGAAAACCGCGCGACGCGCTATTTCGACGCGGAGCAGTGCCCGAACATCGCGGTCCTCGATTTCGGCCTCGACGCCGCGCAGACGCTCAAGGTGCAGCAGGCCGCCCTGGACACGCTCTCCGGCCTGTCGACCTACTCGCTCGGCGAACTCGTCGGCACCCTGCTCTCCCTGCATAGCCGCCGCCTGCGCGGTCGCGAGAACCTGCTGTCGAAGGAAGGCGCGCTCTATTGCTCGGCCTTCGTGCAGCATTGCTACGAGGCCGTCGGCATCCGGTTCCAGCCCGGCATCCACGGCAAGAACATCGCCCCGCACGACATCGAGACCTCGCCGGTCGCGCACACGATGCACAGCCTGGTCCGCGACACGGTGACGAACCCGAAACCGCGCACGCGGTATCGCCTGAAGCAGTCGGCGACCTGAAACCTCAGAACACGAACATCCCGATCGCCGCGCCGAACATGATCACGGTGGTGACGCCGACCACCCAGCGCGTGATGGTCGAACTGGTCTGCCCGTCCATGATCTTCCGGTCGGTCGCCACCATGAACAACGCGACCAGCAGGAAGGGCGCGAGCAGGCCGTTGACGATCGCCGACCAGTACAGGGCCTTGATCGGGTCGACCTGTAGCAGGTCGAGCGCGGCACCGGCGATGGTGGCGAGGATGAAGACCGAATAGAACGACGTCGCGTTGCGGAACTTCTCGTCGAGGCCGTAGGACCAGTCGAAGGTCTCCGCGAAAGCGTAGGCGGCCGATCCGGCCAGCGTCGGTATCGCCAGCAAGCCGGTGCCGACCAGGCCGAGCGTGTACAGCAGGTACGCTCCGTTGCCAGCAAGCGGGCGCAGGGCTTCGGCGGCTTCGCGCGTGGTGCTGATCGTGGTCACGCCATGGGCATGCAGGGTCATCGCCGTGGTCAGGATGACGAAGAACATCACCACGTTCGAGAAGAACGTGCCCGCACCGATGTCCAGCCGACGATCGTGCAGCTCTCCGTCGGTCGCGCCCTTGCGGCTGATCAGCATCAGTCGCCCCTTCGCCTTTTCCTCCTCGACTTCCTGCCCGGCCTGCCAGAAGAACAGGTAGGGACTGATGGTCGTGCCGAGGATCGCCACCAGCGCACCCCAGGCCGCGCCGCCTTTCGGCAGCGATGGCCATGCGGTCGCCTTGAGCACCGCGCTCCAGTCCGAGGTCACCAGGAAAGCGGCGACGACGTACGCGAGCAGCGCGAGCGCCAGCCACTTCAGTACCCCTGCGATCTGGTGATAGCGCAGTCGCACCATCGCCGCGCAGATGCCCAGTCCGAACACCCACACCCAGGCGTGCGACGAGCCGGCGCCGAGCATCTCGGCAGCGTCGGCCATGCCGGAAAGATCCGACGCGATGTTGATCACGTTCGCCACCAGCAGGGCGACCGCGATCAGCGCGACCAGCCAGCGCGGGAATTTCTCGCGCAACGCGCCGGCCAGCCCCACGCCGGTGACCATCCCGACGCGCGCGCACATCATCTGCACGCAGCCCATCAGCGGCCAGGTGAACCATGCGGCCCACAGGAAGCCGGTGCCGAACTGCGCGCCGACGACCGAATAGGTCGCGATGCCGGAAGGATCGTCGTCAGCCGCGCCGGTGGTGACGCCGGGCCCGAGCGCCTTGAGGAACTCGCGAACCTGCGCGCGCCAACGCGAGATCATCACCAGACCAGGTCGTCCGGGATCGCGTACTTCGGATCCGCGTAGGGATCGTCACCTGGCGGCGCATCCGGATCGACCAGCAGGGCGAGCAGGCTCGGCAACAAGGCCTGTACCTCGCGCGCGAGTGCGGCATCGACCAGCAGGTAGCGGCCGTCGAGCTGCACCACGCCGAACTCGCCCGCGTTGAGCGACTTCAACTGCGCTTCGTTGACGTGGACGCGACGGATCTTGCCGTTGTAGTCGAAATGGCGCGTGAGCTCGCCGGACGCGTCGTTGAGGGCCTTGTCCCTGAGCAGCTCGGCGACTGTCGCCTTGGCCTCGCGCTTGATCCGCGCCGCTTCCTGCTTCAACCGCTCGGCCTCGATGCGTTCGTCCTTTTCCTTCTGCGCGCGCATGGCGTACGCCTTGCCGAGATCGATCTCCGCGCGTGTGCGCTGCGATTGCACGTCCGGCCGCTCGCGCGGCACCTGTGCATGCGGCCGTTCGCGCGGCGGATGCGCGGGCTTCGGCTCTGGTCGACGATCCTGCCTGCGCGCCTGCCCCGCCGCGTCCGCGGGCTTCCCTCGCGGCGCATCCTTGTGCCCGGGCTTGGCCGCATCCCGCCTGCCCACGTCCCGCCTGCTCACATCGGGCTTGCCGGCGTCCGGCTTGGGCGCTGGCTTGAAGCCGAGTCCCAGCAGCAGGTCCTTCATCGAATTCGTCATGCCCGCGTTCCGGCAAATGGTGTGCAACAAACGATAGGTCCGGCAGGTTTCAGCTCGATGCCGGTGCGGTATCCATCCAATGGCCGGTTCAATAGTGCGGTGGCGGCGGCTCTTCCTGCGAATCGCCGGGGATCATGCTGCGCAATTCGCCGAGGTCGGACAGCAGGCCTTCCATGCGCATCCGGTCCCGCACCGATTCCATGCGCGCATCGGCGAGCGCGTCGCTCATCTCGATCAGGCTGCGCTCGATGAAGGCGATCCGCGATTCGAGGTCCACCAGGCGCTCCATCAACTCCGCGGATTCAAGGCTCATGGGCGACGCACCGAACGGCCGCGACCGATGCCGTAGTACGCAAGGCCCGCCGCTTCCACTTCATCCGGCTCGTAGATGTTGCGACCGTCGAACACCACCTTCGCGCGCAGGCGCGCGGCGAGGTCGGCGAAACTCGGGCTCCAGAAGGCCTTCCACTCGGTGACGACGATCAGCGCGTCAACGTCCTCTAGCGCCTCGGCCGGCGTCCGGCACAACACGAAGTCCTCGCGCGCGTCGCCGTAGATGCGGCGCGCCTCGTCCATCGCCTCCGGATCGTAGGCGCGCACGCTTGCGCCGGCCTTCCACAGCAGGTCGAGGAGGGTGCGGCTGGAGGCCTCGCGCATGTCGTCGGTGTTGGGCTTGAACGCAAGCCCCCACAACGCGAAGCGCTTGCCCTTCAGCTGGCCGTCGAAATGCCGCTGCACGAGTTCGAACAGTTTCGCTTTCTGCGCATCGTTCACCCGCTCGACCGCATCGAGGATGCGCGCCTCGTAGCCATGCTGGCGCGCGGTGCGCTCGAGCGCCTGCACGTCCTTGGGAAAACACGAGCCGCCGTAGCCGGCGCCCGGATAGATGAAGGCGTAGCCGATGCGCGGATCGGAACCGATGCCATGGCGGACCATCTCGATGTCGGCGCCGACGCGTTCGGCGATGTTCGCCATCTCGTTCATGAAGGAGATCTTGGTGGCGAGCATCGCGTTGGCGGCGTACTTGGTCAGCTCCGCCGAACGCATGTCCATCACCACCAGGCGCTCATGGTTGCGGTTGAACGGCGCGTACAGGCGTTTCATCTGCTCGATCGCGTGCGGCGAATCGGTGCCGATGACGATGCGGTCCGGACGCAGGCAGTCCTTGACCGCGTCGCCCTCCTTGAGGAATTCGGGATTGGAAACGACCTCGAAACCGATCGTCACCCCGCGCACCGCAAGTTCCTTCGCGATGGCCGCGCTCACGCGGTCGCCGGTGCCGACCGGCACCGTGGACTTGTCGACCACCACCCGCGGCTTGCCCATGTGTCGCCCGATCGTGCGCGCGACTTCCAGCACATGGCTCAGGTCGGCGCTGCCGTCCTCGTCCGGCGGCGTGCCGACAGCGATGAACAGGACGTCGCCGTGCGCCACGCCCTCGGCCGCATCGGTCGAGAAACGCAGGCGCCCCGCCCGCTGGTTCGCCTCGACGAGTTCTTCCAGGCCCGGTTCGAAGATCGGCACGACGCCGCGGCGCAGGCCGTCGATCTTGGCCTGGTCGATATCCACGCAGATCACATCATTGCCGACCTCGGCCAGGCAGGCGCCTGTCACGAGGCCGACGTATCCTGTTCCAAACAGGGTCACACGCATTGCACTCTCCGGCGATCAGGGGCGCGTCCGGTTATCCGGGACGCGGCCCTCACGGCGCACCCGGACCAGGCCGGTGCGCCGCTGGAACGGATGGACCGGCTTACTTGCCGCCGCCGATCGACACCAGTTCGATTTCGAACTTCAGGGTCGCGTTCGGACCGATCGGACCACCCGGCGTGCCCTTGTCGCCATAGCCCAGCTTGGCCGGAATCCAGAACACGTACTTGCTGCCGACGCTCATCAGCTGCACGCCCTCGGTCCAGCCCGGGATCACGCCATTGAGCTGCATCATCGCCGGGCCGCCGTGCTGCGCGGACGCGTCGAAGGTGGTGCCGTCGAGCAACTGGCCGGTGTAGTTCACCTTCACGTTGTCGGTCGCCTTGGGCTTCGGACCGGTGCCTTCCTTCTCGACCATGTACTGCAGGCCCGAAGCGGTCACCTTCACGCCGGGCTTCTTCGCGTTCGCCGCCAGGAACGCCGCGCCTTCGGCCACGTTCTTCTGGCCGATCGCCTGCGCCTGCGCCTGCTGCCTGGCCTGCATCCTCTTGCCGAAGCCTTCCAGCGTGGTCTGCGCATCGGTCATCGACATCTGCGGCGTACCGCCGTTGATGACGGCGCCGATCGCGCGCAGGACGATCGCCGGATCCACTTCACCCTTGACGCCCTGCAGGTTGTGGGCAAGGTTCAGGCCGACCTGCATGCCGATCGCATAGCTGACCTTGTCCTTGTCGGTGACGAGCGCGGGGCCGGTGGCTGCGGCCGGATGCGCCTTGGACGGGGCCGCGAACGCGACCGTCGCGGAACAGGCCAGGGCCAGGAGTACGATGGAAACGGACGCGGTGTGACGCGGGAAAAGCTGCATGAAGTGCTCCGAAGACTGGGATGGATGAAGCCGGATGGATGCCGCGAACGACGGCGAGGCTGTCGCCGCCGCGGCCGGGCCGTGTATTGTCGCGGCGAAAGCGCGCAGCGGCAATGGCAGCAGGCGTTGACCACGGCCAGGGCTTCAGGTTCCCGGCCGCACCCACGTGCCGATACGGACCCGATACGGACGCAACGAGGGCTTGAGGGCTGCATGGAAACCCTGGACGAACTCGAAGCCGCGCGCCGGCGCCATCCCGACGCGTTCGAGGCCGGATCGGACGCGGAAAAGGCTGCGCTGGACCGCTTTGCGCATTTCTTCGGCAATTTCGAGGCCGGTCGCATCGCACGCCTGCTCGATGCCACGTACGCGCCGGACGTGTATTTCAACGACAGCCTGAAGACCGTGCGCGGCTCGGCCGAGCTGGCCCACTACCTCGAGGAAAGCGCCGGAGGCGTCGAGGACTGCAAGGTCGCGATCGAGGACATCAGCCGCAACCAGCACGGCGAATACCTGGTGCGCTGGAAGATGCTCATCCGTTTCCGCAAGTTCGCGAAGGGCCGCGACAACTGGACCGTCGGCGTCACCCACCTGCGCTTCGCCGCAGACGGCCGCGTGACCTACCACCAGGACTACTGGGACTCGGCGCACGGGCTGTACGAGCACATTCCGCTGCTGGGGGCCGGGATACGCGCGATACGCCGGAGGCTGTGAGGCGCACGCAGCAGGTACGCGAGATCGTCTGCGGCCGGCAGTGGTGCGTCGATGGACCCGTCAGCCTTGCCGCGGAGGCCGCGATAGAGCTGGTTTCAGGTCTGCAAGTCGGCTTTGCTCCTGTACCCGATATAGGTCTTTGGTTGGGGTGAAAAACCCTGATCGGGTGTTGACATGGCATTTTCTGGTGTTATAGTTCACTACAACACCTAACCCATAGCTCACCTCCAGGAGAGCGCCATGTACAGCAAGACCCGGAACACGTTGACCGCGCTGATGGCCGCGTCGCTGTTCCTTGCCGCCGGATGGACGTTCGGTCACCCGGTCGAAACCAGCCAGGATGTCGCCGGCACCCCATCGACCCGGATCGCGATCGCCGCAGCCGCCGCCCGCATCTCGCTCGGCCCGTCTGTCCTCCACGCGCGCCATGCCAACCGCATGAGCCTGGCGATGCCCTTCTACTCGTTCTCGCTGTCGATGTCGCAGCCGCGGGCCGACTGACATGACCGTGACCTGGAACGACAACGCGCCGATCTACCGGCAACTCAAGGAGCGCATCGTGGTGATGATGCTCGACGGGCAGCTCAAGCCCGGCGATGCGCTCCCTTCGGTGCGGCAGATCGCAGCCGACTACCAGCTCAACCCGATCACCGTCTCGCGCGCGTATCAGGAGCTGGCCGACGAATCACTGGTTGAGAAACGGAGGGGACTGGGCATGTACGTGACCGATGGGGCGACCGGGAAGTTGCTGGCTTCGGAGCGCGAGCGCTTCCTGCGCGAGGAATGGCCAGCGATGGTCGCGCGCATCCAGCGGCTGGGCCTGCGGGTGGAAGACCTGCTCCAGCGCGCCGCCGCACAGGAGAAGCATTCATGAGCGCCGTCATCTCCGCGCGTGGCCTGACCAAGCGCTACGGCGCCCAGTTCGCGGTCGACAACGTCAGCTTCGACATTCCCGCCGGGCGCATCGTCGGCCTGATCGGTCCCAATGGTTCGGGCAAGACCACCACCCTGAAGGCCGCACTGGGCCTGATTCCGTTCGACGGCGAGCTGAAGGTGCTGGGCATGGATCCGCGCACCCAGCGCGACGCCCTGATGGAGCAGGTCTGCTTCATCGCCGACGTCGCCATCCTGCCGCGCTGGCTGAAGGTGAAGGACGCCATCGATTTCGTCGCCGGCGTGCACCCGAAGTTCGACCGCGCCAAGGCCGAACGCTACATCGCCCACACCAAGCTGACCCCGAACATGAAGGTCAAGCAGATGTCCAAGGGCATGATCGTGCAATTGCACCTGGCCCTGGTGATGGCGATCGACGCGAAACTGCTGGTGCTCGACGAGCCCACGCTCGGCCTCGACATCCTCTACCGCAAGCAGTTCTACCAGAACCTGCTTGAGGACTATTTCGACGAGGAGAAGACGATCATCGTCACCACCCACCAGGTCGAGGAGATCGAGCACATCCTCTCCGACCTGATGTTCATCCGCGAAGGGAAGATCACGCTGTCGGCGACGATGGACGAGGTCGGCGAACGCTTCACCGAGGTGATGGTGAACGCCGACAAGGCCGACGCCGCACGAGCGCTCAAGCCGATCGACGAACGCCAGGTCTTCGGCAAGTCGGTCCTGCTGTTCGACGGCGTGCCGCGCGCCCAGCTCGCCGCGTTCGGCGAGACCCGCAACGTCGGCATCGCCGACCTGTTCGTGGCCACGATGAAGGGAACCTACGAATGAACACCATGAAGTGGCTCGTCAAACGCGAGTTCTGGGAACACAAGGGCGGCTTCTTCTGGGCGCCGATGATCGTGGGCGCGATCATGGTCTTCTTCCTCGCCGCCTCGATCGTCGTG
Source organism: Lysobacteraceae bacterium (assembly GCA_036496805.1). Lineage (GTDB taxonomy): Bacteria > Pseudomonadota > Gammaproteobacteria > Xanthomonadales > Xanthomonadaceae > SZAS-103. The sequence continues at coordinate 125,644 of DASXKN010000024.1, forward strand.
GGCGTCGTGCTCGGCAAGAGCCATGGCTTCGAGATCAACGGCGACACCGTCACCAGCCTGTCGGGCGCGATGACGCCGCAGGAAGCCGCCGATTTCGGGAGCGGCCTGGCCTCCGGATACATGGGCCTGGCCACGCCGCTTTACATGGTGCTGGCGGTGACGGTGTTCTTCTTCTGCCTCGGCGCCCTGTTCGACGACCGCAAGGATCGCAGCGTCCTGTTCTGGAAGTCGCTGCCGATCTCGGACCAGGCGACCGTGCTGTCGAAGGTCGGCGTGGCGCTGGTAGGCGCGCCCCTGATCACGATCGCACTCGGAACCGTGGTCTCCCTGCTCTCGCTGCTGGCGATCTGCATCGGATCGGCCACGGTGGGCGTCAACGAGTTCGGCACGGTGCTGTCCAGCCCGGGCCTGTACGCCTCGCCGTTCGAAGTCGCCGGCATGCTGCCTGTGTATGTCCTCTGGGCGGCTCCGACGATCGGCTGGCTGATGATGGTCTCGGCCTGGGCGCGCACCAAGCCCTTCCTGTGGGCGGTCGGCTTGCCGGTCTTCTCCGGTCTGTTGCTGGTCTGGTTCAACGCGTTGTTCAACTTCGGATGGAACGTGAGGTGGTACTGGCACCACATCGTGGGCCGCAGCCTCGGCGGCACGATTCCCGGCGTCTGGTTTGCCTGGCACCCGGCCACGAATGGCCTGGGCGATTCGATCATCGATGGTCCGAAGGGCATGGCGATCCACCGCCACGCCGACGACATGGGTGCGCTGATGATGCAGTCCTGGGACATGTTCCGCACACCCGACCTGTGGATCGGCGTCGCGGCCGGCGCAGCGATGATCTATGCCGCGATCCGCCTGCGCCGCTGGCGCGACGAAGGCTGAAATCCAGACTCGAACGGGAATCCGCATGAAATCCTTCCTCAAGGCCTGCATCACCACCGCCCTCGCCGCAGGCCTCGCCGCCTGCGGCGGCACCACCTACATCGGCGACGGCAACGGTCATCACCTGATGCTCCACGACGGTGTGCTCACGATGCACGTGCACGGCCAGCCCGACGCGGTCATCGATGCCGCCGGCGACCTGCGCATCGCGAACAAGCCGGCCGCGCTGACATCCACGCAGCGTGAGCTGCTGAAGGCCTACTACGCGCAGGTGCTGAACATCCGCGACGCCGGCATCGAGACCGGCAAGGCGGGCGCGAAGCTGGCGGGGCATGCCATCGGCGAGGTCGTCTCCGGGCTCGCGCATGGCGATCCGGATCGGATCAAATCGAGGATCGACGATCGCGCCAAGGATGTCGAAGCAAAGGCTCTCGTCATCTGCGACAACCTCGAAGCCCTGCAGAAGACCCAGGACGCGATCGCCGGCACCCTGCCCGCCTTCAAGCCTTACGCCACCATCGAGGTCCGCGAAACGTCCGACTGCCGCTCGCGCACGGACCGGAACGGCCACGATCACTGAATGCGTTGCAACCCCTGTGCACGGACGCGCATCCATCCTTAGTCGAACCGCCAACCCGAGGAACTCGCCATGTGGAAGCTCCTGCCCTGCGCCCTGCTGCTGGTCCCCGCCCTCGCCCACGCCGATGAATGCCGCTTCGAGGCGCCGCGCAACGCGACGCTCAACTTCGCCGGCGTGCATACGCTGGTGATCGAGGTTCATCAGCACAACATCCATCTCAACGGCACCGCCGCCGCCACCGGGCAGGTGCGCGGACGCGCCTGCGCGAGCACCCAGAAGCAATTGCCGGGATTGCAGCTGATCCAGCATCGCGAAGGCGATCGCCTGATCGTCGAGGCGAAGGACGAGAACCCGACCTTCGTCGGCCTGGTGCTGTTCGGCAACCGCTATGCCTACCTCGACCTGCATATCGACGTGCCCGCCAGCCTCGCCGTCGAAATCGACGTAGGCTCGGGCGACTCCTGGGTGAAGAATGTCGCCGAGCTCAAGGCACAGGTCGGCTCGGGCGATCTCGACGTCGCCGGCGTGCAGGGCCACTTCGAGGCGAAAGTGAACTCCGGCGACATCAAGGCCGCCGACGTCGGCGACACCCATGTCGGATCGGTCGGATCGGGCGACTTCACGGTCGACCAGGTGCGCGGTTCGGTCACGGTGGGCAGCGTCGGCTCGGGCGATTTCACCGCCGAGCACGTGCGCGGCGACGTCGGCATCGGCAGCGTCGGTTCGGGCGACGCCAGCGCTCGCACGATCGGCGGCAATGTCGACGTTGGATCGATCGGCTCGGGCGACCTGCACGTCAGGGGCGTCGGCCACGACCTGCACGTCGCCAACATCGGCAGCGGCGACATCGAGCACGCCGACGTCGCCGGCAAGGTGAACATCCCCAAGCAGGACTGACGGCCCGAAGCGTACGACCAGCAAAAAAACGCCCCGGACACCGGGGCGTTTTCGTTTCAGGCGGCCGGACGGAAACGCATGGTTTCGGCCGATGCAGGAATCTTCAGGATCCACCCATCCGCTTGCTCGCCGAGACGTGCCGCGTGCCCAGCGCGTAGTCCCACAGCGGCGTGGTCACGCCGAAGTTGCGGTCCGGGTGGTGGTGGTGGATGTGGTGGCTCGCGGCCCAGCGTCGCCCCAGCGGATGGCGGAAGCGGCGGGTGTGGATGATGTAGTGGCTCAGGTCGTAGCAGGCGTAGCCGCAGGCGATCGAACCGGCCAGCAGGGTCGCGTAACCCAGCGGCATCGCCAGGTCGAACAACCCGACCAGGATCAGCAGGATCGCCGGCGGCAGGAAGAAGGGCAGCGCCGCGTCGCAGAGTGGATCCTCGTGATGGTTCCAGTGACCTTGCGTGAACGCCTCCAGGGAACGCGTGCCGTGGAAGATCCAGCGGTGGAATACGTATTCGACCAGGGTGAACAGGAGCAGCCCGGCCATGACGACCAGCAACGCCGGCAGGGCGCGGACATGCCCGTACCACGCGCCCGCCGCGAGCAGCAGCACCGGGGTGGCGACATCCAGCGTCATACTGGCGCGACTGTTGGCACGCGTGGCCGACATCCGTTCAAGGGAATCCAGCCAGGCCTTCCAGGCATTCAGGAAACTCGTCAACAAGCGATCACCTGCAATGGACTCCCGGGGTCAGTGGATCGGGCCAATGGTTGCATCGACTGGCCCGTTTCCAGTGGACCATCGTAACCTGAGCGATATTAATTCCTTCTAGACGCCACCGCACGGAAATCCTGAGGAGGATTCATGCAACGACCTGCGGCTGCCGTTCTCTGCCTCCTGCTGGCGACGATGCTGTCGGCTGGCTGCGCCGCAGCCGAGACGGAGACCGAGACCATCGTGCTGGTCCGGCACGGCGAGAAGCAGTCCGACGGCCTCGGCCAGCTCGACTGCCAGGGGCTCAACCGCGCCCTCGCCCTGCCCAAGGTCATCCAGGCCCTGTTCGGCAAACCCGATGCGGTCTTCGCGCCCGATCCAGCCAAGTCCAAACCCGACCACTTCAAGTCCTACGACTACGTGCGTCCACTGGCGACGATCGAACCGACCGCCATCCGTTTCGGCCTGGCCGTCAACACCCAGTTCGGTTACTCCGACACTCGGGCGCTGGTCGCCGAGCTCGAGAAACCCGCCTATCGCAAGGCTCTCGTGCTGGTAGCATGGGAGCACGTGGAGCTCGTGAAGGCGGCCTCGGCCCTGCTTTCCGACAACGGCGGGGATGCCTCGCAGTTGCCGGCGTGGCACTACGACGACTTCGACGGCATCTACGTGATCCGGATCAGCCGCGTGGGCGGCAGCACCCATGCAGGCTTCGAGCACCTCCAGGAACACCTGGACGGACAGCCGGAACGCTGCCCCGGCGAAAACTGATCGGCAGGCTGGCCGCAACCAGCCGGGACGACCGTTCTCCTTCAGTGCCGACGCCACGAACCAGTCGACCGCGAAGCCCACCCCCAGGAGCACAGCATGAACCCGCACGCCCATCCGCTCTCGCACCTTCCGAACCGCAACCTGCCGGCGCGCGCGACGCTCGCGCTGCTGGTCGCAGCGTCCCTGCTGCTCGCACCGCTGGCGATGGCCACCGGCCAGCCGGGCAAGAAGCAAGGCTCGGCGCATGCCAACATCATCCTCCAGCACCACCATCACGGTGCTGCCGGCGGCGGCGCCCACAGCGACATCATCCTGCAGCACCACCACCACGCGAAGGGCGGTGCGCACAGCGACATCATCCTCCAGCACCACCATCACTGACGCAGCCAGGGCACAGGTGCCCGCGGCGTCGCGGGCGCTGTCGCGTGCCGGAAGGAAACCCGGTCCCGGAGCCAGGGAACCGGGTGCATCGCCGTCACCGACATAACCGCTTTGTAACAGCGCATTCGGCTATAGTCGTCCGCAGCCGGCGGTGTCTTGCCAAGGGGTTTTTATCGGCTGATATTTTCGGCGAGCAAGAGTATCGTCTTGCGACCGGCACGAGCGATCGTTTCACGGGGACACACGCGGCACATCGACGGGCATCCTTCGGGCGCCCGCGCATGCCATCTTTTTCAGACCTTTCGGAGGCAGTACATGAAATCGGGAAATTCCAGGCTGCATGCGGCCATCCTTTCCGCACTCGCGGTCCTGCCTGCGCTCTCGCAGGCCCATGCGGCACCCGTGAATCCCGCACTCGCCGGCATCAACACCGCCGAGGCGCCGCGCGTGACGCGGCCAGTCGATGCCAATGCCGTCGCCGTGATGGAGCGCAGCCACCTCGCGCAATTCGAGCGTGCGACGCCGATCGGCAATGCGCCCGACTCGACCCCGATGGAGCACATGCAACTCGTGCTCAAGCGCAGCGCGTCGCGCCAGTCGGCGCTCGACACCCTGATCGCCGCCCAGCATGACCGTCATTCGCCGAAGTTCCACCAGTGGCTGAAGCCCGAGGAGTTCGGCGAGCACTTCGGCGTCGCCGATGCCGACATCACCGCGGCGAAGTCGTGGCTCGTCTCCCAGGGCTTCACCGTCAACGGCGTGTACGCGAACAAGATGCAGATCGACTTCAGCGGCAACGCCGGGACGGTCAAGCGCGCATTCGGCGTCCAGGAAAAGCAGTTCAAGCTCGGCAGCGAGAGCCACGTGGCGAACGTGTCCGATGCGCACCTGCCGGCAGCGCTCAGGGAAGTGGTCGCCGGCGTCGCCGGCCTCAACGACCTGCATCCGCACGCCCAGCACCTTCCGCCCATGCTGGGCAAGTTCGACCCGGCCACGCAGAAGCTCTCGCTCGTCAAGCCCGGCACGAACGGCGGCCACTCGCAGGCCGTTCCTTTCTTCGGCGGCGCGCGCGGCCTGGTGCCGTATGACCTGACCAAGATGTACGGCGTCTCCAAGCTGCACGCCGCGGGCATCACCGGCCATGGCACCACCATCGCCGTGGTCGAGGATGGCTCGATGCAGCCTTCCGACTGGACCAACTTCGTGGCCCAGTTCAACCTCGGCCATAGCGGCGGCACCTTCGCCCAGGTCCAGCCACTGCCCACGGGCGGCGGCTTCAACCGCACCAACTGCGTCAACCCGGACGCCCCTGGCGCCGAGGACGACGGCGAGACCCTGCTCGACGCGGAATGGTCGACCGCGATCGCCCCGGGCGCGAACATCGTCGTGGCCAGTTGCGCCGACGTCTTCTCGCACAACTTCTTCGGCGGCGTGTTCACCGCGGCCACCAACCTGATCAATGCCCCCACCCGCCCCGACGTCATCAGCGCGAGCTACGGCTACGGCGAGTACTTCACCGACAGCGGCAGCAAGGCGGCGATCGACCTGATGTGGGCGCAGGCCGACGCCGAGGGCATCTCGGTGTTCGTCTCCAGCGGCGACTCGGGCTCCAACCCGAGCTTCAATGGCGGCACCATCCAGAGCGTTCCGGCCATCGACGCGAACTCGCTCGGCACCTCGCCGAACGTGACCGTCGTCGGCGGCACCGACACCGCCGACGTGCTCGACGGCACCACCAGCAAGTACTTCACCTCGACGCTGACCACGTACTACGGCAGCGCCAAGGCGTACGTGCCCGAGATCCCCTGGAACCAGTCGTGCGGCAACAGCACCGCGGCGAAGTCCTTGGGCTACGCCAACGCGATCGCGTTCTGCAACGCGCAGCTCGCGGGTGACTCGGAGGGCTTCACCATCCAGTCCGAAGCCGGCAGCGGCGGTCCGTCGCACTTCGACACCAGGCCGGCCTGGCAGAACCAGGTCATCGGCCACAGCAGCGACGGCATGCGCGACGTGCCCGACGTCTCCCTGTTCGCCGGTTCGTTCAACGGCTACACCTGGGTCATCACCTGCACCGAGTCGTATCCGTGCGCACCGGGCTTCCCGGGCCTGATCGCCATCAGCGGCGGCACCTCGCTGGCTTCGCCGATGTTCGCTGGCATCCAGGCGTTGATCGACCAGGGCCTGGCGCAGCAGGGACTGCCGCAGGACCAGGGCAACGCGGCGCCCGTGCTCTACGCGCTGGCGGCGCAGGAATACGGCAGCCCCGGCGGTTCGGTGCCTGCCACGCTGGCGGGATGCAATTCCGACAAGGGCAACAACGGCACCGCGGATTGCGTGTTCCACAACGTCACCCGCGGCGGCATCTCGACCCAGTGCATCCAGCAGCTTCCCGACACCGTGACGCCGGACTGCTTCTTCTACGGGACGGTTCCGGACTACCTGTTCAGTGGCCCCGCGCAGGTCGGCCTGACCTCGACCAGCACCTCGAAGTACGTTTCCGCGTACCCGTCCAGGCCCGGTTGGAGTTTCGCCGCCGGACTCGGCTCGGTGAATGCGACCAACCTGCTTGCGGCATGGCAGGCGTACGTCAGCCCCGCCCAGTAAGCGACAGCGGCATCGCAACAAACGACGCCCCGGGCAGCGATGCCCGGGGCGTTTTGTTTGGAACGATGGCGACGACGGGATTGTCGGGTGGTCGGTTCCGATGCCGCGCACGAGCCGCAAGCCAGCCCTCGGACGGCACAACGGGTGGCACCATCACTCCGACGACGATGCCGGCGCGACCGCCTCGGTATAGCCGAACAGCAGCTTCGCGTCCGCGCTCCCCGGCGGCGGCACGTTGGTGTACACGTTCACGCCGCCCTGCTTGTATTTGTAGACCGAACCCGTCGTGACGTGCGCGCCCTTCGGGATATCGATGTGCTGACCGGTCGTCGCGTAACGCACGATCGGCGGCGGTGATCGCGGTGCGGGTGGAGCTTCCGGCATGACCGGCACCGGGTACGGCACGGGAACGTACTCCGTGCGCGTGTAGTAGGACGGGTCGCGATCCGCGTCATCGTCGCCCGACGGGGCGGCATACGTCGCAAAGGTCGGCACGTACACGAAAGGCGGCCGGTGGAAATGGCGGAAATCACCACGATCGTGATCGCCGTGGCCCGCGCCATTCCCCTGGTGGCTGGCCCACACCCCCACGGGTCTCGTATTCGTCTGCATCACGCTTGGATTGTCTGCGGCCACCGCGACGACGGGCAGGACAAGGCCAAGTACCGCGATCAACGACCAGGGCGCACGCATGGCGCATACCTCGCATCGACTCGCACCGTCCGCCTTCCTGGGCATCGAAACCCTGTGCGGTGCCGCAGACACACTGCGCCCGCCCGGCCGGCCTTGCAATAGCGCGCAAGCGCGCCGTTCAACCGTCAGCATGCGGCCAGTCAGCCTGGGAAGACCGGCCAGATGGCCTGGCGGTCGGGCGGACTATCGATAAGTCACGAGGCTCGCGTCGCCTGCGACTTCCAGGTGCGGCCACATGTTGTAGCCGAGCAGCAGGTTGCGGTCCGCGCCAAGGGCGATGCGCGTCGTCGAGGTGTTCACCAGCGGCCATGCGGATTCGAACGTGCGATCGACGGGTGCGCCCATCAACGCGTTGACGATCACCGCGATCGGTCCGCCCGAAGTGAAGACCCAGATCCTTCGCGCCGCGTGCCCGGCCAGCATCTGCAAGGCGGCGAGGACGTTCGTGCGAAAACGGTCCCAGGTGCAGGCGTAGTCGCCGTCGTGTTCGCCACAGGTCCAGCGCGACGCGGCGGCGGCGAACAGGTCCTGGAACGCGCGCTGCGGATCGGCGGCAGCCGCGAGCTCGGCGACCAGGGCGCCGGGCGCGACCAGGTCGGGACGATGGCGCGCGAGGACTTCCAGATGATCCATCTCGTCGAAACCCGGCACGACCAGCGTCGGCGCGTCGATCGCGGCCGTTTCCAGGCACAGCTCCGCGGTCCGCGCGTGGCGACGCATCGAGCCGGTGACGACCAGGTCGGGCACCGTGCCGATCCTTCCGAACCACTGCCCCAGCAGGCGCGATTGATCCTCGCCGGTCGCCGACAGCCGGTCGTAGTCGGCCGCACCGAAGCTGGCCTGTCCGTGGCGGATCAGCAGCACGTCCGCCATCGTCACAGCCTCGAGGCGGCGATCAGCCGGCGGCAGCGCGCGCCCATGTAGCGTGCGGCATCGCCGAAGCCCGCGAACTGCGGGTTGGTGGTCTGCCCGAGCGCGTACCGGCGCCAGATCTGCTGGACGATCGCCATCAGGCGGAACAGGCCGAAGACCTCGAAGAAATCGAAGCGCTCGACATCGCGGCCGCTGCGTCGCGCGTAGTGCTCGATGACCTCGCGGCGCGTCAGCATGCCCGGTACGTGCGTGGGCTGGCGCCGGAACGAGCGGAACACCGCGTCGTCGTCGGCCTGCACCCAGTAGGCGAGCGCGCCGCCGAGATCCATCAGCGGGTCGCCGAGCGTGGCCATTTCCCAGTCGAGCACGCCGACGATCCGCAGCGGATCGGCTTCGTCGAGCACGACGTTGTCGAAGCGCCAGTCGTTGTGGATCACGCAGATCCCCGCGTCGCGCGCCGGCTGCTTTTCGGCGAGCCACGCGATCACGTCCTCGCAGGGATCGGTGCCCTCGGTGTGCGCCTGTCGCCAGCGCTCGCTCCATCCCGCGAGCTGGCGCGCGACATAGCCCTCGCCCTTGCCGATCGCGGCGATGGCGGGGTGCGCGACATCGACCGCGTGCAGCTCGACGAGGCGATCGACGAATCCCGTGCAGAGTCGACGGACGCCCGCTTCGTCCAGGCCCAGTTCCGGCGGCAGGTCGCGCCGGAGCACGATGCCGCGCACGCGCTCCATCACGTAGAAATCGCTGCCGAGCACGGCGGGATCGTCGCAGGTCGCGAGGATTCCCGGCACGCAGGGATAGAACGGCTTGAGCGCGGCCATCACCCGCGCCTCGCGCAACATGTCGTGCGCCGATTTCGCCTTCGTCCCTCCCGGCGGCTTGCGCAGGACGAACTCGCGATCCGGATAGGCGACGAGATAGGTAAGGTTGGAAGCGCCACCAGGGAATTGCCTGATCGCAGGCTCGCCGTGCAGGTCTGCGATGGAGCGCTTGAGGAAGCCATCGACGCTGGCGACATCGAGGCGATCCTCCTCGCGGACATCGCGTGGCTGGTCGGTGCTCAGTGCGCCGCCCTCGCCTGCGCCTTCAGCTCCAGCTTGGCGATCGTCGCCCGGTGCACTTCGTCCGGCCCATCGGCCAGCCGCAGCACGCGCGCATAGGCGTACAACGCCGCCAGCGGAAAATCGTCCGACAAACCCGCACCACCGTGGATCTGGATCGCCGCATCGGCGGCCTTCTGCAGCACCATCGGCGCGACCACCTTGATCTGCGAAATCTCGCTCATCGCCGCCTTCGTGCCCTGTGTATCCATCAACCACGCGGCCTTGAGCGTCAGCAGGCGCGCCTGCTCGATCGCGATGCGCAGGTCGGCGACGACGTCGGCGTTGCCGCCGAGTTCGATCAACGGCTTGCCGAAAGCGACGCGCTGGCTCGCGCGGGCGCACAGCAGCGACAGCGCGCGCTCGGCCGCGCCGATCGCACGCATGCAGTGGTGGATGCGACCCGGACCGAGCCGGCCCTGGGCGATCTCGAAGCCACGACCACTGCCGAGGATCACGTGGTCGAGCGGCAGACGCACGCCGGTGAAGCTCACTTCGCCGTGCCCGGAAGGTTCGTCGAAGCCGTGGAAGACCGGCAGCATCCGCTCGATCCGCACGCCCGGCGCGTCGAGCGGACAGATCACCATCGAATGCCGCTGGTGCGGCGGCGCCTGCGGATCGCCCAGGCCCATGAAGATGACGAAGCGGCAATGCGGATGGCCGATCCCGGTCGACCACCACTTGCGACCATCGAGCACGACCTGGTCACCCTCGACGATCGCGGTCGCGCGCATGTTGGTCGCATCCGACGAGGCGACATCCGGCTCGGTCATGCAGAATGCCGAGCGGATCGTGCCGTCGAGCAGCGGTTCCAGCCAGCGCTGCTTCTGCTCAGGCGATCCGTAGCGCGCGAGCACTTCCATGTTGCCGGTATCGGGCGCGCTGCAGTTGCAGGCCTCGGGCGCGAGGAAGGAATGCCCCATGATCTCGGCGAGCGGCGCGTATTCGAGGTTCGACAATCCGGCGCCATGCCCGGGCTCGGGCAGGAACAGGTTCCACAGTCCCGCCGCGCGCGCTTTCGCCTTCAGCGACTCCATCGCCTGCGGTTGCCGCCACGCCCGCCAGTCGGCGCCTCCCTGGAGTTCCGCAGCATGGGCCTGCTCGGCCGGAAGCACTTCCTCGCGCAGGAAGCGCCACAGCCGCTCGCACAGCGCCTGCGTCCTTGGGGAATGAGCGAAATCCATCGAGGCAACCTGTGCGTCAGCCGCGCTTGGGCGCCATCAGGCTGTGGTACTTGAAGGTACCGATCACACCCTGCACGAAGAAGATCGTGAAGATGACCGCCAGGACGATGCCGCGGGGCGCGCCTGCTTGTTCCATCTGCAGGATCTTGGAGGCGACGAAGTACAGCAGCATGATCACCGCGCAAGTCCGGCTCTTGCGATGGATGCCGAAAGCCAGGCCGAAGATCAATGCGACGTCGATGAAGCTCGCGGAGGTGATGCCCATCATGCTGTAGCCCATGACGGCGATGATGGTGAAGACCAGGGTGATGCTGCCCGAGACCACGGCAGCGACCCAGGCGCTCTTGATCTTGTTGAGCACGTCGGCCGGCACTTCGGCGGCCTGATCGCGCCCCACCGGCGCATTCGGTGAAGCGTACGGATTGTCGCTCATGATCGACTCTCCCCGGGCCATCGTGGACGTACGCCGATCCTAGCACCGGGAATGCCGCCGGGGCGCATGGCGTACGCACACTCCGGCTTGCCGAAAGCCGCTGGCGATGCAGCCGGTCTTCAGTAGCCCTCGACCTTCAGGCGCCGCACGCCGTACGCACCCAGGCCCAGCCCCATCGCCAGCAGGAAAAAGCAGATCAGGTTGCGGGTGTGCACCAGCGCGTGGTGCCGCGCGAGCGTGTCGGCGAGGGCGACGACCGGTCGATCTTCCACACTCAATTCCCAGATTTCGCCGGTTGCGTCCACGCGCGCGTTCGCCGTGGCGCCGCGCCGGAGGGCGCTCAGCGGCTGCGCGGCAGGCGTCTCGCCGCGGCTGTGCCCGGTGAACCGGATCGTCTGGCTGTCGGCGAGGACGATCGTGACGACCGGCGAGTTCCAGCCACCGCCCTTGGTGCTGTGATGCACCCAGGTCGTGATCACGTTCGCGATCGTGCCGTCGACGCTGCGCAGCGGCGTCGAATCCGGCGGTGCGTAGGCCGTCGCGAAATTCCACATTGCAAACCCGACAAGCACCACGCTGCCGAAGATCGTCGACCAGGGAGATCGCTGTCCCATGCCCATCGTCATTCCACCCGGTTGCGTCCAGCGTTCTTGGCGCGATAGAGGGCTGCGTCCGCGCGCGCGACCAGCTCATCGGCCCGCTCGGGCGCGGACGGATCGAAGGCGCAGGTGCCGATGCTGATGGTGGTGCCAGACAGCACGGCGGAGACATGCGTGCGCAAACGTTCGGCCACCTCGCGCATCGTCGCCAGCTCGCAGCCGGGCGCAACGAGCGCGAACTCCTCGCCGCCGTAACGCGCGACCAGGGTATCGCCGCGCACGCCCTCGCTGAGCAGCTTGGCGACGCGGCGCAGGACATCGTCGCCGGCCTGGTGTCCGTGGCTGTCGTTGTAGCGCTTGAAGTGGTCGACATCGACCATCGCCAGGCCGAGCGGCTGCTGGAGTTCGCGCGCACGTTGCAGGCACTGTTCGAGATAGCTGTCGAAGCGGCGGCGATTGGCGATGTCGGTCAGGCCGTCGCGGTCGGCAAGGTCCTGCAGGCGCAGGTTCACGCGCTCCAGATCGCGGGTGCGCGCGTGCACGAGGCGGTCGAGTTCCAGGTTGTGTTCGCGCAGGTGGCGCACGCGCAGGCGCTGGCGCTGGATCAGTGCGGCGGCGATGACCGCGCTGACCAGCAACACGAGCAGGGGGATCGCCCAGGGTCGCTCGTACCAGCGCGGCACGATGGTGAAGCGGAACGGGACGCCCTCCACCGGCACGTCGTCGGCGCGGCGCGCACGGATGTGCAGCGTGTAGTCGCCCGGCGGCAGCGCGAAGAAGCGGTAGCTGGATTGCCGGCTCCACGCCGACCAACCCTTCGAGAAGCCTTCCAGCCGCACCTGGTACTGCTTGTCGTCGCCGGATTCGAAGTCGGTGAAGCCCAGGTCGACGTCGATGCTTCCGCCCTTGGGTTGCATCTGCGGCGCATGGTCGAGCGGCATCGATTCCGGCGAATGCCCCTCGCGATTGAGCCGGACCGCGGTGACGCGGACCGTCGCATGCGAACCCCCAGCCGATGCGGTGGCGACGTTGCGGAAATGCGCGACGAAAGCGTCACCGCCGACCAGGGCATCACCATCCGGCAAGGGAAGCACCGTCTGAAGCTCGCCACTGGCTGCACCGCCCACCAGGGCGACCTGCCAGTGCCCGCCCTTCGGTCGGCGATAGACCGTGTGATAGCTGAAGGCCCAGCGATCGCCGTTGTCGGCGACGCGCAGGCGCACGGTTTCGCCGTCGGCGAGCAGCGCCTTCAGGCCGCCGTCGTCGTCCCTCACGAAACGGTCGCGATCGAACCGGAACAGGCCGCGCCCGGTGCTCGCATACACGCCTTCGGGCAACGCGGAGACGAAAGCTCCGCCGCGGTCGTCGAGTTCCAGCCCGTGCCGTGTGCTCCAGTCTTCGAGGCTGATTCCGTGCGGCGCCGTCGCATCCGTGCGCGCGAGGAACAGGCCACGATCCTCGCTGCCCAGCCATGCGCCCTGCCCTGCCGGAGCGATCGTGTCGACCAGCCAGCCGGGCGTCTCGACGCGTCCCAGCTCGCGGAAGCCGGCTCCGTCGCGCTGGAGCAGGGCCGGGCCTTGCTCGGTGCCGACCCACAGGCGCGTCGCATCGACCGGATCGGCGAGCAACGTGCGGGGGTAGAGATCGTTCGCCGACACCGGCGTCACGCGTTCGCCGTCGATGCGATACAGCGACAGCGACTCGGCCAGCAGCAGCGCATCGCCGACGCGCTGGATCGTCCAGCATTCGTTCGAAATCCAGGGGTGGTAGCGCAATGGCAGGACCGGGGCGCCGTCGGCGACGACGGTCTCCTGCACGCCGGCGCCGCTGCACAGGAACAGTCGATCGTCGACCCGGACGAGGTCGTGCATGCTGCCCGATACGCCGTCGGCGCTGCCGTAGCGCGTCCAGCGCGGCGGCCACGACAGGCGCACCGCACCCTTGTCGTCGACCGCCAGCAGTGCGCCGTCGCGATCGAGCATCACGTCGGCCATGAAACCCTGGCCGACCCGTGCGCTCTCGAAGCGGCGCTGCGCCAGGTCGAGCACGCGCAGGCGGCCGTCGTCGCCGGCGAAAGCGAAGCGCCCGTTGCCGAGGGCCACGCCGCGGGTGAGGTGCGGCATGTCCTCGCGCAGCGCCGGATCGTCGAGCTTCGTGATCGCGCCGTTGCGCCACAACATCAGCCCGGCGGTGATGTCGTCCACCAGCACCGCGCCATCGGCGAGCGGATAGATGCCGTAGATCGGCGACTGGCCGAAAGCCTGGGTGCCGGCGATCGCCACGAAGTCGTGGCCGTTCCAGCGACGCAGGCCCTCGCCACGCCACTGCAGCCACAGCTCGTCGCGGACCACCACGACATCGCCGAAGCGCTGCTCGCGATGCCAGTAGCCCAATCGCCGGCCGCGCTCGTCGACCGCGAACAGGTCGCGCAGCGCGCTGAACCAGATCACGCCGTGGAACTCGGCGATCGACCAGACGTCCGAGAAAGGCCGGCCATGCAGATCGCCGGCAAACTGCGGCGCGAGATCGACGTAGCGCTGCTCGCCGGTAGGCAACGTCTCCAGATAGCCGAAGCTGTCGCTGCCGCCGTACCAGACGCGACCATCCGTGCCGACGTGAAGCGCTCGCACCGGGCCACGCTTCGGACTCGGCTCCCAGATCCAGCGGCCGCCGTCGTGGCGCACGATGCCGTCGAGACCACCGAGGTAGATCTGGCGCGCATCGTCCTGCGCGATGCTGAAGAACTGCGGGTACACGCGCAGGTCCGGGGTCATGCGCGTGGCCATCGGCTCTTCCGCGCGCGCGAAGGCGGCGGCGAACACGCACGCGAGCAGCACCCATGCGGTCCTGAGCCAATGCACCCGAGGCCCCCTGTTCCCGGCTACGCGAGGATGGTAACCGAAGGAACGCGGCGGAACCGGGCACATGTCGATGTCGGTCGCTCGATGCGATCACGGAGTGCGGTCGATGCCCGGCAACCGCGGGCACGCGCTCCGTTCGCGGCGATGCGGCAGCGCGCGATAAACTGCGACTTCCGATGCCGATCCGCATCGACGACACCGTTGCAAGCCAGTCCGGCTGCACCAGGCCCGCAAGACAGCAGGAGAATTTCATGACGAAACACCTGGGCCTGATGTTGTGCATTTCGTCAGCCTGCATCCTGGGCGGCTGCAGGCTTTCGGATCCGCTCGACGACGTATCCCGGGTTTCGCTGGCCGATCGCCCTGCGCTGCAGAAATGCCTCGCCGCTCCCGATCTGCCCGGCAACCAGTGGACGCCGCGCGCAGGCAAGGCGCGCTGTTGGCTGTCACTGCCACAGGAACCGAGCCTGCACGAGATCGCCCAGACGCTCCAGAAGCCCAACGGCGCCGCGACCCTGGACCGGCAGTACGCGCAGATCCTCGCCGAGCACTACAGCGATCCCGCCCATCGCGACTTCCTGTTCGCCGCCTACCAGGACTTCGGAACCGCGGACGGCCGGAAACTCGCCGCCGACTGGCTCGCGAAGTCCCCGAACAATCCCTATGCGCAGCTCGCCCAGGCGGAAGCGGTGCTCGCCCAGGCATGGACCGTCCGCGGAAACGCGTATGCATCGGAAACAACCGACGAGCAATTCGAAGGCATGGCCTCGCAGTTGCGCGACGCTGTGCCCCTGCTGCAATCGGTCTTGCAGGCAGAGCCGAAACTGAGTCCGGCCTGCGTGGCACTCATGCAGATCGGCAGCATGGTCCCGGACGAGAGCCTGCGCGTGCCCGCCACTCGGGGCTGCATGAGGGTCGATCCCCTGTCGTGGCACGTCAACGACCAGTGGATGCTCGACGTCGATCCGCGCTGGAAGCGCGGAGAAGCCTCGTTCAACGACCTTGACAGGGCGATCGCGCAAATCCGGTTGCACGTGAAGGACAGCCCGATGCTCGGCTCGCTGCTGGCCAAGGGCATCGGTCGCCGGGCTTACCTCCATTACCAGTCGTCCGACCTCACCCCGATCGCAACGGAACTGGATCTCGCGGCGCACACCGCACCCGATGCCTTCTACCTGGCCAAGGCTGGCATGGCGTTGCAGCAGGCGCATGACCCACGGAAAGCCCTCGACTACGTATCGCAGGCCCTGCGTTTCAGCCCGAATGAACCGGACTTCCTCATCGACCGCGCCGAGTTGCTCGAGAGCCTGGGTCGCGGTGACGAAGCGCACGCTGACGCCCGCCTTGCCGGCGCCCAGAAACCCGAGGATTGCGGGTGCGACGACTACTACCCCCGGCTGGCCACCTTCTACGGCGGACTCGACGAGGTGAACGACGAACGCGTGATCCTGCAGAAGGACATCCTTCTGGTGAAAGACCACAAGTGGGCGCTGACCGTGCTGTGCCAGACCTATCTCGGGCTGCATCTCGACGGCGGGCATGCGCTCACGTGCACCAGGCAGCTCATCACGGAATACCCCGACGATTCGGAGGCGGTCTACCTGCGGGCGTTGGCTTTCTACAACGCCCATGACCCTGCCGCAGCCGAGTTCGACGCCCGCTACCGCAGCATGGACGGTCGGGACAATCCGAACCGGGCGATGGAGATCCAGCAACTGGACGGACTGAAAAAAATGCCCGTCGCATCGAATGAAACGTCTTCGCGCGCACCGTGACGCATCACCACCGCGTGATGGAACCGGGGTGCCATTGACAGTCGCCATGCACGCTGCTGCGATGCGGGCATCGTCCATGGTCGCGACGCATCCGCCGGGGAGCCGCACGTGAAGGGTTTCGCACGCCATCTGTATTTCTGGGTGCTCGTCGGCATCGCGCTGGGCGTGCTGATCGGCATCGGGTATCCGGACGCAGGCGCCGCGCCAGGAGCGTTCAGGGCCTCATCGCTCAAGCCGCTGGGCGACGGTTTCATCGCGCTGGTGAAGATGCTGATCTCGCCGGTGATCTTCTTCACCGTCGTGCTCGGCATCGCCGGCGTGAGCGACCTCAGGAAGGTCGGGCGCGTGGGCGCGAAGGCGGTGCTGTACTTCGAGGTGGTCTCGACATTCGCGCTCGCGCTGGGCCTGCTGGTGATGAACGTGGTGCGACCGGGCGACGGTTTCCACGCCGATCCGCACACGCTCGACGCCAAGGCAGTCGCTGGTTACGCGCAGCAGGCGCACGAGCAGAACACCTCCGATTTCATCCTGCACATCATCCCCAACACCTTCCTCGACGCTTTCACCGCCAACGGCAACCTGCTCCAGGTGCTGCTGGTGGCGATCCTGTTCGGCTTCGCGCTCTCGCGCCTGGGCGAGCGCGGCAAGCGCGTGTACGAGGCCTGCGATGCGCTGTCGAAGGTGCTGTTCGGGATGGTCAACATCGTGATGAAGGCCGCGCCGGTGGGCGCCTTCGGCGCGATGGCCTTCACCATCGGCAAGTTCGGCATCGCCAGCATCGTCAAGCTGGCGGCGCTGGTCGGCACGTTCTACGCGACCGCCGCGATGTTCGTGCTGGTCGTACTCGGCGCCATCGCCTGGTTCACCGGTTTCTCGATCCTGCGCTTCCTCGGTTACATCAAGTCCGAGCTGCTCACCGTACTCGGCACCAGTTCCTCGGAAAGCGCGCTCGTGCCGCTGATGGAGAAACTCGAACGGCTGGGCTGCTCGCGCTCGGTGGTCGGCCTGGTCGTGCCTTCGGGCTACTCGTTCAATCTCGACGGCACCAACCTCTACATGACGATGGCAGCCCTGTTCATCGCCCAGGCACTCGACATCCACCTCACGCTGGGCCAGCAACTGAGCCTGCTCGCGGTCGCGATGCTGACCAGCAAGGGCGCATCGGGCGTCACCGGCGCGGGTTTCATCACGCTGGCGGCGACGCTCGCGGTCGTGCCCGAAGTACCGGTCGCAGGCATGGCCCTGATCCTCGGCATCGACCGCTTCATGAGCGAATGCCGATCGCTGACCAACTTCATCGGCAACGGCGTGGCGACGATCGTGGTGGCGAAGTGGGAAGGCGAGCTGGATGGCGAAGTGTTGCGGCGCGAACTGGCGGGCGATCTTTCCGGCGCGCCCCTGCAAGAGCCGGCCTGAAGCGCAGGGCCACGCCACGTGCGTCGCTGCTACAAGCGCTTGTGCAGCCAGGCGCGCGCGAACTGCCAGTGGCGGACCACGGTGGCCACTCCGATGTCGAGTTCGGCCGCGACCTCTTCGTTGTTCAGGCCTCCGAAATAACGCAGTTCGACGACGCGGGCCGCGATCGCATCGCGACGCTCGAGAGTGGCCAGCGCCTGTTCGAGGACCAGCCAGTCCAGCGCCGGCTCGCTGGCCGCCGGCTCGCCTTCGACGCCGGGAACGAGCTCTATGTGGTCGATGCCATGGCCGCGCTTTTCCGCCGCGCGCTCGCGCAGCAGGTCCACCAGCACCCGACGCATGACGCTGCTGGCGACGGCCACGAAATGGCGGCGGTTTTCCCACGGCGTCCGCTGGTCGAGCAGCTTGAGGTAGGACTCGTTGACCAGTTCGGTCGCGCGCAGGGTCAAGCGGTGGCTGGCGCCGTGCAACTGGCGACGCGCCAGGTCCCGCAACTGCGGATAGAGGGCATCCATCAACGCCCCTTCCGCGGCCTTGTCGCCGGTGCGCCAACGCGCCAGCAGCCTGGTGATGTCGTTCTCGCCCACACGATCCCCCGTCGGCGCGGACGAAGGCCTGACCCCTGCCAGCCAGGGATCCCCGGCATGACCGCGCCAATCGCCGACCAGACTACACGAACGCGGGGAATCTGCGCTCCCGCGGAACCCGCTCGAGTCTCCGGGCAGACGTTGCGCCCTACAGCAATCCTGCCGCCCGCGCCGCGGCGACCTGCGCGGCGGCCTTGGCACGCGCCGGCGCGAGGATCTGTGCGTAGCGCGGATCCTCGCGGAAATCGGCGAGGGCGGGATTGACGTCCAGTTCCGGAATGTCGAGGAAGTAACCCGTGTCGACATCCCGTTGCAGGGTGGCGAAGGCCTCGTCGCGCTCGCCGAGTGCAACCAGGAACTCGACCTCGTCCCATTGCGAGTAATCCATGATCCGTGGCCGGCCAGACCGCGACTTCAGTGCCGCCTGCAGCAGCCTGCGTCCCTGGTCCGCCCTGCCCGTCCGCATCAGCGCATAACCAAGCATGCCCGCGTCCTGGTCCTGTCCCGGCAGGATCGTGGCCAGCGGCTCGGCGAACAACTGCGGGCTGACGCGGCGGTATAGCGCGACCACGTCGTCGTAGCGTCCGAGCCCGGACCACACGCTGGCCTTCACGCCGGTGTCGGCCTGCGCCATCTTCTGGAACTCGGCCTCGGCGGCCTTCCACTCGCCGGTCCACTCGTACAGGCCTTCGCGGTAGAACTTCACGATGTCGTTCTCGCCGGCGGTGGCGGCCATCGCGTCGAGGCAGCGACGGGAATCGTCGAGCGCGCCGAAGCGCATCAGCGCGAAGCAGCCCGAGCTGGTCACGCCGACCGCATCGGGATCGAGCGCGGCCTGCTTCTTCAGGGCGCGCAGCGCGCGCGGCAGGTCGCCGCGCATCGTCGCCAGCTGCGATTCGTAGTCCCAGGCCGATGACAGGTCGGGATGCGCGGCCTCGAGGCGGGCGAGCACCGATCCGGCCTCGTCGAAATGCCCGGCGTTGATCAGCGAGCCGGCCAGGCTCGCCTGCACGATCGGCGAAAGCGGATCGAGCGCGGCTGCGCGGCGCAAGGCCGCCAACGATTCCTCGGCGAGGCCGTAGCGGTTGTAGAGGAACTCGCCGTACCACTGGAAACCGGTCGCGTAGCTGGGCGCCAGCCCGATGCCGAGCTTGAACTCGCGCGCCGCGCCGCTGGCGTCGCCGGTCGCATTCATCCAGTCGGCGAGGCTGACGTGCGCCTCGCCGAGGTCGGGCGCGAGCTGCACCGCGCGCGAGACGTAGTCGGCCATGCGCGCTCGCTCGGTGTCGGTGATCGACGCGTATACCTCGAGCAGCGAGTAAGCGTCGCCGGCCGCCGCGTAGGCGCGCGCGTAGCCGGGGTCGAGCGCGATCGCCTTCTCGAAGTGCGCCGCCGCTTCGCGCATGTCGGCCACCTTGCGCCCTGGCATCAGCGCGCTGCCCTTCATGTATTCCTCGTAGGCGGCGACGTTGCCGGTGCGTTTCTGCACGAGGTGCTGCTGCGCGCCCGGCGGCAGCGCGATCGCCAGTTCCTTCACGACCTCGCCGGCGATCTCGTCCTGGACCTTGAACACATCGTTCATCGGCCGATCGTAGTGATGCGACCACAGGTGGCTGCCGTCGGAGGCGCGGATCAACTGGGTGGTGATGCGCAGCGTGTTGTCGGCCTGCTGCACGCTGCCCTCGAGCAGGTAGGCGGCGCCCAGCGCGGCGCCGATCTGGCGCATGTCCTGCGCCTTGCCCTTGAACGCGAACGAGGAGGTGCGCGCGATCACCTTCAGGTCCGGCACCTGCGCGAGCATGTCGAGCGTCGTCTCGGCGAGGCCGTCGGAGAAGTAGTCGTTCCTCGGGTCGCCGCTCATGTTGACGAACGGCAGCACCGCGATCGAGCGCGCTGCAACCGGCGCCCCGGCGACCGGCGGAGGATTCGCGTTCGCCCCATGCGGCATGTGCGCAGTGCGCCACAGCAAGCCGCCGCCGAGCGAGAGCGTCACCAGCAGGATCGCGACCTCGCTGCCGGTCACTTGCTGGTGGCCTTTCTCGCCGTGGTACCACGCGACCACGAGGGTCACGAAGAACCCGACTCCCAGCGCCACCGTGATGAGCCGCAGCAGGTCGGCCGACCAGTCGAACTGCTGGCCAACGAGCGAGAGTACCTGCAGCAATACCCACGCCGTCGCCGCGTAGGCCGCGGCCCACTGCACGATCTTGCGCTTGCGGAGTTGCTTCAGGGTGAGCATGCGGCTGGACGGCATCCCCTCGGCGCCCGCTGCGGGGCAATCAAAGGCGCCGCGATCCCATTCCCCACTCGCGTCGGGACCGCGACATCGATGCCCGGCAGGCTACCAAACCGGCGCGCGCCGCGGGAGGCGCTCCGAGGTCGCGTGTCCGGATTCTGCCCGGCAGCTCCTGCGGCTTCCATACAACCGCCATCAGGTTCAGAGGGAATGCGTCGACCGGATCAATGCGCTCCTAGGCACCGACCACTGCCGATACCGGCCCGGCCGGGCCTCGCCCCTGCCAGCCATTCACGAAGGTCGCCTTCACGCGGCGCGAAACCAGCAGGTAAGGAGCCCAGATCACGGCGTGGACGATGGCCTTCGACAAAGTGACCTGATCCTCGTGATTGAATGGCAGGTCGAGGAATCGGCTCGCGCTCCACACGTCGCAGGCCATGTACGCGATCGCTGCGACGTAAAAGCCGGCAGCAAGCCGCGGGAAGCTGCGACGACGCCGGAACATCAGCACGAGCAGCAGCACCGTCCACACGAACAACGCGATGTTGCCGATCAGCTCGCCGAGCAGCGAAGGCGCCCACGCCGGTTTGTAGACGGACGAACCAAAGGTCGTCAGTTTCGCCCACGCGTCCGGCGCCATCGCATCCAGCGCGGACAGCACCATCCTCCCCTGCACGAACAACGTCAGCAGCAGGCCGATCACCACCAGGATCATCCAGCCGCCCAAGCCGCGGGGTGCATCGGAGGGGATTGCATGGGGCAGCGGGTCGTAGCGGTACACGAGCACACCCAGCCATACGAAAATGCCCAGGCATGCCATCCCGAGCAGGGAAACCGGCCAGTTCACGCGATCGATGCCCTGTGCCGTGCGACTGGCGGTCGCGGTCGCAGTCGTGGCTGGCGTTGCCGAGGCGAGCGGACCCGTCCATGTCAACTGGTAGCCGAGCTGGTTCCTCCCGTGCGCGAGGTCCGCCAGGAAGCGCGGCATGTCGGGGACGGATACTTCGTCGGCGAGCGCGGCGAAATGATCGTCGATCGCCACCGTCAGACCATGGCTCTCGACGCGACGTTCGAACCTGAAGGCAGGATTGGAAACGGTCTGATCCTCGCTCTTGTCCGGCCAGGATTCGGGCAGCAACATCCGCGTCGATTCGTGCACGTCGAGCGGGAACCTACGCTGGAGTGGCGACTTGCGGACGATTACTTCCGGATCTTGAAGGAGCCCGTCGATGTCGGGCGTGGCAATGGCGACGGTGTGTCCGCCCTTCGCGTCCTTGCTGTCGATGTGTCCAATGAGGTAATGCTCGGTCGTGACCAGGCGATTGGCGACCTTGTCGTCGTTCATTTCGAGCGACTTCTCCACGGAGATGCCTGGATAGGAATCGGCGTAGTAGTTCAGGTATTTCTTCTGCATGTCGCCGAGAGTGGTCGACGCGAACTGGTCGCGCTCGTCCTCGGCCTCGCCGCCTTCGTAGGTGGTCACGATCGAGTAGCGCACCGGCTTGTCGAAACCCGCATGCGCGTCGAGCACGACCTGCACACTCCGGCTCGACACGGCAGCCTGCGCGGATTTCATCGGGACCAAGCTTTTCGTCGCCGGATCCACCAGGAGCGCCAGGCCGAAGTCGGGCTGGTAGATGTGGGCCAGGTCGCTCAGCTGCGCGGGGCGCGTGGGGTCGAGCCAGTACCAGGCACCGTTCAGCCGCGCCTGCACGATCACATGGTCGAACGCGGCGGGATTGGGCAGGACGTCGGCGATGCCGCGCTCCGTCTGCGTGTCCACGAGCGCGGCTCGCGCCTTGATGCCGAGCCTGTCGAGCAGGGTCAGCGTCAGCAGGGTCTTGTCCTTGCAGTCGCCGAAGCGCCGGCCGAACACCGTGTCTGGCGGGTTGGGCGCGTGCGAGTTCGCACCGATCTCGATGCCGAGATAACGGACGTCGCCCTGGACCAAGCGCAGTGCGGCGAGCGCCCTGCCGGTCTCGCCCGACTGCGCCCGGGCGATGCGATCGACCTCGCGTTGCAGGTCGGGGCCTATGCGGTCGGGAACCTTGTACAACGGCAAGGCCCAATGAGCGACAGCCGCCCAGTTCGGAAACTGGCTCCATTCGACCTGGGCGTACGGGAAGTACCAATCCGGCGCGCCTTTGTCGACCGTTGCAGGCGTGGTGTCGGTGGCATCCCACTCGTAGTCGCGCAATCCATCGTGCTCGCGGATCGTCGCGGCCTGCGCACCATTGCGGCTGGCGAGCGTCAGCGGTTCCTGCGACGGAATCAGCAGGCGCGCGTGGATGCGCGCGCTCGGCTCGTCGTATTGCAGGAATGCGTTGCCGAAGTCGCGATCGCCAAACACCCTGTTGCGGCCCGAGACGGTATACGCATAGTCGACGACGTCGCCGGAACGGACGTCGTCCAGGAAGATATTCGCAGTCTTGGACCCGTCGTAGATCAACGAGTCGAGTTCGGTCTCGCGCTGGAGGATCTTGACGCTGGCCGCGGGTAGCTTCGCGATCGTGCGCCCGTTGCGGACGATGTCGATCGAATGGAGCGTCAGGGTCTGGTAGGACGGATCGAACTGGATTTCGAGGTTCGCGATCGATTCGACGCCCTTGGCATTGAGCGCCTTCTTGATGAAGTGCCGATAGCGGTCCTTGAAGCCCGGCGTGGCGGTGCGCACCTGGGAATCGATGAGTAGGTAAGCGACGCCGTCGCTGACATGGGCGAGCTGTTCCTTCGATGGCTCCCCGGGCCGGACGTGTTCGACCCACGCCGGCGCGGGCCCGACGGCGTATTCGGCGGCGAACGACGGCAACGGCAGGAGGAGGGCGAGCAGGCAGCAGGCGATGAACGCCAGGGATGCGAACGGCTGCTCCGCAAACTGCTGCGCTGCAAATCTCCGCGGTGGAAGACCGCGGTCGTTTCGATCGATCAACACTGGCTCCAGGTCAAGGTGATCCCCTGCTCTTTCGTAGCGTGCGCGGATGGAATCCGGCACTGCGGCCCGCACATCCCTCAACAACGCCAATCCTTCCATGGTCGGACGGCAAACCCACCGGACACACCCCAACCCTCGCGGGAGAGGGAAGCAGCGTCATCAGGGGAAAAAGCCGGGAAGCAGCTCGGGGCAATCGGCGCTTCGATCCAATTTTGCCCTGAAACGTCCGACGACGCACTTCAACGGCTGGCGCGCCCGCGCCCGATCCGCGTACAGTGCCCCGACGCGGCGTCTCCGGGGGAGGCATGCGCGATTGCGCAAGAACCAAATCCAGGAACCTCGCGCACTGGCGGATCCAGGATCTGGAAGTGTTCGTCCAGTTGGTCGAATGCGGTTCGTTCACCAAGGCCGGCCTGTTGCTGGGCATGTCGAAGTCGGCGATCAGCAAACGCCTGGCCGCGCTCGAACAGCACCTGGGCGTCCGCCTGCTCGACCGCACCAGTCGCGTGCTGTCGATGACCAGCGACGGACGCGAGTTCTACGCGCGCGCGGCGAACGTCTGCCAGCAACTCCACGAAGCCGAATCCAGCCTGCACGCCGGAGCCGAACACCTGCAAGGGACCTTGCGCGTGAGCATCCCGACGGCCTCGGTCGAGATGGGCATCCTCGGCGACCTCGTCGACATCTCGGCACGGCATCCCGCGCTGAACATGGAGATCTACCTGTCGGACCGCTCGGTCGACCTCGCCGGAAAGGCGCTGGACGCCGCGCTGTTCCTCACCGACGATCCGGATCGCCACATGGGCGACCTGGTGCTGGGATTGCAGCCCACGGTACCGGTGGCATCGCCTGCTTTCCTCGACCGCATGGGGCGTCCCGCCACTCCGGAGGAACTGGGCGCGCTGCGATCGATACGCGCGGTCTCGCGCCGCGGCAATGCGATCCCGTGGAAACTCTTCGGACCGGGCGGGAAGGAATTCACGGTGCCGGTCGCCGGCCCCACCCTGCTGAGCGACGACCTGCGCGTGACCTGGATGTCGGCGGTCGCCGGCGGCGGCATCGCGCGCGTGCCGCTGGCCTACGTCGCCGATGCGACCAAGCCGTGCCGGCTCGAACAGGTGCTGCCGCAATGGCGCTTCCGTCCGATCGTGCTGATGGCGGCGCTGCGCCACCGGCATGCGCTCTCGCGGAAAGTGAAGGCCTTTTTCGAACTGGTGCAGGTCGGCCTCAAGCGCATGGATGCGCTGGTCGAGGGCGGGCCGCTGGAAGCGCACTACAAGGCGGCGCTGGCCGAGGATCGCGAGCGATTCCTGGAGGCGCACGGCTCGCGGCTCGCCACGAACTGGCTGCATCCGCAGCGGGGCGAAGGCTAGCCCTCTCTCCCGCAGGTAGAAAGGGAACCCTCAACCGGCTCGGCTCGGTCGGCTTTCGATCGTTGCCGAATCGGCAACGCAACGTGCACCAACGGCGCGTCCGGCTTGCGATAGGTTTCGCGTGGGTTGCCATTCGCGCGGGTGTAGCCATGAAGCCATCGAAGCTGGGTGTTGCCTTGGCCGTGTCGCTGGCCGTTTGCGGAGCCTGCTCCGCGGCGATCAATCCGCAGTACAAGCAGCTCGCCGGACCGCCTTCCGAGTTCGATGCGATGCGCCCGGTCGGCATCGGCGCCGCCGCGATCGTTTCCAAGAGTGCGCTGATCCCGTTGCAGCTCGCGCCCGACGCGCGGCACGGCCGCTCGTGGAGCGGCACGCTGCCGGTGGAAAACGGGCATGCGCATTTCATGGTGTTGTCCGGCGACGGCTCTCCACTGCAGGTGGAACTGCGCAGCCCCGATGGCAAACCCGCGCCGCTGTCCAGGGATAGCGACGCTGCGCGTGCGGCGTTCGGCATCGAGTCCGCGGCGTACCAGGGCGATGTCTATTCGCTTGATGGCGTTCGCAGCGGCAACTGGAACATCAGCGTCCACTCCGACGGCAAGGGCGCCGGACGCGGCTTCCTGCTGATGGAAGGCGATCCGGCGACGCGGCTGGTTTCCTGGCCCAGCCACAATCGGCAATGGGTCGGCCAGCGCATGCAGATCGCCGCGGTCCTGTCGCATGCCGGCGCGGACGGATCGAGCCAGCTCGGCAAGGCCGCCGGCACGATCGTGCGCGCCGTGTTGCGCGTGACCGCTCCCGACGGCAGCCAGCGCGAATATCCGATGGTCGACGACGGCCGCCACGGCGACGGCCTCGCGAACGACGGCACCTACGGCGGTGAATTCGAAGCCAGCCAGGCCGGCGACTACCTCGCCTCGGTCGAAACCGAATCCGTGGGACGCAACGGCGAGCGCCAGTTGCGCTCGGCCGAACACATCGTGTCGATCGTGCAGCCCACGCTGAAGATGGCGGCCGCCCGGGCGATGGGCATCGCGTCCACGACCGGTCGCCTGGAAATAGCAATCCCCGCGACGGAGACGGGCAGCCCCGGCCACTACCGCGCCTACGCCGAAGTCTGGGGCACGAATGCAGCCGGTCTATCCGTTCCCGTGGCGTGGATCAGCGGCATGACCGAGCGCAGCGGCGCTGGTTTCCCGCTCGGGCTGGACCAGCGCTGGATCGCCCGCGCGAATGCCCGCGCACCCTTCGAGCTGCGCAACGTGCGCGTCGAGGATCCGGATCACTTCATCACCATTGCCTCCGCGGGAAGGATCGCGCTGTCGCTGCCGCCGATCCCGCCGGCACGCGCGTCGCAAACCGTTCCCGATGAAGCCATGACGATGGGTCCGCGCCCACGGCAGAACAGTTCAACGCAGGCCACGACGATGGGCAGCGGCTCGCGCCTGCTGCTGGTCCACGGCTACTGCTCGAGCCTGGTCTGGCCCGCGTCGCAGTTCAGCAATGCCTCGGTCTTCAGCGATCCCAATGCGAACCGCAGCAACGACCAGTTCGCCCGGCTGATCCTCGCATTCGGCAGCACCTGGAACGATTACGGTATCGTCGCGCACAGCCAGGGCGGCCTCGCCTCGCTGCACCTGTACACCTATTACTGGAGCGGCCTGGACTACGTGACGTCGGGTTCGCGCCTGATCCAGTCGGTCGGATCGCCCTACCAGGGCACCAACATCGCCGGCATCCTTGCCACGATCGGCTCGTGGTTCGGCGTCGGTTGCGGCAGCAATTCCGACCTGACCTACAGCGGCGCATCGGCGTGGCTGGCCGGCATCCCGACCGCCGAGCGCGCGAAGGTGAACTACTACACCACCTCGTTCACCGACCACGCCTGGCAATGGGATTACTGCAACGCCGCCACCGACCTGGTGCTCAGCGATCCCGACGATGGCGTCACCGAGAAGGTCAACGACCAGCTCCCCGGCGGCACCAACCGCGGACACGTCACCGGCGAATGCCACACCACCGGCATGCGCGATCCGGCGCAATACCTCGACAGCTCCCGGAACGCGACGATGAATGCGAACGCGGCGAGATGAAAACGCGCGAGGCGGTGCGGAGTTCAATCATCAGCGCCTGACGGAAGCTACACGGGTTTCCTCCACCCTCTTCTCCGCTTTCGCAAGAAGGCGCGCTTCGCATCCCCACCAGTGCGCCTGCCTGTTTTCCTGCTGGACTACCAGGCAAGGCGGTCGCGGTAGCTTTCGCTGCGTATCCATTGCGAAAGCAGCCATTTTTCACCCGTGGTCACCGGGACGCCCGCGTGCAGCGTGTCCCTGTCGCCCAGTCCGTCCGCCCCCAGGTTGTGGAAGTGCAGCATGTCTCCACGCCGGGCCTTGATGTCCAGTTGCAGCCGCGGGAATGCGGTACTTCCGCCGCTGTAGTCGTCGTTGAGGTAGACCAGCACGGTCTGCGCGCGCTGTCCGCCCTCGGCCAGTGACTTGTAGGCGCCACCGCCGCTCTCGTTGAAGTAATCCACGTGCGGCCTGAATTCCTCGCCCGGGCGGTAACGCAGGATCTGCAGGAATTCGCTGTTCGCCACCGGCAGGCCGGTGACGCGCCCGATGCAGCGCTCGATCGCTTCGAGCACGTGGTCGTGCTGGCGCGGACCGAAGGTGATGTGCGAACTGGTGCGCATCGGATCGGCGCGCACCTCGCCGGTCACCGCGTCGACGATCTGCGAACGCTGCACCAGCGGCGTGGCGCGATGGATCAGCCAATCGAGCAGCAGCGGGGGAAACGCGCCCGGCAGCATCCGGATGAGCGGCGCCGCATGCAAGGTCTCCGCGGCGGGAAGCGGCATGTCGCCGGCGAGTTGCGGCAGCGCCTGCTCCAGCAGCACCCATTCGATGTCCGGCGCCGGCGCGCCGGCGGTCATTCCCGCAGGATGGCGTGCAAGGAGATGGATGGCGGCTGCGTCGCCCCGTCGCGATGCCGCGTCGAGCAACGCAGGCAGCAGGTCCCGGCGTCCATGGCACGCGCCCAAGAGAGCAAGCTGACGCAACGCGCCGCCGTCGCCCATGCGTGCCGCGGCCAGGAGATGACGCAGGCCGCTTTCGCGATCGCCGATCCCGAGCGCCGCGAAACCATGCAGTTCGCCGAGCAGCAGGTTGGCCTGGACTTGCGTGGCCGCCAGCGGTTCCAGCAAGTCGACGGCCTGCCGGCCATCGCGCGGGCAATGACGGCCGTCCATCAGGAACGAGGCCAATGCCATCCGTGCCGGAACCAGTCCCTGCGCCGCCGCCAGCCTCAGCCAATGCAGGCTCTCCTCGAATTGCCCGCGCTCGTGCAGGGCGGAACTCAGCAGGTACTGGGCGTCGGCATCGCCCGACTTCGCCAGTGCGATTGCTTCCTGGGCTGAGATTCCCCGTGCCATCAACGGCTCCTGGTATATCGATCGGCAGCGACGAGGTACTGCGGCCGCGGAAGAGGATGTCCCACGTCGCGTGGTGCAGGAAAGAGGATCGCGACGACGGTGCCGTCCGATTGTCCCTCTTTTCCGTTCGCTGGGCGCGTGAGAGACACGCTTCGCAGCCCCGGGACTTCCCGGGATGCGACGCGACCAATGCCTTCTTGAAGACAGCAACGCCGCATGGGTCCGCCAACCAGGAACGTGCCGCAAACCGGTGCATGGCGCGTGGCACCGGCAGGCGCTGCCTGGCAGGAAGCCGCCGAGCCTCCCAGAGACACCCGGACGCGATCCAGCCCGATACCGACATCGGCGAACGCCGCCGCGGCAAGACGCGAGTGGAACAACAGCCTTGCATGCCAACTCCTCACGCCCATTGGCGATGGGTGCCGCGTGAGAACATGCAGGGGCCGCCCCATCGGCAGCGGCGAAAGGCCTCGATGAAAACGATCGCATACGGACCGCAAGACGGACAGGCAGGCGACCTGCATCTTCCCGATCGGGCGAACGCGCCGGTCGTATGCCTGCTCCATGGAGGTTTCTGGCGGATGCCCCACGGACGCGACCAATTCACTCCGGTCGCGCGCGATCTGGCTTCGCGGGGCTTCGCGGTGTGGAACCTCGGCTATCGTCGCGTCGGTGCACCGGGTGGTGGCTGGCCAGGCACGTTCACCGATGTCGCTGACGGCATCGATCAACTGGCGACATTCGCGGACCAGGTTGCATCTTTCGATCTCGCACGCGTCACCGTCGTCGGTCATTCCGCCGGCGGACATCTGGCGTTGTGGGCCGCCCTGCACGATCCGCCGCGCGACGGCCAGCACGGACCGCAGCGCGTGAAAGTGACGGCGGTGGCCGGACTCGCTCCGGTCTCCGACCTGGCGCAGGCGCACGAACTCGCACTCGGCGACGGCGCCGTCCACGCACTGCTCGGCGGTTCGCCGACGACCCGGCCGGCTCGCTATCGCAGCTCGTCGCCGATCGAAAGGCTGCCATTGGCCGTGCGCCAGCTCGTCGTCCACGGCCGGCTCGACGAGGCCGTTCCGGTCGCGATGTCGCGGCGTTACGTCCAGGCGGCACGCGCGTCCGGCGACGACGTGCGCCTGATCGAACTGGAACATGCTGGCCACATGGATTTCCTCGACCCCGCGAGCGAAGCGCATGCGGCGTTGTGCAGGTGGCTGATGGAGACGCAGGACCTGCCGCGTGCAGAATGGGAGCCTTGCCAGCGCCATCGCGATGGCAGCCATCGAACCGGGACATCCCGATGAAGAAGTCCACCCGCGCGCCCGAACACATCCTCACCCTGTCCTGCCCCGACCGCCGCGGCATCGTCAAGGCAGTGTCCGGTTTGCTGGCCGACAACGGCTGCAACATCCTCGACAGCGCGCAGTTCAACGACGTCGACACCGGCGCCTTCTACATGCGCGTGCACTTCGCCGACGAGACCGGCGGCGGCCAGGCGCTGCAGGAGAAGTTCGCGGCGCTCGGCGCGGAATTCGCGATGGACTGGCGGTTGCGCGACGCCGGCTACAAGCCCCGTCTCCTGCTGCTGGTGTCGAAGACCGGTCACTGCCTCAACGACCTGCTGTTCCGTTACAGCAGCGGCCTGATCCATGCCGAAGTGGTCGCGGTGGGGTCGAACCACGAGGATTTTCGCGCACTGACGGCGTCGCATGGCATCGCCTACCACCACCTGCCGGTGTCTGCCGACAACCGCGCCGCGCAGGAAGAACGACTGCTGCGGATCGTCGCCGAACTGCGCATCGACCTGGTCGTGCTCGCGCGTTACATGCAGGTGCTCACGCCCGGGCTTTGCCGCGCCCTGCGCGGTCGCGCGATCAACATCCACCACTCCTTCCTGCCGAGCTTCAAGGGCGCGCATCCCTACGCGCAGGCGCACGCACGCGGGGTCAAGTTGATCGGCGCGACCGCGCATTTCGTCACCGACGACCTCGACGAAGGCCCGATCATCGAGCAGGACGTCGTGCGCGTGGACCATTCGCTGAGCGCGAAGGAGTTCACCGCGATGGGACGCGACGTCGAATGCGTGGTGCTGGCGCGCGCGGTGAACTGGTTCGTGCAACACCGCATCCTGCTCAACGGCAGCAAGACGGTGGTGTTCCGTTGACCGCGCCAGTCGGACCAAGTCCCACCAGCCGTTCGTGGTGAGCCTGTCGAACCACGTCCCGCCAGCCGTTCGTGGTGAGCCTGTCGAACCACGTCCCACCAGCCGTTCGTGGTGAGCCTGTCGAACCACGTCCCGCCAACCGTTCGTGGTGAGCCTGTCGAAACACGCCAACACATAAGCGCCGGGCTAGACCTCGCCCCTAGATCCCCGCCGGCCGCTTGATGGGGGCGAAGCGGATCACGCCATGGGTGCTCGTCGAGCGATCGAAGACCGTGTAGTAGTTGTTCAGCAGTGGCAGTCCGAGGGCCGACCAGTTCTGGTCCTGGCCCGCGAAGGGGCCGACGATCTGGAAGCTGGCCTGCCCGGCTACCGGATAGTCGACCTGCCAATAGGTCTGCGGCGTACAGGTCAGCCTGACATCCTCGCCGTTGCTGCCTTCGAGCACGAAATGGAGGTTCGGCCATTTCGCCAGATCGAGCTGGCTCATCGGCAAGCCCGGATTGTCGGCGGAAACCGTGCCGAAACGCTCGATGGCGACACCGAACGCGGGATCGAGCTGCTTGAGCGAAGCGACCACCGCCGCGTACACGTCGCCTGCCAGCCAGAGCACGCTGGTGCCGCTGTCGACGATGGAGTTGCTCCCGTAGTCCTCGACGTACTGCGTCTGCAGCGGCTTGGCGGCGACGGTGGCGCAGCCTTCCACCTGCACCGACTTGAGGTTGGTGTTGTAGTACATGTCGTCGAGCACCTTCGCCTCGACGAATGCGCCCTCGTACAGATCGGTCTGCTCCTCGCCGCCTCCGAGCACGAGAATCCCGTGGTTCAACGGGTCCATGGCGACGGCGGCATCGTTTCCCGCGCGTTTGCAGACCCACGACCGCAGGGTATGGAAGGCGAACTTGTTCGCGACCACGCCATTGCTCTCGAGATCGTCGAAGTACGGGGCGATCGATTGCCCATGGATGCCGTACTGCTTGCGGAGCTGCCGGAAATCGCTGTCGAAGGTCGCGAAGTCCTGCTCGGGAAACGGCCAGGGCCAGGTCGTGGCGGGCTTCTGCGTCTGTTCGAACCAGCTCTCCAGGTCGTACGCGCTGTTCAGCCCGTTGTAGGCCAGCCCCATGATCCCGGTCGCGCCCTTGAAGACGTTGGTGTCCTGGACCGACCAGAGGGCGATCGGGGTACTGCGCAGGCTGACGCCCGGCCCGAAACCCACGCTGGTATGCAGCACCGGACCGGCCCAGCCGCCGACGCCGTACTCGACCTCCTGCGCAAAGGTCGTGGTCTGGAGATGGGTGTCGCCGGTTCCGTCGTACGCGGACGGATCCACCGCGAGCGTGCTGCTGCCGGTGTCGAGGACCATGTTGGCGATCGCGTGCTCGCTGCCGATCGCGATCCGGGCCGTATAGTCGCTACCGCAGAAGACATTCGTGATCGGAATGCGGGCGATCCGCGGAGGAAGCCCTGAGGCCAGCAAGCGCTGGATGCCATCCAGGCGGTGCTGTTCGGCCGCGGAGACGAGGCCCGCCACGGCGGCCCTGGCCGCGAGGCGAAGACCATCCGCATTCCCGGCGGCATTTCCCGGTGGTGCGCGCAGGGCGCGCAGAAACATCGGCATCCTGATCATCGCAGTCGCTCCCCCGGCAACCGGACCGTTGCCGTCGAGCTTACCGGCGACAAGCGGATTCGCAAGCATCCGGCTTGCTTCCGACGCGCAGCCACGCTTCACCCACTCGCGCGGTAGTCAGCAACCAGCCTGACCGTTTCTTCTACCCGTCAACGCGATCCGGCGGCCTGACCGACGCCGGCGATGCCAGCCAGTGCCCGGCCGGCGAGGGACGCCCGAGCAGGTATCCCTGCCCCAGCTCGCAACCCAGCGCCAGCAGTTCGAGGCGTTGCTGGTGCGTCTCGATCCCCTCGGCGACCACCGTCATGTCCAGCGCACGAGCCAGGGCGAGCACCGCCGCGACCACCGAGGCGCTGCTGTTGCGGCCTTCCTTGCCCAGCTCGGCCACGAAGGCGCGATCGATCTTGAGCACCTGCAGCGGGAACGTGTGCAGGTAGCTCAGCGACGAGTAACCCGTGCCGAAGTCGTCCAGCGAGGCGCCGATGCCCTGTTCGCGCAACTGTTGCAGGGTGATGCGGACCTCGTCGGGATGCTCGATCAGCGAACCTTCGGTCAGCTCGATCTGGAGCTGCGCGGGCGCGAAGCCGATGCGCTCGAGCATCGCCAACAGGCGCGAGGAGAACTCCGGCCGGCGGAAATGACGCGGCGCGACGTTGATCGTCACGTGCATGCCCGGCTCGAGCAGGCGCTTGGCCATGCCGCAACTGAGCTCGTACATGCGCCAGTCGATCGCTTCCATGCTGCCGTTGTCTTCGGCAACCTTGAGGAAGGCTCCGGGCGCGAGCACGCCGCGAACGGGATGGTTCCAGCGGATCAGCGCCTCGTAGCCGACGCGCTCGCCGCTGGCAAGATGGACGATCGGCTGGAAATGCGGCTCGAACTGGTCGTGCTGCAGCGCCGTGCGCAATTCGCCTTCCAGCTTGAGCACGTCGATGGCGGCCTGCTGCATGGACTCGTCGAACAGCTCGAAGCGCGCCCGCCCGAGCTGCTTGGCGCGGTACATCGCACTGTCGGCGTCGCGCAGGAAGGCGTCGGGCGAGGGATAGTGCGAATCGCCGATCGCCACGCCGATGCTCGCCGAAAACACCAGGTCGGTCTCGCCCAGGCGCATCGGCTGGCCCATGGCCGCGATGACGCGTTGCGCCACCTTTATCGCCGTCGACGGCAGTGGCACGTCCTCGAGCAGGATCGCGAACTCGTCGCCCGAGATCCGCGCGACCACGTCGGGTTCGCGCACGCAGCTCAGCAGACGGCGCGAGGCATCCTTGAGCACCTCGTCGCCCATCAGGTGGCCGAGGCTGTCGTTGATCACCTTGAAGCGGTCGAGGTCGATGAACAGCAGCGCGCAGCGGCGTACCGGATCGCGCTTGATCAGGGCGAGCACGCGTTCGAGGCGGTCGCGCAGGTAGCCGCGGTTGGGCAGTCCGGTCAGGCCGTCGTGCATGACCTCGTGGGTGAGCTGCTTCTGGATGCGTTCGCGCTCGACGATCTCGTGGCTCAGGTCGCGCGTGCGCTCCTGCACGCGCTGTTCGAGTTCGGCATAGGCGCGCTGCAGCGAGTCGGCCGAACGCCGGCGCTGCAGGCTGGTGGCGACCTGCGAGGCCACGAAGCTGAGCAGCTCCTGGTCGCGCAATCCGTACACCACGCTCGCATCGTAGCTCTGCACCACGATCAGGCCGATCGTCTGCTCGTCCACGCGCATCGGCACGCCGAGCCAGCATTCGGCGGGCGTGCCGGAGGTCTCGGGGTCGATGCGACCCTGCGCGGTCAGCTCCGCCATCTGCGCCCTGCCCAGCAGCATCCGGCCCTCGGCCAGGACCAGCTCGCTCAGGCCGGCTCCCAGCGGGCGCGAAAAGTGGTCGTACTCGGTCTCGTCCACGATGTAGACGAAGTGCAGCGCATCGCGGTTCTCCGAGAGCAGGGCGATGTAGAAGTTCTTCGCGTCGATCAGGCCACCCACCACGGCGTGGACGCGCCGGTAGAAATCGATCTGGCTGATGTCGGCGGTGGCGAGCTGGGCGATCTGGAACAGCGCGGCCTGCAGGTGCTCGGCGCGCTGGCGTTCCTCGATCTCCAGTTGCAGTTCGCGCGTGCGCGAACGGACGCGCTCCTCGAGGTCGTCCTTGGCCCGCTTGCGCTCCATCGCGGTCAGGATGTGCTCGGCGACGAACTCGAGCAGGGCGCGGTCGTCTGCCGTGAATCGCCGGTCGTCGCGGTAGCTCTGCACGACCACCGCTCCGTGCACGCGCCCCTCGCGCAGCATCGGCACGCCAAGCCAGTCGGCACTCGGCGGACCCAGGCTCACCAGTGGTCCGTCGACCTGCGTACGGATGCTCTCGGTATTGCCCATCAGCGGCTCGCCGCCGCGCAACACATGCCAGGTCAGCGAATGCTCGCGGTCGGTCATCAGGATCTCGTGGTTCGGGTCCTCCGGCTCCGGATCCTCACTGTCGACGAAATAGACCACCTTGTAGCTGTCGCGTGCCTGGTCGTAGAGGGCGATGAAGAAGTTCTCCGCATACATCAGCGTGCCGACGTTGGCATGGATGCCGCGCAGGACCTCCGGCATGTCCAGGGTGGAGCCGGACAGGTCGGAGATGGCGAACAGCGCGCGCTGCAGGCGCTCGGAGCGTTCGGCGTCCTGCAGCGAGCTGCGCAGTTGCAGCAGGCCCAGCCGCGCGGATTCGATCGCCATCAGGTCGCGATAGCCGCGCAGGGCGACCCGCACCGCCGTCTCCAGCCGCTGCGAGGTCAACTCGGTCTTTTCCTTGTAATCGTTGATGTCGTAGTCGCGGATCACGTCGCGTTCGGGCGCCTGGCCGGGGTAACCGGTGCGCAGCACGATGCGGACCAGGTGGTTGCCGAGCAACTCGCG
The DNA here is from genome assembly GCA_036496805.1 of Lysobacteraceae bacterium. Lineage (GTDB taxonomy): Bacteria > Pseudomonadota > Gammaproteobacteria > Xanthomonadales > Xanthomonadaceae > SZAS-103. The sequence continues at coordinate 160,617 of DASXKN010000024.1, forward strand.
CACGTGGCGGACCAGGTCCAGCCCGGCGTGCTCGGTTTCCATCACGACATCGACGATCATCAACGCCACGTCGCGGCGCTGCGCGAGGATCTCGCGCGCCTCGCGCGCGGAGCCCGCATCGAGTATCTCCAGGCCACGGCCCTCGAACTCGAAGTGGCCGAGCACCAGGCGCGTGACGTCCCGGACCTGCGGTTCGTCGTCGACCACCAGGACGACCCATGGCAGCGATGCGGTCACGTTGCGGCTCCCTTTCCCTCGCCGGGGCGACCCTGCCGCACGCCGGTGTCGAGCGAGCCCGGGACCGGCGCAGCGGCTGCGTCGGTCCGGTCTCCGACAGGTGCCTGATGTGTGCGTCCTTCGCCGAAGCTGCACATGGTCACGACGTCTCCTGAGGCAAAGAGTACGCCTTTCATGCACCGCGATGGATACCCTGGCTCGTAGTGCCAGGAACCTTTCGCCCTGGAACCCGGCTTGCCGGTTCGAATCGCATTCATCGGCGCGGCGATAGCTTGCGGACGAGGGACATCGGAGCATGTCCCGCTGCCCGACAAGGAGGTTCGCAATGGCCCAGCCCCTGCGCGAATGGAAGGTGCTCCCGCACGGAGCCCTCACCGAACTCGAAGACAACCTGCTGACGGTGGTCGGCAAGATGGAAATGCCGCTCGTGCACTTCCAGCGGCGCATGACGGTCGTGCGCCTGCGCGATCGCCGGCTGATCGTCTTCAACGCGATAGCGCTCGACGAGGACGCGATGGGCCAACTCGAGGAGTACGGCAAGCCCGCCTTCCTGATCGTCCCGAACGACCACCATCGCCTCGATGCCGCCGTCTGGAAGCAGCGCTATCCGGAGACCGTCGTGGTAACGCCGGAAGGCTCGCGCGAGCGCGTGGAGGAAGTCGTGCACGTCGACAGCGTCGACCCCGACTTCGACGATGCCATGGCCCGCTTCGAATCCGTGCCTGGAACCGGTCATCGCGAAGCCGCCCTGACGGCAACCACCGGCAACGGCGCGACCCTGATCCTCAACGACCTTGTGGGCAACCTGCGCAACGAACGCGGCGTCGGCGGATGGATGCTGCGGATGATGGGGTTCGCCAGCGACGAGCCGCGCGTGCCGAATCCGCCGAAGCTGACGTTGATCAGCAACCGCGACGCACTGAGGGACCAGTTCCTGACCTGGTCGCGGATGCCTTCGCTCCGTCGCATCCTCGTCTCCCATGGCGAGCCGATCGAGGACGATCCGCCGGCGGTGCTGAGGAATCTGGCGGCTTCATTGCAGTGAAGCCTGCGAGCCGTCTCCCCGGACGCCGCGACCCGTGGATTGCGGCGCCGGCGCGGCGCGCGGGCCGGGTTCAAACCACGACCACCCGACCCGGCATCACCCATTCGGCCGCCAGCACCGGATCGGCGACCTTGGGCTTGCCGAAGAAATATCCCTGCGCGAAATCGCAGTCGATCGATCGCAGGTAGGCGATCACGCTCTCGTCCTCCACGCCCTCGGCCACGACCCTCAACTGCAACTCGTGGGCGAGGCGCACGATGGAACTGACGATCTTCTGGCCATGCGGATTGCTGGCGACGTCGCTCACGAAGCTGCGGTCGATCTTCATCTCGTCGACCGGCAGCATCTTCAGGTGGCTCATCGAGGAGAATCCGGTCCCGAAGTCGTCGATCGACAGTTCCACGCCGAGCTTCTTGATCTCGCGCAACTGCTCGGAGGTATCGCCGACGTTTTCCATCATCGCGCTCTCGGTGATCTCCAGCTTCAGGCAATGGGCGGGCACGCCGGTCCGCTGGAGCGCATTGCGGATCGTGCCGATCAGGGTTCCGCTGCGCAGTTGCCGCATCGAGACGTTGACCGCGATGTGGATATCCGGGCGCTTCCAGATCGCGAGCTGCCGGCAGGCTTCGCGGATCATGAATTCGCCCATGTCCACGATCAGTCCGGATTCCTCGGCCACGGGAATGAACTGGTCCGGGAAGATCATCCGCTGCCCGGGAGGCTGCCAGCGGATCAGCGCCTCGAATCCGGCCAGGCGCTCGCGGCGCAGGTCGATGATCGGCTGGTACCACGGCACGAATTCGCCCGCTTCGAGCGCGCTGCGGATGCGGCTTTCGATGCCGAGCCGTTCGCGTGCGGTCTCGAGCATGCCCGGCACGTAGCGGTGCTGGCGCTTGCCACCTTCGCGCTTGGCGGCATGCAGGGCGATGTTGGCGTAGCCGAGCAGGTCGCTGGGGCTGTCGACACCATCGCGGTACAGGGCGGTGCCGATCGTCGCGGTCATGCTGACCGGCGGATCGCGGTCGAAATGCGCCTCGCCGATGGCGTTCATCACGCGCGCGCCCAGCTCGGCCAGCCACGCGTCCTCGGTGACGTCCTCGGGCCTGATCGCGATCAGCGCGAATTCGTCGCTGCCCACGCGCGCCAGGTAGTCGTCGTCCGCGGCCACTTTCTGCAGCCGCTCGGCGGTGACCTTGAGCACCTGGTCGCCGAGGCTGTGCCCTAGGGTGTCGTTGATGCGCTGGAAGCGGTCGAGGTTGACCAGCAGCAGGGCCATCTGCCGCTGCTGCGAACGCGCGAAGCGCATGTAGCGGCCAAGCGCCTCGAGCAGCGAAGCGCGGTTGGGCAACTGGGTGAGGTTGTCGTACTGCGCGTAGCGCAGCGCCATCTGGTGGTTGGCTTCGGCCAGCGAATGCGCGCTGGCGATGCTTTCGCTGAATTCGCGTTCGCGTTGCAGCTTGTTGCGCTGCATCCGGTGATAGAGCAGCAGGCCGAGCGCGATCGCGAGCAGGTAGCCTGCGTACGCCAGCGGCGTCCGCCACCACGGTGGCCGCACCACGATGTCGACATGCGCCGGGCTCGTGCTCCAGACGCCGTCGTTGTTGCTGCCCAGGACCTCGAAGCGGTAATGACCGTCGGCCAGCTTGGCCAGGCTCACGGTGTTGCCGCTGGTTTCGGTCCATGCATCCGATTCGCCGAGCAGGCGGTAGCGGAACCGGTTCTTCGCCGGCTGGTGGAAATCCATCGCGGCGAACCCGAGCGAAATCGTGTTGTCGTTGTAGGCGGTTTCGACCTTGTCGCCCAGCTCGCCGCCCAGGGCGCCGGCCACCGGCTTGCCGGCGATTTCCAGATTGGTGATGCGCACCGGCGGAACGAAGTCGTTGCGCGGCATATCGGCCGGGCGGAACCAGCTCACGCCGTTGACGCCGCCGAAGTAGAACGTGCCGTCGGATGCGACGCGCTCGGCGCCGCCGTTCATCTCGTTGTTGACCAGGCCATCGCGGGAGTCGAAGTTCTGCACCTTTCCGCCGGCCAGGTCCAGCCGGCTCAGGCCGCGATTCGTGCTCAGCCAGAGATGTCCGTCGCGATCGGGCAGCATGCCGTAGACGGTGTTGTCGGCCAGCCCCTCGGCCGTGGTGTACAGGGTGAACCGGTTGCGCGCCGCGCGTCGGTCGGCGGAACTCATCCGGTTCAGGCCGTTCTGGGTTCCGACCCACAGGTCGCCGTCGGCGGATTCATGGAGGCTGCGCACGCCGATGTCGCTGAGCGAATGCGGATCGCCGGCGACATGCCTCAGCACGGCTGTCACGCCCTTGCCGGGCCGATAACGGATCAGGCCCGCACCGCCGCCGCCGAGCCAGAGATCGCCGTCCGAATCCACCAGCGAAGCGCGGATCGGCGCTGAGGCCAGTGGAATCTCCTTGCTGGCGGGGATCCGCTCCACGATCGCGGCGGTCTGCGGATCGATCGCGACCAGCTCGGTGGTCGTCGAGAACCAGATCCGTCCGCCGGCGTCTTCCGCAAAATGCCACACCCGATCGGAGGTCACGAGCCCGTCGGCGCGCCGCGGATCCGTGACCGTGGTGAAGGCCCCGGAGGCCGGATCGAAACGGTACAGATGGCCGTTGACCGCGCCCACCCAGAAACGTCCGCCACGGTCGATGTGCAGCGACTGCAATTGATTGCTGGCCACGTCCCCCGGCACCGGGGCATGGAGATGGAACTGGCCGGTGGCGGGTTCATAGCTCTCCAGCCCGCCCAGGGTCACCATCCAGATCCGGTGCTGCGCGTCCTCGTCGATGCCCCAGACGAAACCGTTGCTCAGGCTGTTCCGGTTGAACGGGATCGCACGCAGGGTGTGGAAGCGATGCGTGCTGGGATTGAGCTGGTTCAGGCCGCCGCCGGACGTGCCGATCCAGATCAGCCCGGAGCGATCCTCCATCAGCGTCCATAGATCGTTCATGGAGAGCGAATCGGGATCGTCCTTGTCGCTGAGGAACACCTGGAAGGAGCCGTCGCGAAAAAGGTTCAATCCGCCGCCAACCTGGCAAGCCACCCACAGGCGGCCTTCGCGATCGCGCAGGATGTCGCTGATCGCGTTGCCTCCCAGCGAATGCGGATTGGCTGGATCGTGGACGAAGCGCGTGAATCCGCGGCCCTCCCCGTCCCAGCGTGCAAGCCCGCTGGACTGGGTACCGACCCACAATGTTTCGTCGGGATCCACATGCAGTCGTGTGATCAGGTTGCTGGGCAGCGAGCGCGGGTTGTTCGGGTCGTTGCGAAAGACTTCCAGCGCGCGCGTGGCCGGATCGAACCGGTACAGCCCGGTCATGCTGGACAGCCACAGCCTGCCCCCCGCGGCCGGAGCGATATCGTGGATGTCGGCGAGCGGAGCGCGAGCGCCGAGCACATCGGCGTGCAACTGGAGCTTGTCGGTGGCCGGATCGTAGCGATTCAATCCCCGGCTGGTGCCGATCCACAGGATTCCGCTCGGGGCCTGGTAGAACCCGGTGATCACCAGCGGTCCGGTTCCTTCCGTCCCGTTGTAGAGCTCCCGCGGGAAATGGCGGATTTTCCCGGTGCGTGGATCGAACCGATCCAGCCAGCCGGTGAAACCGGAGATCCAGATCTGGCCGTCGCGGTCCTCGAACAGCCTGGATACCAGCACGCCGGACAGCGCGTTCGGATCGCGAGGGTCTGCCGAGATGACCCGGAAGGTGTAGCCGTCGTAGACGTTGACGCTGTCCTGGGTCGCGAACCACATCAGTCCGTTGCGATCCTGGAGCATGCTCGGCACCGAGTTCTGGCTCAGCGCGCCATCCAGCGGAAGCCGCTGGATCGGAAACGGTTCGGGCATCGCAGGCGCCGCTGTCGCGGCAGCCGCGATCAGCAGCGGCGGCAACCATCGCACCAGCGTGCGGAGAAGATGCGAGAACATCGCGACTCCCGAAAGCCTGCGGTTCCTCTATAGCATCCTGCCTCGAATCGATTGCGTGAGCCAGCCCACCTTTCGAGGCTTGACATCGCCGAATCGCGACTCCGGTCACGCTGGACCCATGGTGCGGTTTTTTCGCGGGCAACAAAAAGCCCCGGGCGTCACCGCCCGGGGCTCTGGTATCGCGCGTAAGCCGTCTGGCTTAGAGGATCTGCACCGCGTCGGCCTGCAGGCCCTTCGGGCCCTTGACGACTTCGAAGCTCACCTTCTGGCCTTCCTGCAGCGACTTGAAGCCGCTGCCCTGGATGGCGCGGAAATGCACGAAGAGGTCTTCGCCGCTTTCCGGGGTGATGAAGCCGAAGCCCTTCGCGTCGTTGAACCACTTCACGGTACCGCTCTGACGATCTGCCATTTCACAAACTCCTTGAAACATGGATGAGAATTCGCGGCTGCAGGAACACCCTGCGGCCGAGACTGAGTTGCGGGGAGTAAGCGAGGGACGATGGAGCAGATCGCAACAGCGGAAATTCCTGGGAACTGCCGCCGGAAAACTTCTTGATCAACCGCATCGGGCCACGATTCACTGTGACCCAAGCAAACACAGTGCGCGCACGATACGCGCGAACGCCGCGAAAAGCCAGCAAGCTCCTGAACGAACGCCGTCGCCGGGAGCCGCGAAGCGATCCCCTGTCCTGCCGGCGCCACGACAAGAAAGACACGCATCGCGGCAGGCGCGGTATCAGGTGCGCCGGACGATATCTCCACCGCCGCAACGCGCGGTCCGGCTGGAACGAAACGGAATTGGACTACGATAGGCCCATCGTGGCGGGTCGTTCCCCGAACCCCATGTTTCGTCGATACGCGTCGCGAGAGAGGCACCCATGCCGATCATCCGGTTTCTCCCCGACAACAAGCTGATCGAAGTGGAGGATGGCGAGACCGTGCTCGCCGCGGCACTCCGTGCCGGGATCGCGCACGTGCATGCCTGCGGTCGCGTCGCGCGGTGCTCCACCTGTCGCGTCGAGATCCGGGAAGGCATCGACGCCTGCGCGCCGCGCACGCCCGCCGAGCAGGTGCTCGCCCGGCGCCTGGGCTTCCATCCCGCGCTGCGGATGGCCTGCCAGACCGCCGTGCTGGGCGACGTGACGGTGCGACGGCTGGTGCTCGACGACGACGACGTCGCCTTGCTCGACCAGCAACGTCGCGATGGTTCGGCGCGCGAGGCCGGCCATGTGCGCAGGCTCGCCTACCTGTTCACCGACATCCGCGGCTTTGCCCGTTTCTCCGAACCGCTGCCGCCGTACGACGTGATCCACGTGCTCAACCGCTATTTCCACCTGGTCAGCGCACCCATCACGCGATTCGACGGTTCGATCAACAACTACATGGGCGACCGGATGGTGGCCTTGTTCGGGCTGAAGGAATCCACGGACCATCCAGCACTGAGCGCGGTCCGGGCCGGGTTGGCCATGCTCGAAGCCGCCGAAGCGCTCAAGCGTTACCTGTCGAGGGCCTACGGCAACCACTTCGACATCGGCATCGGCGTCCATTTCGGGGATGCGGTGGTGGGCAGCATAGGAGAGGTTGGCCACGAACGCGTCACCGCGATCGGCGAAGCTGTCAACTTCGCCAGCCAGATCGAATCGGCAGACACGCTTGCCGGCTCGAGGATGCTGGTATCCGATGCGGTGCGCGAGCAGATCGGCCCGCGCCTGCGGATCGCACGCAGCCTGCGCGTGCCGATCGCCGGGAAGAGCGGCGAGTTCGACCTGCACGATGTCACCGGCTTGAACGATCCCGTGTCCGTGGGCGACTAGGCATTCCCGGCGCCGCTATCGCTCCATGGCTGCGTGCGCGGTGCGTGCGGAAGCGTGTGCGGCCAGCGTCTCCGGCACCGGAGTCGACCGCCTTCGGGACTTTCGCCCGCGATGGCTTCCCGATCCTCAGGCCAACGCCGCGGGCGCCATCCGGACAACGGGCTCGATGGCCACGCAAGCCGTGTCGCTCATCAGTTGCACCTGCCCATCCTGCACCAGGCATTGCAATTGCATGTTGCGCTGGGCGAGCGCGGTCATTTCCTGCACCGCAGGCGCGGGCAAGTCGATCACCGTCAGATTCTTCGAGCGCGCCAGCCCGTCGGCGACCTTGTCCCACCAGACCTGGAAACCGCGCCCGCTGTATCCGACCACGATCACCTGGCGTGCGCGCCCGCAGGCCTTGCGGATGCGCTGCTCATCCGGCTGGCCGAGCTCGATCCACTGCTCGATTTCGCCCGCGAGCGATTTTCGCCACAGGTCCGGCTCGTCGTCGGTACTCAGCCCGCGGCCGAATTCGAGTCGTTCCCCGGCATGCAGCGCGAACGCGAGCAGCCGCACCATCAGTCGTTCGTCGGTCTCGGATGGATGCCGGGCCAGCGTGAGCGCATGGCTCGCATAGTAGTGGCGGTCCATGTCGCTGACCTGCAACTCGGCCTTGTAGATGGTGGCTTTGGGCGACATGTGGTCCCGTGTCGAGGCTGGAAGGAATGCAGGGTGGTATCAGTCGAAGAGCAGGAAGACGGGTCGGAGGAAATTCGCGCTACCGATCGCGGAGCGCGTCCAGTTCGCGACGCAGGGCTTGCACTTCGGTCTCCAGGGCCTCAACGCGCGCTTCCAGGCCGCCGCGTCGCGAGGGCGCGGGCGCGTCATCGCCGGTGACGGCCATATCGGCCGCCGACACCGGGCCGCACAGCAGGTGCATGTAGCGGTCCTCGCGCTGCCCCGCGTTGCGGCCGAGATTGACGACGAGCGCCGGTGCGCGCTGCATCAGTCGTTCGAGCGTCAGCCGGACGTCCTCGAGACTGGCCGGCGGGGCCAGGCGCTCGCTGCGCGCGTGCAGCTCGGCCAGGGTCTGCGGGCCGCGCAGCAGCATCACCGCAAGCAGGGCCTGCTGGCGCACGGTGACCGACCAGGACTCGGCGAAACGGTGTTCGTAGCGTTGGGCACGGGCGCCCTCCACCGCGCGCACCATGGCCTTTTCGGTCATCTCGCGCAGGGCGTGGCCGACTTCGCCGGGCTCGAGTTCCAGCACGGGCTCGCGGTTGTTCTTCTGGTTGCAGGCCACCACCACGGCATTCGCGGTCAGTGGATAGACTTCCGGCGTCGTCGCCTCTTTCTCGATGAGGCTTCCGAGGATGCGCGCCTCGATGGCGCTCAAGGTCGCGAAGGCGCTTTCGCCGCCGCCCTCGGCCATGGTCTGGTTGAATGACATGCAGGGCCCGCGTTTCCGGATGGGCCGCCATTATGTCGGAACCGCGCAAGGCGATCCTCGAGGAGTGAACCATGCCCTGCGCGGCCGGGCATGAGGACAACGACGGAGGTGACAGGATTCGGCGGATGACGCCAACACACGCCGATGCGCACCACCTGCGCGATCTCGCGCGCCTGCGCCGCGCCCGCGACCGGATCGACCGGGACTACACGCAGCCGCTGGATGTCGAAGCACTCGCGCACGGCGTGAACATGTCGGCCGGGCATTTCAGCCGTCAATTCCGGATCGCCTACGGCGAGTCGCCCTATTCCTACCTGATGTCGCGACGCATCGAACGCGCGATGGCGCTCTTGCGTTGCGGGGATCACAGCGTCACCGACGCATGCTTCGCGGTGGGCTGTTCGTCGCTCGGGACATTCACCACGCGCTTCAGCGAAATGGTCGGCGTGTCGCCCGGCGGCTACCGTCGCCTCGCGGCCCGCGGCTCGCGCCTGGCAACCTGATCCGCATTGAGAGGCGGGAGCGCGCTGCCGGAAGCGGTGACGACGCGCCGGCGTAACCGGCTGTGCTCAATCCGGAAACCTGAAATCGACCGGCCCCGCGATGGGACGTCCATCGAACAACTGGTCGCGATGAGGGCCGTCGCGATCGACCCAGTGCATGAACAGGTGCACCGACCAGCGGTTCGGATTTGGCGCCAGGCGACCGTGGCGGTAGTCGATGCCGTGATAGATCACCGCATCGCCGGGAGCCATCATGTATTCCGAATACGCCTCGTCGCCGAAATCGATCTCGCCATGCTGTTTCTGCTGGCGATTCTCGTGGCTCTTCGGCGTGTCCGCGACCGCAAGCGCCCATGGAATCCCGTCGGCATAGGCCACGGTGAGCGACACCGAATGTTCGCAGGCGGCCCGGTCCGAATGCACGCGACAGATATCGCCCTGCTGGTAGGCGCGGAGGTAGCTGTACGTCGGCAGCAGGCTGACGCCCGTCACCTCCTCGATCTTTGGCGTCATCGCCCAGAGGAAGGTCGACAAAGCTGGCAGGCCTCCGGAAGACACCTCGTAGCAAGGCTTGTCGAGGATGCTCTTCGGCTGCACCAGTGCGCCCGCGCCTGCGCGCGCGATGAAAAACGCGGAAAGACGCGCCATCGCGCCCGCGACTTCGGGCGACACCAGGCCATGCAACAAGGCCGAGCCGCTGGTCTTGTAGGTTTCTGAAACACTCATGCGGACTTCCTGCCGGAATGACCGATCGCCTGCACGCCAGGATGCGGGAATTCTTCGCCTGCCGGTCCTGGGCTGGATGCCGTCCACCTCGCGCGAGGCTTTGCTAGTTGCCGGAGAATGTCGATCACGCCGTTTCTCCCGATCATGCGTCGATCATCATCTTGAATCCGCCCATGAAGATCCGCTTGCCGTCGAACGGCATGGCTTTCGGATCGGTCAGCTCGGCCAGGCGCGTGTCCTTCATGCCGATCGCGTTGATCCGGTTGCGGTCGGCGCGCGACTTGTAGACGATCCACGAGAACACCACGACCTCGCCTTCCTTGAGCTTGACCGCCTGCGGGAACGAAGTGTACTTGCCGACCTTCACGTCGTCGGCGACACACTCGCGGAATTCCAGCGCACCCAGTTCGCGCCAGACCTTCGCCATCTTGCGCGACATGCGCTTGTAGGTCGCGAGGTTCGCTTTCGGGACGGGTACGACGAATCCATCGACATAGTTCATGGCGTTCTCCTGGACATGCGGGCGCTGCAAGCGGAATGCCCGAAGGCGGGCGGTCGCCGAAGGATAGCGCCATCGGCACGACGCGTGCCCTGACCCTTGTCGCCCGCGCCCCCGAACCCCGCTTAGCGACCGTTCATCCCCAGCGTCCGAATCTCACGAAACTCCAACAGTTCCTGTGACATCGTCCTCCTGTCGGTCGTCTTGCCGACGCGATCGGAGCTGCGGCCGGGACGGGTGGCGCGAAGCATGCGACCGTCATGCGATATCGCAGTGTTGAATGTTTTCGGGAATCGTTTTTCGGTAGCGAGGCAAACAGGAACGTTTTGCCAAGGAGACGACATGACACATTCGGCCACCATCCTCGTCGTCGACGACGAATCGGGGAGTCGCGAAGCGCTGGCGGTGCTGTTGCAGGACGAAGGCTATTCGACACTGAGCGCGGCCAATGGCAAGGAGGCGCTGGCCATCGTCGCGCAGAACCCGCCGGACCTGATCCTGCTCGACGTCGTGATGGACGGCATCGACGGCTACGAGGTGGCCAAATCGATCAAGGCCAATCCGGCAACCTCGAACATTCCGATCATCATGGTCACGGCGCACGATGGACGCGGCGCGCATGTGATCGCCCTCGATGCCGGAGCGGAGGCTTTCGTGCCCAAGCCCATCGACATGGCCGTCCTGTCGTTGCGGGTCCGCAATCTGCTGCGCCTCGCCCAGGCAATGCCGACCCACGAGATTCCGCAGAACGCCGGTTTGTAGGGAAGGCAGGAACGATCGGGAGTCCGGCCGGATCGATCAACGAGCGTGGCCCTTTCCCTGTTCTTCTGCGAGGCTGCGACTTGCAACCGGCAGCCGGTTTGGCCCGACGAGAACGATCCCGATCGCGTCACGGAAACCGGGTGATGCCCCCCAGCGCCTCGTTCACCTTCTTGTAGTTGTCCTTCGCAGCGGCTGCATCGCCGGAACCGGCTGCCGCGTCGAGCTTGTCCACGTAGGTCGCGATCAGGGTGACGTTCTGCTGCAAGGCGGCCTGCTGGTCGGCGGGCAACTTCGATGCATGCGCAGGCAGCGCGGCGGCGAGATCGCGAACGGCATCCGCTCTGGCGCGCGCATCCTTCCACGCGCCGCCATCGATAGCCTTCTGGAGCCCGTAGCTTTGCTTGTCGAGCGCCTTCCAGATGTCGTCCGTCGCGGTGGGGATTGGCGTCGTGGCGACGCTTGCCGACGCAGCCACAGGTGACGATGACGATGCCGATGCGGATGCGGATGCCGGTGCAGCGTTGCTGTCGGGTGGCAGTGCCAGCGGTTGCGTGACCGTGGCGGTGTCGGGTGCCTTGCCGGAACCGCAGGCGGCGAGGACGACCGTGAACGCGATGGGCACGAGGAAGTGTCGGGCGCTTCGGATATGCATTGCGGGAAGTCCTGGAAAGTCAGGCGGTGAAAAGACCACGTTGTCCATGATGCAACAAAACAGGAAAGGTCCCTTTCCCGGCTCCGGTTTTTCGGCAGGATCGACGCAATCCACCCCGTGCTAGCATCCCGGTGCCACGAACGGAGGTGCATCGCGATGCGATTCCGGCTTGCGCAACGATCCGGCACCCTCGCGCTGGCCCTGCTGGCGATACCGGCGCAGGCCGCCCTCGCCGCTCCGAACGCCTGCCATATGGCGAAGGCCGCGTTCTGCGAAACCTTCGACGCGCCCGCGCCAACCGGCAACCGGTCCGGCGGTCTCGACGGAACGCTCTGGGGCGTTTCGCGCCAGCTCGGCAGCATCAATTTCGGACAGGAACAGTATTACGACGTCTCGCCCACGACGATGCTGGGCTGCGGCGCGGACAAGACGGTGCAGCCACCGGCCGACGTCGCGATCTGCAACGGCCGGCTCGTCGAAGCGCAGACCGACCAGCACGGCGTCACCTCGCTGGCGATGTACCCGAAGCAGCCGTTCGACATCGCCGGGCGCATGGGCATCATTTCCTTCGAGGTGAGCGACGACAGCCACGGCAACCATCGCGCGTGGCCCGAGCTCTGGTACACCGACCAGCCATTGCCCGCTCCGTTCACCCACTTCAGCTCGTTGCAGTCGGTTCCGCGCAACGGCTTCGGCGTGCGCTTCGCCGCATTCTGCCCAGCGAACGTTCCAGGCTGCGGCGTGCGCCCGGCCTGTCCCGACGAACCAGCCGACGTGAACGTCATCACCGTGGATTCGGCCGTCGTGGTCAACAACTACGTCAGCAACGACTCGTTCACGGATGTCGGTGTGGGGCCGATCAAGGTGACCCAGGTGGGCTGCGTCAAGGCCTCGTCCGGGCCGGGCGACATGAACCGCTTCGTGCTGCACGTGTGGCCGCACCAGATCACGGTCTTCGGCACCGACGCCGGCACCGTGGCGCCGCTGAAGAAGATCGCCGTGATCACGCGCATGAGCCTGGGCCTCACGCGCGGCCTGGTCTGGCTCGAGGACGTCCACTACAACGGCGACAAGGACGGCACCGACCAGGGCACGCATACCTTCACCTGGGACAACCTCGGCTTCGACGGCCCGGTCCTGCCGCGCGATCTCGCATACGACGTGCCCGACGCCATGGCGCCGATCGAGGGATACCCGGGCCTGCTGAACATGGGCTGGAACCTGCCCACCGCGAAGGACGTCACGCCACTCACCCTGCACGTGCACGACGTCGCCCACATCGCCGACGCGGCGGGCGCACTGCTGACCTTCAACTACTCCAGCTACAACCCGGTGACGGTGAGCTATCGCCTCAACTACGGCGCCTGGCACCAGCAGCCCTGGCCGTTCGGCGCCTGCTATACCCAGAACGATTTCGTGCTCTGCGGCAGCAAGACGATCGCGGTGCCGGTCGCGCTGTCGGAGGTGAAGGCCGGGACCAACACGATCCAGTTCCGTTCGTCCGATGCCACCGCGATCGCGAACGTCGACCTGATCCTGCAGGGTGCGGGAGGCATTCCTGCCGCGCCGGAGCCGGATCCCTGACGGCGGCCGTGCTTTCCCAATCAAGCCGTATCGGGACATTCCTCGACATGCACCAACGTTCCCCGTCCCCGATTGTCCTTACGTGGAGCTGCGGTTCGATCTAGACTGGACCCATTGTCGCTGCACCCATCGCACTGCGCTTCCCGGAGGATTGAACCATGACCGATACCCCGAAATGCCGCCTGGTGACCCGCAGCGATTTCGATGGCCTGGTGTGCGCGGTGCTGCTCAAGGAGCGCGGCCTCATCGATGCCATCGAATTCGTGCATCCGAAGGACATGCAGGACGGCAAGATCCCGATGGGTCCGAACGACATCAGCACGAACCTGCCCTACGTGGCCGGTTGCCACCTCGCGTTCGACCACCACGCCAGCGAGATGCAGCGCGTGTCGGAGCGGCCGGCCAACCACATCATCGACCCGAACGCGGCATCGGCCGCGCGCGTGGTCTACGACTACTACGGCGGGGCGCAGGCCTTCCCGCGCGTGTCGGCCGAGATGATGGACGCCGTCGACAAGGCAGACTCGGCGCAGTTCAGCCTCGACGAGATCCTCAACCCCAAGGGCTGGGTCCTGCTGAGCTTCCTGATGGACGCACGCACCGGACTCGGGCGCTTCCGCGAGTTCCGCGTCTCCAACTACCAGTTGATGATGGAGTTGATCGACTACTGCCGCGACCACACGATCGACGAGATCCTTGCGCTTCCCGACGTCGCCGAGCGCGCCGAGCTCTATGCCGCCCACCACGACCGCGCGCGTGCGCAACTGCGACGCACCGCGGAGCTGTACGGAAAGCTGGTGATCCTGGACCTGCGCAAGGAAGAGCCCATCTACGCCACCAACCGCTTCACCCTGTACGCGCTCTTCCCGAAGGCGACCGTTTCGATCCACGTCATCTGGGGCGTGAAGCAGCAGAACACCGCGTTCGCCATCGGCAAGTCGATCATCGACCGCTCCAGCCCGCTGAACGTCGGCGAGCTGTGCCTGCGCTACGGCGGAGGCGGCCATGCCGCCGCGGGTACCTGCCAGATACCCAACGAGGACGCCGAGAAGGTGCTGGGCGAGTTGATGGCGGCGATCAGCGCGACGGAGTGAAACTCGTCCGTTCTGATTGATGCTGTCGGTGCAACAGCGTCCCCTTGGATTTGCGGCGGATCGACATCGCCACGCAGGCGCGGGAAGCCGGGCCATGCAGCCCGGCTTCCCGTTGCTGTCGTCACCAGCTCATCCCTGCCCCCACGCCCACGCTGCTTTCTCCGTTCGAGAACGCGCCGCTCAGCGAGACTGTGGCATGGGTGCCGCGAAAAGCATGCTGCACGCCGACGGCGAAGGCCGACTGACCACCCTGGAAACCTCCGCCGACCGCGATCCGGTTGTTGCCATCCGCGCCAGCCGTGTTCATCGCCATGCTCGACAACGCGGTGCCCATCGCGCCGATCTTGCTGATGCGCTTGTCCTGCATCGAGAACTCGTCGTCGACGCGGCTCTGCAGGCCTTGCAACTGGCTCAGGTTCACCGCGTCCCCGGCCTCGGTGCCGTCGGCGACGTTGGTGATCTGGCGCTGATCGGCGGTGGTGCCCACGGAAATCGTGTCGGCACGGTTCGCGACCGAACCCGCGCCCAGCGCGACGCTGTTGGCCGCGTTCGCGTGCGCTCCCGCACCCACGGCGGTGCTGTTCGAACCGGTGGCGGCGGCATTGCGCCCGGATGCCAGCGAGTTGTCGCCTGACGCGGTCGCGCCCGAACCCATCGCGGTGGAACCAGCACCCGATGCAGAGGAATGAAAGCCCACCGCCGTGCCATCTGCGCCATAGGCGGTCGACAGCGCCCCGAGCGCGGTCGAGCGAGCGCCAGCCGCATCGGCACCAAAGCCCATGGACGAGCTGTAGGTACCGCCGGTGGCGGCAAACGCACCGAGCGCGGTCGAGCCATTGCCGCCGGCAAACGAGCCCAGGCCAACGGCCGTGGCGTACGTACCGTAAGCGCCGGAAAGGGCACCGATCGCCGTGGCGCCGGTGCCCCTGACCGTGGCAATGGCGCCCACCGCGGTACCGTACGCGCCGGAGGTGTACGCCTGCGCGCCGAACGCGATGGAGGCATCGCCGACCGCGAAAGAGCCAAAACCCATGGCCGAAGCCTTGTTGCCGCTCGCATACGCGCCGAATCCGGTGGCCACGCTGCGGTCGCCGGTCGCGTAGGCGCCGACGCCGTTGGCCGTGGCCTCCCTGCCCGAGGCGAGGCTGTACGCGCCGGTCGCGGACGAACCGTAGCCACTGGCCACGGCACTACTGCCGATCGCACTGCTGAAGCCACCCGAGGCCGCTGCACCCGTGCCGCACGCAAAGTCACCCTGGCTGGCAGCGGACTCACCCGTCGGACCGGTGCAGGTCTGCTGTGCCCATGCATTGCTTGCCGAACTGCCGATCGCCAGCGCCACAGCCACCGCGACAAGGCGCATCCGTGAACTCTTCATGTAGTTGTCTCCCAGCCTCATGGCTGCCTGATGGATTGGATGAATGAGTGGGCTATCCCGGGACCTGCCGGGAACCCAGGGTCTGACGACAAGCAGCGTTCAATTCGCGGAGCCGTTGCAACGGCTCCTGATCGATTGCGAAGGAGCTCCTGCGAACCGCCGCCGATTGGATCGAATCATCGATGGGTCCACTGGTTTTCCCCGGCTACCACGCACACCTGCCATTCGTGGAGCCGCTAGAACTTCACCGCGTTCGATTCGGTGAACTGGATGTACGGAGTCGCTCCACCCGCCGTGCTGCAGCTGCTGCCCAGCGTCAGGTTGTTGGTTTCACCCGTCGTTCCAATCCCCCCAAGGCATTTCGGCGCGCTCGTGGATCGATCGGTCACCGCGATCTTCAAGGTCAATGACGCGCCGGGGTTGAAGTCCGCCCGCGAGCCGTCGGCGTCGCCGACGACGTTGAACTCCGCCTCGTTCCACGCGGTCCCGAGATCAAGGACGCTGTCGCTGGCGCTCAGACTCCAGGCCGTCGATCCGTCGGTGAAGACCACCGTGTCGTTGCCGCCCGGCACGGCCGTGCCCGACAGTTTCATGTTCGCGATCTGGGTGATCGGCTCCCTCGGCGCCGGCATGTGGTCGCTGTCGATCACGCAGCTGCCCCCGGCGTAGTCGAAGCTGCCCCAGCCACTCGGACAGTCGCTGGCACCCCAGCCGATCAGCCAGTATTCGATGAATACGGCGCCGGTGCCCGCACCGCCGAAGTCGTCCGACGCATACAGGAACTGCTCCCATATCGTGCAGCCGGCATGGCCATGGCAGGATGGCGTGGGCAGGTTGAACCCGGAATTGAGCTGCAGCGAGTATTCGTTCGGCCCGGAGTCGCCGCCGCTGCCGAAATCCGTGTCGCCGACGCCGCGTTCGAATCGCACCTTCGCGACCGTGGGAAAGGTGCCGATCGCCTGGCTGATGGTGTGGGGCGTCTTGACCATGTAGTCATCGTGGTTGCCGACTACCTGGAAACTGCCGGTCGTGACATCGAACCGGACCGGCGGCGGCGCCATGTGGCGATGCGGTGCGCGGAAGCACTGTTGCCTCACCCACGAGGTGTCGGGATAGACGGCGTGAAAGCATCCTTGCGCGGGCGATGGAGTGTGGGTGATGGTTTCCTTCCAGGCCTCGCGTGCCTGCGCATCCACCGCGTCGGCGCCCGGCGTTGCGAAGGCGCACGCCGCGGTACTCGCCAGTCCCATCGCGACTGCGATCCGGATCATGCGGCTCACGTCCAGCTTTTCCAGCTTTTTCCTTGATGTCATGCCTGTCTCCCCGGGGATTGTTCAACGTGGTCCTGGATTCGCAAGAAGGAGGCGGAGGCAGTCAAGCCTGACTGACCACCACCGCGCCTTCCTGGATGGATGCGGATGTCCCTCAACGCATGACGCGCAATCGAGGCCCCGACTCGATCATAAATCTTGCGCGCATGGTTCACCCGACTCGGTCGGCACCCGCGTGCCGGCCGGAGCCTCATCCTGCTAGCGCAAGAAGAACCGAACCGGAGGGAATCGGGGAACCGTGCCTGGCAAGATCGTTCTGTGCGATGAAGAAGGCATTTGGGCCGTGACCAGGCCGAATCGCCGAGGGCGATTCGCGGGTGACTCCATCGCGTCCCGTCCAGCCGGATGGAATACCTCCGAACGCGCCGTCCCCGCATTTTCGGCGATCATCCCAGGCCCTCGCCCGTCGCCAGCCAGCGCGCGCACTCGGGGCCCAGTTCCTGCTCCGCCCGCGCTTCGTATTCCCTCGAATCCTCGGCGCTGAGGGTGTCGGCCCAGCGGCCGTTGACGCCCTTGTTGATGAACACCTGGGCGCCGGCGTCCCAGAATGCACCGCCGAGGGGAACGCTCTGGGTCGCGTGCTGCTTCATCCAGTCGAACGAGCAGTACTCGAGGATCGCGCCCCATTTCGACTCGTCGATCGGGATGTCGAGGAACCCCGCAATGCGGCGCATCTGCCCGGGCATGTCGCGCTTGAGGTTGGCGAAATGCAGGAACATCACGTTCGGCAGGTCGCGGATCGCCCACCAGCTGCGGATGTTGTCCCAGAACGACCAGAACGGATACCCGTCGCGCGCGAGCCACTGGCGCCAATACGCGCGGATATCGGCATCGGGCGGACCGATCGGCGGACCCACGAGCCCGGGCGTGTCGTTGAGCGCGTGGTACCACACGTGGTTGGCGTTGGCATGGTGGTTGTAGAGACTCCACAGCACGTCGCGCCCGTCGCGGCCGATGTAGAGGTACTTGGCCTTCGGCGAGTACACCAGCGCGTCCACCGGCAGGTGGGTCTTGACGAAGCGCCGATGCGTCATCGCCTCCACCATCGGCAGCTTCACTTCCTTCGGCGGAACCCGCAGGTCCAGCCACGGCGACATCTGCGCCACCGCGAGCTCCGGATCCGGTCCGAACAGCATCTGCGCGATGATCTGCTGCATCCATGTCGTGCCCGACTTCGCGTAGGTCGAGATGACGATGTCGTCGTCGCGGAAGTCGAAGTGATTCCAGATCGTGGAATCGAAGTGATGGCTGTGCATCTCCCGGGTCTTCTTCGGCCAGGCGGTCGTTGCGTTCATGGCGTGCTCCTTGGCTGGGTGACCGGGGAAAGACCCTTTCCTGCACGGACAAGAGTGTGCAGGTAGTTGAGCCTGAACAAGCGCGTTAGTCCACAGCTTCTCCGAACGCCAATTTTCTCCGACATCTTTTCGGAATCCGGCAACTGAACGGATGCGGCCTTCAGTCCGCCACGTTCAGGCAAGCCCCATCGCACCGGGACTATAGTGATTCGAAGACCCATCGCCTGCGCATGCGCTGTCGCGCACGCAGAGCCATCGCATCGAGGATGTCCCATGCGAACCTCACTCCGGATCCTGCTTAGCCTGCTCCTGCTGCTGGCAAGCGGCAGCGCGTTCGGCGTCACCGTCGACCAGAAGACCATGTGCCAGAACACGCCCGTGCCAACCGGCTGGGTCGTCGTGAACAAGACCTGGAACAGGAACACCTGCGGCAATCCGGTCGCACCACAGGGCAACGTCTGGACGATCGACGAATTCGACAACCTGCCGGTCGGCACGCCGCTGACGATCTGCGGGTCCTCGGCGATCCCGTCGGGCTGGATCCCGACGTCGTTCGACTGGAACCCGGCCGTCTGCGGCGCGCAATACAGCGCCGAGCACGGCCTCTACAACACGATCAAGATCCGCTATGTCAACTGCACGAACGAGTCGAACAGCCTGTGCTATCCCTCGCTCACGAATTTCGCGGTGATCTCGGCGCTTCCGAAAACAGTGCAGATCCCGTACGGGCAGTCCACCGGATCATCCGAGATCGCGTGGTTCGCGCCGATTTCCGTCTGCGTCTGGGTGACCACCGAAAGCACCGGGCTGACGCAGTTGTGGAGTTGCTCGGGCAACTCGTCGACCAGGACCTGGCCGTTCGTCGCGCCCGGCGTCACCCAGACGTTCAAGGTCAGCGCAAGCTCCACGTCGCCCAAGCCGGTGCTCGCCTCGGTCGCCGTGAAGGGGGTCGAAGGCAGCGCCCCGCGGATCTCCGCATCGCCGACCGTCGTCGTGATTCCCGCCGGCAAGACCCAGGGCAATACCAAGGTCTCCTACAATCTCAACGGCTCGGACTACCCGGCGATGTGCATCTGGGTTTCGAACAACGGCGCATCGCCGGAACTCGTCGCCTGCGGTACCGGCACCACGTTCTCGCAGACCTGGACCCACGTCCCCAGGGGCGGCACCTCGGTGTTCTGGCTCAATCCCAGCCCGACGTCGTCGTCGCAGATCCTGGCCTCGGTGACCGTGAAGGGGCAATGAGCCACGGTCCCGGAAGACGCCGGCGCGAATTGCCATTCCAATCCATCACGCATCGATCGAGATGTCGGCCTCCAGCCTTCCCGCCATCACGATGGCGCACATGAGGGTCTTGAATTGCTCGATGACGTTCGACGGAGGATGCGGGTCGGACAAGACCCTCTCCAGGCGCAGCATCTGGGTATACAGGTAAGCCTGCGCCGGCTTGATCTCGCCGCCGAAGGCGAGCATCTGGATGATCTGGCTGGAGGTGATCTTCTTCGAATCCGATGGCTCGCCCCAGCGCCGGGTGGCGGGTAGCTGCCTCTGGAAGATGTTCGGTCGTTTCCGGAGCTCGTCGACCGGGGCGCCGTCGACTCCGACCTCCGCCAGGAACCGGAAGAGCATCTGCAAGGCCGGGTCCGCGGCATCGTTGGGGAGCCTTGAAAGCAGCCACTGCTCCGCCTCGTTCGGAATGGGGTAGTTGATCTTCGCGAAGCAACCGAAAGGCCGGTCCGCCACGTTGGCGCGGCATTCCTTGCAGGTGCCCATGAAGGGGTTGAGCGGTTCGCACATCTCGAGCAGCTGGCGGATGGTCATCGGCACCTGCTCGGTGACCCCGTCGGGCCTGCGGGTGGCGACTCCCACCTTGCACTTGTCGAAGATCCCGTCCATTTCCAGCTCCGGGTGCGCCTCCTTGAACCGTGCCGCCGCGAATTTCGCGAGGGCCAGGTACTTGACCAGCGCCTCCAGCTTCGGCTCCGGCATGTTCCTGCGGACCTCGCAAGGGAACCGCAGTGCGTAATCGATCGCCATCGGACTTCCTCGTAGTGGATGGATGCCTGCTCGCGCGTTGCAGCATGTCAGTGGGCTGTGACGCGGCCGCCATGGCGAAAGAGACCGGTAGGCTCCCTTTCTCCGGACCACCTCGCAGCAGCGCATCGTCCCGTGCTGAAGGGATGCGCATTTCCCTTGACTCGCATGCGTGGCGAAGTGTTGCCGGATCGCGATCCGCTTACAACTCCACACACGTCGTGGCCGCACGAGAAACCCGGACAGGGGACAGCGTTGGTAACGAGGGCGCATCGTCCATGGCCCGGCATGGGCACGTGTTTCCATCCATGTACGGATGTGATCGCGTGTTGCCCAAGCGCGGCCCGGTCACACGTGCTTACATCCGATCGCCGCGAGCCATCCGCCGATCCCGGAGCGTCCGACCGGATGGCTCGGCGCGCTCGATGAGACCACCGAAGATCGGCTGCCCGCCTCTTCGTTTTGCGCTCAGGAGACCGGGATCAGGAACATGCGGCCGCACGCGACGAATGCCATGAGCAGGCCCAGGACGCCGCTCATGACGATGGCCGGGATCTCGCGATACTTCACGTGCACCCCGATGAACACGAGGCTCTCGATCGCCAGGACCGCGGCCGCCACCACCGTGAGCAGCGGCAGCCAGTGGAAGGCGGCAGGGACGATCAGCCCGACCACGCAGGCCAGTTCAAGGATGCCGAGCACCATCCAGGCTTTCCGCGGCAACGCGCCAAAGGACGGGACATCTCCGCTGACCTTGTCGAACAGGAAAACCTTCATGACGCCCGACGCGCCATACACGAGCGCGGCGAGGACCTGCACGACCCACAACAGGATGTTCATGGCCTGCATCCTCCCGATTCCGGCGTCAGCGCCCAGAGCGGTTCCACCCCGGGCGAACCCCGTCCTGGCCCGGCAAACCCGCTGGGCCAGCGCAAACTATCGCCTGAGTCGAACTGGTACCGGCCGCGTCACCGCGCGGGCAGGAATCGGCGGTTGCGCAGCAGTCCCGCCGATACCAGCGAGACCAGCACGCCGACCGGGAATATCTCGGCGAACGTCATCGGCAGCCGGAACAGCGGGTCGGCGTACTGGACCTTGAACGTCTCCATCTCGTCAGTCAGCTTCGCCAGCGCCGCGGCACTCGCGCCGCTGGCCTTTTCCTGCCCGATGATCGCCCGCGCATAGTCGCCGGCGAAATCCATGTGAGTCGTCGCCTGTACCGCTTCCCATGCAACGACGTAGAACACGCCGGCGATGAAACTGATGCCCAGCCCGATCCCCAGCGCCGGCCAGAACCCGATGACACCGCCCCGGTCCACGTCCCGATGGCGCTTGATGCCGACGAACACCGCGCTCAGGGCGACCAGCATGGTCGTGTAGCCGATCACCATGCCGTACTTCAGGGGCGGCATCCCGGCGAACGCCACGACCGTGCCAAACTCGAACAGGCCGACGATCAGGCCCGAGATCACGCCGAACTTCAGGATGGTCCGCAACATCGTTTCGCTCCCCGCTGATGGATGGAGGCGCCATTGACCGCCTCCCGACTCCGCCAGGCAATCGCCCAAAAGGGTGATTTCGGCGAAATCACCCGTCTTCGCCCATCCTCACGGCACGATGCCCAGCTCGCGGGCCCGCAGGATCGCCTCGGTGCGCCGCTTCGCCCCCAATTTTTCGAACAGCCGCGCCACATGGGTCTTGATCGTGTTCGGCGACACGTTCAGGCGCGCGGCGATCTCCTTGTTGGAACGGCCGGCGGCGAGTTCGTGCAGCACTTCGAGTTCGCGCTCGCTCAGGCCCAGTGCCGCCTTCGCCCTGGGGTTGCCGTCGAAGGCCGGCGGCGCCGGCGCGCGGAAGATGCGCACACCCAGGACGATGCCCAGCACCAGGAACGCCAGCGCGACCAGGAACAGGTAGATGTCGCCCGAATGCACCCGCGCCAGGCGCTGGTAATCCAGCCACTGCAGGGCCAGCGTCCCCGCCGCCAGCAGCGCCCCGTAGCCCACCAGCCGCTTCCACATGCCCGCTTCCCCAAGCCATCGGCCCCGAACGGGGGACATCTTAGCGCCGTGCGGTGCGACGGCATGGGCCAGTGGACGATGATTGCCGGAGGCCGCTGTGGGCTGGCCCGGACACGCCTGCGAAGATGTCTCTCAGACCTTGGTGGAGACCGTCATTGCGCCCGCGATCAGGGCTCCCTGGGGAGGGTGAAAACCCATTGAGGCCTCGCGACCCGATCGTTCAGCAGCTTCTCGAGTTTCTCCGCCGCCGCGAGCGAATCCGCCTGCGCTGGCTCCCGGGTTGCTCCCGCAAAGCTCGCAATGTCCCTCATCTCTTCGTAGGCATCCATCGCACTCCCCAGGCCCTTCAGATCCGGGGCGTCGGCGACGCTGCTCAGCTCGACCACCAGCGACCTGAAGCTTCTGTTCCGATACTCGGGATATGCCGAAAAATCACGGGGATTCGTCGCATCGGTGACAAAGAAATTGTCGAGGTACATCACCGTGTAATTCGCCATGTCCTTTTCCGGGTACGAAGTGCCATGGCGAATGTCGTGGATGTCCGTTCGCAGTCCCGAAAGCGCCTCTGCCAGCCTGTTGCCGATCTCGGTGTCCAGGTGTTCCCTGACGAGAGCCTTGCGCAAGCCCTCACTGTGCGCGTTCTGGTATGCCGTATAGAGCGCCCCGGCTCCGGCAAGCACGACCGAGGACAGCAACCACAGGACGAATGATGAATTGAGCAGCCCCCAGAATCGTTGCGGCACGGAAAGAGGACCTGCGGCCGTCTCCAGCTCCCTGCGAATCTCGAGCCGGAATATCTCCTCGGCTCGAATCCGGTCTTTCCGCGCGTCGCCGAGCGTCGAATTCCTCCCGCCTGCATTCGGCGCTTCCGCGACCGCTGCCGATTCCTGCTCTTCCTTTGCCATCTGGCATCCTCCTTCCGGCGTCCCTCGAATTCCTCTTCGTCCGTGCCGACGGATCCGGCATCACGGGCCGACGGCCTATTCATTTCGCCGGCACTACCGGGGATTTTGTTCCCTGAGCGGCGAAAAGCGTTCGTCTTGCCGGGTCAGCACGGGCAGTACGCGGCTGGCGGTCAGCCAGGAGATCCCGAACGCGATCAACCCGGTCGCTTCTCCGTAGAACGTGAACCGGTCGCCGGGTAGTTCCTTGCCAACAAGGTTGTAGATCGCCAGCGAGACGATCGAAACGAGTATCGCCATCCCGCACACGGCATAGATGGCCGCGCGCGCCTTCGCCTGCGCGTGCCCCTTTGCCTTCGCATTCCTGAAGAACCCGTAACAGAAATACGCCAGCACCAGGAACATGATCGCTGCGCAGATGGCGTGAACGTGTGGGATACGCTCGTCATGGGTACCGCACTGGCAGGGGAACAGCGCGACCCCCAACCCCGCCACCCCAGCCACCTTGCTCAGGATCATGTCGACCTTCGTCAGGCCGTTGTATGCGAGCAGGAACGCGGCGATCGCGAACAGGAAGCCGACGAAGATGCTCTGCGACCAGCCGCCCTCGTAGTAGGAGGCACTGATCGATGTGATCCTGCTGCCGGCAAAGTAACTGGTGAGGAACGGCAAGCCGATTGCAATCAGGCCGACGATGAGCTTCATCGTCCGGTGATCGATTTCCGGGGACCTAGGTGTCGACAACATCGGTCTGTCTCCTCGATTGGATCCTTGGTCGGAAACCCCAGGCGATCTGTCCCTGCCGTCCTCTTCCCGAGCGCTTCCCTGTCAATTCGAACGGACCTTTGCCCACACGTACAGACCGCCATTCTTCGCCGACGAATAGTCCACATCGACCACGGTCAGGGCCTGCCCCTTCCTGAAGACCGAAGTGACGGGCGCCGAGGAATGCCAGCGATCGGCGGTGGGAGCCCGGACGTACACGTCGTCCTCGACCGTCAGTACATTGCCAATGGCGACAGGCAGTTTTGCATCGGTCGTCGTGGAGGACGTTGTCACAAATTTCTGACGCTGCGAGTCGGCCTCGCCAAGGAAGACCCATCCTCCCGTCGGCACGATCTGCGGGGCATCCTGCTGCGCCTTGACCACAAGGGCCTTGAGCTGCGGATCGACCGGAACGTTCCTGGCTTCGACCGGAACCGGCTCCTCGCTCTCATGCGGAGAAGGCGGTGTGACGGCTAGTGCCGTTGCCTTGAGCTGGGCATCCGACAAGTCCTTCTCCAGTTGGATGCCCCATCCACCGGGGCCGGTAATTCCGGTGATTCCGCTGCGCGTCCTGAAATCCTTTATGTATTCAGGATGCCAAAGGCACATTCCCACCACGACCAGCAGGAAGATGTTCCATGCGAACGCGGAAATATCCTTGAGGACCACGGACCAAACCGGTGGACTCTTCGCCCCTTCCTGAACGGCAGACATGGCAGTTCCTCTTCTGGAAAACCAGCCCGGATGGCCTCGTCGCACCGGATGACGGGCGCCTTGTTCTTCTGTCCCCCATCACAAACGCCACTTTGCCGATTGCTGGAAGCAGGTAGATCGATGCGGGTATCCAATCCACCCGCGAATGGCGTCGTACGCCGCCAATGGCGCCGTGGAAATGCCGGCCAGGGAGCCTCGACCCCGGGTTCAAATACGAAGTCGCAAGGCATCCCGACCCACGGAGTTCCAACTCCAGGTTCCGGTTCGACCATTCGATTTCCCCTGCGAACGCTTATACCCCGAATTGCATTTGCGACAACCGGTGCGCCCGTCGCGTGGCAGCCAGTGCCACTAACATTTCCCGATGCTGCTGCCCTTCGCACGGACGATGACCTGCAGCGTTAGGCCAGCTGCACAAGTTTCGCTTAGCCCCGATGACCAGCCAGTTGTGCTGACGAGGCTTCGTTCGACCCGGCCCCCGCGCGCCGGAGCAACCGTTTCCGTAAGGCTGGCAATGAGTTCAGTCCACCAGCGCGCGATCGAACAGGGCCAGCATCCGACCCCACGCCTTCTCCTGCGTATTCCGCTTCTCATGAGCGGGTTTCACGGCATCACGATCGCTCGGCCCATCGGTCATGACCACTGGGTTGCTCTAGGTGGATGTGTTGCCGGTATTGTCACTATGACCATCTAGCCGGATGAATGTCTGATAGCGCTGTCGGTTGTCGCCACTGATTATCGTGCCGGGCGAGTGCGTGTTGATGTTGCCGGTTGTCGACTCATTGCTCGCGTGGCCGGACAGAGGCCTGATGGTGTTATCGACTTGCGGTTGTGCGGATGCGGGGTGCTGGCCCGCACGGATTTCATCGAGCTGTGCAGTCTGGCCAAGTTTGCCCAGCGCCCTAAATTGTAAAGTTCAACTGCTTGACTTGCTCCAGCCACTTGGTACCGCAGTCCCTGTGCGGCGCTAGCCGCCCTCTGCCTCGGGGTAATCGTGACCCTGGTGCAAAAACGTGGCACTTAAGTCCCTGCAGCCCGCATCAACTCTAGCTCTAGAATTTAATCAACCGAACAGGGCTGCGCGTTGCTCGACCAGGCCAGCCTTGGATCGAGCAGGCCGTCGCGGCGATCAACGAAGTCCGCGGCATGCCAGCCGGAGAACTCCGCATCAACACGTCGCGCCTGAGGTAGGCTTTTCCAACAGGTGATGACGGATTTCCACTGACGCTGTGCTGGGTTCCCCCCAAGTGGCGGCTCTAACGGCGTCCTCGAATCCAATCGTGATCGGGGACTTCCAGTGATCCCACGAAGCCGCCTGACCGTCTCTCTAGAGCTCGCTCGTTCTGTGAAATCGAAAGTGCGAGCGTCTGGATGGCCGATCTAGCAACTCGCAACGCACGGGATACCTCGCGCGTAAACTTCTCGCGATGGTGATGTTCAACTGCAGGCGCTTGTCTGCTGTGCGCCGGATCACCCATGTCATGCAGCACCACAAACCGATGCGTGCCGGCATTCCGGAGATCCTTGTGAGAGCGCAGGATACCGGCGCTGCTTTCATAGTCCTCGGCGAGTTCTACCAAGCCGTAGAGGGCGAAGACTCCACTGCGAATGGCCTCCTCAACCCTTGCTACAAGTGGGCGGATGCCAGTCGTCTTGTCAACACTCCCTCTCCAGAGCCGGCCGAAATAGACCTTTTCTGGTGCAAAGCCAATTTCGAAGTAATGGTTTGCTACGACCGCGATCTTGTCGAGCAGATCGAGCGCCGCTCGGTGCGCCAATACGAGCGCAGATGCGTCTGGGCCGTATGTTGCGTAATCGAGCGTGTCTGCGAATCTCCCCGTTGCCGGCCATACATTTTCGTCCAATCCCCGCCACGCCAAGTCGCGAGCAAGAATGAAGTCGCTTTTGAGCACGTTGAACATTGCGAAGACCGGCGGCGGCATGCCGCCTGCATCCGGCTCGCGTTCCCGAACTCTTGTGAGCATGAGCCAATCAATCTTTCCTATAGCGTGATCGATGAGCCCGGACACAGGTGCAAGAGTAAGACGTTCACGCTCGACCCAACTGATGAATGGGTCGCTGTGTCGTGCTCTAGTTGGAGGATCATCAAATTCGGCGGCGAACTGAGCGATCTGCTCCGCGACCTGCGCACCCGCGTATTGGACAATGCGATCTCGATTTCGATGTGCAATTTTTGCCAGCATTGCAGCCTCGGTTCGCGTGACATCTGAGCATCCACCTTGGCCATAGAGCCATAAAAGATTGCGGGCGGCGGAACTTGCAGCGACTCCGTTCTCAGAGTCGATTTCCAGGGCGGCGAGCCAAGCATCATGAGCCTCGCCAATCCGAAAGCTGTGGTTGAACTGGTTGGCGAGGTTTGTATAAGCCTGAGTCCTCAGTGACGGGTCAGCGTCGAAGTCCTGGACCACTTTCCAGAATGACTGTCGTGCTTCGGCCCGATAGTCCTTGGTTCGTTCCCGATGATCCAGCCAACTTGGACCATGTGGAGGGTTGCCCACCGTGGCGACCAGTCCGTTTGCCAAGTTATACGTGACGTTCGCGGTCGGAAATTGCGCATGCAATTCGCGAAACAGCGTTAGCCCCTCGTCAATGGCATCCTGTTGTTGAGTCAGCTTCCCACCATCCACCAAGATGGCTGCTCGTAAGCCCATCAGATTGACGCGCTGAGACGTGTCCAGATCGATTTTCCTGGCCTGCGCTACCGCCTCGACGGGGTCGATGTCCAGCAGGTTTTTCAGATGAACAGACAACTCTTGGAATCTTTCTAGCTTTGACGACATAGCCGCACCTCGTATGGGTGCATGCTATCGAGTCGGCGTGTCCGCTGGATCAGCACGCCCGCGACGGTAGCGCCGGATCCGAAATTGCTACCGTCGGCGCGACGGAGTACGCTTAGGCAGCCGCTCACGTCGGCTAGCCCGCCCATATGGCGAAGCACTTTTCGCAACGTGTCATTGCCAGTGACCTCCTTTTTTTGGGTGTTGCGGGATCGATGTATGGGCGCATCGATGGCTCGCTATCACTCTATAAGGATAGGCCACCATGAGCATGTCATTTTCTCCCTCCCAAATCGAACGCCTCAAGCATGAGGCGAAAGCCCTTTCTCGCGCCCGAGGCTTCGCGCATTCGGAAGCCCTGGATCGCATTGCGGCTGAGAACGGCTATGCCAATTGGTCGCTCCTGATGAAACACTGCGCCTCTTCGAAAGGCGTCGACGCATCGTCGGTGCAACAACGTCTCACCCCAGACAACGACGTAAAGTTCGAGCGATTTGAATCGATAGTTCGCGAAGTGCTCGAAGACTGCGCTGCAGACGGTGGGCAGCAGTTTAATTTTGCTGACGTTGAGTGGGTCGCGGCAGAAGCGAAGGCATTGAGGCTTCTTGCAACGAGGTCGGACGTGGAACTTCTCGTTCGGGTCCTAGTGAGGTCCACGAGGGTTCCGGAGGATGTTTGTCGAGAAGAGATCGAACCGGCACTTACCTACCGACCCGCTCTCGACACGAGCAGCAGTCGCAGGCTTGGACGACTGGTCGAAGCGCAAGGTCTTACGGCAGCTGCACGTTCCGTGGGACTCTCCCGACAGGCAATGGAAAAGCTGGTCACGGGTGGTTCGCGTGGACCTTTGTTTCGACACTCAAGTGTGTCGCGCAGCACCGTTGATAAGGCTCGGACCTACCTAGCGGGCGTGGTCGCTTCACCTTCTGACTCCCCGCACAGATGACAATGCTTTTTCCTGTGACGACTCTTTCCTTGGACCTGTTCAACAGTCGTATGTCCTTCGAACCAAAGGCTGGGGTCGCCATGAACCTGACCTTCAGCCGGATACGTTGGGGGGGTAATGGCAGCAAGCTTGTTGATGGTAGAGGCGGTCGCAGCCGTATGGCGAATGCGGCCACCGGGGCCGGACAATCTCCTGGCCTGTCCTGCTTTCATCGCGCTCAGCCAGCTCTGCCAGGCTGAATACGGCGGTGGCAAGCCCGTGTTCGCGTTGAGCACGGCCTTGCGCTCGCTGGGGCTGCCGTGTGAGCTACCAGCCAGCAAGGCCGGGCTGAGCCTTGGCCCCGAAAGCGCCGCGAATGCGATCGATGAAGCCTATAGGCGAACGATGACGCTTCGTCGGCATCTATGCCCGCTGGACTTGGCGGACGAGATGCCGCCGTTGAACTTTGGCAATGCCCTTGTCGCCCGGTTCAGTTCGGACGATCTCGCGCGCCTGTTCAACGCCCCGCGTCTGGCTCGCACCTTCCATAACCAAGCCTTCGACGCCAAGCGATTAGCCCAATTCCAGTGGCTTGTCGTGGAGGAGCACATCAAGCTCGATCCGCGGCCAGAGGCAAGAGCCTTCCCGCTCCTCACAATGACGTTCGATCGGGATCTTGGAGAGATCGATCCGCATCTGGGGCGCTTCCCACCGGCTGTAGAGCGGGCGCTTTTCTTCCTCCTCTTGGCACCATGGGAACGATGGTCAACGATGCCGGAAGTCGACTGGCGGGGCTTTCGCCTGCCATGGATCCATACGGTTGACGAAGACCTTTTCGCGCGGCCGTCTGCGCCACCCAGGGCTGAGAGCCTCACGTTAGAGCCTTGGATCGTGCAGGGGGATCATGGTGAAGACATCGAGCTCGAACGTCCGACGGTCTTGCCGCTGGATGAGGGCGCAGCGTCGGGGCTGGCCTCTTTCACTGGTGGCGCTTGGAACGATCTGGAAACGGCTCTTGCATCCGAACTGTTCGAGACGCCCACCTCGCACTTCCTGGTGCGGGCGTTCCTGTCTGATGGCATGGATGAGGTCATGGCGCACATGACCGCGATTGAAGCTGCGGCTGGCCTGGAGATGGACCACAAGAAGCGGCTACGTCCGAAATCGGACCCACACAAGGCCATCTCGTCCGCGACCGACCGCGTTGCAGCGCGCGTAGCAGCGTTGCTTAACGACGGCACATGCGTACAGGCTTATAAGGGTCTGTTCGATCTGCGCAGCGCCTACGTTCATGGGCGTTCTGGATTGCAGAAGGTATCGACCAAACAGCGCGTCATGGCGCGAACCCTCGCGCGCGGTGTTGCAACAGGATTGGTCGGTCTCGCCCTGAGCGGACCGGGACGGCGTGCCGAGGTGCTGGGGGATCTCCTCGCTCAGGGGTCTCAATACTTATAGCCCTTGTCGCCCAAATGGACTCGTGACTGGGCTCTTGCGAACGATAGGTTCAACGGCGACCGACGATGCGGCAAGCGATGCGAACGTTCATGATCGAGAGGTTGCCGACCACAGTGTCAGGCTCAGGCTTTGGAATGGCATCGCACTGAAGCAGTAGTTCGCGGAATTCAAGCGGCTCGTTTGGTTTTGGATAGGCAGTGAAGACCAGCACCTTGAACACGACACGCATGGTGCCCGAATCGATGAATGGATCCTGGACGTGTCCGACCTTGTTGCCTTGTTGGTACAGGCCGTCGGGTTCTCGGACAGTAGGATGCACATTCGTGGTGTTGCTGACGGTCTGGGTGCCGCTATTGGAGCCTTCATTGTAGATGCCCCCGCGATTATCGATCGTTCGATCAGGCGCCATGGAAGAGTGCTCCTTTGATACTTGATGTGCTTCATGAAGAAGATGGCATCCGTACACGAACATGGTCGCCGCGGGAAGCCAGATGACGGCTGCTTGCCAGGTAGCCGTACGCATTTGTTCGAGGATCAATCCGAAGAGCGCGTGTTCGGTCAACCCAATAAACAGCCATGCGACGACGGACCACGCGGCCGCGCCAAGGACCCATTGCGGCCCATGGTTGAGTTTCGTCTGCATTCCAGTTCGTTCCTCGGTAGGTAGGCGTCGCCCCCGTCGTTCGTTCGAACGACAGTCTTGCTATTTCGCTGTCTGCTTGTGAATCCACTCATTTATCACCGCAGCGGTCCAACGCGGCGATCGTCCGATGAAACACGATGGCTCTGGGAACGGAACAGCGGAGATTGCATCGTCCTCAGAGAGCGTTGCAGAGGCGATATGGCGCGAACTCCGACTCGCGATCGCGACGAGGCCGTGGGGTCCCTTGTTGATCCGCATCCTCTCCAACGTGCTACGGCTGATCGACAGCCGACGACAGACCTCGTCGATGTCAAGCAGGAAGTCTTTCGAAATATCGATGACCATGTGTCGAACCCTCTGTGAATTGGAGAATGAACCCAAGTCCTGTTGTGAAGAAGCCGATCAACGCATCTAGAGGCGTATAGAACCATCAAGATGCGTCAGGATGCGTCAGGCTGCGTCAGGCTGCGTCACAATGCAGGTCTTCGAAGGCCTTGTCAAGCAAGCTACTGGCAATGGCCCGGAAAGGTGGGTGCCGACATGCTGGCCGGCTAGTGGTCTCAGCGATCCGCCACACATGCATGTCGGTCAGTGCATCGCCATAGTGTTCGATGACCAGGCGCACACCCGCCACTAACTGGCGATCGGAAGGTCATGTTCAGCAGGATCGCGCCAGTGTCGCGCACCAACCCGACGTCATCTCGGTTTTGACCGGATTTCGGGCGATCTAATTTCCGAAGACTGGCTACCAGGCAAGAGTTGGACCCGCATCGTCATGCTCGGGTCTACATGCTCGGGCCTACTTGATAGGCGTGATCGCTTCACCTTCTGACGGCTGCCGGTCGGGGTCAACCGAGGCGCGCCTCCGATGGAGCGAGGCCGGTTGACTCTTACGCAAGAGATCAGTACGTTGGTAGTGCGCTGGCACGCGCACGACACCGTCTTACGAAGCTCCTAGAGCAGTGCTTGTAGCTTTTTGGCCGATGCCTTCATCCCCGGCCTATAGCAGTGGCGACGGTGACGCTGCGGACTAGGCCTTGAGGATCGAAGCGCATGAACATTGCCAGCATTCGACCGTCCACCGTGGACGGTATTAAGCAGCTCGCCAAGAAAATTCGCAGCGAGCGCAACATCACCCACACCGAGGCGCTCGAAGATGCCAGCCGCCAGGCAGGCTATGTGAACTTCGTGCATGCCAAGCGTCAGCTCTGGGGAGCCACGGCGCCGGGAGGCTTTCCTGTTTACCTCTCGGTGCACTGGCGCGCTCCACATGAGCGCAACGATGAGCAAAGGTACGAGGGTCTACGCGCGGGCCGCGAGCTGCTACGTGTCGATCTCGCTCGCCCCCTGCACGAGGTTGTCGCGAAGCACCGAGTTTCCTACGGCCGTGGCCTCCTTGGGTTCCGGATGGAGTACGAGGACCACTTGGAGCATCTCACCAACGTCCAAGGACAGGACATGGCCCGCCAGAAGTTGCTGACCGCTGCGCGCGGCTTGCGATTCATGGAGGCGACTGGCCTACAACCAGTATCGACCCAGAAGTACCGCGATCTTATGAGGAAATTGGAAGAGCTGCCCGGGCGGGACCACGAGTCGCAGTGGTTCGATCCGGAGACTGAGGGCTATGTCTTTCTCGACGAACCTTATGCTCCTTCCATCGAGAGCCATGCAGCGGAGCGCCTGCGTTGGCTAGAGCAAAATGACCTGCAAATGGTCGCCCCAGATTGGGAGGGCATTTACTACCCCGGCAAGTGCCTGCCTCGTCTGTTTAGCCCCAGTAGTGCGTTGCTGCAGCGTGTTGTCGATGCACTGGTCAAGGTCAGGCCGATGAAGAAGCCAGAAACGTGGCCGCACGAAACGGGCCTTTGCGGCGACGACTTTGTCAGTCCGAAGCGGCAGACTGATGCAAGGCCTCGTCGACCGCGGCCCGGCCCATCTTGGGGGGATCACAAGGGTGCAACACCCTATGGCGGGGCGGCAGGGATTCGCTCGCGCTGGCGGCCGACAAAGCCGATGCCGTTCGATCTGCACCAGCAACTCGGCCCCATGATGAAGAGGTTGTACGTTGGTTTTTCATTCCGGGTAAGCCAGAAGCTTAGTCACGCACGCTCCCTGTTGGAGGATTGGTCGATCATGGAGCACGATCGTGAGCACGAGAGTGCGATAGACAACCTCTACTACGGTGGGCCGAGCGTGCCGGGTTGCAAGAATGACGCAGAGCGTCTAGCGGTGCTCACGACGGCACGGGCGATCGTCGAGCAGGGTTACGACGAGTGCAAACCGCGACGTGAGTTGCTTGCGGCCTTCGATGCAGGCATTGTCGAGATGGGAAAACGATAGAGCAATGACGAGCACTGGCGCGTAGTTAAGGAAGTGCTTTCCCGTTGCTCTGTCTTTTCTTCGCCTGGCCGCGCAGCTTGGGTGCAAGCTCAGGCTGCGTCGGCGCCCGCCGGCCTAGACTTCAACCAAGCTTCTTGCTGCCGCTTAGGCAGCGCGGCGAATGACAAGATCATTTCGGCCAGCCGGTCGTCCTGGGCAAACAAGTATGCGAGCGGCACGCGCAAAACCCTTGCCAGGCGGGTGGCCGTATCGAAATCGGGCTGGTGGATGCCTTGCTCGTAGCGGTTGATCCGCGGGCTGGCCACGAACTCGTCGATCCCAGCCAACACGCCCAGTTGCTTCTGGGACAGGACCGCAGCCTTGCGGGCCTGCTTGAGCCGGCGTGGAAACGGACTGCCGCGAGAAGAGGATGGAGACATCGCCGCCCAACGAGGTGGAGCGGCGAACATCGCCAGTTTCGCTTGATCCGGATACTACGAAAATCGTAGCATCGGCAGGCGACCGCGCCCGATCCGGCAGTTTTCGGATAGCACCCGCCTTCGTCCGCTCTCCTTCGTCCCGGAAAAATCTGATGACATCCATGCCACGGCTGGTCGTTTGCGCTGCGTTGCTGGCGGCGATCCCGCAGATCGCGCAGGCCCAAACCATGAGTGATCCGGGTTCGAATCCGGTCCAGCCGGTCGCTGCCACGACGCAAGAACTACCGCCGCCCACGGCCGAAGAGCAGCAGATGCTCGCGGCCGTACGCAAGCAGTGGAAGGCGCAGGGACTGGGGGACATGACCCCCGATCAGGAAGCGGCCATGCTTCGCAAGTTTCGCCTGATGCGCGGCAACATGGCGACGAACATGACGATGATGCGCATGGCGGCGGGAGCGGGCGCATCGCGGCCTGTCGCGCCGGCGCCGGCGCCAGCACCTGCGGTTGCGTCGGCCCCATCCCCGACCACCGCGGCCAGCCAGGCTGTTGCGAAGCCCGATGTCGGCGGGTCGACGACCTTCAGTGATCCTTTCGGCGGCTTCCTGGTCAATGGCAGGCCCTGGGTCGACCCTGCCGGCAACCCCTTCGCCTTCCAGGTGGGTGGCGGCCGTTATGCCTATCAGATGTTCGCGGGCAACCGTGCCACGGGTGCCATGACGTACATGATTCGATCCGGCCAGCCGGATCACTACCTCGTTCGATCCGCCAACGCCAACGCGGCCACGGCGCCGGTCACCGTGGGTACGCTCGAACAGACGCGATCCAATGGCTGGGAGTTCACACCGCCCGAGGGCGGTACGGTAGCCGGGCAATCCATCTTCATGCTGGATGATGGGCTTCTGGTGGCAAGGGTCGATACGGTGTTCCGCTATCGCCCGGGTGCGGCCCTACAGACCATTCCGTTGCCGCCGGGATTCGCACCCTTCGGATACCAGCGTGGTGATGTGGGCACGACCCACGTCGTTGCGATCTTCCGCGCTCGTGCCGGCAATCGTTCGGTGTTCCATGAAATCAAGTCCATTGCCGGCAAGAGTGAGGACTCGGATCTTGCGCTGCTCAACATCGATACGGGGCAGCTTTTTCCGCTCAAGCGCGCCGTGGACGATACGCTGACGAACAAGATGTTCGATGGCTACGGCAATCCCATTTCCAGCTTCTACTTGTGGTCGATCTACTGGTATTCGACACCTGAGGGTCCCATCGCTCTGGCGTTCGAACACGATGCCAACGAAGTCGTCGCGATCGATCTGACCAACGACCATCGCGTCACGCTTTTTTCGCGATCACTCGGAATTACCGAGTTCCACCCGACCCAGCACCCGGACGGCCATGTTTCCGTGGAGGCGAGTTGGATGTTCAAGAAGCACGAGGCGCCCGATGTGGGAGCGATCCTCACCGGCAAGGCGCCGGTACCGACCTCTTGAGACGGGCGGCCGAAATGTCCTTGGACCCGCGTCTTGCTGCCTCACATGAAGCTATGATCGGACCGCCCTATGTCGAGGTGTCCGAACTGGGGACGTTCGGCTCCATGGCGCTGCTGGCCATGCTGCAAGCCGGCGCCGACCCCGGGTTCTATCACCTGCGCCGTCTCACTGGTCGCGGCGGCCGACTCGCGCCGCATGTCGATCTGCGCCAACGCATTGTTCTAGCGCTGCTGGAGACGGGCGTGCTCATTCCGGCCGGTCCCAGGCGTCTGCGGTTGGATGCCACCCTGGCCGATTCGGACTGGGACCGCATGGATCTGGAAGAAGCCGATTGGGCGGTTCGTTGGAGCGATACCACCCGTGGATCGCTGGCCCTTACCCTGAAGGGCTACCTGGACGAATTGGCGCCAACGCCGCGCAACCTCGAGATCCTGCTCGACGCTTGGTTCGCACTGGCCAAGGCCGAATGCCTGGCGTTCGGTGCGTATGCCTTGTCGAGCCATCGCCTCGACCCTGCCATCGCCATGACCGCGGAGCCTTCGCTGGGTCCGATCCTTGCACAACGCAGCATCGGTCAAGGGTGCGCGCTGATGTGGTGGGCGGCGAAGAACGTCGCCTCCTCGTTTCTGCGCCATGGCGGCCAGCCGGGACTGGCCGAACGCGAAATCGAGCGGACGTTGGCCTCGGCGCTCGATCGGGACGTGCGTTCCGGCTCGACGATTCCGACCTTCCACCGGCATCACACCCAAACGGTCAGCACGTTCGCCAGCGCCTTCCTGCTGGCCAGCCGGCTCGGAGAAGCCTACTGGTCCAGTCCGATCGGCATGGCGCCCCTGGAGCAGGCGCGCCAGGTTGAACACACCTCTTGAAGGTCATTGATCGATGCTCAAATGGCGTGAGTGCATGGAAGGCGACATCCTGTTCGAGGTCTTTCTTCCCGAACACGACCACGAAGGAAAGTGGCTTCTGCGCGCGTCGCGAAGTGGCCACGTGCTGGCCGAGCGAACGGGCTCGCTCACCTGGAGGCCGACATTCGGTCCGGACATGGGTGATGTCGCCACCCTCGAGGCACAGATCGACCAACTCCTGCCCGTTGTGACAGCCATGCAGCTGTCAGATGACACGGGTTCCTATCAGCCCGGTCCGGTGCAGATCAACGAACCCAATCCCATCGAGCACGCAGTGTTGTTCAACATGCTCGAGCAAGGCCAGCAGGCCATCGTCGCACTGGGCATTCCGCTGGACCTTACTGCCAGGCTTCTGGAACTGCCCGAAGGCTGTTGCCTGGAAGACCTGTATCCGATCGCGTTGATCGGTCGCCGAGCCGACCGCTTGCAGCGCCTCATCGCGCTAAACCGGTTGATTGCGGCGCATCCGAGCCTGATAGCCAGCAAGGACGCCATCGTCATGGCGCTCCAAGTCGATGACCTCGACGCCATCCGTCACGTGCTAACGGACGCCGGAGTGATTACGGCATCGCCAGCCTAGCTACGGTACCTGCCAAGCCGAACCAGCGCGCCCAGTGCTTAGGCCTTACTCCCATCTCACGGGGTCCAACTTTCGATGAGCAGTACTCTCGACTTTTTCCGCTCCAACCCCGACTTCGCTGTTGTTTTCGGGATGTTTGCTGCCCTGTTCGCCGTCATAGGCTTCGCCAACTTCCGGCAAGTAGCAAAAGTTCTTGCTCGCTACAGGAGTCTTCCTGACATGGCCGGCTATCTCGCATCGAATCCATCGTGCAAGACTTCAGGCGGCCCAGTCTGCTATGTCTGTCATTCCAACCACTTTGGTACTCGTGCAGTACATTCGCATTTCGGTTTCGCGAACACCCATATCGGCCGCGTGCACTACTGCACCAAGTGTCAAAACGATCTCTATCGTACCTAGGCCAAATTTGCCATCAAGTGCCAGCGACGCCTCGCTCCGAGCCCAGCGCGAGGTCACCAAGCTCAAATGAACAAGCTACATGACTACACTGAACGTGCCAGTCGATCAGGCTTCAGGGCTCCCATGCTGCAAGAATCAGAATGCCAAGAGTGCAGGACCACGCTCATGGAAGACAGCAATGAGTCACGATTGCCGTGTCCGGTGTGCGGCTGCTTGTCCCGTCAGGCGACGGAGGTCATGCACGAGACGCTTGTGTTGCGCGAACACTTACGCATCAAGGGGCGTCACGCCGGTGTTTCGCGACCGTACTTCGATGAACGATCCGGTGCCAGCTTTTTTCGCAGAAACGGCGAATGGCACCATCTGTTTCGGCTCATCGACCGCGAAAACAATCGCTATGTCGAAACAATCAAACGCCACAGCACCGGCGAAGTGCTTCACCACGTGGATGAGCCTTTGTCCGAACACACCAACCACGGTAGCGCGAAGCATCGCAGGAGATAGTTCTATCCATGCGCTGCAGACGCTCATGCAGATTGAGCGCGCGGCAGCCCGCATGGCCGCCGACCCTGCGTTAGGGGGCTGACCTTGGACACCGATCTCCTGCTAGAAGCCGTTCGCAATTCGCTGGTGGCGATCCGCGACCCACGCTTTTATGAAACCGAGCGAGGCTTCCAAGGACAATTGCTCGCGGAACTTGCTCATCGAATGCCCGACCTTTTCCCCGCGGATTACGTGATCATCGAGCAAGAGCACCAGAAGACTCTGGCTCGGCACGGGATTACTCTGCGACCCGACGTCATCATCCACCAGCCCTATGATCCGGCCATTCATGCCACTCGCCGCGATGGCAACTTCGCCGTGATTGCGCTGAAGCTTCGCGCCGGGCCAACGAAGGCTCTTGGCGACTTCAAAGATCTCATCACCATGATGGACGTGCTGCATTACCCCGTCGGAATCTTCATCAACATCGGACACTCTCACCCGCAGTTCGAACACACGCCAGCGGGTGCGCAGGGCCGCATCGTCGCATTTGCCACGCGGCTCGAGGCGAACAACGTCCTGGTGGTGGAGGAGCGAGCGTGACTAACGGCTCAAGAGGGCTCAATTGCTCACGCCGGGCGCCGTGATCACCCGCGCCAATAGCTTCTGATCAGCGATCCGCTTGTGATCGGTGTGCTCTCGCTTCTCAGGTTCTGTTTCTCATCTGAGAGGCCGCTGCTGTCTCTCAAAAGCGATCCATGCTGACTTTCAGGTTTGAGCTGATCACCGGCCCCTATGCGCTGGGGCCGATGATCAGGATCGCCCTCTATTGGAGTGGTCGCGGCAAGCTCCAATGGTCGGATGGGTCGACCGACAGGATCAGCCTGCCACCTTCGTGCAGGCCTCCGCACATCGCCGGCACGCCTCAGCGCATGCCTGGCAGTGGTCCATGTCGTGGGCACCGCACTGCTCGGCGCACCAGGCGCAAACCTTTGCGCACAGCTCGCACGTCTCCTTCGCGAAAGGGCTGTTGCGCGCCAACGCGTCCGCGCATAGCCGGCACAGTGCCGCGCATTCGATGCAGCAGGCAGGACAGGCGTTCTTGCTTGTCTTGCCGACCATGTGGGTGAAGCAGTTGCCGCACGCCGTCGCGCAATCGTTGCACGCGGCGATGCAGTCCCGGATGGCTTGCGTGAGGTGATGGGTCATGGGGTTCTCCTTTTCCGTG
Organism: Lysobacteraceae bacterium; assembly: GCA_036496805.1. Classification (GTDB taxonomy): domain Bacteria; phylum Pseudomonadota; class Gammaproteobacteria; order Xanthomonadales; family Xanthomonadaceae; genus SZAS-103. Next base: position 199,004 of record DASXKN010000024.1, read on the forward strand.
GGGTGGATGACGACTGCTTCCTGCGCTCGATTGGAGCGCCCCGCCGTCGGCGAGTTCTCAATGGTGGTGCTCGTGTTCGGCGTCCGATGCGCCTGAGGAGGCCGGCATGTCCATGTCCTCGTCCGGCGGGGCCTTGGCGACCAGGTCCTTGTACTGCGCGGGCGTCAGGTCGGGCAGCTTGTGGACGAAGGCGACGATGCTCCAGATCGTCGGATCGTCGTGGCTGCCACCCCAGGCCGGCATCGCGCTCATCTTGATGCCGTGTTTGATGACCCAGAACGTGTCGCGTGGGTCGAGCCGCACCCTGGCCAGTTCGGGAGGCTGCGGATACAGTCCGGGTCGGATCTCCGAGTCGCGCATGCCCGGTGCGAGGTGGCAGCCGGTGCACATCGCGGCGTACTGGCCGGCCCCCTTGAGGATGAGCTGGGGGTCGTCGAGGTTCGGGACCTTCAGGTCGGCCGAGCGCACGCGGATCGACCGCGCCCGCAGGGTCTGCATGAACACGAAGGTCGGACGGTAGTGCGGATCGTCCGCGCCGATGTTGTAGACCCCGGACCAGACAAAGCCGAGCACCAGCAGCACGGCCAGCACCAGCGCCGCGCTCGATCCGACCAGCCACCTGCGTTTCACGAAAGGCATCGTTGTCTCCCTAGAACCAGAAGCGAAGGCCTGCCACCAGGCGGGTGTCGTGGACGTCGTCACCGTCGCCACGTCGGAAGTCCGCCGTGCGGCCGAAGGCCTCCTCGCGGACCATGCCGATGTAGGGCGCGAAGCGTCGCGTAATTTCGTAGCGCAGGCGCAGCCCGGCTTCGAGCGTGGCCAGGCCCGAACCGATGCCGCGTCTGGCGTCATCCCGGCCGAACAAGTTGACCTCGACGAGCGGCTGCAGCACCAGGCGCTGGGTCAGCAGGAACTCGCGTTCGGCCTCCAGCCGCAGCGTTGTCTGACCACCCGAGCCGGCGTAGGCGGTCGCCTTGACTTCGAACTTGCCCGGCGCCACGCCGATGATCCCCACCGCCGCGAAGTTCTGTCCGGCACCGGGCGTGATGTCGTGACGGATGCCGGCGACGACGTCCCACCACGTCGCGACGCTGCGCCCGTACAGGACCTCGAGGTCGGCGTCCTCGACACGGCCGTTCGCACGCTGGCCCTCGCTGCGGATCCAGAGACGATCCAAGTCGGTGCCGATCCATGTCGAACCTTCCCACTCGAACGCGGAGCCGTGGGTCTCGAAGCGGTCGAACAGCGTAAACGCGTGGAAGTCGTGATCGTGCATCGGATGCGGCGACACCGGCGGGAAGGCTGCTACGCGATCGGCATCGGTAAGTGTGGGCACCGGTGTTTGCAAGACGGCCGTTTCCTTTGCCGGCGGCATCTGCATGCCCGGCATCGTATCCATCGACATTCCTGCCATGTCGTGGCCGCCGGCGGGTGTGCTCGAGCTTGCCGACGTGGACGGACTTGGCACGGCTGTGTTCGACGTCTTGCCTGCGCTGTCGGTCGCCACGGCGGAAACGGACCGCGCTGCGTGCGCGTGAGTGTCCGAGGGCGCGTGTTTCGGCTTACGGCTGGGTTTCGGCGGCGGAGCCGGCTCGGCCGGCATCGGCATGTTCATCTGCATCGACGGATCCATGCCCTGCGCCCATGCAGGACTCCAGGCGATGCCGATCGCCAGCGCGATCGTCGAGGTCGTGCGACCGAGGCAGGAGGTCTTCATTCGCGCACCTCGACCGTCCGCATCATCCCGGCCTCCATGTGGAACAGCAGGTGGCAGTGGTAGGCCCAGCGACCGAGCGCGTCGGCGCGCACGCGGTAGCTGCGCTGGCTGCCCGGTGGCATGTCGATGGTGTGCTTGCGCACCTGGAAGCGGCCGTGCGCGTCCTCGAGATCGCTGAACATCCCGTGCAAGTGGATTGGGTGCGACATCATCGAATCGTTCACGAGGACGATGCGCACCCGCTCGCCGTAGTTGAGCCGCACCGGCGCGGCGTCGTCGAACTTCACCCCATCGAACGACCAGGCGAACTTCTCCATGTGGCCGGTCAGGCGCAGTTCGATCGTGCGGCCCGGCTCGCGGCCGTCCGGATCCGCAAACGCGCTATGCAGCATCGCGTAGGTCAGCACCGCGCGCCCGTTGTCGCGCAGACCGATGCCGGGATCGTCGAGCTTGGGCACTGGAGCCATGGTCTTCATGTCGACGAGCGGGTTGCCCCCGGGCGGACCCATCCGCATCTCCGACATCGACGTCGCGGGGACGGCGGTCGGCTCGATCGCCGGCGTGAGTCCGCTCGTCGCGGACATGTCCATGCCCGGCATCGACGGCATGTCATGGCCGCCTGTGTTGCCGGCCTGTATGCCGGGCATCGATCCCATCCCGCTCATTCCCGCCATGCCCATGTCGGCGATGCTCAGGATCGGCCGCGGATCGAGCGTGGGCACCGGCGCTCGCAAGCCTTCCCGCACAGCAAGCGTGCCGGCCACGTAGCCGGTGCGGCCCATGTCCTGGGCGAAAATCGTGAAGGCGTCCTGGTCTGCGGGCTCGACGATCACATCGAACACCTCCGCCGTGGCGATCCGGAACTCGTCGACCGTCACCGGATGCACGTACTGGCCATCGGCGGCGACCACGGTCATCTTCAGGCCGGGGATGCGGACGTCGAAGTAGGTCATTGCCGAGCCGTTGATGAAGCGCAGGCGCACCTTCTCGCCGGGGCGGAACAGCCCTGTCCAGTTGCCCAGCGACGTGGTTCCGTTCATGAGGTAGGTGTAGGTGTGGGCGTCGACGTCGGACAGATCCGTCGGCGTCATGCGCATGCGGCCCCACATCCTTCGATCGGCGAGCGTGGCAGCCAGCCCGTCTTTCTGCGCGTCGTGCACGAAGTCGCCGACCGTTCGCTTGTGGAGGTTGTCGTAGTCCGACATCTGCTTCAGGCGCGTGAACAGTGCAGCCGGTTCGAGGTCGGTCCAGTCCGACAGCAGCACGACGTAGTCGCGGTCGTAGGCAAAAGGTTCGGGTTCGAGCGGGTCGATGACCAGCGCGCCAAACAGCCCGGCCTGTTCCTGGAAGCCGGAGTGGCTGTGGTACCAGTAGGTTCCGGCCTGGCGCACCTGGAAACGGTAGAGGTAGGACTCGCCGCGGTGGATGCCGTTGAAGCTCAACCCAGGCACGCCGTCCATGTTGGCGGGCAGTTGGATGCCATGCCAGTGAATCGACGCCTCGTGGCCGTGGATCGAGCCGGCGGGGAGCGTGTTGGCGACGCGGATGCTGACCGTGTCGCCCTCGCGCCAGCGCAGAGTGGGGGCAGGCAACGAACCATTGACCGTGATCGCCGGACGGGTGCGCCCGGTGAAGTTCACCGGAGTCTGTCCGATCGACAGATCGAAGTGAGTGCCGGACAACACGTTGGAACCCATCCGGACCGGCGATGCGAGCGCGTAGCGCGGCAGCAGGCCGCATCCGGCGACCACGCCGCCGGCGGCCAGGCCTTGCACGAAACGGCGACGCGAGGGGCTGCGCGGCCCATCGAAACGAAAGTCTTCAGGTGACACGGACCTCTCCAAGAAAGCGTCTGGAATCGCCGCGAACGCGGCAATTCGGGTGCGATGGTCCGCCGTCAGAGGCGAACGCAGGCGCGCGACGGGTTGGGCGCAACAGCGCCCTGGACGCTTAGGCGATGGGAGGTCGGATCAGGTGCCCGAGGACGGGCGAGAGATGGCTGGCTGCGATCATCGGCAGATCAGGTTGCACGAGCACGATCGGCTCGATTTCCAGGCTCGGAAAGCCCGCCTGCGCGACCTGTGTGCAGGCGCAATGGCAGGTGGCGCCCTTGCAGCAGTCGGGTAACGGATGTCCCGCTGTGCGAGCACTCATCCGCATGGCCATGGCGGCGTCGTGATGCGCCGGGTCCGCGTGGTGATGGCAAGGCATCGTGGCCAGCGGGTGGCTATCGCGAACTGCAGAGGCTGCCTTGCCGGCGTGCGCAAACGGATGCATGTCGCCCATCGGCCCGGCCGCTGCCACGCCATTGAGTAGGAGTGACAGGCACAGCAGGATCCGCAGGAGGACGGAGGGCAGCGACATGCCGTTACTCTACCCGCGGAAGGTGGGCCGATGGTTCACGAATCGTGAATGCGTTCATGCGTGGCGGGCCTGAGTGGTGGCGCGCCCGCGCGCGAGCCGGCGGCGCCATAGCAGGCGATAAGCGGCCGGCAGGACCAGCATCGACGGCAGCGGCACGGTGAACATGCCGCCGACCATCGGCGCGGCGATCCGCTACATCACTTCGGAACCGGCGCCGGTGCCGATCATCTGAGCATGCAGCATTTCGAAAAGGCCCAGGCGCACTTCATGCAGAAGTGGCCCGAGCGCGACCAAGAGGAAGCCTCGCAGACCGGTGACGAAGTGCCAGTGCGTTAGTTGATAGCCTAGACAGATGGATGTGCGTCGATCACAAGCAGTGGGGTGATGCTGCCACTTCGGTACGAATGATCACGAGCGTCCGGAACTGTGATCGCGGCTGCCCAGCACACGCACTCAATCGTGTTCGCTGGCGTCTGCTGTGCTTGTAACCCTAGCAATTGCTTCGAAAATCCCCAGCGCCGTGGCCAGTTCGCGTGCCAGGGGGTCGAGCTGGCCCACGGCGTGCCGAAGCTCGCCTGCGTGCGCATATACAAGTAGGCCCCAATAGACCGCTTGTTCCGGTACCGCGCCGCGCGTGGCCAGTGCGCTTCGGTGTCGCGCGGTTGCAGAATTATCGTGGTTCGGTGCCCGCACCAGCGAAGGAGGCGCTCCTGGGATTTATGCCGGGCCCAAGATTTCTGTCACCATTCGCTCTGCTGAGACGGTGTCCTTGACCTGACAGACAAAATCGGGCACGATTACGCCAATGCCTCGAGCGGCTTCATCCCTCGGTGGCAGCCCTTCAGCTGGCGCCACATAGACGCCAATGAATGGGGCTGTTAAGGCGCCAGAGAGCTTTCCGGACGTTTCAGGTCTCCGGAAAAGACGACGCCCTAGTGGTTGCAAGACCTGTGTAAGGGAAGAACAGCGGATGGCCCAATGGCCGTCTGCGTCTTCCCCATCCACTTCAAAGGTCTTGCCATGAACGAAGAACACTTGCGCCAGCTCGCCCGAAGTCTCATTCAACAGCAGCTGGCTACCGGCCCCATGAAGGGCGCCACCCTCAAGCTGCGCCTCCTAGCCGAATTCGCCCGCCAAGCCGACACGCCATTCGATACAGCGTTTCGCATCTATCCCAAGTTTTCCGCCTTCCTGGCCGCCAACGCCGACCTGGTAGAGATCCAGCGTCCGCCGGCGGGCATGTCAGGCGATGTAACTGTGCGCTTGCGCACTACCGACAGCACTGCGACCGCCGGTGCCGCAACCAGTATGGCGTCGGAGGCGGCCTTAGATCGCCCGCTGCCACGGGAAGTGTGGCAGGCGTTCACTAACCCAGATCCGCGCCGGCAGCGCTACTTTCAAAAATCTACGGGCAAGATCGTACATTTCCTGGCCGACGACGCGCCACCAAGTCCGCTCGATGCCGACGACTTCGAACGCATCGACCCCATTTCCGCAGCGGCGCAAAGCGGGTGGATGCGCCAGTTCGTCGAATCCAATTTCGCTGCCTCGCCAAAACGCGACGAGCTTCTGGCCGTTGCCGCTATCCCGTACACATCCAATCTCAATCACACCTTTGCCTATGCGCTGGGTCCATTCGGCGAGCCGTGGAAACGCTACCGTGCCCGCTATGTTCAAGCGGCTGTCCGCCAGTGGGCGAGCCGCCATGCGGTCGCACTCGAGGCGCTGGTACCGCAGCCGACGCGTGCTACCACGGCTCCGCCAGCAACCGACGCGGCCGACGCGCTGCGGCAGGCGCTGATCGAGGCCATAAGTGCGGCATCTCCCGATGAGTTGAGGCTCGTCCAGATACCCGCTTCGTTGTTGCTGCCCCGTACTCGGTCCGATGCGCGATAGAGTGCCACATGACTACGCCCGTCGTTCGGGTCGCCATCCTGGTAGGGCTGCCCAGCACAGTACTCCAGCGATTACAAAGCCGGTTCAAGGAAACCGTGCGTATCTCCTCCATTGCGCTCGCTCGCGACGGTGGTCTGGAACTTGAGCCGCTGCCGGTCATCGCCGGTCACATGGTCGAGCAATTCGCCGACACCGCCTCCGGCTACGAGCATGTGCTCGTAGTAACCTTGCCCTACCACAGCAGGGTAAATGCGGTGGACGAAACCGTGAGCCTGGTTCAAGAAATGGGCGCGCACGCGTCCACGATGCCACCGGGCGACGCCAAGTGGCCTCGCCTTGAAAAAGGGCGCGGCATGGACAACGACTTTCAGCGCCAACTGATCGAGTGCGTCAGTGGCTGCATCGATCGGTGCTTTCCGCCCGAACGTGCTGACGACGCGGAGTTGGAAGCGATCAAGTTCGAGATCCTGCGCGGTCTGGCCACGCACCGCAAAATGGGCCCGAACAACCATTCACACGAAGATGATCTGTGGAAGTCGCGAGCGCAAGGACTGGGGCCGCGCGATCGGGACGCTATCGTCCGCGCGCTCATGACGGCGGGTCTCTTAGGTCGTAAGAAGAACAAGTCCGTTGGGGGCACCGGCTGGGTGTACTGGATTGCCGATGTGGCTGCCGCATGTGCCGCGTATCCAGAGTTGACCAAGTGGACGTAGGCACTACGGAACGGGCACCGCGGACGGAACTATGTCCTGGGTGGGCATTTTGACCCGGCCGCGAAAGGAGGAATTGGGGAATTGTCAGGGCCTAGGTCACGTATTCGCAGCGCCCCAAATGTCAGGTCGGTCCCTACGGAAACAGTAGAATGTGGTTAGTTGTTCCATCGGGGTCCCAGTGTTCACGCGGCGACACTTAGGTCGATCTCTGCTCCTGACGGCTGCTCTTGTGTCGACCTCTTGCTGCGTCCAGGCAGCCGATCGCCCAGGGGACGATCCGATGGTCAAGACCATGAGCACGTGGATTACAGCGCCTGAATCCGCAATCGACTTGGCCAAAGCCAAAGTTGCAATGGATCGCTTCATCGATCCGAGTATTGATGGCACCGCCACTCTTCGACAGCTCGACGGATGGGCAGCTACGATCCGATCCCGTGTACCTCCGGGCGCCTCCAACAAGGTTGAGATCGATGTCCTGTTGTCCACGCTGTACAGGCCCGGTCCATGGAACGACAGCCGACCCTTCAGCTATGACTTCGACGATCCTTTCGGCGCGAAAATCGAGAACAAGTTGCTCTCAACCTACCTGAGCACACGCAGAGGCAACTGCGTTTCGATGCCCATCCTGGTGGCGATCCTCGGGCAGAAGCTGGGGCTGCGCATGACCTTAGCGACGGCACCGTCTCACTTGTTGGTCAAGTACGCGAGCGATGAAGGCCAATGGCTCAACATCGAAGCGACAGGCGGTGGGTTTAAGTACGATACGAGTTACGAGCGCGAAACCGGCATCTCACCTAAGGCGATCGAGAACGAACTCTATCTGCGTCCTCTGACGCATCGCGAGGCGGTCGGCGCCATGCTGAGCGAGTTGATGGAATTTGCGGGGCTGCAGGGTCAGCAAGAACGACGCATCGCTCTAGCCAACCTCGCGCTGAAGATCAATCCGAAGGACGTCGTGGCCATGCTGCAGAAGGCAGACGGCGAGTACATGCTGGTCAAGAAGCGCTACCGGGACCGCTATCCGACACCCGATCTGATACCCGCCAGCCAACGGCCGAACTTCGCCGCGCTCACACGCGACAACGCAGAACTCTTTGCTCGCGCTGAGGCCTTGGGCTGGTCAGAGCCAACCCGTGCGCAGGAAGATCACTACCTCGATACAATCAGACACGCAAAGACCGACCAGGGGAATGATAGGTGACCACGCTCCTCAAGAATTTTGGGCTGCTGGGGCTGTACGTGTTTCTTGCCGTCTGCAGTGGGCCGGCGGCGGCTCGCTTTGTGTCGGTTGATCCCGTTCCCGCGAATACGGACAACGGCGCAGACTTCAATCGCTACAAGTACGCCAACGACAATCCCTATAAGTTTACCGATCCCGATGGGCGGTCCTTCACGTTCGGCGGCGACTTCATCTTCACCGCGAAAGCAGTGGTGTCTCTGGTTGACGTAGCGACGACAGACCCGGTCCTCGGGGATAGGCTCCGGACCATGTCGGCATCGCCTTTAGAACATAGGATCAATCCCATCGGGCAAGATCAGCCGCGTGAAGCCGTCAACCCAGCGGATCCCAGAGCGTCGGCCACGCAGATCAACGACGGGGATACCGCGTCGAACGGCAAAGGCTCCGCGACTGTCACATGGTGGGATCCCGACCACCACACAACCGCGCCCGGGGCGGATCCCGCATCCGGCACGCCGAATGGGCAGATGGCTCACGACGTGTTCGGGCACGTCTACGATGCTGATCGTGGCAAGGATGATTCGACAGTCAATCCGAAGACGGGCGTGCCTCGACGTGAAGAGCGTGCCATGGACATGGAGCGGCGCTATCTCAAGGGGAAGGCCGAGCAGGACAAGCCCATCCCTATTGACCCAAAGAAGAAATCATGAGCTTTCTTGCCCTGTTGCTCTACGTCTCCGCGGCAGCCGCTTCGGTTGCGTCGCCACACTCGGATTCCGTTCCAGAGGTGACGTTCGACTCGATCCGCTATTGCTTGCCTCTTGCCAACAACCTTCGGTTCGACATACCCAAGGTCGATTCACGCCTCGTCGACGAGGCGTTGGCAGATGCGGGAGCTAGCGGAAAGAAAGTTTCCTTTCAAAAGGCTTTGGCGAGAAAGCGTTCCGGTACGGCCTACTACGTTTTCACCATGCGGCAGTTCTTCGACATCTACCTTGTCTACGAAACTGATCCACAGAGAAAGACGCTGATTCGAAAGTTTCGTTACTTCAGCAAGTACGAACCGTGCGCACTGCCTTGGCCACCTGAGGTATAGCCTGTTGTGGAGATTGAGCGCCTTCTCCTGGCAAACCTCATGACGTGGTCGCGTCGGCTGAACTGGGTGTGATCGCCTTTGCTCGCGCCGGCAATGCCAGCATCGCGGCTCGATGCGGTCGAGTCCGTCGACGACACAGATCAGCGGGAGTCGGCACTGCTCGCACGAGCGCGGGACCGGTGGCTGGCTGTGCACACGGTTATCCCTCGACGAGCAAACGCCCTGGCAGCGACGGGGTTCCTTCCGGGCACCGACTGTCTCGAGAGACGGCGTCCCCCATGGAAGCGCACGGGTTTCCTATCCGAACTAACCCAGCACGACAAGAACCGTCAATCCGTGAGCCCATATTTCGCTAGCCACTGTCCGTACTGACTGATTTCGTACCAAATCCCTCCGGATCCCTCGGTGGCATCGCCACCGTCAAATCCAGCCTGATAGAGGAAACCGATGGCGGTCAAGCTCTGCGCGATGATCTCATTCCCAGGCTGTAGCCCGGTGATGAACGTCTTGAGGAAAACCAGATCTTCGAAGAAGCTCCGATCAACCATCTTCGACATACGCATCAGTTCGTTTCGACCGAACGCCCCACGCACATTGGCCACCAGCAAACGCCCAAGAATCGCCGGCTTCTCGATGTCTTCAGAACGATCTATGAGTATCAGCAGCGCTGCCCCAAACTCCTCCTTCGTGGCCGCGTTCTCAAATTGCGCCACGAACTTCTTTCGCTCACCATCGCTAAGAGCACAAGTTGGCCGCAAGAAGCGCGCCAACTTCTTCACCAGGAACGCTTCACGAATGTCGCGTCCGGCTTTTATAAGCCCGGTTGCCATGCCGATGACAGGTATGCCATGCAGTGCACCCGACTCTATGGCCGCGTCCAGTGACGTATCGGCGATTAGGGCGAGCACGTCGGCTGTCGAGTCCGAGGCGATCGATGACACCAGTTTGTTCGATGAAAAGAGCGACATATACATATCTGGAGGTCTTCCACGCAGGCTACCCATGTAAGATTTTACGCTGAGCCTGTCTCATGCGGCGTGGCAAATGTCGCTGCGAACCAGCGGCATCGTTAGGTAAAGGTGGTTGAAATGTCCGAATGGCTTCAGAGGTTTTGGGGAAAGATAACGCGAAGCGGTGCTGAGCAAGCAGCCCGCGAGGCTGCGCCGCCGACTCCGCGTGGTGCGCTGTCCGGCGACGTGCCCATCGTGGGGGCGGGCGACGATCTCGTGGGCCGGGACGAGCTCGCCCAGCGCTTTGCGTCGCGCCTGCTCAAGCTCGATGCCAAGGACGGATTCGTTGTTGCCGTGCTCGGTCCTTGGGGTTCAGGCAAGACCTCATTCGTCAATCTCGCGCGCCAGCACCTGAGGGCGACTAACGTCCCGGTCTTGGACTTCAACCCCTGGATGTTCAGTGGCGCCGAGCAACTGATGACAGCTTTCTTCAGCGAGATGGCCGCGCAGTTAAAGGTGAAGACCAACCTCGAATCGTTGGCTGCCAACGTCGAATCGTACGGTGAAGCCTTGTCTGATCTGGATTGGATTCCAGGCGTCGGCAAACTTCTCAAGGGCTTGGGCGTCGCAGCCAAATGGCGATCGAAGAAGCTCAGGAAAGAAGACGGCGGTCTTGACGGACGGCGGCGACGCATAGATAACGAGTTGGGGAAGTTAGAGCAGCCAATCGTCGTGGTGCTCGACGACATTGATCGGCTGTCGAAGGGGGAAATTCGGGACATTTTCCGGCTCGTCCGACTCACGGCAAGCTTTCAGAACATTATCTACATCCTCGTGTTCGACCGCGAACGCGTGGAGAACGCGCTGAACGAGGATGGGTTCAAAGGACGTGCCTACCTCGAAAAGATCGTACAGCTGGTGTTCGATCTGCCGAAGATTCCCGATCCTGTTCTGCAGAAGCAAACGTTCGCAGCCCTGGACGCTGCCATTGCGGGTGCGGAAAATCGCGGATCGTTCAATGAACAGCGCTGGCCCGACGTTTATGTCGAAGTGATCCGCCCCCTATTGCGAAACATGAGGGACGTTCGACGATATGCGATGGCGGTTCACGGAACCATCGATGATCTGGAAGGTCAGGTGGAGCAAGTCGATGTTCTCGCTCTGGAAGCGATTCGACTCTTCTTGCCGGACGTGTTCGCATTGATTGCCGAGTCCGTTGGCGCGCTGACATCCATGAGTTCGGACTACGGACACCGGGATTCGCCGACACTCCAGGCCCGCGTGCAGCAAGTGATTGTCGCGGCTGGCACGCACAAGGAAGTCGCAGAGGCACTCATTCGTCGGATTTTTCTGGCTGCGTCACGCCACATAGGAGGCATGCACTACGGCAGTTCGCGAGAATGGCTGAAGGAGCGTCGCGTCGCTCACGGTGACGTGCTGCGTTTCTATCTTGAGCGTTTGGCGGGTGAAGGACTAATCGCATTCAATGCGGCGGAGAAGGCGTTCGGCATGTTGGATCAGGAAGAAACGCTTGAGCGCTACTTTAGGTCGCTTCGCAGCGAGGATCTGGAAAACGTGATCTCTTCTCTCGAAGCCTATGAGGACGAATTCACCGCGGCGCAGGTTGTGCCCGCCGTCAGCGTTCTTCTGAACGTCGCTCCGGACATCCCGGAGCGGCCGCGCGGCTTCCTTGAGCTCGATACCGGATCGATCATTGGGCGTGTCGTCTATCGTCTCCTCAAGGCCGTCCCGAGTCCGAGGGAAGCGGAGGATGCCGTAAGGCAGATCCTGCCTAGATTGCGAACGCTGTCCGCAAGAATGCAGCTAGTTTGGATGGTTGGGTACGCGGATGGCGTTGGACACAAGATGCTCTCGGAGCAGGCCGCTGCTGATCTCGAGAGGATTCGACGCGACGAGATGCGCGCGACACCGCCGGATGTTTTGGCGCGAGAGCCCGAAGCGCTTCTGCTGTTACATCGGTTGCGGCGGGAGGCTGGAGAGAACGAACCTGCGCTAGTAGTCGATGCCAATCCCGAACTCACACTCGCATTGCTTCGCAATGCGCGATCCGAGACGAAGACGCAATCGGCGGACTCACGAGCGCTGCGCCGGTCGTACCGCCTGGCTTGGAACAGTTTGGTCGACCTCTACGGATCGGAGCAGACGCTCAAAGAACGCGTGGACCAAATGCGCCATCTGATCGCGCCGACTGACGACCTAATGGTCTTGGTTGATCGCTACCTGGGGGGATGGCGGCCTGACCGTCAAGACGAATGATGCACGCCTTCAATGTCGACAATATTGATTGGTCAAGCATATAGCTAAATTACTGCATAGGCGGTTTCCTAGGCAGTCCGGTCAAGCATGCGCCTTGAGATTTGGCCGGGGAGAATATAAAAAGACCACATCCATCTTGTCATCTGCGTCAGCACCAAGACGCCAATCGAGAGCACAAGCATGGCAATGCCAGCCCAATGCGAGAGATAGGTATCGCCGAACATCGGAACACCTACGAAAACCCAAAGGATGACGATGCTCGCCCAACCGTAAGCGGCCATTGCTGCCGAAGGGATGAGGACAACGCCGGTCTCCTTGACTCGCAGACTCTTCGATCGATTGAGCCAACGAATCTCCCGATCCGACAGCCCATGCTGGCGCTGAAAATCGATCAACCACTCGCGATCCCTTCGAGCCCATGAAGCGGCGAAGCGGCGCTTGAATTCCTTCTCATCGTAAATGGCGCGTGCTTCGAACTCATGAAGCGCATCCCGCCTTAGCATCTGCTGAAGCTTGTCGCACGAGGAATTGTGCGGGCGGCCTTCCGGCGTCCCACGCTTGTCACGACGAATCGGAACGACTTTGATTCGATCTCGCACGATGCCTCCGATCAAGCAATTCGAACCAGGTCACGGATCCTCTTCGCGCTCACCTCACCATCTTCCAGCGCGAAGCGATATGACAGGTACAGAAAGCGGGCGTACTTGGCGGAAGTGAACGTCTTCTTCGCCGCCTTGAGCTCCTTGGCTACTGTCTCGAAAACGCTGCAAAGCAAGGACTCATCCATCTCACGCTCTGTCATGTAGCGTGGCTGATCATCGCCTCCGGTAAGCACCCATGCTGGGTCAACACCGTACACGGTGAGAAGCGCTCGGAGAACAGTAGAAGGCAACTCGCGTTCGCCTCGCTCATAGTTCGACAGAGCACGATCCGAGAGGCCTATGCTCTCGGCGAATTTCACCTGCGTCAGTCCCGATGCTGCACGGATGGCGGCTAGGCGAACGGCGACGTCGGCATTGAATTGGGTAGTTGCCAGTCTCGACATTTGTGCGTACAGTTAGTCCCACTTGTTGGTCTAACCCTATCACGATTTTATGCTCAAAGCCCAGCGAGAGCAGCATGAATCGATCAAGTCCCGCTTGCGTCTGGCGGGAAGTTCGCTTGCAATTGTCGCGCGCGAATTGGGGCTGTCGCCCACGACGGTGACCATCGTGAGTCAGGGCGTCCGAAGATCGCATCGAATCGAATCCGCCATTGCGACGAAATTGGGGGTGCCGGCGGCCACGTTATGGCCTGAAAAATATGTCTGAAGTCCACTGTCACGGCGCTGTTGTCCCGCTCGGACTTGGAGCGTGGCGCCGTGCGCGCAGTTTTTTGATCCCACAAACGCAAAACGCCCGAGAGGACTGGTCTCGAGCGTTTGCGCCAGCGTTTCCGCCAGCCAAGTGGTCAGCTTGCTGGTAGAGATTGTGATGCTGTGCGTCTGCTTCGTCAAGCGGTGTGCCGAAGCAGTGGGGCGTGGGTACTTCTTCCCGGATCAGTCCCCGGGCCAATGAGGAAGCCCCATGCGCGTGCCTGTCCACGAGCAGCGCGACATCTTGTCTCGCATATTCGACCACCCTACCGAATCCAATCGCAGCATCGCCAAAGCAATTGGCGTCGCGGCCAACACGGTTGGGTCTTTGCGTGCTGCCCTCGATCAGTGCGGCATTCCCTACAGCGTGCTCGCCGTGATGGACGACCGCCAGTGGGTGCAAGCCTTAGGCAACGAGGATCGCTCGATTGCCAAGCGCAAGCTGGCACCCGATTGGCACACGGTCCACGAGGACATGTGCAAGCCGAACGCGACGATCACCCAGTTGTGGTACGAATTCCGTGAGGCCCACCCTGAAGGCATTGGACTGACACAGTTCAGTGCTGGCTACGCCGTTTATACAAAGACGCTCAACATCGTTCTTCGACGCGCTCACGTACCTGGCGAGAAGAGCTACTGCGATTTCTGCGGGCAAACGATGACCATACACGATCCGGACGGCGGTCCGGGGTTTGAAGCTCCAATCTTTGTAAGCGTGCTCGGCTACTCAAACTACACGTTCATTCGCGCGGTCGCCTCGCAGGAAGTCGGCAACTGGAACATTTGTCATGTCCAGGCTTTCGAGTTCTATGGAGGCTCAACGGAATGGACTGTGTCGGACAACCTGAAAGCCGCGATCATTCGACGGACAACAGAGACCCTCTTCGTCAACAAGGCCTACCGCGAGTGCCTCAAGCACTATTCCTGCAACGCATTACCGCGAGGGGTTCGGAAGCCTCGTCAGAACGCAAAAGCAGAAGCGGGCGTGCAAGTAGTTCAGCGGTGGGTGCTCTTTGCGCTTCGCGGTCAAAAATACTTCAGCCTCGATGAATTGAATCAAGACCTCAATCGTCTCAGGGACATTCTCAATTCCCGAGAATTCAAGAAATCAAAGAACGAATCGAGACGGTCGCGCTTCGACGCAGTGGAGAAAGTGGCGCTCCGTCCATTGCCATCGCAACCTTTCGAACCGCGCGAATGGCGCTTCTCGGTTCTCGTCGGCCCAGACTATCTATTCGAACACGAGCGACGTTTCTACTCCGTTCCGTACGAGCTTCGCGGCGTGAGAGTTGACCTGCGGATCACTGAGAAGATGGTCGAGGCGATGCACCGCGGCAAGCGGGTGGCGCTCCATCAGAAGGCCACTGCCGAAGGCGAAATCAAGATGCTTCGGGAGCACATGCCAGTTGCTCACACGCGAGTTCTCGATGGAGAGCCTCGCGCCTTGATGAGCTGGGCGTCGACGGTTGGCCCGAATTCCGAGGCGATGTTTGCCTTTCACCTCAAGGAACGTGCGGACCTCACTAACGGGCTCCGCACCGCACGAAGACTTCGTGAACTGGCGAGAGTGCATGAAGACGCTCGATTCGAAGAGGTCTGTGCCTATGCGCTCCGCCTGAACATGACGTCGTTTCGCAACGTCGAATCCATTCTGAAAACGTCCACTGACAAACGCCCCCGCTCTGACACGACTTCTGAGGCCAAGCAAGCCCCACATGAAAACGTGCGCGGAGCAGACTACTTCGGAGATGAAAAATGACCGCAATTCAGCAGACAGTCGACGGACTTCGTAGCCTGCGCCTCACCGCTATGGCCGAAGCCTACCAGCGGCAATTGGAAAACCCGGAGATGCGCTCCTTTTCCTTCGATGAAAGGCTGGCTTTGCTCGTCGAGAACGAATTGGCGCAGCGGACGAGTCGCAAGCTCAAGCGCCTCGTTGCCTCTGCAAAGATGCCGGAGATGGCCACGCTGGAAGAGGTCGAGTTCGGAACGGCCAGAGGTTTGGACAAGGCTTTGGTGATGAGCCTTGGCCAATGTGACTTCATCAGGCGGAACTTGAACGTCATCATTGTCGGGCCGACGGGAGTCGGGAAGTCGTACGTCGCTTGTGCGCTTGGTACTGAGGCTTGTAGGCAAAGGCTCGTGGTCTCATTTCGAAACGTGAACGACCTTCTCGAAGAAATTTCAAGCGCTGAGGCGGATGGATCGACGTCGCGACTGAAATTAGCGCTCTCCAAACCTGATTTGCTGATACTTGACGATCTTGGTGTCGGAACAATCAGCGAACATGCGGCTCAGATTCTCCTGTCTGTGATCGACAGGCGTATGAGGAAGAGCTCTCTCATCATTACGAGCCAGTGGCCCACGGAAGCGTGGCATGGATTCTTTCCCAACCCCACGATCGCCGACGCGATTCTTGATCGTGTTGTGCACGCGTCCCACAAGATCGCGATGGGCGGTGAATCAATGCGTAAGAAGCAGGCTAAGAAGAGACTGGGCAAGTAAATATGGATTCCACAATATGCGACGCATGCGCTGGTTGCGGGACCCCGGCAGCCATCGAAAGTGCTGCACTCTTGGGCTGGCCAGAGTGCTCCACCACTTTTTCGATGGCAAGGTCCGGGCCCTAAGGAGGTCGGGTCGGCACACCGGTTTTTTCTGGCCAACGCATAGCGCCCTCCGGGTGTCAGGTAGGCGCCAAGGGGCCGTAGTACCACGAGGCAGTCACGCCGCCGTCGATCAGGAAGTCGCTGCCGGTGATGAAGCCGCCCTCCGGACCCATGATCAGAGCGGCGAGCGCGGCGATCTCGTCGGCAGTCCCCGCGCGCCCGACTGGCGCACCGTCAACCATGCGCCGATACCGCGGCGCTCCTTCAGTCGACCCGCAGCAGCGTCTTGATCGCGCGGCGTTCGTCCATCGCCCTGTAGCCTTCGGCCACCTGCGCGATCGGCAGCTCTAGGTCGAAGACCTTGCCGGGCTGTATGCGGCCGGCGAGCACGCGGTCCATCAGGTCGGGCAGGAAGCGACGGACCGGCGCGGGGCCGCCGAGCATGCGCTGCTGCGAGAAGAACAGCTTGCGGCCGTCGAAGGTGACGCCGTGTGGCACGCCGACGTAGCCGATCGTGCCGCCCGGGCGGCAGACGCCGATGGCTTGCCGCATCGATTCGTCCATGCCCACGCATTCGAGCACCGACTCGGCGCCGACGCCGTCGGTGAGGTCGCGGATGCGGGCAATGCCTTCTTCGCCACGTTCGTCGACGATGTCGGTTGCGCCGAACGTGCGCGCCAGCTGCTGGCGGCTCTCGTGCCGGCTCATCGCGATGATGCGTCCGGCACCCATCTGGCTGGCCGCGAGCACGCCCATCAGGCCGACCGCGCCGTCGCCCACCACGACCACGGTTCCGCCTTCGCGCACCTGCGCGGCATCGGCGGCGTACCAGCCGGTGCCGAGCACGTCGGACACAGCGAGCAGGTGCGGGATGAGCTCGGGCGAAGGCATCTCCCGCGTCGCTACCAGGGTGCCGTCGGCCAGTGGCACGCGCGCAAAGGGCGCCTGCGCGCCGGTCATGAACTCGCGCTGCGCACACGAGGACTGAAAGCCGAAGCGGCAGTGCGGACAGGCGTTGTCGGACAGGCAGAACGATCCGACCACGAACTGGCCGGGCTTCACCGTTTTCACGTCGGCACCCACCTCGACGACCACGCCGCAGTATTCGTGGCCCATGTGCGCTGGGCCATCCTGAGGCTGCAGCCCGCGGTAGGGCCACAGATCGGAACCGCAGATGCACGTCGCCGACAGTCGGATGATGGCGTCGGTGGGCTTTTCGATCCTCGGGTCGGCGACCTGCTCGAAGCGGACGTCGCCGGGGCCATGCATCACGGTTGCATACATGAGCTATCTCCTGGTTGGTTTCAGGCAGTCGTAGGTAGTGTGGCCAGCCGGGCGGTCTCCGCACGGCTCGCGGAGTCTTCGGACACGCGCTCGCGGAGCACCGACACGACCTGCATGAGTTGAGCTTCATCAAGGCCCACATTGCGGCTGATGCGCATATGCGAACCCAGCTGCGGTTCCGCGCCTGGCAGCATGGACAACCCTCCCAGCGTGGCCAGCTCGCGATCCATCCACGACACGTTGTCGCGCGCGAAGATCGCGCCGAACAGGTGGGCCTTGAGGTAACCGTCCACCTGCGGCGCGAAGTCGAACAGAGGGCCCGCGACGGGCCGGCCCGACAGGCGCGTCTGGTTCGCCGCGCCCACCTCCAGCAGCCGTTCGGGAGGCGGAACGGGAGTGGGCTCGGCCCCGGGCGGGTCGACGATGCCGCGTTCCTTTCGCACATCGATGACCTTCATGAACTCGCCCATGGCATTGAGGCTGCGCGGAAAGCCGGCATAGGCGTACATCTGCACCAGCAGTTCCTTGATGTCGCCCACGGCCAGCCCGGCATCGAGTCCGGCATGGAGTGCCCGGTTCAAGTTCGGCATGTCGCCGCAGGCCGTGAACGCGGTGATCGGCACGATCGCCTGCTGTCGATACGTCAATGCTGGGTCGGATGTCATCGTCGTTGTCCTGAAGGGTGCGTTGCGCTTGCGATGCGGTCAGCCACCGGCGTACTGCTCGTCGCTGACCTTTTCCAGCCAGTCGACGTTCTTGCCGTTTTCTATGCCGGTGATGGCCAGGTGGCTCATCGCCGAGTCCGGCGCGGCGCCGTGCCAGTGCTTGACGCCGGGCGGACACCAGACCACGTCGCCCGGGCGCAGCTCCTGCATCGCGCCGCCCCAGACCTGGGTCCTGCCCACGCCCTGGGTCAGCAGCAGGAACTGGCCCCGCGGATGGGTGTGCCAAGCCGAGCGGGCGCCCGGCTCGAAGTGGACGCAGCCGCAGCCGGCGTTGATGTATTCGTTGCCCGCGAACTGCGGGTCGATACGGACACGTCCGGTAAACGTGGCGTCCGGGCCGTCGAAGGACGCCTGCTCGCAAGCGCGGGTGATGGTCTGTGTCAGTTCGTCCTCGGCCGTAGCGGAAGTCGTCATGCCGGGCGGCAAGGAGGAAGGGATGGTCATGTTCATGGCTCGTCTCCTGAAATCCAGCCGGGAAGTCGGGATGCTGCTCTGGCGCATCCGGAACACCGGTGGAGGCCAGTGTGTGCCTCCGGATTTGATCCGATAAGTCGGGTAAACCCGAATGGACCTATGATCCGAATTCATCAATCGACCGGAGGCGCCATGGCCCGGGAGAACTACAACGACCTGCTGGCCTTCCTTGCGGTCGCACGCGAGCGGAGCTTCACCCGCGCTGCCGCGCAGCTCGGCGTCTCGCAATCGGCGCTGAGCCACACGATCCGCGGCCTGGAAGCGCGCCTGGGTCTGCGCCTGCTCACACGCAGCACTCGCAGCGTCGCGCCTACCGAGGCCGGTGCGCGCCTGCAGCAGGCGCTGCTGCCGAATTTCGAGAACATCGATACGGCGCTGGCGGGCTTGAGCGAATTGCGCGATAAGCCCAGCGGCACGATCCGTATCACCACCAGCGACCACGCCGCGCGCACGCTGCTGTGGCCGGTGCTGGTGCGCATGCTGCCCGAGTACCCTGACATCCACGTCGAGGTGGTGAGCGACTCGACCCTGACCGACATCGTGGCCGAGCGCTTCGACGCCGGCATCCGCCTCGGCGAGCAGGTCGCCAGGGACATGATCTCTGTGCAGATCGGGCCGCCCACGCGCCTGGTCGTAGTCGCTACGCCCGCCTACCTGAGATCGCGGCCGGCGATCGAGACGCCGCGCGATCTCACGGCGCACGATTGCATCAACCTACGCTTCCTCACGCACGGCGGGTTGTACGCGTGGGAGTTTGAGAAGGGCGACCAGTCCCTGAATGTCCGCGTGGACGGGCGTCTGACCTTCAATAGCATCGACCGCATTCTGGATGCAGCACTTGCCGGCTTCGGGCTGGGCTACCTGCCCGAAGACATGGTGCGGCACCACATCGAGGCCGAGCGCCTGGAGCAGGTGCTGGACGACTGGTGCCCCTTGTTTCCTGGCTACCACCTCTACTACCCGAGTCGACGCCAGCCTTCACCAGCCTTCACCGTGCTCGTAGACGCCTTGCGACGACAAGTCTGACTGGACCACGTGGCCGGCTGATCATCTGCAACGCTGTGAGCGCAGCATCTGGGGCGGTGACACGGCCACAGGCGGAGCACTTTGTGTGACCACTGGGGCAGGACGCGGTTGTATTGCCGGAATTGGTGCTCAGGGCGCCGGGCAACGAACGCGCGTGCAATGATGTCGGAATCGGAGCTCAACGACGACCGGGCCCGCTGATCATCTTGTAGTGAAACCGATGATCAAGTGTCCCCGATCTGAGCGTTTGCGCATGGTGCCGGATCCGCCGCGCACGGTGCCGAACGCAAATGCCGATCATGACTGTCGGGCTAGCTGCTCAAGCCGCCCCGGAACGCCCGATCATCGCGAACCGAATTCACTGCGCACGGACGCCCGGTTTCCGCATTCTCCGCCTGGGCGTGGTCGTAGACAGCCGAATCGGTGGGGCACCAGCCGTGTTTCGTGCCCGCGTACACCTCGATCTCCGCCGGCAGCTTCGCTGCAGCGAAGGCGTCGCGCAGCGTGTCCCTGGCCTTGGGATCCTTGGCGTCATCGTTCGCCGCGATCGCGATGAGGAACTGCGCCTTCATGCGCGGAATGAGCAGATGCGGGCTGTCGGGTTTGTCGGTAGCCAGGCCGCCACCATGGAACGTGGCCGCCGCTCCGATCCGGTCGGGCGCGCTGGCCGCCGTCGCCATCACGGCCGGACCTCCCATGCAGTAGCCGGTGGTGCCGAGCTTGCGCTTCGTGTCGACGGCTGCCTGCCGGTCGAGGAAAGCGACGAACGCCTTCGCATCGACCTGCATCGTGTCTGCATTCAGAGTGGCCCGCAGCGCCATCAAGGCATTGCGCGTCGGCGGATCATCGATGTCGGCATGCTCCGCGGAGGTGGGCGCGCGCTTCGTCCGGTAGAAAGGATTGATCACCAGCACCGCGTAGCCCGACTGCGCCAGGCGCGTAGCCATCTCCTTGAACGCCGGCCGCAGCCCGAAGATGTCCGGCCAGACCAGCACGCCCGGGTGCCTGCCCTGCGCCGGGTGCACGAAGTACGCGTCGGCCGTGCCAGCGGGCGTCGCGATGTCCACGTCCTGCGCCTTCGTCTCGACCGCGCCGGCCAACCCTGGCAATGCAACCGCCAGTCCCGCGCCCAGCGTCATCTGGCAGAACGTGCGTCGCGTCAGCGGCTTTCCACGCCTGGCGAACTCTTCGAAGTCGTCGGTTTCGCACATGGCTCGATGCTCCTGCCGGGAAGGGAGGTCGAAACGCGTACTCAACGCTGTACCGGAGCACCGTCCGGAAGAAAGGACGGGACATCATGCCCACCTGGTCGAACAGGAAGACTTCCATGATGCCTGACGCCGAGGACGGGAGCGTGGCAAGGATCTGCATGACCCACGACAGATGTCCATCGCGTGCCTCCGCCACTCGAAACCCGGCTTGTCCTCCACGTTCCTTCCTGCGAACCGATCAGGGCATCCTGCCGTCCGGCGACTGCTGTGCGGGAACCAGTTGCACTGATCGCGGGACTCGCCTGTTGACGATCTGCGGCATCGGTGGCATCTGCGGCATCGGCGGCATTTCCAGCGCCTGTCGGGCTGCCTGTCGCGCGGCTTGCTGCGCTTGCTGGGCGGCCTGTTGCGCAGCTTGCTGTGCGGCTTGCTGCGCCGCCTGCTGCGCCGCGACCTGCTGGTCGTTCATCGGCGCTTCCTGCGTGAACCCCGCGTAGCCCATGGCCTTGTTGTGCAGGATCGAAGCGATCGCCTCCTCGCGCTCCTGGGCCGTGTAGTCGCGGTCCTGCACGGTCGCGTCCGCATATCGCATGTGCAGGCCGCCGTAGACCAGGGTCGCGTAGCCGTGGTCGCCGACCGACCACCGGAACACTTCGTCCACCCCGCCCAGGCGAGGATGATCGACGGCATCGAGCTGGGCCTTGAGCCTGCCGTCGATCTCGGCGAACGCCGACGCCTGGCCAGCGGTCAGCCGATCGAGCCGCTCCTGGTAGCCCTTGAGCGCCTGGGACTGGTAGCTGAGGCCCTGCGCGGCTTCGACCATCCCATGCTGCTGGAGGTCGGCGAGGTCGGAATTCATCATCTGCACGACGGCTTGCCTGGCAGCCTGGAACTTCGTGTTCGCCTCCTCCGACCGGTCGACGACAGGCCCGCAGCAACGCGAATACATGACGACGTTCGGCGTCCCCTTGAACGCCCTGTATTCCGCGACGGCCCTGTTGAATTCGCTGTAGCGCGGGCCGTAATCGCGCGCGAGGATCGCGTCGGTATCGCCGGATTCCAGGACGGTGAGCGATTCGTTGATCGCCCTGGATTGCGGGTCCATCGGCGTCGACCCCGGCCATGTCCTGGGTGCGCCATGCGCGCTTGCCAGCGTGTTCTTCGCGTCGGCGACACCCGCCTGCAGCAGCTTCACATCGTCGAGATAGCGGTCCTTTTCGCGCTGGGCCGCATCCCGGAGCGCCTTGCGCGCCTCGCCGCCGCTGGTCCTGGTGTAGTCGTCGACGCCCTTGATCGAGCAGCGGTACTCCACGATCTTGCGACCGCGGTCATCGCTGGAGTCCGCCCAGGTCGTGGATGCGCAGACCTTGCGCGTCCCGAAGGCCTGGCCGACGGTGTAGGTCGCGTCCTCGGGCACCGCCTGGCTCTTCACCTTGTCGATGTCCGACTGGACGCAACCGCCCAGCACTGCCGCGAGCGCCAGCAACGCACAACGCCTCATGTCCTGTTTCCCCGTGAAGAGCTCTTCGGTAGTCCTGGAATCCCAGGAAACCCTTGGCAGTCGAACCGAAGTGTATCAATCCAGCGCGGATTCCCAGCGTGAACTCGATCACTTGAACCACGCCGACCATCCGGCTCATCGCTTGCGTTCCGGAACGGACCCTGGCAGGCACTGGGGCGTTTGCCTCACTCAGGCAAGGCCAGCCTTGTCCAGGCCGAAGGCCTTGTCGTAGGCGCCAGGCGTGGTGCGGAAGGCGACGTTGGCGCGGTTCCAGGCATTGATGCACATCACCCGGAAGGTCAGGGTCGACAGTTCCTTCTCGCTGAAGTGTTCGCGCATTTCGGCGAAGAGTTCGTCGGAGACGCCGGTGGGCGCGATCACGGTCAGCGCCTCGGTCCAGGCGAGTGCGGCGCGTTCCTTCGGCGTGAACAGCGGCGACTCGCGCCAGATCGCCACGTGGTACAGGCGCAGCTCGCGCTCGCCGTCCACCTTGGCTTCCTTGACGTGCATGTCCAGGCAGAACGCGCAACCGTTCATCTGCGAGGCGCGGATGTCCACCAAGTGGGACAGCCCGGGCTCGATCTGGCCGCTGCCGGCGATGGCCATGCTGAGGTCCTGGAGCTTGCGGGCCAGATCGGGCGACTGCTGCATGTAGTTCAGGCGGGAATGGGAGACGGCGAGGTTCATTGAGTTTCTCCGGGAAATGAAGGAAGGCGTCGGACGCTGCAATCTTGTGATCGCATCCTTCAGACTAACCGGCCTTGCGGGTTGTGACATCGCCGACGAAGAATTCTTGCCCGCGCCGCCCTTCCCTTCCTGTGCCGGGTTCAGCCGTCGCGACCGCCACGACCCAGGTCGGCCAGCACACCCTTCAGCTTGTCGGGATTGCGCTGGATGTAGAGCGCACCGATGCGGCCCGGCTCGATGGCCGAAGGCGCCATGGCGATCGTCTGCACGAGCTGGCCGGTCGCGTCGTCGAAGACCAGGCAACCCGGAAGGCCGTTGATGCGTGCCGGCTCCAGGCGCCAGGCGCGGCTCGAAGGCAGTCTGGCGAATCCGATGAAAGCCTTCGCGACCTGCGCGCCGCCATGCAGCGGGCGCGAGACCGCGCTGACCTTGCCGCCGCCGTCGGCGAGCATCACCGCGTCCTCGGTCAGGACCTTGGCCAGCGCCTCCACGTCGCCATTTCGAACCGCCTCGCTGAACGCGCTGAACAGGCGTGCGCGTTCCTCGTCCTCCACCTCGCAGCGCGCGTAGTCGGCCTTGACGTGGTTGCGCGCGCGGCTGGCCAACTGGCGGCAGGCCGCGGGATCGCGCTCGAGGCGCCGCCCGATCTCGTCGAAGTCCACGTCGAACACGTCGTGCAGCAGGAAGGCCGCGCGCTCGAGGGGCGACAGCCGTTCCAGCGCAAGCATGAAGGCCACGGAGACATCCTGCGCGAACTCGGCCTGCATCTCCGGACCCGGCGAACAGCAGGCATCGTCGTCGAGCAGAGGATCGGGGAGCCAGACGCCGACGTACTGCTCGCGCCTCGCAGCGGTCGCGCGCAACCGGTCCAGGCACAGGTTCGTCACCAGGCGCGAGAGGTAGGCGCCTGCGTGCTCGACGGTGCTTTCATCGACCTGGGCCCAGCGCAGCCATCCATCCTGCACGATGTCCTCGGCATCGCTGCGCGAGCCGAGCATGCGGTAGGCCAGCGCGCGCAAGCCGCTCGCATGTTCGCGATCGTAGTGCTGCGCGCGTTCGGCGGGAGTCGTCATGGGGGCCTGGCACATCCCATCGCGGGGCGTGAATCACGTTTGTCCTGCAGACGAAACGGCCTGGCGGTTTGTGACATCCACCAAGAAGTTCCCTTGCACACAGGGACCGAGTGGACTGACCCCGAACCATCCTTGACCGCGAGCCACCCTACTTGTGGTCGTGCTGCTTGTCATGGTCGTGGTTGCCATGGTCATCGTATCGGCGAGAGTGTGCACTGTTTCGACGACCTGCTCGCAGCCGGGGCTACGGCCGCGCACGCGGCACATGGATGCACACTTGATTCCGCTCGATTGCCCCGACCCATTGGGGCGGACGGCTTACCCATCCCGCGATGATCGTGCCCCGCCCCTGTTACTCCGTCTCCCGGTCGACTGGTCAGGCCGGACGGCTCCGCAAGCCCTGCGGGTCCGGGATTTCGCACTCCGCAACCGGAACGATCGCAGGTGGAGTGATCGAGCCCTTCCATTTCCACAGCAATGCGATCGTGAGGACATCCACCACCACGGCGCACACACTCGATTCCGGGCCGAAATTTCCGCCGGTGAGCCATTCGGCCCTGCCCTGGAAGACCGGATGGAACCAGCCGGGCTGATCGATGCCGCTGACGCCGAAGCCGAGGACGTGACCCTGCATCCAGTTCCATCCCAGGTGCAGGCCGACCGGCAATGCAAGGCTGCGCGTGCGCAACCACGCAAGGCCGAACAGGATCGAGCCGAGCGCGATGTCGAGCGTGGCCCAGACCTCGGTGCTGCCCTGCATGCCGGGGTTTCCCCAGTGGCCGACGGCAAAGAGCACGGCCATGGCGATCTGCGCGATCCAGATGCCCGTGCCGTCCACGAGCCGCTGGAAGATGAAGCCGCGGAACAGGGTTTCCTCGAACAAGGCCACGAACGCGAACATGTAGAACCCGTAGCCAAGCGCACCCAGGCTGCGAGCCGGATTCAGTTCGAGGCGCACGCCGCCGGCGGCCCAGATCATTCCCGCGATGACCAGCATCGAGGCCGCGCCGATCGCGATGCCGCATGCGGCCTGCTTGAGCCAGCGCCTGTCCATCGCGAATCCGACGCTCGCAAGAGGCTCCTTGCGCAGGCGTGTGCACACCCAGGTCGCCAGCAGGACAAAGAGGAACGACGCCGGCTCGAGCCATTCCTTCGGAACTCCCAGGCCCCTGAAACCATGGGTGACCGGCCGATACGCGAACCGCGTGAGCACGATGCAGCCGATGAAAACGAGGATCCACCAGCCGTTGCGCAAGCGTCCGTGCGGGTTGAAGAAGATCGTGTGCAAGGCGGGATCCATGTGGGGAAGAGTCGAGCGCGGCGGCATGCGCCGGGCGAGGCTTCATCTTCCCTGTTCGGACTTTCGCGGGATATGTGCCGGACGTCGCTGTGCCAATGGTCATCCGGCCAAGGGCTCAAACCGGTTTCGCACAGATGCGGCGAAGACCGCCGCGCGCTCGGCTCGAAGGACAGGGTCAAGGAACATTTTCAATGGACGCAGGAATGTTCCCTGACCCTGATTGTCGGATCCTGATTGTCGGACCCTGATTGTCGTGACACCACTATCGACATGCGGGCCACTCCGACAGTTCTGGTTGTTGTCGCTGATTGTCCGCCACGAGGGTTCGCGTCCGTTTCCCTTGTCGCAACCGACCCAGCCGTCGCCATCACCGGGAACAAGCATGCACTCGACCACGCGGCTCACCGACGCTCCGCCATCTCGAGGCCATCGCCGGGGATCGATCCCTTCGCCAGGTGCGGGGCGCCGGATTGCCTTCATCTGCGGCCTGTTCGCCCTGCTGCTGGCCGGAGATGCAGCAGCGGAACGATACAGCTACCAGAGCGGGTTTGGCAGCAAGGGCAACCATCCCGGGCAATTCCAGGATCCGACCGGAATCGCCATCGATCCGGTCAGCCACAACCTGCTGGTGGCTGACTCGGCCAACAACCGCGTTGAGAGGTTCAGCTCCGACGGCAACTACCTCGGCCAGTTCGGCGAGTCGGGCGGAGGCAACGGCCAGTTCCTGGGACCTGGTGGAATGGCCATCGATCCCACCACCCACAACGTGGTGGTGACCGACGTGGGCCATTCCCGCGTCCAGATCTTCACTTCCAGAGGCCGCTACCTTGCCCAGTTTGGAACCGAGGGTTCGGGCAAGGGCCAATTCGGCTGGCCAGCCCATGTCGCGATCGATCCGGCCAGCCACGACATCCTGGTGACCGACGCGAGCCACGGCCGCGTCGAGATCTTCAGTTCCACCGGCAGCTACCTGCGCCAGTTCGGAACGCCCGGCATCAAGGATGGACAATTCAGCACTCCTTCCGGAATCGCGATCGATCCGGTCAGTCGCGACATCGTGGTGGGCGACAATCGGAATGTCTTCTGGGGTCGCATCCAGATCTTCGATTCCCATGGCAGGTATCTGCGGCAATTCGGCACGCAAGGCCAAGGTGACGGGCAGTTTGGCGCCATCGCCGGCATCGCGATCGACCCGACCCGCCGCGACATCCTGGTCAGCGACATGGGCAATCAGCGCGTGCAGGTCTTCACCTCCGCGGGTCGCTATCGCGGTCAGTTCGGCACGCGAGGCAGCGGCAACGGGCAGTTCGAGACGCCACGCGCCATCGCGATCGACCCGACCACGCATCGGCTTGCGGTGACCGATGGCGACAACCACCGCGTCCAGCTTTTTCGCAGGGGACCCGGCGACAGCGCCCCCGGAATTCGCGATCGCAGCGAGCAGCGACCGGCATCGGGTATAGCGAGCATGCAAGCGCAACCTGGTCCGGCGCGGGTGGCGGATCATCCCGTTCAGCAAAGCAGCCAGGCAGCGTCGCCTCCAGGGAATCCGAATGAGTTCCCAGGATGTCACGACTGGGTACCACCACCGGGGACCGTGCAGGTCGATGCTCCGGCAACGCCCGACTACAGCCATCTTCCCAGGGATGCGCAGGGGCGCCCGATGATCCTGCGTGCCGGAAACATCGAACTGGTTCCGCTCGAGAAACCCGACGCATTGTCGGCCAGCGACCGCTGCGCCGACATGGTCATCGGTTGCACGTCGCTGGGCAAGAACAGGGATCCCAATCGCTCGTTCGATCGCTGCTTCAAGTCCGCGCCGCGTTGCAAGACCACGCGTCCGTGGGAGGAAGCACGGGCGTGCTGCCCGGAGTCGTCGTGGCAGCACTATTCGCAGTTGCGCCGGGATTGCATCGATCCGTTCAGCGCCTTGATGCGCACGTTTCACGGCGACCGATGAGCAGGTGAAGGCCCAGCGTGAATTTTCGTTTCAATCGGAAATTACTCTGGCCCTTTTTTTCTCTTTTTTTCTCCCTGTGCAGCAGCGTTATGCTGTCGTGCTTTCCGACTGCACCGCCACGATGACCCAGACCGCATCACCACCGGATGGCGCTATGCCTTATGCCTTGATCGGCGCAACGGGCAAGCGGGAGGCGCTGGTCCGGCTGGCGTTCGCGATGGCGCTGCCATTCGTCGCCTTCGGTGTGAGGGTCAGCCTTCTGTCCGCGACCAGAAATTTTTATTGGCCAAGGCCGCACTGTTCCGATGCAGCGAAGGACGAGATCGTGTTTCTGATCGAGCTCTGCGCGGGCATCGGCACCGGCGCGATCTTCCGCCGTCAGCCATCGCGAATCACGGCCTTCGCAATGATCGGGCAGACCGTGATCCTGGCCGCCTTCGCCTCGGTGGACTCTTCGAACATGGTGGAACTGCTGTCATATGCCCTCATGGGCTCCGGCCTGTTCCTCGGCGCCCTGTTCGTCGAGCGATGGCCGGCCATCAGCTCGCGATGGAGCGAGGCGGGCAGGCTTGCAGGAAGACTGGCGGTCGTGGTGGTAGCCGCAGCGGCCATTCTGATCAACGAAATGGCGCACTACCTGCCGTTACGATCGGAGCGGATCTCGCATCAGCTTTGCGACTCCATCCAACGCGGAGACGATTTCGCGCCGGTTGTCGAAAAGGCCCGCGTGATCGGGATGAATCACCGGTCTCACGCCAATCACAACGAGTTCTGGGTGGGCGGATGGGCCGGCAGGTACGCAGCCTGCGAAATCTGGACGGAGAAAGGCAAGGTCGACTACAAAGTCGCCAGCACCACCGGCATGGTGGCCAGAGAGCTCACCATGGGGTTGACCCCGGACGTTCCGTCGCACTAGCTCCGTAGCCCATGACCCGGCTGGAACTCGGATCGAAGTCGAACGCGACGGCGGGCGTGCCACGCGTGGTGCCAGGCGCAAGCGCATCCTGAATTCCTGAACCGTTCGCGATCCAGCCGGGCGCGTATTGGAAGGGCATTCAGGCGCTTTCCCTATAGTCTTGGAGAGCGCACAGGACTTGCGCTCCCACCACTTCAAAAGGACTTGAAATGGACACGAATCTGCGAACGATCGCTGCCGCCGCGGCGGCTGTTGCCATCGCGTATTCCGGTCAATCCTTCGCGCAGGACCCGGTGACCGACCGGTCGACCTACGTCAGCGATTCCGGCGCGGTCATCCACTGCGTTTCCACGGAAAGCGGGCGGTCCTATTGCGGCAAGCCGCATGTGCAATACGTGATCGCCGGCCCGACGCCGGTGGAATGCGTGCGGGACCGCACCTGGGGCGTCGATGACCGCGGCGTCTGGGTGACCGGTGGCTGCGTTGCCGACTTCAATACCGTCCCGGTGGCGGCACCGGCCCGCGTCATCGGTGGCGCGCGCGTGGTGCACTGCGTTCCGACGGCCAGCGGCCGCACCTATTGCGGCCAGGCATCCGTGCGCTACGTGATAGAAGGCGGCCCCAATCCGATCTGCGTCCAGGGCCAGACCTGGGGCACCGACGAGCACGGCCTATGGGTGAGTGGCCATTGCACGGCGTATTTCGATGTCGCCGACACCGAAGTCGCAGCACCGGTCGTTGTCAGGAACGACGACGGACACGTCCTGCACTGCGTTTCGACGGCCGGCGGCCGGACCTTCTGCGGCGCACCGCACAGGCGTTATGTCGTCGTCGGAACGCCCGATCCGCTCTGCGTCGAGAACACCACCTGGGGCCGCGACGATGAGCGCGGCGTCTGGGTCAGCGGCGGCTGCGTGGCGGACTTCCGCGTCGACGACGATTGAACCCGGTCGGACCGGACCTCGATTGAAACGCAGGGCCAGAGTGAGTCTTCGCTTCAGGCGTTGATTTGCCCTGGCCCTTTCTTGCTTGCTCAACACGTTTGCCTTTGCACAGCCGGCAAGAGGAGCGTTGCCGCGCCACTCGACTCGCCGGAGCGGTCGGATGACGCCGCCCCGAGCCCTCTTCCCTATTTCTTTTTCTTCCTGACGAACGCGCCAAGGCCGATGGCGATGGCGAAGACCGAACCGACCGCCCACGTCGTCTCCTGTGGCCGGAATTCCTCCGCCCGGCTGAGTCCCTCGTTCCAGCCGTGCCGGAACACCTGCTCGTAGTACCCGGCTCCGAGCAGCAGTCCGAACAGGATGAGCACGATCCCCGCGATTTTGGTCCCCATGTCGTTCTCCCTCGAAGCTTCCGTCGAATCACACCTGGTGCATTTGATGAGGCGCGTCCCCACCATTCCATCCGCTGCCCTGCATCACGGACAGGCATCCGAATGCGTGTCCGCGAAGTTGATGATCTGCCACCCGGACTCCGTGCGGTAAAGCTGGAAGGTCTCGATGCCGCAATGGCTCGGCGAATGGGCGACACCGTTTTCGGTGTAGTGCACGGTGAACCTGTAGTGCGACCACACGATGGCGATGGGACCATCGACGCGCACTTCCGGGTCGACGAGATGGTCGTCCCAAGTGCCTTTCGGGAGCTTCGCCATGGTCCCGACCAGGGTGGCGCGGTCCTCGACGGCCGACGTCCATGCGCCGTCCTTCAGGTGCAGGGTGACTTCCCGGAAGTCCTTGTGCAGCACGGATTCGAGCTTGGCGGCATCGGATTCGCGCCATCCATCCAGCAGGGCCTGGACCGCCGCGAGCACCGGCTTGGTGTCGACCGCATCCTTCGCCGCCTCATCCTTCGCCGTCGCATCCGTTGCAAGACCGAAGATGCACAGGACACACGCCATCTGCTGCCGGACTTGCGGTTTCATGGGCGGCCTCCGGTGGGTGAAGGGTGCGGCGAAGGAAGGATGACACTCTTCCGATGAGCTGATGTCCACCCTGGGCTCTGAGAACGACCCTCGAAAAGCTGCTTGCGAAAAGCCACTTGACAACATCGATTACAAGCGTAATCTCACTAACAATTACGAGTGTAAACGAATGCGCATCAACGAAGCCGAATCGTTCGTCACAGGATTGCTCTGGCGGTGCAGCGCGCTAGCCGCCAGCGAAGGCACCGTGTCGGCGATCCGTCCTCCGACAGCCGATTCCCGCTGTTTCCTCCATGGCTCTCACCCCACTGTCCCTTTTTGTCCGGAATCGATACCCCACGCGTCTTTCGCATGGCTGCGTCCGCTGCACAAATGAACCGACACCGCAACATGGAGCATCCGCAATCCGCATGGTGAAGCAAGCCGCCCTTCGACCGCACACGTCAGCGAAGTATCCCGAAGTTTCGATTTCCCAGGAGGACAACCGATGAATATCTTCCGCTCGATCGTATCGAAGGCTCCCCACATCCGGCGCAATGTGGATCCGCCGATCCACGAGTCCCCGCCGGAGCAGGCATCGCCCGTTCAGCGCGCACCGGCTCCCGCCGGTAACGCGTCCACGAAAGCGGACGAGATGGTTCGCTTGATGACCGAGCGCAGGAAACGCCCCAACAGAACCTGACGGGCGGAACGGCTTCGGATTCCCCGGCACGGATGCTGCCGACAGCGGAGTCGGTGTCGGCTTGCGATATCCCGGCAGGGTTCCGGGAATCGCATGGGTACGGCGGTCGCAGCAGGTCCGGATTGGAACCGGCGCCTGCGTGGAAGCCAGCCTTCAAGCGTCTTTCCCGCAATGGGGCTCGGCGAAAATTCATCCCGGCCCCTCTTGCTCCCCAGGTCGCTTTTCCTGCCCTCTGGCTGAAGATGCCCGCGCCAGCAAGTGCGCGATCGTCCACGCCGTCATGCAGACCGCCGCGCCGGTCGCGATCGTGGCCGCTGATCCGGCGGCATTCGCCTGCGGACCGCTCAGTGCGAACAACAGCACGAGATCGAGCACCGAGAGCGTCCATGCCGCAGCCAGGCGTCGCCCCGGCGTGCGCACCAGCGCGGCGCACGCGATCGAGCCCCAGACCGGCGCGGTGAAGATATTGAGCACGCAGCAGATCACGGCAACCAGGTCGTGGTTGTAAAGCGCGCCACTGAAAATCGCACGGTCGAAGGCCAGCAGGTGCGTGTAGCCGGATTCGCCGAGCTGCGAGAGCACGAGCGCGACGCAGGCCGCCAGTCCGATCCACAACGGGAGGCGACGACGGAAGCCGAAGATCCATTCCACCGCTGCGCAGACCAGCGCGATCGGCGTCGCGATCATGGCCGCGATCTGTGCGGCATCGCCGATCCCGACCGGACCCCACGGCGGATCGGCATGCACGAGCGCGGGCACGAACAGCGCGAGAGCGCCGGTCGCCAGGACGATGCTCGCCTGGGCGTCGGGCAGGCGTTGCGCGCGCATGCGGACCCCGGGCTCCATCAGCATTCCCATGGGTCGACGCGGAAGACCTTCGGAGCGCGCGGATTCCATCACCCGGTCAGCGGCGACCCGACGGGCCGGTAGATGTTCAGAAGCACGCCGGTAGGCGTGGCCTTCGAACTGGCGAGGGCGAATTCGCGCAAGTCCGCGCTGTCCGGAAAGCAGCGCTTGCCGCGGCCCAGCAGGAGCGGATAGACCGTCAGCACGATCTCGTCCACCAGCCCCTGCTCGAACAGCACCTTCGTCAACGTCGCGCTTCCGCAGACGATCAGGTCAGGGCCATCCTGCGAGGCGAGGCGGCGAACGCCTTCCATGATGTCCGCACCCAGATCCCCGACCGGACCCCAGGCGAGGTCCCCCGGCCGATGGGTCGCGACATATTTCGTCGCGGCGTTCAGGCCGTCCGCGAACGGGCCGCCCGTCACCTTCGGCCAGAAACCGGCCCATTGATCGTAGGTCCGCCGGCCCAGCAGCAGATCGAAGCCCTTGCCGTACACCTCGGCCAAGGCTGCCGCGCCTTCGGGCGTGCGATACGGCGCTGTCCAGTTGCGATGCGTGTTGTCGGCGTCTCCATCCGGTCCGCCAGGTTCAATGAAACCGTCCAGCGAGATGTGTTCGGCGATCCTGATCTTTCTCATGGCGCCATCTGGCCAATGGCCTTGGCAGGCGCCGCGTACAGCAGGGCTTCCGATGAGAGCGTTGTATCCGCATAGGCGGTGACAAGGACTCCCTGCACCGGACCCGATACATCGGCGCCGGTCACAACCTTGTTCGCATGCGCGGCGCCCGACAATCCGGATACGACGAATGCTCCGGCAGCGAAGACCTGGGCAAGCGATCTGGACATGCTGTACTCCTGCAGGGGTGCGCTCCCGGATGGGCGCACAAGGACAAGTCCTGCGCAATATACGGTGCCGAAGGCAACTTGTCGGGCGCGGAGAACGTCTCTGCAAACGGTCCCCGACACCGCCATTCGTGTTTTTGCAGCGCCCGCGCCGGCCGAGCTGCCCGCCGACCTGCCGTGATTCGATCGCGCCGGATGTCCCCTCCCCTGTCCCTGTTGCGCTCAATGGCATGCAGGGCCGATGCGGCACGACTGCGGAATCGTCCAGTTCGATTTCCGCCAGATGCAGAGTCCTTCGCGAGCGTTCATTCCCATCCGGATCCCTGTGGCCGGACCGGCAGCGCTTCCAACCCATCCAAACGAAGGAGTCCCACCATGCATCTCGTCACCATGTCCCGCCTTCCGGCCCTTCGCCGCTTCTGGCTCACCGGCCTAGCCGCCGCGATGCTGGTCAGTTCCACGCTCGCCCTCGCGGCGAAGCCGGACCACGGCTCGGAGCACAAAAGCCCAACCCACAAACACGAAAAAGCAGCCGGCCACGAAGAAAAGGCCTCGGATCATGCCGACAAGAAGGAGAAACACGACAAGGCGGAAGGCCACGGCAAGAAGGGTTCGGACGGAGGAAGCCTCCTCAAGGTCCTTGAAAAGGCGGCCAAGTCGAAGTCCGACAGCCAGAACGCTCCGTAAGGTCACCAGGAAACCCCGTGAACGAGTTCAGGGTTGACCCAGGGGCCACCCTTTCGCCCCTGGCGTCAGTCGGAACTTATGAATGACGGAGGCAATTGATTCAATTGCCTCCCTCCCCGTATGGGTCCCTGACAACGTTGCCGCTTTTCATTTCTTCGATGGATCCACCGACATGGCCTTCGCGAGCCAGTCCTGGGCGGCAGCGTCGAAACAGGATCGCAGCGCATCCCCTCGCCCAGCGGATGCCCGCCGAGGAAGATCCATCGAACAACGAGGGAAACGACCGTGGCGCACGAACCGGGAAAGCGCTGCATCGAACTGATCGATCGCATCAACGCGCTCTACCGCCTGCAAGACGGCTGCATCGAAGCGGCGGACTTGAACTATTCGTGCCACACGCAAACGTTCCTCGGCCATGGAGAATGCCCGCCCCGCCTCGACGATCCGTGGCGATCCATCGAATGGAAGCGCGGCGCTCCCGAACCCCACGCCTACATCTCGTCGTCGCCCAGCGAGCGGCAACGCGTCGTCGCCGACGTCGTTTCGCGCTTTCCGGACCGGGCCGCGTTCGGCGCGTACTGCCTGGCGCGGGCCGAAGCCAACGGCTGCCTGCACATCGTGACGCGGGCCGATGCCGATGCCTACGCGACGCACCGGGCCCGATACCTGTGCGTGGACTGCGACGCGCCGCAGATCCACGGGCAGGCCACCGTCTTCATGCCGGCGCTGACCGAGATCGGCGGGACGTTGAGCCTCGCCGACTACGAGCCGCGGCCCCGCCTGGACACGCCGAAGTTGAAGCGCATCGGCGGCAAGCCGTCGCCGCGCGTCGCCGAACCATGCGGATGATGCACGAATGTTTTTCCAGGGATGCATCCTGACTTCCGGCACGCTCACCGGCGCGTGAGCGGGTCTAGCGTTGCAGCGGACCGATCGCCCCGATCCGCTGCAGGGTGGGACCGACATGCCGACCTACGACCGCCGCCAGTTCCTGAAACTTGCCGCTGCGCTCGGTGCGACCCTGGCCTGGGGCTGTTCGCCCGTTCGCCCTTCGTCGAGTGGCTGGCGCGAGCGCCGCGACTTGTTTCCGCAGGGTGTCGCATCGGGCGATCCCGATGAGCACAGCGTCCTGCTGTGGACACGACGCCCGTATGCAGACGGGCGCAAGGACGCCACCCTGCTGGTCGAGATCAGCGACGATCCGGCGTTCAAGCACGTGATCGCAACCGCCACGGCACGGCTGCTGGCGCAATCCGACTGGACCTGCCGCGTGCTCGTCGCCGACCTGCAGCCGGCCCATGAATACTGGTACCGCTTCGTCGACGCGGACGGCAACGGCAGCCGCATCGGCCGCACCCTGACGGCGCCCGCGAACGACGATCCGCGCCCGGCGCGCTTCGCCTTCGTCAGTTGCCAGGACATCACCCTGGGCTACCTGAATGCCTATCGGCGGATGATGTGGGAAGACGAGCGCGCCGCGCCCGGGGAAAGGATCGGCTTCGTGCTGCACCTGGGAGACTTCGTCTACGAAGTCGTGCAGTACCCCGACCAGGTCAAGAAAGGCCATACCTACGACCGCGTCATCACCTTCCCGGTCAAGTACCCGAAAGGCAAGGTGGTCGCCAAGAACCACTTCTGGGTGCCGGACTGCCTGGAGGATTACCGCGCGCTCTACCACGCCTACCTGCAGGATCCGGACCTGCAGGATGCGCGCGCGCGCTGGCCGTTCGTGGCGATGTGGGACAACCACGAATTTTCCTGGCAGGGCTGGCAGTCGATCCAGCAATTTCCCGGCACCGACGGCTGGGTGCCCGCGCAGACGCTCAAGGTCGCGGCCAACCAGGCGTGGTTCGAATTCCAGCCGGCGCGGGTGCTGCCGCCAGGCTCCAACCTCGAGGCCTTCAACGCGCCACACGTGGTCGACACACCGGTCAAGGATTTCGACGACACCGGCATGGGCACCGAACCCAACAACCTCGCTGCGATCAACAGCCTGATCGGCTACCGCGCCTTGCGCTGGGGCCGGCACATCGACCTGATCATCACCGACCAGCGCAGCTACCGCTCCCACGACCCGGGCGACCGCGACGAGATCAATCCGCTGTTCGAAGGCGACACCCTGGGCTTCGTGCCCGAGCAATTGTGGGCGCAGGTCGACGCCGGCCGCGACTACGCCAACGGCCATCCGCCGGCGAAGCTCTCCTTCGGCGACAAGAGCGTGGCCAACTACCGCGCCGGCGAAGCGCCGCAGACGATGCTGGGGGCGAAGCAAAAAGCCTGGTTCCTCGAGCGCCTGCGCGGCGCGAACGCCACCTGGAAGATCTGGGGGAATACGCTGGGCACGCCCGACCAGCGCATCGATCCGCAGAATCTTCCCGCCACGGTGGGCAAGTATCCCGAGGGCGCAGGTTACGCCACCATCGACCTGCATGACTGGGGCGCCATGTACCACGAGCGCGCCGAGATCTTCGATGCCGTGCGCGACGATGGCATCACCGGATTCGCGATCGTCGCCGGCGATCGCCACAGCTTCTGGGCAGGCTACGCAGCCAAGGCCTTGCCGCCCGCCGCGTTCGAGCCCGTGGGCGTCACCTTCGTGGGTGGCTCGATCACTTCAGTGGGCACGGTCGAAGCCAACGAGCACAACATCAAGAAGGACGATCCGACGCGTCCGCTGTATGTCGCCAACATCAATGGCGGCCCTCCGCAGCCCACCATCAACCTGCTGCTGCGCCACGGCGTGCGCTCGGCACTCGAATACTCGAGCAGCGGCGACCTGGCGAAGGCGCGAGCGCTGAGCAATCCGGAACTGGCCCCGCACCTGACCTTCGTCGACCTGGGCGGACACGGCTACGCCACGGTCCGCGTCGACGCGAGCACGATGGTGACCGAGTTCGTCTGCATCCCGCGGCCGATTGAACGCAGCCCCAGCGACGACGGCGGGCCGCTGCGCTATCGCGTCCGCCACGAGGTGCCGCTCTGGCGCGCAGGCGAACGGCCGCAGATGCGGCTGACGGTCGTGGAAGGCGACGTGGGGCTGTCCGTGTGAGGCACGGTGCCCGGAAGTGATCGGGTACGTCCCCAATCTTTTCTGACCTGCACTGGCCTTCACGCGCAGGGCGCGTCGCCTGCATCATTCTCCGTCCCAAGGGAACCGTTTTATTCGGAGTTCCCGGCCGGGCGTGCGTCCCTCATCTGCCAGCATGAAAGATGAACCGCGCTCGGCCCGCACCTGACTGCGATCCGGCGCCATCGGCCAATCTCACCGGGGATTCATCGCGGGAAGACCAGCATGGTTTTCGCAACACGCGGTTTCGACCGCACTTCCGAAGCAACAGAGAGGTATTGCCATGACTACCAAGCTGCGTACGCTCAAACGGGCCGCATTTGCCGCCTGCTGCGTTGTCGGCCTGGCGGCTGCACCGGCCGCACTCGCCGCCCGATGGGACGTTTCGGTGGGCACGGGGCCGGTCTACTACAACGGCTACTACTACCCGCGCGCCAATTGCTGGCGCGACTACTACGGCACCCTGAGATGCCGCCGTCCGTACGTCAACTACAACTATGAGCCGACCTACTACGACGGCTACGACGGTGCCTACTACTCGCCCGGATTCCGGCTTGGCTACTACAACAACGGCTACCGGGACCGCGACGACTGGCGCTGGCACGACCGCGACGACCGGCGTTGGCGGGATGGGGATGGCGACCGTGATGACCGCCGCCACGGGCATGACCGCGACGACCACGATCACGATCGTTAAATCTTGAGTCCCGGTAGCTCGACCCAAGGACGGGGGCCCTCGCGGTCTCCGTCCTTGCCTTGTACATCGCCTCTTCGAAGATGCTGCCGCTGAAGCGACATCAGGATTTCAGGCATCGCGGATGCGGAACACTTGCCGTCTTCCCTCACGGCCAGCGATCCGGCCATGATGCATCGACACACCCTTCGGACTAGTGCTTCGCGCCGGCTGCCTGTGCCACGGGGAGGCAGTTAGAACCGGGGACTAGAGCTGGGGACAGCTCACGGTCTATCCGTCATGCGAAAACCGTGGTCTCCCCGATTCCCCAGCTAGTGAGCATCCCGATCACTTGTCCAGACAGGCTGATCGAAGAAGCAGGATGTTGCGCAGTTCGAATACAACCGTCGACCGATGCATGCTCGTGCCACGAAATGAAACCCTGTCATTGGAAGTCAGCACCAGGTCGTCCGATCCACCCAGACCCACTCCGGATATCTGGATGTCATCGAACTTCACGAGGCGGGGCTTGCCATTTTCCCAGTACCTGATGCCCTGGTCGGTGACATAGAGGCCCCGTGATATCAGACTTGAAATTCTGGCGATCACCGTTTCCTGTGCGTCAGCTCCGGAATCCTGGCGGGCTTCATTCAGTCTCGACTGACTTGCTCCACTGAGGAATTCGAAACCCTTTGGCGAAAGCCTCTGGATGTCCTTCGCCGCGGACTCGACAATTTTTGCCGAGTCGCCATGCATCCCTTTTGCGTACCCGGCTGGCAGCAGTCGATCCGCAAGCCAAGTGCAATTCGAAACACCGTTGATGTTCGGCGGCGACGGGGTATTCACGCTCGGCTTCGTTGCCTTCTCGGCAATTTCCGACTTCTTGATGGCACTTGCTGCATCGGCTTTGGCCGCGAGCAACTGCCCTTGAAGAAGTTGGATTGCCCCCTTGTTCCTTGCGTCGTTGTCCCCCGCCTGCTTCACTTTTGCCTGCAATTCGAGAACCTTTCGATTGGCATCAACGGCCTCCGTCTTCGCGACGAGGTTGTCCTGGGACAGTGCTGCTTTCATTGAAAGATCGTCATTTTGATGCTGAAGTTCCCCTAGCTTCGAGCGCAGCGCGGCGGCGTCCTTTTCTTGTTGACCTATCTTCTTCTTCAGGTCATCCGACTTATTCTCTTGTTCGGCAGTTGCGATTTTCATCTTCTGAAGATCCCAATCGAACTTCTCTTTCTCGACCTTGAAAATCTCCTGGTAGCCATAATAGACGGATCCCACGGCAACGAGAGCGCTTATCACCGTCTTCACTACAATCGTAGACCGACTAAGCTGACGCCGGATCTGCCGTGCCTCGGCCTGCAATTTCTCGGCGCTGGCCAAATCCAGCTTGATCTTTGCGCGCGCAGCGTCTTCTTCGAAGCCTTGTGCTGGTTGGCCGACGTTCGCGTTCATGGTTGTATCCGTGCTTGGTAGCTTCTCGCAGGTAACGAGAGGTAAAGCAGGCGGAGTAATTTGGGACAAGAACAGAGTGAGTGAAGGGGCCAAGGTAAATTAGCGTCTCAACCTGGAATTTGCTTCAGCCCCTTTTCTGCTCATGGCGTCCGTTTCTCTCCTGCCTTCCCCGACCGTAGTCCTACGCTTGTCGAAGGAGTCCGGCAACGCGCAGACGTGCGCGACGACGTTACCCCCACTGTGCAAGCCGCCGATGGCCGCCAGCTATACAAGCTGCAACAAGGGACGTTAGCTTCTCTGTACGAACTACAGTTAGCAACACTTGCGCGCCAGTAAAACTGTGCCGCATATCACGCGGTAGACCCGCGTGGACGGGCGTCAAAGCCCAAGGCTGGAGGCCATATGGAAAATCGGCTTCGTGAGACGATGCTGGTATGTGCGCCGATGGTATCGGTGCTTCCAGAAGGTGTCCAAGCGAGGCGCAGCCCGAAACGGCCAGGAGCAAAGCAGCCACTGCGCTATTGACGAACTTCATGAATGCTCCAGATTCGATCACGTGGATGGGGCAATGGATACAGGACCGAAAAAAAAGCAAAAAGGACCAGAGGCCTACTCGTCTGACGCGGGAATGTTCCCTGGCCCCATTTTTCCGTAAAAACTAAAGGCGGCCCACGCTGCGAGTTTCAGAAACCATGGTCCGTTCGCTACCACGTTCTCTGAACTCACCAGCATGATTCCCGCCTCCCTCACCGCCCCGGCATGCGGAAGACGAACCGTGTCCCCTGCTCGCTCGTCGAGGTGACCTGCAAGGCGCCGCGATGCGCCCTGGCGATCTCGGAGGCGATGTAGAGCCCGAGGCCGAGACCCGAGCCCGGTCCGTCGGACACCGATCGGCTGAACGGCTGGAACAGGCGTGACAGCTTCACGGGCGGGATCGGTTCGCCGTCGTTGGTCACGGAGATCTCGAAGTCGCCGCCATCGTTGCGAGCGATGATCGCGATGGGCCGGTCCTCGGCTCCGTGCTCGATCGCGTTATTGAGCAGGTTGCCGAACAACTGCGCGATGCGGCGGCAGTCGCAGGTCACCGTTTCGACAAGCTCCATCCGGACATCGATGGCGCGGAGCGGATGCGCAGTGCGCACTTCCGTCACCACCTGTTCGAGCGCGTCGGCGACGTCCTCGTCGGTGCGCAGGTTGACCGGGATGCCGTCGCCGAGGCGGCCGCGCGCGAAATCGAGGATGTCGTGGATGAGCTCGTACATCCGCGAACAACTGTTGCGGATGCGCTCGAGGTTGCGCAGCGCGGCCGGCTCGGCCGTGCCCAGCGACAGGAGCTCCGCGCCCATGCTGATGGCCTGCAGCGGGCCGCGCAGGTCGTGGCCGAGCACGGCGATGAACTGCTCGCGCAGCTTGGCGACCTCGCGCGCGTCGAGCAGGGCCTGGTCGCTGATGACCAGTTGCTCCTCGATCTCGAGCTGCGCGCCGATCAGCTGCGCGAACAGCTCGAGCGTGCGCTGCACGTTCGGCTCGTCGAGGCTGCGCGGCTCCGGGTCGAGCGCGCACAAGGTCCCGAAGAAGGTCCCGTCCCTGCGAAAGATCGGGATCGAGGCATAGCTGCGGAAGCCGAACTTCTTCGGCAGCGGATGGTTGCTGAAATGCGGATGGCTGTCCGCGTCGCCGAACACGACCGGCTGGTGGTGCTGGCGCACCTCGTTGCAGATCGTCGACCCGAGATCCAGCTCGCTGCCCGGCTTGAGCCCGGAACCCAGCCGGTCGAGCACCGCGCAGGCCGTCCAGGTCTTTTCGGTGACGCGCGACACCGCGGTGAGCCGCATGCCCGTCGTGTGCGCGATGACCTGCAGGATGGTCGGCACGGCCGCGATCCGGCCGACGCGCTCCACGTCCGCGGCGATGGAAGGATCCAGTCTCACGAAACCTCCGACGAGGTTCTTGGGCGGTAACATACAGTCTGTTACATTCGAACCGTTCAAGCACTCCGGCCCCTCGATCCGGGCAAGACCCACGGTCGGCGCAGTGTTCTCGAGGAATTTCACATGGCCGAGACCTCTTCCTCATCGACTGGACAGGACGAAAATCGCCAGGCGTTCCTGAGCTACCTGCCCGAACGCATCGAGGCTTTCGAGCAGCGTATCCGGCGCTATTCCAAGGGGGGCTGGGATCACGCCGGCATGCTCGTGCTCCGGGGCGACGTGCAACGCCTGGCCGATACCAGCGGTCGCCACGAGATGGCCGAAACGCAGCAGCACCTGCGCAAGCTGGAGGAGAGCCTCGGCGACCACATCCTGAGGATGAGCAGGCCCACCCAGCCGCAAGCCGCGGCGATGCTGGAACTCCTGTCGTCGTTGAGCGCGTCGCTCCCGCGCCTTCCCGAATCCAGGCCGGCGACCACGTCCGCTGCACGGAGCGGCGGTTCCAATGCGACGCATGCGGGGGCACAAACCATGCCGGCGGGCGCCGCCGTGCGTGCGGAGCCGGCCGTATTGTTCGAACCGGACGAACCCGCGGCGCCCGTCGAAACCGGCTTGCGCCGCATCTACCATCTCAGCGACGACAACGATTTCGCGAAGGAACTCGGCCGTCGCCTGGGATCGGAAGGCTACGCGGTCGAAACGTTCGCAACCTTCAACGAACTGTTCGGAGTCGTGCTGTGCCTGCTGCCGCACGTCATCCTCCTCGACAGCTCGCGGCTGCCGGATCTGAAGGCGGTCGGCGACCTGCGTCGTGAAGCACAGCAGAACTTCAAGCCCCAGCGACACATCCACCTGGTCGCCATGGCAGCGAAGGGCGACATGGGAACACGACGGCAAGCACACAAGGCGGGAGTGGACCTGCTGCTCGTCCCGCCGGTCGACGTCGACGACAGTGTCAGCCGCGTGCTGGCGCTGCATGCATCTGCGCCCGAGGAGACGGTGCGCGTGCTGATCGTCGAGGACAATCGCGCGGACGCGTTCTACGCCCAGACGGTGCTGGCCAAGGCGGGCATGCAGGCGTACGTGGAGCACGATCCGCGGCGCGTGATCGAGTCGCTCGAAGTGCTGCATCCGGACCTGGTGCTGATGGACCTGCACATGCCGCACGCCAACGGCGTCGAGGTGACGATGCTGATCCGCAAGCATCCGGTGTTCGCGCGCCTGCCGATCGTGTTCCTGTCCGGCGAAAGCGATCCGGACTCGCAGCTCGAAGCCAGCAATGCCGGCGGCGACGATTTCCTGTTCAAGCCGATCCGGCCCCAGCGCCTGATCGCCGCCGTGCGCGATCGCATGCGCCACCTGCACCCGGTTCGCAAGAAGGAGCCGGCCTAGGTTTTTCCGCGCAACCGGATCGGAAGGGCGCGCTTTACTCCGGGTGCGAAAACGATCCCCGGAGCGGAACTAGGGCCGAAACAAGGGCAGCGGAATAAGCGGAATAAGGGCCAGAGTGAATTAGCGCTTCAAGCGGAAATTGACCCTGGCCCCTTTTTATGACGGCGGAGCCCGCGCTTGAGCCCCTGCCATATTCGAGAAGGAAGCAATCTATGAACACTCATCGCTTGCTCTGCTTGGCTACAGGCCTAATGGCATTCGTAGGCACATCGTTCGCCGCAGACACTACGCCGAACCAGTTCACATTCCTGGATCGTTTGTACGTAGAACCGACCCCCTCGCTCGTATCGGGTCCCGTTACCATTCTTGGCATCGCGGCTCCGGCCCCGGTTTCGGTCGTGGGCGGTAGCTATTCAGTGGGTTGCACCGGGACTTTTACGACTTCGCCTGGCACGGTCACGAATGGCCAAAGCATCTGCGTCAGCCTGACCCCTTCACCTCAGCAAGGTGCGGCGGTGGACGCCCAACTGACAGTGGGAGGCATATCGGATTATTTTTCTGCCATCACGGACCCTGACACTCAGCTGCCTTCTTTGCTTCCGTTCGCTAACGGCTTCGGCAGGCTCAAGGTGCTGGATTGGTCCCACCCACGCGCAGCTAGCAATCCGCTTGTCCTGGACATCGCAGATTCGGCTACGGAACTGCGCACAGCCAAGACAGCACTTGGTGCCGTTATGGCTGGAATGTCGTCAACCATTACGAATATTGGCGCGTCCGTCATGGCCTATGTTCGTGATGGGAAGTTGTACTTCTTTTTCCTCAACGCTTCTGAAGGAACGACCAAGGTCACCCAGTTGACGACCTACGGTGATGTCTGTGCAGTCCAGCAAGCCATTGGAAGCTACTATCTCTCCGCTCGAGCCTGGTTCCTTTTTTCGAGGGCCGGCGCCGATGGCATCTGTGGCACCGTCGATGACGTGTACGTCTTTGACTCGAACCAGAGCGGGACCGCCCCCGGCACAGCGGGTGTGCTGAACGTAGACCCGATTTACAAGCCGACGACGACAGGTAACCCAGGGATTGTCGATGGATTCCTGACGATGGAGAGCAGCCCGCAGGTTGCGCTGACGCATCGAGACAACAACTTCGCAACGCCCGTGGCACTCGTCAACCTCGCCAGTTCCGACAGCGAGCGGCTT
This sequence comes from Lysobacteraceae bacterium, assembly GCA_036496805.1. Lineage (GTDB taxonomy): Bacteria > Pseudomonadota > Gammaproteobacteria > Xanthomonadales > Xanthomonadaceae > SZAS-103. The sequence continues at coordinate 242,014 of DASXKN010000024.1, forward strand.
GAGCAGACGTTGCGGAACTACTTTATCAAGGTAACGCCTCTGGGCCAGACCGCGCCGCAACTGTTCCGATACGATGAGACCCAGGACGTAGATCTGGTGCGACTCCATGGAGAAAGCCATCCCTTCCTCAGCGGCCCGCTCTACACGTTCGTCAACAGTACCGGCAGCGATGGCGGCGTGGCGAACGGCACTTACGATGGCAGCAATGTCTTTTTCGCTGATGGCAACAGCCTGCTCCGAATGCCGTTGAATGAGACCTTGACGGGCCAGGTGCAACAGGTCGCCACTGCCAGCCAGACCATCACTCGCATCCAGGTGCCCACCTATTCCCAGGATCTCCTGATCTTCACCGCCTACGATTCGAGCGGCAACGGAGGTGTGTACTCGGTGTCCAAGACCGCCACCAACGCGATCCCTACCCTGCTGCAGGCCAGCGACAGCGTCACCGCTGCGACGCTGGTAGCCGTATCGCCGGGCGTGGTCTGGATCAACCTTACGCGGAAGAGCGATGGCATCACCACGGCACTGCGCATCAACGCAGATGGCACTGGAACCACCACCACGGCAAACGCGTACTGGGCCGGCTACACCGCGCCGACCACGGTCGACGTGGGCAACGCGCAGTTCGATGAGGCCCACGGCCTGAATCCGCAAAGCATGCTGCTGGCCGTTGTGGGAAGCGGTTATGTCAGCCTGCGTGCGGTTGATCCGGCAACCGGCAGTACCGTGGCTACGATGGGACGCATCAACAATGTCGCCGCTGGGACGCAGGTCTCGGGCCACGGGTTCGGGCGTTATGCAGGCATCACCGCGACCATCTCGCGCGGCGCGGCCAGCGACACCGACGTGTTCTATCTCGACACGCAGACTGCATACTCATTGAAGGGAGCGGGCAACGTTACAGGAAAGGACGACTTCTTCCTCGGCGGAAACTAGTGGAAAGTCAGGGTCAGAGACTGAGGTATCCCCACGAATTCACCGGCAGCGCGAGCTGTTGTGGGTTTAATCAGAAGGCAAGACCGGAAACCTAGTCCTCTCGAGTTCGACAGTTTCCATCGCAAGCATCTGATTGGTAACACCTCGAATTCAAAACGTGCCCCTACAGCAGGGTAAGTGGTGCAGTTTTGGTCGGTTTGGGCACTCCCAGGGTGGTGAACAGGTTGGCCTGCTCAGCGGTCATCGATGACACGGAGTGTCTCCGGCACCCTTGTTGAATTCCCGCCGGCCCCCTTGCTGCGTTCATGCGCGATTGGCAGCCGGAGCGCTAGCGTCGGGGCTTCAGGAGTTTCATGGAACCGGCGATTCCGCCGGCGATCACACGGAGGTGTCGAGTGGGCAATCAGACGAATCATACGAAGCAGGGCCACGAGAGGTGGCCAGCGTGGCAGTCCGGCGGGCCCGGAGATCGCGGGCCAGCACGGATTCCATAGCAGCGGCAAGCACGCTCAGGGCGGTAGAACCATCGGTTGCTTCACTCGGGTTGCTTCACGCAAACCGGCCCGACCTGCTGTCCCTTTGCCCGCCCTTCAGCACCATGGCCATGACGCAATGCGCGACGTTGTCGCAAGACATTGCCGGATCGGACGCGCGCCATGGTTTCCCTCGTCAATCACCCATGCCTAGAGAGGACACATCATGAAACCTGTCATTCCATCGATCCTGTTTGCTGCGATGTTCGGCCTATGCGCCTGCCAGGGCCCTGCGGGAGCGCCAGGCGCGCCTGGTGCAACGGGCGCAACCGGCCAGACTGGCTCCCAGGGCAGTCCAGGAAATACCGACGTGGTGACGGTTCCGGTCAAGGAGCCGGTTCCTGTCCCGGTCAAGGAACCCGTTCCGGTGCCGGTTCCGGTCGTGGTGCATGATCATGATCATGACCACGACCATGACCACGATCACGATCACGACCATCCTTGATTCCTGAAAAGGAACCGCAGGGGCCAGAGGGAACTCGCGTTTCAAGCGTGAATCCACTCTGGCCCCTCACACCTTTTTCCACACGCGAGCCGTGGGGGACCACAAGGAGGTGGCCTGGTGAACGGATTCCTGTCTTCCATCTTTGGTCGACATGCGCATCGCCGGCAAGCGGCCTGCGCGACGGTCGCTCGCGCGGCCATCGAGCTTCCGCTGCGCATCGCCTTCGGCCTCCTGCTCGCCCTGTGGTTGTCCGCTTGCGCGACCCAGCGCCCAGTCGCCGCGACCTGCCCACCCGCTGCCGAAGCGTCGCCCACGTTCGACGCGGCCGTCGATTCCGTGGTGACGGAACGCTGGCGAGACACGGTCGCAACGCCGCACCACCGCGTCGCCATCCTGGTGCTGTCGGGCGGCGGCGCATGGGGCGCTTATGGAGCGGGCTTCCTCGAAGGGTGGTCGCATCGCCGCGCCGGCCCGGACGACCGCTGGCCGGGCCGCCCCGAATTCGACGTGGTGACCGGCATTTCGACCGGCGCGATCATGGCGCCCTTCGCACTCGTGGGATCGGAGCGCGATGCCAGCCTGCGCACTTCGTTCCGCGGCGTGAGCGGTGACGACCTGTACTCCGGCAGCGGCCTGCTCGGCCTGCTGTGGGGCCACTCGCTGAAGAAGCCCGACGGCATCGAGCGTCGCCTCGTTGCTGCGCTCGACGACGAGACCCTGGCGGCGATGTCCAAAGCCGCCGCCGAACACCGCACCGTGTGGGTCGCCGCGGTGAATTTCGACACCGGCCGCTTCACCGAATTCGACCTGTCCGCGATGGCCAGCAGCCTGCCGCCCGATCGTGCGCGCGCGCAGATCGTGGACCGCATCATGGCCGCCTCGGCGCTACCGGGCCTGTTCCCGCCGCGCTACATCGATGGCTGCATGTACATGGACGGGGGCGTGCGGCGGAACGTGTTCGTAGGCCCGTTGCAGCGCACAGCCGATCCGGCCGGGGAGCAGCCATCACGCGCCGACATCTATGTCATCGAAAACGGGCCGGTGGGCACCATGCCCAGGCTGACGGGAGCGGGCGTACGCGCGATCGCCACGCGTGGCTACGAGCTGACCGAAAACCAGGTCGAACTCGATTCGTTGCGCACCATCGAAGCCTACGCGCGCGCGCGCGGCTACGGCTTCTACTGGACCAGCGCCGACGACGTCGTCCACGACCCAGGCGATGCCAATCCGCAAGGCGCCCGCTGCGCCGCCCCGAAAACGCCCGCAGACCAGTTCGACGCAGTTTTCACCGCCTGCCTGTACGACGCAGGCCTGGCCAAGGCGCGCGACGGCGCCGCGCCCTGGCGAACCGACAGGCCCTGACACGACCGGCATTTCCTGATTGGACATGGCTTTCCAGCGAGACGTACTTGCCTCCGTCCCCTCCTCTCGCGGAATTGCGCGTTGCCCTTTCCTGCTCCGTTCGCCTTCCGGCACGAAGCACATGTCGCCGATCCATCAGCGCAACCCCAACGCTCCTCCGATGGACGCGGTGATCATGTCCTGCGCCTTCTGGTCCATCAATCGCTCCGCCTGGAAATTCGCGCCCGCGGGATCGGTCGCGATCTGCAGGCCTTCCGGCAGCTCCATGCGTTGGTCCCTGATTGCGGCCACCTGGACGCGTTCGTCGCCGTAGCAGGCGACGATGTCGACGTCGTAGGCGAGCACGTGGATCGAGTCCTTTTCGTTCCCGAACTCGATCTGCTGCGAATCGCCGCTGTCGCGGACGGCCACAGTCACGTCGAATTCGAGATCCTTCACCGGCCCGGTGCATGCGCTTCCGTTCGCGAAACCCGTGTCGAGCAGCTTGTCCTTTGCCCTGGATTCCAGGTCGTTGACGACCGCATTCTGGTCGATGCCAACCTGATGCGAACTGCCGTAGGGCAACTGCAACGGCTCGGGCAGGTTGATGTGGATGCCCGCGAACAGCATCGGGTCGGAAGTCTTCGCGGCGTCCCATTTCTTGAGCAGGGCGAGCACGTCGGGATTCGCGTTGGCGAGCCTGGCGATCGAGTCCGTGCGTTCCTTCGACGTCTGCGCGAGCAGGGCCTTCGCTTCGGCGACCCGCGACGTGAGCTGGCGCTTGTCGAGGCAGGCCTTGACGAAGATGACGTTCTTGATGTCGATCTCGTGTTCGCAGTCCGCCTCCTGCGCGCGCACGGAATCCGCATCATCGCCGGAGGGCTGGCCGTGACCACCCTTGCAGCCGGTGACGAGCAGGAGGATGGTCGTGGCAACGGCAAGGCCAGCGCGCAGGGAATGCGTCATGCGCGCAGTGTAGGCGGGCGCATCCGCGTGGACAACGCCACGAACGGCGGATGCCTTGGATGGGTCTGGCGCCCTTTTGTTCTGGCCCCTCTTGTTCCCTGCCCCGTCCCCTGATTTCTCACTTCGACCCGTCCCCTCTCCATGTCGTTTTGCGTGTTCTCCTGGCAAGGGAGAGTGAACGATCCTTTCATCGAGCGACGAGTCGGACGATGCTCGCGGCCCTGCAGGCACGGACCGTCACGAAAGGCATCGGGAACGGATGGCAGTGAATCAGCACCCGGCCATGAACGAGGGGAGTCGCGATGCCAAGGGTCTCGATCAAGAGCGCAGACGCCATCCTGGCAGCGTTGTCCGCGCCAGCGGAGCCGATCGATGGTGGGCCGGTTGATGCCGCGCGAAGTGCGCTGGCAACGCTCTGGTTGATTCCCTGGTGCTGCGATCCGGGCATCCAGGTGGCGCTGTTTGCGCGCACGCCGGGGGAAGACGCTTTCCGGCCGATCTTCACCGTCCAGGGCATCGAAGACGCTCCCGGCTGGCTGGTTGCGGAATTCGGCAAGGCTGTCGCCCGCCTTTCGCCAGGCACGGAAGTCGAACTCGCCGCGGCGAACATCGGCTGGGTCAAGCGGGATTCGCGCGCGAGCGTCGACGCACGCCTGGTCGCCGGCAATCAGCGTTATCGCGGTCGGGTCGTCGACGGCGCTCGCATGGAACTGACGCACGCATGGCCGAGGCTGCCGGCAGGAACGCTGCATCGGGCCATCGCGCTATTCGAACAGGTCGCCGACACGAACGACGACTGGGCCGAGTCGGAGGCGGAAGCAGCCGAAGCGATCGCATTGGGTCGGCAGAGTTTCTATTTCTGCGGAAACAAGTTTCGCGCGGCGACCGAACCCGTCGGGCGCTCGATCGCCGTGGACGGCCGGTGGCGTGCCTTCGTCGCGTTGCTGTTCTTCCGCCTGCGCTTCGCGGCCGGCCCCTGGGATGTCCAGGCATGGCGCGACATCGACGAGGACAACAAGCGCAAGTTCGACGCGTGGCAGAAACAGTTTCATGACGCGTTGGCGCAGGAGCGCGAGAGAAAACGTCCGAAGCTGCTTGACGTGGTGCATTCCTCCGGGCGCGGAGACTACGGGCGTACCGACGTGCCCGTGTTGCCCTGGGTGGACGATCACATGCTGTACTCCTGTTTCTCGCAGCGCAACGATCCGCGAATGCCGTCCGACGGCAGCCGGACGCTGACGCTCGCCGAGGCGGTGGACATCATCGATCGCGACATGGCCGCCATCGACCACCCGGTCATCGACAACCTAGCAGGGGAGATCCTCGATAGCTTCGCCCTTCGGTGCTACAGCGACGGCAGGCGTTTAGCGACCCTGAACATCAGCGTTCGCGATGGGGTCTTCGAATATTCCTTCTACAGCCGGATGGCCGACGGCGGCTGGATCGTCACGACGACGCGCAGGGAAACCGCATTCCTCAAAGTGCCGGCCCTCACGGCCGCCCTGCGATCGATCGACGCGCGAGGCGCGGAACCGTCGTCCTCGTCGGCGATTCCTGGAGCGATGGTCTCCATCCACGCAGCGAATCTCGCCGTCGGGCCGCTGCACGCCCTGCACCTGGCGCGTGCAGGGGCGGCGACCGCGGCGCGCACCGCCCCCTCTCCCGGGAGCCTGGAACAGGCCGCACAGTGGATCGACGCCTTCCTGGAAACCTGCGCAAGCGCGGCACAGACAGGTTCGATTGCCTTCGAAGGCTGACGCCTGGACTTCGTGGGCCCACCCTGAGGGCCGCCCCCTTTCGCCACCATCCGTGCGCTGTCGGATGGCGGCGTCTTGGCGGAAACCGCGCGATACGCCAAGCGCAAAAAGGCAGGTGGCCAGTATTTGACTCGCCACGCCGTTCCCTCGCGCTTCTGCGACCTTTCCCCTGGCGGTCGATTGCACTGCATCGGTTTCCGCCCCAGCATGGCGACCTGTGTACATCGACTGCGGTCGCTCTCGAGGCTCCTGCGAGCCATTTTCCCTTCTTCGAGTCAACGGTGATTCCAGATGAGCGGACCGAACCCCGCAGATACGTCGCCCGTGCCGTTGCGTGCGCACCTGCGCGACAGGCTGCCGGACATCTTCATCGAAGTCTGCTCCATCGTGATCGCCGTACTGCTCGCGCAGGCGGCCGGGACCTGGCACGAACGGCAGGAACAGGATCAGATGGCATCGCAGGCGCGCGCGGCCGTCGTCTCCGAGATGCGTGCGAACCAGGCCGAGCTCAAAGGGACGCGCGCCAGCATCAGCACGAACATCGCCTACCTGACCCAACAGGCGCAGGACACGCAGGCAACGGACGTCAACCTGAGTGTCGGCATGAACGTGGCGCTGCTCTCCGAATCCGCATGGCACGCAGCCCTCGACACCGGCGCCGTCCAGCACCTCGACTTCGCATGGACGATGAAGGTCGCCAAGGTCTACGACCTGCAGGAACTCGTCCTGCATGCCCAGTCGGGCGTGGTTGACCAGATGGCTGACATGTTCGACGAGACCAGGGAATCGCCCCACGTGACGGCAGCACGGCTGCTGAGCCGGGAGCGGGCGCTGGCGGGCCTTGCCGATGGGCTGGATGCCGAGTATCGGGAGGTGCTGGGAGACAAACAGGAAGGGGCCGGAGTGAAGTAGTGGGCAAAACCCGGGACAGACCACACTTATGTGGAATTCCGAGGTACGAACCGAGGTCTGTCGCCTATCGGTCCGCGAACGGGACCAGCGCGATTCATCGCTTCAAGCAGAAATCTACTCCGGGCCGCTTTTCGGCTCCGACACGCTGGTTCGGAACTGCTCCAGCCTGTCGTACGCCCCGAACCGGAGTGCGAGTTCCACCATGTCTTCGAAGAAGGCGACCTTTGCGGCCGTGCTCAGCGCGATGCCGTCGCGCAAGTGATTGCGTCGCGCATCCTCGAACGTGCACTGGAGGGGATCGGTCATGGCCTAATCCTGCGGCTGGCCGGTTTCGGCCGCAATCGCGCGCAGGGCCTCGATGTCGTCGAGGTCCTTGCCACGGCCGGCAATGCGCTTGAGTGCGATCAGGTGGCGGATCGACGCGACACGGATCGGCACGCCGTCGAGGTCCTTCACCACGGCATCCGACCACATGATCGGGAAGTCCATCGGCTCGCGCACGAAGACGTCGACCGAACGCTCGGGCCGGCCCGGATCCCATAGCTGGAACACGAGCATGTTCCGGTGTTCGACCCAGTCTTCGCGCTTCGCGGGATCGGCGAAGTCGCTCAGCGCCACCGGCAGGCGCGGCTTGAAGCCGATGGAAGCGAGTGCCGCCAGCGCCCTGGCGCAATTTTCAGGTTCCAGGCCGATGACCAGGTCGAGGTCGGCCGTTGCGCGCAGATGGCCGTGCATGATCACCGCGAGACCGCCGACGACGACGTACTGCACGTCGGAGTCGGACAGCACCTTGAAGATTTCGCGAAGATTGAAGGCCATGGGCTATGGCTGCAGTCTGTGCACTGTCATGGAACGACCTTACATGAGAACAGGGGCAAGTTTCTTTCCCCGCTTCAACAATTGAGCCTGTCCCCGATTGTTTCAGCGCGTTCCCTTCATTGCGCAGCCCCCGCTACGCCTGTGCCGCCTTCGGCACGCTCGCTGCGCCGCTTGTACAACGCCAGGATCGTGTGCTCGAAGTCCCTGCCCAGGAACTTCGCCACGGGCACGGCGTAGAAGTTGATGCTCGACGAGACGCGGTAGTGCGCGACGAGGTCGACGCGGGTCGTCCCGCCCGGCATCGGGGTCAGCTGGAAGCTTGTGTCGCCCAGGTCGAAATAGCGCCCGCCGACTGCCACGTGGTCGTCCATCGAGCCCGGGGGAAAGGAGTGCGGGCCGAACCGGTAGCGCCAGGTGATCGAACGGTCCTCCTGGCGGTCGGTCACGATGCCCTCGAAATGGACGCCGCGCTCCCAGCGCGAAAACCGCACCTCGCCCTCCGGCGTCCGGCGGTTGATGCCTTCCACGGGCTTGGGCACGCCGATGAAATGGCTGACGCTGAAAGGCAGCTCGTCCGGGCGGATATCGCGCGCGGTCAGGATCTGCTGCCAGATCGTGTGCGGCGACGCATGCACCTCGATCGACTGATGGACTTCCACCTGCCGGTCGGGCATCGGCAGCGCGCGATCGGCCAGCACCAGCAGGAAGGGCAGCACCGCGACCGCGCGCAGCGGGGCATGCTGCTCCTTGAGCAGCCGCAGGGCCGTGCCCATGACGAGCCCGCCCATGGTCGCGAAGAACAGGAAGAACGGCAGCATCATCGCAAGGCAGATCAGGCCTTCCATCATCGACAGCGCGCAGCCCACGAACATCAGCAGGATCGAGAGCCAGGGTGCGAACATCATCGCCGTCACCGAAGGGTCCTGGCGGCGCATGCCATAAATCGTCAGCGCCCCGACCACGAACGGGGTGCCGATCAGGAACGCAATCGACATCGGCCCCTGCAACGCGGACGAAAACGTCCCGAAGAGCCAGCGCATCAGCAATCCGTACAGCGCGCCGCCTGGGATCCACAACAGCTGCGGCGGGATCTTTCCGAAGTTCATGCGATCAGGTCCCTCAGGCAATGCCGTTCGGTGGGAAGACATGGAACGGTGCGGCCCACCCGGAAGGGCCAGGTGAATACTCGCTTCAAACGCTGATTTACTCCGCCGCCCCTTTTCCGGCCCCTTTTGTCACCGTGTCCGGATTCAATTGTTGAACACGTCCGCAGGCGCCAGTCGCGGGCAGCTGGCGACCGGGTTGACCTTGAGCTGCAACTGCATCGTGGGAGGCCCGATGAGGTTCTTGTTGCTGGAAATCCAGCAGTCGTCCAGTGCCGAACAAAAGCAGATGTCCATCGCCATCCGATCCAGGGCGGCGGCATGAAAACGCCGCCATTGATCCTTGTCGCCAAAAAGGATGACGTTGATCTCTTCGCCCGGGCTCAGCACGCCATGATTGAGGCTCGTCTGGACGAAGCCATGGGCCGGCAGACCCAAAGACGACAGCACGTGGTTCCAGTCCGCCTGCGGCTTCCCGTTGATCCAGACCTGGACGCTGCGCACCACCGCCGGTCCGGCACCCTTGTTGGTCACGACGAGCGACTGCGTCAGGTCGTTGTTGCCGGGGATCAGGTACGGCCACACTTGCGCACGCACCTGTTCGCGCTGGATGTCCGCGGTGTAACGCTGGATGTGGGCCGTGTAAGCCGCAACCAGCAACGCCAGGAAGCCGACCAACGCAGCGATGATCGCCGCCAGCGCGTCCCAGCTGATCTTCTGCCGCTTGCCTGCCGCAGGCGCGGGTTCGTTGGGAGCGGGATCCATTTCGGACATGGCTGGATGCGCAGTGATGCCGGAAGATCGAGGTCAGACAAGCTATACGCCCGGCCGATTAATGGTCTCTGACCTGATTCTTCGGAAAAGGGGTCAGGTTCATCCGCCGACGAAATAAATCGAAATAAATGAACCTGACCCTTTTCCTGCTTTCCTGTCGTCCGCCAGATCAAGGCGCCTCCACCCATTTATCGCCCCCGGGCGGCTTGAACGCAACCATGCGGTCCAGGCTGTAGCCTGCCCAACCTGAGGCAGCACGAATTCGCATCCGCGAACCAGCGCCACGGCCGCGAACGTAACCCATGGCTTCGTTCGTGTAGTCGACCGTCCGACTTGACCGGTCAGGACCGTCCACGCGATAGACCGTCATTGTGTACAAGCGAAACAGGCGAGCGCGCGGTGCCGAAGAATCGTTGTCCACGACCATCAGGTCCAGCGTCGTTTCGCTCTCCGAAAATGCCAGGTTGCTAATCGCGATGAGCCCCCAGGTTGCACGCGCCAGCGCCCACACGATCACCACGAAACCGACAGCGAACGCGAACCGGCGCCTGGCGGGAACGACCGGCACATACCGGTACATGCGGTACCCGAACCAGGCCACGACCACGCCACCCCAGAACGCATACAGACACCATGGAACCCACCGCAGGGAGGCGTCCGACAGGAGTACGGTCCAGAAGTTCGCCGTGAAGCCGAGCAGGAACACCATCACCAGCACAAGTTCGACAAGGCGATACGCCAAACTGCGTTTTCTTCTCACACGGATTTTCAATCGCGGCCTCGGATTGGTGGATATGGCAGGAAAAAAGAAGAAAAGGGGTGCAAAAAGGCGGTGCAAAAAGCAAAAAGGGGTCAGAGTGGACTGACCCCTTTCCCGTTCGCCTATTTCTTCAATGGGTCCGCCAGCATTTCCTTCTCAAGCCAATTTTGGATGGCGCTGTCCAGACACGATTGCAGCGCCGCGACGGACCCTGGACTGTTGTTGGTATCGAAGGGTCCCTGATGATAGAACGCCTGCACATCGACGGACTGCTCCTTGCCGTCGATCGATGCACTCAGGCCGCAGATGTAACTGTTGTCGTGCGGCTTGTCCCCGGATTCCAGACTCGTTGCTGCCGCCGGCGATACCGCGGCAAGCGCGCAGAACTTGCATGCCGAGCCAGACTGATCATGCAGGATGTCGAAGCGAGTGACGGCGACAGTCAGGTCGCCCGTGCGTGACGCGGCGACGATCGCCAGTCGTGCCCGCAGAATCGCAAGCCGCTCAGGAGCGGTATTCGCGTCCCCCAAGTAACTCTTGTACGCCAGCTTGGCGAAATCCACGGTGCGGAACGTCTTCTGTTCTTCGGGCCGCTGATCGAGCACGTGCAAATTGGGTGGAACCTCGCCTGGAACCGCTTTCAGCTTGATCGACCAGCGCGGAGTCAACAAGCCTGCCGTCGCAACGCCGCACAACAAGACACCGAGCAGGGTCGCAATCCAGTTACGCATGGGCTTCAATCCTCGCAGGTCGGTCAAAAAAAGGGGGCCGAGGTAATTTAGTACGGTCTCCGGAGATTTCTGGGGAACGACTGGTTGGGTGGTGCGCACCGAATCATCCAGGCTCCTCAAAGTGTCTTTGACACCGTTGTTCGCAAAGGTACTTTCGAAAAAAGTGGCCCTGACACCGTTCATCCTGACACCGTTCACCCCGTGTCATTCGCCGGGAACCTCCAGCCCCAGCCCCGCGTGCATGGCCTGCGGCAGTTCCTCGGCCAGTTGCCGGTCCACCCAGGCGGAGAACAGGTCGCTGAAACCGCCCCGGGCGGTCTCCCACCACTGGCGCGTGCCCGGGGCCCGCAGCGCGGACAACGCCGAGCGTTCGAAGCCGTGGGTCAGTTCCGGGTCGATCGTGCCCAGGTGGCGCTGCACCACCACCGTCTCCACCCTGCGGAACGCCATCATCATCAGGAAGCCGAAGCGCACCCGCTCGGCGGCCGACAGCGCGTCCAGGCCGGCCTGCGCCTTGATGAACAGCGGGGCGATGTCGGCATGGGTGGCGAAAATCTCCATGTTCGACCCCATCAGCGTGCTGACCGTCAGGAAGGTCGACGACTTCATGGCCGCGGTGTTCTGGCGCATCTGGACGGCGAGGTAGACCAGGGTGACGCCGACCAGCACGGCGCCGGCGACCTGGCCGATCGCGGAAATCGCATCCCAGTTCATGGACCCGGCGCTTCCGGCTGCGGGCCGTCGTAGCCCTCGATGACCAGGAAGTCGCCCACGGCAACGGGCCGGCGCAACGCGATCGCGGCTTGGTAGCCGGTGCTGCGGTAGCAGGCGAGCGCTGCCTCGTAGCTGGGGAATTCGACCACCACGTTGCGTTCCCGGTTCGAGCCTTCGGTCGATTCGCAACGTCCGCCGCGAACGACGAACCGCGCGCCGTATTCGGCCAGCGGACCGGCATTGGCCGCCACATAGCGCCGGTACTGCTCCATGTCGCTCACGTCGAAGCGGGCAATCCAGTATCCCTTGGGCATGGCGGCTGTCTCTGGTTTTCTGATTGAACTGTCAGTCCAAACGCTGACTCACTCACCAATCGATTAACGGGGTACGTTCCCTATTTCGGAATATTTCGTCCGCTTTTACCGACCTTCATATCAAACGTTTCACGAACGCTCGTGCTGTTTCCAGCGCAGGATCTATCGCAAGATTTCGCGACAGGACAGCGTTTACCCATTTAGGGCCGTGTCCGGCCTCCGCTCGTACAAATCCCTCGACTTCACCTACTTCCACAACATGCAATCCCGCCTCACGAAACATTTGAAGCAGATTTTCGCAAGCTTTCGTCGGATCACCAGATGGTACAAACGGGCAGCCAACGAGCTTCGCGATGGACCAAGCGCTGGACTTTCTCAAGACTGTTCGGAGATCCTCTCTTGCAGCCTCTGGAAGGGATGAACTTGACACAGTTTTCAGTATTTTTGCGATTTCATTTTTTACGTCTTCAGTGCTGAGATCGGGCCGCTTTGAGTCAATTGCAGATTTCACTGTCTTCCAGTCCTTAGAGAAATCGGCCCATTTTTTTCCTAACGCTTCAATTATACTCTTGAGCGGTTCTTCGTCGGAGAACACATCGAAGTCCGCTACTGCGCAAACGGGCACATCCACTTCGCGCAAAGCACGAATAACCATAGGAAGACGGGCCTTGCCGCCACAGTGCGTAAACATCATGTCGGGCCGCTTGAGCGATCCACCACTTGCAGAACAGACGGCGTCCAGAACCGCGGCGTAAAACCGACAGTCGGCATCCCCTTCGCAGACAACGACGCCTTCGTGAAAAAGTCCATCAAAAATATTCGAGTACCTGAGCAATGGGTCACCCCACAGCTCTTTAATTCGGGAATTATCCAGCAACTTGATTGAATTCACTCCTCCATTCCGCCTTATCCGCGCCACCTTTACATCTGGACTGTTCGTATTTAGGATTCCGCGGAGAACATCGGAACTATGGGTGGCGATAAAGAGTTGCCGGGAGTCTCCCTTGCTCTCGACAAGAGTTTCACCCAATAGCCGCGCTTGCGGCGGATGCAAAAAGGCTTCCGGCTCATCTATTAATAGAATGGCCTCGCGCCCTACTGATGTTGCAAGTAAGACACCAGCAAAGCTTCTCATGCCATCGCCCTGTTCATGCAAACAGGGAAGCTGTTCTAATTTTTTAATGTAACTAAAACTGACACGATCTTCGCCCAATTCAATTGCCGGTCGCTCGCCAACATGTACGGGAACAGTGCTTCCGGCATTCCGGTGAACAATCATATCGACTCCGAATGCCGCATGGAACTTGGCACTCAGATTTAGTTCCAGCGAATCATCCCTCTGCAAATAGTGTATGGGATGGCTTTGTCCTTCTTGAGAAAACGAAATGGTCTTTGGCGGATTGCATATTTGAAGTCGCTCATCGGCGGTTAGAAAGTGGCACATCCACCGAGTCAAATGACCTAAAGAGTTTTTCTGTTGCCAATCGAATCTTATTACACTTTGGTGAATGGTAGCGCCCAAACCCGCATACTGAGGGTTTTCTGCATCACTTGTCGGCTTACGCCTGGTCCATTGCGTTACCCATTTTTCAAGATCTATCACGTCACCTTCCTTGGTTACTACTATTGACGTGAGAACATGACTAGGTTCGCTGGAACTCTTAAGTTTGACCTGAATTCCACGCAGGGTCGCGCTCTTACCTGCATTATTTGGCCCAACAATTACGAGCACGTCTTGCGCTTTAATAGACAACGTCGTGCCATCGCTAAAAACAATTTCGCT
>DASXKN010000025.1:0-92613 GCA_036496805.1 Lysobacteraceae bacterium
GCGGTCTTCCAGCCCGCGCGGGACGCGAAGACCGCCAGCGTCGAACCCGAACGCGCCGGGCGCGTTGCGATCAAGGTCGCGGGCCGCCTGCGCCTCGTGGAGCAGGCCAGCATCGACTGGATGGAGTCACAGGGAAACTACCTAGCGCTGCATGCCGGGCCCACGATGCATCTGATCCGCCGCACGCTCGCGGACTTCGAGGCCGAGTTGGATGCCGGCAGGTTCGTTCGAATCCATCGGCGGGTCATCGTGGCCGTCGATCGCATCGGCGAAATGAAATCCCTCGCCAACGGGGATGCGACGCTGCAACTGATCGATGGCCAGCAATTGCGCGTGAGCCGTCGCTACCGCGAGACGGTCCGCAAGCAGTGGGCTGGACGGTAGTCCGGTTCCCGGGCGCACGCGCTGGCGAAGGACAGACGATCGTTTTCAGCAGGCGATGGCCTGCCGCCGCAGGGGAACAGAAAGAAGAGACCGGCCTGAGCCGGTCCCTTCGATCACCGATGGGCGCCAGCTGCCGGATTCAGCCGCCGATGTGCTCCTTCAGCCACGCCGCCACCGTGTCGTGCCACAGCACGCTGTTCTGGGGCTTGAGCACCCAGTGGTCCTCGTTCGGGAAGTACAGGTATTTCGATTCGATGCCCTTGCGCTGGAGCGCGGTGAACGCGGCGATGCCCTGCTCCACCGGGATCCGCATGTCCATCTGGCTGTGCACGACCAGCATCGGCACCTTCCAGTCCTTGACGTGCGTCACCGGGTTGAACTGCTCGTAGCCGGCCGGGTTCTGCCACGGCGTGCCGCCGTTCTCGTGCTCGGAGAACCACAGCTCCTCGGTCGAGTAGCCCATCATCCGGTTGTCGAAGACACCGTCGTGGTCGACCAGGCACTTGAACGGCGCGCTCCCGCCTTGATCGAACCAGTTGCCGGCGATCCAGTAGACCATGTAGCCGCCGTAGCTGGCGCCGAGCGCGCAGGCGTTGCCGCCGTCGAGGTAGGCGTACTTCTGCAGCGCCGCGCTCCATCCTTTCTGCAGGTCCTCCAGCGGGCGGTCGCCCCAGTGCTGCGAGATCGAATCGGTGAAGGCCTGGCCGTATCCGGTCGAACCGTGGAAGTCGACCATCACCGCGGCATAGCCCTGGCCCGCGTACCACTCGGGGTTCCAGCGGTAGCTCCAGTCGTTGCCGAACGAGCCCTGCGGGCCGCCGTGGACCAGGTAGACGACCGGGTACTTCTTGCCGGCCTGCCAGTTCCACGGCTTGACCACGAAGCCGTGCACCGTTTCGTTGTTCCATCCCGTGAAGGAGAACTGCTCGTAGTCGCCCATGGCGATGCGCGAGAGGATCGCGTCGTCGTTGTGCGCGACCTGGTGCACGTCGCTGCCATCGGCGCGCGCGGCATAGAGCTGGTCCGGCGCCTTCATCGAATTGCGGGTGAAGACCAGCGTGCCGCCGGCAACGAGCACGGACGAGACGCTGCCGTCGCCGACCAGCTTCTTCACCGCGCCGCTGGCGATGTCGATCGCGAACAGCGGATGCTGGCCGACATCGTCGGCGCCGGCGTAGATCGTCTTGCCGTCGGCGGACAGCACGATGCCGTCGGGCGAGCGGTCCCACTTCGGATCGATCTCGCGGGTGGCGCCGCTGGCGAGGTTCATCGCCATCAGTCCGAAGCGGTCGGCCTCGAACGCGGGCGTCTTCATCGCGCGGTAGTACAGCGTCTTGCCGTCGTTCGAGAACATCGGGCCGGCATCCCAGGCGCGGTTGGACGCGGTCAGGTTGCGCGGCGCGATCGAGCCGTCGGAGGGCGCGAGGTAGATGTCGAAATTGGTCGACCAGGGCTCGCTCTTGCCGGCGATGCGCACGTCGAAGGCCAGCCACTTGCCGTCGGGCGACCACGAGAACTCGCTGGTGTCGCCGAAAGGCTTGGACGGTACGTCGCCGTCGATGCCGGCGCTGACCAGCGTCGGCTGCGCCGCCGCCTTGCCATCGCCGCCGATCGCGGCGGTGAAGAGCTGGCTGCGCGTGCCGTCGGCCCAGGTGTCCCAGTGGCGGATGAAGACCTTGTCGAACAGCATGCCGCGGGCCTTGCTGTCCGCGGTCGCCTTCTGCCGCTTCTGGGTGCAGGCGAGATCCTTGCAGTCGGTGAATACCGCGAAGCTCAGCGCCAGCGACTTGCCGTCCGGCGAAAGCTTGAACGCGCCGACGTCGAGCGGGTAGTCGGTGACCTGCACGGCCGCGCCGCCTGCGACCGGCTGGCGCCAGACCTGGTCGCTGCCGGACTTGGACGAGACGAAGTACACGTCCTTGCCGTCGGGCGAGAAGGCCGCTGAGCTGCCGTGCAGGCCATCGGCGAGCAGCGGATGCGGCGCGGCATCGTTCGCGTTCGTGCCGCCGATCCACAGCGTGGTGTTGCGCTTGTTGGCGGCGTAGTCGGTGGTGGCCACCGAGAACGCGACCATGTGGCCGTCGTTCGAGAGCGCCGGCTCCGAGATGCGGTCGAGCATCACCATGTCGTGCACGGTCAGCGGCTGCTTCGCGGTGGTCGTGCCGGCGGCACTGGCGACCATCGGCAGCAGGCCGAGCAGCAGCAGGTGCGTCAGTCGGGAAATGGGACGCAGGCGAAGCGGCATGGTGGACTCCTCGGAATGGGCGGCGCGACGTCGGCTCGCCGTTGAAGACTGTCGGGTGAACGGGGAATGGTAGGCGCAGCCGCGGTCGCGGGGAAGCCTGCGCCCGCGGACGGAAGTCATGGTCGGCGTGCGCGGCGTCACGATTCGCGATCGCTATACTCCGGCCATCCGCCCGGGAATCCGCATGTCCGCCAGCGCCGTCACCTTGCGCCCTCCGCAGTCCGACGAGATGTTCGGCCATCCCAAGGGCCTGTACGTCTGCTTCTTCACCGAGATGTGGGAGCGTTTTTCGTTCTACGGAATGAAGGCGCTGCTGCTGCTCTACCTGGTCAAGCACCACGGTTTCCTGGAGTCGCAGGGCCTGGTGGTGACCGGCGCGTACGGCGGCATGGTCTACGCGGTGCCGCTGATCGGCGGCCTGCTGGCGGATCGCTACCTCGGCATGCGCAAGGCGGTCGTGCTCGGCGGCATCCTGCTCTGCCTCGGGCACCTGGGCATGGCCTACGAGGGGCACGCCGCGACCACGGTCAACGGCGTCGTCCACCAGGACACCTTCGCGCTCGGCGTGTTCTACATGTCGCTGTCGCTGATCATCAGCGGCGTCGGCTTCCTCAAGCCGAACATCTCGACCATCGTCGGCAAGCTCTACCCGGAAAACGATCCGCGCATCGACACCGGCTTCACGATCTTCTACGCCGGCATCAACGTCGGTGCGCTGTTCTCGAGCCTGATCTGCGGGATGCTCGGCGAGACCTTCGGCTGGGGCTACGGCTTCGGCGCGGCGGGCGTGGGCATGCTTGCCGGCCTGGGCATGTTCATTACCGGACAGAAGTACCTGCAGGGACATGCCGAGCCGAAGGAGCCGGAGAAGCTGCGCCGCCGCGTGCTCGGTCCGCTCAACGTCGAGTGGACGATCTACCTGGGCGCGGTGCTGGGGCTGCCGCTGATCTGGCTGCTCATGCAGCTCGGCGACGGCGTGCTGTACCTGCAGTATGCGTTCACCGCGGCGTGGCTGGGCTGGATGGCGTGGTACCTCACGCAACGCTGCGCAAAGGTCGAGCGCGAGCAGATGCTCGCGGTGGTGTTCTTCATCGCCAGCGCGCTGCTGTTCTTCTCGATGTACGAGCAGACCTACGGTTCGTGGCTGCTGTTCACCGAGCACATGCTCACCAAGGACTTCTTCCCGTCGATCGTCATCTACGACACCCACCACCTGCCGTGGCCGTGGTCGGCGCTGCCTTCGTGGGCGGTGCTGCTGCGTGGCCAGGCGTGGCCCTGGTGCGTGATCCCGCTGGTGCTGGCGCCGCCGACGGTCGCGCTGGCGCTGCGCTCGCCGCCGCGCCTCGCGGCATGGCTGGTGGGTTCCGTCAGCGTGCTCGGCGTGCTGTTCTTCCTGCGCGATTCGCTGGTGCTGCCGCAGGACGCCGAATCGCTGGAATACCTCGCGTCCTTCGTGCTGGTCGCGCTGACGCCGCTGTTCGGATGGCTGTGGCCGTTCCTCGAACGCCACCGGATGAACCCGAGCAAGCCGATCAAGAACGCGATCGGACTGGTGTTCTGCGGCCTGTCCTTCCTCGTGCTCTCGGCCGCGAACGACACCGTCAGCGCCGGCCACCTCGCCTCGATCTGGTGGCTGCTGCTGGCTTACGTCGTGCTGGAACTGGGCGAACTGACGCTGTCGCCGATCGGCCTGGCCGCGGTCACCCAGTTGTCGGTGCCCGGCGTGGTCGGGCTGATGATGGGCGCGTACTGGCTCGCCACGTCGTTGTCCGAACAGGCTGCCGCGGCCCTCTCGCGGCTGGCGGCACTCGACATTCCCGAAGGCGGAAAACTCGACCTGGTGGCGGCCAAGGCCGGCTACGCGAACCTGTTCGACAAGATGCTGTGGATGGGCCTGATCGCGGCGGCGGTGGCGTTCGTGCTCAGCCCCCTGATCAAGCGCTGGATGCACGGCGTGCGCTGACGCCGGGGCAACGGACGCGATGCGCGGGCATCGCGTCCGCGTGTTGCGCGATCAGTGCGCGCCGCTGCCGATGTGCTCGTTGAGGAATTGCAGCAACTGGGCGTCGAAGGTGGCGACGTGCTTCGGATCGTAGAAACCGTGCTGTTCGTCCGGGAAGACCAGCTTCTGCACCGGCACCCCCGCCTTCTTCAACGCCGCCTCCATCGCCTCGGTCTGTCCGGGCGGCACGCGCTTGTCCTGGCCACCGGCAGCCAGGAAGACCGGCACCTTGATCTTGTCCGCAAGGTCGACCGGCGAGATGGCGGCGAGGTTGTCCGTCAGCACGGCGTCCTTCAGGTAGCTCTTGCCCCAGCCGAGCCGCTGGAAGTCCGCCGTCCGGGACCAGGATTCGATGTTGTAGACGCCGGCGTAGCCGACCGCGCAGCGGTACAGCGTCGGCTCCTTGGCGACGCCCATCAGGGCCGCATAGCCGCCGTAGCTGGCGCCGTAGATGCAGATGCGGTTCCTGTCGGCGACGCCGGTGTCGATAGCCCAGTGGGTGGCGTCGGTGATGTCGTCCTGCATCTTGCCGCCCCACTGCTTGTAGCCGGAGTACTCGAATTCGGCGCCACGGTTTCCCGAGCCGCGATAGTTCACCTGCAACACGGCATAGCCGTGGGCCGCGAGAAGCTGCGCATCCAGGTTGAACCTCCATTCGTCGAAAATGCCGAAGGGGCCGCCATGCGGATACACCACCATGGGCAGCGACTTGCCGCTGCTGCCCGGCGGAAGAGTGAGGTAGCCATGGATCGACAGCCCGTCCCGCGCCTTGAATTCGAACGGCCGCTGCTCGGCCATCTTGGTCGGATCGAACCAGTCCATGCGGCTGAACAGCAGCTCGGCTTTCTTCGTCGATCGGGTGAACTCGAAGATGTCGCCCGGGTCGCGGTCGCTGTACGCCTCCAGTAGCTGGATGTCGCCGTCCTCGGTCGACGAAACCGGTTCCACGAACTGCCCGTCGAAACTCGCCATCAGGCTGCGATGGCTGCGTGCGCCGTCCGATTCCGGATCGAAATAGGTCACCCGCGGCTTGTCGTCGAGGTAGACCACCCCGATCGGATCCTTGCGACTGCCGTCTGCGTACAACAGGTGGTCGGGGTCGGCGGACTTGTCCAGCAGCAGGGTCTTCATGGACTTCGTGGCGACGTCGAACCGCTGGAGCGAGTCGGGGCCATTCGGCTCGGTGGATCGCACATAGGCGACCGAGTCGTCCGCGGAAAAACCCATCGGGGTCATGCGGCGGTTGCTCACATTGTCGTCGTTGATCAACACCCACGGAGCGGTATCGTTTTCGCGGTAGTACACGCGGTTCAAGTCGTCCGAACCAACGCCGTACACGAACCGTGCCCGGCCCTTGTGATCGGCCAGCACGTCCGCGCCGCGCAGCGGCAGCGTGCCGAGTTTCCTGTGCTCGCCGTCGCGGATGTCCATCAACTCGAGCGTGCTGTAGGTCTCGTTGCTGGCGCTGTACGACCACGGCGTGATCGCGACCAGCACGTGGCCTGGGTCGTCGGGCAACCTCGCGACCATCTCGGCGCTGGCTTGCTCCTGGCGGTTCGACTTGATCCGCGTGCCGGTGACCTGCTGGTTGTCGGCGGCGCGGTAGCCGAACAGCAGGTCCTGGCCCTTGCCGTCGACGTTGGTGGCGAAGAGTTCTCCAGTCGACACCGGCTTGTCGAGCGAACCTTGCATTTCCGCCACGCTGACGAGCAGGCGATTGGAATTGGCCCACCAGAATTTGTCGACGTGGACCTGGCCGGACACCGAGAACACCGACACCGGCTTGAGCGTCGCGGGATCCAGGATCACCAGGCTCGTGTGGTCGCCGAGGGGCACGGTGATCGCCAGGTGCTTGCCGTCGGGCGAGATCTTGATCGCCTTGAAGTTGTCGTGACGCGTGTACGGTTCAATGCTGTCGCCGCCGGACTGGACCGCAAAAGCAGGCGACAGGCAGGCGCAGGCGAGCAGCGCCGAAAGGACGGTGGAGATTTTCATTGTGACCTCGTAACGGTATTGGAAGCGCCCGGCGCCGCCTCGAAGGCGACAGCCATCCCCTGCCGCCGTACGGCGGCCCGATCGCGAACGGGCTTGCCACGATTATCTCATGTCCCGCCCCGCCCCCGCAGGCGAGGCCCCTGGCATGGGGTCCGGGCTATTGCGTCCCCGCGGAGGCCGTGCCGCCGCCGATGTTGCGGTCGAGGAACTCCAGCAACTGGCGGTCGAATTCGGCCACGTGGTCGGCGTCGTAGAAGCCGTGCCCTTCCTCGGGGTAGTACAGGGTCGACACCTGCGCGCCGGCCGTCTTCAGCGCCAGCTCCATCGCCTTGCTGTGGCTGATCGGCGCGCGCTCGTCGGCGCCGCCCGCGGCGAGGAACACCGGCACCTTGATGCGGCCGGCGAGGTTGCTCGGCGAAACCGCGGCGAGATCCTTCGTGCCCAGGTGCATCTTCAGCTCGTTGGTCAGCTTCTCCGAACGCGCGATGTCGCCGACGCGGTACATGGCGTCGAGGTCGTACACGCCCACGTAGCCCACCGCGCAGCGGTACAGCGCCGGCTCCTTCGCCACGCCCATCAAGGCCGCGTAACCGCCGTAACTGGCGCCGTAGATGCAGACGCGCTTCGGGTCGGCGACGCCGGCATCGATCGCCCAGCGCGTGGCGTCGGTGAGGTCGTCCTGCATCCTGCCGCCCCATTGGCGGTAGCCGGCGGTCTCGAAATCCTTGCCGCGACCACCCGAGCCACGGTAGTTGACCTCGAGCACGGCATAGCCATGCGCGGCGAGCATCTGCACCTCGGGATCGAACGACCAGTCGTCGTAGATCCCGAACGGGCCGCCGTGCGGATGCACGACCAACGGCAACGCCTTGCCGTCGCTGCCGTGGGGGACGGTGAGATAACCGTGGATCACCATCCCGTCGCGCGCCTTGAACTGGAAAGGCCGGTCCTCGGCCATCTTCGCCGGATCGAACCATTCGCTTCGCGCGATCAGCAGGACCGCCTTCTTGCTGGCGCGGTCGAAGCGGTAGATGTCGCCCTGGTTGCGGTCGCTGAAGGTTTCCAGCAGCTCGGTTCCGCCGTCGGCGGTCGCCGAGATCGGCATGATGAATTCGCCCTCGAAGCTCGCCATCAGGCCCTGGTGCCGGCGCGCCGCGGGCGATCCGGGGTCGAAATAGGTCACCCGCGGCTTGTCGTCGTCGAAGATCACCCCGATCGGATCGCGACGCGTGCCGTCGGCGTACAGCAACCTGGCCGGATCGGCCGACTTGTCCTGGAGCACGCGCGCGAACGAGCGCCTGGCGAGGTCGAAGCGCTGCACCGAGTCGGGGCCGCCCGTCTCGCTGGCCCTGACGTAGGCGAAGGCGTCGTCGCCGGCGAACCCCATCGGCCGCATGCGCCGGTGGCTGGCGTTCTCGTCGTTGATCAGCACCCACTCCGCCGCGTCGCTCTCGCGGTAGTACAGGCGGTTCCTGCCATCGAAGTCGTCGCCGTACGCGAAGCGGACATGGCCGTGGTGGTCGGTCATCAGGCGCGCGCCCGGCAGCAGGACCACGCCCATGCGTTCGCGGTGGCCGTCGCGCACGTCCATCTTCTCGATGCTGGTGTAGCGCGGCTCGCCGGATGCGTATTTCCACGGCGTGATCGCTAGGATCACGTGGTCGGGATCGTCGAGCAGGTCGTCCACCATCCGCGCGTCCGCCTCCTCGCTGCGGTCGGGGGGAATATTGGTGCGGGTGGCCTTGCCCTGGCCGCGGTAGCCGAACAGGATGCCCTGGTTCCTGCCGTCGGCGTCCATCGCGAAGACCTCGCCGGTCTCGACCGGCTGGTCGAGCGTGCCGCTCTTCTGTTCGATCGTGAGCAGCAGCCGGTTCGGGTTCGCCCACCAGAAATCCGAGACGTGGGTCTTGCCGACCATCGCGAAGCCGGATACCAGCTTGTGCGTGGCCGTGTCCATCACCGCAAGGTTGGTGTGGTCGCCCAGGGGCACCGTCAACGCGAGGTATTTGCCGTCGGGCGAGATCTTGATCTTCGCGAAATTCACCTGCCGCGTGAAGGGCTCGATGCTGGCCTGCGTGGGCGGCATGGCCGATGCCAACGACAACCATGCGGAAGCGGCGATGAGGGAAAGCGCGATCAGAGTTTTCATGAATCCCCGGTCATGCGATCTGGCCACGCGACGCCACCGGCGCCAGGCGGACAGGGCCAGCGCCCCGCGGATATCTTAGCGGCTCGACGGCCGGGAACCGCCACCCCGGCGACAGCGCGAATGCCGGCACGCGCGAGCAGCACGCCCTAGCCCGCCTTCCTCTCTGCCAGTTCGCCGATCACCTGCCGCAACCCTTCCTGCCAGGCGGGAAGGCACAGGCCGAAGTCGCCGGCGAAGCGGCTCGTGTCCAGCCGCGACCAGGCCGGCCGCCGCGCCTTGGCCGCGAACTCGGCGCTCGCGATCGCGTGCAGGCGCGGCACGCGCGCGATCAGCCCGGCCGTCAGCGCTTCGGCGAAGATCGCGGCCGCGAAGTCGTGCCAACTGCAGCCGCCACCGGCGACGACGTGCCAGGTGCCGCTCGCCTCGGGCCTGCGCGCCTGCGCCAGCGCGGTCGCGCCCGCGAGCCAGCGCGCCGGCGTCGGCGAACCGACCTGGTCGGCCACGATCCGCAACTCCTCGCGTTCGCCCGCCAGCCGCAGCATCGTGCGCAGGAAGTTCTGCCCGCGCGCGCCGTACAGCCACGCGGTGCGCAGGATCATGTGCCGGCAACCGCTCGCGCGCACCGCGTCCTCGCCGGCGAGCTTGCTGCGCCCATACACGCCCAGCGGCGCGGTCGGATCGTCCTCGCGCCACGGCCGCGCGCCTTCGCCGCCGAACACGTAGTCGGTCGAGTAATGCACCAGCTTGGCGTCGTGTCGAGCGCAGGCCTGCGCCAGTTCGGCGACCGCATCGGCATTGATCCGCTGCGCGAGAGCGGGCTCGTCCTCGGCGCGATCGACCTGGGTATGCGCCACCGCGTTGAGCACGAGTTGCGGCCGCTGTTCGGCGACGAGGCGCGCCAGCGCGCCGTCCTCGGTGAACTCCACGCGCGCGCAGGGCAAGCCGCCCGGCAGCAGGCCGTTGAAGGTGCAGGCCGTGACCTCGCCCAGCGGCGCGAACGCGCGATGCAGTTCGTAGCCGAGCTGGCCGTCGGCGCCGAGCAGCAGGATCCTCATGCGCGAAATTCCGGCAGCCGTTCGGGCGCGATGTCTTCGAGGAAGGGCGCGATCGCGTCCTTGTCCGAAAGCAGCGGCTGCGCGACCGGCCAGTCGATCGCCAGGCGCGCATCGTTCCAGCGGATGCCCGCATCGGCGACGCGGTCGTAGAGCGCGGTGCACTGGTAGGCGAACACCGCGCGCTCGCTGAGCGTCACGAAGCCGTGCGCGAATCCTTCCGGAATCCAGAGCTGGCGATGGTTGTCCGCGCCCAGGATCGCGGCCGTCCAGCGCCCGAAGTTCGGCGAGCCGCGGCGGATGTCGACGGCGACGTCGTACACCTCGCCTTCCAGCACCGACACCAGCTTGCCCTGCGGATTCGGCCACTGGTAATGCAGTCCGCGCAGCACGCCACGGATCGACTCGGAGACGTTGGCCTGCACGAAATGCAGGTCGAGCCCGGCGTCCGCGTAAGCCTTCTGGTTGAAGCTCTCGTAGAAGCAGCCGCGCTCGTCGCCGAACACGCGCGGCTCGATCAGCATCACGCCGGGCAAATCGGTTTCGGTGATCTTCATGGCGATGGGTTAGTGGATCCTGGTTCGCGACCGGCTGCCTCAGGCCACCGGCCCGTGTTCGAGCAGGGCCAGCAGGTACTGGCCATAACCGTTCTTCGCCAGCGGCTTCGCCAGCGCTTCGAGTTGCGCCGCGTCGATCCAGCGGTTGAGCCAGGCGATTTCCTCCGGACAGCACACCCGCAATCCCTGGCGCGCCTCGATGGTCTCGATGAAGTTCGAGGCCTGCAGCAGCGACTCGTGGGTGCCGGTATCGAGCCAGGCGTAGCCGCGACCGAGCCGCTGCAACCGCAGCGAGCCCTCGTCGAGATAGCAGCGGTTGAGGTCGGTGATCTCCAGCTCGCCACGCCGGCTGGGCTTGAGCGTCGCGGCGAAATCGCTGGCGCGGCCGTCGTAGAAGTACAGCCCGGTCACCGCGTAGTGCGAGCGCGGCTGCGCGGGTTTCTCCTCGAGGCCGACCACCTTGCCGGCGGCATCGAACTCGGCCACGCCGTAGCGTTCCGGGTCGCGCACCCAGTAGCCGAACACGGTCGCGCCCTGTTCCTGCGCGGAGGCCTTGCGCAACTGCCCGGTGAAGCCGTCGCCGTAGAAGATGTTGTCGCCGAGCACCAGGCAGCTCGGGCCGCCGGCGACGAACTCGCGCCCGATCAGGTAGGCCTGCGCGAGTCCGTCGGGACTCGGCTGCACCGCGTACTCGATCTTCATGCCCCACTGCGAGCCATCGCCGAGCAGGCGCCGGAACAGGTCCTGCTCGTGCGGCGTGTTGATGACCAGCACCTCGCGGATGCCCGCCAGCATCAGCGTGCTCAGGGGGTAGTAGATCATCGGCTTGTCGTACACCGGCAGCAGCTGCTTGCTGATCGTCTGCGTGATCGGATACAGCCGCGTGCCGGAGCCGCCTGCGAGGATGATGCCTTTGCGTTGGGTCATGCGAAATTCCGGAGATCAGGTTGTTTCAAGGGTTCTTCGCGCCGCCTTCTTTTCCTTCTCCCTCCGGGAGAAGGTGGCCCGACAGGGCCGGATGAGGGAAAGCCGCCCAACACGAGCAGACGCGACGCACTCCATGGCATCTTCCCTCACCCGCCCTTCGGGCACCCTCTCCCGGAGGGAGAGGGAAGCAGGTCAGCCCTGCCCGATCCGTTCGAGGCGATAGCTGCCATCCAGCACCCGCCGCACCCACGCATCGTTCGCAAGATACCAGTCCACCGTCTGCGCGATGCCCTGCGCGAAGTCCACGGTGGGCTTCCAGCCCAGCTCGCGCTGGAGCTTGCCGGCGTCGATGGCGTAGCGGCGATCGTGGCCGGGGCGATCGGTCACGAAGGCGATCAGCGACTCGTGCGCGCGGCCATCGGGCAGCGGACGGCGCGCGTCGAGCAGTGCGCAGATCGTCTTCACCACCGCGATGTTCGGCATCTCGGCATCGCCGCCGACGTTGTAGGTCTCGCCGACGCGCCCGGCTTCGAGCACGCGCCGGATCGCCGCGCAGTGGTCCTTCACGAACAGCCAGTCGCGCACGTTCATGCCATCGCCGTAGACCGGCAGCGGCTCGCCGGCCAGCGCCTTCTGGATCACCAGCGGGATGAGTTTCTCGGGAAACTGGAACGGCCCGTAGTTGTTCGAGCAGTTCGTGGTCACCACCGGCAGGCCGTAGGTGTGGTGGAACGCGCGCACGAGGTGATCGGACGCCGCCTTGCTGGCCGAGTACGGCGAGTTCGGCGCGTACGGCGTGTCCTCGGTGAAGGCGCCGGTCGCGCCGAGCGAACCGTAGACCTCGTCGGTGGACACGTGCAGGAAACGGAACGCTTCCTTCGCCGCGCCTTCGAGCCCGCGCCAGTGGTCGCGCACGCACTCGAGCAGCGCCAGCGTGCCGACGACATTGGTCTGGATGAACGCCGCCGGCCCGTCGATCGAGCGGTCGACGTGCGACTCGGCCGCGAAGTTCACGACCGCGTCGGGACGGTGTTCGGCCAGCAACGTCGCGACCAGCTCGCGGTCGCCGATGTCGCCGTGCACGAAGACGTGATCGCGATGTCCGTCGAGCACCGCCAGGGTGTCGCGGTTGCCGGCATAGGTCAGCGCATCGAGGTTGATCACGCGCACGCCGGACGCGACCGCGTCGAGCACGAAGTTGCCGCCGATGAAGCCGGCGCCGCCGGTCACCAGCCAGGTCGAAGGACGGTTTTCGGGCATCGGTAGCAGGCTCTGCTGCGCGTCGGGAAGGTAAGCACGCAGCGCGCGCTGTCGGGGCCGAAACATAGCACGAGCGCCCGGAAAGCCGACGAACGGCACGGTCCGGATGCCGGAAAGCGGCCCGTTGTTCACATGTCAGGAGGGCTAATCGGTTAGCCTTTCCAGTGGGTCATCGTGTCCGGTTCGGGAGCGGGGCGACATGAAGAATTGGCGGCAGGCATCTGTTTTCTCGGCGCTACTGGCGATGGGCGCGGCATCCGCTGCGCCTCCCGCGGACAGGCCCCTGGGCGTACCGCAGGACTGGAGCAACCACACCGTCGTCTACACCCACGTGCTCACGCCGCAGGAAGCGCAGCAGCGCGGGCCGAAGGCGATGAAGAAGTGGATGCGCGACGCCCAGGATCCACGCTTCCTGGTGGCGCTGACACGCCGGCTCAACAAGGAGACCTCGGCGGCGAGCGTCCGGTCGGCGACGCTTCCGCCGAAGAACCGGCCGCAGTGGTGGAAGCCGGTCAAGCCCGCCAAGCTCACCGGCGACTGGAATGCGTCGCTGGGCAGCATCGGCGGCAGCGGTTCTCCGGACGTGTACCCGGCCAAGTATTCCTTCGACATCAACGCGACGCCGAGCTGCGCCAACGATTTCGTCGTCTACCCCACCGCCAATCCGGGCACGCGGTCGCAATGGACCGGGACGTTCACCGGCGACGCCGGCGCCAACAATACGCTGACGGTGAACGGCACCACCCTGACCGCCGGAGCCTTTTCAACCGGCATTTCCAGCGTCGACTTCGCCAATTCCGGCAACAAGACCAATGAAGCCACCAGCCTCGCGGCCGGGGTGAATGGTCAGGTCTCGGCAACCGGCGTGTCCGCGTTCGTAAACGCATCTCCCAACAACAATATCGTCACCTTTACCTACCCCAGCGGCACCGTTCCCGTGGCCCCCACCGAGGCCCTCAACAATTACACCCAGAGTTCGGTGACCACGACGTCCCACGCGGACGCGACCCTCGTCGGCTACAACAACCTCTACGAGACCACCTGCACCGGCACCGTGCCGAGCGTGATGTTCGCCTACAACACCGGCAGCGGCGCGACGACCCGGACCTCGCCGGTTACGTCCTACTACGACGGCGGCAAGCAGATCGCCTTCGTGCAGTCCAACAGTTCCAACCAGGCGCAGCTGGTCCTGCTGAAGTGGAGCAGCGCCTCGCCCGGCACGCCGACCTCGCCGACCACGCCGGCGACCGCCGCTTCCGCGGCCGCCTACCGTGGCTGCACCGCGCCGTGCATGTATCTCATGACCTTCAGCGGCGGCGCGGACGACCTGCATTCTTCGCCCTTCGTCGGCTACGCCGACGACACCCTCTGGGTCGGCGATGCGAACGGCAAGCTGCACAAGTTCACCAACGTGTTCACCGGCACCCCCGCCGAGGTCACCAGCGGCGGCTTCCCGGCCACGGTCAGCACCGGCAACGACCTGTCGCCACCGGTATACGACGTCAATGCGAAGCAGGTCTACGTCGGCAGTGCGTTCAGCGGCACCACGGGCGGCAACTTCTCCCGCGTCGACGGCACCACCGGCGTCGTGGCCAGCAGCGCCACGCTGACAACCGTCACCGGCGCCAGCACCGGTGCGCTCGCCGCCCCGCTGCTCGACCAGGGCAACGCCCGCGTGTACGCCTTCCTCTTCAGCGATGGATCCCCCGGCACCGGCACCACCGGCACCAACTGCACGACCCTCAGCCCCAATCCCGACGGTTGCCGCTCGATCGTCCAGTTCGCCACCGGATTCTCGGCCGGCAACGCCGGCACCAAGGTCTGGGTCGGCCGCGGCAACAACAGTCCCGTCCTCGTGTTCAACGAAGGCACGTTCGACGATGCCTACTACAGCAGCGCGAACGGGACCGGCGCCATGTACATCTGCGGCGGCGAGCCGGACAACACCTACTACGCGACGCTGTGGAAGATCCCGATCAACGCCAACGTGATGGGGACGCCCGTGCAGGGCGCCGAGCTCGGCTACCACGACAACAGCACCGGCCGCACTGGCGACTGCTCGACGGTCACCGAGGTGATGAACGGCAGCAACGAGTACCTGTTCGTGAGCGTGACCGGGCACGGCTTCCAGACCGGCTGCGTCAACGACAGCCCCGGTGGCGGTTGCGTGTATTCGTTCAACCTGTCGGCGTTGCAGGCAGGTGCCGGCACCAGCGCGAAGTGGTCTGGCACTTTCACCGGCAACCCCAGCAGTGGTGACACCATCGTGGTCAATGGAGTCACCTTTACCGCTAGTTCGTCCAGCAATACCTTCCCCAATTTTCGGAACAATGGCACGGCCACGACGACCTACAACAATCTGGTAGCGCTGATCAACGCCAACGTGAGCGGTTTTACAGCTGCCCGGTCTGGCACAACCCTTACCATTACCGACGATACGACTGGCAGCGGCATCTCCAGTTCGCTGGTCACGGAGAGTCTGACGAACCTCAGCCTCACGTTTACCGACGGAACATTTGCCCCCTGGGGCACGGGCAACACGGCCGCCGCCGGCCTGAGCATTCCCGGCGGCACCGGCGGCATCGTCATCGACAACGTCAGTTCCTCGACCGGCGCCTCGCAGATCTATTTCGCCGGCCTGGCCGCCATTCCCGGCGCCGGTTCGACCTTCAACAACGCGTACCAGGCGAGCCAGTCCAACTTGCAGTAGTCCGGCGCGGCGTTTGCTGCAAACCGTTTCGCATACCCCAATCCGAGAGACCGATGAGCCGAGCCAACGACACTCCTCCGAACAACCCGACCGACAACGCTGGCGGAAAACGGCCCTACGTCAAGCCGGCGTTCCGCCACGAGAAGGTGTTCGAGGTGATGGCGCTGGCTTGCGGCAAGGTCACGTCGGTCGCGGGTCCCTGCCACTCCAACCGCAAGGTTTCCTGAAAAGCCCGGAATGACCGCGCAGCGCCATCCGTCGATACCTAACCCGTCGCCCGGACAGGAACGCAGCGGCAAGCGGCCCTATGTCAGGCCCGCATTCCGCCACGAGCGGGTGTTCGAGGTCATGGCGCTGGCTTGCGGGAAGGTGCAGCAGGGTCCCACCTGCGCGGGCATGAAGAAGGCATCCTGAGCACGCGCACGATGGCGATGCGAAACTCGGCCAGCGAAACCCGCCCCGCCGCCCTGGCGATCGACGCGCTCCGTGCTTTCGGTTGCCTGCGGCTGCGCGCCGACGGCACCAGCATGCTGCCGGCCCTGCACCCGGGCGACGTGCTGGATTTCGCGAGCTGCGCCTACCCGCAGGTGGAGCCTGGCGAGGTGGTGCTGTTCCGCCGCGACGACCGCATCGTGATCCATCGCGTGGTGGCGCGCACCGCCGCTGGCCTGCTCACCCAGGGCGACGGCCTCGCGCAACTGGATGCCCCCGTCGCTGCCGCCGACCTGCTCGGCCGCCTGGTCGGCCACTCGCGCGCCGGCCGCGCGATCGCGCCTTCGCGGCGGCCGCGACGCCTGCCGCTGACGCGCTGGCTGTTCGGCCGTTCCACCCTCGCCGCCCGCATCTTCCTGCGCTGGCATCGCGCGACAGGCAGCGCCCGAGCATGAACGCCATCGCACGGCCGCTGCATGCCGACATCGGCATCGGCGGCATCCAGGTGCGCCTGCGCACCGACAGCCGCGACTTCATCGACCTGCTCGGCGAGCGTTATGCCGGTTTCCTCGGCAAGGCCGCGAACGTCGACTATGAATTCGACATGCACCTGCAGCCGCCCGAGGGCACCGATCCGGACGACGAGGTCAGCGTGTTCCGCCGCGACGACCTGTGGTGCCTGCAGCGTGGCGATTTTCGCGCCGAGTGGGATCCGTCCGCGCGCCGCGGCTGGATTCGCCAGGACCCGAATCCGTACTCGGTCGATTCGGTGCTGCGCATCGTCCACTCGCTGCTGCTGGCGCGCGAGGGCGGCATGCTGATGCACGCGTCCAGCGTCGTGCGCGACGGCCGCGCGTACGTGTTCGCAGGCGTGTCGGGCGTGGGCAAGACCACGATCTCGCGGCTCGCGCCGGCGGGCGTGCACGTGCTCACCGACGAGATGTCCTACATCCGCCGCGAGCGCGAAGGCTACTTCGCCTACGGCACGCCGTTTTCCGGCGAGCTGGGCAGGCCCGGCGAAAACCTGCGCGCGCCGCTGGCGGCGATCCACCTGCTCGCGCAGGGACCGGAGAACCGCATCGACGAACTCGCGCCGGCCGAAGCCGTGCGCGGCCTGCTGGCGAACATCCTGTTTTTCGCGCAGGATCGTGAACTGGTGCAGGCCGTGTTCGCCGCGGCGATCGAACTCGCCGGGCGCGTGCCGGTGCGCCGCCTCACCTTCGCGCCCGACGCGCGCGTGTGGGACCTGATCGGCCAAGAGAACGTCGACCCGAAGAACGTCGGCCAAGAGAACGCATGAACGCCCCGCTCTACATCGCCCGCGCCACCGATGTCGCCGCCCGCAGTTTCGGCGGCGAGACGATGATCATGACCGGTCGCGACTCGCAGCTGTTCAGCCTCAACGAGACCGCGAGCGTGCTGTGGAATGCGGCCGACGGGACGACGCCGCTGCACGACATCGTCGAACGCGAGCTGTGCCCGATGTTCGACGTCGATGCGGCGACCGCGCTGCGCGATGCCGAGGAAATCGCCGCGCAGCTTGCCGGGCACGGCATCCTGCGCGTTTCGCCGCAGCCCATCACTGACGACGGCGCCGCGGACGCCGACGCCCCGGGGAACGCGCCGTGAGCCTGATGCAGGAAATGGGCGCGCGCGCGCTCCAGCTCGGCATCCCGCTGAGCGTGCAGCTCGACCTCACCTATCGCTGCAACGAACGCTGCGTGCACTGCTACCTCGACCACGAGGACCACGGCGAACTGACCACCGCGGAAGTCATGGACCTGCTCGAACAGATGGCGAAGGCAGGCGTGTTCTTCCTCAACCTCAGCGGCGGCGAGATCTTCATGCGCAGGGACCTGTTCGACATCGTCGAACGCGCGCGCAAGCTGATGTTCTCGGTCAAGCTCAAGACCAATGCGGTGATGATCCGCAAGGCCAAGGCCGCGCGCATCGCCGAACTGGGCGTTGAATCGGTGCAGATCAGCCTGTATTCGCACAAGGCGCAGGTGCACGACGCGATCACCAAGCTGCCCGGCTCGTTCAAGCGCACCATCGAGGGCGCGCGACTGCTGAAGGAACACGGCGTGCGGGTGAGCTTCGCCAACGTGCTGATGACCCACAACGCCGGCGACTACCGCGACGTGCAGGCGCTGGCCGCGGCGATGGGCGTGGACTACAACGTCGACGCAACGATCACGCCGATGATGGACGGCGACCGCTCGATCCTCGCGCTGAATGTGGACGCAGGCGCGCTCGCCGACCTCTTCCACGATCCGAGCGTGCTCGGCGGCAGCAGCGATGCCTTCTGCGCGCCACCCGACGGTCCGATGCCGGTGGCCGATGCCTACGAGACGCTGCCGTGCAGCGCCGGCCACACCGCCTGCTACGTCTCGCCCTACGGCGAAGTGTTTCCCTGCGTGCAGTTCCCGTATCGCGTCGGCAGCATCCGCGAGCAGAAGTTCGCCGACATCTGGCGCGATTCGCCGCAACTCGCGGAAGTGCGTTCGATCACCGTCGGCGATCTGCAGGGTTGCTCGTCGTGCGCGCATGGCGGCACCTGCACGCGCTGTCCCGGCCTGGCTTACCTCGAAGGCAACATGCGCGGGCCGTCGACGCAGGATTGCGAGAAGTCGTTCGCGCGCACCGGCGTGGCCTCGAAGAACCTGCTGCGCCAGCGCGAACGCACGGGCGCGGGCGCATCGCCTGCCGAAGCATCGTCGGCGCGCAGCATCCCCATTCTCGTAACCGCCTGACCTCGTCACCGCCTGATCGCCGCCTCGCGCGGCCTGCGGCGCATTCCGCCTGCGCCGCGATTCACTTAACGGGAAGCAAGCTCCGTCGCGTGCCACCCGCCGCATTGGGTTGAAGTTCATCCGCTTCCATCATCCTGCTCCCGAGACTTCGCCTCGTGTTCATGGAGGAACGACAGGTGAGCGACTTCCCCGCAAGCCCGCGTGCCCGTCGTTGCCGGACGGCCTTGTCCGCGATCGCGCTCGCGCTCGCTGCACTGCTGTTGCCCGGCATGCAACAGATCGCGACGGCCGCCGATCCGCCCGCATCAAACGCATCGAATGCATCAAACGCATCGAATGCATCAAATGCATCGAATGCATCAAATGCATCGAATGCATCGAATGCATCGAATGCATCGAACGCATCGAATGCATCGTCGCAGGAGCAGGCGACACCCGCGTCGCCAGCCCGGACCGGAACCCCGCCCCCCGCCACCGTTCCCGCGGTCGTCCAGAAGGGCGCCACGCAGGGCACCCCGCCGGACGCGCACCAGCCGCCACCTGCGGTCGCGGCGCAAGGCGCGCAGGCGACGCCGAAGCAGCAGGCGCAGGCGGCGCAGGCGACCAGTCCCGCCGCGCCATCGGGCTTCCGCCTGATGACACTCAGCACCAACGCCCTGCTCAGCCGCGTAAGCCTCTGCGACCAGGCGCAGCACACGATCGACCTGCAGTACTTCATCTTCGACAACGATGCCACCGGCCGCCTGCTCGCACTGCACCTGCTGCAGGCGGCCGATCGCGGCGTGCACGTGCGCATCCTGGTCGACGACCTCAACGTGGAGGACGACGCGCGCATGTTCAGGGGACTCGCCGCGGCCAGCCCGAACATCGAGGTGCGCCTGTTCAATCCCTTCCATTCGCCGGCGCCATTCCCGTTGCTGAAAGGCGCGCAGTTCCTGCTCGAGTTCCGCCGCCTGAACCGGCGGATGCACAACAAGGATTTCATCGTCGACAACGAGGTGGCGATCATCGGCGGCCGCAACATCGGCGACAGCTACTTCGACGCGAACGCCGACAACAACTTTCGCGACCTCGACCTGATCGCGATCGGGCCGGTGGTGCCGGAGGCGACGCGCACGTTCGAGTCGTACTGGAACAGCGAGGCATCGCATCCGCTCGCCGAATTCCCGGCGAAGCCGAAGGAGACGACGACCGCGACCATGACGGCACCCCCGCAGGCGCCCGTGGCGACGACATCCGCGCAGGCGCCCGTTGCGACATCGAAAGACGATGGCTCCAGAGGCGACGGCTCCGCACCGCCGGCGGTGCCGGTTTCCTCGGACGATCCGGCGCAGGAGCGCGCGATCCTCGAGAAGAACGCGCGCGGCTTCGAGCAGTCGGCCTACTCCGACGCGGCAGCCACCGACCTGCCCTTCGGCGCATCGGCCGACCGCCCCGGCAACTGGTTCTGGGGGCCGGCCAGCCTCGTCGCCGACCAGCCCGAGAAGATCGAGCAGGGACCCGAACGCAAGGACCTGCGGATCAGCCCCGAGCTGCGCGGCATGATCCGCAGCGCGAAGTCCGAGGTACTGGTGATCTCGCCCTACTTCATCCCGAGCGGGCACGACGACGTGAACCTGATCGGGCTCGCGCAGGGCGGCGTGGCGGTCAAGGTGCTGACCAATTCGCTGGCATCGACCGATGAGCTGGCCGCCTACGACGGCTACTCGGCCCACCGCCGCGATCTCATCGCCGGCGGCGTGCAGTTGTACGAACTCAAGCCGGCCCCTGGCGCGCCGACGACCGCGACCGACGCCGGCCGCTCGTCCGGCGTCAGCCTGCACGCCAAGGCGATCGTCGTGGACCATCGCTACGTGTTCATCGGCTCGATGAACATGGACGTGCGCTCGAAGCTGCTCAACACCGAGATGGGGGTCGTCGTCGATTCGCCGCAGCTGGCGAAGACGGTCACCGATTTCTTCGCGACCGCGACCGCGCCCGCCAATGCGTATCACGTCGTCCTGGGTGCGCCGGATGGATCGGACCGCGGCAGCCTGCACTGGGAATCGCGCAAGGATGGCAAGGACGTCGACGAGGATCGCGAGCCGGACGCCTCGCCGGGCCGCCGTTTCAAGGCCTTGCTGGTGAAGCTGCTGCCGCTCGACGGCCTGCTTTGAGGGAACCTAGCGCGGTGCGGCGTAGCCGCCCGGCACGCCTTTCGGCGAGAGCACCAGTTGCCAGAGCTGGTTGCGGCGCGTGCGGAAGGAAGCGATCGAGCCGGCCAGGTAATAGCGCCACATGCGGCGGAAACGCAGGTCGTAACGGGCGCCCAGGGTCGGCCACGCGGTCTCGATGTTGTCGCGCCATGCCATCAGCGTGCGCTCGTAGTCGGCGCCGAAATTGTGCCAGTCCTCGATCACCATGCGCCCTTCGAGCGCGGCGGCGATCTGCTTGGCCGAGGGCAGCATCGAATGCGGGAAGATGTGGCGGGCGATCCACGGATCGGTGTGGTCGGTGCTGCGCTCGCCGCCGATGGTGTGCAGCAGGGACAGCCCGTCTGGCTGGAGGCAGCGCAGCACGCAATCGAAATAGGCCTTGTAGTTGCGGTAGCCGACATGCTCGAACATGCCGATCGAGAAAACGCGGTCGAAGGGCTCGTCGACCTCGTGGTAGTCCTGCAAGCGGAATTCGAGCGGAAGCCCGCGGCACAGGTCCTGCGCGAAGACGAGTTGCTGCTGCGAGAGGGTGATGCCGACGCCACGGATTCCGTAGCGCTCGGCCGCGTACTTGAGCGCCTCGCCCCAGCCGCAGCCGATGTCGAGGACGCTCATGCCGGGCTTGAGCATCAGCTTGCGGCAGACCAGGTCGAGCTTGGCCTGCTGCGCCTGGTCGAGGTCGCGCGCCTCGCGCCAGTAGCCGCAGCTATAGACCATGCGCTCGCCGAGCATGGCGCGGTAAAGGTCGTTGCCGAGGTCGTAGTGCTGGCGCGCGACGGTCCATGCTCGCTGGCCTTGCTGGAGGTTGACCAGGCGCGCCTGCAGGCCGGCCCAGAGGTCGTCGACGGTGACGACGTGCTCGTCGAG
Source organism: Lysobacteraceae bacterium (assembly GCA_036496805.1). GTDB lineage: Bacteria > Pseudomonadota > Gammaproteobacteria > Xanthomonadales > Xanthomonadaceae > SZAS-103. Next base: position 21,529 of record DASXKN010000025.1, read on the forward strand.
CCGGGCGGCGAGCATGCGCGCGAGCATGTCGTCGAGCGCCTCGCAGTCCCAGGCGCCATCCATGTACGACTCGCCCAGTCCGAGCGCTCCGTGCGCGAGAATCTGGTTGAACATCGACTCGTCGTGGACCTTGATGTCGCCGCGACGCGATCCGTCGAGGCGGATGTCCGCGTCGGCGAGCAATTGCGCGATCCGCTCGCGCGGGCTGACCATCCAGTCCATGGCGATCCTCCGCACCGCGATCCGGCGATGCCTTCGCCTTGCAGTCTCGCTCCGCCATCCGAGCCGGCCGCTGAATGCCGCGGGACGCGCTTCAGCATCCAGCCATGCAGGCGGCGACGGCCGCGCAAGCGAAGAGGCCGGCCATCGGGCCGGCCTCTTTTCGATGACCGCAGGCTCAGCGGCTGATCCTGAACTCGCCGACATCCACGCCCAGGTCCATGCCGTGGCCCTTGCCGGCCAGCGCCAGCGACACTTCGCCCTTGGTCACGACCTGCGCCTCGCCGGCCTTCACGACGCCGGCGTCCGCGCTCGCCTGGGCATATTTGCCGAGGACGTCGCTGATGCGGAACACGTGGGTGAAGTCGCCATCGCCGTCATCGATCCGCCATTTGCCCGCGGTGACGCCGACGGCCTTGGCGGTCAGGTGCACCGGCATGGAAAGACCGTTGGCGCAGTCCACGACGCCATCACCAGTGGCGTGCTTGTAGACCAGCGACCAACCGGTGAGGTGGTAATGGATCTTGCAACTGAGGTCCGCGTCTTCGGCGCTCGCGCGCAGCGGCATCGTCATCGCCAGCGCGCACGAAGCGGCGGCCAGCATCGGAAGGAATGTCCTTTTCATGTCCTGCTCCTTGGTTTGTGTGGCAACGGGCTGGTTGACCCGTGCGGCAGGGTCGCACCGCCTTGCTGAATGGCTGCGAAGCCGGTCGCGCGTGGCGCTTTCGTCGAAACGCGCACGATGGCGGCGCGCGATCGCACCGCACTCATGTCTCGCATGTCTCGCGCTATCCGCGCGCGAGCGCCGCGTCGACGATGTGCTGCGCCTCGTCGAGGATCCGCTTCAGGTGATCGCCATCGCGGAAACTCTCCGCATAGATCTTGTAGATGTCCTCGGTTCCGGAAGGACGCGCAGCGAACCATCCGCCCTGCGAGCGCACGCGGATGCCGCCGATCGGCGCGCCGTTGCCGGGCGCCTTGTCGGCGACGTCGTCGATGCGATCGCCCGCGAGTCCGGTGGTTGCGACCTGCTTTGGCGAAAGCTTCGACAGGGCCTTGCGCTGCGCCGCGTCGGCCTTCGCCTGCACCCGGTCGGCGAAGATCTCGCCATGCTGCGCGCAAAGGTCGCCGTACAGCTCGCCCGGATCGCGACCGCCGCGCGCGGTGATCTCGGCCGACAGCAGCGCCGGCGCGATGCCGTCCTTGTCGGTGGTCCAGACCGTACCATCGCGGCGCAGGAACGAAGCGCCCGCGCTTTCCTCGCCGCCGAATCCCAGGGTGCCGTCGAACAGGCCATCGGCGAACCACTTGAATCCGACCGGGACCTCGTACAGCTTCTTGCCCAGCGCCGCGGCGACGCGATCGATCATCGCGGTGCTGACCACGGTCTTGCCGACCGCCGCGCCGGACTTCCATCGCGGGCGCTGGCGGAACAGGTAGTCGATCGCCACGCTCAGGTAGTGGTTCGGCGGCAGCAGGCCGGCGCTGCGGGTCACGATGCCGTGGCGGTCGTGGTCGGTGTCGCAGGCGAAGGCGATGTCGTAGCGGTTGCGCGCGTCGATCAGGTGTCGCATCGCGTCGGGCGAGGACGGGTCCATGCGGATCCTGCCGTCCCAGTCGAGGGGCATGAAGGCGAATTGCGGATCGACCCGTTCGCTGATCACCTCGAGGTCGATCCGGTAGCGCTCGGCGATGCGCCCCCAGTAGTGCACGCCGGCGCCGCCCATCGGGTCGACGCCCATGCGGATGCCCGAGCCGCGGATCGCGTCGAAGTCGACGACATCGCCGAGGTCGGCGACATAGGCATCCATGAAGTTGTGCAGGTGCGTCGTGCCTGCGCGCAGGGCCTGCGCGAATGGCAGGCGTCGCACGCCCGCGAGGCGGGACTCCAGCAGGGCATTCGCGCGGTCCTGGATCCAGCCGGTGACGTCGGTGTCGGCGGGGCCGCCGTTGGGCGGGTTGTACTTGAACCCGCCGTCCTCGGGCGGATTGTGCGACGGCGTGACCACGATGCCGTCGGCCAGGCCCGACTTGCGGCCGCGGTTGTGGACGAGGATCGCATGCGACACGGCGGGCGTCGGCGTGAACTCGCCATCGCTCGCGATGCGCGTGTCGACGCCGTTCGCGGCCAGCACCCCGAGCGCGGTCTCGAACGCGGGCTTCGACAGCGCATGGGTATCGATGCCGATGAACAGGGGCCCATCGATGCCCTTGCCGGCGCGATACCTGCAGATCGCCTGGGTGATCGCGAGGATGTGCCATTCGTTGAAGCTGGCGTCGAACGAACTGCCGCGGTGGCCCGAAGTCCCGAACGCGACGCGTTGCGCCGGAACGCCAGGGTCCGGGCGGATCGCGTAATAGGCTTCGGTCAGCCTGTCGACATCGACCAGGTGGTCGTGCGGCGCCGCTCTTCCCGCCAGTGGACTGTCCATCGACGACTCCATGTCAAGGACGACGCGCCATCCCGGCCCGCCGTGCCGTGTCGCGATCATGCGCCACGCACATGTCGAGCATGCCGCATGCCGGGTCAACGAGCCTGAACGCAGCGCTATTGTCGATCGCACCCGGTTCATTGGTTGGATGCAGTTCAGGCCGCGCTCCTATAGTCGGGAATGGGCAGCCTCAGCCCATCTTTGTTGCACCCATGGAGCCGCACCCAAAAGGAGCTTGTCATGGACCATCCCCTGCGAAGCCAGCCCTTGCGAAACATTTCCGTCGCGATCGTCGCGACCCTCGCGGCTGCCTGGGCGTCGCCTTCGAGCGCGCGCCAGGACGCCGTCACCGACCATTCGACCTATGTCACCGACAGCGGTCGCGTCGTGCACTGCATCTCCACCGAAAGCGGCCGTACCTACTGCGGCGCGGCGCACGCGCGTTACACCATCGTCGGTGCCCCGCCGACCGCCTGCGTCGAAGGCAGGACCTGGGGCTTCGATGACCGCGGCGTGTGGGTCACCGGCGGCTGCGTCGCCGATTTCAAGCCGATCGCCGCCGACCAGCCGGTCGAACGCAGCACCTACGTCACCCCTTCCGGCAACCTCGTCCATTGCGTGTCGACGGCTAGCGGCCGCAGCTATTGCGGCAGGCCGCACGAGCGTTACGTCATCAGCGGCCAGCCGAATGCCGGCTGCGTCGAAGGCAACACCTGGGGCGTGGACGACCGCGGCGTCTGGGTGAGCGGCGGTTGCACCGCCGACTTCACGATCGCCGAGGACAGGCCGGCCGCACGCGTCTACCAGGCCGACAACGCGCGCGTCGTGCATTGCGTCTCGACCGAGAGCGGCAAGACCTACTGCGGCACCGAGCACACCCGTTACGTGATCCGCGGCACCGCCAATCCGGCCTGCGTCGAAGGCAGGACCTGGGGCGTCGACGATCGCGGCGTGTGGGTCACCGGTGGCTGCAACGCCGACTTCAGCGCCCAGGACTGACGCGGACGACGGTGGAGGCGCCGTCGTGCTCCTCCCGCCAGCCGGACGTCGTGGGTCGCATCGTGGACGCTGTCGTCGTGAACAGACAGGCGGCGGCGTTTCCGCGATGAGGGTCGCATGCGCAAACGCGATTCGCGCCGGATGACAGCCGCGGTGCGCGGAGGCACCGGACCCACGGGCGACCGCGATTGGATCGACTTCTTTGAAGCCGCTGGCAGGGGATCCGGAAGATCGTCCTGCCGCACCTGCAACCCAGGGACGGAAGCCATCGGATGACTGCTGGCCGCGAAGCGATCGTCGAATCATGGCTGCGCATGCGCGGCTTCCTCGGAAGCATGCGCTCGCCGCGCGAGGGCGCAGCCAGCGAGCCGCCGCTGCGCTCTGAGCTCTTCAGCAGCGACCAGATGGAACGGCACGGGCGCGTGCTCGCGCGCTCGCACAAGGTCGCGGCGGGGCGCTCGCACGACCTGCTGCTCGCCCGCCTGTCGGCGAATGAAATCCTGCTGCAGAAGGCCTGCACGCTGCTGTCGGAAGCCGCGGCCGCGAAGCGTCGCGTGACCCCGGCCGCCGAGTGGCTGCTCGACAACTTCTACCTCATCGAGGAACAGATCCGCATCGCCAAGCGGCACCTGCCGAAGAACTACAGCCGCGAACTGCCGCGCCTCGTCGAGGGCCCGTCCGCGGGACTGCCGCGCGTCTACGACATCGCGCTGGAGACGATCGCGCACGGCGACGGCCGCGTCGACACGACCAGCCTGAGCCGCTTCATCGCCTCCTACCAGTCGATCGCGCCGCTCGCGCTGGGCGAGCTGTGGGCGATCCCGATCATGCTGCGGCTGGCGCTGATCGAGAACCTGCGGCGCGTCGCCGCGCACGTGATGGTCGACCGCATCGACCGCAACCTCGCCGACTACTGGGCCTCGCGGATGACCGACGTGGCGCGCAGCGATCCCAGGAGCCTGGTGCTGCTGATCGCCGACATGGCGCGTTCCGATCCGCCCCAGAGCAGCTCCTTCGTGGCCGAGCTCGTGCGCAGGCTGCAGGGGCAAAGCTCCGCGCTCGCGCTGCCGCTGGGATGGATCGAGCAGTGGCTCGGCGAAGCCAGCCGCACGATCGAGCAGATGGTGCAGGTCGAGAACCAGCAGCAGGCCGCCGACCAGGTCTCCATCAGCAACAGCATCGGCAGCCTGCGCTACCTGTCGGCGATGGACTGGCGCGAGTTCGTCGAGACCCTGAGCGTGGTCGAGAACGCGTTGCGCGACGATCCCGCCGGCGTGCACGCGCGGATGGATTTCGCCACGCGCGACCGCTACCGCCACGTCGTTGAGAACCTCGCTCGCGGCTCGACGATGTCCGAAGAGCGGATCGCGCAATGCGCGGTGGAGCTGGCGCGCGAGGGCCGCACCGCGCAGGGTTTCGAGTCGGTCGAGGCGCACGTCGGCCACTACCTGGTCGGCGACGGCCTGAAGCGGCTCGAACAGGAAATCGGATTCCGCCAGCGCCTGCGGCCAGCGCCGGCGCGCCGGAACGGACGGCTTCCGCTGTGGACCTTCCTCGGGCCGATCGGCTTGTGCACGCCGGTCGTCGCCGTCCTTTTGTGGCTGCAATTCCGGAGCGCGGACTGGCACGGATGGCCGCTATGGCTGCTGGCGCTGCCCTGCATCGTCGTCGCCAGCGATCTCGCGGTCGCCCTCGCGAACTGGGCGGTCACCCTGCTGGTCGCGCCGCGCCCGCTGCCGCGCATGGACTATTCCGAAGGCCTGCCGTCCGAAGCCAGGACGCTCGTGGTGGTTCCAGCCATGCTCGTCGACATCGATTCCGTCGAAAGCCTCGTCGAAGGCCTCGAGGTGCGCTTCCTCGCCAATCGCGGGCCGCACCTGCACTTCGCCCTGCTCACCGACTTCCTGGATGCCGCCCAGCCATCGCTGGCTTCCGACGAACCGCTGCTGGACCTCGCGCGGCGGCGGATCGCCGGACTCAACCGCAAATACGCCGACGCCGATGGCGAGGACCGCTTCTTCCTGCTGCATCGTCCGCGCCTCCGCAACGAGCGTGAACGCGCGTGGATGGGACGCGAGCGCAAGCGCGGCAAGCTCGCCGACCTCAACGCCCTGCTCCGCAGCGGAACGACATCGGCGTTCGCGGCCATCGAGGGCGGCATCGACGTGCTCGCACACGTGCGCTATGTCGTCACCCTCGACAGCGACACCCGCCTGCCGCGCGACGCGGCGATCGCGTTCGTCGCGACCCTCGCCCATCCGCTCAACCGCGCGCGCTGGGATGAACAGGCCGGCCGCGTGGCCGCGGGCCATGGCATCCTGCAGCCGCGCGTGGGCACGAGCCTGTCCGGCGCGCCGCGATCCGCCTACGCGCGCTGGATGGCCAGCGAACCGGGCATCGATCCGTACACGCGCGCCGTCTCCGACGTCTACCAGGACCTGTTCGGCGAGGGCTCGTTCATCGGCAAGGGCGTCTACGAGGTGGAATCGTTCGAGCGCGCGCTCGGCGGGCGCTTCCCGGACGACGCGATCCTCAGCCACGACCTGCTCGAAGGATGCTATGCGCGCTCCGGCCTGATGAGCGATGCGCAGGTCTTCGAGGACTACCCGGCGCGCTACGCGACCGATGCCGCGCGCAGGCATCGCTGGATCCGCGGCGACTGGCAGTTGCTGCCGTGGCTGCTGCGACGCACGCGCCGCGAGGACGGTTCGCTCGAACGCAATCCGCTGTCGGCGCTGTCGCGCTGGAAGATCTTCGACAACCTGCGCAGGAGCCTGGTATCGAGCGCCCTGCTCGGCCTGTTCACCGCCGGCTGGCTCATGCTCGACAACGCGGCGTGGTGGACGCTGTCCCTGCTCGCCGTGCTGCTGTTCGTTCCGCTGACCACGCTGGCCGTCGATGCGCTGCGCACACCGGACGAGCTGCCGCTGCGCAGCCATCTCGCCGGACTGCTGCGTTCCGCTTCGCGGCAGGGCGCGCGCATCGTGCTCCAGCTCGCCTTCCTTCCCCACGATGCCCAGCTCTCGCTCGACGCGATCGCACGCACGCTCTGGCGCATGGCCGTGAGTCGTCGCCACCTGCTGCAATGGAACCCGTCGAGTGAAGTCGAACGCAGCCAGCGCCAAGACCTCGGCGCTTCGTTCCTGGCGATGTGGTTTTCGCCCGCATGCGCGATCGCGCTCGCCGGTTGCATTGCACGCCTGCACCCGGCCACGCTCGCGGTCGCCGCTCCGATCCTTTGCCTGTGGCTGCTGTCGCCCGCGCTGGCGTGGTGGATCAGCCGGACGCCCGCGCGCGCGATGCTCGCGCTCGACGAAGACCGCAAGCGATTCGTCGGCAAGCTGGCCCGGCGCAACTGGGCCTTCTTCGAGGACGTGGTAGGCCCCGACGATCACTGGCTGCCTCCGGACAACCTGCAGGAACAGCCGCTGCGCACGGTCGCGCACCGCACGTCGCCGACCAACATCGGCCTGTCCCTGCTCGCCAACCTGGCGGCTTTCGATCTCGGCTACATCACCGCGGCCGCGCTGATCGAGCGCAGCGAGGCGACGTTCGCCACGCTCGCCGCGCTGGACCGCCATCGCGGCCATTTCTACAACTGGTACGACACGCAGACGCTCAAGCCGCTCGCGCCGCGCTACGTATCCACGGTGGACAGCGGCAACCTCGCCGGGCACCTGCTGGTGCTGGCGGAGGGCCTGGCGATGCTGGTCGACGCGCCCCTGCTTGGCGCACGGATCTGGGACGGCCTCGCCGATACGTTCCGACTGATCGGAGAGCAAGCCGTGGGCACCGCCCTATCGACCGACGCGATGGCGGCCTGGGGCGCAGCGCTTGCCAGCGCACGCGCGCAACCGCACGACCTGCGCAGCGCGCATGCCGCGCTCAGGGAGCTGCTCGGCGCGACGGCGCGACTGCGCCAGCATCCGCCCGCCGTGACCGGCGAGGAGCGCGACTGGACGCAGGCCTTGTTCGCGCAGTGCCAGGCGATTGCCTCCGACCTGGTGTCCTGCGCGCCATGGCTGGATTCGGGCGAGCCGCCACCCGACGGGCTGGCGCCGATGCCGAGCCTTCGCGAGCTGGCGCATTGCGGGTCCGGGTTGACCGCAACGCGCGCAACCGACCGTATCGACCGGCTCGCACAGATCGAACGCCGCGCGCGCGAACTGGCGGGAATGGAATACGGCTTCCTCTACGACCGCACGCGCCACCTGCTCGCGATCGGCTACAACGTCGACGAGCGCCGGCGCGACGAGGGCTACTACGACCTGCTCGCGTCGGAAGCGCGGCTGTGTTCGTTCGTCGCGATCGCCCAGGGCCGGCTGCCGCAGGAAGGCTGGTTCGCGCTCGGCCGCCAGCTCACGAGCGCAGGCGGCGAGCCGGTGCTGCTCTCGTGGAGCGGCTCGATGTTCGAGTACCTGATGCCGCAACTGGTGATGCCAAGCTACGAGGACTCCCTGCTCGACGCCACGATGCGCGCCTCGGTCGCGCGCCAGATCGAGTACGGTCGCCGACGCGGCGTGCCCTGGGGCATTTCCGAATCCGGCTACAACACCGTCGATGCGCAACTGAACTACCAGTACCGCGCATTCGGCGTGCCGGGGCTGGGACTCAAGCGCGGACTCGCGCAGGACCTGGTGGTCGCGCCCTACGCGACCGCGCTCGCCCTCGCGGTCGCGCCGGAGGCCGCCTGCGCGAACCTGCAGCGGATGGAGGAAGCCGGCTACCTCGGCGTGTACGGGATGTACGAGGCGATCGACTTCACGCCATCGCGGCTGCCGCGCGGACATTCGGCCGCGGTGATCCGCTCGTTCATGGCGCACCACCAGGGCATGAGCCTGCTGGCATTTGCGCAGGTGCTCGCCGACCAGCCGATGCAGCGTCGCTTCCGCGCCAACCGCGAGTTCCAGTCGGCCTTGCTGCTGCTGCAGGAGCGCCCGCCGAAAACGGCGGTGGTCCGCCCCCACATCGCCGAATCGCCGGAACAGGCCGTCGCGATGGATCCCGCCGAGACCCGCCTGCGCATCTTCCGCCAGCCGGACACGCCGATGCCCGCGGTGCAGATGCTGTCCAACGGCCGCTACAGCGTGATGGTGACCCACGTCGGCGGCGGCTACAGCGCGCTGCGCGACATCGCGGTCACGCGCTGGCGCGAGGACGCGACCACCGATGCCCGCGGCAGTTTCTGCTACGTGCGCGACCTCGACGGCGGCGCGTTCTGGTCGGTCGCGCACCAGCCGACGCGGGTGCCGGTCGAACGCTACGAGGCGATCTTCTCGGATGCGCGCGCGGAATTCCGCGGTCGCAGGATCGGCATCGAGACGCACGCCGAGATCGTGGTCTCGCCGGAAGACGACATCGAGCTGCGGCGCGTCACCCTCACCAACCGCAGCCGCGCGCGGCGCACGATCGAGCTGACCAGCTATGCCGAGGTCGTGCTCGCGCCAACGGCCACCGATGCCTCGCACCCGGCGTTCGGCAACCTGTTCGTGCAGAGCGAACTGGTGCGCGCCAAGCAGGCGATCCTCTGCCATCGCCGCCCGCAGGCCGAGCACGATCCCGAGCGCTGGCTGTTCCACATGATCGCCGTGCACGGCGCGGACATCCAGGCGATCTCCTACGAGACCGACCGTTCGAAGTTCGTCGGCCGCGGCCGCGATCTCGCCAGGCCGCTGGCAATGGAGATCGCCGCATTGTCCGACAGCGAAGGCTCGGTGCTCGACCCGGTGGTCGCGATCCGCGCGCGCATGACCCTCGAGCCCGACCAGGTGGCGGTGATCGATTTCGTCTCCGGCGTCGCCGACCACCGCGACGCCTGCCTGCCGCTGATCGAGAAATACCGCGATCGCCGCCTCGCCGACCGCGTGTTCGACCTGGCGTGGACCCATAGCCAGGTCGTGCGCCGCCAGATCAATGCCAGCCAGTCCGACGCGCAGCTCTACGAGCGTCTCGCCGGCTCGATCCTGCACGCGAATCCGGCGCTGCGCGCCGACCCCGTCGTGCTCGCGCGGAACCGGCGCGGACAGTCCGGACTCTGGGGCTATTCGATCTCCGGCGACCTCCCGATCGTGCTGCTGCAGATCGCCGATCCGGAGAACATCGAACTCGTGCGCCAGCTCGTGCAGGCGCATGCGTACTGGCGGCTCAAGGGGCTCGCGGTCGACCTGGTGATCTGGAACGAGGACCACGCCGGCTACCGCCAGGAACTCAACGACCGGATCATGGGCCTGATCGCCGCCGGCCACGAGGCGAACGCGATCGACAAGTCGGGCGGCATCTACGTGCGCGCCTCGCAGCAGATGAGCGCGGAGGACCGCATCCTGATGCTGTCGGTCGCGCGCATCGTGCTCAGCGACGCGCGCGGCACGCTCGCCGAGCAGGTCGTCGCGCGCAGGCACGTCGAACCGCTGCCGGCGCGCCACGTGCCAGCGCAGACGGCCAAGTCCGCGCCTTCGCCCGCGATCGTGCTCGATCCGGTTCCGGTACGGAACGACAACGGCCTGGGCGGATTCTCCGGGGATGGTCGCGAATACATCGTCACCCTGGCCGCGGACCAGGCGACGCCGGCGCCGTGGTGCAACGTGCTCGCCAACCCGGACTTCGGTTGCGTGGTCAGCGAATCCGGGCCCGGCTATACCTGGGCCGAGAACGCGCACGAATTCCGCCTCACGCCATGGCACAACGATCCGGTGTCCGATCCCTGCGGCGAGGCTTACTACCTGCGCGACGAGGAAAGCGGCCGCGTCTGGTCGCCCACGCCGCTGCCCTGCCGCGGCGAGGGCGCATACCGCATCCGCCACGGTTTCGGCTACAGCGTCTACGAGCACGTCGAGGACGGCATCGCCAGCGAGCTGTGGCTGTTCGTCGCGATCGACGCGCCGATCAAGTACGCGATGCTCAAGCTGCGCAACCTGTCCGGCCGCACCCGCAGGATCAGCGCGATCGGCTACGTGGAATGGGTGCTGGGCGAACTGCGCACGAAAGGGTTGATGCACGTGACGACCGAGCGCGACGCCGCATCCGGCGCGCTGCTCGCGCGCAACGCCTACAGCTCCGAATTCGGCGAGCGCGTCGCCTTCTTCGACGTCGACGAGCGCGAGCGCAGCGTCACCGGCGACCGCACCGAGTTCATCGGCCGCAACGGCAGCCTGCGCAACCCGGCGGCGCTGCAACGGGTGAAGCTGTCCGGGCGCGTCGGCGCGGGACTGGATCCCTGCGGCGCGATCGGCGTCACCATCGCCCTGATCGACGAGCTCGAGCACACCACCGTGTTCCGCCTCGGCGCCGCGCGCGACGAGGCGCAGGCGCGCACGCTGGCGAGCCAGCAGCGCGACGTGGCGGCGGCGCAGCGGGCGCTGGAGGCCGTACGCACGCGCTGGTCCGGCATCCTCGGCTGCGTGCAGGTGCGCACGCCCGATCCCGCGCTCGACCTGCTCGCGAACGGCTGGCTGCTTTACCAGGTCATCGCCTGCCGGTTCTGGGGCCGCAGCGGCTACTACCAGTCCAGCGGCGCCTACGGCTTCCGCGACCAGTTGCAGGACTCGATGGCGATGCTGCACGCCGAGCCGGCGCTGGTCCGCGAACACCTGCTGCGCTGCGCCGCGCACCAGTTCCCCGAGGGCGACGCCCAGCACTGGTGGCATCCGCCTCAGGGCCGCGGCGTGCGCACGCGCTGCTCGGACGACTACCTCTGGCTGCCGTTCGCGACGATCCGCTACGTGGAAGCGACCGGCGATGCGGCCGTGCTCGACGCGCCCGCGTTCTTCGTCGAAGGCCGCGCGCTCAATCCGGAAGAGGAATCCTGGTACGACCTGCCGGCCCGCTCGCAGGAAAGCCAGACCCTGTATGACCATTGCGTGCGTGCAATCGAACACGTGCTGACGCTGCGCGGCGCGAACGGCCTGCCGTTGATGGGCAGCGGCGACTGGAACGACGGCATGAACCGCGTCGGCATCGGCGGCAAGGGCGAGAGCGTGTGGCTCGCCTTCTTCCTGCACGACGTGCTCGCGCGATTCGCCGCGCTCGCAAGCACATACGGCGACGCGGCGTTCGCGCGCCATTGCCGCGACGAAGCTGGCACGCTGCGCAAAGCCATCGAAGCCCACGCCTGGGACGGCGCGTGGTACCGGCGTGCATGGTTCGACGATGGCACGCCGCTCGGCACCGCGGGCAGCGCCGAGTGCGCCATCGACTCGATCGCGCAGAGCTGGTCCGTCCTCTCCGGCGCCGGCGAAGAGTCGAGGACGCGCACGGCGATGCGCTCGCTCGACCAGCACCTCGTGAAGCGCGAAGCGAAGATCGTGCAGTTGCTCGATCCGCCCTTCGACCGCAACGCCGCGCGCGCCGAGGATCGCGATCCCGGCTACATCGCCGCCTACGTGCCCGGCGTGCGCGAGAACGGCGGCCAGTACACCCATGCGGCGGCGTGGGCGGCGATGGCGTTCGCCGAACTCGGCCAGCGCGACAAGGCCTGGGAGCTGCTGGGGATGATCAACCCGATCCACCACGGCGGTTCGGCCGAAACGATCGCGCGCTACAAGGTCGAGCCCTACGTGATGGCCGCCGACGTCTATGCGCAGGCGCCGCACACCGGGCGCGGCGGCTGGACCTGGTACACCGGATCGGCCGGATGGACGTACCGGTTGATCGTCGAGACCCTGCTGGGCTTGCGCCGCGACGGCAAGCGGTTGCGCATCGTTCCGCGCATCCCGGCCGACTGGCCCGCGTATGCGATCGACTACCGCCACGGCAGCTCGCTCTGGCGCATCGAAATCACGCGTGTCGGACACGACCACGCGTGCGGCATGAAGATCGATGGAACAGCCCCTGCCGACGACGCGATCGAACTCGTCGACGACGGCCGCGAGCACCGGGTCGAGATCGCCTTTCGCGACACCGGCGACACCGTTTCCACCACCGGCTCGCGCGGGAGCGAACCATGATCACGATCACCCGCGTTCCCTCGTCCACGCGACAGCTCGACCGCCTGCAGCGATCGGCCTTCGCCTATTTCCTGCACGAGACCCATCCCGGGAACGGCCTGGTGATCGACAAGACCGCGCCCTCGTGGCCGGCCAGCATCGCGGCGACCGGACTGGCGCTGGCCTGCTATCCGGTCGCGGTCGAGCGCGGCATGATGTCGCGCCCGCTGGCGATCGAACGGACGCTCGCCGCGCTGCGTTTCTTCCGCGACAGCCCGCAGGGACCGGAGCCCGACGCTTCCGGGCATCGCGGCTTCTACTACCACTTCCTCGACATCCACACCGGCCGGCGCGCATGGAATTGCGAACTGTCGACGGTCGACAGCGGCTTCCTGTTCGCGGGCATGCTGTCCGCCGCCGCCTACTTCGCGGACGACACGCCGGCGGAGCGCGAAATCCGTGAACTCGCCCGCATGCTCTACGAGCGCGCCGACTGGCAGTGGGCGCACACCGGGGGCGCGACGATCGGCCACGGCTGGAAGCCCGAGACCGGGTTCCTTCCCTACCGCTGGCAAGGCTACGACGAGGCGATGCTGATGTACGTGCTCGCCCTGGGTTCGCCGACCTATCCGCTCGGGCGCGACGCCTACCTGGCCTGGTGCTCCACCTACGAATGGAAGCGCTGCTACGACATCGACTACCTCTATTCGGGGCCGCTGTTCACGCATCAGCTCTCGCACATCTGGATCGACTTCCGCGGCATCCAGGACGACTTCATGCGCGCGAAGGGCATCGACTACTTCGAGAACAGCCGGCGCGCGACCTTCGTGCAGCAGCGCTATGCGATCGACAATCCGCTCGGCTTCACCGGCTACGGCGAGGACTGCTGGGGGATCACCGCCAGCGACGGCCCGGGACCGGCGGTCGCCAAGGTCAATGGCTTCGAGCGGCGCTTCTACGACTACGAGGGGCGCGGCGCACCCTACGGCATCGACGACGGCACGATCGCGCCGTGGGCGGTCGTCGCCTCGTTGCCGTTCGCGCCCGAGATCGTGCTGCCGGCGATCCACCACTTCAAGCATCGCCTCGACCTGCACGATCGCCATCGCTACGGATTCAAGGCGACCTTCAACGCGAGCTACCCCGGCGAGCACGGCTCGTCGTGCGGATGGATCTCGCCCTGGCATTTCGGACTGAACCTCGGCCCGATCGTGCTGATGGCCGAGAACCATCGCAGCGGCATGCTGTGGCGGCTGATGCGCGGTTGCCGCTGCATCGTCGACGGATTGCGGCGCGCCGGGTTCGCGAACGGATGGCTGGATGCCGAATGAAGAAGCCGATGTCCGATCGCGCATGCATCGCGCGACTGAGCAAGTCCTGAATCCCGCGACCCCCGTTTAAGGCCGGTTGCGAACGCTGAATCCACGTATTCCGCGCGGCCGCGGAGGCCACACATGGCTCCGCAAATGCGCTATTCCTTGTCGTGGGCAATTTCCGTCCACGTTGCAAAAGGAGTTGCGAGATGAAATCCAACCATCGTTTCCCGAAGCGGTCGTGGCTGGCATGCGCCACCGCCGCGGCACTGGCTTCCGCAGCGCTCGCGATCGCGCCGAACGCCGGCGCAGCGACCCTCATTTCCGTCCGCATCGCTCCGCCGGCACTGCCCGTGTACGAGCAGCCGGAAATTCCCGGTCCCGGCTACATCTGGACTCCGGGCTACTGGGCCTGGGACGCCGACGCCAACGACTATTACTGGGTGCCGGGCACGTGGGTGCAGCCGCCCACCGTGGGCCTGCTGTGGACACCTGGCTATTGGGGCTGGAGCGAGCGCGTCTACGTCTTCCACCCCGGTTACTGGGGCCCGCACGTGGGCTACTACGGCGGCATCAACTACGGATTCGGCTACGTCGGCGTCGGCTATGCCGGCGGCTACTGGCGCGGCCGCAACTTCTACTACAACACCGCGGTGAACCGCTTCGGTTCGGGCGTGCACATCACCAACGTGTACAACAAGACCGTCGTGAACGTGAACATCAACAACCACTACAGCTTCAACGGCCCGGGTGGCGCGGACCATCGCCCGACGCGCGACGAACAGGTCGCGGATCGCGACCGCCACACCGCACCGATCGAGGCGCAGGTCGAGCATCGCGACGCCGCGCGCCACGACAAGGAGCTGCACGCTTCGGCCAATCACGGCGCGCCGCCGATCACCGCGACTTCGCGCCCCGGCGACCTGAAGGCATCCGGCGCCAATGACAACGCCAGCGCGAGCCCGAAGGGCAATGCAAGCCCGCGTGCGGAAGCCAAGGGCGGAGCAAGTGGCGCGGCCGACACCGGAGTCGGCAGGCGGCACGGGAGCGCGAGCTCATCCGCGGATGACAACGCCATCAAGGCAGGCGCGAACGCCAGCGCGCGATCGGACGACACCCTGAAGGAGCGCGACAACCTGCAGCGCGAGGCTTCCAGGGAACAGGACGCCGGCGCCGCGAAGTCGAACGTGTCGGCATCGATGAACGCCGATCAGAATGCGAACATGGCAGCGAGTCCGCGCCAGGACCATCAGCGGATCGCGCACCATCCGAAGCCGCATCCTGCCAACGGTGGCAATCCGCCCGACGCGAATGCATCGCCACCGCGCGATGGCTTCCAGGGCCAAGGCCAGCAGACGGATTCCCGACCGCATCCGAACAACGGGAACGGGAATGGAAACTTCCCTCAGGGCCAGCAGCGGCCTGCGCATGCACCCAAGGAGCAGCGTCAGCAGCAGCCCAAGGAAGACCGCAAGCCACACGACAACAGCGGTGGCGATGACCACCACGATCACTGATCGTTCGTGATCGAACTGCCAGCGGAGAGGAAGCCGTCGCTTCGGCGACGGCTTCGTCTTATCAGAACGGAATGTCGTCGTCCACGAAATCGTCGGACGGCGGCGGTGCGGACGGACGCGGGGCGCGGCCGCCCTGGTCGCCAAAGCCGCCCTGCGGACGCGGCGCGCTGCGTTCGGGGCGCTCCGCGCGCTCGCCACCGCCGCCGCCCGTGCCGAGCATCTGCATGTCATCGGCGATGATGTCGGTCGTGTACTTCTCGACCCCGTCCTTGCCGGTGTACTTGTCGTAGCGGATCGAGCCTTCGATATAGCACTGGCGACCCTTGCGCAGGTACTCGCCGGCGATCTCGCCGAGCTTGCCGAACAGCTTAACCCGATGCCATTCGGTGCGTTCCTGCTTCTGCCCGTCCTTGTCGGTGCGCACGCTGGTGGTGGCAAGGCGGATCGTGCAGATCGCCATGCCGCCCTGGGTGTACTTCACTTCCGGGTCGTCGCCGAGGTTGCCGACGAGGATGACCTTGTTGATGCCGCGCGCCATGCCGCTGCTCCGTGGTTGTCTGTACCGGGTGAATGATCGCCGCAGGAAAGTCAGCGCTCCCACCCGCGGGGAAACGCGCTCTTGCCCATCAGGATCGGCGCCGGAAGGCGCCGGGCCATGATACCAGCCCGCCACCCCGGCCTCGTCGCAGATGCTGGCGCAGCGAGCTGCCGCCCGCCATCGGCCGATCGCCCGTCCCGCCGTCGGGGAATTCCGACGGCCGCCCGCGCCTGAACGTTATAATTCCCTGAATGCCAAGCCAAGCAAGCCGATGACCTCCGACGCCACGACCCAGCGCCGTCCCGAGCCCGCCCCTCCGGTGGTCGTGGACCTGCGCGCGATCCAGGCGCTGGTGGCGACGGACATGGCGGCGGTCGATGCGCTGATCCGGCGCCGGCTCGCTTCCGACGTCGTGCTGGTGAACCAGATCGGCGAACACATCGTCGCCGCCGGCGGCAAGCGCCTGCGACCGATGCTGGTCCTGCTCGCGGCGCGGGCGATGGGTTACCAGGGCGGCGACCACCACCAGCTCGCCGCAATCATCGAGTTCATCCATACCGCTACCCTGCTGCACGACGACGTCGTCGACGAGTCCGACCTGCGGCGCGGCCGCAAGACGGCGAACGCGCTGTGGGGCAACGCACCCAGCGTGCTGGTCGGCGACTTCCTGTATTCGCGCAGCTTCCAGTTGATGGTCGAGCTCGAGCGCCCGCAGATCATGCGCGTGCTCGCCGACACCACCAATGCGATCGCCGAGGGCGAGGTGCTGCAGCTGCTGCACGTGCGCAATCCCGATACCGACGAGGCCGCCTACGCGCAGGTCATCGAGCGCAAGACCGCGGTGCTGTTCGCCGCCGCCACCCGCCTGGGCGGCTTCCTCGCCGGCGCCGACGCGAAGACCCAGCAGGCGCTGCACGACTACGGACTGGAACTGGGCTTCGCCTTCCAGATCGCCGACGACGTGCTCGACTACACAGCCGACGCCGACGCGCTCGGCAAGAACCTCGGCGACGATCTCGCCGAAGGCAAGGCGACCCTGCCGCTGATCCACGCCCTTGCGCACGCCGACGCCGATGCCGTCGAAACCATCCGCACCGCCATCGTCGAAGGCGACATCAGCGCGATGCCGGCGATCCTGCGAGCGATCCACGCCAGCGGCGGCATCGACTACAGCGCCGCCAGGGCGCGCGAGCACGCGCACCGCGCGCAGGCCTCGCTGCATGGCCTTCCCGATTCGCCCTGGCTGGACGCATTGCACGGGCTGGCGAGGTACGCGATCGAGCGCGATCGTTGAGCGCGCTCGATCGCCCATCGCAGGCGACCGCCGCGTCGCCCTCCCTGTTGCGTCGCCACTGGCCGTTGCTGCTCGCGCTCGCCTTCGCCGCGCTGGTGTACGCGCCGGGCCTGGGCGGCCACTTCGTCTACGACGACCTGCCCTTCATCGTCAACAACCAGGACCTGCACGTCGCGAACGATTCCTTCGACGCCTGGATGCGCGCGATGCTGTCCCTCCCCGAGGCGCATGTGGGGCGCTGGCTCGGGATGCTCAGCTTCGCACTGAACTACCGGTTGGGCGGTCCCACGGTCGTTCCGTTCAAGGTGACGAATCTATGCATCCACCTGCTCAACGGCGTGCTGCTGTACGCGATGCTGCTGCGGATGCTCGCACTCGACGGGTGTCGTCCAGGCGCGGCGGGCCCGCGCGCACCGCCCGGCTGGCTGCCGCTGGCGATCGCGGCAACATGGATGGTCCTCCCGATCAATTTCACGGCTGTCCTCTACGTCAGCCAGCGGATGGAATCGCTGTGCACGACGTTCGTCCTGCTCGGCCTGGCCGGCTATTTCGCAGCACGCCGGCGTCAGATCGTCGAAGGCGAAGGGATCTGGCCGGCCGCGATCTGGCTCGCCGGCGCGACCGCCGCGGGCATCGCGGTCAAGGAATCGGCGGCGATGCTGCCGCTGTACGCGCTGATCGCAGACGCCGCGCTGACACGACTGGCCGACCGCGACGGCCGGGTCTCGCGCCCGCTGCTTGGACTGTACGCGATGGTGGTTGGCATCCCCTTCGCGGCCGGACTGGCGTGGCTCGGGTCGTGGATCTTCGGGGCCAGATCGTACTCGATGAGCGTGGGCATTCTGCCGCGCCTGATCACCGAGCCGCGCGTGCTCGTCGACTACCTGCACTGGACGCTGCTGCCGCGACTGGACCAGCTCGCCCTGCTGCACGACGACTACCTGCCTTCGCGCGGCTGGCTCGATCCTCCATCCACCGTGGCCTGCGCGCTGGCGCTTGCCGCCCTGCTCGTCCTCGCGTGGACGATGCGCCGGCGCGCGCCGCTGGCCAGCGTGGGCATCGGCTGGTTCTTCGCCGGGCACCTGCTCACCGCGACCGTGATCCCGCTCGACCTGGTGTTCGAGCATCGCAACTACTTCCCATCGATCGGCGTGCTGCTCGCGGTGATCGCACTCGCCGGCACGATGCCGCTGACCGGCCGCCTGCGCAGCCTCGCCGCCGTCGCCGGCTGCCTGCTGGCGTTCAATGCCGCGCAAGTCACGGCGCGCCGTGCCTACGACTGGGGCGACGGATGGCGCTTCGCCTTGAGCGAGGCCGAGCACCGGCCGCTGTCGTCGAACGCGCAGTACGCGCTCGCGGTGGCCTTGTCGACCCGCGCAGACGGAATGCCCCACACGCAGGCGCAGGTGGACGCGGTGCTGCTGCGCGCCGCGTCGCTGCCGGGCGCGAGCATCGCACCGGAGGCCACCCTCATCATGGTGCGGTCCCGGAACGGCCTTGCGATCGATCCGGCGCTGTGGAGCTCACTGATCGCCAAGCTCGACAGCCATCCGCCTTCGACGATCGACAGCAACGCGCTCGACGGGCTGTTGCAATGCCACGTCGAAGGTTCCTGCAAGCAGCCGCAACTCATGCTCCAGGCCAGCACGGCCGCGCTCGGACACGGAGCGCCCTCGGCGGAATTGCTGATGAATTATTCCGACTTCGCCTGGAGCGTGCTGGACGACCGGAAGCTCGCCGAGCGCGCATTGCGCGACGCGCTCGTCGCACGACCCGACCAGGCGCGCGCGCGTGCGAAACTCGTCGCCATGCTGCGCGCCGAGAACCGGCCGGACGAAGCTGAAAAGGAAATGGCCACGCTGCGTGCCGGGAATCTTTTCGGGGCGCTCGATCCGCTGATCATGCGGCTCGACGCGGCCCGACTGGACAAGTCCGCGCATCCCTGACGCAACCTCACGACGGACGAACTAGCGGTCGCGTCGCAGGAGCCTGACCGGCGCCGTCTCCGGCATCAGCGCGATCGCCACCAGGCCGACGAGCGTTCCACCGACCATGTACCACGCCGGCGCCAGCGCGCTGCCGGTGACCCGCGTCAGCCAGCCCGCCATGAACTGCGTCGATCCGCCGAAGACCGAGATCGCGATCGCGTAGATCAGCGACAACCCGCCCGAGCGCTGGCGTGGCGGCAGCGATTCGGTGATCGCGACGAGGAAGACCGAAGTGGCCAGTGTCGCCGCGCAGGCGAGCGTCGCCGAGACGCCGAACAGCACGGCTCCGGTGCGCGCCTGCCCGAGCAGCCAGAAGCACGGGAAGATGGCGACGAGCAGCAGCGCGAACGGGATGAACATCACCGGCTTGCGCCCGACCCGGTCCGACAGCCATCCCCCGATCGGATCGCAGATCACGCCGCACAGGCCGACGATCGCGGTCGCGCCGAGCGCGAGGTTCGCGGGCATGCCGAGGGTCGAGTTCGCGTAGGTGGTGAGGTAGTCGAGGATGTAGTTGGTGGTGGTCGCCGCCGCCAGCATCGCCAGGCCGAGCGCGGCGATGCGACCGAAGCCACGGCGCTCGTGCGCGTCCGCCGCAGGCGCGGCTTCCGCGATCGGCAGGGTTTCGCCGAGCGTGCGACGCAGCGCAAGACCGAAAGGCACGATCACCGCGCCCGCGAGCAGGGCCACCCGCCAGCCCCAGGCGTCCAGCGCCGCGGCATCGAGCCGGTTCGCCAGCACGAAGCCCACCACGCCCGCCGCTAGGGTCGCCGCATCGGCGCTCATCGATTGCAGCGAGATATAAAGTCCACGCCGCATCAACGGCGCCGCTTCCATCATGAAGGCGGTGCTCGGCCCGACTTCGCCTCCGAGCGCGAAGCCTTGCAGCAGGCGGAAAGCGATCACGAGGATCGGCGCGAGCACGCCGATCGAGGCGTACGACGGCGTCAGCGGCAGCCCGATCGTGGCGATGCCGATCAATGCGAACGACAGCAGCATCGCCGGCTTGCGCCCACGGCGGTCGCCCATCCTGCCGATCACCCACGCACCCAGCGGCCGCGTCAGGAAGCCGGCGCCGAAGGTCGCAAGCGAAGCGAGCAGGCTGATGTCGCGCGCCTGCGAGGGAAAGAAGCAGCGGCCTATCTGCGCGGCGAAGAACGCATAGGTGACGAAGTCGTAGAACTCCAGCGCGTTGCCGATGCAGACGGCGGCGACATGGCGCGCCGGCAACACGGGCGCTGTACCCATATGCATAGCCTGGCCGCCGACTTCCGCCATGCCCTACCCCTTGTGGCGCAGCGCGCCCGCGAACTGCGTTCGACGCAGGGCTAAGATGGGGCAAGTCCGCGCGTCGTACCAGAGCCACGGTGCCCATTCGGGAGCGGAGCGAATCGGCCATCGCCCAAGCCAGGCATCACAATGAAAAACATCCTGCCGGCCACCGCCTTGTTTCTCGCCACCCTGGTCGCGCCATCCTTCGCCGAGGCGCCAGGGCCGCACGCCGCCGAGTTCAAGACCTTCCACGCCGCGTTTCTTGCCGCGGCGAAGGCAAACGACCGGCAGAAGCTCGCCGACCTGATCGCGTTTCCGGTCGAGGACTGGGC
This sequence comes from Lysobacteraceae bacterium, assembly GCA_036496805.1. Classification (GTDB taxonomy): domain Bacteria; phylum Pseudomonadota; class Gammaproteobacteria; order Xanthomonadales; family Xanthomonadaceae; genus SZAS-103. The sequence continues at coordinate 42,354 of DASXKN010000025.1, forward strand.
GGTCGAGACCCAAGGCAATGTGCAGGAAGGACCGATCAAGGACCGCGCCGAATTCCTGCGGCGCTACGACACGCTGTTCACGAAGTCCATGCGCGCGCACGCGCAGGGCGCCAAGCCGCAGCCACTGCAGGATGGCCGTTACATGATCGTCTGGGACGACGTCGACACGGAGTTCTCGTTCGAATTCGGCTACGCGACCGGAACGGGTTACCGGATTACGTCCTATTCCATCGGGCCGCGATAGCCGGCCGCAGTGCGGCTGCTACCGCACAGCCGGGTGCTTGCGCACGTAGATGCCCATGAACCTGACGTTCATGCCGCCGCACACGGAATTGTCGTCCAGCACCAGGTAGTTCCCGCGTCGGCGGACGTGGACTTCGCAGGCATCGTCCTTGAACACGGCCTCGCTGCCCGATGCCATGGCCTGCGCATCGAACTCGCCGTCGTGCACGTCGTCCTTGTTCATTCCCTGCCAGGTCGCCGTGCCGCTGGCATGGACCTTTCCGCCACCCGCGGCGGAAAAGCTCACCGTGTCGCCGCTGTCGTTCCAGGCACCCGCGAGAAACTCCGGCGTCAAACCGGTTTCCTCCTTGAGTGGCGCGAGCGAACGCGCCGGCAGGAAGCCCGCGATCAACTGGCCTCCGGCCGTGCCGTAGTAGGCGCAGCGAAATCCATTTTTCTCCTGCGACGCGAAAACCTGGTCGCCCTCCACCAGGAAGGCCTTCTGCCGCTGCGCACATGCGCCCGACGCCGGGCACGGCGTTGCCGTCTTCTGCAGGTAGACGCGCAGTTCCCCTTGCGGCGGTTTCACCGCCATCATCGGGGCGTTCTCGTAGACCGCATCGTAGGTCACGCAGGTCGCTTCGGCGGCCGGCGGCTTGATGTCGCGGTCGCCGGCCGAAACGGACGCCGCCCAGGACACCAGCGCCACGCACCACGCGGCTAGTCCGCTTCGCACGAATGCCTTCATCGCCGTCGTCCTGTCTGGATGCAACCTGTCGCCCGCTTTCATTTTCCGGCGAAGGCTTCGTCGAAGAAGGCGTGCATCATCCGGTAGCCGCGCGCGGCCGCTTTCGCGTCGTACTTGCAGCCGGGCGAATTTTCTTCGGTCTCGGTGAAGCAGTGCACGGCGCCGCCGATGTTGACGAATTGCCAATCGCTGCCGCTGGCGCGCAACTCTGCGAAGAACTTGTCGGTGTCGGGCCACGCGCCCTTGTCGTCGGCGCCATTGAGCACCAGCAGGCGCGATTTGATCGACGACGCGTTCGCCGGATCGTCCGGATGCAGGCCGGCGTGGAAGGTCACGATGCCGCCGCTGGGCACGGTGCCGCTGCGCGCAAGGTCGAGCACCGCCGAGCCGCCGAAGCAGAACCCGATCGCGCCCAGCCGGGTCATGTCGATCGGCGCCTTGCCGCCGTTTGTTTTCAGCGCGTCCCAGGCCGCGTTGACGCGCTGCTCCATGAGCTTGCGATTGCCGTAGAAGGGCTTGACCGCGTCCATCGAGGCCTTGTCGTCCTTCGGCCGCACGTCCTTGCCGTACATGTCGGCGAGCAGGATCACGTAATCGTGGCCGGCGATCATCTTCGCCTTCGCGACGGCGATGTCGTTGACGCCGTGCCAGTTCGGCACCATCAGCAGGCCCGGGCGTTTCGCGCCGTTGGCATCGTCCCAGACGAGGTAGCCGGACAGCGTGGTCGCGCCGTCCTTCCAGCTCACCGGTTCGGCGCGAGGCGCGGCTGACGAATTCGCGGAAAGGGAACCGGCGAGCGAAAGGATCGCGAGGGCGACCGTCTTGCGAAGGAATCCTGAGGACATGGCGTGCTCCCGGGCGTCGGCGGCGTCAGGCGCACGATACTACCGTCGGCGACCGGCAGTGGAACCGGGACGAGCTTCCCTCAGTTCCCGGCGACTTCGGAACGCAGATCCGGGCGCGCCTGCACCCTGGCGGCGTCATCACCGGCGGGGATCCATGCCGGCAGCGGCTGCGGCAGCACACGCACCAGTTGGTGGAGATCGGCGTCCAGCGCGGCGAGCAGGTACTTGCGCTCCTCGTCGGTGGCTGCTGGCTTGGCCGCGGCCTTGTAGGGCTTGTAGAGACGGAACGCGAAAGAGCTGTTCTTGATCCGGCCCACGAAGTTGGCCCATCCCAGGTTGCGCGCGAGCGCCGCGCCCTGCTTGAGCGCCTTCGCCAGCAGGAAGCTGCGCGGCGCCGAGGCCGGGCGCACCTTGCCTTCGTAGTCGAGCGAGTCCGTCCACTCCAGGCCGAGGAATTCGAAGATGGAACGCGCGAACTCGCGCGGCGCGGCGCGCAGGTCGTCGTAGAAGAACACCTTCAGTTGGCCCTCGGGGAACAGCTCGAAGTACGGCGCCAGGTGTTTCGCGTACGAGCTGTGTTCGACCAGCTCGGGATAGCTCTCGAGCGCCTCGCGGAACGACACGCGCGTACGTCCGCTGCGGATCATGTACAGGTAGTGCGAGAAGGTCCGGTCCGCCGGCTCGCGCAGGAAGGCGACGAGCTTCACGTCCGGCAGGTCGCGGGCGATCCGCTGCGCGGCCTGCGCCGAATACAGGTAGTCGTGGCAGACCTCGCCCACGCAACGCGCCTGTCCAGGGGCATCGGCGAAGAAGCGCAGGTACCAGTCCAGCCCCTTCTCGTAGAAACGGTCGAAGAAATAGATGTCCTTCGCCGGCGGGATGAAGCACTGCGGATGTTCGGACAGCACCTTGTGCAGCCAGCTCGAACCGCACTTGTCGGCGCCGATGAACAGGAAGTTCGGGCGCGCCGTCATGTCCGCGCCTCGGGTTTCGGCAGGGCGAGCAGCCGGCGGTCGTGGGCAAGGCCGACGCGCATCCGCGCCAGCACGAAGTAGAACAGCCAGCACGTCGTCGGACTCATCAGGGTGTAGCCGCCGGTGAGGCCGCTGCCGCACAGGAACAGGAACAGGGTCGCGGCCAGCGACAGCATGAACCTTCGCCTGCCCTCGTCGGGAAGCTGGTCGTCGTAGCGGCGGATCGCCTTGCGCGCCGCGTACATCGCGCTCAGGAAGGCGGTGAAGATCAGCACGAACCCGATCAGGCCCCACTCGACCCAGATCTCCAGGAACACGTCATGCGCATGCAGGCCGCCTTCCGGGTCGAATTCGATCTTCGTGGTCGAGTAGGTGCCCGCGCGCCGTTGCGAGACCAGGTAAGGCACCTCCGAGGTCATCTGCAGGCCGACCTGCTCGAATGCGCCCGGACCGATGCCCGTGACCGCACTCTGGCTGATCAGGCCGAGCGCGCGCAGCCACAGCAGGAACCGCGTCTCGACGTTGGGGTCGTCGCTGACGGCGCCGGCCGCGCCGGTCTGGAAGATGCTGGCGATGCGGTCCGACAGCACGAAACCCATCGCGATGCAGATGAACCCGGCCGAGACCAGGCCCAGCAGGACCTGCCGGCTCATCTTGCGCGACTTGAAGTCCACCAGCGTGCGCCAGAGGATCGGCAGGAACAGGGCAATGATGAGCCCGACCGCGTAGCCGCGTGAGCGCGCCAGCAGGAAGGTCATGGCCAGGATGCCCATCGCCGGCAGGAGCAGCCAGATCGGGATGAACTTCTGGAAGGGGCGGCTGGCTCTCTCGTTGAAAAGAACCCAGGCCAGGACGAGGGCGACGCCGGTCATGGCCGCCATCGGGTCGTGCGCGCCGAACGGCCCGAACACGAAGCCCTGGCCGGAAAACTTGACGCCCCAGATCGTCAGCGGATGGATGTACAGGCTGAACAGCGACAGCAGCGAGTACAGGCAGCCCGCGAAGATCACCGAGCCGAAGACATATTTCTCCAACCGGTCGTTGAACTTGATGAACCGCATGATCAGGTAGAAACCCACCATGTAGAACATCTGGCAGTACTGCGAGACGTAGTTCGAGATCGGGATGCCGACCCAGGTGCCGTTGAAGACGGTCGAGACGACCAGCCAGACGGTCAGGACGATGAACGCCATCGTCGTGAGGTCGAACGTCCTGGGCACCCGGAGCAGTCGGAACTGCGCGATCAGGAACATGAGCAACGCGGCGGGCGCCAGCAAGCCCATGAAGTCCTGGGCGTGGGTCAGCGCCAGGAGCAGGGACGAGAACATGGAGCTAGGATCTCCTCGAAACCCGGATCATCGACGATCAGTCCCCGCGCCCGCGGGCGAACCGGAGGCTTGACACCCGGTCATCCCGGCTGCGGTATCGAAGTCTGCCGGCAAGGCGTTGTTTCCGGGGGCTGGTCGCGACGGCATGTTCGGCCTGTTCATCTGGAAGAGATCGGCAATGGCATTCGAGCAACCCCCGCATGCGGCCACGGCAACCCGCATAGCGCGCCAGCGGCGGCCCGGCGATGCAACCAGCCGGCCGCACGTGCCGTCCGGATCGCATCGGAAGGGCCGGAGCGTCGACCTGGCGGGCGCAGCGGAGCGCCTATGATGCCAGAGTCGGCGCAGCGCCACGACCTTGCCCGCCGATTTCACTTCGGTGCTTGAACCCCTCGGCAGTGTCCGCGGCGAGGATCAGTTTCCGTAGATGCGGGTCGCGAGCGGTTCGGCGATCAGCATCACCTTCTTCTTCTCGTCCGCGTCGAGCAGCGACTGGCTCTGGCCGGCGATGGACTTGCTGTCGCGCACGAAGCGCTGCACCCGGCCCTGCCCGGTCTTGCCGTCGCCGGAGGTGTGGCGGGCGATCCGTTCGCGGATGCGGTCGGTCATCGGCAGGCCGACTCCCGCGAAGATGCGCTCGAAGGTCGCGACCGGCTCCTCGCTGAGCTGTTCATGGGTGACCAGGACCGAGCCCGGGATGGCGTCGTGGAAGGCCAGCAGCACCGTGTTTAGCAGGCGCCAGGTCAATGCTGCCTTCTCGATCGGCGTGCCGGAGCCGTACCTCTCGATGAGTTCGTGTTCCTCGTCGCCGAAGAACCGCGCCACCAGGTCGGGCTGGTTGACGATCGGATCGAGCGAATTCTCCCAGCGCAGTTTCTTGGAACTGGCGACGAATCCGACCGGGCGCCTGACCATGATCACCGGCTTCACGCCGTAGGATTCGGCCAGGTACCGGGTCAGCAGGCAACCGACCGGGTCCTTGACGATCGCCGCGTCGTGGAAGGGATTGAGCCGCGCCAGGCGCAGGTGGAATGGCCCTCTCGACCCCACGAAGCGCTTGGCGAAACGCTGGAAGGGCGTGTCGTTCTTGTAATAGCCGGTCCGCAGCTTCGCCTTGTAGTCGAACAGGGCGTCGATCGTCGGCCGCAAAGCCACTTCCCTGGCACTGCCGCGTTCGAGGTAGAGATAGGGTTGCCCGATGCCGGCGATGCCGCAGTCCGGATTGAACGGTTCATGGATGTAGTCGACCCGGATCGACGAGCTCAGGATCTTGCCGGCGAACGTCGTCCCGCTGCGGGGCGCGCCCGTCACGTAGATCCAGCGCTTTATCTTCGGGTGCATGCTTCTTGGTCCGTCGTCGCGAGGTTTGCTTCATCACAGCCATGAGGATGTCGTTCTCCTCGAAGCCAGCGATCGTTTGATTTGTTTCATCGCTGCCATGGGGACGTCGTTCCCCCTGCCGGCGATCGTCTGGTTTGCTTCGTCACAGCCACGAGGACGTCGTCCTCCCCGAGGCCGAGGGTCATCATGGTTTGCTACAGCACGGCCACGAGAACGTCGTTCTCCCCGAGGCCGGCGCTCGTTGGGTTTACTTCATCACCGCCACGAGCACGTCGTTTTCCCCGAGACCCGCGAGTGCATCGCTGTGCAGGCTTCCGGCCACGGCCGTACACGCTGCCGGATGACTGCCGCCCTTGGTGAACAGGCGGCAGGACACGTCCTTCCCGGCCGCCCCCGCGGGCAGCTTCGCATCGCTCCGGCCCGAATGTCCGTCGCCGACGGCGATCACCAGCGAACCGCCCTTGTCGACGCTGAAGGCGAACAACTGGCCGAACGAAGCCTGGGTGTAGGCGCTGTCGCCGATCACCTTGACCTTCGACGCGCCGATCTGGCTGTAGAGGTAATCCATCGCCTCCGAACCACGCGAGCCATCGGGCCCGAGCTGCCAGCCCCACAGGTTCATGCGGGTCTGCTCGGGCGTGTAGCCATTGACGCTGACCCAGCTCATGAAACGCGCCCAGTCCTTGAGCGCGATCGCGCCGCCCATGCCGTTGCGCGCATAGACCAGGCCAACCTCCTCGGTCAGCCAAAGGCCCTGCATGTGGCGGACGTCGACGACCTGCCGGTACAGGTTGCCCAGGTCCTTCTGCCAGTCGCCGTCATCGCGGGACAGCAGGTAATGGATGCCGACCACATCGCCCAGGGACGCTACCGTGCGCCCCTTGAGGGATGGGACCAGTGTGCCCTTGAGCTGGTAGTCGAGGAATTTCAGCAGCCAGTCGCGCGTGTCCTGCTGGGCGGCATAGGCGATCGTGGCGATGACGATCTTCGGTTTCGGCCCGCCGGACTCGGCTGCGCCCCTGATCGCGGCGCTGGCCGGCGCCAGCACCTTCTCGGCGTAGACCCCGATCAGTTCGGGCCGGTTGAGCGCGAACGATCCGCTCCCCGCACCGCCGAACCTTGCGACGTTCTGGCCGAACTTGCGGCTGTTGATCTCGTTGCTCACCTGCCAGTAGATCTGGTGGCCGCTCAACCGGCTGGCCATGGTGCGCGTCTGCTTCCTGAGCAGATCGCCCCAGGCCCTGCCCTGGTCGGACTCGACGCGATTGAAATAGTTCTGCACCGAGTCCGCCTGCCCGGGAAACGACAGCGCGCCGACCGGGATGATGACCGTGCCGACACCTGAACCCAGGGGCACCGAGTTCTGTTTCGCCTCGTCGGCTTGCGGGTTGTTGTCCATGCCGGTGCTGTGGCGCTGGTAGCCGCGCATCGTGTGCGCCCACCGCACCTGGTCGTCCTGGGCGCCCATGTAGTCGACCCAGGCGATCGCCGTCGCGGGTCTGGAAGCGGCAGCCATGGAGTTCTGCGCCAGGACGGTCAACGCAATGCAGGCGAGCCAGCGCAGGCCGCGCGATGCGACCTCAAGCGCAGGCCGTGCCGGGAACGCCGGTGCCGGATCATGCGCGGCCTCGATCGACCGGGAAAGGCTATGCACTCGGGGACGACTCGACATGACCGCACCTCTCGGCAAGGAATTGGCGGAACCTGTCCAGGAAGTTTCGCTTACCGAATGTTTGCGCATGCTTTCTGAGCGTAGCGGGAACGAACGAACCCTCCATCGCCTGGAAACGTTTGACTGCCGCCATCAGGCTCTCGGCCGTCGGCTGGTCGAAGAAGATGCCGGTGACGTCCTCGACCACCGATTCGCAGGCCCCGCCCTTGCGGAAGGCGATCACCGGCCGTCCGGAGGCCATCGCCTCGACCGGGACCATGCCGAAATCCTCCACGCCCGGGAAGATCAGCGCCTTGCATTCGGCGTAGTGCTTCTGGATCACGCTGAAAGGCTGGCGGCCCATGAAATGGATGTTGCCACGCGCCATCTTGCGCAACGCGGCGGTTTCCTCGCCCTCGCCGATCACCACCAGCGGCAGCCCCAGTTCGTTGAAGGCCTCCACCGCCAGATCGACGCGCTTGTAGCGGGTGAGCTGGCCGACCATGAGGTAGTAATCGCCGATCGTCTCGCTGATGTGGAAGCTGTCGACGTCGACCGGCGGCGCGATCACGTGCGATTCGCGCCGGTAGTACTTCTCGATCCGCTTGCCGACCCAGCTCGAGTTGGCGACGAAGGCATCCACGCCCATCGAGCTCAGGCGGTCGTAGTCGCGCAGGCGCGGGAACAGCAGCAGCATCGCCATCCGCTTGATCCACGACGCGCCTTGCTCGTAGTCGTGGCGCATGTCCCACAGGTAGCGCATCGGGCTGTGGCAGTAGCAGACGTGATACGCGTCCGGACGCACGATCACGCCTTTCGCCGGGCCCGACTCGGAGCTGATGACGAGGTCGTAGTCGCGCAGGTCCAGGCGCTCCAGCGCCATCGGCATCAGCGGCAGGTAGTTCTGGTAGCGCTTCTTCGCGAACGGCAGCCGGTTGATGAAGGTCGTGAAGATCCTGCGGTGCTCGAGCCCGGTGCCCTTGACGACCTCCGGATCGAGGACGTGGGTGTAGATGTCGGCCTCCGGGAACATCTCGGCAAAGGCCTCCACGACCTTCTCGCCGCCACGCCACGTGACCAGCCAGTAATGAACGATCGCTACTTTCATGCGCTTCCTTTCGAACCGGGCGCGGCCTCGGCCGTCGCGACCCCGACGTCTCCCTTTGCGGAACGTCCCCCAGCGAGCCTGTTCTTCACCATCGCGAACAGCTCGACGATGACCTTGCGGTCCACCCAGACGTAGGTCCATACGCCGAGCCGGCGATGGACGACGACCATGCCCGCCAGGTTCGTGAGCGTCATGCTCAGGCAGAAAGCCCAGGCCACGCCGTACACGCCCCAGTGGCGACCGGCGAGCACGCCCACGACGGCCTGCAGCGTCGCGCTGAACAGGCTCAGCAGCAGCATCTGGTTCTTCTGGCCCACCATCGGCAGCACCACCTGCCAGGAACCGGTCGCGACGTTGACGACCTGGCCGGCGCACATGATCAGCAGCAGCGGATAGGCGGCCTGGTAGTAGCTGCCGAAGATCTTGCCGAGCAGGTCCTGTCCCGCGAACAGCAGCAGCAGGAAGATGCCGGCGCTGGGAATGCTCACCAGCCCGGCCACCGTCTGCGCGACCCGCTCGAGCCTGCCCATCTCGCGGCGGCTGTAGAGTTCGGCGATGATCGGCGGCATCACCGAGTTGCCCATGATGGCGGGCGTGATGGCCATCACCGCGAACTGCTGGGCCAGGCCGAACAGCGCCACCCGCGAGGGAACGTCGAACTTCGCCGCCAGCCAGCCGACGCCCTGGTTGTTCAGCACCGTGACCAGCATCGAAATCCAGAGCGGCCAGCTCTCGTGGAGCAGGTAGGCCGGGCGCGCGGAGATCGCCATCGGCGTCGCGGTTTCCGGCATGGCGACGTCCTCGCGCCTGCGGATCTTGCGGGCGAGCAACGCCAGCGAGAGCAGGACGACCAACCCCGAACACGCCGCGAGGATCGCGAACACCCGTTCGAGGGAAAGCGCGTGGGCCAGCGCGAAACCGCCCACCGTGAAGCAGATCGCGGCGTTGATCAGGAAGCCGTTGTTGCGCAGGCCGCCGAACATGGTGGCCAGGCGGATGTCGCCGAACCCTCGGAAGGTCTCGGCGATCTGGCGCTGGAGCGAGGCTGCGAGCAGCCAGCACAGCACGATCCCGGTCACCGGGACGATCTGCGGCATCTTGAGCTGGGTCGCGAACAGCCAGTTCGAGCCCGCCGCCAGCACCGCCACCATCAGCAATCCGCCGACGGCGACGATGCCCAGGCAGCGCAGGACGATCCTGCGGGCCAGCACGAACCGGCCGGCTGCCGTGGTCACCGCGATCATGCGCACGGCGATCTGGTCCATGCCGAAGGTGGCGACCGTCACGAGGATGATCACCGTGTTGAAGCACACGAAGTACGCGGCGTAGTCGGCCGGCTTCAGGTTGCGGGTGAGCAGCAGGTTGAGGACGAACGCGCTCAGGATGGAGATGAGCTTGCCGCCGAACACCCAAGCGCCCCCTCGGATCAGTCTCCGCTTCAGGCTCATGTCAGGCGCAACCACCGTGCTGGAACTTCATGCATGCCTTCCCGCAAGTCTTCGTCATCCGGCACGGGCCGCGCCGCGTTGGTCGAAACGCATCTCCCGCCGGCGGGCGGACACGCCCAGCCTCGTGTCGATGAACCTCCATCGCCACGAACACGGCCTACTCATCGGAACCACGAAGTTTATCAGGAGTGGGTCGCCAAGGCATGACAGGGCGCACCGGCGGCCTTCGGTCGCCGTGGTCCGGGCTTCCAATCAGGTGATGCCGAGGCCAGGCAAGCTGGCTCGAAGCCTTCTGGTGGTCAGGCGATCCCGAGGCCTGGAATCCGGCTGATCGCGTCCGGATCGAAGCCCGCACAACGCGCGAAATCGCGACCGCGTTCGGCGTAGTCGGCATAGGCGCCGAAGCTGGGCGCCCCGGGCGACAGCAGCACGATACCGCCGCCGGGCAGCGCCTGGCGCGCCTGCGCGACCGCATCGGCCATGTCCACCGCCGAGGCCAGCCGCAGCCGGCCGGCCATTGCGAGCTCGTGCAACGCTTCATGGATGCGCGGTCCGTTCTGGCCCATCGTGATCACCGCGGCCACGGGTGAAACGCGCATGCGTTCGACGAAGGGCGTCCAGTCCACGCCGCGATCGTAGCCGCCGACGAGGATCGCGACCGGCCGGTCGGCGTAGAGGTCGAGCGCGGCCAGGCTCGCATGCGGCGTCGTGCTGATCGAATCGTTGACGAAGGCGATCCCGTCGCTCGTTCCGAGCCACTGCAGGCGGTGTGGCAACGGCCGGAACGAAAGCGCGTGTCGCGCGAGCGGACGCGCGTCGAGGCCGAGCGCTTCGATCGCGGCAAGCGCGGCGCAGAGGTTCCACAGGTTGTGGCGGCCCGGCAACGGAATGCCCGCGGTGTCCATCACCGCTTCGTCGCCGCGATGCAGGGTCGCATCGCGCAGGTGCCAGCCGTCCTCGCGGTTGAACCAGCGCACGTCCGAGTCCGGCAGTTCCAGCGCCGCCAGCGTCGGGTCGAGCGCATTGAGCACGGCGATGCGCGGCCTTCCTTCCGTGAACAGCGCGAGCTTGTCGGCGACGTAGCGTTCGTGGCTGCCGTGCCAGTCCAGGTGCTCGGGATAGACGTTGAGGCCGACCGCGACCTCGGGGCGCGCGCCGGAGGCAGCGACCTCGCGCGTCTGGTAGCTCGACAGCTCGATCGCCCAGAACACGTTTGATGGAAGCGGCGGCGCCTGCGGCGGGTCGAGCAACTCCATGAGCGGCAGGCCGATATTCCCCGCAAGCGCAGTGCGATGTCCCGCGGCGCGCAGCAGATGCGCGATCAAGGCCGTCGTGGTGCTCTTGCCCTTGGTGCCGGTGACGCAGACCGTGCGGGCATCGGCATGTTCGGCGAACCACAGCGCGGTGCCGGAAGTGAAGCGCGTGCCACAGGCGAGAGCTTGTTCGACCTCGATGCGGTAAGGGCTGATGCCGGGCGATTTCACGACGACGTCGAACGCCGCCAGGGCATCGCCGTCGGCGCTTGTCGATGCGTGCAGCAAGGGATCGCCCAGGGCAGCGACGTCGGATGCTTCGGCCTCGCTGCAGATCGCCGTCAACGCGAGCGACGGCAGTCGCGAACGCAGCGCGGCATGCGCGGCGCGGGCCTCGCGGCCCCAGCCCCAGAGCGCGACGCGGCGACCCTCAAGCTCCGAGATGCGCATGCAGGCGTTCCCACAACGCGGCCGGTATGCGGTGCTCGCCCTGCGGCGGCAGCAGGGTGTCGATGCCCGGCACCGAATCGCCGAGCTGCGGCGCGATCTCGCGCGCGAAGCGTTCGACCAGCGCGTCCTCGCGCCAAGCGGGTCGTTGCGCGAGCGCGACGAAAGCGGCGCGAGCCTCGCGGCCCTCGCCCACGCATTCGAAAGGCTTGTGGTCGCGGTACTCGATCAGGGCGTCGAAGCCCGGCGCGAGCGTGGCATCGTCGAGCAGGTTGCGTCCGAAGATGCCCACCAGCCGCGGCTTGGGCATGAAGGGCGCGAGCGCGAGGAAGACGAAATGGCATTTCGGACAGACGCCGCACCAGCGGTTTGCCGGGCGTTCGCCGAGGATGTGGAAGTTGCGGTTGCAGCTGGAGAAGTGCGCGTCGTAGCGGTCGGTCTTCGCGAACTGCCGCGCGACTGCGAGTTCCGAGAGCGGGCGCAGCAGCGAGTAGTAATTCAAAGCCTGCCCCGGACCCGATCCGGGGTCGGCGGCGACGCGCGATTGCACGTGCGCGCCGAAGTCGCGCTCGAACGCCCAGCCCTTCGACCACTGGTGGTTGACCTGGGCGACCACGCGACCGTGCTCGTCGAGGATCTCGCTGCCGTAGCTGGCCGAGCGTTCGTTGGAGAACACGATCTGGTCGGATCCATGCAGCAGCGCGGCAAGGACGAGGATTGCCGAGTTGATCGCGGTGACCGGGATATGGCCGTTCCAAGCGCCCTGGCGGTTGTATTCGAACAACTGCGGCGCGAGCTGGCGCGCGATGTTGAGCGTCGGCAACCCGGTGCGCGCCGCGCAGGCGGCTATCAGCGGCGAGGAACCGATCCAGGTCACGGTCTGCTCGACGCCCGCGGCGCGCAGCGCCTCGATCGTGACCAGCGAGTCCTTGCCGCCGCCGATCGCGACCAGCGCATGGTGCGACAGCCCGACAGGCAGCACTTCCGCCACGTTCGGCGACGTTGCCGGAAAACGGATCCTGCCGCCCAGGTCGAGCCCGTTGCGATACGCGAACTCGCCCAGCCCGTTCTCGTAGATCGTCTCCATCAGCGCCGCGGTATCGGCGTCGATGGCATACGAGTCGATGCGGATCTCGCGCGGCACCGCGGCCTTGTAGTAGCTCACGCCGGCGATCAGGTGCAGCAGCCGCAGCGCGCGCTCGACCGCGGCCGCGCGCGGTTCGTCGAGCGCGAACGGCGCGCCCGGGATCGTGATCGTCTCGGTCAGCTCCTCGCCCTGGTCGAAGGCGTACACCAGCCGCGCAATGCCCGTCGCCGCGTCGAAAGTGCAACGGACGAAGCGGAACGCGGCGATCGCGTCGCGATGGAAGGAGGTCATGGCGCGTCTCCGCCGAGCGTGACGGAATCGGGCATGGCGTCGTCGGGCCCGACGTCGTCCAGCACGCATTCGCCAGGCAGCCCGCGCAGGTTGTAGTTCGAGGCCATCGCCGCGCCGTAGGCGCCGGTATCGGCGATCAGCAGCACGTCGTCTTCCGTCGTCGCGACCGGCAACCGGCGGCGGCGCGCGAGCACGTCGCCGCTCTCGCAGATCGGGCCGACGATGTCGAATGCGGTCGTGCCTTCATCCTCGATCCGCGACAGGTTGACGATGTGGTGAAAGGATCCATACAGCGCCGGCCGCAGCAGCGTGTGCATGCCGGCATCGACGCCGACGCGGCGCACGCCGGCCTTCGCGATCGACTGGGTGACGTGTGCCAGCAACACGCCGCTTTCGGCGACCAGCCAGCGGCCCGGCTCGACCCAGAGTTCGTATTGCGGGTACGCCGACTTCACTTCCGCCAGCGCAGCGCCGTAGGCGGCGAGGTCGAAGGGCTCGGCATCGGGTTCGTAAGCAACGCCCAATCCTCCGCCGACATCGATCGAGGCGACCGTGCCGATGCCATCGGCGATCGCCGCCAGGCGCGCATGCACCTCGGCCCAGTGCGAGGTTTCGGCGATACCGCTGCCGATGTGCGCATGCAGGCCGACGATCCGAGCATTGATGGCTTTCGCGGCAGCCATGAAAGCGGAAACCTGTTCCGGATCGAGGCCGAACTTCGCGCCCTTGCCGCCGGTGCGCACCTTCTCGTGATGGCCGTGGCCGAAGCCCGGATCGACGCGCAGGATCAATTCGCGACCGCCGAACAGCTCCGGCCACTGCGTCAGCGGGAACCGGCTGTCGAGGGTGATGCGCACGCCGCGCACCACAGCGTCGGCGTATTCGGCGCGCGCGGCGAAACTCGGGGTGAACAGCACGCGCAGCGGATCGAGCGTCGGCAAGATCGCGAACAAGTGGGCGAGCTCGCCGCCGGAAACGCATTCGAAACCGCAGCTCTCGGCTTCCAGTGCACGCAGGATCGCCGGATGCGAGTTGGCCTTGAGCGCGTAGAAGCGCCGGTCGATCGCGGGCAGCGAAGCCAGCGCGCGCGCGCGTTCGCGCACGGTCGGCAGATGGTAGGCATAACGCGGTGTGCCCTGCCCCGCGAGGTCGAGCAAGGATTCGCGATGCGCGCGCCACCACGGTTGCACGCGCGTACCGATGTCCCCTTGCAGCGAGCGCCAGCTCGGACCGAACACCACGGCCTCGTCCACCGGCATCGCGCCCGAACCGATCAACAGCGCGTGCAGCCGCGCCATCGTGCCATTCGGGCCTTCCTGGTCGAGCAGGGTTTCGTCGACCACGAAGGTGAGGTTGAGGTCGTTCGACGATTGCGAAATCAGGTGCACGCGTTCGCGCCCGAACTCCGCCCAGACATCGCCGAGCCTGTGCAGTAGCGAACGCATGCCGCGCCCGACCAGGGTGATCGCTGCGCAGGGCGCGATCACCTTGACGCGGCAGACCTCGGCCAGGTCCGCGCACAATGCCTCGAGAACATTCGAGTTGACGAGGTTGTCGGAAGGATCGAGCGAAACGGTGACATTGGTTTCCGAGGAACCAATCAGGTCCACCGACAGGCCGTGGCGCTTGAAGCGTTCGAAGGTGTCGGCGAGGAAGCCGACCTGCTGCCACATGCCGACCGTTTCCATCGCCACGAGCACGATCCCGCGGCGCGAACTGATCGCCTTGACCCCGGGCACGACCGCCGCATCGCGCGCGATCGTGGTGCCGTCCATCTCCGGATGGGTGGTGTCGAGGATGCGGATCGGCACGTTCGCGTCGCGGCAGGGATGGATGCAGCGCGGGTGCAGGACCTTGGCGCCGGTGGTCGCGATTTCCTGCGCTTCCTCGTAGTCCAGGCGCGAGAGCAGGCGCGCGTCGGGCACCTGGCGCGGGTTGGCGCTGAACATGCCGGGCACGTCGGTCCAGATCTCGACGCGGCGCGCGCCGAGCAGCGCTCCGAAATACGTGGCCGAGGTGTCAGAGCCGCCGCGGCCGAGGATCGCGGTGCCGCCATCGGCGTGGCGAGCGATGAAGCCCTGGGTGATGCGCATCGGCGCGCCTTCGTCGAGGCGCTGGCAAAGGTTGGCGCCGGCCGCGACATCGCAGGACACCGACAGGCGGCGCGCCCATTCACTCTGGTTAGGCAGCGACAACGCGCGCAGGCCGTCGCGCGCATCGAACCATGCGACGTCCATGCCCCGCGATTTCAGGTAGGCCACGCCCAGGGTCGAGGACAGCAGTTCGCCCTGCGCGAGCACCTCGGCCTGCCAGTCGAGTGCGGCGGACGTGCGGCGCGGGTCGGCGAGCAGCGCTTCGAGTGCAAGCAGGCGCTCGCCGAGGACGGCATCGGCATCGAGTCCGAGCGTGGCGGCGAACTCGCGATGGCGGAGGACGATCGCCGCGATGCGTTCCGCGCAGTTCGCCGCGTCCGCGTGGGCGTCGATGACCGACTGCAGGGCGTTGGTGATGCCCGCCAGCGCCGAAACCACGACCAGCACGCGCGCACCCTCGCCTGCGCGTTCGCGCATCAGGGTGCCGATCGTGTCCCAGCGCGGACGCGTGCTGACGCTGGTGCCGCCGAACTTGAAGACAATCCAGTCTTGGCCAGCGGTGGCGGCTTGGGGTGTGGTCATCGGTTGGGTGTCTGGACGCGGACGCGTCGTGCATAGGATGAGGCATCCGGCCATCGCGCTTCCAGCGCCGGCTGATGATCGCCGGCTATCAGGCCATGCGCATGCCGTCGATGGCGCGCTTCGCGGCCGGGCAGGATCAGCGCCTCGCGACGGGCACGAGGTCGAAGGCGATCGTCAGTCGCGTGTCGTCGCCAGCGAAGGGCACAGTGCCGTGCCAGAAGTACGACGGGAACAAGGCGAGCAAGCCGGGCTCGGGACGGATGAAGAATTCCGGTGCGAGCGGAGGACGGGTCGGCACGCCCGGCTCGCCCAGCTTCAGCCAGCCGGCCCTGTCGCCGGCATTCGCGTTCGCGCCGTTGACGACGGGTTCGCCGGTCGAAAGTCCCTGGGGCAATTCGATGTAGCAGGCCGAAGACAGCCATCCCTGCGGATGCACGTGGTTGACGTGATAACCCTCTCCGCGCAGGCGCACCGACCAGATGCCCTGGATGCCGTAATCGCCGGCGTTGTGCCTGCGCAGCGGATCGGTTCCGGCACCGAGCGCCCGCAGGTGGCGCCGAATGGGCCCGTCGATCGCTTCGGGAAACGCCCGGATCGCCGGGTCGTCGGTGTCGAGCAGGTTCTTCTGCGTCGTCTGCGAGCCGCCGCGCAGCGACTGGTGCAGCGGATGCGCGTGCAGGCCGTGAAGCGCGTGCAGGCTCGCGGCCAGGTCGCGCAGATACGACGGCAGGTTGCTCCAGCCGTGCGGCGCGTCGAGGGTCCAGCCGCGCGCCATGGTCGGGTAGTCGCAGCAGTCGTGGTAGCGCGGATCGCCCTGGAGCCGCCAGGCGGTGGTCAGGGAAGCGATCAGGCGTTGGTCCAGGGGACGCTCTGCCATCAGGTCGGTCACGATGGCCTCGGCCCCTGCCGGATCGCCGGTCGCCAGCAGGGCGTCGGCAAGCGCGAGACGGGCCGAGACGAGGCGCGGCGAAGCTACCAGGGCGCGCTCGGCGTGCGCACGCGCGGCTTCCGGATCGCGCGGGAGGGCGAAGATGCTCGCCGCCAGCAGCACGTCGACGCTCGCCGACGAAGCGCGGAGCCGTTCCTCCAGCCAGTCGAGGGCCGCCGCGGCCTCGCCGGCTCCGTCGAGCAGCTTGGCCTTGACGATGTGCAGTGCATCGACGTCGGCATGCGCGCGCAGCGCAACGTCGAGGGTCTCGCCCGCGGCGGCGAGATCGCCGCTGCGCATCCAGATCAGCTGGGCGAGGTTGAGGTGCGCGTCACCGGAGGTCGGCCGTTGGGCGATCGCGCGTTTCAGCGCCGCTTCGGCCTCGTCGAAACGACCCAGGCCCATCAGGGCGCGAGCATGCACCAGCCGCGCCTCGGGCATGTCCGCGCCGCTGCCGATCGCGTTGCTGGCTGCGCTCTCGGCTTCGCGGTCGTGCCCGCCGGCCTCCAGCGCGGCGGCGAGGTTGAACTGTGCGATCGGATGGCCCGGCGCCGCCTCCAGGATGCGGCGGGACAGCGCGATCGCCTGGTCGTGCATGGCCAGCGCCGTGAACGCGGCGGCCTGCTGGGTCAGCAGTTCCAGATCGGGCTGCGCCGCCCGCGCGAAGGATGCGCACACCTCGAGCGCTTCGCGCGGGCGCGCGGCGCTGTTCAGCATTTGCGCCAGCGCGAGCGCGGCGCGCAGGTTGCGGCGATCGGCGGAAAGGGCCGCGCGCAGCGCCGGTTCGGCTTCGGCGGGGCGATCGAGCCTGAGCAGAAGCTCGCCCAGCGCCAGCTGCGCCGGCGCCCACGCCGGAGCGATCATGACCGCCTCGCGCAGCACGCGCTCGGCGCCGGCGTCGTCGCCCAGTGCCTGCAGGGCGCCGGCGAGCAGGCGGTGGGCCTCGACGAACCGCGGCGCCGTGCGCAACACGTCCTCCAGCAGCGCACGTCCGCGGACGAAATCGCCCGCCTGCAGCATCGCCGAGGCGCGGTGCATCGATTGCAGCAAGCCGGGATCGGGCAGGCTCATCCGGGCCTTCCACGCGGATTCGGTTCGCTCATGCGTCGATTTTAGGGCAAAGCCGCGAGTTTCACGCCGTTCCAGCGACGGTCGCCGCCACGATTCCGACGCGTACGCCGTTTGCTGCGTGGCCGCGTCAGGATTTCGCCGCGGGCACGAGGTCGAAGGCGATCGTCAGTCGCGTGTCGTCGCCAGCGAAGGGCACGGTGCCGTGCCAGAAATACGAAGGGAACAGCGCCAGCAATCCGGGCTCGGGACGGATGAAGGATTCCGGCACGAGCGGCGGACGCGTCGGCATGCCCGGCTCGCCCAGCTTCAGCCAGCCGGCCTTGTTCCCGATATCCGTGGACGCTGCATCGGCATTCCGATCATCGCGTCCCAGTCCCTCCGGCAATTCGATGTAGCAGGCCGACGACAGCCAGCCCTGCGGATGCACATGGTTGACGTGGTAGCCCTGCCCGCGCAGGCGCACCGACCAGATGCCCCGGATGCGGTATTCGCCAACGTTGCGCCGTCGCAGCGGATCGTCGCCATGGCCGAGCGCCTGCATGTGGCGGCGGATCGGACCGTCGATCGCTTCGGCGAACGCGCGGATCGCCGGATCGTCGGTGTCGAGCAGGTTCTTCTGCGTCGACTGCGAGCCGCCGCGCAGCGACTGGTGGAGCGGATGCGCGCGCAGGCCGTGCAGCGCGTGCAGGCTCGCGGCGAGATCGCGCAGGTAGGACGGCAGGTCGCTCCAGCCGCGCGGCGTGTCGAGGGTCCAGCCGCGCGCCATGGCCGGGTAGTCGCAGCAGTCGCGATAACGAGGATCTTCGAGCAGGCGCCATGCGGTCGTCTGCACGGCGATCAGCCCCTGGTCGTCGGGAGAGTCGACCAGCAGGCCGGTCGCGATCCGCTCGGCCTGCGCGGGATCGCCGGTCGCGAGGAGCGCGTGCACCAGCGCCACCCACGCGGAAGCATCGCGCGGGGCGATGGCCTGCGCCCGTCGGGCAAGGGCCAGTGCGTCGTCGGGCTCGCACAGGAGCGCGATCGCGCTGGCGGAAAGCAGGAGCTCCAGTCCCGCGGAGGGCCTGTGCGTGCGGGAGGCCAGCAAGGCGTGCGCCGAGCGCACGTCGCCCGCGCCCTCGAGCAGGTTGGCCTTGGCGATGTACAGGGCGTCGGCGTCCGGATGCAAACGCAATGTCGCGTCGAGGTGTTCGCCGGCGGCGGCGACGTCGCCGGTGCGCATCCAGATCGACTGCGCGAGGTTGCGATGCGCGCTGACCAGGGTCGGCTGCTGCGCGAGCGCGCGCCTCAGCGCCGCTTCGGCCTCGTCGAAACGACCCAGCCCCATCAGGCTGCGCCCGTGCAGGAGTTGCGCCTCGGGCATGTCGGCGCCCTTGCCGATCGCGCTGCGCGCGGCGCTCTCGGCTTCGCGATCGCGGCCGGCGGCCTCGAACGCCACGGCGAGGTTGAATTCGGCGACCGGATGGCCCGGCACCGCCTCCAGGATGCGCCGGTACAGTGCGATCGCCTGGTCGTGCAGGCCCAGTGCCGTGCATGCGGCGGCCTGCTGGGTCAGCAGCTTCAGGTCGGGCTGCGCCGCCTGTGCGAAGGACATGCACACTTCGAGCGCTTCGCGCGGCCGCGCGGCGCCGTTCAGCAGTCGCGCGAGCGCGAGCGCAGCGCGCAGGTTCCGGCCATCGGCGGACAAGGCGGCACGCAATGCAGTTTCCGCTTCGGCGGGACGCTCGAGCCTCAGCAGCAACTCGCCCAGCGCCAGTTGCGCGGGCGCCCAGGACGGAGCGATCGCCACCGCGTCGCGCAGCGCGCGCTCGGCGCCGGCATCGTCGCCCAGCTCCTGCAGGGCGCCTGCCAGCAGGCGATGCGCCTCGACGAACCGGGGCGCCGTTCGCAGCACTTCTTCCAGCACGGCGCGCCCACGCGCGAAATCGCCCGCCTTCAGCAGGGCCGAAGCACGGTGCATGGATTGCAGCAGGAGGGGATCGGGCAGGCTCACGTCGGATTTGCGCGCGGCACGGCAGCGGACACGCGTCGATTCTAGGCGATGAGCGCCCCTTCGTCCGATCGCGCAAGGTCCGATGGCGGCCACCCGAGGACGCCACAGCCGCGCTTCAAGCTTCGCATGCGGACACGACGCGGCCGCGTCACCGCGAACCGGCTTTGCTGCGGCGCATCCTTGACCTCCCCCCTACCTGCTGCGAGGCTGGCTGCGAGGTCGTACCCTGTACATCCCATCGCCTTCCGGTGCGCGCCCGCCTCGCGCCCCATCCCGTCCGCAAGGAGAACCCCATGCCCGCCCCCTCGACATCGCAGATCCGCAACATCGCCCTCGTGGGTCACAACGGCGCCGGCAAGACTACCCTGTTCGAAGCCCTGCTGCATGCCGGCGGCACCATCCAGGCGGCAGGCAGCGTCGAACGCGGCACCACCGTGTCCGACCACGATCCGATGGAACGCGAGCGCCAGCACTCGCTCAACGCGTCGATCGCATCGATCGACCATGGCGACGTGCACGTCAACCTCATCGACACGCCCGGCTACCCCGACTTCCGCGGCCCCGCGCTCTCGGCCATCGACGCGGTCGAGACCTGCGCGGTCGTCGTCAACGCCGCGCTCGGCATCGAGTATTCGACCCGCCGCATGATGGAACAGGCCGCGCAGCGCGGCCGCTCGCGCATGCTCGTCGTGCACCGCATCGATGCCGAAGGCGTCGACCTGCGCGCGCTGGTGGACTCGCTGCGCGAGGCGTTCGGCAACATCTGCCTGCCGATCAACCTGCCGGCTAAGAACGGGCAGGACGTGATCGACTGCTTCTTCAAGCCCGAGGGCGACTCCGATTTCGGACCGGTGGCCGAATGGCACCAGAAGATCGTCGACCAGGTGGTCGAGGTCAACGAGACGGTGATGGACCACTACCTCGACCTCGGCGAGGAAGGCCTGACGCCGCAGGAACTGCACGACGCCTTCGAACAGTGCCTGCGCGAAGGCCACCTCGTGCCGATCTGCTTCGCCTCGGCGCGCACCGGCACCGGCGTGAAGGCCATCCTCGACATCGCCGCCCGGCTGCTGCCGAATCCGGCCGAGGCCAACCCGCCGCCGTTCGTGAAAGGAAACGAGGACAGCGGTCAACCCATCGTGGCCGAACCCGATGCCTCCAGGCACGTGATCGCCGATGTCTTCAAGATCGTCAACGATCCCTTCGTCGGCAAGCTGTCGGTGCTGCGCGTCTACCAGGGCACGATCAGGCGCGACAGCCAGCTCTTCATCGACGACGGCAAGAAACCCTTCAAGGTCGGCCACCTGTTCAAGCTCAAGGGCAAGGACCACGTCGAGATCGACCATGCCATCCCCGGCGACATCGTCGGCGTGGCCAAGGTCGAGGAGATCCATTTCGACGCCGTGCTGCACGACTCGCACGACGAGGACCAGATCCACCTCAAGCCGCACGATTTCCCGAAACCGATGTTCGGCCTGGCGATCGAGGCGGCCACCCGCGGCCAGGAACAGAAGCTGTCGACAGCGCTCCACAAGCTCGCCGAGGAAGACCCCTGCTTCCACATCGAGCACAACAAGGAAATGAACGAGACCGTGATCCGCGGCCTCGGCGAGATGCACCTGCGCACCATGCTCGAGCGCATGAAGACGCGCTACGGCGTCGAGGTGAAGTCGCATCCGCCGCGCATCGCCTACCGCGAGACGATCGGTGCAAAGGCCGAGGGCCACCATCGCCACAAGAAGCAGACCGGCGGCGCCGGCCAGTTCGGCGAGGTCTACCTGCGGGTCGAGCCGCTGCCGCGCGGCGGCGGTTTCGAATTCAAGGACGAGGTGAAAGGCGGCACGATTCCCGGCCAGTTCATCCCCGCCGTCGAGAAGGGCGTGCGCCAGGTGCTCGACGGCGGCGCGGTCGCCGGCTATCCGCTGCAGGACGTGCGCGTGATCGTGTACGACGGCAAGTACCACACCGTCGATTCCAAGGAAGTCGCCTTCGTCACCGCCGGCAAGAAGGCCTTCCTCGACGCGATCGGCAAGGCGTCCCCGCAGGTGCTGGAGCCGATCGTGGTCGTCGAGGTCACCGCGCCCGACCGCCACATGGGCGACATCACCGGCGGCCTGGCCGGCAAGCGCGCGCGCATCAACGGCACCGACAGCGGCGGCGACGACGAGATCGTCATCAAGGCCCAGGTGCCGCTGTCCGAGCTGGAAGGCTATGCCGCCGAACTGAAGGGCATGACCGCCGGCCGTGGCCGCTACAGCCTCGACTTCAGCCATTACGAGCCGGTGCCGGCGAACGTGCAGAAGCAGTTGATGGAGGCGTACAAGCCGCGGCACGAGGAGGATTGACGGCGCTGGCGTGGCGCATGCGCGTCACGTCGCGCACCTCGGGAACGGTGTAGGAATTTTCCGACCCGATCTCGCGGCGACAACCGATGGCCGCGACGGCGCACGGCGGCGATGCTGTCTCCACCCCTCACGGAGACTTCGCATGAACCGCTTCCTGCCCGCCCTGATGGCCTGCATCGCGACCTGCGCGCTTTCGATCCCCGCGGCGTCCGCAACCTCCCGGCATGCCGGGATCGCGGCGACGGCTACGGTCCGCGTCGCATCCGCCGACGCCGGCGCGAACCAGGCGCCTTCCTCGCACGCGAAGATGCGCGCGGCGCGCAAGGGCCGGAAAGAACCGAAGAAACAAGCAACGCCGAAGACCGCGCGCGTCGCCGTGGCGAAGGTCTCGGCCCACGACCTGGCCGAGGCACGCAAGGCCGCCGCGCTCGAGCAGGCGCAGATGCAGGAACGTGCCGATGCCCTCTATGCCGTGTCGCAGGCGAACAACCCGATCCTCGTCGACGCCAAGGCCTGCCGCCGCGTCGGTGCGAACGGCGAGTCGATCTACGAGAACTGCTGACATCCATCAGCGATTGAGGTTCGCGGATTCAGACCTGGCTCGTCATTCCGGCGACAGCCGAAGCCTCGGTTTTGATCGCAAATTGGCATGAGGCTTCTGCAAACCCGCCGCGCCGGTGGTAGGGTTGGCCGCAATCCACCGAAGGGGACGCGGCCATGGACAAGCGCTTCTGGATTTCCGGCGTGGTGATGACGGTCGCTTCGCTGCTGCTCGGTTTCCTGATCCACGGCGTGCTGCTCGGTCCCGACTACCACGCGCTCGGTGCGATCATGCGCACCGACGAGGACGCCGCGAAGTACATGTTCCCGTGGATGATCCTCTCCGATGTCGCCTACGGCTTCGGCATCACCTGGATTTACCGGCAGGGCTGGACGCCCGGACGTTCGGCGATCTCGCAGGGATTGCGCTGCGGGCTCGCGGTCGCGCTGGTCGCCACCGTTCCGATGTTCCTCATCTATTACGCGGTCGAGCCGATGCCGGGGATGCTCGTGGCCAAGCAGGAAGCCTTCGCCCTCGTGCAGATGCTGCTGCTCGGCGTGCTGGCCGCTCTCCTCAATCCATCGCCGGGCACGCGCTGAGCGATCCGGCGATCGGCGTGCGTCGCATCCTGATCCCGACGCTCGCCTGCTGCCTGCTGGTCGCCTGCAACCGCACGAGCGGCGATGCGCATGCGCCGTCGGACGCCGCCTCCGCGCGTGCGGGGACCGATGCGAGGATGCCATCCGCGTCGCCGACAACGACTTCTTCGGACGGACATGCACCATCCTCAGGCAGCCACGCGACACCGTCGATTGCAGGCGCGGCTGCCGACGGCAACAACGCGGCCGTGCCGAACGACGCCTTCCTGCTTCCCGGTGCGATCCATGCCGACACCGGATTCGCCGACCTGCGTCGCATTTACGGCGCGGCCCATGTCAGGGAAAGCGACCTGCCGGGCAGCGGCGACGAAACCGTGCGCGGCGCGATCCTGTTCCCGGACGATCCGCGGCGTCGCGCCTCCGTGTATTTCCGGGACGCGAAGCGGATGACCGCTCCGGGCAGTGTCGAGGTACTCGAACAAGGCTCGATCTGGCGCAGCGCGCAAGGCGTCCGCATCGGCATGCCCTTGTCCGAACTCGTCGCGCTCAACGGCAAGCCCTTCGAGTTCTACGGTTTCGAAGGTCTCTACGGCGGCTGGGTCAGCGACTGGCTGGGCGGCCGGCTCGCATCGGTCGGCAATGGCATGAGCCTGCGCGTGCGGCTGACCCATCGCGTGTTTCCGAAGGACGTGCCGTACCGCGATCTGCCGTACGAGAACTTCCGCAGTTTCCGCAGCGACCAGCCGCAGCTCGCGCGGATGCAGGTCGCGGTCGATGAGATCACCTTGAACATGCCGGGCGAGGAGCGTCGCTGAGGAAACGTCGGCCGGACTCGACTGGAACGGAACATCACCGCTGCCTTCGTCACAGCTCGAAGCGGTAAGCGACCTTGACCAGGAACTGCTCGGAGTCCTTCAGGCTGAAGGCGTTGCCGAGCAGGCCCGTGACCGGCTGCGCGACGTCCTCGAAGTCGAAGCCGCCGCGCACGTAGGCGATGTACAGGTCCGACAGCGGCGCCAGCTCGTACTTGTAGCGGATCTGGAAGCCGAGGTTGCGCAGGTTGAAATCCGGCACCGGATCGTTGCTGGCGACCGGCGTGCCGTCCGCCGCCACGCGCCATGCCTGCAGCAAACGTGCGTCGAGCGCGATGGTCTCCAGCTTGATCCGCAGCTCCTGCTTCGAATCGATTTCCCATTGCATGCCGGCGTTGAGGTTCAACTGGCTGGCGCGGAAGCTGCCCAGCAGGTTGTCCTGCTGCCACACCACCAGGTCCGGGTTGTGGGTGACGATCAGTTCGCTGTAGAAGCTGAGCCGGTCGTTGACGAAATAGGTCGGATTGAGGTCGAGCTGCACCGATCCGTAGCGCGGTCCGCGCAATCCCTCGGCGGCGTAGCGCACGTTGCCGTAGAACGCCCAGTGGCCCTGCCCGCGCGGCCAGTTCCGCTCCCAGTAGCCGTACAACTTGCCCGGAACCTTGACGTTGCCGTTGCCGCGCGTGACCAGGTCGTCCACGCCCGGCGAGAACTCGTCGAACTCGAGGTATTCGGTGCCGCCGTTGCGCATGTCGCTGGTGCGGCTGAACGACCACGCATCCGCCAGGTGCACGCCCTGGTCGTCGACGCGATCGGACACCGCGACGTGCCAGTCCTGGTCAGCGTAGATCGAGGTCTTCGGCAGGTCGGTGAAGCGCTTGCCGAGGTCGTAGCGCGCGTAGTTGAAGTTGTTGCGGTCGAGGAAACCGAAATCGTCCAGCTGCAGGTTGCGCCCGAGGTGCTCGGCATAGAGCTGCTGGCGCCAGCCCTTGCCCATGTCGTAGTCGACCTGGGTCTGCATGCCGGTGTCGTCGCTGTGGACACCGGCCTGGTCGATCGCCGAACCGACGACCACCGTGCGCACGTTCCACTGCGGGTCCGGCTTCCAGCGATGGTCGAATTCGTAGACCGTCGCGGTGCGGTCGAGGAAGGGATGGTCGACATTGGTCACCATCGCGCCGAAACCCTGGGTGTCGAAGTCGCGCGTCACCCGCGCCGCCTCGAAATCGCGGCCGACCGCATCGGCCTCGCTGGCCGCGAACACGCCATAGTTGAAGGCGCCGAGGCTGCCGTTCGCCTTCACCGCGGCGGTGACGTCGCCGGCCAGGCCCGAACCGTCATCGGTCGGTCCGCCCACGCGCCGTGTGTAGATCAGGCGGTCGTTGTTGCCGTACGCGCCAAACGGCACGTCGAAGAAATTCTGGTTCTCGGTGAAGAACGGCCGCTTGTCGCTGAAGAAGGTCTCGACGGCACTGAAATTCACCACCAGGTCGTCGCTCTCGACCTGGCCGAAGTCGGGGTTGAGGGTGCCGCTGAGCTGGAAGCTGCCGCTGGGCTTCCAGAAGATGTCGGTACCGGTATCCAAATGCGCCTTGTGGGTGATGTTGTCGTACACCGCGCTCACGAACGGCGTGACCGCTATCAGCGACTGGTGGTACTCGGGCACCTCGACCTTGGAGAATGCGGACAGGAAGCGCTGCTCGCCGCCGAAGATCGCCGGCCAGCCGACGCGTTCGCCGGTGCTGCCGATCACGCGGTCGAGCTGGATGCCGAGCGTTCGCTTGCCGTCGTGGCCCTTCTTCATCGGCGCGATGTACCAGGGGATCAGCATTTCCACCGACCAGCCTTCGGCGTCCTCGGAAACTGCGTGCTTCCAGTTGCCGTCCCAGTCGGTGTTGAACTGGTTCTCGTTGGTGATGGTCTCGTCCTGGATGCTGTCGGACAGCATCACCATGAAGTTGTAGCCGACATGGCCGTCGCCATCGAAGTCGACGTACAGGTTGACGCGGTCGTAGGGACCGCCGGCATCGCGTGGCGCGCTCTGGTGCGTGCGCGGCACGTTCGCCGGCTGGGTGCTGTGGAAGGCGACCGCCAGGCCTTCGGGCGTGGCCTTGATCCAGGCTTCGGTCGGATACGGCGAGGGCGCGCGCGAAAGCGGCTGGGTCAGGCGGAAATCGGTGATGTGGGTCGCGCCGGCCCATTCGTCCGGATCGATATGGCCGTCGACCTTGATCGGCACATCGGCCGCGCAGGCGGCCCCGGCGCACAGGAAGATCAACGGCAGTAGCAAGGTGCGCATGGCCGGAATCCGCCTGCATCGGTGATTTCGCATCATTGGGATGTCGTCGGGAGAGCGAGCCTGCCGGAAGTCATCGTGACGTTCGGCATGGATCGCGCAGGCGTCCGTTGCAGGTCTTCGTCACGCCGTACTACTTCGAGGTCTCTGCCGTCACCGACAGGGTCGCGTACGCCACCGAAGCCCGGGAAAGCCATCCCGAAAGTTGCATGGCGTTGAGGCCGGGCGGGACGGGCGGTTGCGGAGCGACGAACGCATAGACCGTGAAGTCGTAGTGGTGCACGCCCGACCCCGCCGGCGGGCACGGGCCATCGTAGGAAAGATCGCCGAAGTCGCTGGCGATGGTTTTTGCGCCTGCCGGCAGCATCGCTCCCTGCGCCAGCCGGTGCGTGCCGGCCGGGATGTCGAGCACGATCCAGTGGGACCAATGCGCTGGCGCCACGCTGCGATCGACCAGGGTCAAGGCGTAGGAAGTCGCATTGGGCGGGCCGTCCCAGCGCAGGTCCGGGGACAGGTTGCGGCCGCCGCAGCGCGGGTAGTAGTGCACCTTCGCGAGAGCCGTTCCGTCCTTCATGTCGGCGCTGGCGAGCCGCATAGCCGGTTCGGCGCAGGGCGCATGGGCGATGCACAGGATCAGGAGCGCGGCGCCAGCATGTGGTTTCATGGGCATGTCTCCTGGCAGTTCGCAGGTCGCACCCGTGACGGCCATCCTGTCGTCCGGCGAGCAGTCTAGGCACGAACCCCCGAGAGCCAGCCATCGCTGTCGTGTTCCATGTAGGCAGCGCTCGCGCGGGCAGCCTCGCTGCCGAAGTATCGCGCGACGACGTGCAGCGCCGCATCGACGCCCGAAGTCAGTCCGCCGCCGCACAGGAATTTGCCGTTGTCGACGAAACGCCGGTTGCGGACGAGATGGGCCTGCGGGAACTCCTGCTCGAACGCGTCGTAGAACCCGTGGTGGGTGGTCGCGCTCAAGCCATCCAGCAGGCCGGTGCGGGCGAGCAGGAAGGCGCCGGTGCATACCGACATGACGATGTCCGCCCCGGCCGCCACGTGGCGGATCCATTCGACCTTGGCCGATGTCGTGTCGGAAGCCTGGCGGCCGCCGGCTTGCGCACCCATCACCAGCACCTTCGGCTGCGGCGCGTTGGCGAACGTGTAGTCGGGAACGATGCGCAGGCCTCCGGACGCCGTGACCGGGTCGGGCCGGGCCGCGACCGTATAGAGCTCGAAGCCCGCGCCCTGGTCCGTCGCGGCGTCCTGCAAGGCTTCCCACGGGCCGGCGAAATCGATCACCGTGGCCCCTTGATCCAGCAGGATCGCGGCGCGGATGGGACCATCGGGCGGTTGCAGGCGCGCCAGCGGGGCCGCGACGCTTTCCCTCGCGTGGGCGCCGCCTCTCTTGAAGGCACCGCCCAGTGCCAGATCCATGCCGGCAGCGCCCAGCGCCACGCCCATGCCGAGGAATACGCGGCGCGAAACGGTTTCATTCGGTTTCATGGCTCGCTCCGAGGGCTGTTCGCCACGGTAGCGAACCCAACCGGCGGGCGTACGCCAATGAGCGGACGTTTTATGCCATTACACATATCGCGCGAGATGGTTCCAGCGCCGGCCGGCGCCGTCCCCCGTCCCGATTCCGTTGCCCTGCCTAGCCTGCCTCGACGTCGTGGAACTTCGCCATGTCGAGGAGCAGCTTCCGCGGGTCGTTGTCATCGATGAAAATGTCGACGAAGCGCCGCCCGAACAGGATGTCCTCGTGCGCGTAGTTGTAGCGCGCGTGCACGCCGGCGGCGAAGGTCTCGTCGGTGCCCGAAAGGGTGAGCGCCAGCGCCATGTCGCCGGCGCGCAGCGCTTCCTCGGTGATGCCGCGCAGCGGACTGTCGGCATCGATGCGGTGCATGATCAGCCAGCTCAGCGCGAACATCGGCGAGCGAGCTCGTTCCAGCTTCAGGTCGAAGAACCGGCGCAGGCTGTGTCCGTCGGCCGTCTCCACGTCGCGCGCCAGCACCATCGAAGCGGTCGCCTCGAGGATGTAGCTGCGCCGCTGGTTGGCGACCCGCAGCATCAGGGTCGGTACGCCGTCGTAGGGCGTGATCACCGCGACCCTGCTGAACAGGATGCGCGCGGTCGGCTTGGAGAAACGCGCGAACAGCAGGCCGGTGATCACGGCCATGCTCATCATCCCGGTGACGATCTCGCAGGTCGCCACCACGTGCCCGTAGAGCGTGGCCGGGCTCATCACCCCGTAGCCGACCGTCGCCAGCGTCTCGACGCTGAAGAAGAAGCAGTCCGCGAACGAGTGCGCGTTGCTCACCGCGTGGTCGCCCAGCGCGTACGCGCAGGCGAACGCCAGGTTCACCAGCAGGTAGATCCCGATCGCCCAGGCGAAGAACCGCGGCCAGGTCATCGACATGATGACGTGGTACACGTCGCTCCAGCTGAAGCCGTCCTCGCCGAGCTTGGTGACCTCGGTCTTGCCCAGCGTGACCGTGACCTTGCGACGGCGCGGTGGCGATGGCTTGCTCACCTACTCCGCCCGCTTCCGTTTCGGCTGCAGCATCGTCCCGGTGCACTTGCGCGAACCGCAGTGGCAGGCCCAGACCGCCTTCAACCGCGGCGTCTGCCGCTCTTCGAGCACGATCCCGTAGTTGTAGGTCAGCTCCTCGCCGGCCTTGAGGGCGCGCTTGCTCTCGATGAAGACGCGGTCCTTGCGGCGGTCCCGGCCGTCGGCTTCCTCCAGCACCGCCTCGCAGTTCGGATCGCAGCCGTGGTTGATCCAGCGCGCATCGTTGCCATCGACGTTGGCGTCGATGATGTACTTGTCGTTGAGGGTGAACAGGAAGGTATGTCCGCTCTCGGTGCTGCCGTCGTAGAGAGCGTCGGCCTGACGGTGCGTCATCAACCGGCCCTTGTACTCGATCAGCCGCGAGCCGGCCGGGATGTCGGCGACGGCGAACATGCCGTTGCCGTGGATCTTCGAGTGGCGCACGTGGATCTTGCGGGTCATGGTCGGTCCTGTTCCGGGGACGCCATTGTCGCCGCAGGCGCGCCCGGCGCAAGTCCACCGGGGCGCCGACCAGGGCCGGTTTGAGCGGGGACGCCGCAAAGCGTACAATTTCGGTACTGATTCGATATGCCGGCACGACCGGCCGACGCCATGCTCCGCGTCACCCGCCTCACCGACTACGCCAGCCTCGTCCTGACCATCCTGGCCAGCGCCCCGCAGCGCGTGCACAGCGCGGCCGAGCTGGCCGAGCGTGCGCACCTGGAAGCGCCGACGGTGAGCAAGCTGCTCAAGGCGCTGGCGCAGGCCGGACTGGTCGAGGCGTTCCGCGGCGCCAACGGCGGCTACCGCCTGGCCAGGGCCGCCGATGCGATCAGCCTGATCGCGATCGTCGAGGCGATCGAAGGCCCGCTCGGCATGACCGAATGCAGCCTGCACGACGGCGACTGCGGCATCCAGGACCACTGCGGCATTCGCGCCAACTGGCGGCGCATCAACGATGTCGTCGCCGACGCGCTGCGCAGCGTGACGCTCGCGCAGATGCTGGCGCCGGCGAACCGGATGCCACGCAAATCCATTCCCCTGCAAGTGGCGGGCTGACCCCGTGACGATCGAACAGACCGAACTCGAACGCCAGCTCGACCGTCGCTACACGGCCGGCTTCGTCACCGACATCGAATCGGAGACGATTCCCCCGGGCCTCGGCGAGGATGTCGTGCGTGCCATCTCCGCGCGCAAGAACGAGCCGGAGTGGATGACCGACTGGCGCCTCAAGGCCTACCGGCACTGGCTGACGATGACGCCGCCGCACTGGGCGAAACTCGAGATCGCACCGATCGACTTCCAGGCGATCAGCTATTTCTCGCAGCCGAAGAACCGGCCGAAGTCGCTCGACGAAGTCGATCCGAAGCTGCTGGAGACCTACGACAAGCTCGGCGTGCCGCTGCACGAGCGCGCGCGCCTGGCGGGTGTCGCGGTGGATGCCGTGTTCGATTCGGTCTCGGTGGGCACGACCTTCCGCAAGGAGCTGGCAGCCGTCGGCGTGATCTTCTGCTCGATGTCGGAGGCCGTGCACGAGCATCCGGAAATCGTGCGCAAGTACCTCGGCACGGTCGTCCCGATCAGCGACAACTATTTCGCCGCGCTGAACTCGGCGGTGTATTCCGACGGCAGCTTCGTGTTCATCCCGAAGGGCGTGCGCTGCCCGATGGAGCTGAGCACCTATTTCCGCATCAACGCCCGCGACACCGGCCAGTTCGAGCGCACGCTCATCATCTGCGAGGAAGGCGCGAGCGTCTCCTACCTCGAGGGCTGCACCGCGCCAATGCGCGACGAGAACCAGTTGCATGCGGCGGTGGTGGAACTGGTCGCGCTCGACGACGCCTCGATCAAGTACTCGACCGTGCAGAACTGGTATCCGGGCGACGAGAACGGCGTCGGCGGCATCTACAACTTCGTCACCAAGCGCGGCGCATGTCGCGGCAAGCGCAGCAAGATTTCCTGGACCCAGGTCGAGACCGGCTCGGCGATCACCTGGAAGTACCCGAGTTGCGTGCTGTTCGGCGACGACTCGGTCGGCGAGTTCCATTCGGTCGCGCTGACGCACCATCGCCAGCAGGCCGACACCGGCACCAAGATGATCCACATCGGCAAGCGCACCAAGTCGAAGATCGTCAGCAAGGGCATCAGCGCCGGCCGCGGCCAGAACACCTATCGCGGCCTGGTGCGCATGGAGAAGACCGCCGAGGGCGCGCGCAACCACACGCAATGCGATTCGCTGCTGATCGGCAAGAAGTGCGGAGCGCACACCTTCCCCTACATCGAAGTGAAGAACCCGAGCGCGACCGTCGAGCACGAGGCTACCACCTCGAAGATCTCCGAGGACCAGCTCTTCTACTGCCGTTCGCGCGGCATCGCCGAGGAAGACGCGGTCTCGCTGATCGTCGACGGCTTCTGCCGCGAGGTATTCCGCGAGCTGCCGATGGAGTTCGCGGTGGAGGCGAAGAAGCTGCTGGAAGTGAGCCTGGAGGGAGCGATCGGATGAACAGAAGGATGTCGCATATGACTGCAAGAAGTGTCGTAGTTCATGCCATTGCATGGATTGCGCTGTCGAGCGCCACCGCCTGTTTCGCGATGCCTCCAGGAAATCCGCCCAGTGAAGAGTCGCAGCCTCCTCGATCGCCGCATCAGGGAGACACTCAGCGAGATGTGAATGACCAGGCCAGAGCCGACTACAAGGCGGCCGATCGCGAGATGAATCGCGTGTACACGGCCGTCCTGAGCAAGTATGCGAAGGACGCGACCTTCATCGCCAAGCTCAAGGCTGCACAACGCGCATGGCTGGTATTCCGCGATGCCGACATGGCTGCCAACTATCCGGACCCGGATCCGCAGTCCGCCTATGGATCGGCCTATCCAATGTGCATGAGCAGGAACGCGACTGAGCTCACCAGGCAAAGGACCGAGCAATTGAAGGTCTGGCTGAAAGGGACCGAGGAAGGCGATATCTGTGCGGGATCGGTGCACATCAACGGGGACCCCGACTGACATGCTGACCATCGACAACCTCCACGCCCGCATTGCCGGCAAGGACATCCTCAAGGGCCTCACGCTCGACGTGAAGCCGGGCGAAGTGCACGCGATCATGGGACCCAACGGCGCCGGCAAGTCCACGCTCGGCTACGTGCTGGCCGGGCGCGACGGCTACGAGGTCACCGCCGGATCGGCGCAGCTCGATGGCCGCGACCTGCTCGCGCTCGAACCCGAGGAGCGCGCAGCCGCCGGCCTGTTCCTCGCCTTCCAGTATCCGGTCGAGATCCCGGGCGTGAACAACACCTACTTCCTGCGCGCGGCGTTCAATGCGCAGCGCAAGGCGCGCGGCGAATCCGAGCTCGACTCGATGCAGTTCCTGCGGCGCGTGCGCGAGAAGCTGCAGGTGCTCCACCTCAAGGACGACCTGCTCGCGCGCGGCGTCAACGAGGGCTTCTCCGGCGGCGAGAAGAAGCGCAACGAGATCTTCCAGCTCGCCGTCCTCGAACCGAGGCTGGCGATCCTCGACGAGACTGATTCCGGGCTCGACATCGACGCGTTGAAGAACGTCGCCGACGGCGTCAACGCCCTGCGCTCGCCGGACCGCGCCTTCGTGGTCATCACCCACTACCAGCGCCTGCTCGACTACATCAAGCCGGACGTGGTGCACGTGATGGCCGACGGGCGCATCGTCGAAACCGGCGGCCCGGAGCTGGCACTCGAACTCGAGGAACACGGCTACGCCTGGATCCGCGACCGCATCGCTCCGGGTGCGATGGCCGCGCGATGAGCTCTCCCCTGCTCGACTCGCTGGCGACGGATTTCCGCGGCACCGCCGATCGGGCGCGCCGCGATACGCTCGCGTCCGCGCTCGCCGACGGCCTGCCGGGCAAGCGCGCCGAACGCTGGAAATACACATCGCTGCGGGCGCTGGAGCAACGTTCCTTCGTCGCGTCGGCTGACCTGCTGTCGCAGGTCGATGCGACCTTGCTAGCGCATATCCCGCCGCCGCGCATCGTCTTCGTCAACGGACGTCACGACGCTACGCTCTCGGATTTGGCCCGCCTGCCCGACGGCGTCGTGCTGCGTCCGCTCATGCAGGCGCTGGCGGACGGCGACGCGCGCGACACCGCTTTCCTCGCGCGCCGCTTCGACCAGGCCGACGAGACGTTCGCCCGCCTCAACGCTGCGCTCGCCGGCGACGGCGTCATGCTTCAGGCGACGGAGCAAGCGCACTCGACGACACCGATCCGTCTCGTCTTCGTCGGCGCCCCTGCCACCACCGACATCGCCTGGCACGCACGCAACCTGATCGAGCTGCGGCGCGGCGCTTCGCTCTGCATCGTCGAGCACCACCTGGCCGGCGGCGACCACGCCCACCTGGGCAACGCGCTCGCGCACGTGCACCTGTCCGCCGGCGCAAGCCTGCGGCACGTGCACATCCAGCACGAGGCAGCGGGCGCGAGCCTGATCGCGCGCACCGACGCGGTGCTCGCGCGCGATGCGTCGTACCACCGCCTCGACCTCGAACTCGGCGCCGGCCTGTCGCGCCATGAACTCAATGTGCGGCTGGAAGGCGAAAACGCGCGCCTGGCAGCGAACGGCGTGCTGCTCGCGGATGGCACGCGCCACCTCGACACGCGCCTGGGCATCGAGCACATCGCCCGCGACACGAGCTGCGACCTGCTCTGGCGCGGCCTCGCGTCCGATCGTGGCCGCGCGGTCTTCCACGGCGGCATCGTCATCCGCGCCGGCGCCGACGGCAGCGACGCACGACTGTCGAACAAGAACCTGCTGCTGTCCGCCGGCGCCGAGATCGACGCCCAGCCGGTGCTGGAGATCCACGCCGACGAGGTCAAGGCCGCACACGGCGCGGCGGTCGGCCGGCTCGACGAGACGGCGCTTTTCTACCTGCGCTCGCGCGGCCTGCCAGCGACGCAGGCGCGCCGGCTGCTGACCGGCGCGTTCTGCCGCGCAGCCCTGTCCGCGCTGGACGACGCAGTGCTTCGCGAAATCGCGAACGCGGCGATGGGCGCGGTTCTGGCGCGCGTCGAGGAGACAACGTGAGCATGCACGAGTCGCTGCACTCCGCCGATCGTCCCGACAATGCGGCCCACACCGTGGACTGGGAACGCGTGCGCGCGGATTTCCCGCTGCTGCGACGCGAGGTGCACGGCAAGCCGCTGGTCTACCTCGATTCGGCGAACACCGGGCAAAAACCCGAGTCGGTGATTACCGCGGTGGACCGCTATTACCGCGAATACAACGCCAACGTCTCGCGCGCCGTGCACACGCTCGGCGAACAGGCGACGAGCGCCTACGAAGCGACGCGCGACTGCCTTGCGCGGCATCTGAATGCGCATCGCAACGAACTGGTCTTCACCAGCGGCACGACGATGGCGATCAACCTCGTCGCCTATTCCTGGGCGCTGCCGCGACTGAAGCCCGGCGACGCGATCCTGCTCACGCGCATGGAGCACCACGCCAACATCGTGCCCTGGCAGTTGGTCGCGCAGCGCGCCGGCGCGACGATCAAGGTCGCGGAGATCACGCCCGAAGGCGCGCTCGACCTCGACGCGCTGTGCGCGGCGATGACGCCGGAGGTGAAGCTGCTCGGCGTCACCCACGTCTCCAACGTGCTTGGCACCGTCAACCCGGTGCGCGAGATCTGCCGCGAGGCTCGCCGTCGCGGCATCGTCACCGTCGTCGACGGCTCCCAGGCACTGCCGCACCGCATGGTGGACATCCCCTCGATCGGCTGCGACTTCTACGCCCTCACCGGCCACAAGATGTGCGGCCCGACCGGCACCGGCGCGCTGTGGGCGCGGCGCGAGCACCTCGATGCGATGCCGCCGTTCTTCGGTGGCGGCGAGATGATCAAGGAAGTGCGCTTCGAAGCCACGGTGTTCAACGACCCGCCGCACAAGTTCGAGGCCGGCACGCCGAACATCGCCGGCTTCATCGGCCTGGGCGCGGCGGTCGACTACCTCGACGCGCTCGGCATGGCGAACGTGGAGGCACGCGAGGCGGAACTGCTGGCGCATGCGACCGAGGCGATGCACGGCGTCGAAGGCCTGCGCATCGTCGGCGCCGCACCCGGGAAGGCCGCGGTGATCTCCTTCCTCGTCGAGGGCGCGCACGCGCACGACCTCGCCACCCTGCTCGACCTCGAAGGCGTCGCCGTGCGCTCGGGCCACCACTGCGCGCACCCTCTGATGCAGTTCTACGGCGTGCCGGCGACCTGTCGCGCCTCGCTGGCGTTCTACAACACCCACGCCGAGATCGAGCGCTTCGTCGAGGCATTGCGCAAGGTGCGAAAGCTGTTGGGGTGACGGCTGGCGCGACGTCCCGGGAATAGCTCTGCGTTGCGTTCGACTACCTGCATGCTCATGCCGTTCGTGGTGAGCTGTCGAACCGCGACCTCAAGCCGATCCGCCCGTGGTTCTACAGGCTCACCAGGAACGGATACTGGAGAGGTCTACAAGAAAACCACCCAGGAATCGGCGTGGATTCCTTCGGGCATGGAAATGGTTTGTTTCCTGCGGGCTGTCCGACGCATCACCAGATCCGCACGCGCTCCTCGTCGTTGCGCACCATCCGATCACCGGCCTTGCAGGCGAATGCCTGCGCGAACTCCGGCATGTTCGAGGGCGCGCCGATCGCGCGGAACTGCGTCGGCGCGTGCGGATCGGTGTTGAGCAGGGTGACCTGCGCCTCGGGCAGGATGTTGCCGCGCCAGACGCGGGCCCAGTTGAGGAAGAAGCGCTGGCCTTCGCCGTAACCGTCGATCTTCGCCTTCGCCTCGGCCGGGTTCTGCGCCAGCGCCATCTGCAGCGCGGTCCAGGAAGCATTGATGCCACCCAGGTCGCCGATGTTCTCGCCCATCGTCAGCGCGCCGTTGACGTGCTTGCCCGGCAGCGGCTCGTAGGCGTCGAATTGCGCCTTGAGCTTGGCGGTGCGCGCCTCGAAGGCTTTGCGGTCGGCGTCGGTCCACCAGTTGCTGTTGTTGCCCTGGGCGTCGAACTTGCTGCCCTGGTCGTCGTAGCCATGACCCATCTCGTGGCCTATCACGGCGCCGATGCCGCCGTAGTTGAGCGCGTCGTCGGCCTTGGCGTCGAAGAACGGCGGCTGCAGGATCGCGGCCGGGAACACGATCTCGTTCTTCTGGCCGTTGTAGTAGGCATTGACGGTCTGAGGCGTCATGCCCCATTCCTTGCGATCAACCGGCTTGCCGATCTTGGCGACCGTGTAGTCGTGGTTGAACCGGTCGGCGGCCTGGACGTTCTCGAAGTAGTGGCCGGGCACGATCTTCAGGCCGGTCCAGTCGCGCCACTTGTCCGGGTAACCGATCTTCGGGTCGAACGTCGCCCATTTCTCCAGCGCGCGTTTCTTGGTCGCGTCGCTCATCCACTCCAGGTGCTCGATGCGCGTCTTGTAGGCCGCACGCAGGTTCGCCACGAGCTCCTGCGCACGCTGCTTCGATGCGGGCGAAAAATTGTCGGCGACGTAGAGCTGCCCCAGCGCCATGCCCATGCTGTCCTCGACCGTGGACAGCACCTGCTTCCAGCGCGCCTTGATCTCCTTCTGGCCGTTGAGGGCCTGGTCGTGGAAGGCGAAGTTCTCCTGCACGAAGGGCTTCGACAGGTACGCAGCCGCGTCGTCGATCACGTGGTAGCGGAGGTAGGCCTGCCACTGCGCGACCGGCGCGTCGGCGAGCATCGCGTCCATTTCCGCGAAGAACTTCGGATGCGAGAGCGAGAAGCCGTCGCCGACATTCGCACCCTGCGCCTTGAAGAAGGCCGCCCACTCGAAATGCGGGGTGACCTTGTCGGCTTCGGCAATGCTCACGTAGTGGTAGCGGTTCTCGGGCTTGCGCAGGTCGACCGGCAGCAACGAAGCCGACGCGAGGCGCGTCTCGAAGGCCAGCACGGATTTCGCCTGCGCCTGCGCGTCGGCGGCGTTCGTCCCGGTCAGCTCGAACAGCTTCGCGATGTGGGCGACGTAGGCGTCGCGGATCTTCTGGAAGTCGGGCTTGGTGTAGTAGTCGGCCGTCGGCAATCCGAGGCCGCCCTGCCCCGCGTAGGCGATCTGCTTCATCGAGTCGTGGAAATCCGGCGCGCCGCTGAAACGCAGCAGCACGCCTTCGCCGCGCGCGTATTCGTCGTTGATGTAGGCGACGATGTCGGCGCTGCCGCGCAGCGCGGCGATGCGCGCCAGTTGCGGCTTGACCGGGTCGAAGCCGGCCTTGTCGATGGCGGCCTCGTCCATGCCCGCGGCATACAGGTAGCCGATCTTCTGCCGGATCGAATCCGGCGCAGCGGTCGCTGCCTGTTGCGCGGCTTTCTCGACGATCCCGCGCTGCACCTTGAGGCTGTCCTCGCGCAGCATGTCGAACGAGCCCCAGCGCGTGCGGTCGCCCGGAATCGGGTGGGTGGCGACCCATTTCGCGTTCACGAAACCGTTGAAGTCGCTGCAGGGGCTGATCGTCTTGTCCAGCTCGGACACGTCGAAATGGCCGTCGGCCGCGATCGCGCCTGCCGACAGGGTGAGCGCCAGCGCCATGGCCAGCGGTTTGACGACATGAAGATTCATTGTTTGACCGCTCCCGGGCTCCGATGCGACATGACAGCATCGCGCTGGCAGCCGTCGGCCGCCCCTGCCAATGGTCACGATCGCGCCACGGACGGGCGGCTCGGCTAATCTGTGCCGGTTGCCTGAAGCGATGCCGCCCCTTGCCTTGTACCGAACTGGAGACCCGATGGCCGACTTGACCTTCCGCCCCGCGACCCCCGCCGATGCCGACGCCATCGTCGCGCTGGTCGAATCCGCCTATCGCGGCGACGCCAGCCGGGTCGGCTGGACGACCGAGGCGGATTTCCTCGAAGGCCGCCGCACCGGCGCCGACGACGTGCTCGCCCAGATCGCGCGACCGCGCAGTCGCATCCTGCTGGCCGAGAGCGGGGACGGGCTGCTCGCCTGCGCGCACGTCGCGGTCGAGGACGACGCCGGCTACTTCGGGATGTTCTCGGTGCGCCCAGGCCTGCAGAACGCGGGCATTGGCAAGGCCGTGCTCGCCGAGGCCGAACGCGTCGCGCGCGAGGACTGGTCGCTGCCGGCGATGCGCATGACGGTGATCGACATCCGCGACGAACTGATCGCCTGGTACGAACGGCGCGGCTACCGGCGCACGGGGATCATCAAGCCGTTCCCGTACGGGGATGCGCGCTTCGGCATTCCGAAACGCGACGACTTGCGCTTCGAGATTCTCGAGAAGCTGTTTTAGGAAGCAAAGCGTTGGGTGCGTCTGCACGCGGGCTGCATTTTGTTTCAACAAAAAGCGAAGCGTTCCGCGCTTTCGCGCGGGTTACTTTCTCTTTCGGGAGAAAGTAACCAAAGACCATTGCGCCGGACACTCGCCGATGCGAAGAAGCCGCATCGGTACCCTGCGCTTCTCGCAGTCGGCGGGCCGGCCCGAACTCGGGCCATCCATGGCCCTCAAACAGTCGGGCCTTGCTCCCGCCGCCTGCTGCGATGCTCGGCTCGCTTTACGGCGCAACATCAAGAGCCGAAGCACGGCGAAGCAAAGCATCAAACAAAACGGAGCGGGCCCTTGGCTATGCCTTTGCTCTGCTGGTCGCTTCTTCGCTGTTTGCTCTTGCGCCGTAAAGCGAGCCGAGCACCGGAGGAAAACGCGGGGGAAAGGCCCGCATGTCCGAGCACATGGATGTGCGAGTTCGGGCCGGCCCGCGTTTTCCGAGGAGCGCAGGGTACCGGAACGGCTCTATCGTTCCGGCGAGTGTCCGGCGCAATGGTCTTTGGCTACTTTCTCCCGAAAGAGAAAGTAGCTCGCGCGAAAGCGCGAAACGCTCTTGATCCTGATCGTGATCTCGCCTCGCTTAAAGCCAAGACCACTAATCCCGCCGGCGCTCGATGCGCACCAGCAGCGCATCGCCGCCGCCATCGAGGATGCTGCGCAGCGAAGCTTCGCCATCGCCGTTGTCGATCAGTGCGGTGTCGCCCGCCTCCAGGCTCACCGTCTCCTCGCCCGACTTGACCGTCGCGCGCCCGCCCATCAGGTGGATCGCCCACAGCACGCCCGCCTCGGCGAAGAACACCATCGAGCCGACCAGCGGACGATGGAAGACCTGCATCGCGCAGCGGTCGCGGCGCACGATGGCATTGAAGTCGGTGGTCGGCCCTTCGACGAGGGCGCACTGCACTCCCTGCTCGCCGGCGAAGGCGATGCGGTCGTGCGGCGGCGCGATGTCGACGTGATGGCCGTCGGCGAAGTCCAGGCGCATGCCGTGGCCGGACAGCAGCACCAGCACGCGGTCGCAGGCGGCGAATTCGGAGAACGATCCGTCCTGCTCGATCTCCGCGATCGACAGGCGCCAGTCCCAGTCGGCATCGTTTCCAGACGCCTGCGGCGATCGCATCCGGCCGGTCGCGATCTCGCGCGTCCAGCCCTGGCCATTGCGCCAGCGGACGCGGCGGTATTCGTTGGCGGGGATCGTCAGCAAAGGCATGTCGGCCGGATTTTAACCGAGTGCGCACCGGTCGAGTGCGGACACGCCCGCCGCCGTCGTTGCCTTCGCGGACGGATCGACCGGCCAGCGACCACGCCGGCCGGCCGATCCGGGACGATCAGTTCCTCGACGCCGTCGCGACGCTGCCGAGCACGATGTACGAGCGGTTCTTCTCGACGGTCTTGAGGCCGATGCCCTTGACCTGCGCGAGCTCGTCGGCGCTGTGGAAGGCGCCGTGCTGCTTGCGCCAGGCCACGATCGCGGCGGCCTTGGACGGGCCGATGTTGATCAGCGACTTGTTCAGGGCGCCCGCGTCGGCGGCGTTGATGTTGACCTTCTGCGCGACCTTCTTCGCCGACCGGGTCGAGCGGGCGTGATGCGACGTGGTCGATGCCGAGGCGACGACGGCAGCCTTGTTGGCCGGCGCATGCTTGCCCGCGGCAGCGTGGGCGCCGCCGATCAGCAGCAGCGAGAGGGCGATGGTCTGCAGGGTGGCGGTGATGCGGTTCATGGGGATGCTCCTGGTCCGGATGGATTGCGCCGGACGCTGCTTGCGTCGGCATCGCCAGTTTCCGCGGCACGCCCGCCCCGCCCCATCGTCCTCGCGCGCAGCGAAGCCTGAATGCGTGTCGCGTCCGCGCGTAGGATTTTTCCTACGCCGGCGACCCGGCGCGGTAGACTGGCCCCTTCAGCCAGGACCGATACCCATGGACCATTCCGGTTTGGACAAGGCGCGCGCCGGCCGTTTCGTCGGCGAACTCTGGGATGACGCGATCGTTCCGCAACTGGTCGATTACATCCGCATCCCGAACAAGTCGCCGATGTTCGACGCCAACTGGGCGGCGCATGGCTACATGGACGATGCGGTCCGGTTGATGGAATCCTGGGCGCGCGCGCAGCCGATCGCCGGCATGCAGCTGGAAGTGGTGCGCCTGGCCGGCCGCACGCCGGTGATCTTCATCGAGATTCCCGCCACCGACGATTCCACCGGCGACGATTGCGTGCTGCTGTACGGCCACCTCGACAAGCAGCCGGAGATGACCGGCTGGGCCGACGGACTCGGCCCGTGGCAGCCGGTGATCCGCGGCGACAAGCTGTTCGGACGCGGCGGCGCCGACGACGGCTACGCGATCTTCGGCTCGCTCGGCGCGATCATGGCGCTGGCCGAGCAGAAGCTGCCGCACGCGCGCTGCGTGGTGCTGATCGAAGCCTGCGAGGAATCCGGCAGCTACGATCTGCCCGCTTACGTCGACCACCTCGCCGCGCGGATCGGCAAGCCTTCGCTGGTGGTCTGCCTGGATTCGGGTTGCGGCAACTACGACCAGCTCTGGTGCACGACCTCGCTGCGCGGCCTCGCCGGCGGCAACCTGGTGGTCAAGGTGCTCGAAGAAGGCGTGCATTCGGGCGACGCGTCCGGCGTGGTGCCGTCGAGTTTCCGCATCCTGCGCCAGCTGCTCTCGCGGCTGGAGGACGAAGCGAATGGTCGCATCAAGGTCGATGCCCTGCACGTGCAGGTCCCTGAAGACCGCGTCGCGCAGGCGCGCAAGGTCGCCGACGTGATGGGCACGGCGCTGTACGACAAGTTCCCGTTCCTGCCCGGCATGACGCCGATGTCGGACGACCTGGTCGAACTCGTGCTCAACCGCACCTGGCGCCCGGCGTTGTCGATCACCGGCGCGGACGGCATGCCATCACTTGACAGCGCAGGCAATGTGCTGCGCCCGTTCACCGCGGTCAAGGTTTCGCTGCGGCTGCCGCCGACGCTCGACGGCGAGACCGCCGGCGCGATCGTGCAGAAGCTGCTGCTCGACAATCCGCCGTACGGCGCCCACGTCGCCTTCGAGCTTGAGAAGTCCTCGACCGGCTGGAACGCGCCGCGGTTGAGCGACTGGCTCGGCCATGCGATCGACCACGCTTCGCACGACTTCTTCGGCAAGCCCGCGGTGTTCATGGGCGAAGGCGGCACGATCCCCTTCATGGGCATGCTCGGCGCCAAGTTCCCGGGCGCGCAGTTCATGATCACCGGCGTGCTCGGGCCGCATTCCAATGCGCACGGGCCGAACGAATTCCTGCACATACCGACCGGCAAGCGCGTCACCGCGTGCATCGCGCGCGTGCTGACCGAACACCACGCGGCCAGCCGCAAGGGCCTGACCACCGGCGCCGCGGTCGCCACGGACGGCGATGCGCGGATGGCGGCGTCGAGCTGCTGCTGACGCCCGGACGCACCGCGTGATCGTCCTCTACACCATCCTGATCGGATTCGTCGTCGGCCTGATCGCGCGCGCGCTCAAGCCCGGCGACGACCGCATGGGGATCATCGCGACCACGCTGTTCGGCATCGGCGGCGCGCTGATCGCCAAGTACGTGGGACTGGCGATGGGCTGGTACGGCGACGGCGACGCGGTGTCCTTCCTCGCGTCGCTGGCGGGGGCGATCGTGCTGCTGACGGTGTTCGCGATGGTGAGGCCGAAGAAGAAATCCTGAGAAGGATTCGCTATCCGCCCCATCATCTCTGGTGCCGCAAGGGATCGACGATCTTGACGCGAAAAATCTAGAGCAAAGCGTTTCGCGCTTTCGCGCGAGCTACTTTCTCTTTCGGGAGAAAGTAGCCAAAGACCATTGCGCCGGACACTCGCCGATGCGATGAAGCCGCATCGGTACCCTGCGCTCCTCGGAAAACGCGGACCGGCCCGAACTCGCACATCCATGTGCTCAGACATGCGGGCCTTTCCCCCGCGTTTTCCTGCGGTGCTCGGCTCGCTTTACAGCGCAGAGCCCGAAGAGCAGCAGAGCAAAAGCAACTGCGAAGCGAAACGGCAAGAAGCATTCCGCAATGCTGACAGGCTCTTGATCCGCTGCTCTTGATCCGCTGCTCTTGATCTGGGCTCTTGCGCCGTAAAGCGAGCCGAGCACCGGAGGAACGAGGGGGAGCAAGGCGCGCGTGTTTGAGGGCCATGGATGGCCCGAGTTCGCGCCGGCCCCTCGTTCCGAGGAGCGCAGGGTACCGGGACAGCTTCATCGTCCCGGCGAGTGTCCGGCGCAAATGGTTTTGGTTACTTTTGCCGAAACAAAAGTAACCCGCGCGTGAGCGCGGAAGCTTCACGCATTGGCTTGAACCAATCGACTCTGCGAGCACGAGCGATTGCAGCACCCCAACCCCTCCCCCGCAGAGAGAGAGGGGTTCCAAGCACGCACCGCGATGGATCGCATCGCGTTTCAGCGCTTGTGCTTGTGGATCCTCTCCACGATCTGGTCGACCAGCTGCTGCGCCAGCGTCTCGGCCGCGATGTCGACGTTGTGCAGGTGGAAATCCGCGTGCTCGGGCAGCTCGTACGGCGAATCGATGCCGGTGAAGTTGCGGATCTCGCCGCGGCGCGCCTTCGCATACAGGCCCTTGGCATCGCGCTGCTCGCAGATCTCGATCGGGGTGTCGACGAAGACCTCGGCGAACTCGCCCTCGGCGAACATCTCGCGCGCCATCCGGCGCTCGGCGCGGAACGGCGAGATGAAGGACACGATCGCGATCAGGCCCGCCTCGGTCATCAGCTTGGCGACCTCGGACACGCGGCGGATGTTCTCGACGCGGTCCTCGTCGGTGAAGCCGAGATCCTTGTTGAGACCGTGGCGGACGTTGTCGCCGTCGAGGATGTAGCTGTGGTAACCGAGCGCGTGCAGGCGGCGGTCGACGAGGTTGGCGATCGTCGACTTGCCCGAGCCCGACAGGCCGGTGAACCACAGGCACAGCGGCATCTGGCCCTTGGTCAGCGCGCGCGCGTGGCGGTCGATCTCGAGGCTGTGCCAGTGGATGTTCGAGGCGCGGCGCAGGGCGAAGTCGATGGTTCCACAAGCGACGGTGGCATTGGTCTGGCGGTCGATCAGGATGAAGGCGCCGAGCGACTTGTTCTTCGCATACGGTTCGAACGGGATCGCCTGGTCGAGGTTGAGGTTGCAGTAGCCGACCTCGTTGAGCTCGAGCCGCTTGGCCGCGAGGTGCTCCTGGGTGTTGACGTCGACCTTGTGCTTGATCTCGGTGACGGTCGCCGGGACGTTGCGCGCGCCAATCTTGAGCCAGTAGGGGCGACCGGGCAGCAGCGGCGCGTCGTTCATCCACAGGACGTGGGCGGCGAACTGGTCGGCGACCTCGGGCGGCTGCTTCGCGGCGGAAATCACGTCGCCGCGGCTGACGTCGATCTCGTCCTTCAGCGTGAGCGTGACCGCCTGGCCTTCGCTCGCGGTCGCCAGTTCGCCATCGGCGGTGACGATCGCGGTGACCTGCGAGCGGCGACCGGAAGGATGCACGATGATGTCGTCGCCGACGTTCACCGAGCCGGAAACGATGCTGCCCGCGAAGCCGCGGAAATTCTGGTTCGGACGATTGACCCACTGCACCGGCAGGCGGAAACCGACTTCGCTGGCGCCGTGGTCGAGATCGACGTGTTCCAGATGCTCCAGCAGCGCCGGGCCGTCGTACCACGGCATGATCTCCGAGCGCTTCATCACGTTCTCGCCCTTCAGGGCCGACAGCGGGATGCACTGCACTTCCGGAATGCCGAGCTGCTGCGCGAGCTCGCGGTAATCCTTCTTGATCTTCTCGAAGACGTCCTGGCGGTAATCCATCAGGTCCATCTTGTTGACCGCGAGCAGCACCTTGCGGATGCCGAGCAACGAGACGATATAGCTGTGGCGGTGGGTCTGGGTGAGCAGGCCCTTGCGCGCGTCGACCAGCACGATCGCGAGGTCCGCGGTCGAGGCGCCAGTCGCCATGTTGCGCGTGTACTGCTCGTGGCCGGGGCAGTCGGCGACGATGAACTTGCGCTTCTCGGTGCTGAAGAAGCGGTAGGCGACGTCGATCGTGATGCCCTGCTCGCGCTCGGCGGCGAGGCCGTCGACGAGCAGCGCGAAATCGATCTCGCCGTTCTGGGTGCCGTGCTTCTGGCTGTCGGTCTCGAGTGCGGCGAGCTGGTCGTCGAACAGCAGCTTGCTGTCGTGCAGCAGTCGCCCGATGAGCGTGCTCTTGCCATCGTCGACGCTGCCGCAGGTGATGAAGCGCAGCAGGTCCTTGGTCTCGTGCATCCGCAGGTATTCGTGCAGGTCGACCGGCTCGGTGCTCGGGTTGTCGTGGTTCGTGTACATCAGAAATAGCCCTCGCGCTTCTTCTTTTCCATCGATGCGGCCTGGTCGTGGTCGATCACGCGGCCCTGGCGTTCGGACGTGCGCGCGACCAGCATCTCGGAGATCACGTCTTCAAGCGTGACCGCGTCGGACTCGACCGCGCCGGTCAGCGGATAGCAGCCGAGGGTGCGGAAACGCACCATCTTCTGCATCGGCACCTCGCCATC
Organism: Lysobacteraceae bacterium; assembly: GCA_036496805.1. Classification (GTDB taxonomy): domain Bacteria; phylum Pseudomonadota; class Gammaproteobacteria; order Xanthomonadales; family Xanthomonadaceae; genus SZAS-103. Next base: position 86,752 of record DASXKN010000025.1, read on the forward strand.
GCGAAGGGGCATCCTGTCGTCGTCGACCATGATCAGGGTGCCGTCACGATCGACCACCGGGCGTACTTCGGACAGGTACAGCGAAGGCACCGGGATCTTCTCGCGGAAGATGTAGAGCCACACGTCCAGCTCGGTCCAGTTCGAGATCGGGAACACGCGCACGCTCTCACCCTTGTGGATGCGCGCGTTGTAGAGGTTCCACAATTCGGGGCGCTGGTTCTTCGGGTCCCAGCGGTGCTGCGCGGAGCGGAACGAGAACACGCGCTCCTTGGCGCGCGACTTCTCCTCGTCGCGGCGCGCGCCACCGATCGCGGCATCGAAGCCGAACTTGTCGAGCGCCTGCTTCAGCCCCTGCGTCTTCATGATGTCGGTGTGCACCGCCGAGCCATGGGTGAACGGGCCGACGCCGTCGCGCACGCCGTCGGGGTTCTTGTGCACGTGCAGGGTCACGCCGGTCTCGGTCGCGCGCTGGTCGCGGAACGCGATCATCTCGCGGAACTTCCAGCCGGTGTCGACGTGCAGCAGCGGAATGGGCGGCTTGGCCGGGTAGAAGGCCTTCACCAGCAGGTGCAGCATCACCGACGAATCCTTGCCGATCGAATACATCATGACCGGGTTCTCGAACTCGGCCGCGACCTCGCGGAGGATGTGGATGGCCTCGGCTTCGAGGCGGTCCAGGTGGGACAGGTGTTGGGCGGTCAGCATCGGTTCGATATTCCCGTCTTGCAGATTCATGTCTTGGATTTCCGTTCCGGTCGTCGCGCAAATCAACGCGGGATTGACCGTGTCTTTTGTTCGTTGTTCCGGCAAAAGCCGGAACCCATGTTGATCTTGACTGCCTTCAGCGCGTTGTCACGGACTTCGCGAACACTACGCGAGCATGTCGTGGGTTCCAGGCTCGGCATCCTGCCTCACCAGGAACCCCTGCCCTCCGCTCCTGCTCCGGGCCGCAGCTTCGCCGCGAACTGCCACTGGCAGTTCGCAAGCGGCTCAGCTGCGCCCGTACACATCCTCGAAGCGCACGATGTCGTCCTCGCCCAGGTAGTCGCCCGACTGCACCTCGATCAGCTCCAGCATCTCGCTGCCGACGTTCTGGAGGCGGTGCTTGGATCCGAGCGGGATGTAGGTGCTCTGGTTCGCGCCGAGGTCGAACACGTTCTCGTCGCAGGTCACACGGGCGTTGCCCTTGACGATGATCCAGTGCTCGGCGCGGTGGTGGTGCATCTGCAGCGACAGGCTCGCGCCCGGTTTGACCGCGATGCGCTTCACCTGGAAACCCGGGCCGTTCTCGATGCCGTCGTAGCTGCCCCAGGGCCGATAGACCTTGCGATGCAGCTTCGCGTGCGGCCGCGCTTCCTGCTTGAGCCGCTCGACGACGTGCTTGACGTCCTGCACGCGATCGCGGCGCGCGACCAGCAGCGCATCGTCGGTGTCGACCACGACCATGTCGTCGAGCCCGACGAGGGCGACGAGGCGGCGATCCGACCATGCCAGGGTGTTGCGGGTGTCGATCGCGATCACGTCGCCGCGGTTGGCATTGCCTTCCGCATCGCGGTCGGAGACCTCACTCATCGCCGACCACGAGCCGACATCGTTCCAGCCCACCGAGATCGGCAGCACGAAGCCGCGGTCGGTCTTCTCCATCACCGCGTAGTCGATGGAATCCGACGGGCAGGCCTCGAACGAAGCGCGATCGAGCCGCAGGAAATCGTTGTCCGCTTTCGCCTTGGCCAGCGCATCGCGGCAGCGCGCGACCATGTCCGGCGCGTGGCGCTGCAGTTCCTCGAGGTAACGCGAGGCGCGGAACAGGAACATGCCGCTGTTCCAGAAATAGTCGCCCGAGGCGAGATAGCCGGCGGCGGTCGCCAGGTCAGGCTTCTCGACGAAGCGCTCGATCGCGCGAACGCCGTCGCCGGCCCTGGCCTTGATGTAGCCGTAGCCGGTTTCCGGCGCGCTCGGGACGATGCCGAACGTGACCAGGCCGCCATCCTGCGCGACCGGCAACGCCGCCAGCACGGCCGCGCGGAACGCCGCTTCATCGGCGATCACGTGGTCCGAAGGCAGCACCAGCAGCAGAGGATTGCTGCCGGCCTCCAAGGCACGCAGCGCGGCGACGGCGATGGCCGGTGCGGTGTTGCGGCCCACCGGCTCGAGGATCAGCGCCTGCGCCTTCGTCCCGAGCGCCTGCAACTGCTCGGCGACGAGGAAGCGGTGCTCCTCGTTGGCGATCACCAGCGGCGCCTCGACGCCCGGCAGGTCGCGTACGCGGAGCCAGGTCGCCTGCAACAGGGAATGCGAGCCCAGCAAGGGCAGGAACTGCTTCGGATAAGCCTCGCGTGACAAAGGCCACAGCCGCGTCCCTGAGCCGCCCGAAAGCAGCACGATGTTCAGATTCGACATAGGTACTCGAATGGGTGGCAGATCGTCGGAACCGGGCCATCCCGCCCTGTTACGACCTGTCGGGTCCGGCATCGGCCGTCCCCGACTCCAGTGAACCGGGCGCCTGCATGCCCGGTCCGCGCACGATCCATCCCTGGATCGTCCCGGCCGGGGCGCTTATCGACGCCCCGACAAGGTCATTTATGATGCCAGACTGTGGCGAACATCACGAATGGCCCGTTCATGTGCAGATAACCGGCTAACGGCCGAAGGGCCGGAGCCCGGCCACGCCGCGCATGCAAGGCTTACGCGCCGGGGATGGCAAATCGATGACGGAAGTGACGATGAACGACGATCTGCGCGCCAGCGCGCGCCTGGAATGGGCCCGCGGCGCCCTGACCGATCCGGCCGCCGAGCTGGTCCGCGCCTCGATGGACGCGGGTTTCCGCAGCTACTGGCGCAGCAGCGGCCAGCCCAGCCGGATCGTCATGGATTCGCCACCGGACAAGGAGGACGTGCGCCCCTGGCTGCGCCTGCGCGAGCTGCTCGAGCGCGGCGGCGTGCGCGTGCCGCGCGTGCTGGCGCAGGACGTCGAGGCCGGCTTCCTGCTCCTGGAGGACCTGGGCACGCAGACCTACCTGCACGTCATCGACGCCGGCAATGCCGATGAGCTGTTCGACGGCGCGGTCACCGAACTGCTGAAGCTGCAGGCGATCGCCCCGCCCGCCGACCTGCCCGGGTACGACGAAGCCCTGCTGGCGCGCGAACTGCGGCTGTTCGACGAATGGTTCCTGCGCCGCGAACTCGGCCTCGAACTGGATTGCGCTGCGCTGGAGACCCTCGACCTCGTCTACCGCCGCCTGATCGATGCCGCGCTCGCGCAGCCGCGCGTGCTGGTGCATCGCGACTACATGCCGCGCAACCTCATGCCGGCCACCGACGGCCCGGCCGTGCTCGACTTCCAGGACGCCGTGACCGGCCCGATCGCCTACGACGCGACCAGCCTGTTCAAGGATGCCTTCCTGAGCTGGCCCGAGGAGCGCGTGAGCCAGTGGCTGGCGCGCTACCACGAGCGCGCGCAGCAGGCCGGTCTGCCCGTGCCCGACCTCATCCGCTTCCGCCGCGATGCCGACTGGATCGGCATCCAGCGCCACCTCAAGGTGCTCGGCATCTTCGCCCGCCTCAAGCACCGCGACCACAAGCCCAAGTACATCGCCGACGCGCCGCGCTTCCTCGCCTACCTCGACGGCGTGCTGCCGCGCCATCCCGAACTGGCGCCGCTGGCCGACCTGCTCGATCGCCTCGTGCGTCCGGCCTTGCGGGCGGCGGCGACAGCATGAAGTCATTGATCTTCACCGGACAGACTCGCGGGATTCTTCCGCGCTCGCCGGCCGTGGAAACCAGCCCGTGAAAGCCCTGATCTTCGCCCGAAGCCAAACTCGCGAGCTTCTTTCGCGCCCGCCGGCTTCGGAGGCCCTTCAGTGAAAGCCCTGATCTTCGCCGCCGGCAAGGGCGAGCGCATGCGCCCGCTCACCGAGCACACGCCCAAGCCGCTGCTGGAAGCCGGCGGCAAGCCGCTGATCGCCTGGCACCTGGAAAAACTCGCCGCGATCGGCGTGCGCGAAGTCGTGGTCAACACCGCATGGCTCGCCGACCGTTTCCCCGCAACGCTCGGCGACGGCTCGCGCTGGGGCCTGCGCCTGCGCTATTCGCATGAGGGGTCCGAACCGATCGAGACTGGCGGCGGCATGCTGCACGCCTTGCCACTACTGCGCGAAGGCGTCGATCCCGACACGCCTTTCCTCGCGATCAACGGCGACATCTGGACCGATTGCGATTTCGCCGCCCTGCCACGCGAACCGCAGCGCCTCGCCCACCTCGTGCTCGTCGACAATCCGCCGCAGCATCCGCGCGGCGATTTTGGCGTGGACGCTGCCGGACGCATCCATCCCTATCCCGACTCGCCGGCAAAGGGCCCGCTTCGCGCCTACACCTTCGCCGGCATCGGCGTGTACCGCCCGGAGATCATCGACGGCTGGCGCGAAGTCATCGGCGACACCGCCGGCGCCGCGAAAACCCCGCCGCATTTCGGACTCACCCCGCTGCTGCGCGCCGCGATGTCGCGCGGCGCCGTAACCGGCGAGCACTACCCCGGCGCCTGGACCGACGTCGGCACGCCGCAGCGGCTGGCGGAACTGGATGCGCGCTTGCGTCGGCTTCCGTAGTCGCTGCCTTCGTCGGGCCATCGATCTGTCGCATCGGCATCGCTCCACTGGCTGCATGATTAGGCTGCAGGATTACACCTCACAATCATCCCAATGCCCTGATTGAATCCAATTTCCCACGGCCCAGTCCCATCACAAGACAACGTTACATTGCAGGATTACACTTCAACCTGAAACCGAATAGTAGTTAGATCCCTATGAGAGTCTTTCTGCCATTGACCTTATTGTTCTTCCTTCTCGCTTCTGGCTGCGCCTCAGAACGTGGGCACGGACCTTCGGATAAATCAATCACCCAAGGCTTTTCCTGCTTCATGGAAAACTCCTACGACGCAAGTCCACGCATGTATCTTTGTGCATTTGAGCTAGACGCACCAAGCCGGTTCTTCAGCGAATCAAGCCGCAACGACGAAATTGCGCGGTTCGTCAAAATCGTCGGTGGGGCGTGCAATGTACAGCGCACATGGGAGATGACTGATCCTGCAACAAAGATCGACCATGCCATGTCTTTTCTCGTGTATCGGCTTACCTGCAAGTAGTGCGGTTCACGCGCAGGCGTCCTTGGCAACGGCATCTAACTATGCGCTCAAGCGGACCGTGCGGGATGAAGTTTCCGGTGCAATCATGCGTTGCGGCCCGCACGGCCGCTTAGCTTAGGCGTTAGGCCTGAACCATGCGAGTACCATTTTTTCTCTTGTTCGCTGCGCTATCTATCTCGGCGGCGAACGCTGGCACCGACACTGTCGAGATTGCCGACTATCATGATTGGGGAAACTCTCCAGCCTTTTACGTAGACGCGTCTCGTTCTATTGGGGCAAGAATGGCGGTGGCTGTGGTGAACGCCCGCAAGTCGAACTCAACAGCTTGCTCTTCAAGCCCAAAACCATTCTGGCTCTGCACAAGCAGCCCGTTGCGCTTCTTTCGTGGAATTTCTGGTAACGGTCGGAAGCAACAGTCTGGCTACGTGTGTCGCGATGAAGATTGGCTCAAACGACACAAGTACTACCCGATCAAAGAGCTGACCGACGCCAGTTGCGTGTACGCTCTTTGGGATCCTGACGACCAAGCATACGAACTGCGCTGGCCGGATGCACAGTCATAACTCGTCGTTTCAAGAGCGGCCTAACTATGCGTGTATGGACTCCTCCTGCAAGTAGCCGCGTTTAGCCTGTTGATCGTTGCGAAGCGAATCGATTGCAGTCGTGTATTCGGCCTTGAGGTGGATGGTTTGCATCCTGGCCATCATGGAATCCGCGGACCG
>DASXKN010000026.1:0-445100 GCA_036496805.1 Lysobacteraceae bacterium
TCGATAGCAACAGTCGTAGCATTCATGGCGGACTCCTCTCGTGATCCCGTTGACTGAACTTGCGAAAGTTCAGTGTGGCTCATCGAAGCCGTGTGGCGACATGGGAGGAGTCCATTCAATCACTCAAGCGGACCTGCGCGGAGTAAGCTGCTCGCTCGATCAAACATTCCGGCCGCGCAGGCCGCTTGGCTTGGGCGTTGGGTCCCATGAAAACCGCTCCGTCAATTTCCCAACGCTGCGAAGGACTCGTTTCTGCCTACCGGACTCATGGCCAGGATCCGGACCAAGAACTTCAACCGGGGCTCTCCGACGACGAAATAGCGGCCAGGACCGCCTGGTTCCCCTGCCGGCTTCCCGAGTCCTTGCGGCAGTTTCATCTGCGTGAAGGGTTGCACCAGGAAATCGCTCCTGAGGGAGCTGGATGAGCAAAATGAAATGTGCGATTGAGCCGCGCCCGCCGATCCTCTGGGATGGATCGCCGGCATGCGAGCCCACTGAACAGGCAGGTCATCATGGCTGACACCGACCACGTCTTCGCCGGATCGGTTCCGAAGCTCTACGAGTCGCTCCTCGTTCCGCTCATCTTCGAACCGTACGCGGCGGATCTGATCGAGCGCATCGGGTCGAGACAAGCCGTGCGGCTTCTGGAAGTCGCCGCCGGCACCGGCGTGGTCACGCGCGCGCTCGCGGACGCGCTGGACCCGGCCGCGTCCATCGTGGCCACGGACCTGAATCCGGCGATGCTCGCGGAAGCCGCGGCGGTCGGGACGAGTCGCCCCGTTGAATGGCGGCAGGCCGATGCGATGGCGCTGCCGTTCGGCGACGGCGAGTTCGACATGGTCGTGTGCCAGTTCGGGGCGATGTTCTTCCCGGACAAGGCGAAGGCCTTCGCCGAGGCACGGCGCGTGCTCGAGCCGGGAGGCCTGTTCGTCTTCAGCGTGTGGGACCGGATCGCGGAGAACGAGTTCGCGGATGTCGTCACGACGGCGCTGGCGTCGGTCTTTCCCGACGATCCGCCGCGCTTCCTCGCGCGCACGCCGCACGGCTATCACGACGTACCGACCATCGAACGCGATCTCGCCGCCGCCGGATTCGGGAAGCCGCGGATCGCGACCGTGACCGCGCGCAGCCGGGCGGAATCCGCCCGCATCCCCGCCATCGCGTACTGCCATGGCACGCCGCTGCGCAATGAGATCGAGGCGCGCGACGCTTCCCGGCTGGGCGATGCGACCGACGTCGCCGCCGAGGCGATCGCGCAACGCTTTGGCACGGACGCCGTCGACGGGAAGATCCAGGCGCACGTCGTCATGGTCGACGCTTGAGGCTCGAGGAATCCATCCCGGATTGCATCCGGGCTACAGGCGCCTCGTATCCAGGCGCTCAATTCGAGCCCACCGGCGCCACCATGATCTCGCATCCCGTCCCGTAGTCCACGTTGCGGCAGAGGCTGAAGTAGATGGACTGGCCGTCGCGCGTCCACTGCGGGTAGGTCGCGCGGCCCTCGGTGTTCGCCACAGGCCAGGGTCAGCGGCCGCGCTTCGGCAGCGGCCGACAGCAAGGCGATGGCGGCGAACGCGAGGGCCGCGCTCAGCGGCGTGGCGTTGTGGTGCATGCGGGGCATGACGGCTCCTGCGATCAGGATCGAGGTGCAATCACAGGATTTTCGTGATGTCCTTTCGCGCTCTCACCGTCCCCTCTGGGTTCACCATGACCTGGCTCGCCATCAAGTACCTGCTCACCGCCGCGGTGGTCGTCATCGTCTCGGAAGCGGCCCGGCGCAGCGACCGCGTCGGCGGCTTCATCGCCGCGCTGCCGCTGGTGACGCTTCTCGCGCTGATCTGGCTGTACGTGGAGAAGCAGCCGCAGGAGAAGATCGCCAACCACGCCTGGTACACGTGCTGGTACGTCGTGCCGACGCTGCCGATGTTCCTCGCCTTCCCCTTCCTGCTGCCCAGGCTCGGTTTCTGGCTGACCCTGCTGGCCAGCGCCGCGCTCACCGTGGCCTGCTTCGCCCTGTTCGCTTGGATCGTGCGCCCGTTCGGCATCCAGTTGCTGCCGTGAATGGAGCGGATCTCACAGCGAAGCCGATTCTCGAACCGGATAGTGGTTGGGCTTCAAGGATCCATCCCATCACCCCATCCATGAAGACCTTTGGCCAAGTGCTACTCATCATTGCGGCATTTCTTGCTGCGTTGCTCTTGTTCGCGCTGCATGGCGCGTATTCCGCTCCCCACAACTGCCCGCCTCCCTGTGATGGTGGCGCCATGCTTGTCGTCGCCTGTTTTTTCATCTTCATGGCTGTCGATGTGCCGATAGCTTTGGTGGGTGCGTGGCTTGTATTTCGTGCACGCACCAAGCCACCAGCCTAAGGCCGGCGTCATCCGCCTGACGACGTGCCCAAGCGGGCCGTGCTGGATGTCATCGCCGCGCCGTGTGTCTGGCTTCGGCGTGCGGCGCATCCCTGCGGTTTCGCTTCGACGCCGGAACGGATGGCCTCACTTCGACGCGGCGTGGCGATATGCGGCCAGGCCATCGCCGCTCTCGTCGAGCAGCGGGGCGTGTTCGCCCTTGAGATGGCGGTCGAGGAAGGCGATCGCGTAGGCGTCGACGAGGCGCGCGTTCGTGACGGCCGCAAGGCAGTCGGCGACGAGTCGATGGTCGCTGCATGGCAGGTTGGTCCAGGCCATGTGCGTCGCGCCGGCGAGCTCGACGAGGTATTTCGGTGCGGCACTGGCGTCGTACGCGCCGCCCGGACGCACCACGTTCGGGGTGATGCCGAAATCGTAGGTGCCGCCCTGGTACATCACCGGCACGCGCAGTTGCGCGAGGCGATGTTGCGCGAGATACGGCAGCACATAGGGCGAGAATGCGAGCACGGCGCGCACGCCTGGAAGGCTCCAGTCCGGCCACCCGCCGGCCATGCCGAGGACGGTGTAGCCGCCGAGCGAGTGGCCCATCAGGGCGACGCGCGTTGGATCGATCGCACGACCGAGTGCGGCGTCGCCCTGCACGAGGCGAAGGGTTTCGCGCAGGTCGAGCATGCGTTCGCGCCAGGCATCGGCGGTCCAGCGCTGCGGTTGCAGGAAAGGCGGCCGGGTCGAACCGGGGCGGCCGGGGAACTTGCGCTCGAGCACCACGCCGCAGATCGCGTCGCGATGGTTGGGCGCGGCGACGACGTAGCCGTGGCGGGCGATCTCCTCGGTGATGAAGACCGCCTGCTCGTTGCAGCCGGCCAGTCCGTGCGAGAACAACACCAGCGGCCAGCGTGCGGCACAGGTGGCCACGGGAGAATCGGCGTGCTCCCCACGATTCGGAGCGCCTGCATGCGGAGTTGATGCCGATGCGCGCGTGGCCGGATACCACACCGACACCTCGCGGCCATCGGCGAGCGAGAGCGTGCGATATCCGACCGGATACATCCCTTCGCACGCCGCGCGCGCGCCGCCACACCACGCAAGCGCAAGCAGCGACAGCACGATCGTGGCAATTCGCACGCTCAAGGCCTCCAGTGGCATGTCGGCATCTTCGAGGCGGCATGGCGTCCGATGGGCGCCATCACCAGCAGATCAAACGTGCGTCGCACCGCAATGTTGGCGACCGCTCGCCGCAAGCGCCGTCTCAGGTCTTCGGCAAGGTCACGCCGGTCTGGCCCTGGTACTTGCCGCCACGATCCTTGTACGAGGTCTCGCAGACTTCGTCGGAGCCGAAGAACAGCATCTGCGCGACGCCCTCGTTGGCGTAGATCTTCGCGGGCAGCGGCGTGGTGTTGCTGAACTCGAGGGTGACGTGGCCTTCCCATTCGGGTTCGAGCGGCGTCACGTTGACGATGATGCCGCAGCGCGCATAGGTGCTCTTGCCCAGGCACACCACCAGGGTGTCGCGCGGGATGCGGAAGAACTCCACCGTGCGCGCCAGCGCGAACGAGTTCGGCGGAATGATGCAAACGTCCGCCTCGATGTCGACGAAGCTGTTCGGATCGAACGACTTCGGATCGACGATCGTCGAGTTGATGTTGGTGAAGATCTTGAACTCGCGCGCGCAGCGCACGTCGTAGCCGTAGCTCGAGGTGCCGTAGGACACGATGCGATGGCCGTCGGCGGCGTGCTTGACCTGGCCGGGTTCGAAGGGCGCGATCATCTGCTGCTGCTCCGCCATCCGGCGGATCCAGCGGTCGGACTTGATGGACATGGGTTCGGGCGATGCGGGGAGGGAGAAGGCCCCGACGGGATCGCCGTCGCGGGCATGGCCGCATTCTAGCAGCGCGCTTCCGGATGCCCGAACGAAGGGCTGAAAGCCAGCAGTGGCGGGCTTTCGCCCCGTCTCTTGACATTCTTTTTCATATGTAAGAATATTCTTACATATGTTTCATGGAGCTATGGCTTGTCGCCATCCGGAGAGCAATTGCTGGCCATGCTCGCGGCACTCGCGAACCCGCATCGCCTGCGCGTCATGGCGGTGCTCGCGAAGAACGGGCGCAACTACGTGAGCCAGCTCGCGCGCGAACTGGAGATCAGTCGCCCCCTCCTGCACCTGCACCTGCAGAAGCTGGAGGAAGCGGGCCTGGTCACCAGCAAGCTCGAGCTCTCGCCGGACGGCAAGGCCCTGAACTATTTCGAGGTCGCGCCGTTCGCCATCGAACTCACGCCCTCATCGCTCATCAAGGCGGCGGCAAGCCTGTCCGCCCCGCCCAAACCATCGGACTGACCAGAGGAAGCCGCCATGTCGACCACCGTGTTCCTGACCACCGCGTCCCTGATCTTCGGGACCATCCTGATCGTCTTCGCGATGAAGTACGCCTCGGCGGTCCTCGCCGCACGCGCGAAGCTGGCGAACGACGACGACCTGCGCAAACTCGCCCAGAACGCGGTGGCGACGCAATCGGAAAACCAGGCCGCGCTGTCGGCCATACGCGACGAGCTCGCGAAGCTCGGCGCGACCGTCGCTTCGGTCGAGAAGATCCTCAAGCAGGTCGAGTGAACCACGGCCTCAATCCACGACCAGGAACGAATTCCCATGAACGGTGTATCGACCTTCCGCATCTACCTGCTGCGCGTGCCCTATCTGTTGATGGCGGTCGGCCTGGGCCTGATGATCTGGCCGCAGATCCTCGATCCTTCGCGGCACTGGGAACTGATGCACGGCGTCGTGGTGAGCATGCTCGGCGCACTGTGCGTGCTGGCCCTGCTCGGCCTGCGCTACCCGCTGCAGATGCTGCCGCTGCTGTTGTTCGAGATGACCTGGAAGGTGATCTGGCTGCTGCGCGTCGGGCTGGTCCTGCAACTGTCGCACCGGATGGATGCGGACACCGCGGAAACCGCGAGCCAATGCCTGTGGATCCTGATCTTCCCGTTCTTCATTCCCTGGCGCTACCTGCTGGACAACTACGTAAGGAAGGCCGGCGATCCCTGGCGTCGCCCCGCTCCGCGGCTGACCGCCTAGCGAGCGCGACGCGGCGCGTCGGCGAACTTCCAGCGGAAGTGGCCGACGATCTTCCACGCGAACAGCACGTCTTCCTCTCGCGTGCCGGCGCCGATGTTGTGGATCACCAGCGGCCTGCCGGAGCCGTCGCCGGCCACGCGATCCGATACCAGTCCGATATGCGCGAGGCCGTTGGGCAGGCGCCAGCTCACGACATCGCCGGCGTGGTAGTCCTGCGCCGATGACGTGATCGGCACCGCGTCGTCCTTGCGACGGAAAAAGGCCTCGAGGTTCGGTACGCGCCGATGGTCGATGTTCGTGTCCGGCCCGCGCAGGCCCCAGGCATGCGGGTAGGCGGCGAAGTGCGCGGCCATGTCCTCGTGGACGAGCTTCTGCAGATCGACGGCGTCGGCGCGGAAGGCACGCACGATCACGTCGGCGCAGACGCCACGCTCCACCGGCACGTCGCCCATCGGATAAGCGATGCGCGCGTAGGCGGGGTCGTAGTGCGTGGTGACACCGACCTGCGCGCGTGCGGATGAAACAACCGTCGCGACATCCGCCGATGCGAATGCGATGCCCGATGCCAGCAGCATCACGACGACCGGGAACGCGCGCCGCAGCATGGCCTCAGGTGTTCTGGATGACGATGTTCGGGAACGCGATGTGCTTGTTTCTAGCCTGCATCGACAGCCGCGCCGCGGCGTTGCGCGCGATCGCGCGATAGGCCTGCGACACCTTCGACGCCGGATCGGTGATCAGGCTCGGATGGCCGCCGTCGGCGTCCTCGCGGATGCGGATGTCGAGCGGCAGCGAACCCAGCATCGGCACGCCGTACTGCGCTGCCATGCGCTGGCCGCCGCCTTCGCCGAACACGTGCTCGGCGTGGCCGCAGTTCGAGCAGACATGCACCGCCATGTTCTCGACGATGCCGAGCACCGGCACCTCGACCTTCTCGAACATCTTCAGCGCCTTCTTCGCATCGAGCAGGGCGATGTCCTGCGGCGTGGTGACGATGATCGCGCCCGAGACCGGCACGCGCTGCGCAAGCGTGAGCTGGATGTCGCCGGTGCCGGGCGGCAGGTCGATGATGAGGTAGTCGAGCGCTTTCCAGCGCGTCTCGCCAAGGAGTTGCTGCAGCGCCTGGGTGACCATCGGCCCGCGCCAGATCATCGCGGTGTCCTCGGCGACCAGCAGGCCGATCGACATCGCCTGCAGGCCGTGGCCGATCTTGGGTTCGATCGACTTGCCGTCCGGGCTGTCGGGACGGCCGCCGATGCCGAGCATCTTCGGGATGCTGGGGCCGTAGATGTCGGCATCGAGCACGCCGACGCTCGCGCCTTCGGCCTGCAGCGCGAGCGCGAGGTTCACCGCGGTGGTGGACTTGCCGACGCCGCCCTTGCCCGAGGCGATCGCGATGATGTTGCGCACTTCCGGCAGCGGCGTGAGTTCGCCCTGCACCTTGTGCGCGACCACGCGCGAGCGCACGTCCACGGTCGCGCCTGCGACGCCGGCGATGCCCATCGCCACAGCACGCGCCTGTCCAGCGAGCTGCGCATGCCAGCCGGCGGCCGGGTAACCGAGCACGATCTCGATCGCGACCTTGTCGCCGTCGATGCCAATGCCCTTCACGGCGCCGGCCGTGCCGAGGTCGGCGCCGGTGTGCGGATCGGGGATGCGCGCGAGCGCCTCGGCGAGTCGGGTACGCAGTTCTTCGGTCATGGGAAATCCGGGTTCGGGGGACGCAGTTTAGTCCAGGAGAGCGAATCGATCCCGAAGAAGGAGGTACGTGGCGGCGTAGCCCGGATGGGCTTTCAACAGCGAAGCTGGTCATCCAGGCATGTGCCTGTTCCAATTTGCTGCTACATCTTGGGGGTCAAGCAAAGCTTCCACGCTGACGCGCGAAACGCATTGGCTCTTGCTTCTGCCGTCGTGCGCGCCCAAGCCCAGCTACCCGCTCAGTCCCCGTTCGCGCGTTCCAGTTCGATTTCGGCCTTGCAGTCGGACAGCGTCCGGTAAGCCATGAAGCCGGTGCGCTTGCCGACGTGGCAGGCCCAGCCCTCGCGGTCGTCGCCGAAGTTGTTGTTCTTCGCGAAGGTGCAGCCGCTCAGCCTGGCGATCGCTGCCGCATCGAGTTTCGCGCACTTCGTCGTCTCCGGCTTGAGCGAGTCGAAGCCGTAGCTGCCGACCGGCGGCTTCACGTCGCCAGCCGCATGGGCGCAAGCGGCCGCCAGGATCAGGCCCGCGAGGACATGGAACACGTTCCGTTTCATTCTTCACCCCGAATCCAAGTGGACGATACCTTACCTCCCATACAGACGGGTTCCGGCGCTCCACAGGGACATCGAACCGTCCGGCCCGGGCCAGCCGACGGCATGGCGTCCGCCGTCACTGCGCGGAAGCCCTGTGGGATAATTCAAAGTCTTGTCGGAACGGAACACCTTGATGTCGTCCCCACGCCCCACCGCGCTCGTCACCAGCGCCCTGCCCTACGCCAATGGCGAGCTGCACCTCGGCCACCTCGTCGGCTACGTCCAGGCCGACATCTGGGTGCGCGCGCAGCGGATGGCCGGGCGCACGGTGCACTTCGTCTGCGCGGACGACACCCATGGCACGCCGATCATGCTCGCGGCCGAGAAAGCGGGCACGACGCCGGAGCAGTTCGTGGCCGACGTGCAGACGCGGCACGAGAAGGACTTCGCCGACTTCCACGTCGACTTCGACCACTACGATTCCACCAACTCGCCGCGCAACCGCAAGCTCACCGAGATGATCTACGCCAAGCTCGACGCCGGCGGCCATATCGCGCGCCGCAGCGTGGAGCAGTACTACGATCCGGTGAAGTCGATGTTCCTGCCGGACCGCTACATCCGCGGCGAGTGCCCGAACTGCGGCACGCCCGACCAGTACGGCGACAACTGCGAGAACTGCGGCGCGACCTACGCACCGACCGACCTGAAGAACCCGCGCTCGGTGGTGTCGGGCGCCACCCCGGAACTGCGCCAGTCCGAACACCATTTCTTCAAGGCGGGCGACTTCACGGACGCGCTGCGCACGTGGATCGAGGGCGATGTCGCACACGCTTCGGTGAAGGCCAAACTGCGCGAGTGGCTCGACGCCGAGGGCGGCCTGCGCGACTGGGACATCTCGCGCGACGCGCCGTATTTCGGCTTCGAGATCCCCGGTGCGCCGGGCAAGTTCTTCTACGTGTGGCTGGACGCGCCGATCGGCTACCTGACCGCGCTGCAGGAACTGTGCGCCGGCGGGAAGAAACCAGGCCTGCGCGAATCCGATTTCGACGCGCTGCTGTCGCCGGACAATCCGGCCGAACTGCACCACTTCCTCGGCAAGGACATCGTCAACTTCCACGGACTGTTCTGGCCGGCGGTGCTGAACGGCGCCGCGATCAAGATGCCGACCAAGCTGCACGTCAACGGCTACCTCACGGTGAACGGCGCGAAGATGTCGAAGTCGCGCGGCACCTTCATCAAGGCGCGCACCTACCTCGACGCGGGGATCGATCCGGAGTGCCTGCGCTACTACTTCGCGGCCAAGACCGGCGCGGGGATGGACGACCTCGACCTCAACCTCGAGGACTTCGTGGCGCGGGTGAATTCGGATCTCGTGGGCAAGTTCGTCAATATCGCAAGCCGCGCTTCGGGTTTCATCACGAAACATTTTGACGGAATGCTTTCCCCGAATGGGCATGAGCAATTTTCGGAAAGAGCAAACGATTCTTTCCCGACCGCAAGCTTCATGGCATGGGACGCTTTGGAATGGGACTTGGCGACTGAAGAAAATGCTCTTGACGAGTACACGTCCGGAAACCTGTCTTCCCTGATCAAGTCCCTGATGGAAATTGCTGACCACACCAATCGGCGTTGGGATCAGGCCAAGCCTTGGCTACTTGCCAAGGAGATGGGCTCAGACGAAAAGAAGCGTGCAGAACTCCAGTGGGTATGCACGGACTCGCTATGGGCGTTCTTTTTGATGAGTGTCTATTTAAAACCGATTCTTCCGGCTTTCGCGAAAAAAGTTGAAAGATTTTTCGATCGAAAATTCGAGCTGTCATTTGCAGACTGCTCGCCAATGCACTTCCCGGAACGCATCAACCCCTATGAACATTTATTCACCCGTATCGACCCAAAACACATCGAAGCCATGACCACAGCCAGCATCGAATCCATTCAACCGACCGAACCCGCAGTCGCACAGCCGAAAGTCACTGTGCCGGCGGCACAAGTGAGTGTCGCACCAGCGCAGATGAACCAAATAGCGATAGCTTCGATTGGCATCGACGACTTCGCCAAGCTCGACCTGCGCATCGGCACCGTGCTCGAGTGCGGCTTCGTCGAGGGTTCGGACAAGCTGCTGCGCTTCAAGCTCGATGCGGGCGAACTCGGGCAGCGGCAGATCTTCTCGGGCATCCGCGCGGCGTACGGCGAGCCGGAGAAGTTGATCGGTCGCAAGGTCGTGTTCATCGCCAACCTCGCGCCGCGCAAGATGCGCTTCGGCGTCAGCGAGGGCATGATCCTGTCGGCCGGTAGCGGCGGCGATGACCTCCACCTGCTCGACGTCGACGCCGGCGCGCAGGCGGGCATGCCGGTGAAGTGACGCATCGGCGCGCTCGCGCAGCGAGCGCCTTTGCCGATGCGTCATTCCCGCGAAGGCGGGAGGCGCTTCTTAACAGCCGAAGGCTGGTCATCCAGTGATTCCAGATTTTTTGGTTCCAACGCAGCAGCCCTGGCCTCTCTTGTCCTGCCATTGCCTGCCACGGATCATGTCCGCATGTCCTCGATCGCTACCATCGCGTTCTTACTGGCCGTTCTCGCGATGGCATCGGCCCTCGGCTGGCTGCTCGGGCCGGCGCTGCAGGATCGTCTCGACGAAATCGCACCTGACGATCGCTGGCACGGCAAGCCGATCCGCGTCTTCTCCGCCTGCGTCGCAGCCCTGCCCTTCGCTGCATGCGGAGAAGGTGCGCGGGGATGGATGTTCTGGCTGGCCGCCTGCATCGGCTGGTTGCCCGGCCTGCTGCGGCCCGTCCATCAACCGCAACCTGCACCGGAACGCGAGGAACTGATCGAGGCCATCGACCGCCTGCTGCCGCAGACGCAGTGCGGCCAGTGCAGCTATGCCGGTTGTCGTCCCTATGCGACCGCGATCGCCGAGGGAAAGGCCGACATCAACCAGTGCCCGCCCGGCGGCGCGCCCGGCATCCGCGCGCTCGCCGAACTGCTGGGCCGGGAGGTCAAGCCGCTCGATCCCGCGCACGGCATCGAGAAACCGCAAGTCGTCGCACTGATCGTCGAGGAGGACTGCATCGGCTGCACGAAGTGCATCCAGGCCTGTCCGGTCGACGCCATCATAGGCGCGCCCAAGCGCATGCACACCGTGATCGCGGAGCTGTGCACCGGTTGCGAACTCTGCCTGCCGCCCTGCCCGGTGGATTGCATCGATCTGGTGCCGCCGCCCGTCCGGACCGACGCGATCGCCTGAAACCGAGTTGCGATCAAACGCGCGGACGTTGCTCTTGATCGTCATCCCGGCGGCTTCCAACAGCCGTATGGCTGGTCAAGCCGCCGGGATGACGGCGCAGGCCAGTGTCATGCAACTGATCGCGAATCGGAATCAGTGGACGTTGGCGCAGCCCGTGCAGACGCGCTCGACCTTGTAACCATCCTGCTTGAGCAACTGCACCAGGCCGTTCGGCCCGAGCAGGTGCAGCGCGCCCACGATCACCAGGGTCTCGCCGTGCTCCGATGCGGCCATGCGTTCGAGTTCCGGAATCCACGCGCGGTTGCGGTCATCGATCAGCTTGCGCTCGGCCTCTGGCTGGCCCGCGAATTCCTTCATCTCCTGGCGATACAGGCCGGCGGCATCGCCGTTGCGCCAGGTGTCGTGCAGTTCGCCCATCTTGGCGTGGAAATCGGCGAGGTCGTCGAGCATTTCCTTGAGGTCGCGTACCTGGTCGGCCTTCGAGGTGCCGGCGATGACCTGGATCTGCTGTGCGGCCGTCTCGAAGCCTTTCGCGGCCTTGTGATCCGCCGCGGCCTCGTCCATGAAGTGCTTGTCCAGGCCCTTGTTGGGATCGTAGGAAAGCTTCTGCAATTCCAGGCCGAGGATCGTGAGCGTGACCAGCCACGGCCGCATGCGCTCCAGCGCGACTTGCGGAAACCCGTTCTTCTCGCCGTAAGCGAGCACGCGCTGCCAGGTCGCCGGATCGATATCGTCCTGCAGGCTCTGGCTCGGGTCCTGGTACATACCGTAAGTCGCCGTCGGCCCGAGGACGACCACCGGGTTCATTTCGGCAGGAGGCAATTCGAACACGACCTGCGCGGCGCGGTGGTAGGCATCCTCGACGTCGTGCGACAGCGGGTAGTCGCCGGGCAGGAGGATGTGCAGCGAGCCGAGCAGGTAGACCGTGGTGTCGCCCTTCGTGGCCTTCCACAACAGCGGCGTCGGTGCGGACGCGGACGCAACGCCCGCGAGCAGCAGGCACAGCGCGAGTCCCAGCGCTGCGCGCAGGCGTCGCATCACGACTTCTTGCCGACGGTCACCTGCTGCGCGTGCTGCGCCGCGCCGCGATAGGCCTTCTCGCCGGCGGTGACGGTGAGGTCGAGGCGGTTTTCGGGCGGCGGCAACGGGCAGGTCGCGTAATGGGTGAACACGCAGGGTGGGTTGTAGGACTGGTTGAAGTCGACGATGGTCATGCCGTCCTTCGGCGGATCGGCGTAGAGGAAACGGCCGGCGCCATAGGTGGTCTTGCCGTTGGTGCGATCGGCGTAGATCAGGAACAACTGGCCATCGCCCTCGTCCACGGCTTCGAGCCTGTAGGTCTTGCCATTTTTCTGGAAGACGATCGTGCCGGGATTGGCCATCGGCTCGACGGTGTTGATGACGGTGGCGATCGGGATGGTCTGGCCCTTGGGATGCGGCTCGAACTTCGCCTGGATGCGCCAGGCGGGGTCGGCGTCGAAGTAGTCGATCCCGACGAAGCCGGTGCGGGTGGCCGCGTTGGCGTCCTTCACCCGCAGCGCGAACTTGTTGTCGCGCTCGATGACCTGGAAGTTGGCCGCGCCCTTGTCGAAGGAGACGATGCTCGGGCCATTGGGGTCGGTGGTCGCATCGGTCCTCAGCGCGATGTCGCCGGCTGCCGGCTTGCCGTCGATCGTCACGCCCGCTGCTCCATCGGCCTTGAACACGACCTTTCCGTCCTTGAGCACGAGCGTGCCCAGCGTCGCCGGTCCGGTATTCAGCTCCACGTCGTTCGATGCTGCCTTGCCGAGCCGGTGCGTGCCCGGATCGATCCAGTGCAGGCCCACCAGCGAAAGCCAGCCATCGGGCCTGCGCAGGCGTGCGACGCGGGCGGCGCGCCACTGCATGGTTTCCTGCATGAAGCCGGCGTTCGTGTCGTGCGCGGCAGGCGACGCGGCGACGGCGGTCCACGAGTCGGTGGTGGAAAGCAGCGTGCTCATCGCGACGCCGGCGAAAGCGAATCGGACGAAAAGGGATGCATGGCGCATGTTCTTGCCTCTCGGAATGGCGATGGTGTCGCAGGCACGGATTCAGCGTCCTCGCGGGAACAGTCGGTCCAGGCCGGCGTGGCCGGGCCGCAACCCAGTTTAACGGCCACGCAGGAACAGCCGGTCGAGTTCGGCATGGCCGAGCTGTACCCACGTCGGGCGGCCATGATTGCATTGCGCGGAGCGTTCCGTCGCCTCCATGTCGCGCAACAGGGCGTTCATCTCGGCGATCGACAGGCGCCGGTTCGCGCGCACCGAGCCGTGGCAGGCCATGGTCGAGAGCAGCTCGTTGCGGCGCTCGGCGACCTTGCGCGAACCGCCGTGTTCGCGCAGGTCGGTCAGCACGTCGAGCAGGAGCTGGCGCGGATCGGCGCCGTCGAGCAGGGCCGGCACGCCGCGCAGCGTCACCGCTTGCGGACCGCTGCGATCGACTTCGAAACCGAGTTCGGCCAGCGCCTGCGCATGCTCCTCGGCGGCATCGGCTTCGCGCTCTGACAGCGCCAGCGTCGGCGGCACCAGCAGCGGCTGGGTGCGGATGCCGACGCCATCCTGCGCGTTCTTCAGGCGTTCGTAGGTGATGCGTTCGTGGGCGGCGTGCATGTCCACGAGCACGAGGCCGTGCGCGTTCTCGGCGAGGACGAAGATGCCGTGCAGTTGCGCGAGCGCGTAGCCGAGCGGCGGCGCCTCGCCCTCTTCGCCTTGCGCAGGCATGGCCTGCGGCGCTTCCGGAAGTCGCAGGCCGGCGTTCGCTGCGCTTCCGAATCCGCCCGCATAGGCGGCGATGCGGTCGCTGACGCCGAGCGACAGGCCGGGCTGGCGCATCGCCGGCCACGCGAAAGCGCTGCGCGCGCCGGCGTCGTTCGCGGCGGCAGAGATCGGCGCGTCCAGCGATCCCGCCGTGTGCTGGCCTTGCGGCGGCGACGCCACCGCACCCGCGCGCGCTTCCGCGAGCGCCTCGTGCAGGGTGCGGAACACGAAGTCGTGCACCAGCCGGCCGTCGCGGAACCGCACCTCGTGCTTGGCCGGGTGCACGTTGACGTCGACGCGGCGCGGATCGAGTTCGAGGAACAGCGCGAAGGCCGGATGGCGGCCGTGGTAAAGCACGTCGGCGTAGGCCTGGCGTACCGCGTGCGCGACGGTGCGGTCGCGCACCGCGCGGCCGTTGACGAAGAAGTATTGCTGGTCGGCGCTGGAACGCGCCGTGGTCGGCAGGCCGATCCATCCATGCAGGCGCAGTCCGGCGGCGGAATGGTCGAGCGCGATGCAGGCGTTCGCGAAATCCTCGCCGAGCGCGTCGGCGACGCGACCGAGCGCGGTCTCGTCCGGTCGCAACGGCCGGTACTGCCGCAACAGCCGGCCATTGTGCTGGATGCGCAGGTCGATTCGCGGCCGCGCCAGCGCCAGCGCACGCAGCCATTCCTCGATGTGGCCGAGTTCGGTGCGCTCGGCCTTCAGGAAGCGCCGGCGCGCCGGCACGTTGTAGAACAGGTCGCGCACCTCGACCGTGCTGCCGCGCGGATGCGGATGCGGCGCGACGGGTGCGGGCTTGCCGCCGTCGACCTGCAGGCGCGCGCCATGCGCGGAGGCTTCGTCGCGCGAACTCAGGCTGAAATGGCTGACCGAGGCGATCGACGGCAGCGCTTCGCCGCGGAAGCCCATGGTCAGGACCTGCTCGAGGTCGTCGAGCGAGCCGATCTTGCTGGTCGCATGGCGCGACACCGCCAGCGGCAGGTCGTCGGCGGCCATGCCGGCGCCATCGTCGCGCACCCGGATCAGGCGGATGCCGCCTTCCTCGAGGTCGATGTCCACGCGTGTCGCGCCGGCGTCGAGCGCGTTCTCGACCAGTTCCTTGACGACGGAAGCGGGGCGCTCGACGACCTCGCCGGCGGCGATCTGGTCTATGAGCGTTTCGGGAAGTTGCTTGATTGGCATCGGCTCACCACCCGGCTTCTAGGCACGACCATCCGGGTCGCGCCAAGAAGCCCGGCCCTCCGCTCCTGCTCCGGACGTTCGTCGTTGCGCGACGCGACGTCAAGTCGCGTCGCAAGCACAACGACTCACCCTCGCCGGCGGCGATCTGGTCGATGAGCGTTTCGGGGAGTTGGCGGATGGGCACGGTGGATTCGATGCAGTCAGCGCAGGCGATGATAGCCGCAGCGTCCGCGATGCGCATGACGATCGGCCCGACGCACGCGCGTCATTGCATGGTCCGATCGGCGACCCGCGCCATCAGGCGCCATCCGCCACCGGTTCCGGCACTGGCTCTACAACGGTCGACCTGAAGCGATCCTTGAGCCTGAGCAGCGGCGTCTCAAGGCAGCGGAAGCTCAATTCCGAGATCGCCCAGGTGATGGCGAACGCCGCCACCACGGCACCGATGGACAGCCAGTCGGTCCCCCCCAGATGCGCGCCCGTCTTCAACCGGACCAGCCACAGCACCGGATAGTGGAAGATGTAGAACCCGTAGGAGATCTTCCCCAGCCGCCGGACGGGTGGCAGGTCCATCACCGCCTTCAGCGAGTCGATGTTCGCGATGGCGACGAAGAACACGAGGTTCAGCAGGGTGAAGCCCCAGATGTAGGCGTAGTAGTAAGGCAGGTAGGTCGGCCATCCCAGCGAATTGAGGCTGATCGGATAGCCTGCCAGGCGCGCCAGGAAGAGCATCACGGCACTCATCGCCACGAAGGTGGGCAGTGCCCATTTCGTGGCCAGCCGGACGATGTCGCGCACCGCGGCGCTGCCTTCGCGGAAATTCAACAGCGCTCCGATCGCGAAGGCGTCGAGGTGCGATGCCGTGAAGAAATAGATGAACTTGCCGGCGCTGCGGACGGCATGCGGATCGATGTGCAATTGCCAGGCCAGTTCCGCCAGGCGCATCAGCGGTCCCGCCACGACGATGCCCAGGCACAGGCGGACATGCCAGCGGGACGGTGTCAGGAAGAGCAGCAGCGGCCAGAGGAGGTAGAACTGCTCCTCGATCGACAGCGACCACAGGTGCGCGTACAGCGCGATGTTGACGGGGCTGATGATGCGGAAGAAATTCACCGTGTAGGTCAGCAGCCAGGGGGCGTGCAGCATGAAGCTGGCGGGGACCTGCGATCTCCATGGCTCGCCCGCGAGCGCCGCCAGCAGCAGGGTGGCGCCGAGGTAGGCGAAGTACACCGGGAAGATGCGCAGTGCGCGGCGCACGTAGAAATTCCTGAAGTGCGTGCGCGCGTCGAGCCCCTGCCCCTGCGAATCGAGCAGGATCCCGGTGATGAGATAGCCCGAGAGGACGAAGAAGGCCTGGACGCCGATCCAGCCGCAGTCCAGGTATCCGGTATGCGTCAGGAACACCAGGGAAATGCAGATGCCGCGGAATGCGTCGAGCCTCGGCTGGAAAACCATCGTGGCGCTGGTTCCTGCGATATGTGGGATGGGCGAACCCGGCGCCCTCAGCAAACCCGGCGGAAACTCGATGGCGAGTTCGCCGCGGAACTATAGCCGAAGCCCTGCAGCGGTTCAGCCGCTGTGCGGCCGCGCCGGGATCAGCAATTGCTGCCCGGGATGCACGGCATTGGTGTCCAGATCGTTGACCTCGCGCAGCTTCGCCGCACTGACGCCATAGCGGCTGGCGATGTCGACCAGGCGCTCGCCGCGCTGCACGACGTGGACCTGCTGGCCGACGTCGGCGGTGGCCAGCTCCATGGGCGCGGCTTTCGTCGCGACCATCGTATCCGAGCTAGCGCGATCGCCCTCGGGCGCAGGCGTCGCGGCCATGCGCTGCGCCGCGGCCTCGCGCACGTTGCGCGAGCCGCGTTCGTGCTGGGCCGCGAACTCGGTGCCCGGCAGCGGGTTGTCGATGAAATAGCCCTTCACGCCACCCAGCACAGCCCTGGCGAGGCGCGCACGGTATTCGGGATCGTTGAGGCGCTGTTCCTCTTCCGCGTTGGTGATGAAGGCGGTCTCGACCAGCATCGAGGGCACGTCAGGTGAGCGCAGCACGACGAAGTTCGCGCGCTCCGGATGCGCCTTGTGGGTGCGGCCGATGTCGCGCAGGGCCTGGTGCACGCGCTCGGCGGCGTCCTCGGAAGCCTTCATGGTGGCGCTCTGGGACAGGTCGAGCAGGACCGAGGCCAGGGTGTTGTCCTTGTCGCTGAGCTTGACCCCGCCGACCAGGTCGGCCGCGTTTTCGCGGTCGGCCAGCCATCGGGCGGCCTGTGAGGTGACGCCACGCTCGGACAGCACCCAGACCGACGAACCGGTCGCGTCATGGCCGGGCTCGGCATCGCAATGGATCGAGATGAACAGGTCGGCCTTGGCGTCGCGCGCCTTGTGATAGCGGTCGGCCAGCGGCACGAAGTAGTCGCCATCGCGGGTCAGCACGGCTTTCATGCCCGGGGTTGCATCGATCTGGCGCGCCAGTTCGCGTGCGGTGGCGAGGGTGACGTTCTTTTCGTAGGTGCCGCTGTAGCCTTTGGCGCCGGTGTCCTGGCCGCCGTGGCCGGCGTCGACCGCGATGACGATCTTGCGCTGGCCATTGCCGAGCACGTCGCGCAGGGTGCGCGCGCCGGGACGGGTGACAACTGGACGGTTGTCCGCGTCCGCATTGGCCTGCGGCTCCGATGCCGGCAGGGAGGCAGGCGGAACGGAAGCTTCGGCCTGGGTCAGTCGTGGGGCGTCGCGATGCGATTCGGCAGCCATGCCGTGGCCAGGCATCACAGGCGGGGGGGCCGCGGATGGCAACGCGGTACCGGTTTGGTGGGAGGAAGCGGCTGACGTCTGCGTCACGGCTGCGGGCAGATCCAGCGTGGCGCCGGTCGGCGCCGCATCCACGGGCAAGGGAACCGGCGTGCTGACCGGCGTCATGGTCTTTGCCGCAGGCCCGGATGGGGCGATCGCGACGTCGGTTGCAGCAACTTCACCGCGGCCGGATTTGCGCGCGTGGGCCCTGGCGCTCGCCGACGGCATCTCGATCACCAGCCTGGACGTGCCCTGGCCCTGCTGGAAATAGCTCTTCGGACGTACCTTGCCAGCGAGGTCGAACACCAGGCGCACATCGCCCGGAGTCGGTTCGCCGGTACGCACATTGGCGACCATGCCGTCCGGTCCGGGCAGGCGGAAATCACTCGCGAGGCGGCTGTCGTGCAGGTCCACGACCAACCGGTCGGGATTGGCCAAGGCGAAAACCTCATAGCGCGTGCCGTCGGGCACATCGACCAAAGCCTTGGTCCCGCTATCGTCGTCGGCGACCGCCACTCCTTGCACGGTCGCGATCTGACCGGCGTGCGCAAGGCCGCCCAGAGCAAGCGGCAAGGCCACGGACAGCCAGAAACTAACGAAATTTCCACGCATGGGCGCGATACATACTGCAACCAGCGCCAAATTTCAAGCGATCTTTCCCTTGCGAATCCGCAAGCTAGCGCAACTATCTGGAATCTACTGCAAAAACATGCGCCAGGTTCCGGTCGGTTTGCAGCCGCTCCAGCCATGCTTGACCCTGAGGTGTCGTGCCCGTCAGGACCGCCGAGCGCCCCGATCCGGCGTGCTCCAGATGCACCAGCAGGTCCGCTGCCGGCAAGGCCCCACGCCCACGCTCCGGCCATTCGATCAGCCATAGCGAGGCCTGGGCCGAGAGGGCGTCGAGTCCGAGGAACTCGAGTTCGTCGGCTGCGGCGATCCGGTACAGGTCGAGGTGGACGGCCTCGTCGCCACCCGCGAGCCGGTAAGGCTCGATCAGGGTGTAGGTGGGACTGCGGATGGCGCCGGTCACGCCGAGCGCGCGCAGCAGGGCGCGCGCCAGGGTCGACTTGCCGGCGCCGAGGTCGCCGTGCAGGTGGACGACAGCGTGTTCGGGCCGGGTGGCCGCCAGCAGGGCGCCGAGGGCATCGGTCGCCTCGGCGGTCGCAAGGTTCAGCAGCATGGATTGGCCAGCCTGCGCAGGTGTGGGAACAGGTCCGCGGCCAACAGTCCGCGCTCGCCGCCATGGGCGGCCGCAGCGTCGCCAGCGGTAGCATGAAGAAGCGCACCGCAAGCCGCCGCATCGAACGCGGGCAATCCCTGGGCACGCAGGGCGGCGATCACGCCGGTCAGGACATCGCCCATGCCACCGCTGGCCATGCCGGGGTTGCCGGCATCGACGACGACGGGGGCAGCGTCCGGCCCGGCGACCACCGTGCCGGCGCCCTTGAGTGCGACACAGCATCCATAACGCTCCGCCAACCGCGCGGCCGCGGCAAAGCGGTCGGCCTGGACTTGTGCCGTCGACATCCCGAGCAACCGCCCCGCCTCGCCCGGATGCGGCGTAATGACGGCCCCAGGCAATC
Source organism: Lysobacteraceae bacterium (assembly GCA_036496805.1). GTDB lineage: Bacteria > Pseudomonadota > Gammaproteobacteria > Xanthomonadales > Xanthomonadaceae > SZAS-103. The sequence continues at coordinate 19,250 of DASXKN010000026.1, forward strand.
GGCAAGGCGACTGCGCGATCAGGTTCAGCGCATCGGCGTCCAGCACGAGGGGCTTGCCCGCCTTCAACGATGCCGCCAGCAGGGCACGCCCCCATTCGCCCGTGCCGAGGCCGGGACCGACCGCCAGCACGCTTGGGCGCATGCAGGCCGTCTCGAAATCGCCCGAGTCCTCCACCGCCCGCACCATCAGCTCGGGGCGCCGCGCGAGCAGGATCGCGACATGGTCGGCCCGGGTGGCGACGCTCACCAGTCCCGCGCCACAGCGCAGCGCGGCTTCCGCCGCCAGCGCGACCGCTCCCGCGGTGCCATGGTCGCCGCCGACGCACAACACGTGGCCGAAGTCGCCCTTGTTCGAGTCGAGGGTCCGGCGCGGCAGCCAGCCCGGCAAGGCATCGGCGCGAACCAGCCGCGCAGCCGGCACATGCATGCCCGAAACCGCGCTCGGCACGCCAAGGTCATCGACCCGCAACGCCCCGACATGGTCCAGCGCCACGCCGGTGCGCAGGCCGCGCTTGTCGACGATGAAGCTCAGCGTGCAGGTCGCACGGATCGCCGTTCCGGGAACGTATCCGCTGTCCGCGTCGACGCCGCTGGGGACGTCGAGCGCGAAAATGTCCACGCCGGACGCGTTGATCGCCTCGATGATCGCCCGCGCCGCGCCTTCGGGTGCCCGCGCGAGTCCGATGCCGAACAGCGCATCCACCCACAGGTCGACCGCCGGCAGAGTGCCATCGAAGACGAGCGCCTCGCCCCCGGCCGCCTGCCATCCGGCATGGGCTTCGCGAGCGGTTTCGCCGCGCGGCTCACCGTCGGGCAGCCGCAGCACGACCGCTTCGCGCCCGGATGCGCGCGCGCGACCCGCGAGCACGTAGCCATCACCACCATTGTTGCCCGGCCCGCAGGCGATGCCGATGCGCTGCGCGCCCGGCCAGCGATGCAGCAGCTCGCCCCAGGCCGCGGCGCCTGCGCGCTGCATCAGCCCGTATCCGGACAGGCCGAGCGCGCGCTGGGCATCGCGATCGATCGCGCGCGCCTGTTCGACCGAGAAGAGTGGGACGTGCCGGAACATCCGCGAATTCTATACTTGCCGCATGCAGCCCCCCGACCGCCCTGCTATCGCCGACGCCGCGCAGCTCAAGGCGCGGATTCGCGCGTGGGCGAACGAACTGGGCTTCCAGCGCATCGGCGTGACGGGCGTCGAGCTGGACGAGGACGCCGCCTGGCTGCGCGACTGGCTCGAACAGGGCCTGCACGGCGACATGCAATGGATGGCCCGCCACGGCGAGCTGCGCGAGAAACCCGATGCGCTGCGCCCGGGCACGCTGCGCGTGCTGTCGGTGCGGATGGACTACACGACGTCCGAGCCCGATGCCGACTGGGCCGCGTTGCACGATGGCGAGCGCGCCTACGTCGCCCGTTACGCACGCGGTCGCGACTACCACAAGCTGATGCGCAACCGCCTGCAGAAGCTTGCCGACCGCATCGCCGCCGAGGTCGGCCCGTTCGGCCACCGCGTGTTCGTGGATTCCGCACCGGTGATGGAGCGTGCCTTGGCGCGCAACGCGGGCCTGGGCTGGATCGGCAAGCACACCTGCCTGATCGACCGCGACGCCGGTTCGTGGTTCTTCCTCGGCGAGATCTACACCGACCTGCCGCTGCCGGTCGATGCGCCCTCCTCCGCGCACTGCGGCACCTGCGTGCGCTGCATCGACATCTGCCCGACGCAGGCGATCACGGCGCCGCACCGGCTCGATGCGCGCCGCTGCATCGCCTACCTCACGATCGAGCACGAAGGCGCGATCCCCGAGGAACTGCGCGAGCCGATCGGCAACCGCGTCTTCGGCTGCGACGACTGCCAGTTGGTCTGCCCCTGGAACAAGTTCGCGAAGACCGCGTCCGAACCGGACTTCCGTGCGCGCAACAGGCTCGACAGTGCTGGCCTGGTCGAACTGTTCGCCTGGACCGAAGAGGAATTCCTGCAGCGCACCGAAGGCTCGGCAATCCGACGGCTCGGACACGAGCGCTGGTTGCGCAACATCGCGGTCGGGCTGGGCAATGCACCGACCACGCCGGCGGTCATCGATGCCCTGCAATCACGGCACGACCACCCGTCGGAGCTGGTGCGCGAGCACGTCGCGTGGGCACTGGAACGACACCGACCTGCGCAGTCGCCTCAGTAGACCAGCGACGCTCCGAATTCCGGCATCTGTCCGGCTTTCACCTGCCGCGCCCATGCATCCAGGGTCGCGCCACCGTCCGCCCAGAATTTCCCGCATAGCCGGAAGTACTGGAGGACGACCTCCTTGTCGCCCGCCGCGAGCAGGTCCCTGGCGAGGCTCATGTTCGGGCCGAACGAATCGAGCTGGGGCGATCCCGGCGTCCCGCCCGCCTTCAGGAGGTAGTCCTCGGCCAGCTTCACATCGCCCCGTTTCAGCGCGATGCGGCCGAGCACGATGTTGCCGTGGTGGATCGCGTTGCCGTAGTCCCAGTCCTTCGGAAGTTTCCGGGCGGCCGCCAGCAGGTCGCTCGCGTAGCCGGACGCCTTGTCGACGTCGCCTGCCTCGAACGCCGTCATCGCCAGCGCGTCGAGCCGGTACATGCGCGAGGTTTCGGACGTGTCGTCCGCCCGGGCCCTTTCGAGTTGCGCCAGGGCGCGGATCGCGGCATCGCGGCCCTCGTCCAGCGCGTAGAGGCGGCCGAGTTCTTCCGACCAGTCCGGGTCGTGGGGGTCGAGTTCCTGTGCCTCCTTCAACAGCTTTTCCGCCAGCACACGGTCGAACACGAGGAAGTACTTGCCAGCATGACCCGCCACCCGCGCATCGCGGGGATGCAAACTCACCTGGTCCAGCCAGGCCTGTTTCAGCTCGCCGTACGCGCTCGGGTCGCCCGTGGGCGTGAGGCCTTCGAGCCCCAGATCGGCTTCGGGATGGTTCCGGATGATCCAGAGCATGTGCTTCACGGCAGGCGCATTCGCCGATGACGATGTAAGGCGCAGCCTCCCGTAGTAGCCGAGTAGTCTTGCGTGCAGCGACAGATCGTCAGGATGGCTAGCAAGATTTTTTTCGAGCTCACCCACCTCTTTCGCTTCGAGGCGCATGCCTGCCAGGTAGTCGTCCTCGGGGCCGGCATGAATTGCTGGAGCGATGGCGCCCAGAACCAGGAATAGCGAGACGACGGCGAGCTTCATGGACGATTTCAAGCGGAGGGAGGCATGAATTGTCGCGCAGATCCGCTCCACGCGAAGGCATTGGCGCATGGACGGTGTTTCGTCAACGCAACCCCGCCAGCAGCGCCTCGAAGCGTGGATGCCCGCGCAGTGGCGCGAGGTCAGAGTCGTGTTCGATCCAGTCGGCGTAGCCGCCGCCGGTGCGGATCGCGCGTTCGAGCATGTCGAGCGCGCGCTCGCCATCGCCCGACAGGGTGTGGAAACAGGCCAGGTTGTAGAGGGTCGTGAAATCGTCCGGACGCAACGCGAACGCCTTGTCGGCGTAAGGCTTGCCAGATCCGGGCTGGCCCAGCCGCGCGTGGATGCCGGCGGTCATGTACAGCACCCGCGCGTTGTCGGGCTCGAGTGCGCCCTGGTGCAGCAGGCCCGCGAGCGCCTGCTTTGCAAGGGCGTCGCCGGCCGCGCGGTCGCCGATCGCATCGAGGGCGTTCACGGCCAGCACGAGGACGACGGATTCGTCGGGTTGCAGGTGCCAGGCCTTCAGGTACAGGTCGGCGGCGCGCGCGTAGTCGCCCTGCGCGTAACAGTGCCGCGCGAAGTAGTAGTAGGCCTCGACCAGTCCCGGATTGAGCTCGATCGCGCGTTCGAACGAACGGATCGCGCCTTCGCGATCGCCGGCGAGCGAACGGATGTGGCCCTGCGCGACGTGCGCCTCGGCGAGGTCGGGCGCGAGGTCGAGCGCCTTCGCGGCGGCGGCGGCGGCCTCGGGAAGCACTTCCATGGCCGGCTTGAGCCGCCACAGGATCTGTTGCGCGAGCGAATCGGCCAGCCCGGCGTGCGCCTGGGCGTAGTCGGGATCGAGTTCGACCGCGCGCCGGAACATCGAAGGCGCCTGCAACCAGGAATGCTGGTCGGACATCCGCCCGGCCAGTTGCCTGCCGCGCAGGTAGAACTCGTACGCCATCATGTTGGCCGGCGCGTAGCGCTGGAATCGCCCGGCGTCCTTGCCCGACAGGGACATCTTCAGGGACTGGGCGACGTTCTTCGCGATTTCGCCCTGGATCGCGAACACGTCCTCCATCGACCGCTCGTAGCTCTCCGACCACAGGTGGTAGCCGTCGTGGGCATCGATGAGCTGGGCGGTGATCTTCAGGCGCTCGCCGGACTTGCGCACGCTGCCTTCGAGGATGGCGTCGACGCCCAGGAGCCGGCCGATCTCGCGTGGATCGACGCTGCCGTCGCGGAAACGGAACGAAGCCGTGCGCGATGCGACCCGCAGCCCGCGCACGCAGCACAGCGAGTCGATGATCTCCTCGGCCAGGCCGTCGCAGAACCAGTCCTGGTCATGCGCGGGGCTGAGATCGGCGAACGGCAGGATGGCGATCGAGGCGATCGCCGAGGATGGGGCCGTTGCCGCCGACGCTGGCTGCGTGGCTGTCGCCGACGCGGTGCGCTCGATGCCGCGCGTGGTGATGTCGAAGATCCATGCGAGCACGCACACCGGCAGGAAGCCGGCGGCGACCGTGATGATCAGGGCACGCAGCGCCCAGTGCGGCAGTCCCAGCGGATCGAAGGTCGCGCCAGCGACCTGGACGGCGAGCCAGCCGGCGATGAGGTAGGCCCCCGCGGTGCGGAAAACCCGGCGGCGACGCAATTCCGCGACGTAGCGCCTGATGGCCTCCACCACCTCCGGCATGCCGCGCTCTCCACCTGACGGTCCCCGGAACAGTCTAGCGCGCGGCGCCACGAGGCGGTCGCGATCACTTCGCATGGACGCTGGAGCGACACAGCCGGAATCGGCCAGGCCCGAGGCCATGTCAACATCCCTCGGCTCGACTCAATCCAGTTCGGCGATCCGCTGCTGCAGCGCCTGTCTCCGCTCGGGATCCGTCTCGGTGGCGAGCTGCTGCTTCAGGATGGCGACCTGCGCGACATCGAGCGCGTTCCTCGCCGATGTCTTCACATCCGGCGCCACGCCCACGCCTTCCCAGTCGGTGTGCGTGACCGGGTTGATCGAGCGTCCGTTGGGCACGAACATCATGAAGTGCGCGCTCAACCTTCGCGGATTCCCCGGATGCGCGCCGCCGCCCGTGGTTTCGCCGACCAGGGTCGCACGCCCGTTGTTCTTCAGCGCATAGGCAAAGTCTTCGCCTGCCGAGAACGTATCCTGGCTGGTCAGCAGATACACCTTGCGTGCCTGGCCGTATTTCGTGCCGGGCACGCTGTCGGAGGTCCAGCGCTCTTCCGTGCGGTTTCCCTCGCGCCAATGGATGTCGTTGAGATGGGTGCGCCTGTCGTACAGGTAGCTTGCGAACAGCATCACGGTGTCCGGATCGCCGCCGCCGCACTGGCGCAGATCGATGATCAGGGCCTTGGTATCGGCGAGCAGGGTCATCGCCGCGGCGATCCGCCCGGCCGCCTGCTGCGGTCGCGCGAAGGCGTGCAGGTCGATGTAGCCGATGTTGAACTTCAGGCGACCGACCGTCTCGAAGCCGAAGTTCAGGCGTGTCTGGTGCGCCAGCTCCTCGGCCTTCTCTTCCGGCGACTGGTCCTGGCCTGGCGGCAGCACGGGGACCGTTTTCTCGAAGTAGCGGACCTCGATGTGCCGGTCGTGGCTTTCGCCCTGCAGGACATCGGTCAGGGCCTCGGCCATCTTCTCGGCGCTGGTCACCGAATCGAAGTCGCCGTGCTGCGACCGCGCGCGCAACCGCGCTTCCATCGCCGCCGCCTTGTCGGGAAAAACGTAGTACTTGTCGAGGTCCGCGATCGCGGTTTCGATCACTTCGTGCCGGGTCGCATTGTCCATCGGCATGTCCTTCTGCGGCGGGCCCGACGGGGCGCGGCCGGGCATGCCGAACACGACCAGCCCGAGCGCGCATGCGGCGCAGGCTCCGGCCACGGCAACGATGCGTATTGCCTTCTTCCTGCTTGATCTGTCCATCGCAGTTCCTCGCTGGTTGGGAAAATTCGTCGGCATCCGACGAACCCAGCGTGACGAGGCAATGTGGAGACACTGTGGATCGAGGCCGACGCGACGCGTTCGACGATGCGTCGCGTCACAGCTCGACGCGATAGCCGAGACCGTAGACGGAATGGATGACCTCGACGTCCGGGAGCAGCGCCGAGAGTTTTCGACGCAGGTTCTTGATGTGGCTGTCGATCGACCGGTCGGTGACGTCGAGGCTGTCGCGGCTGGCGAGATCGAGCAATTGCGCGCGCGAGTGGATGGTTCCGGGCCGCTTCGCCATGGCCGCGAACAGGTTGTACTCGGTCGGCGTCAGGTCCAGCGCCTGCGAACGGATTCGCACCGTGCGTGTCGCTTCATCGACGGCCACGAGCCGCATGCCGTCGTCCGGCCTGCGCGGCCGGCGCAGGATGGCCTTGATGCGCGCGACCAGCTCGCGCGGGCTGAAAGGCTTGCAGAGATAGTCGTCGGCGCCCGTCTCCAGGCCCAGCAACCGGTCGATCTCCTCGACCTTCGCGGTCACCATGATGATGGGGACGTCGGAAAACGCGCGCACGGCCCGGCACAGCGACATTCCATCCAGGCCCGGCAGCATGAGGTCCAGCACGATCAGGTCGGGCAGCTTGCGGCGGATGCCGGCCAGCGCATCGCGGCCGTCGGCGATCACTTCGGCGACATAACCTGCCGCAACGACGTAGTCGGCAACGATCGCCGACAGGTCGCTTTCGTCTTCGACGATGAGGACGTTCGCGGCCATCTCAACTTGCCAGCTTCAAGACGACGGTGGCGCGCAGCCCGCCCAATGGCGACGGGCCGAATTCGAGGCGGCCGTCGTGCGCCTCGAGGATCTGCCTGCAGAGCGCGAGTCCGAGTCCCGCGCCGCCGAGCTGGCGATTCCGCGACGTCTCGACGCGGAAGAATCGCTCGCCCAGGCGACGCAGCGCCGCCTCGGGAACGCCCGGCGCGGAGTCCTCGATCGCGATGCGCAGCTCCCGTCCGACGGCGACGCCATGCACTTCGACGCGCCCGCCGGCAGCCGTATAGCGCGCGCAGTTCTCGATCAGGTTCGTCACGACCTGGCGGATGCGATCGGCATCGCAATGCACGCGCGAACGGTCGGGCGGCGCTCCGGCAATCGCGACCAGCCCGGCGTCGCGGAATTTGCCTGAGAAGCCTTCCAGCTCGTCAACGACAAGTCGCCACGCATCGACCACGGTCTTGTCGTACTGCAATTGCCCGATGTCCGCGCGGGCGAGTTCATGGAGATCGTCGACCAGCTTGGCCAGCGCGCGGACCTGTCGCAGCATGATGGCGACGTTCTCGGGCGTCGCGTCCCTCACGCCGTCCTGCAATGCCTCCAACTGTCCGCGCAGGACGGACAGCGGGGTCCGCAGTTCGTGCGACGTGTCGGCGATCCATTGCCTGCGCGATCGCTCCGTATCCTCGAGCCGCGCGGCGAGATGGTTGAAGGTATCGGCCAGTTCACCGATCTCGTCGCTGCGCCGGATCGCCAGGCGCGTGTCGAACCGCGCGTCTTCGAGCCGCCGCGCGCCTTCGACGAGTTGCCCGATCGGCTTGCGGAAGTGGGCAGCCAGCAAGGCTGCCGCGAGGGCGCTCAGCAGGACGCCGATGGCGGCGACGACGAGGAGGTTCCATTGCTGGTCGACCAGGAAGGCGACCGCCAGCTCGTCGTCGGGATTCTGCGGCGTTGCGACGATGAGATAACCGACGGTCTTGCCGTCGACGACCAGGTGGAGCACGAAGCGGTCGATCGATGCAAACGCGACGATGGCCGGACTCGCGATCGCGCCCGCGAGGTAGTGCCTGTCCTCGTCCAGCAAGCCGATGCGGTAGCCCAGGGTCGGCGAAAGGCGTTGAACGTCCGCCTGCGCACGCCGGCCTTCCTGCGAGCGCAGCAGTTCTTCGCGCAGCCACGCCTTGCGCCTCGCCGAGTCGGCGGGCAGGAACGACCAGTCGTGGTGCTGCCGGTACTGCACCGACAACGCATCGGACAGGCGGGCCACCTGTTCGACCTCGACGCTGGCGGAAACATCCGGCGAATGGTCGAACAGCTTCCAGCGCGCCAGCTCCACGCCGACCGTCGCCACCACCACGATGGACAGCAGGACCGCCAGGAACAGCCGATGGCCGATGGAAAGCCTCAAGGATGCCCTCCTGCAGGAACCAGTCGGCCGAAGCTAATGGAGATCACCCGTGTGGGCAAGGCAGGCTCGACCACGCAGCGGACCTCGCGAAAGGATCGAATCGCAGAGGCTGCCCTGGACACTCTGCGACTTGATGCGTCCATTCAAGGAAGAACACCGCTCACATCACTCACGCATCGACACGATGTCCAGGCACAGGAACACGCCTGCCAGGAACTGCATCGCGATCATGTTTGCGGTGACCAGCCCATGCATCCCGAAGGTGTCCAGCATCGGCAACTCGCCGAGATTCTCCGCCATCCACAAGCTGCACAGGAACGCGGCGAGGAAAGGTCGCGACAGCCCGATCCGCCGCCCCAGCAGGCTCGCTGCGGCGCCGCACATCCACAATCCGCTGAGCAGAGCCAGAGCGCCGGTCGGATACTCGACGATCCAGCGCGCCAGCACGAATGCACAAATCAGCAGGCCGAGTACGAGACTCGCCAGCAGCTTGCGCCCATGCGCCCGGACCATGCCGCCAGGAAAACCTGCGCCGGTTTTTTCCAAGCCTGCCTGGCGATCGCGCGTGCCGATATCGCAGATCAGGATTCCCCAGAATGCCAGGCATGGCAGCAGGACTGCGCCCAGCGAGCGGCTATCGCTGACCAGGCAGGCGATCCAGCAGAGCAGGACCGCGGGGATGGCGATCGGATTCAACAGAAAGGTCACGAGGCACTCGACGACGACCTGTCCTGCCAGGCCGGGAATTCGAGCGGCTCTCGTCAGTGCCGGTCGCAGTGCACGCGCGAACGGAGCCGACAAACCATTGACGATGTCCATCGGCTTGTCCCAGCGGCGCAGGAACGAAAGGACCGATCCGAAACGGCTGCCGCCAGCGTTCTTCAACAGGTCCGGCGAATAGCGATGGAAGCAGCGCACACTCGGCCACAACGGCACCACGGCGATCGCCGCGGCGATGCAGCGCAGTCCCGTCAGGTGCAGCGACCAGAAGCCGGCCGGCATCGTCAACGGCGTGGCTTGCGGATCGAATTGGCTGTGCTCGACTCCGATGCCTGTCTGTCCGAACAACCGGACCAGTTCCACGAGCACGCTGTAGTGGCCGGCGAAATCCGTCAGCAGCAGCGGATTCCAGGTCGCTCCCGCTGTCTTCCAGAATCCGTCCATGGCGAAAGCGCTGCCCATCCAGCCCCCGAAATACAGCAGGTCCCCGAGGCGACTGTCGAACGGCGCACAGGCATCGAACAAGACCGCCATGCCGCTGGCGAACAGCACGCAGGGCAGGCTCATCCAGAACCACGCCCGGAGATAGACCAGCAGCTCGATCGGCGCATCCACCTTGAATGCGTGGATAACCAGTACCGTCAGCAGCGCAGCCAGCGACAGTGTCGCCAGGCACACGATCGCAGCCAGCCAGCGTCCGAGTATCAGCGAGGCATTGCTGGCCGGACAGGCAGCCAGGATGCTGCCCATGCCGCTGGTCCAGTCCTCGCGCACGCCTCCCCTGACGAGGTAGAAACCCGCCAGCCCGATGAAGACCATCAGGTTCGATGCGAACATCACTGCCATGACCGTGCTGTCGTACAGCACCCGGGTCTGGTTGACCGTCAGCATGGCGTTGCCGGTTGCCGGATCGACCCACATCGCATGCGTCAGCGCGACCATGAGCGCCAGCGCGCAAAAAAAGGGCCAGCGGCCCATGTGTCGCCGGAGTTCATGCCGGAACACGTCGGCCAGCGGGTTGGCGATCATGCGGCCAGCTCCGGCGATGCGTGCGGATACGCCATCAAGGCGTCTTCGAGGCTGGGTTCCTCGGATTGCGCGCCGGGAAACGGCGATTGCGGATGCGCGATCCGCAACTGCATTCCGCCGGCCTGCTGGCGCGCCTGCAGGATGCGCACGCGGGTGCGCAAGGCGTCGTAGTCGCCGGCATCGACCATCGCCGACCAGATCTTGCCGCGCGCCTGCGCCATCACTTCCTGCGGACTGGCGTCGGCGACGAGCTGGCCCTTGTGCATGATCGCCAGCCGCGACGCGATGTTCTCGATGTCCGAGACGATGTGCGTGGAGACCAGCACGAGCCGCTCGAGGCCGACCTCCGCCATCAGCATGCGGAAGCGCTGGCGTTCGTCCAGGTCCAGCCCGGTCGTCGGCTCATCGACGATCAGTACGTCCGGATCGTTCAACAGGGCCTGCGCGATGCCCAGCCGGCGCCGCATGCCTCCGGAAAACCCAGCCAGGCGCCGCTGCGCGAACTCGTGGAGATTGACCATTTCCAGGCAACGGCGGATCCGGCCGGTGTCGCGCACTCCCTTGAGCGCAGCCAGGTATCCGAGGAAATCGTGGGCCGTGAGGTTGGCGTGCGCGCCGAATTCCTGCGGCAGGAAACCCAGGCGCCGACGAAGACGTTCGGGTTTCCGCACGATGTCGTGATCGTCGAACAGGATGCTCCCCCGCGTCGGCCGCGAGAGTGTCGCGATCATGTTGATCAGGGAGGTCTTGCCGGCGCCGTTGTGGCCGATCAATCCGACCACGCCCCGCGTCAGCCGGATCGAGACATCGTCGACCGCCACGATGCCGAGTGGATGTACCTTGGTCAGGTTCTGGAGGGTCAACACGATGGATCGCCTGCAGGCCGTCGGTATTCGACGGAGCCAGCCTGACGAGCCAATGTGGAGACACTGTGGATGGCATTTGCGCCGGACGCGAGTGCCGCGGTCCACGCCGCGTCGCGATCAGGACCTTTTGGTGTGCTTGCCCTTCAGGCCCGACGCGCGCCCCTCTTCGCGCCCGTGGTTGCGATAGTGGAGCTCCGGGTCGATTTCGGGAATGCAAAGGTCCGGATACATCAGCAGGTAGTGGATCGGATCGAAGAAGTCGCGCGTGGGCTCCAAGGCCTGCGCCTCGCGCTTCATCGCGTGGCACTGCTGGCCGTCGAGGCGGTAGAAGTCCTGGTGTCGGCGGATCTCGGACAGCGCGATGCCGAGCAGGTCGCGGTCGTCGTGCCCGGCTTTGTCGCGCGCGTTCGCGGCGAGCGGCGCGTCCGCAAAGAGCAATTCCTTCACGGCGCGCATCGTCGCGCCCTGCAAGGGTTCCAGCCGATCCTCGAAGGCAGCCGCGAAGCCGCGGAAATCCGCCTCGCAGGCGGCGGGAAATGCGGCCGTCGGATCTTCCGGCCAGGTGATCGTGTAGTGGTCGCTGATCGCCCGCGACAGCACTTCGTCAGCGAACGCCGCATTGACCTTGCGGACGATCCCCAGCTCGGTGGCGCCGAGGCTGCGGTTGACCCGGCCTTCCGGGAAATGTCGCGCCAGCCCTTCGTCCTCGCCGATCGCGGCGAGCAGATCCGCGAGCAATCCGCGATCGCGGTAGGGGAACGCGATCGCTTCGGCGTCGAAGCGATCGAGGTTCGCGAAATTCGGAAGCCAGGTGTCGCCCCACCGTGCGAGCCACGCCACGTCGAAGTCGTCGGACAGGAGGTGCGCCTTGACCATCTGCATGTAGAGCGACCACGTCCAGTCCCGCAACGGCCGCACGCACACCACCAGCTTCACCGTGCGGGCATGCCGCAGCAGCATGCGTCGGAACGCGGAAAGCGCCTCGACGGTGGCGAAGAAGAAATGCTCGCTGGAGATCAGCAGGTCCGGGGACTGTCCCTGCGCCGCGGCGAGCAGTTCGTGCAGGCAGGCTTCCAGCCGCGCCTCGACGTCCGCGTCCACTTCAGCGCTGCGCAGCAGGGCCGAGACGATGGCGCCATTGCCCGAACCGAGTTCCGGACTCACCACGGGATACGCGACACGCCCCAGCAGCCCTTCCATCGACAGGTGCTGGAGGCCGTTCTGGACGTGGGTCGAGCCGGTCTTGGGCAATCCGGCGTGCAGGTAGATCGTGTCGTACACCTTCAGCCCCGAGGCCCGGCGATTGGGCAGCCAGCCACAGGGTAGCGCGCCATCCGGCGCGCAGGCGGTCAGGCCGCCTGCATCGGCATCGATTCGTTGGTGTGGGTCAGGCGGTTGTGGCGGTCGACGTAGACCAGGCGCGGCTTGTGCTTCGCGGCTTCGGCGGCGTCGAGCTGGCCGTAGGCGCAGATGATGACGAGGTCGCCCGGGCTGGCCTTGTGCGCGGCGGCGCCGTTCACCGAGATGATCCCGCTGCCCGGCTCGGCCTTGATCGCGTAGGTGACGAAGCGCTCGCCGTTGTTGACGTTGAAGATGTGCACCTGCTCGTTCTCGATGATGCCGGCGAGCTCCAGCAGGCGCGCGTCGATCGCGCACGAACCCTCGTAATGGAGTTCGGCGTGGGTGACGCTGGCGCGGTGGATCTTGGCCTTGAGCAGGGTCAGGTGCATGTGCAACTCCGGCAGTCGCAGGCGCGCGGGTACGCGCCGCGCGAGTGTAGGCCCCCGGTTTGCGCACTGCAACATGAAACGGCGCAAAGGGCGGCGATCACGGCCAATTTATGGACCGGCTAGTCCAGAATCAAGTTGTCGATCAGGCGGGTGCTGCCCAGCCGGGCTGCGACCAGGGCGACCAGGCCGCTGCGCTCATCGGCTGCAGGCTGGCCCAGGTCGATGCGATGGATCGCTGCGTAGTCGACAGCAAAGCCGGCGGCGGACAGGCGCGCCGCAGCCGCAGCCTCGATGGCCGGCAGCGGCTGGCCTGCCCTCACTCCCGCGCGCATTGCCAGCAAGGTGGCGTGGATCTCCGGCGCGACCGCGCGCTCGGCGGTGGACAGGTACTGGTTGCGCGAACTCAGCGCCAGCCCGTCGTCGGCACGCGCGATCGGCGCGGCGACGATCTCGATCGGGAACGCCAGATCGCGGACGAGATAGCCGATCACCTGCAACTGCTGGTAGTCCTTCTGCCCGAACACCGCCACGTCCGGCTGCGCCATGTTGAACAGCCGCGCGACCACGGTGGCGACGCCGTCGAAGTGGCCCGGGCGATGGGCGCCGTCGAGGATCGTGGTGATCCCGGGCACGCGCACCATCACCTCGTGGCTGGCGCCGTAGGGATACATCTCGTCCACCGTCGGTGCGAACAGGGCGTCGCAGCCGGCTTTCGCGAGGCCGGCCGCATCGGCTTCGAGGGTGCGCGGGTAGCGCGTGAAATCCTCGTTCGGACCGAACTGGGTCGGATTGACGAACACGCTGGCGACGACCTTGTCGGCGCGCTCACGCGCGATCTCCACCAGCGAGTAGTGCCCTGCATGCAGGTTGCCCATGGTCGGCACGAAGCCGACGCGCAGACCTTCGATCTTCCATGCGCGCACCTGCGCGCGCAGGTCGGCGACCGTGGCGAACGTCAGCATGCGCTCACTCGTAGCTGTGTTCGGCGTCGGGGAAACTGCCATCGCGCACGGCCGCCGCGAAGGCGCGCGCCGCACCGGCGACCGAACCGCCTTCGGCGAGGAAGTCCTTCACGAAGCGCGGGCGGCGATGGCCGCTGGCGAGGCCGAGCATGTCGTGCAGCACCAGCACCTGGCCGTCGCAGCCGGGACCTGCGCCGATGCCGATGGTCGGGATCTGCAGCGCCTTGCTGATGCGCGCAGCGAGCGCGCTCGGCACGCATTCGAGTACCAGCAGCTCCGCGCCGGCCGCTTCCACCGCCAGCGCGTCGTCGAACAGGCGCTGCGCGGCGGCGTCCTCGCGGCCCTGCACGCTGTAACCGCCAAGCTTCATCACCGACTGCGGTGTCAGGCCCAGGTGCGCGCACACCGGGATGTCGCGATCGACCAGGAAACGGATGCAGTCGAGCACGTGGCCCGCGCCTTCGAGCTTGACCATCGCAGCACCGCCCTGCGCCACCAGGGCGGAGGCTGCGTCGAGCGCGCGTTCGGGCGTGGCGAAGCTCTGGAACGGCATGTCCGCCACCAGCAGGGCCGCGCGCAGTCCGCGGGCGACGCAGCTCGTGTGATAGACCATGTCGGCGACCGTCACCGGCAAGGTGCTGGACTTGCCCTGCACCACCATGCCCAGCGAATCGCCGACCAGGACAATGTCGATGCCGGCGCCGTCGAGAGCGCGCGCGAAGCCGGCGTCGTAGGCGGTCAGCATCGCGAGCCGGCGGCCGTCGCGCTTGGCGAGGCGCAGCGAAGGCACGGTCACGGCGGTGCGCGGCTTGGGCTTGTCGTCGGATGCGTACATCGTGGGGAGTCGGTGCGGCGGCGGCCTACTCTATCAGCAGTTTTCCGAGTTGCCGCTCGACCTGTCCGCCAGCGCCACGATGCCCTTCGCATCGAGGCCCGACAGCAGGACGTCGACGCGGCCATGGCCCGGCACGTTCGCGTCCGGCGCGATCTCGGCCAGCGGCACCAGCACGAAGGCGCGTTCGTGCAGGTGTGGATGCGGGATGCGCAGGCCGTCCTGCGCGATCGTGGCGTTGCCGTACAGCAGCAGGTCCAGATCGAGCACGCGCGGACCCCAGCGCCCGGCCTGCGCGCTGCGATCGCGGCCCGCCTGGCGTTCGATGCGCAGCAGCGCGGCCAGCAGTTCGGAAGCGCCCAGCGAGGTTTCGACCAGCGCGGCGGCGTTGATGAAGTCCGGCTGCGCGATCACGCCCCAGGCCGGCGTTCGATACAGCCGCGAGCGACGCAGCAGGCGCGTGGCCGGCAACGAGGCCAGGGCATCGAAGGCACCGGCGATCGCATCCGCGGCGTCGCCGAGATTGGCGCCGAGGCCGATGCAGGCTTGGACGAGGGGTTGCTGGCTCATCGGTTCAGTTGTTGACGGTCAACCTTTCCCGCCTGCCCGCTCAGCGAATGGAGCGAAGCAAGGCGATCAGGGCGCGCTTCAACTCAGGGTGCGGTGTCGGGCATGCCGGCGTCGCTGGCCGAGGCATGGCGCTTGCGGCGACGCGGGCGCCTGCGCTTCTTCGGCGCTTCCTCGTTGACGGGCTCGGCCATCGCGGACTCGGCCGTCTCGACGGACGCGCGAGGCGGATGCGCGAGGCGTTCGGCAAGGCCCTCGTGCGACATCGTCTGCGCCTCGGTCCAGAACGCGACCGGGCCGGCGAGCTCGGGTTGCTCGATCATCCGCAGGACGAGGAAATCGTAGGCCGCGCGGAAACGCGGATGCGCGAGCAGGCGGAACACGCGCTTGCGCTGGCGGATGTCGAAGCGCGATTGCAGCAGCCAGATTTCCTGCATCGGGATCGAGAAGCGTTTCGGCATCGCGATGCGGTGCGCCTGGTGCAGGGTGACGCGGTCGGCGGCGCGCTGCTGCATCGCCAGCGGGTCGAGGCGCTCGTGCGCCAGGTGTCCGAGCTCGCGGCGGAAAGCCGGCCACAGCATCGCCGCGAACAGGAAGTACGGCGTGACCGTCTTGCCCGTGCGCACGCGCTCGTCGGTGTTCGCAAGGGCCTTGCGCAGCATCGCGCGCTGGCGGCCATCGTGGTCGTCGGCGAGCGCGGCGGCGGTTTCCGGCAGGATCACCGCGAGCAGGCCGTGGCGTTCGAGGGTGTCGAAACTGGCCTCGCCGTGGCCAGCCAGGAACATCTTGAGCATCTCGTCGAACAGGCGCGCCGGCGGCGCCTCGGCGATCAGGTGCGCCAGCGCCGGGATCGGCGCCGCAGTGCCGGCTTCGATCGTGAAACCGAGCTTGGCGGCCAGCCGCGCCGCGCGCAGCATCCGCACCGGATCCTCGCGGTAGCGCTGCTCGGGATCGCCGATCAGGCGCAGCGTGCGGTGCTGGATGTCTTCCCAGCCGCCGACATAGTCGAGCACGGCGAAATCGCGCACGCCGTAATACAACGCGTTGACCGTGAAATCGCGGCGGATGGCGTCGTCCTCGATGCTGCCGTAGACGTTGTCGCGCAGCAGGCGACCGCCCTCGTGGGTCTCGCGGTCGCCGCTGCCGTCGTCGCTGTTGGCGCGGAAGGTCGCGACCTCGATGATCTCCGGCCCGTAGACCACGTGCGCCAGCCGGAATCGCCGACCGATCAGGCGGCTGTTGCGGAACAGCGCCTTGACCTGTTCGGGCGTCGCGTTGGTCGCGACGTCGAAGTCCTTGGGATGGCCGCCGACCAGCAGGTCGCGCACCGCGCCACCTACAAGGTAGGCGTCGAAGCCGGCCTCGCCAAGCTTGTAGAGCACGCGCAATGCGTTCTGGCTGATCTGCTTGCGCGAGATAGCGTGGGCATCGCGTGCAACGACGCGCGGCGTGTGCGGAACGGCGGTGGAAGTGGTTGCGGGCGTCATGCTCGCGGCAATGCCGCTGATCCTTGCGTGGTGGCCAAGTCTTGCGGCGGGGCCGCAAACGCCTGATATAATAGCCGTTCGGGTCACCGAATCACCCAGCTCCCTTCGTCTAGAGGCCTAGGACACGGCCCTCTCAAGGCTGTAACACGAGTTCGAATCTCGTAGGGAGCGCCATGTACTTGTGCGAAGGTCCGTCTTCGCTGCTGCGGTCAGGGTTGTTGAAAACCTGATCGATACGAGCTTCGGACGCTTGGCGCGGCGCACATCCATGTGCGCACTTTCAAAGGGAAGCCCGCTTGGTTGGGGGGCCCCGCGAGTGATTGCAGAAGGCCCGCGCAGCGATGTGCGGGCTTTTGTTTTTCTGGTGCGCGGAATCGCAGGGTAGTCGCTAAACTAGGGGCGTCCCGATACGCACCCGACGGTGTCCCATGCCCTTCGTCGTCACCGAGAGCTGCATCCGCTGCAAGTACACCGATTGCGTCGAGGTGTGCCCGGTGGACTGCTTCCACCAGGGTCCGAACTTCCTGGTCATCGATCCGGACGAGTGCATCGATTGCACGCTGTGCGAGCCGGAATGCCCGGTCAAGGCGATCTATCCCGAGGACGACGTGCCCGCAGGGCAGGAAGGCTTCATCGCGCTCAACGCCGAGCTGGCCAAGGCGTGGCCGGTCATCACCACGCGCATCGAACCGCCTGCCGACGCGGCCGAGTGGGAGAAGGTCGCGAACAAGCTGGCGGAGCTCAAGCGCTAGCCGCGCAAGGCCCCAGGCTGCTGGCGACTCATGCAAGCGAACAGGGCGGCCTTACGGCCGCCCTGTCCTATTTCGTGTCGCGGGACCAGGATAGCCGGTGCGGTTACACCAGTCCGGCCGAACCGGCGGCTATCGCGGCGCGAGTCGCCGCCCGTCAGCCCAGACGATCGCGCAACTGATTGAGCAGCTCGATCGCTTCCGGCGTCCTGACCGGCTGGCCATCGGGGCCGGTCGCGTCGATGCGGCTGGAAGCCCCATCCTGGGTCGCGCGCAACAGCAGCGAGGTGCCCTTGAACTGCACTTCGTAGCTGTTGAGTAGCTGCGAGCGCTGGGTGACGGTCGCGCCATCGATGTGCTCGAGCGCCTTGCCCATGCGGTTCCATGCGCCGGCGGGCGTATCCGAGAGGTCGAATGCCGGATTGCTGTTCGTCGCCGCCTTTGCCATCGAACCGCCGCGAACCGCGGGAACCTGCATGGCCGGATCGGTGGCCGGCGTGTCCAGGTCCGGCGGCACTTCCAGCGGCCTGTTTTCAGCCGACTTCTGGTAGTCGGAATTGTGCGGACGCGGCAGGAACCGGACGCTGCCATCGGGGCGGTGGAGCATGCCGCAGCCCGAAGAGGCGAGCAACGCCACGGCGAAAAAGACAGCCAGCGACGCGCGGGCGGTGGAGGTGGAATGCAGCATCAGGTTCTCCAGTGGTATCAGGCAGCAAGTGTGGGTTGTGCGGGCGGAGCCGCGGCGAATTCGGATTCGAGCGCGGCACAGGCAGCCGCCATGGAGACGGCGTCACGGGCATGCTGCGACGACAGCGGCATCAACGGCAGGCGCAGTGCCGTGCCCAGTCCGGCGCGCGACAGCAGCGCCTTCACGGGGATCGGGTTGGGCTCCACGCCGAGGAAGGCGAACAGGCCCTTGAGCCGCTCGTCCAGCGCGGCGACGATGGCGCGGTCGCCCGCGCGTGCACCGTCGCTCAGCCGACGCATCGTCGCGGGAACCACGTTCGAGGCAACCGAGATCACGCCGTCGGCGCCCGCCAGCATCGCCTGGCCTGCGGTCGGGTCGTCGCCGCTGAGCACGGTGAAACCCTGGCTGCGCAGCGGCACGAGGGCCTGGTAGCGCGCGAGTTCGCCGCGCGCTTCCTTGATCCCCACGATCTGAGGGTGTGCGCACAGCTGCGCCACGGTGTCCGGCAGCATGTCGCAGCCGGTACGGCCTGGAACGTTGTAGAGGACGATCGGCAGGTCGCCCTGCTCGGCGATCTGGGTGTAGTGCACCAGCAGGCCGGCCTGGGTCGGACGCACGTAAGGCGGCGTCACGATCAGGGCCGCGGAGGCGCCGCAGGCGCGCGCGCGGCGCGTCTGCGCCAGGGTCTTGGCCGTGCTCTGCAGGCCGGTGCCGGCCAGCACGGGAATACGGCCGGCGATGAACTCGACAGCAGTGGCCAGCAGCTTCTCGAACTCGGCATCCTCCAGCGCCGCCGCCTCGCCGGTGGACCCGGCCACGACAATCGCCTGCGTCCCGCCGGCGAGCTGCAACTCCAGCAGCCCTCGCCAGGCCGGAAAATCGATGTCGCCAGCGGCTGTGAACGGCGTTGCCAGCGCGGTGATGGAACCCTCGATGCGCAAATGCAGCTTCCGACGGGGTGGACAAGAGGGAAATGGTACCGGCGAAGACCTGAACAAGTCCATGCGGAAGCCGGAATGGGCCCCGGGGATCCGCCAGCCGGGCGGGTCATGGCCATCGCCCCATCCGTCCCGGCCCCCTGACCGCCGCCGCGACGCGGGCCCCGGCGGCGAAAGCGATCAGTCGACCAGTGCCGCCCGCAACCCGGCCAACTTCGACTCGTAGGGACGCCACTCCTCGAAAGCGTTCGCATGGATGCCGCCGCGGACCTGCGCCATGCTCAGCGTTGGAACCGGGGCCAGGTTGCGCGACAGGTCCAAACTGCCTTCCTCATAGTTGAGCCCGCAGAAAGCGAACACCGTCCGTGCCGTGGTTTCCGGATCGCGCACCAGATCGGCGTAGGCGACATCCAGGACCTGCCCTGGCATGACCGCATGCCAGTGCGCCACCATCCTGCGGTACTGCCGGTAATGATGAGCCAGCCGCTCCTGCTCATAGCTCCATCCATGGGCTTCGCCGAAGAACGCGCGCAGGTTCGAGAAGCACACGTCCATCGGATCGCGCACCAGGTGGACGATGCGTGCTTGCGGCAGGGCGCGCCGGATCGGTCCGGCGAACTGCCAGTTCAGGGGCAGCTTGTCCACGAAAAACGGCTTGCCATTGGCCCGCCAGCGCGTTTGCTCGATGTAACGTCGGCCAAGCTCGGCATAGTCCAGGCCGGGCAATCGCCCGACGATGCGCTCGTCGAGCGTTTCCAGTGTGCAGCGGCCGCCGACATGGCGTAGCTGCTGCTCGAAATCGACCAGCTCGCCGGCCGATTCGACCTGGGAGTGATTGCCGAGGATGCGATCGACCAGGGTCGTGCCCGAACGCGTCATGCCGATCACGAAGATCGGCACCGGCCCCTCCCGGGCGGTGTCGTCGGTCGGCACTCCGCCCGCGAAGGCCTGGCGCACGCCTTCGTGCAGGCGCTCCTGCCGCGCGGCGTCGTACGGCGCGCGCGCGGCCATCAGCGCGTTGCCGCGCGCGAGCGCCTCCCATGCCTCGTCGTGGCGGCCGAGGTCTTCGAGTTCCTTGTAGCGCGCGAACTCGAGCGCGGCCTTGTCGACCGAGCCGGGGGCCGCGAAGGCCGCGCGCCGTTCGAGCAGCGTGGCGTGGTTGCGCTCGGGTGTCTGTCGCCGCAGCCTGGCCAGCTCCAGGTAGGCACGGCCGATCGTCGTGCCCTTGGCCACCAGGCGTTCCAGCTCGGTTTCGGCCTCGTCCAGGCGACCGGCGAAGGACAACTCGACGGCACGATCGAAGCACAGGCCCGGCTCGTCCATGCCGGTAGCCTGCAGGCGGTCGTAGAAGTCCATCGATGCGACGTGGTCGCCGAGCCGATGGGTCAGCGCCGCCGCATGCGCGAGGACGTTGAATTCGCTGGTCCGCGCGAATAGGGGATGGCGCAGGCAGTGCCATGCCGCCGCGGATTCGCCCACGTGCAACAGCCCGGTGATCACGGTGAGCAGGGACAGGCCATCGTCCGGGACGAAGCGCGCGGCATCGAGCGTGTGCCGCACGGCATCACGCATCCGGTCTTCCTTCCAGGCGATGCCGGCGAGCACGAGGTGTGCGTGGATGTTGGAAGGATCGCGCGCGAGCAGCGATTCGAGCGCCATCCGTCCGGCCTCGACATGCCCTTCGGCCAGGTAGGCCTGCGCGCGGCGCCACAGCCGTTCGGTCGCGGACTCGCTCATCCGGCTTCCAGCGCAGCGCGCAGTCCTGCCAGTTGCGCTTCGTAGGGACGCCATTCCTCGAACGCGCGCGCATGGATGCCGCCGCGGACCTGCGCCATGCTCCAGCTTGCGACCGCGGTCGTGTTGCGCGACAGGTCGGCACAACCCTGCTCGTGATCCAGCCCGCAGAACTCGAACACCTTGCGCGCCACGACCTCCGGTTCGCGCGCCAGGTCCGCATAGTGGACATCGAGGATCTGCCCGGGCATGACCGCATGCCAGTGCGCCATCGTGCGGCGGTACTGGCGGTGGTAGTGGGCCAGGTGATCGAGGTCGTAGCTCCACATGTAGGACCGGCCGAAGACGGCCCGGTAATTCGAGAAACACACATCCATCGGCTCGCGCACGAGGTGCAGGATGCGCGCCCCGGGCAGCGCGCGACGGATCAGGCCCGCGACCTGCCAGTTGGGCGGGAACTTGTCGACGAAATACGAACGGCCTTCCGCCCGCCACTGCGTCTGCGCAAGATACCGCGCGCCGACTTCGGCGTAGTCCACGCCAGGCAGCCGCGCCAGCATGCGTCCGTCGAGCACGCGCTGCGTGGCTTCGTTGGCGCCGTAGGCGAGCTGGGCGCCGAAGTCCTTGATCTCGCCGGCGGAGCGAATCTGCGAGTGGTTGTCGAGGATGCGCTCGAGCACCGTGGTCCCGGACCGCGTCATCCCGATCACGAAGATCGGCATCGGTCCTGCCTGCGCCGACTCGACCGGGCGCAGGAACTCCGGCGTGCACAGCTCCCGCAAGCCTTCCAGCAGGCGCTCGCGGCGCTCAGGCACGTAGACCGAATCCCTGGCCATGATTGCATTGCCGCGCGACAGGGCCCGCCACGCTTCATCGAAGCGTCCGAGATCCTCGAGCTCCTTGTAACGCGCGAATTCCAGCCCAGCCTCGTCTTCCGAGCCAGGCGCGGCCAGGCGCAGCATGCCCTCGATGGAGCGCAGGTGGTTCCTTTCCGGGGTCTGCCGGCGCATGCGCGCCAGGTTCACGTAAGCCCGCCCGCTGGGAACGCCCAGGCCGATGCACTGTTCGAACTCGTCCTCGGCTTCGCGCAGCCGGCCATTGAAGGCCAATTGGATCGCATGGTCGAAACGGTATTCGAAGCCGTCGAGTCCCAGCGCATGCGCGCGCTCGAGCAGCGCCAGCGCCGCTGGGTGCTGGTCGAGCATCTGGCGGAGCGCGGCGGCCTGCACGAGCACGGCGTGGTCACCGGTTTCCGCGAAGAACGGGTGGTCCAGCGACTGCTTCGCCGCCATTGTCTCGCCGACGTGGACCAGCGCGGAAGCCACCGCGAGCAGCGACCGGCCCTCGCGGGACGCGATGCGGGCAGCATCCAGCGCGTGTCGCACGGTATCCCGCCTGCGGTTCTCGCGCCACGCGATCCCGCCCAGCAACAAATGGGCATCGACATGGTCAGGCTCGATCGCGAGCAAACGATCCAGCACGGCGCGAGCGGCAGCGGGCTGCTCCGATGCCAGGAAACCCCTTGCGCTCTGGATCAGGCCATCGACGGACTCGTTCATCCGGGGACTTTCCGGAGGGCGATCGGCAGCGTTTCGGACATGCGGGCACTCCGGATCTGATGGGCGACGAAGCGCCATCCACGACGGCGCAAACCGCCATTTTCGCATACCCGACCTGC
Organism: Lysobacteraceae bacterium; assembly: GCA_036496805.1. Lineage (GTDB taxonomy): Bacteria > Pseudomonadota > Gammaproteobacteria > Xanthomonadales > Xanthomonadaceae > SZAS-103. Next base: position 41,526 of record DASXKN010000026.1, read on the forward strand.
CATCGCGCCCGCGGTCATTGCCATGGACCGGAAGGCTTCGCGCAGCCGCGCGATCCGACTTGCAGCGCGCGAGCCCGGGCCAGTATGCTGGTCCCTGTGGGTCGGGGAAACGGCCAGCCTCTCCGCCAGCGATCCGCCAACCGCCAGACGCCATGCCTCCCGCTCGCCGCACCGGACCGACATTGAGCAGCGAATCGTCCAGCCGTCCCGCCGCGAACGAGAACCACCTGCTGATCAATGCCAGTGCCTCGCACCCCGATTCGCCCCTGCTCGCGCTGAGCCGGCGGATCGCCGAGAGCGGCTGCAACCTCGCCGACGCGCGCCTGTCCACGGTCGGCCACGACGTCTCGGTGACCGCGCTCGCGGTCGGCTCGTGGGACGCGGTCGCCAAGCTCGAGTCGATGCTGACCCGCCTGGAGCGCGAGGAGAAAAACCTCAAGCTGATGTGGAACCGCACCTCGCCCAAACCGCTGCAGACCAACCTGCTGCCTTACATCGTCGAAGTCGTGGCCGCCGACAAGCCCGGCATCCTGTTCCAGCTCGCCGATTTCTTCGACCGCCTCGGCATCACCATCGAGAACCTCAACTGCTCGCGCTACCGCGCGATGCAGACGGGCGCGGAGATGTTCACCGCGCAGGTCACGATCGGGGTGCCGAACAGCATGCATATCGCCGCCCTGCGCGACGATTTCCTGGAGTTCTGCGATCACCTGAACCTCGATGCGATCATGGACCCGATGAAGTTCTGACGACACGAGAATCTTGATGCCCGACATTGGCGACCGCATTCCCGATCTCGCATTCACCCTCTCCACGGGCGCCACCGCCCGCTTAACCGACTACGCCGACCGCTGGCTGGTGCTCTACTTCTATCCGAAGGACAGCACCCCCGGATGCACCCTCGAAGGGCTCGACTTCAACGCCCTGCTGCCGAAGTTCAAGCGCGCCGGCGCGGCCGTACTCGGCGTCTCGCGCGATTCGGTGAAATCGCACCAGAACTTCTGCGCGAAGCAGGGCTTCCGGTTCGACCTCGTCAGCGACGGCGACGAAGCGCTGTGCAAGGCCTTCGACGTGATCCACGAGAAGAACATGTACGGCAAGAAGGTGCTCGGCATCGTCCGCAGCACCTTCCTGATCGATCCCGATGGCGCCATCCGCAATCTCTGGCGGCCCGTGAAAGTGCCCGGCCATGCCGAGGCCGTGCTCGCCTCGCTGCAGCAGCTCCGCAAGGCGAAGTCCTAGCGTGCTTCCAAAGACACATGCATCGACGACCCGCCGCGGCGACTTGCGGGGCCATCGTGGCATTCCGATTGCCGCCCGAACCGTCACACCCCCACCCGAAGCCATGACCCGGTACACGGATGTACCGGCGCGCGCGACGCTCGTCGCGCGCGGAGCACGTACGCAAGCTGCGCTTGCGTCGTGCGTGTCGGGAGTCGGGCAGGATGCCCGATCCACCGACCCATCAAACAGACAAGGCGGAACGCCGTGACCAAAGGCAAGCGCATCTACGTCCTCGACACCAACGTGCTGATGCACGACCCGACCGCGTTGTTCAAGTTCGAGGAGCACGACGTGTTCCTGCCGATGATGGTGATCGAGGAACTGGACGCGGCCAAGAAGGGCAACACCGAGGTCAGCCGCAACGCGCGCCAGGTCAGCCGCTTCATCAACGAGCTGATCGAGAACAGCCGCAGCGAGGGCATCGAGGCGGGCCTGCCGCTCAGCCATCCCAAGGCGCTGCAGCTCAAGATCAGCAACGACGTCGGCCGGCTGTACTTCCAGGTCGACGGCGGCGAGGCGAAGAAGAAGGCCGCGGCCGCCGCGGCGCCGGGCGCCGCCAAGACCCACCTGGCCGACAACCAGATCCTCGCCGCGGTCGTCGAGTTGCGCGATGCGCATCCCGGCGTGCCGGTCGCACTGGTGTCGAAAGACATCAACATGCGCATCAAGGCCTCGATCGCCGGCATCACCGCCGAGGACTACGAGAACGACCGCGCCCTCGACGACTTCAACCTGCTGTTCACCGGCGCCGCCGAGCTGCCGGCCGATTTCTGGGAACGCCATGGCAAGGACCTGCGCAGCTGGCCCGAGAAGGGCCGCACCTGGTACGAAGTGAAGAAACGCGACGACGAGGACTGGCACCCGAACCAGTTCCTCTACCTGCCGGGCGAGGAGGAAGTCGAGCTGTGCGTGTCCAAGGTCGAGGGCGAGAAGGCGACGCTGCGCATCGTCGACGATTTCCGCCACGCGCAGCGTTCGGTCTGGGGCATCACCGCGCGCAACCGCGAGCAGAACTTCGCGCTCAACGCACTGATGGATCCCGAAATCGATTTCGTCACCCTGCTCGGCACCGCCGGCACCGGCAAGACCCTGCTCGCGCTCGCCGCCGGCCTGGCGCAGACGATGGACCAGCAGCGCTACCGCGAGATCATCATGACCCGCGCGACGGTGAGTGTCGGCGAGGACATCGGCTTCCTGCCCGGCACCGAGGAGGAGAAGATGACGCCGTGGATGGGCGCATTGACCGACAACCTCGAGGTGCTCACCCGCACGCCGGCCGAGAACGGCGCCTGGGGCCGCGCGGCGACGAACGACCTGCTCGCCTCGCGGATCAAGATCCGCTCGATGAACTTCATGCGCGGCCGCACCTTCCTCAGTCGCTACCTGATCCTCGACGAGGCGCAGAACCTCACGCCCAAGCAGATGAAGACCCTGATCACCCGCGCCGGCCCGGGCACGAAGATCGTCTGCCTCGGCAACGTCGAACAGATCGACACGCCCTACCTCACCGAGACCACCTCGGGCCTGACCTACGCGGTCGACCGCTTCAAGATGTGGGCGCACAGCGCGCACGTGACCCTGCGCCGCGGCGAGCGCTCAAGGCTGGCGGATTATGCGTCGGAAGTGCTGTAGCGTCGAAACATGGGTGTGCAACTGCCAGGATGGGTGTGGGCCGGCGCCGGTACGCTGGCCTTCGTCGCCGGCATGGTCAACGCGATCGGCTTTCTCGGTTTCGAGCACCAGGCGATCACCCATCTGACCGGAAGCACGACGTTGTTCGGTGCCGCGCTCGCCGCCGGCGACATCGAGAAGGCGCTGCGCCTGCTGGGCGCAATGCTCGCATTCGTGGCAGGCGCGGCGCTGAGCGCGGTGATCGTGCAGGACAGCACGCTGCGTCTGGGCCGGCGCTACGGCGTCTGCCTCGCCCTGGAGTCGCTTCTGCTGTTTGCTTCGGTACCCCTGTTCAAGCAGGCCAACCTGACCGGCGTGCTGCTCGCTGCGATGGCCTGCGGCGTGCAGAACGCCATGGCCACCACTTTCAGCGGCGCCGTGGTGCGGACCACCCATGTCAGCGGCATGTTCACCGATCTCGGCATCGGACTCGGCCACGCATTGCGCGGCATGCCGTTGCAGAAACGACGCCTGCTGCTGAGCGGATGGATCATCGCCGGCTTCCTCGCCGGCAGCGTTTCGGGAGCCCTCGCCTTCCTGCGCAACGGCTACGACGCCTTGCTGATCCCGGCGACCTTGACCGGCGTGGTCGGCATCGGCTACGTCGGTTACCGCCACATCGCTTTGATGCGCGAAGAGCCCGACGCATGAATGCTGATCATGTTGTCTGTGCCCTCACCATCGCCGGCTCCGATTCCGGTGGCGGCGCGGGCATCCAGGCCGACCTGAAGACCTTCGCCGCCCACGGCGTGCATGGACTGTCCGCGCTCGCAGCGCTGACCGCGCAGAACACCCGCGGCGTGCGTGCGGTGCATGTGCCGCCGGCGGCATTCCTGCAAGAGCAGATCGACGCCTGCTTCGACGACTTCGCCATCGGCGCGGTGAAGATCGGCATGCTCGCCAACGCCGCCGCCGTCCACGCCGTCGCCGACGCACTCGAACGCCATCGCCCGCCGCACGTCGTCGTCGACCCGGTGATGGTCGCCACCTCCGGCGCGCGCCTGTTCGATGCCGACGCGCTCGACGCCTTGCGCACCCGTTTGCTTCCGCTCGCGAGCCTGCTCACGCCCAACATCCCCGAGGCCGAGGCCCTGCTCGGCCATGCCATCGCCGACGACGCAACCGCCGATGCCGCGGCCGACGCCCTGCTCGCGCTCGGCGCGGCCGCCGTCCTGCTCAAGGGCGGCCACCTGCCCGGCGGCGACGCGATGACCGACCGCTATACCGACGGCACGACGCGCGTGAACTTCCGCCACCCGCGCCTGTCCATCCACGCGCACGGCACCGGCTGCACCCTGGCGTCGGCGGTCGCCGCGAATCTCTGCAAAGGCGTTACCCTATTGAAAGCCTGCGAGGCGGCCACAGACTACGTGCACGGCGCGCTGCTCCACGCGTACCGGCCCGGCGATCCGGACATCGCCGTACTCGACCACTTCTGGCGCCACACCCACGCATCACCGCACGATCACTGAAGGACTGGAACACATGGCCACCCCACTGCGCAGCAGCAACCCCGCCCTCGGCAGGAACGCCTTCCTCGACAGCGCCAGCGGCGCGGTCGGCACCCGCGACGGCGCGATGACGGTCAACGGCACGGTCAACAAGACCGCCTTCCTGCTGGTCCTCGTGCTGGTCGGGGCGATGTACAGCTGGAGCAAGTTCAACGGCCCCGACAGCATCGGCGCGCTCCAGCCCCTGATGATCGGCGGCGCGCTCGGCGGCTTCGTGCTGGGGCTGGTCACCATCTTCAAGAAGGAATGGGCGATGGCCACCGCGCCCGCGTACGCGGCGCTGGAAGGTCTGTTCATCGGCGCGCTCTCGGCGGTCTTCGAGATGCGCTTCCCGGGCATCGTGATCCAGGCCGTCGGCCTGACCTTCGGCACCATGGGCGCCCTGCTGCTGGCTTACCGCAGCGGCCTGATCCGCGCGACCGAGAAGTTCAAGCTCGGCGTGGTCGCCGCAACCGGCGGCGTGGCCATCTTCTACCTCGCGAGCATGCTCTTCGGCTTCTTCGGCCATCCCTTCAGCGTGATCTATTCCAGCAGCCCCATGGGTATCGGCCTGAGCGTGATGGTGGTGATCATCGCCGCGCTGAACCTGATCCTCGACTTCGACATGATCGAGCAAGGCGTGGCGATGCGCGCGCCGAAGTACATGGAGTGGTACGGCGCCTTCGGCCTGGTGGTGACCCTGGTGTGGCTGTACCTGGAGTTCCTGCGGTTGCTGTCGAAGCTCAACTCGCGAAACTGAGCTGCCCGATGCATGGCGATAAGCGAGGGGCGGCCCGACAGCCGCCCCTCGCTGCTTTTGCGTTCCTGCAAACCGTCGCTTGACGCCGACAGGGGGCGTGCACAGTATCGATCACGGCTTCCCCGTGAGTCCCATCCGATGGAATTGAACCGCAAGGCGCTCGACGAGGCCGCCACAGCCGGCATCATCAGCAACGCCCAGGCCGGAAGCCTGTGGGACTTCCTGGCCGCGCGCGGAAAGGACCAGGCGGGCTTCCAGTTCACCCACATCCTCTATTACCTCGGCGGGCTGATCGCCATCGGCGCAATGAGCCTGTTCATGACGATCGGCTGGGAGAGCTTCGGCGGCTGGGGCCTGTTCGGCATCGCCCTCGCCTATGCCGTCGGCGGCCTGCTGCTGACTGAGTTTTTTTTGCATCGCAAGCAGTTGCGGATCCCGGCCGGGATCACCGCGACCTTCGTCGTCGTGCTCATGCCGCTGGCGGTGTACGGACTGCAGCGTGGCCTCGGCTTCTGGCCGGATGCGACGATGGGCTACCGCGAGTTCCACACCCTGATCGACTGGCGCTGGATCGTGATGGAACTGGCCACGCTGGCCTGCGGAACGATCCTGCTTTACCGCTACCGCCTGCCTTTCATGGTCATGCCGATCGCGGTGACGCTCTGGTACATGAGCATGGACCTCACACCCTTCCTGTTCGGCGACAGCGACACGTCGTGGGACAGGCGCAAGGACGTTTCCGTCGTCGTCGGCCTGTGCACGCTGCTGCTGGCGCTCGTGGTCGACGTGCGCACCCGCCGCGAGCCGGACTTCGCCTTCTGGCTCTACCTGTTCGGGACGATGGCGTTCTGGGGTGGCCTGTCGTCGATGCAGTCGGACAACGAACTCAGCAAGCTCGTCTACCTGCTGATCAACCTCGGCATGATCGTCGTCGGCGCCGCCCTGGCGCGACGCGTCTTCGTGGTCTTCGGTGGGCTGGGCGTCGCTGGCTACCTGGGCCACCTGGCCTACGGCGTCTTCAAGGACAGCCTGATGTTCCCGTTTGCGCTCACCCTCATCGGCTTCCTGGTCATCGGCCTGGGTGTGATGTGGCAGAGGAACGAGGCCGCACTGGGCGCGGCGCTGCGCACGCTGCTGCCGGCACCGCTGCGCGAGCTGGTCGAAAACTCCGGTTGAAAACTGCGGACGCGGGCGTCAGACCCGCGTCGCGATCGCCTTCGCAAACCCCATCGTGTTGCCCTCGCCGCCGAGGTCGGGCGTGAGCGCGTCCTTCGCTTCCAGAGTCTCGCGGATCGCCTTGCGCAGGCGCTCGGCATCGGCCGGCAGCGCGAGATGGTCGAGCATCTGAGCGGCGCCCAGCAGCAGCGCGCAGGGATTGGCGAGACCCTTGCCGGCGATGTCCGGCGCCGAGCCATGAACGGCCTCGAAGATCGCCGCATCCGCGCCGATGTTCGCGCCCGGGGCAAGGCCGAGGCCGCCGACCAGTCCCGCGCAGAGGTCGGAGACGATGTCGCCGAACAGGTTGGTCGTCACGATCACGTCGAACTGCTCGGGCTTCATCACCAGCTGCATGCAGGTGTTGTCGACGATCATCTCGTTGCAGGCGATGTCGGGGTATTTCGCCGCGACCTCGCGCGCGACCTTCAGGAACAGGCCCGAGGTCGACTTGAGGATGTTCGCCTTGTGCACGACCGTCACTTTTTTTCGACCGATCTTGCGCGCCATGTCGAAGGCGTAGCGGACGATGCGCTCGGAGCCCTTGCGCGTGACCTTCTGCTGCAGGGTCGCGGTGTTGCCGTCGGCCGAAGTGGCCTGTCCCTCGCCGATGTAGGCGCCCTCGGTGTTCTCGCGCACGGTGATGATGTCGATGTCCGAGTAGCGCGCCTTGGTGTTCGGGAAGCTGATCGCCGGACGCACGTTGGCGTAGAGATCGAAGCGCTTGCGCAGCTCGACGTTGATCGAGGAGAAGCCCTCGCCGACCGGCGTGGTCAGCGGGCTCTTGAGCGCGACGCGATGCTTGGTGATGGCGGCCAGCGTGCCTTCGGGCAGCAGCGAGCCCTGCTTCTCCAGCGCGGCCATGCCGGCCTCGACGAAGTCGTACGAGAGACCGAGTTGCATCGCGTCGAGCACGTGCAGGGTGGCGTCCATGATCTCGGGGCCGATGCCGTCGCCGCGGATCACTGCAATCGTTTGCGTCATGGGGATTCGCTTCCGGGAAGGCGGCGGTACGAATGGCCGCCGCAACGGCGCGGATTATGCCAGAGGCCGCGGAGCGACCGGCCCATCCGTGATCGAATCGCCAGAACCACATTGAGGTCCCGGCTAGAGTTCGATGCAGGGAAATGCGCTGGCGCCCACCCGGGGGGATGGACGAAGATGCGGATCATGAAGCGCTATCGCGCGGGCCTGAAACTCATCCTGGTCCTGTTGCCGGTCATCGTCGCGGCCCCGGCGATGGCGGCCGTCACGGTGACGGTTTCCCCGCACAGCGTGGCGAAAGCGCCCAACAAGCACGCCCAGTTCGTCGCCGCGGTAGCCGGCTCCAGCGACCAGAACGTGACCTGGCTGGTGAACGGCGTGCCGGGCGGCGCGCCCTCGATCGGCACGATCTCCGCGACCGGCCTGTACATCGCCCCCGCCGACGTGCCGACGGCGTTCGCCGCGAACGTGGAGGCTGTGGCCGAGGCCGATCCGCTGGCGACCGGCAATGCTTCGGTCAACGTCAGCGCATCGGTTGCGACAGGCGCGACCTGGCACGTCGCCACCACCGGCAGCGACAGCGCCGACGGCAGCGCGGCCACGCCGTGGAAGACCATCCAGCACGCGGCCGCGACCGTGCCGGCGGGCAGCACGGTGCTGGTGCACGGCGGCGTCTACAAGGAAGCGGTGACGATCACGCGCTCGGGCAACGCCACCGCCGGCTTCACCACCTACTCGGCGGCGCCGGGCGAGTCCGCGATCATCGACGGCACCGGCCTGGTCGTCGGCAACGGCGGGCAGCAGGGCCTGTTCACCCTGCATGGCGCGAGCTGGGTGCGCGTGACCGGTTTCGAGATCCGCAACTTCACCTCGAACACCGCGAGCAAGGTGCCGGTGGGGATCTACGTCTACGGATCGGGCAACCACATCGAGATCCTCGACAACCACGTACACGACATCACCACCACCGTGAAAACCTCGGCCGGCGACGCGCTCGGCATGGCCATCTACGGCAGCGCCGCCACCGCGATCAGCTACCTGGTCATCGACGGCAACGAGGTCGACCACCTCGTCACCGGCTACAGCGAGTCGCTGACCGTGAACGGCAACGTGCAGCACTGGCAGGTCACCCACAACAACGTCCACGACGACAACAACATCGGCATCGACGCGATCGGCTTCGAGCAGACCGCGCCCACGCCAGCCGTCGACCAGGCGCGCGACGGATGGATTGCCGACAACGTCGTTTCGCACACCAGTTCGATCACCAACCCGGCCTACAACGACCAGCCGGGCGCGGACGGCATCTACGTCGACGGCGGCACCCGCATCGTGATCGAGCGCAACGCGGTCGACCACGCCGACCTCGGCATCGAGCTCGCCAGCGAGCACGCCACGCGCACCTCGAGCTACGTGACGGCGCGCGACAACCTGGTGAGCTACAGCACGATCACCGGCATCTCGATCGGCGGCTACGCCAGCGGCGTCGGCGGCACCGACCACTGCACGATCGTGGACAACACCCTGTTCGAGAACGACACCAGGAAATCGGGCAGCGGCGAGTTCCAGATCCAGTTCCATGCGACCAACAACGTGTTCGAGGACAACATCCTCTACGCCAACGCGCAGGGCCTGGTCGTGAACAGCTTCGTCGCCGCGAGCGCCGCGCCGGCGACGATGGATTACAACCTCTACGACGCCAGCACCGGCACCGCGCACGCGCAGTGGGTGTGGAAGAACAAGACCTACACCACCCTGCCGGCGTTCCGCACGGTCAGTGGCGGCGAGGCGAACGGGTTGCTCGCCGATCCGAAGTTCACCAGCATCGCGGCATCGAGCCTCGACCTGCACCTGGCGACCAGCTCGCCCGGCATCGATAGCGGCGACGACCTCGGGCTGGCGGGCGTGGGCCTGTTCGACTTTGCCGGCGATCCGCGGCTTGCGGGCGCCGGGATCGATCGCGGCGCTTACGAGCGCTGATTGAGACAGGATCAAGATCAACAGCGTTCCGCGCGAAAGCGCGAAACGCTCTTGATCCTGTTTCAGCTTTTGATCTTTTTCGGGTGCCAACGCGCGACGCCGCGCAACGCCATCAACCGTGCGAATGCCCCGTCGCCTTGGGCGCGTGCGCTCCCGCCCCTTCAAGCTGGTCCAGGAAGTCCACCGCGCGCCGCAGGTGCGGGATGACGATGCTGCCTCCGACCACCAGCGCGACCGAGAACGTCTCGAAGAATTCCGCCCGGTTCACGCCGGCGTCCTTGCACTGGGCGATGTGGTAGCTGATGCAGTCGTCGCAACGCAGCACCATCGAGGCGACCAGGCCGAGCAGTTCCTTGGTTTTCTCGTCGAGCGCGCCGGGCTTGTAGGTCTGGGTGTCGAGTGCGAAGAAGCGGCGCACGACCTGGTTGTCCTCGGCGAGGATCCGCTCGTTCATGCGCTGGCGGAAGGCGGTGAATTCGGCTACGCGGTCGGTGTCGTGGTCATCGCTCATATCGTTTCCCCGGGGCTGTGTCCGTCATTCGTGGCGGGCGTTCGCAGGCGCAGGCGGCATGCCGCCTGGACCACATATGCATATGTCTCTGCCGATGCCATCCATGGCGCCACGCATCCGGCTTTGGATCGCCCGGCCCGGCCATCCGTGGCCGGGCGTTCGCAGGTGCAGGCGGCATGCCGCCTGGACGCGCCTGCTCACCCGAGCAATGGCTCCAGGCCGCCACGGCGATCCAGCGAAACCAGCTCCTCGTAGCCACCGACATGGACGTCGCCGATGAAGATCTGCGGCACGCTGTTGCGTTGCGTGCGCGCCATCATCTGCGCGCGCTGGACGGGATCGTTGTCGATCCTGACCTCGACCCAGTTGCGGCCGCGGCTCTTCAGGAAGTTCTTGGCGGCCACGCAATACGGGCAGATCCCGGTGCTGTAGAGGGTGATGACGGGTTTTTCGGGCATAGCGGGAACTCGTGTCGTGGGATCGTGGTCTTGGGGTTACCGAGAAAACCTTAATCGGTATCGGCGCACTATGGGGTCGGAACGGGACATTTTCCATCGCCCGACTCGACGTACGGCGTGGCGCCGGTTCACGCAGCAGCCGGGCTGTTTGATGCATGCTGCCAAAACGTATCTGCCAAGCGGGTAGCACCATGCCGCGCCACTCCAGCCTGATCGCCTTGATCCTCGCCGGCGTCTGCACCCTCGCGACGGGCTGCATCGAGCCGGCCTGGGCGCAGAACGGCGAGGCTTCGCTGCCCGACATCGGCTCGTCCGCCGGCCGCGTCATCACGCCGGAGGAGCAGCGTGAATACGGCGAGATGACCTTCCGCGAGTTGCGCAAGGAAGGCCTCGTGCTCGAGGACCCGCTGCTCGAGGACTGGATCCAGGGCATCGGCGACCACCTCGGCGCCTACAGCAACAAGCCCTCGCAGGACTTCCACGTGTTCGTCGTCAAGTCGCGCGACGTCAATGCCTTCGCCACGCTCGGCGGCTACGTCGCGGTCAACGCCGGCCTGATCCTGCTCACGACCAGCGAGGACGAACTCGCCGGCGTGATGTCGCATGAATTCGCGCACGTCACCCAGAACCACGTGCTGCGCGCCTACGAGGCGCAGAAGCAGGCCACGATCCCGATCGTGCTGGCGATGCTCGCGGCGGTCGCGCTGTCCTCCCACTCGAGCTCCGAATCGGCCGGCAACGCGACCGAGGCCGCCATGGCCTCGGGCCTGGGCCTGATCGCGCAGACCCAGATCAACTTCACCCGCGACAACGAGACCGAGGCCGACCACTTCGGCATCCAGACCCTGGCGCGCGCCGGCTACGACCCGCTGGCGATGGCCAGCTTCTTCGGCCGCATGCAGGCGGCCTACCGCAGCGACGAGAACTACGGCCCCTACAAGACGCCCGACTTCCTCATGGACCACCCGGTCACCACCGAGCGCATCAGCGACGCGCTCGATCGCGCGCGCCAGATCAAGAGCAAGCCGCAGACGACGGTGACTGCCGATGCGACCAACGCACCGGCCAGCCTGTTGCTCCCGTCCGGCTTCGGCGACCATTCGATCAAGGCAGCCGCGACGCCCGAGCTGGGCCGCGATTTTGGATGGGCGCGCGAACGCCTGCGCGTGTTCAGCGCCGAAAGCAGCGGCGCGGCGATCGCCGAATACCAGCGGCTGCGCAATGCCGACCCGAAGTCCTTCGGCGATGCCCAGCACTACGGCCTGGCCATCGCGATGATCGAACACGGAGAAGCCGGTGCCGCGCTGCCCGAGCTGAAGGCGCTGTCGGAACGGCACCCGGACGCTTACTGGCTCGATCTCGCGGTCGCGCGCGCGCAATTCGCCAGCGGCCAGCGTGCCGTGGCACTGGCCACTTACGACCACGTCCTCGCAAAAATGCCAGGCAACCGCGCGGTGATCCTGAGTTATGCCGACACCCTCGGACAGATCGGCACGGCCGATTCCGGTCGTCGCGCCCAGGTCATCCTGCGCCCCTTGCTGGATGCCAGCGGGGACGATCCGGAGTTCCAGCAGACCTTCGCCCGCGCCTGCGAGCTGGCCGGAGACACCGGTCGCGCCGGCGAGAGCTACGCTGTCGCCGCCTTCCTGAACGGCCGCGCCGAAGACGCACTGAACCAGCTGGAGGCGCTCAAGCGCCGCGACGACCTGGGCTACTACGAGCGGGCACGCGTCGAGGCCAGGATCGAGGAGTTCAAGCCGGTCGTGCTGGAAATGCACAAGCAGGGCGTCCATGCCGGCGATGCCGACAAGCGCCAGCAGATGACGGTCCGCGCCGGGCTGCACTGAAGCTTCACACGGCGGTCGCATACCGCTGCCCCGCGCATTTCCCCTGCCTGCGCGACCACGGCTGCAAACCGCGGCCCGCCTGCATCGCGGGCATGCGCCTGCGCCCCGGCTCCGGTAACATCGCCGTCACGAAACTGTTATCTACTTGCGCGGCCAAGCACTTGCCGAGGTCCCGCTTGAACAAGCGCATTCTGATCGTCGACGACGAACCCGCCATCCGCGACATGGTCGCCTTTGCCCTGCGCAAGGGCGATTTCGATCCGGTCCACGCCGGCGACGCCCGCGAGGCGCAGGCGGCGATCGCCGACCGCATTCCCGACCTGATCCTGCTCGACTGGATGCTGCCCGGCACCAGCGGCATCGACCTCGCCCGCCGCTGGCGCCGCGAGGACTCCACCCGCGACGTGCCGATCATCATGCTCACCGCGCGCGGCGAGGAATCCGATCGCGTCAGCGGGCTCGACTCGGGGGTCGACGATTACGTGGTGAAGCCCTTCTCGGCGCGCGAGCTGCTGGCTCGCATCAGGGCCGTCATGCGCCGCTCGCGCGAGGACGACGAGGACGGCAGCGTCGTCCTCGGCGGCCTGCGCATCGACGGCGCCGCGCACCGCGTGTTCGCCGGCGACACCCCGATCCACATCGGCCCGACCGAATACCGCCTGCTGCACTTCTTCATGACCCACGCCGAACGCGTGTACTCGCGTACCCAGTTGCTCGACCATGTCTGGGGCGGGAATGTCTATGTCGAGGAACGCACCGTGGACGTGCACATCCGTCGCCTGCGCAAGACCCTCGAGCCCTACCGCCTGGAAAACCTGGTACAGACCGTGCGCGGCTCGGGTTATCGCTTCTCGACCGCGCACTAGGCCCACATGCCGATCTTTCCCGGAGAATCCTGGCAGCGCGCGATCGTCCAGTTGATCGCGTTGTACCTCGGCGCGCTGCTGCTGGGCTGGGCGATCGGCCATGTCTGGCTGCCGCTGGCGCTGGTGTCGATGGGCGTGGTCGCCTGGCACTACTTCCGCCTGTGGCGCCTGCTCACGCGCCTGACCGGACGCCGCCGCCTGCCGCCGGCGAGCGGCAGCAGCGTGTGGTCGGAGACAGAAAGCCTGCTCCACCAGCGCCAGGACGACGTGCGCAACCGCAAGCGCCGCCTGCTCGACATGCTGCGCGCCTACCGCGCCGCCGCCGCGGTGCTGCCCGACGCGGTGGTGCTGATCGACCGCAACAGCCAGCGCGTGACCTGGTTCAACGAGGCCGCCGGCCGCCTGCTCGGCCTGAAGCATCCGCGCGACAACAACGCGCCGGTCGCCGAGCTGCTGCGGCCGCTGCCGATCGCGTTGTGGATGACCGGCGGCCAGCACGCCGAGCCGCTGAGCGACGCGCCCTCGCCGGTCGACCAGAACATCCGCCTCAACCTTCGCCTGATCCCGTATTCCGAGCAGCAATGGCTGCTGGTCGCGCGCGACATCAGCAAGCTGATGCACCTCGAGCAGGTGCGCCGCGATTTCGTCGCCAACGTCTCGCACGAATTGCGCACGCCGCTGACCGTGATCCACGGCTACCTCGAGCTGTTCGATCCCGAGGACATGCCCGAGTGGGCGCCGATGTTCGAGGAGATGCGCAAGCAGAGCCAGCGCATGGCGCAGATCGTGGAGGACCTGCTGACCCTGTCGCGGCTCGAGGCGCAGGAGCAGTCGCCCGAGGAAGTCGTCGGCATGACCGCGCTGCTGCAGACCCTGCGCCGCGAGGGTGATGCACTCAGCGGCGGCCGCCACCGGATCAGCGTCGAGGACACCAGCGGCCTCGACCTGCTCGGCTCGACCAAGGAGCTGCACAGCGCCTTCTCGAACCTGGTCAGCAATGCGGTGCGCTACACGCCTTCGGGCGGCAGCATCCGCATCCGCTTCGCGCGCGAGCCGGCCGACGGCCGCGAGGGCGCGGTGCTGTCGGTGCAGGACACCGGCTACGGCATTCCCGCGCAGCACCTTCCGCGGATCACCGAGCGCTTCTACCGCGTTTCCACCAGCCGTTCGCGCGAATCCGGCGGAACCGGCCTGGGGCTGTCGATCGTCAAGCACGTGCTCGCCCTGCACCAGGCGCGGCTGGAGATCGTCAGCGAAGTCGGCCAGGGCAGCACCTTCTCCATCCATTTCGGCGCCGCGCGCGCGCATCCGCGTGCGATGCTTGCCACCCAGGCCACGGGTACCGCATGAACGACGCCGCCACGAAACAACCGGAGACCACCAGGCAGGGCCGCAAGCGTGCGCGGAAGCAGGCGACCGCGCTGCCCGCGGACACGATCGCGCCCACCCTCGCGCCCGATCCCGCCGCTGCCGCCGCGCCGGTCGTCGAAGATCCCGCCCAGCGCTCGCCCTACCTCAACCGCGAGCTCTCCCAGATCGCCTTCAACGAGCGCGTGCTCGCGCAGGCGCGCGACGCATCGGTACCGCTGCTCGAGCGCCTGCGCTACCTGTGCATCTCCTGCACCAACCTCGACGAGTTCTTCGAGGTGCGGGTCGCGGCGATCAACCACCAGTTGCAGTTCGGCGGCACCACCGGCCCCGACGGCCTCGGGCCGGCGACCGCGCTCAAGCTCATCCACGAACGCGCGAACCGGCTCGTGCAGGCGCAGTACGCGCTGTGGAACAAGGCGCTGCTGCCCGAGCTGACCGCGGCCGGCATCCGCATCCTCGACCCCGCGAGCTGGACCACGGCGCAGAAACGCTGGCTGCGCCGCTTCTTCCGCAACGAGATCCTGCCGGTGCTCTCGCCGCTGGGGCTCGATCCGGCGCATCCATTCCCGCGCATCCTCAACAAGTCGCTCAACATCGTGGTGTCCTGCGAAGGCAAGGACGCGTTCGGGCGCAACAGCCACATGGCGATCGTGCGCGCACCGCGTTCGCTGCGCCGGGTGATCCAGCTACCGGCCGAACTGTCCGGCGGCCCGCACGATTTCGTGCTGCTCAGCAACGTGCTCACCGCCTTCGTCGACGAGATCCTGCCAGGCATGCAGGTCAAGGGCGCGTGGCAGTTCCGCGTCACCCGCAACAGCGAGCTGCTGGTCGACGAGGACGAGATGGAGAACCTCGCGCACGCGCTCAAGGGCGAGCTGGCAAGTCGCGGCTTCCTGCGCGCGATGCGGCTGGAGATCAGCGCCGACTGCCCGAGCGCGATCGTCAAGATGCTGCTGAAGAATTTCGAGTTGCCGGCGAACGCGGTCTATCGCGTCGACGGCCCGGTGAACCTCAACCGCTCCATGCAGCTCTATGCGCTGGTGGACCGCCCCGAGCTGAAGTTCCCGACGTTCCGCCCGCGCGTGCTGCAACTGGACGCCGACGAGATCTTCGACGAAATCCGCCGCGGCGACATCCTGCTGCACCATCCCTACGATTCGTTCGCGGCGGTGGTCGACCTGCTCAAGGAAGCCGCGCGCGATCCCGACGTGATGGCGATCAAGCAGACCCTGTACCGCACCGGCCGCGACTCGGTCCTGGTCGAGCACCTGATCGAGGCCTCGCGCAACGGCAAGGACGTCACCGTCGTCATCGAGCTGCGCGCCCGCTTCGACGAGGAAGCCAACATCCGCTTCGCCGATCGCCTCCAGGAAGCCGGCGTGCAGGTCGTGTACGGCGTGGTGGGCTACAAGACCCACGCCAAGATGCTGATGATCGTGCGCCGCGAGCGCGCGAAGCTGCGCCGCTACATCCACCTGTCGACCGGCAACTACCACGCCGGCACCGCGCGCGCATACACCGACATCGGCCTGCTCACCGCCGATGCCGACTTCGGCGAGGACGTGAACCTGCTGTTCCAGCAGCTCTCGGGGCTGGCGCCGGACGTCAAGCTCAAGCGCCTGCTGCAGTCGCCCTTCACCCTCTACAAGTCGCTGCTCAAGAAGGTCGCGCGCGAGGCCAAGAACGCGCGCGCCGGCAAGCCCGCGCGCATCATCGCCAAGATGAACGCGCTGACCGAGATCGGGGTGATGGACGCGCTGTATGCGGCCTCCCAGGCCGGCGTGCGGATCGACCTCATCGTGCGCGGCTCCTGCGCCCTGCGCCCCGGCCTGCCCGGGCTTTCGGACAACATCCGCGTGCGCTCGGTGGTCGGGCGCTTCCTGGAGCACAGCCGCGTGTACTGGTTCGCGAACGACGACGAACCGGAGATGTGGTGTTCCAGCGCCGACTGGATGGACCGCAACCTGCTGCGCCGCGTGGAAACCTGCTTCCCGATCGTCGACAAGGATCTGGCCGCGCGCGTCTACGCCGAGGAGCTGGACAACTACCTGCGCGACAACACCCAGGCCTGGGAACTTCGCGAGGACGGCACCTACGTGCAGGCGCATCCGCAGGCCGATGAAGCTCCCTACTCGGCGCAGGCCGACCTGCTCGCGAAGCTGTGCTCCGGCTGATGCCAGCCGCGCGCGCGAACGAGGTCGACAGCGGCCCGGGCGCGATCGCCGAAGGCTCCCTGCTGGCCGCGCTCGATCTCGGATCCAACAGTTTCCACATGGTGGTCGCGCGCTACGTGCTCGGCCAGTTGCGCGTGATCGACCGCTTGCGCGAGAACGTGCGCCTGGCCGAAGGACTGGACGGCGAAGGCGGGCTGCGCGACGCCGTGCGCGTGCGCGCGCTCGACTGCCTGTCGCGCTTCGGCCAGCGCATCCGCAGCCTGCCGCCGCAATGCGTGCGCGTGGTCGCGACCAACACCGTGCGCCAGCTGCGCGATCCCCGTGTCTTCCTGCATCCGGCCGAGGCCGCGCTCGGGCACGCGGTGGAAATCGTGTCCGGCCGCGAGGAAGCGCGCCTTGTCTATCTCGGCGTCGCCCACGCGATGCCGCCCAGCGGCAAGCGGCGGCTGGTGATCGACATCGGCGGCGGCTCGACCGAGTTCATCATCGGCGAAGGCTACGAACCGCTCGAACGCGAAAGCCTGCAGATGGGCTGCGTGGCCAGCACGCGCCGCTTCTTCGACGGCGGCCGGCTCAGCCGCAAGCGCTGGAAGGAAGGACTGACCGAGGTGTCGGCCGAGTTCCAGCAGTTCGTGCGCGCGTACCGCGATCGCGGCTGGACCGACACGATCGGTTCCTCGGGCACGATCAAGTCGATCGGCGAGATCCTCGCGGCGATGAAGCTCACCCGCGGCGCGATCACCGACACGGCGCTGGCGGAACTGTGCGAAAGCCTGCTCGCCTTCGAGCGCATCGAGGACATCGACCTGCCCGGCCTGTCGGACGATCGCCGGCCGGTGATCGCCGGCGGCCTGCTGGTGCTGCTGGCCGCGTTCAACGAGCTGGGCATCAAGCGCATGCAGCCGAGCAAGTCGGCGCTGCGCGAGGGTGTGCTCTACGACATGCTCGGCCGCGCCAGCGACCGCGATCCGCGCGACGGTTCGGTGGAGGCGCTGATGCAGCGCTATGGCGTGGATCGCGAGCAGGCCGCATTGGTCACGAGCACCGCGCTCTCGCTGTTCGACCAGGCCGCGCCGGCCTGGGACCTGGACGGCGACGAACGCGACATGCTGGCCTGGGCCGCGCGCGTGCACGAGATCGGCCTGGCGGTCGCGCACAGCCAGCACCACGTCCACGGCGCCTACCTGATCGAGAATTCCGACATCGCCGGTTTTTCGCGCACCGAGCAGCAGATGCTCGCCGCGCTGCTGCGCTGCCAGCGCCGCGGCATCGTGATGGCCAGCATCGAAGCCCTGCCCGAACGCCTGGTGACGCCGACGCTGCGCTGCGTGTTGCTGCTGCGGCTGGCCGTGCTGCTGCACCGCAGCCACGACCGCGACGCTCCGCCGTCGGTGCGGATCGTGGTCGATGGCAAGGAGCTGCGCCTGCGCCTGCCGCAGGGCTGGCTGGCCGACCACCAGCTCACCCGCCAGGACCTCGACCGCGAGCGCGACGAGATGGCGGAGATCGGGTTCACGCTTTCGATCCGCTCGGGCTGATTTCCCGATTCGCGAAAAGTCGGGGCGTTGATCAAGAGCCAAAGCGTTTCGCTCTTTCGCGCTGGTTACGTCTTGTCATGGTGGAAGAGCAAAGCGTTTCTGTTCCTGACTTGATCTGCTTCGCGCGTCAGCGCGGAACGCTTTGCCTTGCTCCAGAAGAGACGGCAGCAGGAGCACCCCTCCCCGACCCTCCCCCGCGCTGCGCGCAAGGGAGGGAAGGAGCGCCCTCGATACCCGAGGGCGAAGCTCCATGGATGAATCGACGAAATCTATTCGCCCAAAGCCTCAGCGCACCGCCATCACGTACGGCCGGTCGGTGTACTGCTCCACCGCACCGATGCCCTTGCGGTCGAGGTTGTCGAGCCGCTTGTCCGGCGTCGGGTGCGTGCTGTAGAGGTTGCTGGTGCGGCTGGAATCGGCGTTCGCCTGCAGCTTCTGCAGCACCGCATACATCGCCAGCGGGTTGTAGCCGGCGCGCGCGGTATAGATCAGCGAGGCCATGTCGGAACGGTATTCCACGTCCTTGTCGAAGCCGGTGAGGACGATCGCCGCGCCCTCCTTGAGGAAGTAGTTGGCCAGGTGCTGCTCGAGCGGCTTGGCGGCACCGCTGCCCACGTGGCTGACGACCTGGTCGGAAACCACCTTCATCCCGATCGAGGCCCATGCCTGCTTCATGATCACGTTGTACTGGTCGCGCGCGACCACGTGGCTGATCTCGTGGCCGAGCACGGCAGCCAGCTCGTCGTCCGACTGCAGCACCTCGTACAGGCCGCGGGTGACGATGATGTAGCCGCCCGGCGCGGAAAAGGCGTTCATGGTTCCGCTGTCGACCACGACGAAGGTCCACGGCAGGTCGTCGCGCGGCGTCTGCAACGCCACCCAACGGCCGATGGTGTTGACGCGGCGCTGCGCCTGGGGGTTTTCCCAGATCGGGAACAGGCTGAGGACGCGACCGGCGACCTGCGGCCCCATCTGGATCTCGTCGTCGTACTTCTCCTGCTCGCTCTTGGGCATCGCGTCGCCGGCGCTGCTGGCCACCGAGCCACCTATTCCCCCCAGGTGGCTGCCGACCATGCCGAACAGTCCCTTCTTGACCGCCGAGCTCTGCGCCTGCTGGGCCTGCACTTCCCCGGACGAGCCCGAGGTGGCGCGATGGCCCTCGCCGATCCCCGGTTCCTTCCTGTAGGCCACGTCGGTCTTCTGCAGGTGCATGCGGCTGGCATAGGCGTTCGCGGTGGCGTCGTCCACGCGCAGCGTTTCCATGCGCGCCACGGCCGCGCCGTCGAAACCCGCCTTGCGCAGCCCTTCGACGTCCAAGCCGCGCACGCCGGCGGTCTCGCCCGGTTTCACGTGGCCGCCGAACATCGAATAACCGTCCGTGCTGCTGCCCGGCGTGCCCTTCGCCTGGGCAAGGCGCACCTCGTTGATCTTCACGTAACCGTCCGAACTGGGCTGTGACTTGACGTTGAACCAGAGACCCTCCTGCTTCTCGACTTCGACCGGGTTGCCCTTGGCGAGCGTGGTCACGGTGGGCGAGGTCGTCGAAGCCGCCTGATGCATCGCGACGCCGTCCTTGTAGACGGTCGCCGCGGTGGTGCCTGCCGGCGCGGGCGCCTCCTGCGGAGCGGCCGGCTGGGGCGTGCTCGCCGGCGCGTGCGCGGGCTTCTTCGCGACCGCGGCGCCGGTGGCGAGGACGGCAAGGATGGAAAGGCTCAGGATTCGGATGGCATGGCGCATGGCGGTTCCCCTGGGTTTGGCGCCTGCTGGGCGCTCGGATAGACGTAACGCGGAAGGCATTCGACATCGGCCGCGAGGAAGGCGCGCAGGCTGGTCGTGGCCGGCATCTGCAGGACCTTGCCGAGGGTATTCTGCAACGAGATCGCGCGCGTCGCTTGATCGAGCTCGGAAAGGTCGACGTAGGCCGCGCTCGCGGTGACGATCTGCTCGAGCCGGGTCTCGTCGGCGATCCGCGCGAGTTCCTCGCTGATCAGCTTGAGGTCGTGCACGATCTCCCAGCGCAATTCCTCGACCGTCGGCGCGTCGCAGACCATCAGGATCACGTCGCGGAAGTCCGAGGCGAGGAAGGTCTTGCGCTCGATCAGCCCCTCGTGGATCTTCGCGTAGCCGTGCGCGTAGAGCATGCGGCGGATGCGCCGGCGGTACTCGTTGCGCTCCCAGAAGCGTCGCGCCTCGGGATTGCGACCGGCGGCGGTCAAGTCCTTGCCCACGCTCACGCGCAGCAGCAGCAGCACGACGTGGAGGCGGCCCTTGTGGCCGAGCTCGGGCACGTGGTCGTCGCTGCCCAGCGCCCTGCCCTTCATGCCCGCCAGGTAGGTGCGGCAGAGGCCGAAGAATGTCAGCGAAATGCCGATCGAGGTGAACACGTCGATGAAGTAGTCGGTGAAGGTCAGCGAGAGGATCGCCGCCGCGGTCAGCACGAGGTTGGTCACGGTGAACACGGCATCGATGTCGCGCGCCGATTCGCCACGCCAGAACGAGAGGCCGATCAGCGTGACGAGGACCGCCGACAGCGCGTATTTCAGCCTGTCGTCGGGCATCCGGATCCAGGTCCCGTCAACGAGGTTCTCGACCACTTCGCCGTGCAGCTTCACGCCTTCCATCTCCTTGTCGATCGGCGTGGGCTTGTAGTCGTTGATGCCCGAAGCGACGTAACCGACCAGCACGATCCTGCCCTTCAGGTCCGGCAGCTTCTGTCCGGGCTTGAGGCAGGGTGTGTGCTCGTCGGGCATCAGGTCGACCGCGCTGACGACCGGCAGGCGATGGTTCGCGTGCCAGTTCACGCGGATGCTTTGCGGAAAGGCGGTGAAGGGCCGGTGCGTGACCTGCGCCGCCAGCAGTGCCGCCATCGAGGGCACCGCCCAGCCGCCGGCGGGTTTCCAGACATCGAAATCGCGCACCACGCCATCGCCGGAACGGGTGATGTTGACGAAACCGGCGCGCTCGCGCATCGCGGCGCCGTAGGGGAGCTGCATGTCCACGCGCGGCGCCTGGCCGGCCTTCGCGGACAGCGGCTTGGCGGTGGGCCAGCGGTCGGCCGTGCTGTCTGTTGATGTCTCGGGAGTGGCCGCGTCGAGCCGCGCACCGAATACCGCCGGTGCGCCGAGTTTGGCGACCTGCAGCAGCATGTCGTCCGACTCGGACTGCGTGGTCTGCTTGTCGAGGAACAGCACGTCGTAGCCGACCGCCGCCACGCCCGAATCGCCGAGCGCGGTGAGCAGGTCGGCGTGGCGGTCGCGCGGCCACGGCCAGCCGGTCTGTCCCTTCTTCTCGAAGTAGGCGATCGAGCACTCGTCGATTTCCGCGATCACCACCCGGTTCGAGGTCGGCGGATCGATCGGCCGATTGGCGATCACGAAGTCGAACAGCGAGTTCTCCACCGAGGACAGCCATTTGAAGCCGCCGATCTGGCGTCCATCCCAGTTCCCGAATCCGACCAGGTCCCAGTAGAGGAACAGCAATGCCGCGATCGTGAGCATCAGGAAGAAGTTGTAGCGGAAGCGGCTCGCGATCGCGGTGGAGGCGCGTCCGAAGGCGCGGCCCCAGGCATCCACCGGCTTGTTGAACCACCTCGCGACCACCTGCATCGGGCTCGGCCGGTGCTGCGGTGCCTGCTTTTGGTTTGCCATCCCGCGACGTCTCCCCGGCATCCCGACCCCGCCATGGTCGCATGCACGCACCGATCCGGCCCAGCGCCGCCATCCACGCTATCGGCCGATCCCGGTTGCGCCAGCATGCTCGCACGGATGGGCCGCCGCATGCGCCGCGCAGGAGGTTGCGTCCCACCACGCGTGCAGCGACCCGGCCGTGCGCGCTATCGCGGTCTCGATGTCGTAGTCGATGCGCGGCGCGAACGCGCACAGCAGCGCCACGGTCGCGACGATCGCGAGCTGCATGCTCCCGCGCAACGACGCGAGCCGCTCGTTCCGCGCCAGCAACACCGGCACGGCCAGCCCGACGAGCATGCCCGCGATCGCTTCGGCCGGCGTGTGGGTGTCGGTCAGGACCATCGCCAGCAGCACCGTCAGCGCGAGCACGAAGCCTGCGATCGTGCCCGCGATCTGCCGGGCGCGCGACGAACCCGCGCAGACCAGGAAGCCCAGCGATGGCCAGACGGCGAACGCGCGCAACACATGCCCGCTCACGCCGCGGAACGAGGCGATGCCGAAGCGGAAGCCCCAGCCGTAGTACACGACCTTCGTGGCGACCTCGATCGCGACCACGGCCAGCAGCATCGCCATGAAACCCGCCATCGCGGCCCACCGTCTGCGCGCGGCGAACGCCATGGCGCAACCGGCGGCGGCCGCCACGGTCGCGACGGGATCGCCATACAGCGAAACGATCGACAGGGCGTGGCGAACCGGATCCATGCAAGTCCTCGCGATTGTCCGCGGCGGCAGCGGCCGTCCTCCCGCGTCGACCATGCCTGGAAGCATTGCCCGTGGCCGCGCGGAAGCTGTACCGCCGCCGCCATTGTCACGGCGATGTCACCCCCATGTCATGGCGCTGGCATCGCCGGACCGGATGCTCGCCTTCCATGGGAACGAGCCCGGGCCAGCCGATGCGCTACGCCATCGTCACCGAGACCTATCCACCCGAAGTCAACGGCGTGGCGTTGACGGTCCAGGCGCTGGAGAACGGGCTGCGTTCGCGCGGACACGACGTGAGCCTGGTCCGCCCCCGCCAGTCCGGCGAACTGGTTGCCGGCGCCGACCAGATGCTGGTGCGCGGAGCGCCGCTGCCGCGCTATCCGGGCCTGCGCTTCGGCCTGCCCGCGGGCCGCGCGCTGCATGCGAACTGGAAGCGCCAGCGCCCCGATGCGATCTACGTGGCCACCGAAGGCCCGCTCGGCTGGTCGGCCGTGCGCACCGCGCGCAGGCTCGGCATTCCCGTCACCACCGGCCTGCACACCCGCTTCGACGAATACGTCGAGCGCTACGGCGCCGCCTTCCTCACGCCGATCGCGTTCGCATGGATGCGTCGTTTCCACAACACCGCCGACGCGACCATCGTGCCGACCGAGGACCTCGCGATGTACCTGCGCCGGCGCGGCTTCAACGACGTGCGCGTGCTGCGCCGCGCGGTCGACTCGCAGTTGTTCGACCCGGCGCGCCGCGATGCCGCGCTGCGCGCGTCCTGGGGCGTCGACGGCGACGGCCTCGTGGTGATGTACCTGGGCCGGATCGCGGCGGAGAAGAACCTCGACCTCGCCATCCGCGCCTTCCGCGCGATCCAGGCGCAGCAGCCGCAGGCGCATTTCGTCTGGGTCGGCGAAGGTCCCGTGCGCGCGACGATCGAGAAGGCCAACCCCGACTTCGTGTTCGCCGGCCTGCGGCGCGGCGAGGAGCTGGCGCGCCATTTCGCCAGCGCCGACCTGTTCCTCTTCCCCAGCCTCACCGAAACCTTCGGCAACGTCACCCTCGAAGCGATGGCCAGCGGCGTGCCGACGGTCGCCTTCGACTACGGCGCCGCGCACGACCACCTGCGCGACGGCGTGCACGGCGCGACGGTGCGCTTCGGCGACCACGAGGCTTTCGCGCGCGCGGCCGTGCACATCGCCGGCGACGCGCGCATGCGCCGCGCGATGGCCGCGCAGGCGCGCCAGGCGGTGACCTCGCTCAGCCCCGAATCGGTCACCCGCCACTTCGACATGCTGCTTTCGTCCCTGCCCAGCCGAAGGAGGGCCGCATGAACGTGCGCAGCCACCAACATGGACTGGTCGAACGCGAAACCCGCTTGTGCGTTGCCGCGAACCGCTGGGGACGCCGCAGCGCGGTGCGCTCCTATTTCGCCGCGGCCAGCCGGCTCGGCGACGGCGTGTTCTGGTACGCGCTGATGGCGCTGATCGTGCTGGTGCGTGCGATCGAGGGGCAATGGCTCGACGGCCTGCGCGCCAGCGCGCACATGGCCGCGACCGGCGTGGTCGCGCTGCTGCTCTATCGCTGGCTGAAGCGATACACGCGTCGGCCCCGGCCTTACGCCGACGACGCCCGCATCGCCGCCCTCGTGCCGGTGCTCGACGAGTTCAGCTTCCCCTCCGGACACACCCTGCACGCGGTGTCCTTCACCCTGGTCGCGCTCGGGCACTACCCGATGCTGGCCTGGCTGCTGATCCCGTTCAGCGCCAGCGTGGCGGTCTCTCGCGTGGTGCTCGGCGTGCACTATCCGAGCGACGTGCTCGCGGCGACAGCGATCGGCACGGCGATCGCGTCGGTGTCGCTGTGGCTGGTCCCGGGCGCGACGCTGTTCGGCTGAGCCGGACGAGCCGAGGTCCCCGACAGCGGCGCATCCGCCTCAGCCGCCAACGATCAGCAGGGTCGCGCCATACCTCGCGAGTACGCAGGCGAAGGTGGTGCCGATTGCGAACAGCATCCAGCGGAACTGCTTCCGGCGGTCGCGGAATGCCGAGGACTGCACGAACAAGTCGGCCGGATAAGCCGCGCAATACACCACGTTCGCAAGCACCGCGAGCGCGACCAACGCGAACGCGTCCTCGCCCGACAACTGGTTGGCCGCATGCGGCCCGGCCAGGAAGATCATGAGCAGCACCACCGCCGCCAGCGCGAGGTTGTAGGGCACGCGCATCACCTCCCACCAGCGGATCGCGTCAGTCGTCCGGTCCTGGAATGTCGTGGTCGTCGTCATCGTGCAGCCTCCTTCGGTTGGGGAATCGTTTCGGAATCGCGACAGAAGACGCAGGCCGGCAGGCCGTTCCGGAAATCGGCGGGCGCGAGGACCGCATAGCCGCTTGCGCGCGCCCAGGCCGTGGCCGCGTCGTGCAGCGCGCGCACCGACGGCGCACCGTGCGGACCCGTGGCCACTGCGACTTGCACGAGGTGTCCGCGGGCGCGGGGCGACCAGCCATCGCTCGCAGCCAGCAGGAGCGCGACGCCGAACGGCACGGTGTCGACATCGAGTCCGACAAGCAGGGTCGAACGGTCGGCGCGCGTTTCGAACAGGCTTTCGACGACCACCGCGTAGGCGGCGAGCACCTGCTGCGGCCGCCGCCAGTGCGCGGGCAGTTCCATCGCGAGACGCGGGACGAGCGCGAGCGCAAACGCGCGGTCGTCGCGGCTCGCGGGGCGCACGCGGATCGCCGGAAGCGTGGCCGGCGGCATCCCTTCCGCCGGTTCGCCCACCACCACCACGAGGTTCATGGCTGCGCCGCCGCGTCGGTCGCGGGCTCGGCGTCGAGCGGCGCCTGCGCCACGCCGTACCAGTCGATCCTGCGGGTGACCACCATGATCGCCGCGAGGATCGCGAACAGCATCAGCGAGCCGAGCAGGAGCGCGTTGTCCTCCGAACCCAGCAAGCCGTACAACGCCGCGTAGAGCGCGGTGAGCATGGTCGCGAAGCCGAATCCGCGGGCGCGACTGTGCAGCACGTGGCTGAGGTAGAAACCCTGCAGGCCGATGCAGGCAGCGCTCGATGCGAGGTAGGACCAGACGAATTCGTAATGCTCGGACAGGCCGATCAGCAGCAGGAAGAAGATCGCCAGCGCCAGGCCAACCAGCAGGTACTGGATCGGATGGATGCGCAATTGCTTGACCAGCTCGAACATCAGGAAGCCGGCGAAGGTCAGCAGCACGAACAGGATGCCGTACTTGCTCGCCCGGGTGGCCTGCACGTAGATGTTCACCGGATCGACGAGGTTGATCTCGATCTCGTCGGCGCCATCCTTCATCGCACCGTTGCCGGTGTAGTGACTCTGCGTGTTCGCGGCCAGCGAGGAGATGTCCCAGGTCGCATCGAAACCTTCGGAGGAGATCCGCGGCTTGTCGGGCGAGAAGCGGCCCTCGAAGTCCGGGCTCGGCCAGCTCGAGCGCAGCTCGATCCGGTTGCTGTCGCCGACCGGCGCGATCGCAAGACGCTCGGTGCCGCCGAGATCGAAATCCAGGGCCACGTCCAGCGTGCGCTTCTGCCCTGCGGCCAACGCTGCCAGGTCGGCATGCACGCCGTCGCCCCGGCTGTCGCCGCCTGAGCCGTCGCTCCCTGCGCCCTGCTGCAGCGGCGCAGCGTGTCCGTCCAGGGTCAGGACCGGCGAGCCGATCAGGCCACGAACATCGTCGATGCCGAAGCTCAGGTAGGGTTTGCCGATCTCCTTCAGCGTCGCGCCGGACAGTTCGGTCGGAACGGCGATGTCGAAGTGCTCCTTGAGCTTCGCGCTGAGCTTGTACACGCGCACCCTGTGGATGCCGCGGTGCTTCTCGTCGGGCTTGACGTAGCCATCGATGGACAGGCTGTGCGGAAAGAAGGTCCACTGCCCGCGCTCGGAACGGATCTGGGAGTGGGCGATGCCGTTCGCGTCGTTGACCGTTTCCGGGACGTCGGCGAGATAGGGAACGACGACCACCGGCCCGACCAGGCTCTGCGGGCCGGCATAGCTCTGCGCCACCGAGGCGACGGCCTGTTCGCGGAACGTCTGGCGTTCGGCGATGGTGCCCTCGATCATGCCGAGCGGGATCATGATCGCGAGGATCAGGATCGCGACCACGATGGATTTCAACAGCAGGGGAAAGCGCACGGTGGGCTCCGGTGGCGGGGATGGCGTGCATCCTCGACGCCCCGCATGCAGCCACGACGAAGCCTTCGTGAAGTCAGGATGAAGTCGGCAATGCCATCGTCGCCAGCGCACCGCCACCGGCCGCGTTCTCCAGGCTCGCCGTTCCGCGATGCAGCTGCGCGACTTCGCGCACGAAGCACAGGCCGAGTCCGCTGCTGCGCGCGCCGCCATGGGGGCGTGGCAGCGAGTAGAAGCGCTCGAAGACGCGATCGCGCGCGAAATCGGGAACGCCCGGCCCGTGGTCGCGCACCTCGATCCGCGCAAGTCCGCCCTCGCTGCTCAGCGCGAGATCGATCGCACCGCCCCGCGGCGAGAACTCGATCGCGTTGCGCAGCAGGTTGCGCACCGCCTGCCCGACCAGGAAGCGGTCGCCGACGATGGTGATCGCATCGCCTTGCGCGTCGACGCGCAAGGCGATGGCGGCCTCCGCGACCATCGTCTCGAAGTCGGCAGCCGCTTCGCGCGCGAGCGCGGCCAGGTCGAACGCTTCGGGATTCTCGATCGCCTGCCGATGCTCGACCGCGGCCAGCGCCAGCGCCATGTCGACCATGCTCGCCAGCCGCTGCGAATGGTCCAGGACGTTGCCGGCGAAGCGCCTGCGGTCGGCTTCGGGGAGCGGATCCTGCAGCAGTTCGGCGGCGCCGCGGATCGCGGCAAGCGGGCTCTTCATCTCGTGGGTCAGGCTGTGCACGTAGTCCTCGACGTACTGCTTGCCGTCGAGGCGCTCGCGCATCGTCTCCAGCGCGCCGCCCAGTTCGCCGAACTCGCCGGCGCCGCGCGGCGCCAGCGCGCGTTCGCCGGCGGTGACGGCACGCGCGTAGCGTTGCAGGCGGCCGAGCTCGCGCGCGAACCACAGGCTCACCAGCAGCCCGATCGCGAACGCCGCGCCCATCAGCAGTACGCCCCAGCGCACGATCGCATTCTGGCTGGCGGCGATGAAGGGCGCGAGCGTGCGGTTGGGCTTGGCGACGGTCAGCACGCCGATGATCCGGTCGTGGTCCCTGATCGGCGCGGCGACGTGCATCACCGAGGACTCCTCGTCGTCCGGATCGGTGCGCGTCGAGCGCGCGCCGTAGCGGCCGCGCAGCGTGAGGTACACGTCGTTCCAGCGCGAGAAGTCGTGGCCGACGTCGGTGCCGGCCGAATCGAAGACCACGATGCCCTTCGCGTCGGTCACGTACACGCGATAGTCGAGCGCATCCTTGCGGAAACCCCAGATGCGCGCGTGCACGTCGCGATGCGCCAGCTCGTTCACGCGTCGCGAGAACGCGCCATCGCCGATGTGTCCGGAAACCATGTCGTCGGTCGCGAGCAGGGCGAGCACGTTGGCGGTGTCGATCAGGTTGTCCTCCATCGCCTGGCGCACGCCCGGCTTGATCTCGCCGACGAACACGCGCAGCACCAGCCACGCCGCGATGCCGACGATCAGGAAGTAGCCGAGGAAGATGCGCAGTCCCAGCCTCATTGCGCGACACCGATTCGGCAGACGCATGGGCTCGCGGATCGTGGCCCATGGACGGGCCACGCGCGATGACTGCGCATGCGCAGCCATCGCGGAGCCAGGTCCGGGCATGTGACCCACATGGATGTGGGAAATGCCGACAGGCGCATGGAGCGCCTGCGGCTACCGGACTTGGCGAGCGAATGTCGGGCAGGACGCCCGATCATTTGCGCTCCACCTCGGCACAAATCGAATAGCCGACGCCGCGATGGGTCTTGAGCGGATCGGCATCGGGATGGATCGCGTGCAGCTTGGCACGCAGCGTCTTGACGTGGGCGTCGACGGTGCGGTCGGCGCTGTCGGAGTCCCCGCTCCACACCGCATCCATGAGTTGAGCGCGGCTGAAGATCGCACCCGGATGCGCCAGCAGCACGGACAGCAGTCCGTACTCGTAGCGCGTCAGCGCCAGCGCCTGCCCGTGGTAGCGGATGCGGCGTCCCGCGGCGTCGTGCTCGAATGCGCCGCGACGCTTCCAGCCCTCGGCATCGATGGGCTGCGTGGCGACGCTGCGACGCAGTCGGGCACGCACGCGCGCGATCAGCTCGCGCGGCGAGAACGGCTTGACCACGTAGTCATCGGCACCCAGCTCGAAGCCGACCACGCGATCGACCTCGCCGCCGCGCGCGGTCAGGAAGATCACCGGCACCTCGCTGCCGCGGCGCAGCTCGCGGCAGACGTCGAAGCCGTTGCGGTCCGGCAGGCCGACGTCGAGCACCACCAGGTCGATGCCGCCCTGCGCGAAGCGCGCCAGCCCCGCGCCGCCGAGCAGGCAGTGCGTCGCCTCGAAGCCCTCGCTGCGCAGCGCGTACAGCACCGCATCGGCGATGCCGGCTTCGTCCTCGATCAGCAGGATGTGGGGCATGGCGCGCTGCTCGCGTGCACGATTCGGACGCCAGCATAGCCGCTGCGGCCGCCGCGGGGCATGGCGCGCGCAGGCAGCCGTGCGAGACTGTGGCGATGAACTACCGCCACGCCTTCCACGCCGGCAACCATGCCGACGTGCTCAAGCACATCGTCCTGCTCGCCCTGCTCGACGCGCTCAAGCGCAAGGACGCGCCGTTCGTCGTGCTCGACACGCACGCGGGGCGGGGCCGTTACGCCCTGCACGACGACCAGGCGCGACGCACCGGCGAAGCGGACACCGGCGTTGCGCGCGTGCTCGGCGCGCACGCGGACTCGGCCGCGATCCGCCGCTACCAGGACGCGATCCGCGCCTGCAATCCCGACGGCGGCCTGCGCATCTATCCGGGGTCGCCGCTGCTGGCCGCGATGGCGCTGCGCGCCGACGACCGTTTGTCCTGCTGCGAGATGCAAGCCGAAGAGGCGCAGGCACTGAAGACCCTGTTCGCCCGCGATCCTCGCGTGCACGTGCAGGCCGGCGACGGATATGCCGCGATCAAGGCCCTGCTGCCGCCGAAGCCGCGCCGTGGCCTGGTGCTGATCGATCCACCCTACGAGACCCAGGAAGCCGAATACGGCGCGGCACTGGCCGCGCTCACCGAAGGGCTGGAACGCTGGCCGCAAGGCACGTACGCGCTGTGGTTTCCGATCAAGCGGCGGCGCGACCTGCAGCGCTTCCTGCGCGCCGTCGCGAAACTGCCTGCGAAGGACATCCTGCTCGCCGAGCTGCTGGTGCGTCCCGACGACTCGCCGCTGCGCCTCAACGGCAGCGCGATGCTGCTGCTCAATCCGCCATGGAAGGTCGATGCGGAGATCGCGGCCGCCTTGCCCGAACTCGTGCGCGAACTCGGCGAGAACGGCGCGTCGCATCGGCTGGAGTGGCTCAAGCGCGAAGCGGCAGGCTAACGGGTCCGGGACGGTCTTCATTCGCTCGTTGACAGGCGCGGTGGTGCGCTCGACCATCCGGGTCAGCAGGGGTGAAGCTCGCCATCAGGTCGCGCCGGGCGTCATTTCTCAACGCCGTTGAACCATGACTCGCAGCGAAGACGAGGAGCGATCCGCATGAAGATCTACAACGTCTATGGATACCTGCTGATCCTCGCGTACGCGGCGGCCTGCATGGTTTTCGCCCCGGCGCATTTCGGCCCCTGGGTGGGGCTGGCGATCGGCGCCGCTTATTTCGTCGGGTGCTGGTTCGTCGGCGGCCTGTACCTGTCGTCGGTCATCCACATGGGAATCGCCCACCGCGCGCTCGACTACCAGCCGTGGTTCCTCAAGAGCCTGACGGTGTTCAACAACACCTTCGGGGTCTACATCAATCCGGTCACCTGGACGAACCGGCACCGGCTGCACCACAAGTTCGCCGACCATCCCGGCGATCCCAACAAGCTGGCCGCGGACGGGTTCTGGCGGACGCTGTACCTGTGCCTGTTCCCCTACAGGTGCGAAGACAACCTCGCCAACGACGCGATCTTCAGGTCGTGGTCGTTCCGGCTGGTTTCGAATCCGGTGTATGCGGTGGTGTCGCAGGTGTTCAACTTCTGGCTGCTGTGGCTGCTGGTGGGCGATGCGCGTTTTGCGGCGGCGATGTGGATCGCGTTCCGGGTGTTCGCGGTCTGGATCAACATGGTCCAGAACTACTGGACCCATGACCGGCGCTGGGGCTATCGGCGCTACGACGACCGCGACAACGCGATGAACATCGGCGACTGGCTGCCGGTGACCGCGACCTTCAGCGCCTGCCTGCAGAACAACCACCATCATTCCCCGGGCCTGCTGCGGCTGAGCCACGCCGAGTCCGAATACGACTTCGGATTCCTGACCGTCAAGGCGATGAAGGCGCTGGGCCTGGTGCGGGCCACGGACAAGGGAACCCATATCCCCAGGGAATGCCCGCTGCCCTCGCTGGACTTCTAGCTGCAGCTAGCTCGCCTTCCTGCGGGTGAACGGATGGAAGGTCTGCCCCAGGAAGGTGCCGGGGATCTGCTCGTTGTCGAGTCCGTACGTGTCCGGCCACTTGTCATCCGGGTAGTAGTACGTCCCGAAGATCCTGTCGATCCACGGGAAGTGGATGGCGAAGTTCCTGTCGATCGCCTCGGCCTGCGAGGTGTGGTGCCAGTGGTGGAACCTCGGGAAGATCACGAACGGTTCGAGCCACCTGATGGTCGGGCCGAAATTGCAGTGCGTCCAGGTGGCATGCAGCGCAACGAACAGCAGGTAGGCCACGATCATGTCGTGGGAGAACACGAACATCATCGGGATGAGGATGAACCCGCGTACCGCGAGGTCTTCCACGATGTGCGCGCGCGAGCCGGCGATCCAGTCGAGCGCCTTCGACGAATGATGGATGGCGTGGAAGCGCCACATCCACGGCACCTTGTGCATGGCGCGGTGGATGGCGTATTCGGCGAGGTCCGCCACGAGGACCGCGAGGAAGAACTGCACCAGCCATGGCAGTCGGCCAACGAGTTCGTGGAGCGCGGGATTGCCGAAGAACCAGGTGAGCTGGGTGGCCGGAAGCAGGATCAGGAAGGTCGTGAGCTGGGTCGGAAGGTGGGTGAAGAGGAAATAGCCGACATCCAGCACCCACTCGCTGCGGAACACGCTCTGCTCGGGGTACGCCGGCCACAGCACCTCGATCGGCGAAAGGATCAGGGTCATCAGCAGCATGTCGAGCAGGAACCAGTCCAGTCCGATGGACGGACCGTTGTGGAGCGCCGCCCCGTTGATGGGGACGCTGGCGCCGCCGAGCAGGGTCGCGGCCAGGGCGAACAGCATCCCGGTCAGTCCCAGGATCTTCTTCCTGCGCAGCATCGCGGACACGACGCCGAGCAGGATCGCCGCGACGATGATCGCCTGGATCGCCATGCGCATCAGCGCCATCGGGTAGTGCGACCGCAGCTCCGGCGTGCTCAGGATCTGCGGGAAATGCAGGCACAGCACTGCACCGAACGCGAGCAGCCCGAACAAGGTCGACAGCACCCCGCTCCACCACCCGGAAGCGAACCCCTTGGGTTCGTCGTCGCCAAACGTTTCGTTGATTCGTCGCTCGAGCACGGTGTCCCCGGTTCGCCTGGATCCCCGGCCGGAAAATACCCTGTTTCGAGCCGCGACGCCGGGAAGCGGCGGTTGCTATGGGGACCTGCGACGGCGCAAGGCGAACCAGAGCAGCATTCCTGCCAGGAGCAGCGCACCGCCGCGACCGGGTCCCCAGTTGCTGTCCGGCGCAAGTACCGTGGCGCAGGCGATCAGCGCGCAGAACAGCATCGTCGCTCCTCTCACCGCGAGCCTGCCCCAGGCCAGGCGTCGTTGCCAGGCCGATCCGCCGACGCCTGCCTTCGCGATTCCATACATCGACATGTAGGTCGTCAGGGCTGCGAGCCAGCATACGGTCGTTAGTGCGAACGCGTTGTTCCAGTTCCAGCCACCGACGTGGCCCTGCACGATCACTTCGAACAAGCCCACGCAGAGCACGACCCAGCACGCCGCGGCAGCCAGGATGAGAATCGCGGTCGCG
The DNA here is from genome assembly GCA_036496805.1 of Lysobacteraceae bacterium. Lineage (GTDB taxonomy): Bacteria > Pseudomonadota > Gammaproteobacteria > Xanthomonadales > Xanthomonadaceae > SZAS-103. The sequence continues at coordinate 74,174 of DASXKN010000026.1, forward strand.
ACGAGGTGGATCCAGGTAGTGGCCCTGGTTTTGCCCGACATTGTCGAAGATTTCATCGATGATCCTGGCATGCCTGCCGCCGACGCCGCGGCGCTTGACCCTGCTTCAGTTCGAACGCCATGCGCGTTTCATGGACGACGAACCGACAAGGCTTCGCGTCGGGTCGTCCTTGCCGGCCGGGTCGATGGCGCCGACGACGTCTGCATGGGCAGCCACCGTCGGCGCAGGCGAACTCACCAGGTGAAGCTGGTGGCGCTGCCGCTGGGAACACCCGCCTGGGCCGCGCAGCCTGGCCAGCACAGTTCCACCTTGTAGGCGCGGTAGATGGTCCGGTCGGGCGCGCCCTTGTTCTGGCTGGGATTGCCGAACAGGTGGAGATGTTCCCAGACGATCTTCCCGGTCGGGTCCACCTCGACGAACCGTCCCCATTCCGATTCGTCGATGAAGGTGTTGCCGTTCGGCAGCCGCTGCGCCGAACCGCGCTCGTAGGTCTCGAAGCCGCCCCGCGACGGGGAAACCGAACCCCATTGCCAGACGACCGTGGCGGAGATCGGGTCGTACTCGGTCACCTTCGAGGAATTGCGGTTGATCGGCGGATAACCGGCCCTGCCGCCATCGTCGAGCATCAGGATGTGGCCGTCGCCGGGCAGGCCCGACGGGATCACGCGGGCATTGTTCTGGCCGACGCTGATGTCGTTCGCGCTCCAGACAACGTTGCCGGTGTTGTAGTCGATGACGAACAGCAGGTTGGTGTTGCGCTGCGAGACCAGGATGTTGCCGGCGGTGAAGGCGGTGTTGGAGGCCGCCGAGGCGTTGGGCGGGATGACCTGGATGCTGTCGGTGTCGAACACGTCCGCATGCGCCGGCGACGGGACTTCCGTCAGGTAGTACGTCTGGCCGTTCATGATGTTGGTCTGGGCCAGCTTCTTCAGGCCGATCTGGCTGTAGTGGTCGGCCGTGCTCCAGGACCACAGGACGTGACCGCTCGCGTCGACCCGGCGGATGACGTCGTCGAGGAAAGGCTGCGGGGTGATGGCCGTGTTGGTGATCAGCGACTGGCACATGACAAGGTAGGTGCCGTCCTTCATCACTTCGATGTCGTGGCTGAGCAGGCAGTTGGCGTCGTAGTAGACGCTAGTCGCCACGTTGGCCGTGCTGACCGTCGAGAGCGTCACCGCACCCTTGGGCTGGCTGCACGCGGTCGCGCCGCTGCCGCCATTGCGCAGGGCCACGATGGTGCCGTCGGTGCCGACCGGCTTGGCGATGTTGCGGATGCTCTCGGTCTGCCACGTGCGCACCACCTGGCCGGCCTGGTTGACGAGGAAGACCTTCGCGTGCGCGTCGGGACTCTTGGTGTAGGTGCAGTCGACGAACAGCACGTTGCCCGGATAGACGCTCGCACCGGCATTGATCGTGGTGCCGAAATGCTGGAGCTGCGGGGCCGCGCTGGCCGCGGCCGATGCAAGAATCGCAGAGGCGATTGCAATCCTGGTTTTCATGGTGATCCGCCTAGTGGAATGGGGTCGTAACGAGGGCGGCTGCGCGCGCGGCCACCATCGGGGAAGATGGAATCACCAGGTGAAGGTGGTGAGGCTGCCGCTGGGCACGCCGGCCTGCGCCGGGCAACCTGGCCAGCAGGCTTCCACCTTGTAGGCACGGTAGATGGTCCGGTCCGGCGCTTCCGGGTTGACCTTGGGCGCGCCGAACAGGTGGACGAATTCCCAGACGATGTTGCCGTTCGGGTCGAGTTCGAAGAACCGTCCCCAGGTCGCCTCGTCGACGAAGGTGTTGCCGTTCGGCAGCCGCTGCGCCGAACCGCGCCGCCCGGCGCTGAAGCCCCACAGCGCCGGCGAGGGCGACGTCCATTGCCACGCGATCGATCGGGCGACCGGATCGTATTCGAGCACCCGCGAGTAGGGGCGGTTGATGGGCGGGTAACCGCCGACGCCACCGTTGTCGAACATCAGCAGGTGGCCATCGCCCGGAAGCCCGGTGGGAATCATGCGGACGTGGTGCTGGCCGACGCTGATGTTGTCCGTCTGCCAGACGACGTTGCCGCTGTTCTGGTCGATGACGAAGATCAGGTTGGTGTTGCGCTGGGAAACCAGGATGTTGCCGGGCGTGAACGCGGAGTTCAGCGCGGCCGATGCATTGGGCGGGATGATCTGGACGTCGTTGGTATGGAAGACGTCCGCGGATCTCGGCGTGGCCGGGTTTTCCGGCAGGTAGAGCTTCTGGCCGCGCATGATGATCGCCCTGGCGTCATCGGACAGCGAGGTGAACTGGCCGTAGTGGTCGCCTGTGCTCCACGACCACAGGACGTTCCCGTTCGCATCGATCTTGCGCAGGATGTTGTCGAAGAACGGCTGCGTGGAAACCGAGGTGTTGGTGACCAGCAACTGGCAGTTGATGAGGTAAGTGCCGTCCTTGAGCACTTCGAAGTCGTGGTTGAGCCTGCAGTCGGCGTCGAAGTAGATGGGCGTCAGCTCGTTGTTCGGGCCGACCAGGGAAAGCCCGACCGGGCTGGTGAGGTGGCTGCAGGCCGTCGGGGGATGGCCGCCGCCGCGAAAGGCCACGATCGTGCCGTCGGTTCCCACCGGTTTCATCAGGTTGCGGATGTCCCCGTTCTTCCAGGTGTGCACCACATGGCCGTCCTGGCTCTCGAGGTAGGCCCGCGCCCACGCGTCGGGATTGTTGGTGTCCGAGCAGTCGGTGAACAGCACGTTGCCCGGGTAGACGCTCGCGCCGGCGTTGATCGTGACGCCGTAGTGCGCGATCTGGGGGGCAGCGCTGGCCGCCGACGCAACGAGAATCGCAGATGCGATCGCAATTCCGACTTTCATGTTGGATCCGCCTCGATGGGTATGCGCCAGCCCTCGACACTTCGGCATCGTGCTGATGCCCCCTGCTCCGCGCTGCGTCGGGGCGGATACGTCGTCAGCCGGCTGGCAGCGGCTGAACAGCCGCATGATAGCCCATGGAGTGTTTATTTTTATGTAAATCAATGACGCCGCTGCGGATTTCCGGCCGGAAACATCCGGGGAAACGCTTGAACGGGCGGCGATGATTGTCCCTTGGAAATCCGGCGCGGCGTCGACGCAGCCCCGGCTTCAATCCGAATCGTCAATCCGAATCGTCAGGCTCGAAGAAGATCCAGCGGACCTGCGGGAATTCCACTTTCAGCCCGGCCTCGACGGAGTTGATCTGCTTCACCAGCTCGTCGCCGCGCAGGGTGAAATCCATCTCCGCCTGCACCGCCACCATCACCTGCTCGCCCATCTGCATGGTGATCAGGCTGAACACGCCGCGGATCTCGGGGCGGTTGTTGAAGTAGGCGTAGATCGCGCGGTGTACGGCCGGCTCGACGCCCTGGCCGATCAGCAGCGCCTTGACCTCGATCGCGACGAACAGCGCGACCACCACCAGCAGCGCACCGATCACCAGGGTACCGATCGCATCCCACACCGGGTTGCCGGTGACCATCGTCGCGACCACCGCGAGCAGGCCCACGGCCAGGCCGAGCAGGTCGGCGAGGTTCTCGCCGAAGATCACGATCAGCTCGCTCTGCCGGCTCTGCCGGAACCACTTCCAGAGGCTGCGGCCCTCGCGCGCCTTCTCGGCCTCCTGCAGGCAGGTCCGCATCGACAGGCCTTCGGCGACGATCGCGAACAGCATCACGAACATCGCCCACCAGGGCTGGGTCAGCGGTTCGGGGTGGAAGATCTTGTGCCAGCCCTCGTACACCGCGACGATGCCGCCGACCGAGAACAGCATCAGCGCGACCAGGAAGGACCAGAAGTAGATCTCGCGGCCGTGCCCGAGCGGATAATCAGGCGATGCCGGCCGCTGCGCCTGGCGCACGCCATACAGCAGCAGCACCTGGTTGCCGCAGTCGGCCAGCGAATGCACCGACTCGGCGAGCATCGCGCCCGAGCCCGTGAACAGCGCGGCGCCGAGCTTCGCGGCGAAGATCGCGAGGTTCGCGAACAACGCCTGGAAGATCGTCTTGAGCGAGTCGGGCTTGCCTGGCATGAAATGGTTTCAACGCGAACGAGGCCGGGATATTAGCATCGCGCCGGAGCGCCTTCGGCAGTCCCCGGGCATGGTGATCGGCCGAGCGAGCGATCGTTGGAGTTCCTGCTCGGTCCCGCCTGTGCGATGGTGTCGGCGCGGAGCCACCATGAAACGAAGGCAGACCTTCCAGCGTTTCCCGCTCGCGTCGCGCTGGCGCGAGCGCATCGTCCTGCGCGAGGGGCGCGAGCTGCTGCTGCGCCCGATCCACGAGGACGACAGCGAACCGATCCGCAACGGCTTCGCCCTGCTCGGCGCCGACGAGATCAGGATGCGCTACCAGCATCCGGTGAAATCGCTGGGCGAGGACTACCTGTATCGCCTCACCCATCCACGGCGCGGCCGCGAATGCGTGCTCGTGCTCGCCGAACCGCTGCCGCCCGGCGAGGCGCTGGTCGGCGCAGTCGCGCGCCTGGTGCGCGACCAGGACACGGACGAGGCCGAGTTCGCGATCCTCGTCTCGCACTTCCTCGCCGGCCAGGGCCTCGGCCGCCTGCTGATGGGCAAGCTCATCACCTGCGCGCGACGACGACACCTGCACGCGATCTTCGGCGACGTGCTCGACGACAACGTGCCGATGCTGCGCCTGGCCGAGTCGCTGGGCTTCCACCGTGAGGCGAGCGAACATCCCGCGGCAGTGCGCGTGCGGCTGTCGCTGCGCCGCGCACCGCATGCCTCCGACGAACGATCGCCCACGGAACCACGCGCGAGCTGAGCTACACTGCGCGCCCCGATGTCGAAGTCTCCGCCGATCCCCGTCCCGCCCTTGCCCAAGGCCGGCCAGCAGCGCGCTTACTGGCGCGCTCCGGCGAGCCCGAGTGCGCTCGCGTTCGCGCTGACGCGTTGCGCGGACGCGCACGACGGACTCGTGCTCGCGGTCGCGCGCGACACCCAGGCCGCGCACACGCTCGAATCCGACCTGCGCCTGCTGGCCGCGCGTGGAGGCGACGGCGCCCTGCCGGTGCTGCATTTCCCGGACTGGGAAACCCTGCCCTACGACCTGTTCGGCCCGCACCCGGACATCGTCTCGCAACGCATCGCCACGCTCTACGGGCTGCCTTCGGCGCGCCGCGGCGTGCTGGTCGTGCCGGTGGCGACGCTGATGCAGCGCCTGTGCCCGACCGGCTACGTCGGCGGTCGTTCGCTGGCGATCGAGCGCGGCCAGAAGCTCGACCTGCTGCGCGAGCAGCGCCGCCTCGAAGCGGCCGGCTACCGCAACGTGCAGCAGGTGCTCGATCCGGGCGACTACGCGGTGCGCGGCGGCCTGCTCGACCTGTACCCGATGGGCGCCGACGAGCCCTATCGCATCGAACTGCTCGACGACGTCATCGACACCATCCGCAGCTTCGATCCGGAGACGCAGCGCTCCTCGCACCCGGTCGAATCGGTGCGCCTGCTGCCCGCGCGCGAATTCCCGCTCGACGAAACGAGCGTGAAACGCGTGCGCGAAGCGCTGCGCGAACGCTTCGACATCGACACCCGTCGCAGCGGCCTCTACCAGGACCTGAAGGAAGGCAGCGCACCGGCGGGCATCGAGTACTACCTGCCGCTGTTCTTCGCGGGCGCCGACGAGGAAGCGCGCGCCGGCGCGGACGATCCGGCGCACGGCACCGCGACCCTGTTCGACTACCTCGCCGACGACACCCTCGTCGTGCTCGGCGAGGACGCGCTCGATGCAGGCGAATCGTTCTGGTCGCAGACGAAGGAGCGCTGGGAACAGCGCCGCCACGACATCGAGCGGCCGATCCTCGAACCGCGCGAGCTGTTCCTTCCGCCCGAAGCGCTGCGCGAACGCATCAACCGCCACCGCCGTGTCGAGGTCTGCGGCGAGAAGCATCCGAAGCGCATGGAAGCCGAACCGCTCGGCGACCAGCCGGCGCCGACGCTGCCGCTGAACCAGAAGAACGAAATGCCCTGCGCGGCGCTCACGGGTTTCCTCGCGAGCTATCCGGGCCGCGTGCTGGTCGCGGCCGATTCGCCGGGACGGCGCGAGGCGCTGCTCGAACAGTTCGCGGCGGCCGGCCTGATCCCGCAGCCGGTCGCCAACTGGCAGGCCTTTCTCGATCGCGATGGCTCTGCCTTCGCGATCGCCGTCGCTCCGCTCGAGGACGGCTTCGCCCTCACCGAGCCGGCGCTGTGCGTGCTCACGGAGCGCCAGTTCCATCCCGAACGCGCGCCCGGCGTGCGCCGCCGCCGGCGCGTGGGCAAGGATCCCGAGACGATCATCCGCGACCTCGGCGACCTCGCCGTCGGCGAGCCGATCGTGCACGAGGACCACGGCGTCGGCCGTTACCGCGGCCTGATCACCCTCGATGCCGGCGGCGAGCGCGCGGAATACCTCGAGATCGAGTACGCAAAGGGCGACAAGCTCTACGTGCCGGTCGCGCAACTGCATCTCGTCAATCGCTATTCCGGCGCCTCGCCGGAGACCGCGCCGCTGCATTCGCTTGGCGGCGAGCAATGGGCGAAGGCGAAGAAGAAGGCCGCCGAACGCGTCCGCGACGTCGCCGCCGAGCTGCTGGAAATCCAGGCGCGCCGCCATGCGCGCGAAGGCCTGGCGATCATCGTCGACCGTTCGCTGTACGAACCTTTCGCCGCGAACTTCCCTTTCGAGGAAACACCCGACCAGTTGCAGGCGATCGAGGCGGTCATCTCCGACCTCGCGCGGCCGCAGCCGATGGACCGCGTCGTCTGCGGCGACGTCGGCTTCGGCAAGACCGAGGTCGCGCTGCGCGCCGCCTTCGTCGCCGCCACCGCCGGCCGCCAGGTCGCGGTGCTGGTGCCGACGACCCTGCTCGCGCAGCAGCACGGCCAGAATTTCCGCGACCGTTTCGCCGACTGGCCGATCCGCGTCGAGGTGGTCTCGCGTTTCCGTTCCTCGAAGGAAATGAAGTCCGTCATCGACGCGCTCGCCGCCGGCAAGGTCGACGTGATCGTCGGCACCCACCGCCTGCTGCAGGCCGACGTGAAGTTCCCCAACCTCGGCCTGGTCATCGTCGACGAGGAGCAGCGTTTCGGCGTGCAGCAGAAGGAGGCGCTGAAGAAGCTGCGCGCCGAGGTCAACCTGCTGACGCTCACCGCCACGCCGATCCCGCGCACGCTCAACATGGCGATGAGCGGGCTGCGCGAGCTCTCGCTGATCGCGACCGCCCCGGCCAATCGGCTTGCAGTGAAGACCCTGCTCACGCCGTGGGATGGCGCGCTCCTGCGCGAGGCCATGCAGCGCGAGATCGCGCGCGGCGGCCAGGTCTACTTCCTGCACAACCAGGTCGAGAGCATCGAGCGGATGGCGCGATCGCTGGCCGAGCTGATGCCCGAGGCGCGCATCCGCGTCGGCCACGGCCAGATGCCCGAGCGCGAACTCGAACAGGTGATGCTCGACTTCCAGCGCCAGCGCTTCAACGTCCTGCTGTGCACCACGATCATCGAATCGGGCATCGACATCCCGAACGCGAACACCATCATCATCGACCGCGCCGACCGCTTCGGCCTCGCGCAATTGCACCAGCTGCGCGGCCGCGTCGGCCGTTCGCACCACCGCGCCTACGCCTACCTGATCGTGCCCGACCGCAAGTCGATGACCGGCGACGCCGCCAAGCGCCTGGAGGCAATCGCCTCGCTGGAGGAACTCGGCGCCGGCTTCACCCTGGCCACGCACGACATGGAAATCCGCGGCGCCGGCGAACTGCTCGGCGCCGAACAGAGCGGCCAGATCGCCGAAGTCGGCTTCACCCTCTACACCGAACTGCTGGAACGCGCGGTGCGTTCGATGCGCGAAGGCAAGCTCGACCTCGATGCCGAACCCTCGCGCGGCGCCGAGATCGACCTGCACGTGCCGGCGCTGATTCCCGAGGATTACCTGCCCGACGTCCATGAGCGCCTGACGATGTACAAGCGCATCGCCAGCGCGCGCGACGTCGACGCGTTGCGCGAATTGCAGGTCGAGATGATTGACCGCTTCGGCCTGCTGCCCGAGCAGGCGAAACACCTGTTCGCGATCGCCGAGCTGCGCCAGGCCGCGACGAAACTGGGCATCCGCAAGCTCGACCTCGGGGCGGGCGGCGGCCGCATCGTCTTCGACCCGAAGCCGAACGTCGATCCGATGTCGGTGATCCGGATGATCCAGAAACAGCCGAAGGTCTACGCGTTGGAAGGACCGGAGAAGCTGCGCGTGCGGATGGAGATGGCCGACGGCGCGGCGCGGCTGGCGATGGCCAGGGGCCTGCTGGCCGTGCTTCACGCGTAGCGGGGCGTTGAAGGCGCGCTGGTCGCCGGCCGGGCTCATCAGCGCCCCAGGCCGCTGGTGGCGGAACTTCAGGCAGGTGGAGCGATACTGCGCCCATGCGCCTTGCCATGCCCTCCTCCTTTGTGGCCGTCCTCCTGCTCGCCGCAGGCGGATGCGCGACGACGCCCCCACCACCTCCGCCGCCGCCCGCGGTCTACGTGCCGCCACCCGTCTCGGACTTCATCATCGACGCCGGCATGCTCGACACCTGGAATGCGGTCGGCGAGATCCTCGTGCGTCTCGACGGCGTTTCCTACCAGGGTCGCTCGCAGATGATGGGCCTGTACGACCTGAAGTTCCGCGGCGAGCGTTTCCTCGTATTCACGCGCGCGATGACGATGACCAAGCCGACTGACGTCATCAGCACCCAGGTGCGCGTCGCCACGCCCGATGGCAAGCCCGACGACAGTCCCGCCGCGACCGACTTGCTGGAGATGGTCCACGACAGGTTGCCGGCCGAATTGCAGCTGATCGCCGCCGGAGGCAGGGGCAAGCCGACAATACTCGGCGCCCCGACGACGAAGAAGAAAAAGTTGCGCAAGCAGAAGTGAGGACGCACGATGGCCGCGCGCGCGGCCGATGATCGTCGCTCGCGAGGTCCGTGATTCCGCAGGCCACCGCACGACGCGAAGACGCGACAGGGGAGCACCTCATGGCCATCCGCATCGTCAGGCTCGGCACGCCGCGCGCCAAGGACGAGGGCCTGCGCATCGGCACCGTGCGTCGCCCGCCGCGCGGCGTGCCGAAGGCCGAGTTCGCGTCGCGCGACTTCTACGATGTCTGGTTCCCCAACCTCGCGCCGAGCCTTCCGACGATGAAGATCGCACAGGCGGCGAAGACACCGGGAGAATGGACGCGCTTCGTCAGGCTCTACCGGGCAGAAATGGCGAAGCCCGAGGCAGTGCACGCGATCGCGCTGCTGGCCGCGCTGTCGCACCGCTCCGACTTTTCGGTGGGCTGCTATTGCGAAGACGCCTCGCATTGCCACCGTTCCGTGCTGACGGAACTGCTGGCGGCGCAAGGCGCACGCATCATCGCGCCATAGCTTCCCGGACGGCAAAGCCCGGATCGGGTCCGAGCCTTGCCACGCCGCACGCTGCTTGCCCTCAGCCGTTTGCGGACAGCAGCCGGTTCACGCGCTTCACGTAGGCCGCCGGATCGTCCAGCGCCACGCCTTCGAGCAACTGCGCCTGGTCGAGCAGCAACAGGGCGATGTCCTGCGCGCGCCCGGCGTCGGGTTCGCTCTCGAGGCGCTTGGCAAGGGCATGGTCGGGGTTGATCTCGAGGACCGGCTTGCTCTCGGGAACCTCATGGCCGGCCTGGCGCAGCAGGCGCTGCATCGCCAGGCCCATGTCGTGGTCGTCGACGACGATGCACGAGGGCGATTCGGTCAGGCGCTCGCTCACGCGCACGTCGCGCACGCGCTCGCCGAGCAGCTCCCTGAGCCTGCCCACCACCCCTTCGGCGGCCTTTTCCGATGCCTCCCGCTTCGCGGCGTCCGCGTCGCCGGGCTTGCCCAGGTCGAAGTCGCCCTTGGCGGCGTCGCGCAGCTTCTTGCCGGCGTATTCGCGCAGGTGGCTGCTCATCCATTCGTCGATGCGGTCGGTCATCAGCAGCACCTCGGTGCCGCGCGCCTTCAGCGCCTCGATGTGCGGGCTGCCCTGGGCGGCGGCATGGCCATTGGCGGTGATGAACCAGATCGCATCCTGGTCCGCCGCCATCCGGCCGATGTAGTCGTCGAGCGAGACCGTCGCCTCCTGCCCTTCCGATTTCGTCGACGCGAAACGCAGCAGTTTCGCGATGCGTTCCTTGTTGGCGAAATCCTCGGCCATGCCTTCCTTGAAGGTCGTTCCGAAAGCCTTCCAGAAGGTCGCGAACTGCTCCGGCTCGCCCGACGCGAGCTTGTCGAGCAGGTCGAGCACGCGCCTGGTGCAGGCCGAGCGCAGCTTGTCGAGGTTGCGGTTCTGCTGGAGCAGCTCGCGGCTGACGTTGAGCGGCAGGTCGTCCGAATCGACCACGCCGCGCACGAAGCGCAGGTAGGCGGGCAGCAGTTGCTCGGCGGCGTCCATGATGAAGACGCGCTTGACGTACAGCTTCAGTCCCTTGCGCTCGTTCGGCCCGCGCATGGCGAGGTCGAACGGCGCCTTGGCCGGGATGTAGAGCAGCGAGGTGAAGTTCTGGTTGCCCTCGACGCGGTTGTGCGTCCAGGCCAGCGCGTCGTCGAAATCGTGCGCGACGTGCTTGTAGAAGTTCTGGTAATCCTCGTCGGTCAGCTCGGACTTGGGACGCGTCCACAGCGCGGAGGCCTGGTTGACGACTTCCCACTCGCCGGTCGGCTTGTCCTCGTCGTCCTGGTCGTCCTTGTCCTGCTTTGGCATCCGGATCGGGAAGCCGATGTGGTCGGAATAGCGCGCGATCAGGTTGCGCAACTCCCATTCGCGCAGGAATTCGTCCTCGTCGGGCTTCAGGTGCAGGGTGATCGCGGTGCCACGCTCTGCGGCCTCGACAACTTCGAGCGTGTATTCGCCGGTTCCGTCGGACTCCCAGCGCACGCCCTCGCCCGCTTCCGCGCCGGCCTTGCGGGTGACCAGGCTCACCTTGTCGGCGACCACGAAGGCCGAGTAGAAACCCACGCCGAACTGGCCGATCAGGTTGGCGTCGGCCTTCTGCTCGGCCGACAACGCCTCCAGGAACCGGCGCGTGCCCGAACTGGCGATGGTGCCGATGTTGGCGACCACCTCGTCGCGGCTCATGCCGATGCCGTTGTCGCGGATCGTGATCGTGCGCGCCTTGGCGTCGACACTGACATCGATGCGCAGTTCCGTCTCGCCACCGAACAGGCCGGGCTTGCCGATCGCCTCGAAGCGCAGCTTGTCGCAGGCATCGGCCGCGTTGGAGACCAGCTCGCGCAGGAAGATCTCCTTGTGCGAGTACAGCGAATGCGTCACCAGGTGCAGGACCTGGGCGACGTCGGCGTCGAAGCGGCGGGTTTCGGTGGCGGTGGTCATCCGGAGGCGTCCTGGAAAATGGAATCGATCGCTGTCGGGTGGTGGCGACGGGACCGGAATTCAAGCCTTCGGACGGCATCGGCGACGAGCCGTCACGTTGCGGCCGCGAACGGCCCCGGGAAGCGATCACGCCGTCCCGAAGGTCCGATACACTCGCCCGGTCGCGGCAGCCGCTGGAACCGCCATGTGCAGGAACATCAAGACGCTGTACAACTTCGCCCCGCCGGCGAGCGAGGAAGAAATCCGCGCCTCGGCGCTGCAGTTCGTGCGCAAGCTCAGCGGATTCAACTCGCCCTCGAAGATCAACGAGGCGGCGTTCAACCGCGCCGTGGACCAGGTCAGCGAGGCGGCATCGCTGCTGATCCGCTCGCTGGTTACCCTGAGTCCTCCGCGCAACCGCGAGACCGAGCATGCGAAGGCGACGATGCTGGCGGCGAAACGCTTCGGCCGGTGACGACGGAACGGGAGCCAGGACAATGGGCGAGAGCGCGACGGGATTCGTGGACTACGTGAAGGACCAGTTGTCCCCGCTGGGCCGGCTGGCGAGCAAGCGCTTCTTCGGCGGCGTCGGGCTGGTGGCCGATGGCGTCCAGTTCGGCATGGTGATGGACGACGCACTGTATTTCGTCGTCGACGATGCCAGCCGGACCCGGTACCGGGATGAAGGCAGCCGCTGTTTCCGTTACGAAACGAGCAAGGGCTGGGTCGAGGTCAACCGCTATTTCGAGGTGCCGGCGCAGGCGGTCGAGGAAGCCGACCAGCTGGTCGCGCTGGCTGCCGAGGCCATCGCGATCGCGCGCCGGACGACCAGGGCGAAACCAAAGCGTGGCGCCATCTCGGCGGGAAAGCGCCGCACTGCCGGCTGAAGCCTTCACAGGCGCATCGGGACATCAGCTTCGCGCGTGCATGCCGCACATCCATTTCTCTGACACACTGCCCTTCCGGGCCATCCAAGGGAGAACCGCCATGAGTCATTCCTACGACGGCAGCTGCTTCTGCGGCGCCGTGAAGTTCAACGTCAGCGGCGATCCGATCGCGATGGGCTACTGCCATTGCGAATCCTGCCGGCACTGGTCGGCGGGGCCGGTCAATGCCTTCACCCTGTGGCAGCCCGATGCGGTGAAGGTGACCCAGGGCGCGGACCACATCGGCAGCTACGCCAAGACCCCGTACAGCCACCGCAAATGGTGCAAGGCCTGCGGCGGCCACGTCTTCACCGAGCATCCGACCTTCGGCTTCACCGACGTACCTGCGGCGGTCATCCCCGACCTGCCCTACCAGCCTAGCCTGCACGTCCACTACCAGGAGACGAGGCTGCGCATCAAGGACGGCCTGCCGAAGCAGAAGGACTTCCCGAAGGAGATGGGCGGCTCGGGAATCAGCGTCGACGAGTGACGGTTACGACAATACCGAGCCTGCGAACCGGACGACGGCGGCATGGGCAAGCGCGACATCGGGAGACTGCTGCGACGGACGAACGTCGAGGACCTGCTCGACGATGGCATCGAGAACGGCAGCGACCTGAAGTCGCGCAAGCCCGGGCACGATGATGCCGACGAAGCGGTGGCGGCTGAACCTCCGAAAGCCCGTCGGCCGTCGCGAACACCACGGCGCAAGCAGGAACCCGATCAGGCGGAACTGGTCGAGGAACTGAAGCGACGGTCGGTGAGCTGGTTCGGAGTTGCGCTGGGCGCATGCCTGGTCGTTTCCGGAATCCTCGTGTTCGCCTTTCCGCAGGCCATCCTTGTCTATCACGCCAGTATCAGGCGGTCGTCCTTCGTGGAGTACGTATCGCCAGCCGGGTCGCAGGCCTATGGCGTCGTCTCCATGATCCTGGGCGCTGCACTGCTCGCTTTTTCGCTGTACCGGCCACGGAGGTAACCGCGACGATGCCGCTGTTGTTCTCGTACGGAACCTTGCAGCTCGAGAGCGTGCAGATGGATACGTTCGGACGGTTGCTGGAAGGAAGCCGCGATGCGCTGCATGGCTACGAGCTGGCGTCGCTGCAAATCGGGGATGCCGGCGTCGTGGCCAGCAGTGGCCGGACCCATCATCCGATCGCGCGCGCCTGCGACGACGCGGGCAGCCGCATCGACGGCATGGTCTTCGATATCAGCGACGAGGAACTCGCGAACGCCGACCGCTACGAAGTGCCCGAATACAAGCGCGTGCTCGGCGAACTCGCGTCGGGATCGCTGGCCTGGGTGTACGTCGAAGCGCGCGACGACTGACTGCTCCCATAACGCTCCCCCTGCGATCCTGAGAAACCCGGAATCGCGCGCCGTCGCATGAAAGCCCTCCTCGCCCGCGGTTATGGCCTGGCCGATGCGCTGCGCTGCGAGGAAATCGCCAGGCCATCGCCCGCTGACGACGAGGTGCTGATCCGGGTCCATGCGGCATCGGTCAATCCGCTCGACTGGCGCCTCAAGAAAGGCAGTCCGTTCTTCTTCCGCCTGATGCTCGGCCTGCGCGCACCGAAGGATCCGCGTTGCGGCCACGATGTCGCCGGCACGGTGGAAGCCGTCGGCTCGAAGGTCACGCGCTTCAGGCCGGGCGACGCGGTGTTCGGCGCCTGTCACGGGGCCTTCGCCGAATACGCCTGCGCGGGCGAGTCGCGACTGGCCGCCAAACCGGAGAACGCCAATTTCGAGCAGGCCGCGGCGCTGCCCGTCGCCGGACTCACCGCCCTGCAGGGCCTTCGCGACAAGGGACGCCTCCGCGCCGGCCAGAAGGTGCTCGTGAACGGCGCGGCCGGCGGCGTGGGCACGTTCGCGGTGCAGATCGCACGCGCGTCGGATGCGGAAGTGACCGGCGTGTGCAGCTTCGGGAACGCGGACATGGTGCGCTCGATCGGCGCGGACCATGTCCTCGACTACGCGCGCGAGGACTTCACCCGCGGCGACCGGCGTTACGACCTGATCCTCGACGCGATCGGCAACCATTCCCTGCCTGCGCTTCGTCGCGCGCTGGCTCCCGGCGGCATCTGCGCCCTCGCCGGCGCCCGCGGCGTCTGGAGCGGCGTTGGACGCGCGCTCGCGGCGCCCGCGTATTCGCTGTACGGCGACCGCAAGGTCGTCGCCTACATGGGCAGGATCACGTCGGAGGACCTGGCTGCACTCGCCGGGCTCGTGTCGTCGGGCGGGATCGTGCCGGTGATCGAACGCACGTATCCGCTGGCGCAGGCAGCCGAAGCGCTGCGTCATTCCGAGCAAGGCCATTCCCGTGGCAAAGTGATCGTCGTTCCCTGACACGACCGGAGCTTTCCATGGCCCCTACCATCGGCAACGGCAAGATCTGCTACCTCGAACTGCCCGCCTTCGATGTCGCGAAGTCGGCCGATTTCTACGCGAAGGTCTTCGGCTGGAAGATGCGCCAGCGCGGCGATGGCGCCACCGCCTTCGACGACGCGGTCGGCGAAGTCAGCGGCGCCTTCGTCACCGGCCGCAGCCCGATGACGACGGTCGGCCTGCTGGTCTACGTGATGGTCGACAGCGTCGCGGCGACCTGCGAGGCGATCGAGGCGAACGGCGGCGCGATCGCGCAGCCGATCGGCGTGGACGCACCGGAGATCACCGCGCGCTTCAGCGATCCGGCTGGCAACATCCTCGGGCTGTACCAGGAACCTGCCCGCGCCACGCAGGAATGAAGCCCACGCGCGCCATCCTCGCGGCCCTGACCGCGTTCGCATCGAATGCCCTGTCGTGTCGCGTGCGCTGACCTTCTCCCTGACCCTGCTGGCGATGCTCGCCTTCGCCGGCAATTCGCTGCTGTGCAGGATCGCGCTGCGCGATGGCGGCATCGACGCGGCAAGCTTCACCGCGATCCGGATCGTTTCCGGCGCGATGGCCCTGTCGCTGATCGTGAGGCTGCGACGCGGCAAGTTCGGCATCGAAGGCAACTGGATATCGGCCTTCGCCCTGTTCGCGTACGCGGCGTGCTTTTCCTGCGCCTACATCCGGTTGCCTGCGGGGATCGGCGCGCTGCTGCTGTTCGGCGCGGTGCAGGCGACCATGATCGGATACGGATGGTGGAGCGGCGAACGCCTCGGGATGCGCCGGTCCATCGGAATGGCCTGCGCCTTCGGCGGACTGGTCGGGCTGATGCTGCCCGGCGCGTCGGCTCCGCCACTGACTGCGTCGGTGTCGATGCTGGCGGCGGGCTGCGCGTGGGGCGCGTATTCGCTGCGCGGCAGGTCGGCGATGGACGCGACCGCTGCCAGCGCGGGCAACTTCCTGCGCGCGACGCCATTCGCACTCGTGCTGGTGGCGAGTGCGTTGCCGCATACGTCGCCCGGACGCGACGGTGTCTATTGCGCGATCGCCTCGGGCGCGTTGACCTCGGGCGTGGGTTACGCGATCTGGTACATGGCGCTGCGCGGCCTGAAGGCGACCAGCGCGGCGGTCGTGCAGTTGAGCGTGCCGGTGCTGGCGGCGATCGGAGGGATCGTCCTGCTCGGCGAAGCGGCGAGCCTGCGGCTGGCGATCGCATCGGCGGCGATCCTCGGCGGCATCGCGCTGGTGGTCATCGAACGCAGCGACGGGTCCGCGTCGCGTTGACCGGCCGGCAATCGGTACACTGGCACGCATACTCGCGGCCATGCGGATGAATGCCATGCGCAGGAACGGTTTCGCAGCCATGGCGGCACTCGGCCTGGTCATGCCGACGGCATTCGCCGCGACGACGCAGGCCACCGCGCCCGATCACGATCGCGTCCGCGGACGCGCGATCCTGCAGGAGCTGGTCGAGACCGATACCACCTCCTCGCACGGCAACGTGACCGCGGCGGCGCGGAAGATGGCCAGGCGCTTCCT
The DNA here is from genome assembly GCA_036496805.1 of Lysobacteraceae bacterium. Classification (GTDB taxonomy): domain Bacteria; phylum Pseudomonadota; class Gammaproteobacteria; order Xanthomonadales; family Xanthomonadaceae; genus SZAS-103. The sequence continues at coordinate 90,349 of DASXKN010000026.1, forward strand.
CGATGCCGGATTCGCGCCAGCCGACGTGCAGCTGGTCGGCGACAACCCGGACAAGCTCGACCTGGTCGTGCGCTTCCACGGTCGCGACGAACGAAAACCCGTACTGCTGCTCGCGCACCTGGACGTGGTCGAAGCGCCGCGCGCGGAGTGGCACTACGATCCGTTCAAGCTCACCGAGGACGGCGGCTACTTCTACGGCCGCGGCACGATCGACATCAAGGGCGCCGGCGCGGGACTCGTCGAGACCCTGCTGCGCCTGCACGAGGAACATTACGTGCCGCGCGGCGACTACATCCTCGCGCTGACCGCCGGCGAGGAAGACGGCGCGGACAACGGCATCCAGTGGCTGCTCGCGCACAGGCCCGCGCTGATCGATGCCGGCTACAGCCTCAACATGGACGACAACGGCCCGGCGATCCGCGACGGCAAGCCCGCCGACCTCACCATCGAGACCGCGGAGAAGGTGTATCTCAGTTACACGCTGACCACCCACAACCCCGGCGGCCACAGTTCCGAGCCCAAGCCCGACAACGCCATCGTCGAACTGGCACAGGCCGTGCTGAAGTTGTCTTCGCTGCATTTCCCGCTGCGCACGAACGAAGTCACCCGCGCCTACTTCGCGCACCTCGCCTTGCAGGCCGGCGGCCAGCAGAAAACGGACATGCTTGCGCTGGCGCACGATCCTTCCGATCCGGCCGCGGTAGCGCGCGTGGCGGCTTCGGCGACCTTCAACGATTCGATGCTGCGCTCGACCTGCGTGGCGACGATGATCGAGGGCGGAGTGGCCGAGAACGCATTGCCGCAGACCGCCAAGGCGACGATCAACTGCCGCCTGCTGCCCGACGAGGACCTGGCGGGCGTCGATGCGCTGCTGAAGAAGACCATCGCCGATCCGCACGTCGAGCTCGCGCGCATCGGCGAGGCAAACCGCAGCCCGGCATCGAAGGTGGACGGCAAGCTGTTCGGCCAGATCGCCGACGTCGCCGCGACGATGTGGGGACCGATCCCGGTGACGCCCTACATGTCGGCGGGCGCGAGCGACAGCGTCTTCCTGCGCGCCCACGGCATGCCTTCGTACGTGTTCAACGGCATCCCGATCGACGTCGACGACGACCGCTGGCACGCGCGCGACGAGCGCATCCCGGTGGAGTCGTTCTACCAGTCGCTGGAGTTCGACTATCGGTTGCTGAAGGCGCTGTGAGGGCGACGCGCGCGAACCTCGACGCGTCGCCGCTTCACCATTCGGTCAGCCCTTCGACCTCGTAGAGCTTCTTCCAGCTCGGCCGCGCACGCACGAGATCGGCCAGGCGCTTGAGCGAGGGCCACTGCGTAGCCGGCCTGGGCATGTTGCGCGACCAGCGCATCAGCATCGTGAGCAGCAGGTCGGCGCCGGAGAACTCCGCGCCGAGCATGCAGGGTCCATTCGCGGACAGGTGCGCTTCGAGGAGGTCGAACGCGCCTTCGATCCGCGCCTGGATGATCGCGCGCACGTGCGCCGGATGCTCGGCGTCGCCGGTGGCGTCGGGCGGGTAGAACCACAGGCGGTAGGTCGGCAGCAACGTGTTCGCCATGAACACGATCCACTGGTACCACGCCGCGCGCGCGGGCGTGCCGACGGCAGGCGCGAGCTTCGCTTCCGGATGGCGCTCGGCGAGCAGCATCAGCAGCGCGGCCGATTCGAACACCGGCTGGCCGTCGACGATCAGTGTCGGCACGCGGCCCTGCGGATTGAGCTTGAGGTAGCCGGGATCCTTCTGCGCCTTCGACTTGAAGTCGACCAGTTCGAGCCGGTGCGGCGCGCCGATCTCCAGCAGGGCCAGGTGCACGACCATGCTGGCGGTGCCGGGCGAATAGTAGAGCGTGTACATGGCAGTCTCCGTGCGGAAGGCGCGGCCGGTCGGCGGCGCGAGGCTTGGCAGGATAAGCCGGGGGTGAACGCCAGCCAATATGAAGAAAGTTTCACTTCGTGGAATGGCTCGCGGCGATGCCGGCTCCGTAGCATCCGGATTGCAAGGCCTCACCCACCACCACCACGAGGTATCGCCATGAAGACCCGCATGATCGCTTTGTCCGTCGCTGCCCTGCTCGCTTTCGGCGCCGCCTCCGCGGCGACCCCCGCCGCTTCCCCGGCTGGCGCGAAGACCGCCCAGCAATCGAAGATGGCTTCCTGCGCCACCGCCAACAAGGGCAAGAAGGGCGACGACTACAAGAATTCGATGAGCGCCTGCCTCAAGGCCCCGGCCGCCGCGCCAGCGGCCGCCAACAAGCCGATGCCGGCCACCACGCCCGCGACCACCACCCGCGGCGGCGCCGACCAGCAGTCGAAGATGGGCGCCTGCGCCACCGCCAACAAGGGCAAGAAAGGCGACGACTACAAGAACGCGATGAGTGCCTGCCTGAAGGCCAGCCCGGCCGCCAGCGGCGCTGCCAGCGGCAAGTAAGCGATCCGAACGGAAGCCTGGAAACGGCGCGCCACCCGGCGCGCCGTTTTCATTTGCGGCGACGACCCGATCGCGAGCCCGTCCGGCGCCGGCCCCGCAACGCCAGCACGACCAGCGCCAGGGCGATACCGGCGACCACCAGCCAGCCCGCGCCGGTGCCGAACATGCGCTGGAGCCATGCCTTCGCGTCGTCCATCGCCGTCGTTGACGAAGGCGGCGGCACTTTGCCCGATGCCGTCGGGGATGCCGCGGCGACCGCGCTCTTGTCCGGCATTTCCCAGCGCCCGCCCACCAGCCGCAGGCCCGCGGGCGCTGGGGCATCGGCGATCACGCGCCACTGCACCCGCACGTCGCCGACCTGCGGATGCGCGTTGTCCTGCGATGTCGTCAGCAGCATGCCGTCCGGCTGGAAGGTCACCGCCAGGTTGGGCGGCAACTGCGACGGGTCGGGCTTGATCGTCCACCAAGTCTTGCGCGCGTCCGCATCGGCCTCCAGCGCCGTGAGCACGCCGGTCGAAAGCGGATGGCCATCGAGCGTCGCGTCCTGCGACCACCAGCGTTGTCCATTGATCGGGAACTCGGTGGGATTGGCATGCGCACTGTCCAGCCCTTCCGGGCCGATGCGCTCGGACGCCCACTCCTGGTCGTATCCGCTGGGCGCGCCGGCGTTCGGGTGCCATTGCAGGACGTGGACGATGCGCTCGAGTCCCACGGCGCGCGCGCGGATGCCGAACATCGGATCGGCGGTGTCGCTCGACGAGCGGATCCGATGTTCCTCATCCGCCGGCGCGTGGGGGACGGACACGCCGCGAGGCGATGCCGCCGCGCCTGTCGGGCTCGGCGATGGCGTCGGCGAAGCCGGCTGCGCGTGCAACGCGCCCGCGCAGGCCAGCAGCAATGCGACCGACAGCATCTTCATGCGGCGAGGGAAAACGCCTGCAGCGCGGCAACCTCGTCGCTGGTGCCGTAGCGTCCCTTGTCGTCGCGCGTCACCCGCGCGAGCGCGCAATCGCTGTCGTGGGTGAAGAACAGGCGCACGTCGCGCGCGAGCATGTCGGCGAGGAAGTCGCGCTTCTCCTCGATCAGCAGTTCGGGATAGCGGTCGTAGCCCATCGTCACCGGCAGGTGCACCCACGGTCGTCCGGGAATGAGATCGGCGCAGAACACCACGCCGTGTTGGCCGTTCGCGCCGCGCAGCTCGGCTAGCAGCAGGCCCGGCGTGTGGCCTTCGCTGCGGTGGAAGCGCACGCTCTCGCCGAAGAACGGATGGCTGTCGCCGCTCACGATCTCCAGCCGCCCGCTCGCTTCCAGCAGGCCGGCCAGTTCCGGGATGAACGATGCGCGGTCGCGCGGATGCGGGTGGGTCGCGCGTGCCCAGGCGTCCTGGCCGACGAAGTAGCGCGCGTTCGGGAACAGCAACGACGGCGGCTCACCCTCGCGCCACGCGGCGAGCAAACCGCCGGCATGGTCGAAATGCAGGTGGCTGAGCACGACCGCATCGATGTCCTCGTGCGCGAAGCCCGCTTGCGCGAGCGATTCGAGCAGCACGTGGCGATCCTCGACCACGCCGTAGCGCTCGCGCAGTTTCGGATCGAAGAATGCGCCGATGCCGGTCTCGAACAGGACCGTCTTGCCATCGAGCGGGCTCGCGAGCAGGGCTCGGCATGCCAGCGGAATGCGGTGCTGCTCGTCGGGCGCGATCCACTTCGACCACATCGCGCGCGGCACGTTGCCGAACATCGCGCCGCCATCAAGACGCTGCGAGTTTCCAAGGATCGACCATAGTTTCATTTCTGCGTTGCTTTCACGTTCGTGGCCTTCAGCACGACATCCGCCTTGCCGACCGGATTGCGCGGATCGGTGCCGCCGCTGAGCGTGTTGTCATGGCGATTCCACTCCACCGCCTGCATGTTGCCCCAGGTGGTGCTGCGGGTCGTGACCTTGTGGCCCATGGCTTCGAGCTTGCCCACCACGTCGGCGGTGAGCGCGCCGTTTTCGATCGAGATCTCATCGGGCAGGTACTGGTGGTGGAAGCGCGGCAGCGACACGACCTGTTGCGGTGTCAGGCCATCGTCGAAGCCGAGCATGCCCAGCAACACCATGGTGATGATGCGGCTGCCGCCGGGCGTTCCGAGCACGACGATCTTGTCCGGCGAGATCATGAAGCTCGGCGTCATCGACGACAGCGGCCGCTTGCCGGGCTTGGGCGCGTTGGCTTCGTATCCGGTCACCCCATAGGCGTTGGGCACGCCGGCCTGCAGGGCGAAGTCGTCCATCTCGTTGTTGAGCAGCACGCCGGTTCCGGCGGCGACCAGGCCCGAGCCATAGGCGGTGTTCACGGTCATCGTCGCCGAGACGTAGTTGCCTTCGCCGTCGATGATCGAGAAATGGGTGGTGTGCGCGCCGACGTTCGGCGGCGGCGCTCCGGGCAGCGCGGAGCTCGGCGTCGCCTTGTCGAGCGCGATGCCCTTGCGCAGGTCGTCGGCGTAGTCCTTGCCCGTCAACCGCGCGATCGGCATGTCCTTGACGAAATCCGGATCTCCGAGGAAGAAGGTGCGGTCGCGGAACGCGCGGCGCATCGCCTCGACGATCAGGTGCACGCGCGTGGCCTGGTCGAGCTTGCCCAGGTCCCAGGCAGAGAGGATGTTGAGCATCTCGGCGATCGCCACGCCTCCCGACGAGGGCGGCGGCGCGGTGACGATGTCCCAGCCGTGGTAGTGCAGCGTCAGTGGCGCACGCAGCTTGACCTGGTAGCCGGACAGGTCGCCGAGGGTCCAGTGGCCGCCGGCCTTGTCGACCGCATCCACGAGTTCCTTCGCAACCTCGCCGCGATAGAAGCCGTCGAAGCCGCGATCGGCGAGGGCCTGCATCGTCCTGGCCAGGTCCGGCTGGCGCATCGTCTCGCCGACGCGCAACGGCTTGCCGCCGGGTTCGTAGACCGCGCGCGTAGCGGCCCAGCGCCGCATCACCCCGATGCGCACGTCCGAGCAATTCGTGTAGCCCGCCGTGCAGGGCGAGCCGTACTCGTCGGCCATCCGCTGGTACACGGGAAACCCTTCGCGCGCGATCCGGATCGCAGGCGCCAGCGATTTCGCGAGCGGCAGCCGTCCGTAGTGCTGCGCGAGGTACACCCAGCCTGCCGGCTCGGCGGGAATCGCGGCGGCGAGCGGGCCGTCGAGGGCCTTGTCGTGGTCGAGCCTGCCGTCCTTGTCGAGGTATTCCGCGGCGGTGACCGAAGCAGGCGCGGTTTCGCGCGCGTCGATGAAGACGTCCTTGCCGGTCTTCGCTTCATGCAGCAGGAAGAAACCACCGCCGCCGATGCCCGAACTTTCGGGCTCGACGACGCCGAGGGTGGAGGACACCGCGATCGCGGCGTCGAAGGCGTTGCCGCCTTTCGCGAGAACGTCATGTCCAGCCTGCGTCGCCAGATAGTGGGCGCTGGCGATGACGGAGCCCGGCGGATGCGTTGGCGCACACATCTGCGTGGGCGCGTTGCTGCCCGTGCTCGCGGCGTGGGCTTTCGTTCCATCGCATGCCAGGCAGAGGCCACCCGCGAACGGCGTGAGCAGCAGGAATGCCATGAGGCAATTCGCAGCCTTCATGGGGCGCCTCCGATCAGTCCCTGATATTTCTCCATGAGTTCCTCCTGCGACTCCACGTGCGCCGGATCGACGAAGATGCACTCGACCGGGCAGACAATCACGCACTGCGGTTCCTCGTAGTGGCCGACGCATTCGGTGCAGCGCGAGGGCGCGATCTCGTAGATCGTCTCGCCCTGGGTGATCGCCGTGTTCGGGCACACCGGTGCGCAGACATCGCAGTTCACGCACAGGTCGTTGATCAGGAGGGCCATGAGAGCGTCGGGGGAAAGGCACTGGATCCCCGCCTGCGCGGGGATGACGCATCGGCAAAGCCGCCCGCGCTAGGCGCGGGCGGGCCGATGCGTCACTTGAACTCGACGAAGCGGTAGGTGGCGCCGGTGGGCACGATTACCGCCTTCACGCGGTCGTTGTCCGCGGCCTTGCCGACGAACAGCACGATCACCTTCTTCATGCTCCCGCCCGAGGCCTTGGCGAAGGCTGCGACGACCAGGTCGGCCATCTTGGTCGAATCCGGCGACATGAAGGCGAGCATGTTGCCCGGCAGCACACCGCGCGAAGCCACGTCGGTGACGCTCTCGAGCTGGCGGTTGTACATGGCGTCGTAGTCCTTCGCGTCGGGCGCAGGCAGGAAATACGGACTGATATTGCCGTCCACGCCATCGCTGTTGCGGGCGATCACGTCCTGGTAGTAGGCCTTCCATCCGGCCTCGTCGGACTGGTTGGCCGGGGCGTGCATCGGCGCCTTGACCTCGGGCGCGGGCGCCTCCTTCGGCTTGCAGCCCGAAAGCGCGAGCATCGCGGCCAGCGCGGGCAACGCGAGCAGCGTCATCAGGTTCTTGCGCGAGTAAGCGACGGCTTTCATTTCGGTTTTCCCCTGGTTATGTGTGCTGGACTGTCATGTGCTGGACGCTAGGCATCATCCGCGCTTCCAGCGCGAATTCAACGCGGCCTGCACGGCCGGAGGCACGAAGCCGGAGACGTCGCCGCCGAGCCGGCCGATCTCGCGCACCAGCGAGGACGAAATGAAGCCGTACTGCTCGGCTGGCGTCAGGAACAGGGTCTCGACGCCGGGGATCAGGTGGCGGTTCATGCTCGCGAGCTGGAACTCGTACTCGAAATCCGACACCGCGCGCAGTCCGCGCAGGATCACGCCGGCGCCGAGCTCGCGGACGAAATGCGCGAGCAGGCCGTCGAAGCCGCGCACCTCGATGTTCGGAAAGGCCGCCAGCGCCTCGCGCGCGAAGGCCACGCGCTCGTCGAGGGAGAAGGCCGGGCTCTTGGCCGGGCTCTCGGCGATGCCGACGACGATGCGTTCGAAGAGGGGAGCTGCACGGCCGGCCAGGTCGATATGGCCGTTGGTGATGGGATCGAAAGTGCCTGGGTAGACCGCAAGGCGACGATTGGCCTGAGTCATGCGCGGGCTGGATCCTGCCGGGTTGGTCCTTGCGCGAGTGTAGCAGCGTCGCGCCGAAACAGCGCGTAGCGCACCTCGCGGGTTTCGCCGGACCGATGCGGCAGCCATTGGCGGCCGATGGCCGGGGCGCCCTCGCGCGGGGCTTCCAGGTACAGCCACGCGTCCTCGGCCAGCCAGGGTTCGAGCGCGGCCAGGGCCGACTGCCAGAGACCGGCGGCGAATGGCGGATCAAGGAAAACCAGATCGAAACGCTCGTCGGATGCGCGCGCCAGCCAGCGCAGGCCGTCGGCGCAGACGACTTCGACGACCTTGGCCGCATCGGTCCGGGCCAGCCGGTCGGCGTTCGCGCGCAGGGCGGCGGCGAGCGCCGGGTCCTTCTCCACCAGGATCACCTGAGCCGCTCCGCGCGAAGCCGCTTCCAGCCCCAGCGCGCCGCTGCCGGCGAACAGGTCGAGCGCGCGCGCGCCGGCGATCCGTGGAGCCAGCCAGTTGAACACGGTCTCGCGCACGCGATCGGCCGTCGGGCGCAGGCCGGCCGCATCGGGCACCGGCAGCTTCGATCCACGCCAGCGCCCGCCGATGATGCGCACGCTGCCCGACGTCGGCCGAGTCATCGCGGGCGCCTCGCGACATGAAGCTGCAAGGTCGAGGGAAATGCGGGTGGTACCATAGGCGGATTCTCCCGCATTCGTGGCCTCGGCACTCGCGTACATGTTCAGTTTCTGGAAGAAAAAGCCCGACGACGGGACCACCGACAAGCCCGCCGCGCCGCCCGAATCCACCTCCGCCCAGCCAGTTTCCCCGCCGCCGGCCGCCGACTCGGCCTCGCTGGCGGAACTCGGCGCGAGCACGCAGGCGGCGCCGGCTGCACCCGGCAAGCTCGGCTGGCGCGAACGCCTGCGCGGCAGCATCCTGTTCAAGGATGTGCGCGAGATCATGGGCGCGAATCCCATCCTCGGCGATGAGCTGATCGACGAGCTCGAGACTGCGCTGATCACCGCCGACGTCGGCGTCACCGCCAGCCGCGAGATCGCCGAGAAGCTGCGCCGGCGCACCAACAAGCGCGAGTTCGCCAACGCCGACGCCCTGCTCGCCGGCCTGCGCGACGAGCTGCTCGAACTGCTGCGGCCGATCGCGGTGCCGCTGAAGATCGATGCCGGCGCCAAGCCTTTCGTGATCCTCACCGTCGGCGTCAACGGCGTCGGCAAGACCACCACCATCGGCAAGCTCGCGCGCCGTTTCCAGCTCGACGGCCACAGCCTGATGCTGGCCGCCGGCGACACCTTCCGCGCCGCCGCGGTCGAGCAGCTCAAGATCTGGGGCGAACGCAACAACGTCGCGGTGATCGCCCAGGGCAGCGGTTCCGACGCCGCCTCGGTCGCCTTCGACGCCTTGCAGGCGGCGAAGTCGCGCGGCATCGACGTGCTGATCGCCGACACCGCCGGTCGCCTGCACACCCAGGCCGGGCTGATGAACGAACTCGGCAAGATCGGCCGCGTGCTCGGCCGGCTTGATGCGACCGCACCGCACGAAGTGCTGATGGTGATCGACGGCACCACCGGGCAGAACGCGATCTCGCAGTTGCGGCAATTCCACGCCATCGCGAACGTCACCGGCCTGGTCGTCACCAAGCTCGATGGCACAGCGCGCGGCGGCGTGCTGTTCGCGCTGGCGCGCGAGTTCGGCATACCGATCCGCTACGTCGGCCTCGGCGAGCGACTGGAGGACCTGCGCGTGTTCGATCCGGAAGCCTTCGTCGACGCCTTGTTGCCCGAATCGCTGGGCGGTTGATGGCCGTCCGCGTACGCCGCTGGCGCTGGTCGCGGCGACGGGTTGCCTTCTTCGCGATCGTGCTGGCCGCCGCGCTGGTCGTCACGCACTACCTGCAACCGGCGCAACTGACCGCGCTGATCCTCGCACGCGCCAGCGGCAGCCTGCACCTCGACCTTCGCACCAGCGGCCCCGGCAGCTACGCGCTGCGACCCGAGCCGCGGCTGGTCCTGCCCGGCTTCACCGCCACCATTCCGGGCAACGCGACACCGTTTTTCCGCAGCGGCCAGGTCGAACTGGCCCTGCCCTGGAACACCCTGCGCGGCAAGGGCAGCGATATCAGCAGTGTCGTCCTGAAGTCTCCCGACATCGACGTGCAAGGACTGCGCAACTGGCTTGCAGCGCAGCCGCCGAGCACGCGCCCCTTCAAGCTGCCGACGCTCACGCGCGGGCTGTCGGTCTCCGACGGCAGCTTGCATGGTGCGAACTGGAAGATCGAGCACCTCGACTTCGCGACGCCCACCCTGGCCGACGGCAAGGCGGCAACGCTCGATGTCAGCGGCGATTTCACCCGTGCGTCGACGTCCTCGCACTTCGCGGCGCACGCGACCGCAACGGCGGCCGGCGCTGGCCAGGGCCTGCGCGTCGACGACCTGGACCTGTCGCTGAAGGCCGACGGCGAGTTGCCGTCGCTTGTTGTCGCGGGCCACGCACTGGCGAGCGACACGCTCGATCTCGACCTGCGCGGCAGCTTGCAGCGAGTGCCGGCATCGTGGTCTTCGCTATCCGACTCCGCCTTCGCGCAGCCGGGCGACACGCCATTCGCCATCGCGATCGCGCACAAGCCGGCTACGACGGTTGCCGGCATCCCCGTCGCCGACCCGCAAAGCGGTTGGCGGCTGCGACTCTCGCTGGGCGATGCGAAGCGGCAACCGACGCTTTCCCTGCAGGCGCAGGAAAACGGCGAAGCCTTCATCGACGCCAGCTTGACCGCGCAACTCAGTCGCTGGCCGGACGCGTGGCCGGGACTGCCGGCAACGTTCGCTTCCACCGCCGTACCGCTGGTCTTCGCAGCCGACTATCACGGGCCGCTCTTCCCGCCCGGGCCACTCGCGTTTTCACTCAAGCGCGGCGACACGGCCCTGCAAGGCAACGCGAGCATCGCCGACCTTCGGACATGGGCGCGAGGTGGATTCGCTTCCGTGCTGCCGCCGGTGCAGGCGACGCTGGATGCGCCCGCGCTGGATGTCGGCGGCGTGCAACTGCGCGGCGTACACGCGGAAGTGCGTGACGACGATGCGCCGACGCAGCCAGAATCCGCTCCCGCTTCGACGGGCGCACCCAGGTCGTGAGCGCGATCGCCGCGCGCGTGCTGGCGTGGTTCGACCGCCACGGCCGCCACGACCTGCCCTGGCAGCATCCGCGCAGCGCATACCGCGTCTGGATATCCGAGACGATGCTGCAGCAGACCCAGGTCGCGACCGTGATCCCGTATTTCCTGCGCTTCGTGGACGAGCTGCCGGACATCGCCGCGCTCGCCGGTGCACCGCTCGACCAAGTGCTGGCGTTGTGGTCGGGCCTGGGCTACTACAGCCGCGCGCGGCGCCTGCACGATGCCGCGAAAGCCTGCATGCGCGATCACGGCGGCGAGCTGCCGCGCGATTTCGACGCCCTGCTCGGCCTGCCCGGCATCGGCCGTTCGACCGCCGGCGCGATCCTTTCGCTCGCGCATGGCCTGCCCTGGCCGATCCTCGACGGCAACGTGCGCCGCCTGCTGTGCCGCCATCGCGGCGTGCATGGCTGGCCGGGCAGCGCGGCGACGCAGAAGCAACTCTGGCGCATCGCCGAAGACGCGCTGCCCGAAGCGCGCGTCGCCGACTACACGCAGGCCCTGATGGACCTCGGTGCGACCGTATGCACGCCTTCCTCGCCGGATTGCGAAGCCTGTCCGCTGCGCGAGGATTGCATCGCCCTGCACGACGATGTGGTCGCGTGGCTGCCCGAGCGCAAGCCGGCAAAGCCCCTGCCCGAACGCGAAACTTTTGCCCTGGTCGTGCGCGACCACGAGGGCCGCATCCTGCTGCAACGACGGCCGCCGACCGGCGTGTGGGCCTTGCTGTGGTCGTTGCCTGAGGCGCGCGATCCCGACGATGCGCAGGCATGGCTGGCGCGCCATGCGCACGTGCACGACCACGAGGTCCTGCCGGAGATCCCGCACGTCTTCAGCCACTACCGCCTGTGCATCCGACCGTTGCTGTGGCGCGACGCGCGCGCGCGCGACGCGATCGGCGACAATGCCGATCTGCGCTGGCAGGCCTGCGATGCCCTCGACGACATCGGCCTGCCCGCACCCATCCGCAAACTCATCGAAGGACTTCCGCGATGCCGCGCACCGTCTTCTGCGTGAAGGAACAACGCGAGAGCGAAGGCCTGGATTTCGTTCCATGGCCCGGAGCGCTCGGCAAGCGCGTGTTCGAGCACATCGGCAAGCCGGCGTGGGCCGCGTGGCTGGCGCACCAGACGATGCTGATCAACGAGAACCGCCTCTCGCCGCTCGACCGCGCGCACCGCGCCTTCCTCGAGCAGGAGATGGAAAAGTTCCTGTTCGGCGAAGGCTCGGCGCCGCCGCCGGGCTACGAACCGCCGCCCGGCGACTGAAGACCTTCCAGTCGGACGATCACTGTGCCTTCGCTGCCCCGCCATCGGGCGGCAGTGGCTGCGCCTTCTTCTCGCGATCCACCCGCCGCAGCACGGCCGCATCCACCGGCCTGATCTCCATGATCTGGCAGGGGATCGGATTGTGGCGTACGCGCACCGAATCGAACCTCGCGGTAACGCGGTTCATCTGCGAGGTCACCGCGATGAAGGGATCGAAGTCCAGCTCGCGGCACGAACCATCGAGCTGCAGCAGCCAGGCGTGGCGTGGCGAGGTGAAGATCAGGAGGTTGGCATCGCCGATGGGTTCGAATGAACTCACCGGTTCGTACCAGAACGAATCGACGGGCGGTCCCGCGATCGCCCTGACCTCCGCGAGCCGCTGCACGACCGCCGGGTCGGGCGGCCGATCCTTGAGCGTCGCGGAACAACCCGCGGCCAGCACGCATGCGATGGCGGCCATGGCGATCCTGGCCGCCACTCCGGCCGCTGTGCCGATCCGCGATGGATCGCCTGCGGTCCGGTACCCTTCGAGCCCTTCGCGCATCGATCCACGCATGTCCGTTCTCCGTTCCGACGGACACACCATACGTCCGCGCTCGACCTTTGGAAGCCCGGCGGTGACCGTCGCTCAGGCCCAATTCACCCGCGCCGCCTTGCCCGGCGGCGGCCGGACCGCTATCATTCGCGGCTTCGCCGGCCATGCCCGTGCGATTCCGGCCGGGTAGCTCAGTTGGTAGAGCAGGTGATTGAAAATCACCGTGTCGGCGGTTCGATTCCGTCCCCGGCCACCATTCCAATCAACGGCTTGCAGCGATGCAGGCCGTTTTCGTTTGCGCGGACTCCGAAAAAATCGCCGCGCCGTCCCTGCGCGGCGTGCACTGGCTTGCTTCGGCGCCGCTGAGCAAACACATCCGTCCGGTCCGGTTCGACCTGCAGAACGCGTTAATGGAGTGAGATGACCGACACGAGCGAGCTAGCCAAGCAAATCCTGACGTCCGCCGGCGCCGCCGTCGGCTGCGTGCTGGCGGCGATGATCGGATGGGGCGCGATGGCATTCGGAATGATGCCGCTCGGCTTTGCGCTTTTCATCTGGCTGGTCGCCGGAGTCATCGGAGTTGCCGGCGCGGTCGGACCGTACCGCTCGGCAGCCACACGCACCCCCTTCCTCATCGGGGCGATCGGCAACCTGGGATCGTGGGCTTTCGTCGAGTTCCTGCTGCATTCCGGATTCACGACCGTCGGGCACTGATCAGACCGTTACAATCGCGCGTGATGGCCGGTTTGCATGCCTCGAAGCCGGCGGGCCACGCATCAACGTTGAAGTCCTGGACGACGCGCGTCACCGCCGTCGCCACTCACCACGTCCACGCACCATCCGACGTGGTCGACTCGGCGAAGCAGCCGGGCCAGCACAGCTCCACCTTGTAGGCGCGGTAGATCGAGCGGTTCGCGGCCTGCTTGTTCGTGCCGATGACCGGCACGTATTCCCAGACGACATTGCCGTTCACGTCGACCTCGAAGATGCGGCCCCACACGGAGTCGTCGATGAAGGTGTTGCCGTTGGGCAGGCGCTGCGCATTGCCGCGATAGGGCGAGAAAAAACCCTTGCCGGCCGGATACGGCGCCGAATAGCTCCACGTCACCTTCGCGCCGATCGGGTCGTACTCGATGACCGACGAACTGAACCCCACGACCGCCGGATAGCCGCCCCAGCTGCCGTTGTTGAATATGAGAAGGTGGCCGTCGCCCGGCAGGTTGCTGCCGATCATCTTCACCGCGTGCTGCCCGACGCTGATGTTGCCGACCTGCCAGACCACGTTGCCGGTGTTGTAGTCGATGGCGAAGATCAGGTTCGTGTTGCGCTGGTCGACCAGGATGTTGCCCGGCGTGAACGCGGCGTTCGACGCGGCGGAAGCGTTCGGCGGGATGAACTGGATGCTGTTGGTATGGAACACGTCAGACGATGGCGGGTCGCCGGGGTTGAACACGGGATAGACCGTCTGTCCCGCCATGATGATGTGCCGCGCCGCGGTGCTCAGGCCGAGCTGCGCGTAGTGGGCATCCGTGCTCCACTCCCACAGCACGTGTCCGCTGCCGTCGACGCGGCGGATGAGGTCGTCGTAGAACGGCTTCGTCGATACGGTCGTGTCGGTGATGAACTTGCGGCAAAGGACCAGGAACGTCCCGTCCTGGAGCACCTCGAAGTCGTGGTTGAGCGCGCAGGTCGGGTCGTTGTAGATCTTCGTGGCGACATCGTTGCCGGCAATCTTCGTCAGCCAGACCTTGCCGGTGCCGTTCTCGCAATTGCCGGTGCTCGACGCATAGCGCCAGGTCAGGATGCTGCCGTCCGTGCCGATCGGCTTGGCCTGCCATTCCATCATGTTGCCGGTCGAATGCCATTGCTTGACGCTTGCACCGTTCTGGTTGATGAGAAAGACATTGCCGGTCGCGTCCGGGTTCGGGTTCATGCAGTCGCTGTACAACACGTTCCCGGGGTAGACCGAAGCGCCGGCGTTGACGGTGACGCCGTATTGCGCGAGTTGCGGCGCGGCCGCGGCGCACAGCGGCAGGAGCAGTCCGAGCATGAACGGAACCGCGATCTTCATGGCGTGGATCTGAGGCGAGGCCTGCCCAGTGTAACGGTTGCCCCGCCCCCGCCCGGCCATTCGACGGCGCCCCGGTTCGCTCCACGGCCTGCAACGATGCAAGTCCCGGTTTACCTTGGCGTGCTCATCCTGACGCGCTCGATTTGGCGCGTGTATTCCAGGCGATCATTTCCGCGCGCTCGCCGTCCCCGCCCTCGCCTGCCGCGCGCGCGCCTGCAGCGCAGCGATCGCCGGATCGTCGGGCGTCAGGCGCTTCGCCGAATCGATCGCACGCTGGGCGGTGTCGAGCTCGCCGGCGCCAATGCGTTCGTCGGCGTAGGCGAGCCAGTGGCGTGCGAGTTCGGCGCGCAGCGACGGCAGCGAGGCATAGGTCGGCTGGATCGTGGCGAGGGCATCGAGGCAGGCACTGGCGTGGGCGAGGCGGTTGTCGGTCATGCCACCCTGCACGCAGGCGGCGACGGTGGCGACGAAGCGTTTCCGCGCCGCGATCACGCGCGGATCGGCAGGCGCGATGGCCGCTGCCTCGTGCAGCTTGTCGAAGGCGCTGTCGCCCGGTGGATCGACCAGCTCGTCGCGCACGATCGCATGGTCGGCGGCCGCCAGCAGGTCGGTGATGCCCTGCTTGCCTTTCAGGGCGCGATCCATGCCCGCGCGCTGCATGCGCGCCTGCGCGAGATGTTGCGTCGTCGCGCGCAGGCTGGGCAATTCCGGGGCGAGGGTGCGCGCCTTGTCCAGCGCGGCTTGCGCGCCGGCGAAATCGAAATCGGAAGCGTCGTGGTTGGCTTCGCGGACCAGGGCTTCGCCTGCGGCGCGCAGCCCTGCACCCGCACGCGCGTCGTCGGGCGACTGCGCGAGGACCTGTCGCCAGGTTGCGACAGCCGCATCGATCCTGCCGGCGCGCAGGTCGGCGTCGGCGCCGTCGAGCAGGCGCGCCTGTTCCCTCTGCTGGCGCTGGCTCGCATCGGCCAGGCGCGCGCGCGCGTTCGGCAGGTCCAGGTTTCCGGGATCGACGCCGGCGACGCGATCGACCAGCTTCTGCGCGCCCGCCACGTCGCCGCTTGCGAGCAGCGCGTCGATGCCGCCGAGCATCTTCGCCAGCAGGGTACGCCGGCGATCGAGCACGAGTGCGTTGTCCGGCGCCGCGGCGATCGCCTGCTGGTAGATCGCCAGGGCGCTGTCGTCGCCATCGTCGAGATGGCCGGCCCGCTCGGCAGCGGCGGCCCTGTCGAGCAGTGCGGCGATCTGCGCCTCGCTGCCGGTGGCGCCGCGCAGGGATGCCTCGACCTTCTGGACGGCGACGACCGGCGCCGACAGTTCGCGCGCGAGATCGAGGGCGCGCTGCGCCTCGTCGATCCGGTGCGCGCCCACCGCGGCCTGCGCCTGCGCGAGTGCCGCGTTGGCGACGCGCACCAGGCCTTCGCGTGCGGCGAGGTCGTCGGGATCGCGCGCCATCACCGCTTCGTACAGTTCACGCGCGCCGTGGCCATCGGGCGAGGTCAGGCGCCCCGCGCGCAGGGCGGCGGCGGCCTGCTGCATCACCCGGTTCTGTTGCGGCGGCGGCACCAGTCGCGCGCCGATCGCGTTGCGCCAGTGCACGAGTGCGAAACCGCCCATCGCAATCACGGCGGCGGCCGCGATGCCGACCCACCACTTCCAGTGCGACGACTGCGGGGTCGGGAGGCCGCGACGCGACGCAGGCGTGGGCGACTCGCGGCGGTCCTCGACGATTGGCAGATCGCCCAGGGCGGGATCGTTGCGATCGCTCATGTCATCGGGTCGCTTGCAGCATGCGGCGAGGATATCAGCGCCATGTTCAGCCGAGCCTGCGCGCGTCGTCCACGCCCGGCACCGCGTTCAGGCGGCCGAGCAACTGGCCGAGCTGGTCGAAGTCCTTCACCTTGAGCGTGAAACGGACTTCCGCCAGGCCACGCGCTTCCTCGACGCGGCTGTTGATCGCCAGCACGTGCACGCCATGTTGCGCGATCAGGTTGGCGAGGTCCTTCAACAGCCCCTTGCGGTCGATGCCGCGGACCTGCACGTCGACGCTGTAGCTCGAATGGCCGCCGTCGCCCCACTCGACCGGCAGCAGGCGCTCGGGATTGCGGGCCAGCAACCGCTCGAGCGCGGCGCAGCCCTGGCGGTGGATGCTCACGCCGCGGCCACGCGTGAGGTAGCCGACGATCGCATCGCCCGCCACCGGCTGGCAGCAGCGCGCGAGCTGGGTGAGCAGGTTGCCGACACCCTCGACGACGAAGCGGTCGCTCGGCCGCGCCGGCCGCGCCTTCGATTCGGCACGAACCGCCTGCATCTTCTTCTCGGCCTCGCTGCGCAACAACGCCTGCGCGTGGTCGTGCAAGGCGCGCGCGACCTGGCTCGGACCGATGTCGCCGAGCGCGACGGCGATGTGCAGCTCCTCCACGTTCGCCAGGTGGAACTTCGCCAGCACCGGCGCGAGATCGTTCTGGTGCAGGGCGAGGCGCTTGAGTTCCTTCTCCAGCAACTCGCGCCCGGCCTGCAGGTTGCGCGCGCGATCGAGTTTGTGGAACCAGCCGCGTACCTTGTCGCGCGAACGCGCGCTGGCGAGGAAACCGCTGCCGGCCATCAGCCAGTCGCGGCGCGGCTCGGAAGTCTTGGCGGTCATGATCTCGACGCGGTCGCCGGTGGCAGGCTGGAAGTTCAGCGGCACGATGCGGCCGTTGACCTTGGCGCCGCGGCAGCGATGCCCGACTTCGGTGTGCACGTGGTAGGCGAAGTCGAGCACCGTGCCGCCGCGCGGCAGGTCGATCACTTCGCCGCGCGGCGTGAGCAGGTAGACGCGGTCCTCGACCAGGTCGGCGCGCAGACCGGCGAGCAGGGATTCGTCGCCGCCCTCGGCATCGGTGCGATCGAGCAACTGGCGCATCCAGGCGATCTTGCGGTCGAAGCCGGCATCGCCGGCGGCGCTGCGTCCCTCCTTGTAACGCCAGTGCGCGGCCACGCCGAGCTCGGAGTGGGCGTGCATGTCGTGGGTGCGGATCTGCACCTCGAGCGCGCGTCCTTCCGGCCCGATCACCGCCGTGTGCAGGGAGCGGTAGTTGTTGCCCTTCGGGTTGGCGATGTAGTCGTCGAACTCGGCCGGGACCGGCGACCACAACTGGTGCACCACGCCGAGCGCCGCGTAGCAGGTGGCGATGTCATCGACCAGAACGCGCACCGCGCGCACGTCGTAGAGCTCGCCGAAAGGCACGTCCTTGCGCTGCATCTTCTTCCAGATGCTGAAGATGTGCTTGGGCCGCCCGGCGACATCGGCGCCGATGCCGGCGTCGGCGAGGGCCTTGCGGATCCGCGCCTTGACCTCCTCGATGAATCGCTCGCGGTCGCCACGCTTTTCGTCGAGCAGGCGGGCGATGCGCTTGTAGGTGTCCGGATGCAGGTGGCGGAAGGCGAGGTCTTCCAGTTCCCACTTGAGTTGCCAGATGCCGAGCCGGTTCGCCAGCGGCGCGTGGATGTCGGTCGAAAGCTGCGCCAGCGCGACGCGCTCGGTTTCCGGCAGTTCGTTCGCGTGGCGCATGCGCACCAAATGGCGCGCGAGCAGGATCAGGATCGCCCGCAGGTCCTTGACGAGTGCCAGCAGCAGTCGGCGCAGGCCTTCGGCGCGCACGTGCTGGGCGCGGCCGGCGTGGAGGGTCCAGACCTGTTCGGCCGCGTGCTGGCCCTCGACCAGGGTCTGCACCCGTGCCCGGGCGCCGGTCTCCAGCGCCTCAAGGCGCGGCCGCCACTCCGGAATGGCGTGGACGATCGCGGCGAGCAGCACTTCCTCGTCCGCGCGCAGCATGTCCAGCAGGTTCAGGCACTCGAGCAGGGTCTGCGTCTCGGCCGGCGCGGGCGATGGCGGGGAGCCGTCCAGGATCGCAAGCGCACCGCGCGCCGCAGCCCCGGAGCGCGCGCGCAGCCAGTCCCCCAGCGCGGGTTCGGCAGCGGCATCGGGGACGGCATGTGCTTTCACGTTGAACGGGAAATGCGAGGGTTGACAGAGGTTCCGTTATACGTGGCCCGCAATCGGTTTACACTAGCGCACCCCCGGCTGCGTGCGGCCCGGATTCACGGCTGCCGCGCAACCGATCCGACGATTCCGCTTCCCAGGAACCCATGATGCGCTGTCGCACCCTTTTCGCTTCCCTTGCCCTCGGTCTCGCGCTGGCCGCTCCCATGGCCTTCGCCCAGCAGTTTTCCTCGGTCGAGGAGCGCATGTCCTCGTCCGACTTCAAGGCCGCCGGCCTCGACAAGCTTTCGCCGGAGGAGCTGGCCAAGCTCAACGCCTTCATCCGTGGCGAGATGGGCAAGCGCACCGCGCAAGCGCACGAGGAAGGCATGCGCGAGCAGGACAGGACCGAAGCCTCGCGGATGGGCTTCAAGGACTACCACGGCGAGGTCGATGAGCTCGAAAGCAGGATCCCCGGCACCTTCACCGGCTGGGACGATGGCAGCACCTTCACCCTCGCCAACGGCCAGGTCTGGCGCGTGGTCGATGCCCGCTCCCCGCTCGAAGGCATCAAGATGACCAATCCGGTGGTGCACATCCGCCCCGGAGCGTTCGACTCGTGGATCTTCAGCGTCGAGGGCTACAACAAGAGCGCGAAGGTCGAGCGCATCCAGTAAGCGCGGCTCGCACGATCACGACCTTCGCCTTCATCCCCGGCCTTCATCAACCTGTGGCGCGCAGGACTTCGAGTTCGCGCGCCAGCCGCTTGACCGATACGCCAGTCTTCGCGCCCAGTTCCTGCGCGAACAGCGACACCCGCAGTTCCTCGAGATCCCAGCGCAGCGCCTGCCATTGCGGGCGATCCGCGAGGCCGGCCGCGCGCGCGCGCTCCAGCGCATCCACGAAAGGCCGCAATTCCAGCATCCGCGCCTGGTCGCGCGGTGGGTCGTTGAGTGCGCGCTCGGCGCGCAGGCGCATCGCCTTG
Organism: Lysobacteraceae bacterium; assembly: GCA_036496805.1. Taxonomy (GTDB): domain Bacteria; phylum Pseudomonadota; class Gammaproteobacteria; order Xanthomonadales; family Xanthomonadaceae; genus SZAS-103. Next base: position 109,786 of record DASXKN010000026.1, read on the forward strand.
AGGTAGCGCGGGAACTGCGCGAGCGCATCGGGTGGCGTGGCGTGCAGGAAACCCGGCGGCAGCAGCGCATCGAGTTGCGCGCGCAGGTCGTCGAGATTGCCCTTCGCCCAGCCCAGCAGTGGCGCTTCGAGCCTGGGCTTGAGTTCGGCGACGGCGGCGAGGATCGACTCGGCCAGCTTCAGGCGATCCATTGCTTCGCCGAACAGGTGTTTTCCGACTGTCTGCGCACGCGAGTCGAAGGCCGCGCGGTCGCGGGTCGCTTCCAGGCCATCGGCGAGCAGGGCATTCAGCGCCGCGTCGACCAGATCCACGCGCAGCCGCTCGGCGGCCGGCGACTTGTTCGACGACGCCTGAGCGAAGCGTTCGATCGCCGCGTAGAGCAACCCCATCTGCGGCGCGATCGGCAACTGCTTGCGGGCGAGCTTGATGCGGTCGGCGAGCGCGTGGTCCAGCAGGCGACGCACGCCGCCGGCGTGCGCGCGCAACGCCTGTTCGCGATCGGCGAACATCCGCAGCGCGACGGTCTCGCCGGCATCGACCAGCGCCGGGAACGCGGGCACGCCGGCTTCGCCGGGAACGCTGTCGGGTATCGACTGCGCCGGGAACTCGCGCAATCCTTCAGCCGCCAGGTCGCGACCAGCGCGTGCGGCGAAGGCGTTTTCGGCGCGCGTTCCGAATTGCGTGCGCAGGGCGTCGAGATCGCGTGATTCGGCCAGCACGCGGCCGTCCTCGACCACGCGCAGGTTCATGCGCAGGTGCGGCTCGACTCCCGCCTCGTCGAAATCGGTCGCAGCGACCGCGGCGCCGGTCGCACGCGTGAGGAAACGCGCGAGCTCGCCGGCGATCGCATCGGCATTCGCCGCCGGCCAGGCCTCGGCGAAGGCGCGCGCGAAGTCAGGCGCCGGCACGTAATTGCGTCGCAAGGCTTTCGGCAGGCCGCGGATCAGGGCCGTCGCCTTCTCCTCGTGCAATCCCGGCACCAGCCACGACAGCCGCGCCGCATCGAGCGCGTTGAGCAGGTGCAGCGGCACCAGCAGGCTCACGCCATCATCGGACGCGCCGGGTTCGAAGCGATAGGCGAAGGCCAGCCGCGCCTGCCCGAGGGCGAAATATTTCGGGAAACGCTCGGCCTCGCTGCCCTCGCCCGGCAGCAGTTCCGACAGCGGCCATTCGAGCGCACGACGCTGCTCGGGCGGGGCTTTCGAGAACCATGCATCGAGGCCTTGCGAAGTGCAGACATCGTTTGGAACGCGATCGAGGTACCAGCGCGCCTGCCAGTCCTCATCGGCGACCAGGCCGGCGCGGCGCAGCTTGGCTTCCTCCTCGCGCGCCTTTTCCAGCGTGGACAGGTTGCGCTTGAGGAACGGCGCGCGCAGGTCGACCTCGCCAACGACGAGCCCCTGGCGGATGAAGATCTCGCGTGCCTCGGCCGGCGCGATGCTGCCGTAATGCACGGGCCGCTTGGGCGCGAGCACGAGGCCGAACAGGCTGATCTGTTCGGAGGCGATCACCCGGCCCTGCTTGCGCGACCAGTGCGCGTCGTAGTGGCGGCGCGCGAGCAGGTGCGGGAGCTCCGCGATCGCCCAGTCGGGCTCGATGCGCGCGTTGGTCAGGCCCCATACCTGCGCGGTGTCGAGCAGGGTCGCGGAAAGCACCCACAATGGCGGTTGTTTCGCGAGCGCCGATCCGGGGAAGAGCCTGAAGCGGCGCTGGCGCGGAGCAAGATAGGTGCTTTTTTCGTCCTTGTTGCCGACCTGCATCGGCAGGCCGGTGATCAGGGCGCGGTGCAGCGCGGCGTAGTCGGCCGGCTCGGCGTTCGCATGGAAATCGAGTTCCTCGCCGAGCACCAGCAGTTGCCGGTGCAGCTCGCGCCATTCGCGCATGCGCAGGAATCCGAGGAAGTGCTTCTCGCACCAGTCGCGCAGCTTCGACTGCGTCAGCTCCTCGTGCGCAGCGGTGTAGGCATCCCAGAGTTTGACGATGCCGGTGAATTCCGACTTCGGATCGGCGAAGGTGGCGTGCGCGGCATCGGCGGCGCCGCGCGCATCGGGCGGGCGCTCGCGCGGGTCCTGGATCGCGAGGAAGGAGGCGATGACGAAAGCTTCGCGCAGGCAGCCATGCTGGCGCGCGGCGACCAGGATGCGCGCCAGCTTCACGTCCACCGGCAGGCGCGCGAGGGTGCGGCCGATCGGCGTGAGCGCGCGACCGCGCTGGTCGTCGAGTGCCGACACCGCGCCGAGTTCCCAGAGCTGCTGCCAGCCGTCGGCGATCGCGCGCGCGTCGGGCGCGTCGATGAACGCGAAGTCCTCGACCCGCCCCAGTCCCAACGCGAGCATCCGCAGGATCACGCCCGCGAGCGAGGCGCGCAGGATTTCCGGGTCGGTATAGCGCGGCCGCGAGGCGTAGTCGGTTTCCGCATACAGCCGGTAGCACACGCCCGCGGCGACGCGCCCGCAGCGCCCCTTGCGCTGGTCGGCGCTGGCCTGCGAGATCGCCTCGATGTGCAGGCGGTCGAGCTTCATGCGCGGGCTGTAGCGCTTGACGCGCGCGTAGCCAGGGTCGATCACGTAGCGGATGCGCGGCACCGTCAGCGAGGTCTCGGCGACATTGGTCGCCAGCACGATGCGCCGGCCCGGGCCGGGATTGAACACGCGGTCCTGGTCGCGCGGCGACAGGCGCGCATACAGCGGCAGCACTTCGGTGTGGCGGAAATGCCGCTTGCCCAGCATGTGGTGGAGGTCGCGGATCTCGCGTTCGCCGGGCAGGAACACCAGCACGTCGCCTTGCGCATCTTCGCGGGTGATCTCCTCCAGCGCGGCGACGATCGCCTCGCTGGTGCTCGAAATGGGGTCCGAAATGGGGTCAGGTTCATTTTCCGCACGTCCTGATTGGCGTCCGCCATTGCCCTCCGCGGAAAATGAACCTGACCCCATTTCGAGGTAGCGCACTTCCACCGGGAAGCTGCGGCCTTCGACGTCCAGCACCGGCGCGTCGTCGAAGTGCTGCGCGAAGCGCGAGGTGTCGATCGTCGCCGAGGTCACGATGACCTTGAGGTCGGGACGTCGCGCGACGAGTTCCTTGAGGTAGCCGAGCAGGAAATCGATGTTGAGGCTGCGTTCGTGCGCCTCGTCGATGATCAGGGTGTCGTAGGCCGACAGCCAGCGGTCGGACTGCATCTCCGCGAGCAGGATGCCGTCGGTCATGAACTTGATGCGGGTGTCGGCGCCGACCTGGTCGTTGAAGCGCACCTGGAAGCCGACCGCGCCGCCGAGCGGCACGGCCAGTTCCTGCGCGACCCGGCGCGCGACGCTGCGCGCGGCAATCCGGCGCGGCTGCGTGCAGCCGATCATGCCCGCCGCACCGCGCCCGGCCGCGAGGCAGAGCTTCGGCAACTGCGTGGTCTTGCCGGAGCCGGTCTCGCCGGCGATGACCACCACCGGATGGGCGCGGATCAATTCGACGATCCGCTGCGCCTCGCGCGCGATCGGCAGGCTGTCGTCGAACGTGGGCGTCGGAGCCGATTGCAGTCGCGCACGGCACGCGGCGCGCGATGTGGCCAGCGCGTCATCGAACGCCTTGCGTGGACCCGCCTCCTTCGGCGCCTTCTGCGATGCGGCGCGCAATCGCAGCAAGCGCGCGCGATCGCTCGTCAACGCGCCCCCGAAAGGATCACGCCGACCAGCGACCACTTCCGTTTGCCCCGGTGCTGCCGGCAGGCGTGTGTTGCGTCGATCCGCCGATTCGGTTTCCATCGCCGCGATTTTCCCACATCGCCCGCACACGATTCCCCGGGTAGGCGAATTCCTACGAAACCCGGGGCGATTTGCCGATGGCCCGGTGCCGGCGCATCCGCCAAGCTGGATGCGCGCACCAGGAAGATGCCGCCATGCCCCCACCACCGCCGTCGGACGAGACATCCAGGGAGTTTCCCGGGACCACCATCCAACCGGCGGCCAGCGGGACTCCGCGATTTCCGGCCGCCGGAATGGAAGGATTGACGGGTTTGCTACCCTTGTCGCGCATGCCATCCGCCCGCGAAATCCTCCAGCACGTCTTCGGTTACCCCGTTTTTCGCGGCGAACAGGAAGCCATCGTCGAACACGTCGCAGGCGGCGGCGATGCGCTGGTGCTGATGCCCACCGGCGGCGGCAAGTCGCTGTGCTACCAGATCCCGGCGCTGCTGCGCGAAGGCACGGCCATCGTGGTGTCGCCGCTGATCGCGCTGATGCAGGACCAGGTCGAGGCGCTCGAGCAACTCGGCGTGCGCGCGGCCTTCCTCAACTCCTCGCTCAACGCCGGCGACGCGCTCGATGTCGAGAAGCGCCTGCTCGAAGGTTCGCTCGACCTGCTCTACGTCGCGCCCGAGCGGCTGCTGATGCCGCGTTTCCTCGACCTGCTCGAACGCAGCCGCGTCGCGCTGTTCGCGATCGACGAGGCGCACTGCGTCTCGCAATGGGGCCACGATTTCCGGCCTGAATACCGCGAGCTCAACATCCTGCACGAGCGCTGGCCGCAGGTGCCACGCATCGCCCTGACCGCGACCGCCGACGCGCCCACGCGTCGCGAGATCGTCGACCGCCTGCAGCTCGGCGAAGCGCGGATCTTCCTCAGCTCCTTCGACCGCCCGAATATCCGCTACCGCGTCGTGCAGAAGGACAATTCGCGCAAGCAGCTGCTCGATTTCCTCAAGTCCCATCGCGACGAAGCCGGCATCGTCTACTGCCTGTCGCGGCGCAAGGTCGAGGAGACCGCGATCTTCCTCGACGGCCATGGCGTCACCGCCCTGCCCTACCACGCCGGCATGGACGCGACCTCGCGCGCGCGCAACCAGCGCCGTTTCCTGCACGAGGACGGCGTGGTCGTCGTCGCGACGATCGCCTTCGGCATGGGGATCGACAAGCCCGACGTGCGCTTCGTCGTGCACATGGACCTGCCGAAATCGCTGGAAGGCTATTACCAGGAAACCGGCCGCGCGGGCCGCGACGGAGAGCCCGCGGAAGCGTGGCTTTGCTACGGGCTCGGCGACGTGGTCGCGCTGCGGCAGATGATCGAGCAGTCCGAGTCAGGCGAGGAGCGCAAGCGCCTGGAGCGGCGCAAGCTCGACGGCCTGCTCGGCTATTGCGAATCGACCCAGTGCCGACGACGCCTGCTGCTCGCAGGTTTCGGCGAATCCTTCGTGCGCGACGACGGCGGGTTGAACTGCGGCAACTGCGACAACTGCCTGTGGCCGCCGGAGCACTGGGACGCGACCGTCGAAGCGCAGAAGCTGATGTCCTGCATCCACCGCACCGGCCAGCGCTTCGGCGCCGCGCATGTGATCGACGTGCTGCGCGGCGCGGACACCGAGAAGGTCCACCAGTTCGGCCACCAGCGCCTGAGCACCTACGGCATCGGCGCCGACCTCGACGCGAAGCGCTGGCATGGCGTGATCCGCCAGCTCGTGGTCGCCGGCCTGCTCGACGTCGACATCGAGGGTTTCGGCGCCCTGCGCCTCACAGCCTCGAGCCGTCCGGTGCTTCGCGGCGAGCAACGCGTCGAACTGCGCCGCGATATCGAGCGCCCAGCCAGTCGCAAGGAACGCCAGCGCGATGCGAAGGCCGCCGTCGCCGCCGCCGACTTCCCGCCGCACCTGGTCCCGCGCTTCGAGGCCCTGCGCGCCTTGCGCGCGCGCCTCGCGCGCGAACAGAACGTGCCGGCCTACGTGATCTTCCACGATGCGACATTGCGCGCCATCGCAGCCGAGGCGCCACGCGACCTCAACGCACTCGCCCGAATCGGCGGCGTGGGCGCGAGCAAGCTGGAGCGGTACGGCGGCCAGGTGCTCGCGGTACTGGACGACTCGGCGTCGCCCGGCGTGATCTGAGTCATGCGCGTGGCCTGATACACGAAACACGGCCTCCTCCAGCACTTCGAAGGCCGCTGGCGGCTGGCACCCTGGGGGCATCCCTGCATGCCGCTGGCCGTCTGCCCGGAAGCATGACCTCGCCGCTCCCGGGACGCGCATCATCCTCACCACGTCTTCATCGCGTTTCTGGAATCCTCGCCGCACCACCACTCCCGAGGAGATCACCCATGAAGAAGCTGCTCGTTGCCTGCGTGTGCGCGTGCCTGCCCCTGTGCGCTTCCGCGCACGATGCCATCGAGGGCACCTGGAAGGTCGACTTGAACAAGGGCAAGCTGCCCGACAAGCCCTGGGTGTACCTGGTCAAGGACGGCATGTTCAATTGCAGCACCTGCGTCCCCGCCATCAAGGTCAAGGCCGATGGCAAGGACCAGAAGCTCGCCGGCGACCCCTACTCCGATTCGGTCGCGGTCGACGTGAGCGACCCGCACGCCATCAAGCAGACCTACAGGAAGGACGGCAAGGTCGTCAGCACGTTCGCGATGACCGTTGCGAACGACGGCAAGACCGCGAGTTTCGTCGAGACCGACACCAGTCCGGGCAACGGCGAGTCGCTGCAGAGCAAGGGCACCGACGTGCGCGTCGCGATGGGTCCGGCCGGGTCGCACGCCGTATCCGGTTCGTGGAAGGTACAGTCCTACCAGAGCATCTCCGATGACGACGTGACTTTCTCGATCGCGATGAAGGGCGACGAGCTGAGCATGAGCAGCCCGACCGGCCAGTCCTACACCGCGCACCTGGGCGGCGGCGATGCGCCTTACAAGGGCGACCCGGGCACGACGAGCGTGTCGGTCAGGCTCGTCGGCAAGGATGCCGTCGAGGAAACCGACAAGCGCGACGGCAAGCCGATCAGCGTGACGACGATGACCGTTTCCTCCGACGGCAAGACGCTGACGATGGTGAACAAGGACCTGCAGCGCGGCAGCACCGGCACCTACGTCGCCAGCAAGCAGTAGCCGGAAAGTCGAGTGCCGGGGACGGCGGATTTCGCCTCCCCGGTTTCCTGCGATCGCAGCGCGTCGCCAACGGCAGCAGCGCTTCAGCCCGCCGACATGTCGGGCAGCCGCATGCGGTAGTGCAGCCCCGCGCACGGCGCGCTGTCCACCGCGATGGTGCCGCCGAGCTTGGCGGTGACGAGGTTGTAGACGATGTTCGCACCCAGGCCGCTGCCGCCGCGGCCGCGCTTGGTGGTGTAGAACGGATCGAACAGTCGCCGCAGCGTCTCGGCGGTCATGCCGCCGCCGTCGTCCTGGTAGTCCAGCTCGATCGCCTCGCCGACGCGCCGCACGCCGATGCGGATGTGGCCTTCCTCGATGTGCTCGAAGCCGTGCATCAGCGAATTGATCACGAGGTTGGTCAGGATCTGCGACCATGCGCCGGGCAGGCTGCGCGTGCGCAGCCTGGGATCGCAGTCCAGCTCGATGCCGTGGCGGGTGTTCTTGAAGCGCGGCCGCAGCGCCTTGAGGGTCTCGCCGATGTAGTCGCCCAACGCGATCTCGCGGACCTCGTCGGATGACTGGTCGACGGCCACCTGCTTGAAACTGCGGATCAGTTCGCTGGCGCGCTGGGTGTTGCTGGCGAGGATGCGCATGGTTTCGCGCGCGGTGGTGCAGTAGTCGTGCAGTTCGCCCTCGTCGAGCCGTCCTCCCTCGATGTGGTGGAGGACGCGCCGGGTTTCCTCGTCGAGGTGGCTGACCGCGGTCACGCAAATGCCGAGCGGCGTGTTGACCTCGTGGGCGATCCCGGCGACGAGGGCGCCGAGCGAAGCCAGCTTCTCCTGCCGCATCAGGTCGCTCTGGGCGACGCTGAGGTCTTCGAGGGTCTTTTCAAGCTCGTGGTTCTTCGCCCGCAGCGCGGCCGCGCCGCTGGCGAGGTTCTCGTGCGCGGAACGCAATGCAAGGTCGGCCTGGCGACGCGAGAGCGCCGCGGCGATGTGCTCGGCGACGAAGGTCAGCACGGCGAGGTCGTCGTCGTCGTAGCCGATCGCCGGGTCGTAGCTCTGCACAATGATCGCGCCGAGCACGGCGCCCTGATACACCATCGGCGCGCCCATCCAGACGTTGATGTCGACGCTGCCGGTAACGTGCCGGAGAGTGCCGTCGTCCATCAGCCGCTGGAAGCGCTCGCGGTCGATGCGCTGCGGCTGGCCGGTGCCCAGCACGTAGCCGGTCGCGCCCCAGGCCGCCGGCCAGCGGTAGCTGTCGGGCATCGCCGGATCCTTCTCGTCGACCTCGTAGGGGAAGCGCACGAGGTCGTGGTCGTCGTCGTCGTACAGCGCAATCACGAAATTGCGCGCGTACATCAGGCCGCCGAGGATGCGGTGCAGCCCGGCGTAGAACGCGTCCAGTTCGATCTCCCGCGTCGACAGCGCCGAGATCTCGTACAACGCGCGCTGCAGGCTCTCGGCACGGCGGCGTTCGGCGATCTCGCTTTCCAGGCTGCGGGTGCGTTCGGCGATCGCGCGTTCGAGCCGGTTGGCGAACAGCACCTGTTCGATCGCGTGGGCGACGTGGCTGGAGATCAGTTCGAACAGCGCGACGTCCTCGTCACCGTAGCGCACGCCCGCCGTGTAGCTTTGCAGCACGACCGCGCCGAAGGTCTGCTGCTCGCTGTCGATCAGCGGCATGCCCAGCCAGTGCTCGGCGTTCGCGCCGGTGCCCCAGGTCCAGCCGCGCGCGGCCTGCTCGGCGAAGGCTTCCGCGGTGATGCTCAAGGGCTGGCCGTTGCGGATCACCCAGGCAGTCGGCGATTGCTCCCCCGACAGCAGCGGATGCGGCGCATCGGGTTCCTGCATCGCGTCGATCTCGTCGACGTCGTAGACGTAGCGGATGGTCTCGTCCTGCCCGTCGCGCAAGGCGATGTAGATGTTCTTCGCGTACATCAGCGAGCCGATCGCGCGGTGCACCGCCTCGAAGAAGCCACGCAGGTCCTGGCAGCGCGCGGACCGCCGGCTGATGTCCAGCACCGCCGCCTGGACCGCTTCGAGGCGGTCCAGGCGCTGCGCCGTGCGCATGTCGGAATCGGAATCCATGGCGAACCCCGCCGCCGGATGCGCCGATGCTACGCGATCCCGGACATTCCCGTATTCCGATGGCCCGCCGGTGCAGCCGCCTCAGACGCCTTCCAGGTACGCCGCCTCGCCGTGGATCGAGGCATCCAGGCCCGCGGCCTCACCCGCCTCGTCGACCTTCACCGTCGTGATCCGGTCGATCAGCCACAGCATCCCGTAGGTGAACACGAACGCCCAGAGCGACGACAGCGCCACCGCGGCGACCTGGATCATGAAGAAGTGCGGATTGCCGGCGAGCAGGCCATCGGCGCCCGCCGGATTGAATGCGGTGGTGGCGAACACGCCGCACAGCACGATGCCGAGCGCGCCGCCGACGCCGTGGACGCCCCAGACATCGAGCGCGTCGTCCCAGCCGAGCCGGTTCTTCAGCGCGACCGCGTAGAAGCATACGAGTCCGGAGATCACGCCGATGAGGCAGGCCGATGCCGGCGACACGTATCCGGCGGCAGGAGTGATCGTCGCCAGCCCCGCCACCGCACCGGTCAGCAGGCCGAGGAACTTCGGCTTCTTGGTGGTCATCCACTCCACGCACAGCCAGGCGATGGCGGCGAAGCTCGCGGCGAAATCGGTGTTCACGAAAGCGACGGCGGTCACCGAATCGACCTTCAGCTCGCTGCCGGCGTTGAACCCGTACCAGCCGAACCAGAGCAGGCCGGTGCCGAGCGCGACCAGCGGGATCGAATGCGGCCCGCGGTCCTCGACCTGGCGCTTGCCGACGTAGAGCACCGATGCGAGCGCGGCGATGCCGGCGATGTTGTGGACGACGATGCCGCCGGCGAAGTCGAGCACGCCATAGCTGGCGAGGATGCCGCCACCCCAGATCATGTGCACGAACGGGAAGTACACCAGCACCAGCCACGCGGTGAGGAACAGCATGTAGGCCTTGAAGGTGACGCGGTTGGTGAACGCGCCGGTGATCAGCGCCGGGGTGATGATCGCGAACATCATCTGGTAGGCGCAGAACACGAACAGCGGGATGCTGGGGTTGGCCGGCGCCGGCGTGTTCAGGGTGATCCCGCGCAGCATGGCCCAGTCGAAGTTGCCGAAGATCCCGTAGAAATCGGTATGGGTCTTCATGTCGCCGCTGAAGCACATCGAGAAACCGAACGCCCACCACAGCACCGTCGTCCAGCCCATCGACACGAAGCTCTGGATCATGATCGCCAGCACGTTCTTGCGCCCGACCAGTCCGCCGTAGAAGAACGCCAGCCCCGGCGTCATCAGCATGACCAGGCTGGAGCAAAGCAGCATGAAGGCGGTATTGCCGGTGTCGATCGTCATCGGTTGCATCGCGGGTCCCCTGTGGCGTGCGGATGGGCGCGGAGTCCATCCCCCGACCCGGCGCGCCGAGTAGAGCCGAGCCCCGGCGATGGGTCAAGGAACACCGCGTCAATCGCGAGGTTGCGGGTGCGATCCGCGAGCCGCTTCCCTGAAGTTTGCAGCCGCAGCGATCCCCGGCTCGAAGGCCGCTCGAGGCCGCTCGGGAATCCCGTCGGATGGATTGCCGGTCGACCCGCTAGTCGTTGATCGACAGCACCATGATCGGATCGGGGATCTTGTCGGGCGCGATCTCCTCGGCCAGCGGCAGCACCGCGGTGCCGATCGCGAAGAACTCGATCACGTGGGTCTGCCAGCCGTGGCTGCCTTCGTGGATGTCGACGCCGACCACGCCACCGGCTTGCGCGGCGGCCGCTTCCTTGCGCATGCGTTCGACCGCGATCTCGCGCGCGCCGTACAGGGCCGAGCTCACTTTGTGCAGCTCGACGTTCTGACCCATCGTGCCAATCGCGGCGAGCGCGCCGCGGTGGGCGACGTGGTACACGCACGAACCCATCACCAGCTGCAGCGGGCGATAGCCGGCATGCAGCAAGGTCCAGAAGTCCTGGCCGCTGAGGTTCGAGGTGAACGGGCCATCGTCGTGCGCGCGGAAACCCGGGTGCGCGTCGCGATGCACGATCGCGGTGCCGAGCGCGACGAATTCGAGCAGACGCTCCTCGAATTCGACCCGCCGGATCTCGAGCCGCACGCCGACGATGCCGTCGGCGTTCATTGCGGCCGCGTCAGCGCGCAGGCGCGACATCGCAAGGTCGCGCGCCTTGTACATCGCGGCCGACAGCACCCAGAGCTCCTGGTTCGTCGACCAGTCGCCGTACTGGATGCCGACGTGGTACACGCTGGTCCCCGCGCACAGCCCGACCGGTTCGAAACCGGCCTTGCGCACGAGCAGGTACTCGTTGACCGACAGGTCCGAGGTGAACATGCCGGTCGTATGCGCGAAGTCGCGTGCTCCCTTGAGCCGTTGTTGCACGCGCTGCGGCAAATCGAGGCTCATTCGGCAGGCTCCTTGCCTGCCGCCTGCCGATAGGACTCGTGATGGCGCGCAGTGCCCGCGAGCGGCGTCGCGCCGTTGCGCATGTCGACCACCATCGCGAACTCGTGGGGGACCGGCAATCCGCGCAGCTTCGCGATGTCCTGCAGGCGCTGCCGTCGCTCGTCGCCGAACGTCGCGTCATCGGGCGTCTCGAGGTCGCGCATCGCAAGCACCGCGGTCGCAATCACGACGTGCTGCGCGAGAAACTCCATGGGGCCGCCCTTCGGCTTCAGCAGCTCGCTGCGGTGCACATGCGCGAGCGCGCCGTTGCCGAGCACGCGTGCGTTCTTCCGCAGTTCCCCGTGGGCCTTGTTGCGCACGTATTCCCAGAGCTGGGTCAGGCCCGCGAACTCGACGTTGCCGAGCCTTTCCAACTGCTCTTCCTCCAGCCAGCCGTTCCACCACTCGAACCATCCGCCGACGACGAGACCGGTGGGTATCACTTCGGCTTCGAGCAGTTTCACGAGCTCCAGCGCGGGCACGGTTGCGACGACCGGATCAGTGCTCGGCGGCAAACCGTCGACCTTGACCGCAGTGCCGACCAGCGAAAATTCCATGCTCGTGCCGGTCCCGAGCGCGATGCTGCGCATCTTCACGTCGACCACGGCATTCGCGCCGGCCTGCAAGGCTTCCTCGCGCAGGCGGCGCACAGCGGCTTCCCAACCCTGCAAATGGCCTTCGGTTGCGGGTGCACCGAAGTGCATCCAGCAGGTGGCCGATACCGCGGTGATGGGGCGTATCCGATGCGATTGCGCGATCCTCAGCTCGCCCGGCGCCATCGTCGCGATCCATGGCAACTCGCCTTTGCGCGCGGCGTCGAGGCGCGCGGCGATGAACGGCGGCACGCGGTCGCCCTGCAAGGCCTCGGCGATTTCGGCCTGGCGCTGGGTCGAGGTCGCACCGGCAGCCCGCGACTCCGGATCGCCCTTGCGGGTAAGCCAGCGCAGAAAGCTCATCGAAGGATTTCCATCGCATCCGCCTCGCCAGCGGTGGAACTTATCATGATCGCGCCGACACTCAGGCCCTGTCGCGCGCCACCCGGAATGGCAGCGGCCCTGGCTTCGCTGCGCAATCGCGACAGCGCGGTCCGCCATCCGTGCCCATGTGATGTCCGGACATGCTGCATCCAGCAAGTCGCCGAGACCACGGAGAGCGGCATGAATCCGTGCGATTGGGCGATCCCGGGATCGCAGCAGCTCAATGTCGCGAACAGCGGCAACTCCCTGCTGTTCGCGTCCTCGATCCGGGCCGCGATGGATCGGGACCCCCGGTGAACCAGCGCCGGAAACCCATCGCCCATCGCGCCGGCGCGTCGGGCTAGTCGTTGACCGACAACACCATGATCGGATCGGGGATCTTGTCGGGCGCGATCTCCTCGGCCAGCGGCAGCACCGCGGTGCCGATCGCGAAGAACTCGATCACGTGGGTCTGCCAGCCATGGCTGCCTTCGTGGATGTCGACGCCGACCACGCCTTCGGCTTTCGCCGCGGCGGCTTCCTGCTGCATGCGTTCGATCGCGATCTCGCGCGCCTCGTACATCGCCGAGGTGAAGTTCTCGAGCTCGACGTTCTGGTTGGTGGTGCCGATCGAGGCGAACATGCCGCGGTGGGCGACGTGGTAGACGCACGATCCCATCACCATCTCGACCGGACGGTAGCCGGAGTGCAGCAACGACCAGAAGTCCTGCCCGGACAGGTCCGACGTGAACGGGCCGCCGTCGTGCGCGCGGAATCCGCCGTGGCCCTCGCCATGCACGACGCCGGTGCCGATGGCGATGAACTCGAGCAGGTGCTCGTCCCATTCAAGTCGCTTGATGGTGAGCTTGACGCCGACGATGCCGTCGGCGCCCATCGCCGTGGCCTCGGCGCGCATGCGCGACATCGCCAGTTCGCGCGCGTGGTACATCGCCTTGGAAAGGACCTGCAGTTCCTCGTTCTTCTTCCAGCTCCCGTACTGGATGCCTACGTGGTAGACGCAGGTGCCGACGCACAGGCCGATCGGCTCGAAGCCGGCCTTGCGCACCAGCAGGAACTCGTTGACGCTGAAATCGGACGTGAAAACGCCGGTCGAATGGGCCGAAGTGCGCAGGCCCTTGAGGCGTTCCTGGGCATGGGCGGGAAGGTCGAGGGTCATGTCAGATGGCTCCTTCGTCGTCGTCGTTATCGTCGTTGTCGTCGTCGTTCGATGAATAGGATTGGTGGTGCGCGCTGGTGCCGGTCAGCGGCGTGCCGCCGGCGTGCAGGTCGACCACCATCCTGAATTCGTGCGGCACCGGCACACCGCGATGGCTGGCGATGTCCAGCAGGCGGGCGCGCTGCGCGCCGGTCATCTTGCCGTCCTCGAGCTTGCGCGTGTCGCGCGCGCCATCGACCGTCGTGGCGACGACGATGTGGCGCGCGAGATACTGCTTGGGCTGGTTTTCCGTTTCGCGCTCGAACATCTGGCTGAAGTTGAGGTGCGCCAGCACGCCGTTGCCGCGGCTGGCCGCGCTCGCCCGCAACTGCGCATGCGCGCGATGGCGCACGGTTTCCCAGAGCTGGCTCAGCGCCTGGCTCTCGATGTTGCCCATCCAGCGCAGGTTGGTGCTGCGCTGCCAGTCGTTCATCCATTCGTAGTGCGCGCCGATCGCGATGCCGGTCGGCACGACATCGGCTTCCAGCAGCTTGACGAACTCCAGCGCGGGGACGGTCGCGATGATCGGGTCGCTGCTCGGCGGCAGGCCGTCGATCTTCACCGCGGTGCCGACGAGGCTGAAATCCATGCTCGATTCGATGCCGATCGGGACGGTGCGCATCTTCACGTCGAGCACGGCATTCGCGCCGACCGCGAGCGCTTCGGCGCGCAGGCGGCGCAACGCGGATTCCCAGCCCTGCGCGTGGCCTTCGGTCCACGACCATCCATAGTGCAGCCAGCAGGTTGCCGAGACCGCCGCGATCGGGCGGATGCCGTGCGAGCGCGCCATCCGCAGCTCGGCCGGCGTCAGCGTCGCGACCCACGGCAACGCGCCATCGCGTGCGCCTTCCAGCCGCGCCTTGATGAAGGGCGGCACGCGATCGGCGCGCAATGCTTCGACGATCTCCGCCTGTCGCTGCGCCGAAGCCTCGGCGGCGGCTTGCGCGGCGGCTTTCGCGGCCGGATCGGAACCCTTGGTCAGCCAGCTCAGGAATCCCATGGCGCTGCCGTCCTCAACTGCCCATGAAAGCGGAAAGGGATTGCGCGAGGCGCTTGGCATGGTCGGACGCCGTCTTCGTCTCCTCGGCGAGCTTGACGAACCACTCGGCCGGATCGACCGACTTGGTGTTCAGCACGATGTCGCGCACGACCATCGCCACGGTCGCCTTCAGGCGGCCCTTCACCACTTCGAGGGTATAGCGATGCTGGTCCATGTCGACCGTGACGCCGGTGATCGTGGTCGTGCGGCTGAAGAAGCCGCTGCTGGTTTCGAGCAGGGTCACGCGCTCGGGCATCGCTTCGCGCAGGCGCAGCGCCAGCGCCTTCAGGTTGCCCTGCGCATCGGACTGGAAGCGTCGCAGCCACGCCGCCTGGTCGTCGAACGCGACCGGCCTGGGGTTTTCGGTCATGTCGCCGTTCATCGCGGCAGCGCCTCGGTCGCGGCGCGCTGGTTGACGCCCTGCATGCCGATCACCAGCTTGTCGCGTACCTGCGCGAGTTGGGCCTCGCGTTCGCGATCGCCCCTGGCGACTTCGCGCTCGATGTCGAGCACTTCGTTCATCGTCTTGATCGTCTCGTCCGCGACCTGCGAGAGCACCTCGATGTTGCGCGGATCGCCGGCGAGGCTGCGCGCCGCGCTGGTCGCGGCATCGTGCGCGCCTTTCGCGGCCAGCAGGGTGATCTGGCGGCTGGCTTCGTCGAGCTTCTCGGACTGTTCGGCGGCATGCTTCAGCTCGACCTGCACCACCGCCTGCGAAGCCACCGCCATCAGTCGCGGAATCACCACCAGCATGCCGTTGGACACCTTCATCAGGCGCGTTTCGGCGGCCTTGCGGTTCTGGCCGATGATCGGGATCAGCATCGCCGAACCGACCAGGCTCTCGCGCATGTCGGCGACCTTGCCGCGGAAATTCGCGAGCGAGCCGCGGAATTCGAGCACGTCGGCCGCATCGGCGGCATCGCCGGTCTGCAGGGCGTGTTGGCGCAAGGCCTCGAGTTCGCCCTCGCCGCGGTCGAGCGCGAGCTGGCCGGCGGCGATCGCGATCTTGAGCTGGAACAGACTCTTGCGGATCGCGATGGCCTGTTCGTCGAGCAGGTCGATGGTGACGCCGAGGTCGGCCTTGGTCTTGCGCGCCTTGGCGATCTCGGCATCCATCAGGTCGAGGAACTGCTTGCGGTTTTCCTGGAAGGCCTTGAACGCGCTGTGCGCCTCGCCGAGGAAACCCATGACCTTGCCGAACAGGCCGCCATGCGAAGGCGGTGCCTTGCCGGTGGCTTCGGCCTGCAGGTCCTGGATACGCAGGATCTTGATGCCATCGAGCACCGCGGCGGCGATCTGCCCCACTTCGCCGGAATTGCCCACGGTGACGCCGGTGAGCAACTGGCGCGAAGCCTGGCTGATGCCGGCGAGCACGTCGTCGCCGTGCGAGAGCAGCGAATTGGTCTTGCGGAAATCGATCTTCGCCGCCGACTGTTGCGCGGCGGCGAGTTCATCGGGCGTGAGCTTGTCGATCTCGACCAGGCGCGGCAGCGGCGCCTGCGGCTGCAGGCGTTCGTCGAGCAGCGCCGGCGGCGAAGCGCTCGCCGCGACGGGCGCCAGCGGTTTCGCGGGTTCGGGCTCGAGTCCGGGAATCGAGGAGAGGTCGAGCGGCGTATCGGTGGGCTTGTCGGGCATGACGAGGGTTCCGCGGACCATGGCCAAATGGAAAGCCCCCGCGATGCGGAGGCCTCCCGAGTCTACGCGCAGTCGGGGACACGAAGTAGGCAACGCGCAGGGCCGCGACATCCGGCCATGCCAAGTCAGGCACAGTCGTCATGCAGGCTCGCCGCGGCGGCGATCGCGCGCATGGCGTTACGCTTCGGCAAGGCCTTCAGTCCAAAGCACGGCCGCAACCAGGAGACGCGCTTGATGCCTTCCGACAGCAGGAAGCAGCCGGTGACGGTCCCGACAAGGATGACCAGCGGCTCGCTCACCGGGCCGAGGTGGTAGGGCGTCAGCCAGAAACCGAGGCCGACGATCAGGCTCTGGTGCAGCACGTACCAGGGATAGACCGACTCGGTCGCCCACGGCAGCCAGCGGAACGGACGGTTCAGCAGGGCGTGGGCCCAGCCGAGGATCGCCAGCAGCATGGTCCAGATGTAGGCCACGCGCAGGGCCCAGATGCACACGCCCTGCCAGTGCGGGGCGTCGTCGGGCAGCAGGCGGCCGAGCAGGATGTAGGGCACGAAGATCGCAAGCGCCAGCCCGAGGGTCGTGCGGCGCAGGCGTACCACTTCCGTCCAGAAGCCTTCGGCGCGCGCAATCAGGAATCCGTACAGGAACATCGTGAAGTACAGCGGGTTCGCGTACCAGTCCCTGAAGAAGTCGTGGGTGTCCGGAAACCGATCCTGCAGGGTGACGACGTAGAGCAGGATCGGCAACGCCGGCAGCACCATCAGCTTCCAGCCGCGCAGGCCGGTGAACCACGCCGTCACGCGTTGTCCCATGGGCGAGGCCAGGGGCTTGGCCAGCAGCGCCAGCGCGAGGGTGTACATCCACAGGTAGAACAGGTACCAGAGGTGGTTCCAGGTGAAGCCATACTGCCAGCCGTCGAAAGCGTCCTTCGGCCAGTGGCTGTGGCTCCAGTAGGCGAGCAGGAAGGTCCAGAAGCCGGGCGCGACCTTGCCGTTGCTCACGCCCTGGGCATAGGGCTGGATCGGGATGATGAAGGCCATGCCGAACAGCAGCGGCAGCATCAGCCGCCAGTTGCGCTGGCGGACGAAGCGCCAGACCCGGTCGGGCTTGAGCAGGAAGGCCGCCGCCATGCCCGAAACCATGAAGACCAGCTCCATCCGCCAGCGGTTCACGAACAGCATCGGGAATTGAAGCCAGCCGGCGAGGTGCACGCTCTTCACGTGCCAGCCCCAGTCGGCGACGTAGAACATGCACAGGTGGTAGAGGATCAGCAGCCCGAAGGCCAGGGCGCGCAGGGCGTCGATGTCGTGGCGGCGTTGCATGGCAGGTCTCCCGGTGGATGGGGCGAATCTGCCGGGCCGGTCGAAACGCGCCCACCATCAAGTGCCCAGGGACGAACCATGGTGACGAATCGCGGATATCCGGGACGAATCGCGGGCGCGTTTCCCGTCCCCGACCGTAGAATGCGCGGATGCCGAGCAGCCCTTCCCCCGCTCCGCCCCCCGCGGCGGCCACCCTTGCCGATGCCACCCGGCGCGCCTCGACCGACCCGGGCATGGCATCGGCCTCCGCAGCCGCCCCAGGCGACGGGGAACGTGGTGGCGCCACCCTGTGGGAGCGCTACCAGCCGTGGCGGCGCTGGGTGGAACCCGGATTCTGGATCGTCCTGCTGGCAATCCAGTTCGTGGTGAATTCGCTGGATGCGATCATCGACGTTCGGCGCGGCCAGCCCGATTTCCCGGCGTGGAAACCGATCAGCTGGGAACTGTCGAGCCACCTGGTGGTGCTGGCGCTGGTTCCGGCCATCATCGCCCTGGAGCGGCGCATCCCGCTGACCTTCCAGACCTGGCGTCGCAACCTGTCCTGGCACCTCCTGGGCACCGTGGTGTTCTGCCTCGTGCACGTGGCTGCCATGGTCGGCCTGCGCCAGTTGTTCTATGCGTGGATGGGACAGGCCTACGACTTCGGTCCCTGGCCGCGCGAACTGCTCTACGAATACCTCAAGGACTGGCGCACCTACGCGACGGTCCTGCTGGTCGTCGGCGCCTACCGGCTGCTGCTGCTGCGCCTGCAGGGCGAGGCGCGCCTGCTCGACGAACCCGACGAGGGTATCGAGCCACCCGAGCCGATCGAGCGCCCCGACCGCTTCCTCGTGCGCAAGCTCGGCAAGGAATTCCTGATCGCGGCCAACGACATCGAATACCTCGAGGCCTCCGGCAACTACGTGAACCTGCACGTGAAAGGTCGCGCCTATCCCCTGCGCAGCACGATGGCCGCGCTCGAACCGCGCCTGGATCCGTCCCGCTTCGCCCGCGTCCACCGTAGCTGGATGGTCAACCTCGACCAGATCGCCGAGATCGAGCCGCTGGAAACCGGCGACGCCCGCGTGCGCCTGCGCGACGGCACCCAGGTGCCTTGCAGCCGCAAGTACCGCGCGACGCTGAAGCGATAGCGCACGGCCCGCGGCTGCCGGCGCGACTCGCCATCCGGGCTACAGGCTATCCGTCGTCGCCGTCGCCGTCGTCGTCGTCGTCGTTCGATCCGGCCAGAGCCGGCTTTGTCCGCCTCGTCAGCCGCGCGCCTTGGCTTGCCGTTCTTCCTTGGCGAGTTCGGCGCGCATCCGCGGCACGAGTTCCTGCACGGCCGGATCGTCGCCGAAGTGGGCGAGGAAATAGACGAGGGTGTCATGCAGGCCCGGACGCGGCTGGTCCTTCTGGATGCTCGCGCGCAGCAGCCACCCGTTGGGATCGTCCGGATGCGCCTTGATGAGGCGGTCGGCGACGTCCCAGCCCTTGTCGAACTGGCGCGAGCGGTGCACGTAGTCGTCGCCGAGCTCGTCCAGCGCCCAGGCATCGTCCGGCGCCAGCTTCAGGGCGGCGAGCACATCGTTCTCGGCATCGACCAGATGGCCGGTCGAACGCTCGTAGTACGAACGCGCTTCGTAGGAGAACTTGTTGTCCGGCTCCAGCGCCACGAAACGGTCCGCTTCGGCTTTCGCCAGGCCGTTGCGATGCAGGTCGGTCAGGGTGTCGACCAGGGACATGTGTTCGTCGACGAGGGTCGGATCGAAACGGATCGCCTCGGACAGATACACCACGGCCGTCGACGACTGGTCGTCGCTCTCGGCCGTCCGTCCGGCGTTGCCGAACAGCTTGGCCGCCCCGATCCGGTCGAACACCTTGCGGAACGCGCCAATCTCCGACTTGCTGGTGCATGCGCAATCGATGCGGTACTCGACCGCGTCGTCCTCGGGCAGGAACAACTCCAGCAGGGGATTGCTCCTGGCGTGGACCTGGGCCTTGGCGACCGCTTCGCGCACCTCGCGCCGCGATCCGCCCCAGACCGGCCTCGACAGCCAGATCGCGCGCGAATGGATCCAGTAGTTCGCCGGGTCGATGCGCAGCCCGCGAGCGATGGCGGCGCGTGCGTAGCGGCCATCGCCATCGAGGATGCCGGTTTCGATCATGGCCGCGTAGACCGGCGTGATCTGCGGATCGAGCCGTTCGGCTTTCTCCAGATCCGGCCTGGCCAGCGCGATCATCCCCTGCATGGCTTCGATGGCGCTGGCCGGCGTGTTGCGGATGAGGCCGGTGCCGCGCGCCGCGCGCGCCTGCGCGACATAGGCCACGCCACTCGCCGCCCACGCGAACGCGCTGTTCGGCGACTGCTGTTTCCACGCGTCCAGGGTCGGACGCAGGGCCGCGGTGGAATCCTTGAAGTCGACGAAGAACGTCTGGTCCAGCCGGCCGAGTGCCGCCGGGTTCGTGCGCTGGGCGTGCAAGGCGTCGGCCATGCGCCGGTCGAGCTCGGCCGCCTGGTTGCCATCGACGAGCCTGACGATTTCGGCGGTGGTGATGACCGGCTGCGTGGAGTAGCGGCAGTAGGCATCGACGGTGCGCCGCGACCAGTGGCTCCCGGGCGGATCCGGGAACGCCAGGCAGCGCTGCAACGGATCGGCGATCGCTTCCGCTTTCTCCGCCCGGTCGAGGAAAGCAGCCGCTTCGGAGGGCGTAAACGGAGCAGAAAGGCCCCAGAAGTGAAGGTGCGGGAATCCGCCGGCCAGTCCCAGCCTCACACCCATGGCAACCAGGGCGATCACCGAGCCGGCGATGATCCGCGGCCAGTTCGTTTCGCGCCGTACCGTTTCCCGCCGTGGCGGCAGGTCTCGCTGATAAGACATGCAATGGTTCCCCCTATCCCCGCGCGATTGTAATCGATCACGACTTGTCGACCGCCGCCGGCATCGCTACGGTAGCAAGGCTTCCACGGCCTACGGACCCGATCCATGCGCACCCTGCTCGCCGGGCTGCTCGCCCTGCTGATGGCCCCCGCCTTCGCGGCCTGCCCTCCCGAAGGGCAGACCGCCGATTCGCTCAAGCAGCTCAAGGCGCTCAAGTTCCAGACCTCCGACGCCAACGACCAGAAGAAGCTGGCGATGGGACTGCTCGACTGCCTTGGCGATCCCGATCCGGTGATGCGCGACGACATCGCCTACGAGGCGCTGACGGCGTGGATGCGTGCCGGCGCCTTCGACGCCGACACCCTGCGCGCGATGCGCGATGCGCTCTATGCGCAGCTCGACGGCGACGACCCGCAGGGTTTCCGCAAGCCGTATGCCGCCCTGGTGTTGTCCGAGGTTGCGCGCACCGACCGGCTGAAGCCGTGGATGACCGCCGAGGAACGCGCGGCGATGGTCGAGAAAGCCGCGGGCTTCCTCGAAGGCCTGAACGACTACCGCGCCTTCGACGACAAGGAAGGCTGGCGCCACGGCGTCGCCCACGGCTCGGACTGGCTGATGCAGCTCGCGCTCAACACCACGCTCGAGCGCGCGCAGACCGACCGCATCCTCGCGGCGGTCGCCGTGCAGGTCGTGCCCGACGCCGCGCCGGCCTACGCCGCCGGCGAACCGGGCCGACTGGCGCGGCCGGTGATCTACATCGCCCAGCGCGGCATCTACACGCAGAAGGACTGGGACGGCTGGTTCGGCAAGCTCGTGCCGCGGATCGGCGACCCCGCGCTGGCGTACAACGACAGCCACTGGCTGGCGCGCCGCCACGACCTGATGGCTTTCCTGATGAGCCTGTACATCGAGGCCGACCAGAGCGACGACCCCAACATCCACTTTCTCAAGCCCTCGATCGTGGAGACCGTCAAGAAGGTGCCGTGAGGAGCCGGATATCCTGAGAGAAGATGTCCAGAGGGAATCCATCCCGACAAGGAGCCGTCGATGCCGCGCGAACCGATTTCCATCGCCACGAACGACGGCGCTTGTCCGACTTCGGTGTTCACGCCCGAAGGCGTCGGCCCATGGCCCGCGGCGATCTTCTACATGGACGGCCTCGGCATCCGGCCGACGCTGTTCGAGATGGCGCAGCGTCTGGCCGATTTCGGCTACGTCGTGCTGCTGCCCGATCTGTTCTACCGGGCCGGGCCGTATGCGCCGATGGATCCGAAGGCGATCTTCGCCCAGGGCAATTTCCGCGCCGTGGTCGGGCCGTTGATGGACACCACGGACTTCCAGAAGGCGGCCGAGGACACCGGCGCATTCCTCGCCCATCTCGATAAGCGCAGCGACGTCGCCAGCAAGCAGATCGGCGTCACCGGATACTGCATGGGTGGCGGCATGGCGCTCTCCGCGGCGGGCACGTTTCCCGAGCGCATCGCCGCGGCGGCGAGCTTCCACGGCGGCCGGCTCGCGACCGACCAGCCGGGCAGCCCGCACCTGCTCGCGCCGCGCCTGCAGGCCGAGGTGTATGTCGCCAGCGCCGACAACGATCCGTCCTGCCCGCCGGACATGATCGAACGCCTCGACGTCGCGCTGACGCAAGCCGGTGTCGTGCATCGCTGCGAAACCTACGCCGGCACGAAACATGGCTGGACCATGCCCGACTTCCCCGTCTACGACGATGCCGCCGCGGAGCGCCACTGGCGCGAGCTGATCGCGCTGTTCGCGCGCAACCTGGAAATTGCGTGACTGGATCGCGCGTGACCTGATCGCGCCCGACTTGATCGCGCAAGCGGAAGGCGCGAACGTGTCGCCCATCGGATGGAAGCGGATTTGTCGAAGGCGGGTTTGTCGAAGGTGGATCGCCGCATGGATCGCAAGATCAGGATCGAGCCGTACCCGGGACCGGCCGGAGGCTGGGGCTCGCTCAAGAGCGTGGCCGAGGTACTGCGCCGGGAAAAGGTCAAGCCGCTGGTCGCGGCGGTGCAACTGTGGCGGCTGAACAAGGCCGATGGCGTCGCCTGCGTGAGCTGCGCCTGGCCGAAGCCGGCGCGTCCGCACCTGGCGGAGTTCTGCGAGAACGGCGTCAAGGCGACCGCGTGGGAGATCACCACCCTGCGCACCGGCCCGGAATTCTTCGCGCAGCACAGCGTGAGCGAACTGCTGGCGTGGTCCGACTACGACCTCGAGCAGCACGGCCGCCTCACCCATCCAATGCGCTACGACGCGACAAGCGACAAGTACGTCCCTGTCGACTGGGACAGCGCGTTCGCCGAGATCGGCCGCGAGCTGAAGGCGCTCGATCCGAAATCGGCGGTGTTCTACGCCTCCGGCCGCGCCTCGCTGGAGACCTCTTACATGTACGCGCTGTTCGCGCGCATGCATGGCAACAACAACCTGCCCGACAGCTCGAACATGTGCCACGAGACCTCGGGCATCGGCATGCGCCAGAGTATCGGCACGCCGGTGGGCACGGTCCTGCTCGACGACTTCGAGGCGACCGACTGCATCCTCTTCTTCGGCCAGAACGTGGGCTCGAACAGCCCGCGCCTGCTCCACGACCTGCAGCGCGCCAGCCGCCGGGGCGCGGCGATCATCACCTTCAACCCGCTGCGCGAACGGGGGCTGGAGCGCTTCCGCAGCCCGCAAAGCCTGCAGATGCTCACCGGCACCGACACGCCGATCAGCTCGCACTACTACCAGGTGCGCGCCGGCGGCGACATCGCCGCGATCATGGGCCTGTGCAAGTGGCTGATCGAGGCCGACGACGAGGCGCTACTCACGCACGCACCACGCGTGCTCGATGCCGAATTCATCGCGCAGCACACGCACGGATTCGAGGCGTTCGCGGAGCAGGCACGCACCACCCAGTGGTCCGACATCGAACGCGAATCAGGCCTGTCGCATGACGACATCGAGACGGCCGCACGCGCCTACGCGAACGCGAAGGCCGCCATCGGCTGCTGGGGCATGGGTCTGACCCAGCACCGCCGCGGGCTGGAGAACGTGCACATGGTCTGCAACCTGCTGCTGCTGCGCGGCCACGTCGGCCGGCGCGGCGCGGGCCTGTGCCCGATCCGCGGCCATTCCAACGTGCAGGGCCAGCGCACCGTCGGCATTGCTGACGATCCGGCGCTGGTGCCGCTCGACCGGCTCGCGCAGCAGTACGGCTTCGAGCCGCCGCGCGGGAAAGGCCTGAACACGGTCGAGACCTGCGAGGGCATCCTCGACGGTTCGGTGCACGCCTTCATCGGCCTCGGCGGCAATTTCGTGCGCGCCGCGCCCGAGACCGAAGCGCTCGAACGCGCGTGGTCGAAGCTGCGGCTGAGCGTGCAGGTCTCGACCAAGCTCAACCGCAGCCACCTGATCCACGGCGAGGTGTCGTACATCCTGCCCTGCCTCGGCCGCATCGAACGCGACGTGCAGACGGGCGGTGCGCAGTCGGTGTCGATGGAGGACAGCACCAGTTGCATCCACGGCTCGACCGGTCAGGTCGAACCGGCATCGCCGCATCTGCTCTCGGAACCTGCGATCGTCGCCGGCATCGCGAAGGCCACACTGGCTCCGAACCCGCGCGTGGACTGGGATACGTGGGTCGCCGACTACGCGCGCGTGCGCGATGCGATCGAGCAGACGTATCCCGAACACTTCCGCGACTTCAACCGCCGCCTGTTCCAGCCCGGCGGCTTCCACCGACCCAACAGCGCGCGCGAACGGCGATGGAAGACCGCCAGCGGCAAGGCGAACTTCCTGCAACCGACGGATCTTTCGGCGACCGGCTTCGCGGACGAACCCGGGGTGATGAGGCTGATCACCCTGCGCAGCAACGACCAGTTCAACACCACGATCTACGGCTACGAGGACCGCTTCCGCGGCGTCAGCGGCACGCGCTTGATCGTCTTCATGCATGTAGCCGACATCGCGCGCCATGGCCTGGTCGAAGGCGAACAGATCGCCCTGGTCACTCATGCGGACGATGGCGTGCATCGCGAAGTGTCCGGCCTGCGCGTGGTCGCCTACGACATTCCGACCGGTTGCATCGGCGCCTACTACCCCGAGTGCAATCCGCTGATCCCGGTCTGGCACCACGCGGAAGGATCGATGGTGCCGGCGGCGAAGTCGGTGCCGGTCACGATCCGCAAGGTCGCGGGCGCGGCGCATGCGTAGCGACGACGACACGACGCCCGGACGCGAAACCATCGCGACCGGGACGATGACGGGACCCGCGACAGGCGATCCGGCAACGCGACCGGGTGGGCTGCTTTCCGCCACCGCACTGCGCCTGGACGACGCGCACGCGGAAACCTTCGTCGACAACGTCGTCGAGGAAACCCCGGTCGCCCTGCTCTGCAATGGGCTGCCATTCGCGGTGATGATGGCCACGCCGGTCGACCTGGAGGATTTCGCGCTGGGCTTCGCGCTGACCGAGGGCATCGTCGAACACGCCGGCGAATTCCGCCTCGTCGATCGCGTGGACAGCGCGCAGGGCATCGCGCTGCACTCGGCGATTCCGCAGCAGCGTTTCGAGGCGCTCGAAGGCCGCGGCCGCGCCTTCGCCGGACGCAGCGGCTGCGGCCTGTGCGGCACCGAAAGCCTCGCGGCCGCGATCCGTCCGGTGCGCCGGCTCGCCGACGATTCGCAGGTTTCGGTGACGGCGATCGAGGACGGACTGCAGCGGCTCGCACAGGCGCAGTCGCTCAACCGCGCCAGCGGCGGCGTGCACGCGGCCGGCTACGTCCATGCCAGCGGCATCCTCGTGCGCGAGGACGTCGGCCGCCACAATGCCCTCGACAAGCTGGTCGGCGCGCTCGCGTGCAGGGACCTTGGCATGGGCTTCCTCGTCATCACCTCGCGCGCGTCGTACGAGATCGTGCACAAGGCGGCGAGTGCGGGCATCGCCGTGGTGGTGGCGATGTCGGCGCCGACCAGCCTGGCGATCCGTCTGGCCGAGGAAGCCGGCGTCACGCTCGTCGCGTTCGCACGCGGGCGGACGATGACGGTCTACACGCGCGCCGATCGTATCGAACGCTGAGAGCGTCCATCAGCCGTGGCCCGTCGCAGATCCGTTCGTGGTGAGCTCCCGCTTCCGGTTCGTGGTGAGCTCCCGCTTCCCGTTCGGGGGTGAGCTCCCGCTTCCCGTTCGTGGTGAGCCTGTCGAACCATGGACGGATCGCTGAAGGCCCATTGTGGTTCGACAGGCTCACCACGAACGGGTACGAAGGGTGCGAACGATCAAGCTGGGTATGAAGCTATCTCCGTGGCGTCACACTATTTCGAGCTCATGGAGTATGGCCGCGCGGTGGCGGACGTCGCCCACTGCCGGTTCGCTGTCGCCTGCATGACGAAGCGCAGCTCGCCGCCTGCCATGATCTCCTCGTGGCGGATGAAGCTGCGTTCGAGAGCCTTGCCGTCCAGCGATACCGCACCGACGTACGGATGGGCGTCGTCGAGGTGCTCGGCGATCACCGTGAAGCGCTTGCCGTTCGGCAGGTTCAGCGCGACGCGATCGACGAACGGCCGACCGATCACGTATTCGTTGCTCGCCGGCGCGACCGGATAGAAGCCCATCGCCGTGAAGATGAACCACGCCGACATCTGGCCGAGGTCGTCGTTGCCGGCCAGGCCGTCCACGCGCGGCGCGTACTGCGAGTCCATCACCTGCTTCAGCCGCTCCTGCGTGCGCCACGGCTGGCCCGCGTAGTCGTAGAGGTAGGCCGTGTGGTGGCTGGGCTCGTTGCCGTGCGCGTACCAGCCGATCAGGCCGGTGATGTCCTCCATGTGCGCGAACACCTTCGGATCGATCTTCGCGTCGAACACCTGGTCGAGCATCGCCGCGAACTTCGCATCGCCGCCGTGCGCGCGGATCAGGCCGGCGACGTCCTGCGGCACGTACCACGAGTACTGCCAGGCGTTGCCTTCGGTGTAGTCGGTGCCGTAACCGCTGGCTGTCGGATCGAAGGGCTCGCGGAACGCGCCGTCGCTCTTGCGCGCCCGCATGAAGCCGGTCTTCGCGTCGTAGGCGTTGTGCCAGTTCGCTGCGCGCTTGCCGAATTGCGCGGCGATGTCGCCGCGGCCCATCGAGGCGGCGACGCGCGAAATCGTCCAGTCGTCGAACGCGTATTCGAGCGTCTTCGATGCGGCCTCGCCTTCCTTGTCGATCGGCACCCAGCCGAGCTTCATGTAGCCATCGATGCCGCCATAAGGGCCATAGCTGGCACTGGCGACCATCGCGTCGAGCGCTTCGTGCGCGTCGTAACCGCGGATGCCCTTCATCCACGCGTCGGCGATCACCGGCACCGCGTGGTAACCGATCATGCACCACGTCTCCTGTCCCTGGAACGCCCACACCGGCAGGATCCCGTAAGGGCTGTAGCGGCGTGCGGCCAGCAGCGAGTTCACGATGTCGTTCGTCTGCTGCGGCGGCCGCACGATCGTCAGCAGCGGATGCAGGGCGCGGTAGGTGTCCCAAAGCGAGAAGGTCGAATAGTTCGTCCAGCCGTCGGCGTGGTGCACCGCATTGTCGGGTCCGCGATAGCGGCCGTCGCTGTCCATGAACAGGCTCGGCGCCTGGAAGGCGTGGTAGACCGCGGTGTAGAAGCTGCGGCGCATCGGCTCGGGCGCGTCGACGTCGAATGCCGACAGCGCCTGCGTCCACGCCGCGCGCGCGGCTGTACGGGTCGCATCGAAATCCCATCCGGGCATGTCGGCATCGAGGTTGGCGATCGCGTTGTCCTCGCTGACCGGCGAGATCGACGCCTTCACGATCAACGGATGCGAAAGGACACCGAAGTCCAGCACGCCGACCAGGGCGCGGCCCTCGATCTGCGCGCGATGGCGCGGGTCCTCGGCTGCGGGCGGCGCGAAACCCTTGTACGGAATGTCCTGCTCGGTGTCGCGGAAGTCGTGGCCGCCCGGCGACTGCGAGAAGCGCATCGCGAAGTAGAGCTGGCGTCCCGGCGCCCAGCCACGCGTCTCGCGGAAACCCGTCAGCGTGCCGTCCGCGCGCAGGCGCAGACGCGACCATGAAACCTTGCCGGGATAGTCGTACATGCTCGGCCGCAGGTCGACGAGTACGTGCGCGGGTTTGTCCTGCGGAAAGGTGTAACGGTGCACGCCGACGCGTGCCGATGCGGTGAGTTCGGCGCGGATGCCGTAGTCGCCCAGGGTGACCGCGTAGTAGCCCGGCTGCGCCGTTTCGCTCGCATGGTCGAAGCGCGAGAAGTAGCCGCTGCCGGGATGCGCGATGTCGCCCGGCTCCATCCGCACCTCGCCGGCGATCGGCATCGTCAGCACGTCGCCGAGATCGGAATGGCCGGTGCCGGAGAAATGCGTGTGCGAGAAACCGAAGATCGTATGGTCCTCGTGGCGGTAACCGGCCGCCCAGCCATAGCCTTCCTTGCGCGTCTTCAACTGGGTGTCGGGACTGAGCTGGACCATGCCGAAGGGCACGGCGGCGCCGGGGAACATGTGGCCTTCGCCGCCGGTGCCGATGAAGGGATCGACCGCCGCATAGGCGCGGTCGGCGGTGGAGTTGTCCTGTGCGAACGACGCGCCGGCGGCGGCGACGGTCATCGCGCATGCGCAGGTCAGGGGCAGTATCCGCACGGCGTCCACTCCGTTCGCATCGAGTCGACGCATGCTACGCTGCCCGCGCAGGCGGCGGAACACGCCGGCAGCCAGCGAAGCGGCGGCCGCCACACGACGTCGTCCCGGTCCACAGGCCAGCGAGCGGACACGCCATGCGCCATGTCACCAATGCCCCGGGAAACACCAGGCATCGCGATGCACGCCACACCCGCGCGGGAACCTCGGCGTGAGGCCCGCCAGCGAACGCACGGCGCTGGCCGTCGTCACCACGATCTTCTTCATGTGGGGCTTCATCACCGTCCTCAACGACGTGCTGATCCCGCACCTGAAATCGGTGTTCACGCTCGGCTACGCGCAGGTGATGCTCGTGCAGTTCACCTTCTTCGGCGCCTACTTCGTGATGTCGCTGCCCTCGGGCAAGGTCGTCTCGCGCTTCGGCTACCGGATGAGCATCGTCGCCGGTCTCGTCGTCGCCGGCCTGGGTGCGCTGCTGTTCCTGCCCGCGGCGCGGTTGCCCTCGTACCCGTTGTTCCTGTTCGCCTTCTTCGTGCTCGCCAGCGGCATCACCCTGCTGCAGGTCGCGGCCAATCCCTACGTGAGCCTGCTCGGGCCGCCACAGCTGGCTTCGAGCCGGCTCAACCTCGCGCAGGCGCTGAATTCGCTGGGCACGACGCTTGCGCCCAAGTTCGGCGGATGGCTGATCCTTTCCACCGTCGTCCTCGGTGCGAACGTGATCGCATCGATGCCGCCCGCGCAACAGCTCGCCTATCGCGCGCAGCAGGCGCAGATGGTGCAGTTGCCCTACCTCGGACTGGCTGGCGCATTGTTCGCGCTGGCGCTGGTGGTGTGGATGTTCCACCTGCCGCCGCTGTCCTCGGGCGAGGAGGATGACCCGCGCCACCGCTTCGCGGATGCGCTCGCGCACCGGCGCGTATGGCTGGGCATGCTCGCGATCTTCCTCTACGTCGGCGCCGAGGTGTCGATCGGCAGCTTCATGATCAACTATCTTTCGTTGCCGCAGATCGGCCACATGAGCGAGGCGACGGCAGCAGGCTACGTTTCGCTGTACTGGGGCGGCGCGATGGTCGGGCGCTTCGCCGGTTCGGCGCTGCTCGTGCGCATGGACCCGCGCCGCCTGCTCGCGGCGAACGCCGCCATCGCCGCCGCGCTGGTCGCGGCGACGATGCTCACGCACGGCGATGCCGCGCTGTGGAGCGTGGTGGCGATAGGCCTGTTCAACTCGATCATGTTCCCGAACATCTTCACCCTCGGCATCGAGGGTTTCGGCCCGCTCACCGGCAAGGTGTCGAGCCTGCTGGTGATGGCGATCGTCGGCGGCGCGGTGGTGCCGCTGCTGCAGGGAGCGCTCGCCGACCGGATCGGCATCCAGCCCGCGTACGTGCTGCCGCTGCTGTGCTACGGGTACATCGCCTGGTACGGGCTGCGCGGATCGCGCATGGCAGCCGGGGAGCTGCAATGAGGACTTTCGCAACAGCCCTCATGGCCCTCGCGCTTGCCGCCGCTGTCCCGGCCTGCGGATGGGCGCAGGCCGCGCAACGGGCACCGAGCGGTCCCGTGCCGGACGAAACGAATACGATCGACGCTGATTCCGCGAAGACGGCCGCAAAGGTCCGCCGCGAATTCCTGCACGCGTGGATGAACTACCGCCGCTATGCCTGGGGCCACGACGAGCTGCGTCCGCTCAGCCGCACGCCGCACGACTGGTACGGGCATTCCCTGCTGATGACGCCGGTCGATGCGCTCGACACCCTCGTGCTGATGGGCCTGAAGCAGCAGGCCGACGACGACCGCGAACTGATCGCGACGCAGCTCGACTTCGACCAGGACGTCTACGTCAAGAATTTCGAGATCACCATCCGCATGCTCGGTGGCCTGCTTTCCGGCTACCAGCTCACCGGCGACCATCGCCTGCTCGACAAGGCCAGCGACCTTGGCCATCGCCTGCTTCCGGTGTTCGATTCGCCGACCGGCCTGCCCTACGTGTACGTCAACCTGCGCACCGGCAAGACCCGCGGCGTCGAGACCAATCCCGCCGAGACCGGCACCCTGCTGCTCGAATTCGGCACGCTCAGCAAGCTCACCGGCAACCCGGTCTATTACGACAAGGCCAAGCGCGCGCTCGTGGAGACCTTCAGGCGCAGCTCGAAGATCGGCCTGGTCGGCGCCGGCATCAACGTCGAGACCGGCGCCTGGATCGACACCGACGCAAGCATCAGCGGCGGCATCGATTCCTACTACGAATACCTGTGGAAGTGCTGGCGCCTGTTCGGCGATCCCGACTGCAAGGCGATGTGGGACGCGAGCATTCCCGCGGTGAACCGCTATCTCGCCGATGAGGTCGACGGCCAGCTCTGGTACGGCCACGCCGACATGGACACCGGCGCGCGCAAGGCGACCGAATACGGTGCGCTCGACGCCTACTTTCCGGCCTTGCTCGCGCTGTCGGGCGACGTGGCGCGCGCCGCGCGCCTGCAGGATTCGTCCTTCCTGATGTGGAACCTGCACGGCATCGAGCCCGAGGTCTACGACTACGTCTCGGGTCGAGTCGAATACCCCGGCTACGAGCTGCGGCCGGAGATCGTCGAATCGACCTGGTACCTGTCGCACTACACCCGCGACCCTAAATACCTCGCGATGGGCCGCACGCTGTTCAGCGACTTCGTGAAATACGACCGCGCGCCGCACGGCTACGCCGCGCTCAAGTCGGTGGTCACGATGGAAAAGCGCGACGCGATGGAGAGCTTCGCGCTGGCCGAGACGTTCAAGTACTACTACCTGATCTTCCACCCACAGGCGCTGGACTTCGACGCGGTGACCTTCAACACCGAGGCGCATCCGCTGCGCCGCACCTGGTGAACGCGTCGACAGACGGAGTGGCATCGCGATCCGGACCCGGACCAGCACGGACGCGTCGGCAGCGATCCTGAACGCTGGTCCGGGGCGCGTCATGACAGCCGGAGCTGTCCCGCCCTTCGAGCCTGATGCTAACCTGCCGTCGACGACCGGCAGGCTGGCCGTCGACGCGACCCGGCGATTTTCGCAAGCGAACGGAGCGGAGCGATGCGCACACGGCGGCTGGGCCAGTGGATCCGGGTCGCGGTACTTGCGGGCGCGCTCGTCTGCATGGCCGCCACGCAGGCGGCCGGACTGCTGATACGGATCAGCGACGACAAGGGACATCCGGTCGGGGACGCGGTCGTGACGGTGCTGCCGCAGGATCCGGCGATGAAGCTGGCGCCGCGGCGCGCGTCCGCTCCGGCGACGAAGATCATCGACCAGAAGAACGAGACCTTCATCCCCTATATCCAGACGTTTCGTCCGGGCGACAGCGTGCTGTTCCGCAACAGCGACACGATGCGCCACCACGTCTACACCTTCTCGCCGCTCAAGCCGTTCGAGTTCGTGCTGGTGCCCGGCGACAGTTCCAAACCGATCGAACTCGACCAGACCGGCGTGATCGCGGTCGGCTGCAACATCCACGACCAGATGATCACCTATCTTTACATCTCGGATGCGCCGTGGATCGCGCAATCGGGCGCAAACGGGCAGGTCGAATTCAGGGACGTGCCCGCCGGCGCGTGGAACGTGCGGGTCTGGCATCCGCGCCTGCGCCCGGGAAAGCCCGACCTGGCGCAATCCACGACGATCGTGGCCGCCGAAGGAACGAAGACCCTGAATTTCTCGCTTTCCCTGCTGCCCGATTCGCGGCGCGACTTCGACCGCGAGCACACGCGTTACTGACGGACCACGAGCGAGAAGACGATGGGATTCCGCTTTCGCCTCGCCTCCTTCTTCGTCGCCGCACTGGTGATCGTGCAGGCGCTGACGGCGGTGCTCGTCTACGAGGTCACCCGGCGCGAGTTGATCGGAGAAGGCCAGCGCCAGCTTGGCGTCGCCGCGACCGCGTTCGCGCGCCAGCTCGACGACCTGTCCGAGCGCGTGGCCACGAACGTGCAGGTGCTCGCGCTCGATTTCGCGCTGCGCTCGGCGATCGCGCAGCGCGACCAGGCGACCGTGCTGTCGGCGCTGCGCAACCACGGCCGGCGCGTCGGCGCGGCGCGGATGATGCTGGTCGGGACGGACGGAAAAATCGAAGCCGACACCACCGCCGCGACCGACACGTCGCGTGAATTCCCCTATCGCGACCTGCTCGAACGCGCCTACGAGAAGCCGGCGGCCGCGCTGGTGACCGAAGGCGGGCATGCCTACTGGATGGTCGTCGTGCCGGTGTTCGCGCCGACCCTGGTCGGCGAGATCGCCGCCGCGATCCCGGTGGACGACTCCCTGCTCGCGCGCCTGCAGGCGCAGTCGACCCTGCCGAAAAACGTCGAGCTGGCGGCGATGGTCGGCGGGAAATGGCAGGTCGTGGCGCACGGCCAGGATCGCGCCGCGATGACCGCGGGGCTGGCCACGCACGGCGACCGGCTTCCCGATCGCCCCGAACTGGTCGATGTCGACGGCCGCGAATACGTCGTGCAGGCGGTACCGCTCAATGGCTCGAAGCAGAGCGCGGCGGTGGTGGCCGTGCTCGGCTACTCGGTCGACGAAGCGCTCAGCCCGTATCGCTCGGTCGGACGCGCCTGGGCGGCCCTGCTCGGATTCGGGTTCGCAGTGGGCCT
Organism: Lysobacteraceae bacterium; assembly: GCA_036496805.1. Classification (GTDB taxonomy): domain Bacteria; phylum Pseudomonadota; class Gammaproteobacteria; order Xanthomonadales; family Xanthomonadaceae; genus SZAS-103. Next base: position 142,427 of record DASXKN010000026.1, read on the forward strand.
GCTCGGCGCCTGGCTGATCGCGCGCGGCGTGTCGCGCCCGGTGGAACAACTCGCGGCATCGGCGCGGCGCATCGAGGCCGGCGACTACCGGCTCGACGACATCGCCACGCCCAGGCCGGCCGCGCGCCGCGACGAGATCGGCCAGCTCGCGTCGGCCTTCGCCAACATGGCGCGCGCGATCGGCGAGCGCGAGGCGCAGATCCGCCACCAGGCCGGCCACGACCAGGTGACCGGCCTGTACAACCGCGTCGCCGCCGAAACCGCGATCCAGCGCGAACTCGCCGCGCACGCCGAACGTCCCGCCGCACTGCTGATGGTCGGACTCGGGCGCGTGCCCGAGATCATCAAGACCATGGGTCATGCGGTCAGCGACCGCCTGATGCGCGACACCGGGCAGCGCATCCAGCGGCCGGTCGGCGATGCACTGGTCGCGCGCGCGACCGATGCGCAATTCGCGATCTTCCTGCATGCGCAAGGCAAGTCCGAGGCGATCGCGGCCGCGTTCCGCGTGCTCGACGTCCTCGCCGCGCCCTACCAGGAAGCCGAGCTCGCGCTCGAACTCGCGCCCGCGGTCGGCATCGCCCTGTTCCCCGCGCATGGCGGCGAGGCCAGCGCGCTGCTGCGGCGCGCCGAGGTCGCGTTGATCGCCGCGCTCGGTTCGGAGGAACCGGTCGTGGTCTACGATCCTTCCACCGATCCGCACCGCCCCGAGCGCCTGTCGCTGATGGCCGACCTGCGCGAAGCGCTCGACCACGACCAGCTCGCCCTGCACTACCAGCCCAAGATGCTGCTCGACGGCATGCGCATCGATGGCGCCGAGGGCCTGGTGCGCTGGCAGCACCCGCGCCTGGGCATGGTGCCGCCGGACGCCTTCATCGCCATGGCCGAGGAGACCGGCAACATCCGCCGGCTCACGCGCTGGGCGCTGGCCGCGGGCATCGCGCAGGAGCAGCGCTGGAGCGCGCAGGCCTCGGCCATCCGGGTGGCGATCAACCTCTCGGCGCGCGACCTCGACGATGCCGACCTGCCGCGCCGCGTCGCCGAACTGCTGTCGATCCACAAGGTGGCTCCGGAGCGCGTCGTGCTGGAAATCACCGAGAGCGCGGTGATGGGCAAGCCCGATGCCGCGATCGGCGTCATGCGCAAGCTCGCCGACCAGGGCATCGACCTGGCGATCGACGACTTCGGCGTCGGCCAGTCCTCGTTCGCCTACCTGCGCCGGCTGCCGGTGCGCGAACTGAAGATCGACAAGACCTTCGTGCTGAACCTCGCGCAATCGCGCGAGGACCAGACCATCGTCGGCGCGATCGTCGATCTCGGCCATCGCCTCGGCTACAAGGTCACCGCCGAGGGTGTCGAGGAACGCGCCACGCTCGACTGGCTGGCGAAGATCGGCTGCGACCATGCGCAGGGTTACTTCATCGCCCGGCCGATGGCGGTGGACGGCTTCGATCGCTTCATCGCGGATGCAGCGGCGCGCGCGCCTTCGGGAAGCCCTGCATGAAACCCCGCCTCGCGCTCGCGCTGTGCCTGGCCGCGCTGGCGTCACGCGCGCAGGCGCAGGATCTCGAATGGCACGGCTACCTCGACGTGCGCGCGGTCGTGCCAGCGGACGAAACCGGCTGGACCGATGGCGACCTCGGCAAGACGCGCTTCGGCGGCGGCGATGCGCTCGACGCACGTTTCGGCGGCGCGGCGCTGCAGGGCATCTGGCACGTTTCACCCTCATGGCTGGCGATGGCCGACGTGCAGGTCCAGGCCGACGAGCACCCAGCCGTCAGCCTGCTCGATGCGTGGCTGCGCTATCGGCCGGTCTCGACCACGCCGTGGCGCTGGACGGCGAAATTCGGCGCGTTCTTTCCTCCGGTCTCGCTGGAGAACGATGGCGTCGGCTGGACCAGCACCTGGACGCTCACGCCCTCGGCGATCGACAGTTGGGTCGGTGAGGAGTTGCGCACGGTCGGCGCGCAGGTCGACGTCGAGCATCGCGGCGACGGCGGCAGCTTCGATCTCGGCGCCGCCCTGTTCGGCGGCAACGATCCGGCCGGCGAGATCCTCGCCGCCCGCGGCTGGTCGCTGAGCGACGCGACCTCGGGCCTCGGCTCGCACCTGCGCGAGCCCGACGTGTACGCATCGGCGATCGGCCTGTCGGCGCCGACCGACTATCCGCCCTTCACCGAGATCGACCACCGCATCGGCTGGTACGCCAACGCGAACTGGAAGATGGACGGCATCGGCGAGTTCGACCTCATGCGCTACGACAACCGCGCCGATCCCGGACGCTACGAGCACTACGAGGACCGCGAGGTGTTCGCCTGGCACACGACCTTCTGGAGCCTGGGCGGGAAGACGCGGGTCGGCGACGTCGTCCTGATCGCGCAGGCGATGGACGGCGACACGGTGATCGAACCCTTCGGCGACTTCTACCTCGACACCGCCTTCCATGCCGGCTACCTGCTCGCCGGCTGGGACCGCGGCGAATGGCGGCCGGCGCTGCGGTTCGACCTGTTCTCGCTGCGCCAGTCGCCCGATCCGTTCTCCCCGCACATGCGCGAGCACGGCAACGCCCTGACCTTCGCCCTCAACTGGCGCCCGCGCGACTGGCTGCGCCTGACCGGCGAACTCCTGCGCGTCGACTCCAGCCGCGACCAGCGCGTGCTGGAGGGGCTCGATCCCCACCAGGTCGACACCCAGGTCCAGCTCAGTGCGCGGTTGCTGTTCTGACGGCGCGATTACTGCGACGATCCGGAACAAGGGGCAGGCGCAGGCCGCATCGATGTGCCATTTTGTGAGCAGGCGCACGCAGGTACACAATCGCGCTGGCGGATAGTGAACCCGACGCATCGGACAACCAGACCATGCGCAAGGCCCCAACCAGAACGAGGACCCGTCCGGAAGCGGCAGCCATGCTGGACCTGCTCCTGCGCCTGGCCGACGCCGGAACGCCGCGCGCGGTCGCGCAGGTGATCGCGCGACTCGTGCGGGAAGACGCGGGCTGCGAGACGGCCGTCATCGCCTGGGGACTGGATGCGCAGGGGGGCATGCAGCGCGAACCCGCCGCCGATCTCGTCGACTCGCAACTGGAACTGGCCCGTTCGGCGATCGCGCGACCACAGGCCGTGCTGGTGTCCGACGGCATCCATGCCGCGCTGCGCGTGCCCGACGCGGCGGCCGCGATCGTGCTGCCGATGGCCTCCGCCCGGCAGGTGCAGGAAACGATGGGCTGCACGACCGAACCGCTGAACGTGGCCTGCCGGCACATGCGCCGCGCGCTCGAGTCGGCGGCGCTGGAGGACGAGCACAAGCGGCTGGCGCATTCCGAACGGCTCCAGCGCGCGCTGTTCGCGATCGCCGACTTCGCCAGTTCGGACCTGGACATGCCCGAGCTGCTGCGCGGGATCCACGCGATCGTCGGCGACCTGATGTACGCCGAGAACTTCTTCATCGCGCGCCACGATCCCAAATCCGACACCCTGCGCTTCCTCTACTTCGTCGACACCGAGGACGACAATCCGCCCGGCAACTACGGCGACGTGCCGATGGAGGCGCTCCGGAACTCGCTGACCTGGTACCTGCTGCGCGACGGCAAGCCGCTGATGGGCACGACCGAGCAGTTGCGCTCGCAGGTGTCGGGACCGCTGCAGTTCATCGGCACCGATTCGGCCGACTGGCTCGGCGTGCCGATGACGCGCGACGGGCGCGCCTGCGGCGTGATCGTGGTGCAGAGCTACGACGAGTCGATCGGCTTCAGCGTGGACGATCGCGCCCTGCTGGAGTTCGTCGCCAGCCACATCCTCACCGCGATCGAGCGCAAGCGCAGCAAGGAGGAGCTCGAACAGCGCGTGCGCACGCGCACCTTCGAGCTCGCCCACGCCAACCGCGTGCTGCAGCTGGGCATGGCCGAGCGCCAGCACGCCGAGCGCCTGCAGCGGGCGCTGTTCCAGATCGCCGGGCTGGCCACCGCCGACATCAGCCAGGCCGAGTTCTACCGCCAGGCGCACACCGCGGTGGGCGAGCTGATGAACGCGCGCAACCTGTTCATCGCCCTGCTGAGCGAGGACGGCGAAACCCTCGACTTCGTCTATTCCATCGACGAGACCGGCGAACGCTACGAGTCGCGCCCGATGGGCTTCGGCCTGAGCGAATACGTGCTGCGCAACGGCGCGGCGATCCTGAGCCGGGACAACATCCTCGAGCTCGCCCGGATCGGCGACATCGACCTGGAGGACGTCGGCGAGGTCTCGGTGTGCTGGCTGGGCGTGCCGCTCACGGTCGGCGACGAGACCATCGGCCTGATCGTGGTGCAGAGCTACGACCCGGAGATCGTCTACGGACCGGCCGAGCACGAGCTATTGACCTTCGTCGCCTCGCAGGTCGCCAACAGCCTGCAGCGCCGGCGCTCGGTGGAAGCGCTGCGCAGTTCGCACTCGCAGCTCGAGCAACGCGTGGCCGAACGCACGCGCGAGCTGAGCAACGAGATCCTCGAGCGCGAGAAGATGCAGGGCCAGCTCAAGCACCAGGTCATGCACGACGCCCTGACCGGCCTGCCCAACCGCAGCTACCTGCTCGACCGGATCGGCCGCGTGCTGCGCCGCTTCAAGCGCGACAAGGGCAAGCGCTGCGCCCTGCTCTACCTCGACATCGACCGCTTCAAGATCATCAACGACAGCCTCGGCCATCTCGCCGGCGATACCGTGCTCAAGGAGTTCTCGCACCGCCTGCAGGCCTGCGTGCGCGAACCGGACATCGTCGGACGGCTGTCCGGCGACGAATTCGCGATCCTGCTCGAGGACGTGCCGATCCCCGGCGCGGCGATCAAGATCGCCCAGCGCGTGCTGGAGGAAGTGGGCAAGCCGCTGACCGTCGCCGGCGAGGTGATCGAGCCTTCCACCAGCATCGGCATCGCCATCGGCGACAGCAACTACCAGTACGCAGACGACCTGCTGCGCGATGCCGACACCGCGATGTATCGCGCCAAGAAGTCGGGCCGCCGGCAGTGGGTGATGTACGACGAATCGCTGCAGGAAAGCGCGGTCAACGTGCTGGCGATGGAGATCAAGCTGCGCAGCGCCCTGCTGCTCGACCAGTTCGAGCCGCACTTCCAGCCGGTCGTGCGGCTGGCGACCGGCGAAGTGGTCGGCTACGAGGCGCTGCTGCGCTGGAACCATCCCACCCGCGGCACGATCGGGCCGGCCGAGTTCATGCAGATCGCCGAGGAAAACGGCAGCATGGAGGCGATCGACTGGAAGATGTTCGAGAAGACCTGCAAGCTCGCCGCAGGTCTTCCCGCCGGTCCGCGCGCCTACGTCGCGATCAACGTTTCGCCGCTGCATTTCAAGCGCACCGACTTCGACGTCCGCCTGATCGAGATGGTGCGTCGTTGTCGCTGGCCGGCCAAGCGCCTGGTCATCGAGCTGACCGAGGGCTCGCTGATCGACCATCCCGCCGAAGTGCGCGCCACCCTCGACCGCCTGCGCACCGCCGGCATCGGCGCCGCGCTCGACGACTTCGGCACCGGCCATTCGTCGCTCAGCTACCTGCACACCTTCCCGCTGCGCGTGCTCAAGATCGACCGCAGCTTCGTCGCCGCGCTGGACAGGGATGCGCAGGGCAGCAGCGCGAAGATCGTCGGCGCGGTGATCGCGATGGCGCGCGCGCTGGAGATGGACGTGGTGGCCGAAGGCATCGAGACCGTCGAGCAGCGCGATGCGCTTACCGCGCTCGGTTGCGACTACGGGCAGGGTTACCTGCTCGGGCGGCCGGCGCCGGTGGCTCACTGGGCCACGGCATAGCGCGGCGAGCGGCGACGAAGCAACGCATCGCGACCGGCACGACATGAGCGATGGCTTCGCGGGACCTTGACGGGCCGCACAAGGTTCAGCTTGGCTGTGCTACAGAATCCGACGAACCCGCTTCAATGGAGTGATCGTGGGTTTTTCCGATCTTCAGTTTCCCAGCGCCGGGACCGGCGCCGTCCAGTTCGAGCTGCTCTTCCGGCTGGCCAGTGCGCAGGCTCCCCGCGACGTGGCCTCGGCGATTGCCCATTTCGCCACGCGCCTGACCGATTGCGAATCGGCCGTCGTCGCATGGTCGCTCGGCGATGCGCACCCGTGCATCGTTCCGGACATCCCGATGGGTTCCGCCCAGCTCGACCTCATGCGTTCGGCGCTGGCGCAGCGTCGCCCGGCGTACTCGCCTTCGGGAAACCAGGTCGCGATGCCGCTGTCGGATGCATCCGGCCCGGGTTCGCCCGTGCTGCTGATGGTCGCCTGCACGCGCGAGGACGTGCGCAGCATGCTCGAGCAGGCAAGGGCGCCGCTGCGACTGGCGAGCCAGCACCTGGAACGCGCGCTCGAAACGGTCGCCCTGCACGAATCCCACGAGCGCCTGGCGCGTTCCGAAACGTTGCAGCGCGCGCTGTTCGCGATTTCCGACCTGGCCGGTTCGGACCGCGACATGCCCGACCTGCTCAGGGGCATCCACGCCATCGTCGGCACCCTGATGTACGCCGAGAACTTCTTCATCGTGCTCCACGACGCCGGACAGCAGAGCCTGCGCTTCCTCTATTACGCCGATGTCGAGGATCCCGAGGCGCCGGGCGACAACCAGCCGATCCCGCTCGCCTCGATGGAGCGCTCGCTGACCTGGTACGTGATCCGCGACGGCAAGGCCTTGATGGGCAGCGCCGAACAGCTTGCGACCCAGACCTCCGGGCCGATCGCACTGCACGGCACCGACAGCCATGACTGGCTCGGCGTGCCGATGCTGCGCGACGGCCGCGTGGAAGGCGCGCTGGTCGTGCAGAACTACCAGCCCGGCATCACCTACTCCGACGACGACCGTTCGCTCCTGGAATTCGTGGGCAGCCACATCCTGACCGCGCTCGAGCGCAAGCAGGGCAAGGACGACCTCGAGCAGCACGTGCGCCTGCGCACGCTCGAACTGGCCGACGCCAACGAGGTCCTGCACGCCGAGATCACCGAGCGGCAGCGCGCCGAGCGCCTGCAGCGGGCGTTGTTCCAGATCGCCGAACTGGCCACCGACGACATCAGCCACGACGATTTCTACCGCCGCGTCCACGAGGTCGTCGGCAACCTCATCACCGCCACGAACTTCTTCATCGCCCTGCTCTCGGACGACCGCGCCTGCCTCGAGTTCGCCTACTACGTCGACCGGATCAGCGCCCGCCACGACTCGCGTCCGCTGGGCCGCGGCGCGAGCGAATACGTGCTCCGGCACGGCAAGACGATCCTGCGCCGCGACGACCTCCAGCGCCTGGCGCGGCAGGGCGAGCTCGACCTGGGCGTATCCGGCGGAATGGCCGCGTGCTGGCTCGGCGTGCCACTGGTGGTGGGCGACCAGAACATCGGCCTGATCGTGGTGCAGAGCTACGAGAAGGAAAACGCCTACGGTCCGGCCGACCTGGAATTGCTCAACTTCGTCGCCTCGCAGGTCGCCAACAGCCTGCAGCGCCGACGCTCGGCCGAGGCGTTGCAGACCGCCTACGCACAGCTCGAGCGCCGCGTCGCCGAGCGCACCCAGGACCTGAGCAAGGAGATCCAGGAACGCGAGCGCGCGGAGGAGCAGCTCAAGCATCAGGTCATGCACGACCACCTGACCGGCCTGCCCAACCGCGCCTTCCTGCGCGAGCGGCTCGACCACATGCTGCTGCGCATGAAGCGCGAACCATGGCGGCGCTGCGCGCTGCTGTATCTCGACGTGGACCGGTTCAAGGTCATCAACGACAGCCTCGGCCATCTCGCCGGCGATGACGTGCTCAAGGAAGTCGCGCGCCGGTTGCAGACCTGCGTGCGCGAGCCCGACCTGGTCGCGCGCCTGTCCGGCGACGAGTTCGCGATCCTGCTCGAGGACGTGCCGATGCCCGAGACCGCGATCAAGGTCGCGCAACGCGTACTGGCCGTGCTCGGTGCGCCGTTGCTGGTGGCCGGCAAGCAGATCGAGCCGTCCGCGAGCGTGGGCATCGCGATCGGCGACAGCCGCTACACCGTGGCGGGCGATGTGCTGCGCGATGCCGACGCGGCGATGTACCGCGCCAAGAAACAGGGGCGCAAGCGCTTCGAGATCTTCGACCAGTCGCTGCAGCAGAGCGCCATCGACGTGCTCGCGATGGAAGCCGACCTGCGCAGCGCGCTCCAGAACGACCAGTTCGAGCCATGGTTCCAGCCGATCGTGCGCCTGGCGACGGGCGCGACCGTCGGCTTCGAGGCGCTGCTGCGCTGGAACCATCCCGTGCGCGGCACCCTGGTCCCGGGCGATTTCCTGCAGGTCGCGCAGGACAATGGCAGCCTGGAGGCGATCGACTGGCGCATGTTCGAAACCAGTTGCCGGCTCGCGAAGCGGCTCGATCCGGATCGCCGCGCCTTCCTCACGATCAACGTCTCGCCGCAGCATTTCCGCAGGCCCGATTTCGACGAGCGCCTGCTCGAGCTCGTGGATGCGAGCGGCCTGCAACGCGAGCGCCTGCTGGTGGAAATCACCGAAGGCTCGCTGATCGACCATCCACGCAGCGTGCGCACGACGCTCGAGCGCCTGCGCACGGCCGGCATCGGCGCGGCGCTGGACGACTTCGGCACCGGCTATTCGTCGCTCAGCTACCTGCATACCTTCCCGCTGCGCATCCTCAAGATCGACCGCAGCTTCGTGAGCGGGATGGACATGGATCCGCAAAGCAGCAGTGCGACCATCGTCGCCGCCGTGCTGGCGATGGCGCGCACGCTCGGCATGGAGGTGATCGCCGAGGGCATCGAAACGGTCGAGCAGCGCGATGCGCTGGCCGCCATGGGCTGCGACTACGGGCAGGGTTACCTGCTCGGGCGACCGGCGCCGGTCGCGCACTGGACGCGCCAGCACGCGACCGATGCCTGAGCGGCGGGGATCACCGGGCGCAACGTTCGCATGGCCCGACTGCGGCTCAGGGTCCCGCGTGGGCCGCCAGCCATGCGTCGATCGCCGGCAGGCGCTGCTCGCGCACCTTGATGCGGTAGGCGATGTTGCTGACTGTGGTATCGGCCGCACGCCGCGAGGTCGCGGCGATGTGCGCGGCGGCGAAGGCCTTGACCTTGTCGATCATCGCCGGATCCAGCGAGTTGTTCGCAAGCCCCGGGTAGTAGCGGCTGCGCGAGGTGCTGTCGACCCGGGCGTCGACCTGGGCGAGGTGGGCGACCGCGAAATCGAAGGCCAGCTCGGGATGCTGGCGCGAGACCGTCGCGATCATCGCCGCACTGTTGGTCGCGCCCGGTTCGTCGGTCAGCGCCAGATCGAGCGCGCGACGCGCCAGGGTCTCGTCCTCGGCCGCAGCCAGCAGCCCGTACAGGCGATCCTTGATCAAGGGCGTCTTCTCCGCGATCGCCGCCGCGTGCAGGCCATCCCAGGTCGCGGCGTCGGCGTGCTGCGCGACCACGCCGAGGATCGTCTTGCGCAGCGCCGCCGGCATCGCCTGGGGATCGCTGGATTGCGCGGCGTAACGGCGGCGCGCCTCGGCGATCGTGGCCGGTTCGCCAAGATGGCCGAGCGTGGTGATCAACTGCGTGCGCAGGTCGACCACCGGGGCGGGCTCGCCCGCCTTCGCGTTCCAGCCGATCTTCGCCAGCACCGGCTGCAGGCGCGCGATCGCGAAACGACGGAACGCGGCGCGCTGCGGCGAATCGACATGGTAGTAACCGTGGAGCGAGTCCAGGCTCTTGGCGGTTTCGCCCCAGATCCGCGGATCGGCGTCGGCCGGAATCGCCTGCGCGAGATCGAGGTAACTCGATGCGGGCATCGATCCGGCCATGCCCAGCGCCGATACGTCGTTGAGGATGCCAAGCTGATCGATCGGCGCGACCTTGGCGAAGCTGCCCTTGATCGCGGCGATCTGCGCGGGCGCGTACAGCGTGCGGAAATAGCCGGTCTGGCCCGCGTTGACCACGACCGGGGCGCAGCCGGGCACGCTCAGCGTCGCGCGGCCGCCGGTCACCAGGGTGCGCGCCGGCGTGCCGCCGAGCGTCTGCGCGATCACCGGCACGCGCCACGACAGCGGCTTCTTGTCGGGACGGTCCTTGGTGTACTCGCCCTGGGCGAGGGTCAGCATGGTGCTGCCGTTCGCGCAGGTCGCGCTTTGCACCGTGATCAGCGGCACCCCCGGCTGCAGGGTGAAGTCGTGCGCGATCGCGGTGATCGGCTTGCCGGCTGACGCCTCGATCTCGCGCCAGAGGTCGTCGGACACGGTGTTGCCGTGCGCGTGATCGCGGATGTAATGGCGCACGCCTTCGCGCCAGGCATCGGAGCCGACGTAGGCCTCGAGCATGCGGATCACCGACTCGCCTTTCGAGTAGGTGATCGAGTCGAAAGCCTGGCTCGCCTGCTCGACCGTCTCGATGTGCTGCACGACCGGATGCGTGGTCGCGACCGCGTCGCGCGACATCGCGCTCTCGCGCACGCCGGCCGCATCCAGCGCGGTGTTCCATTCCGGATGAAGCTTCGCGGTCGTACGGCCTTCCATCCAGGAGGCAAAACCCTCGTTGAGCCAGAGGTCGTCCCACCAGCTCATCGTCACCAGGTCGCCGAACCACTGGTGCGCCATCTCGTGCGCTTCGACTTCGAACACGCCTTCCTTGTCGGCCTGCGTGGAGATCGTCGGATCGAGCAGCATGTCGTGCTCGAAGGTGTAGATCGCGCCCCAGTTCTCCATCGCGCCGAAGAACTCGCTGGTGCCCGGGGAGGCGATGTTGTCGAGCTTGGGGAGCGGGTACGGTGTGGCGAAGTAGTCGTTGTACTCGGCGAGCACGAGCCTGGCCGAATCGAGCGCGAACGCGGCCTGCGATCCCATGCCTTTCTGGGTGACGACGCCGATCTCGGTGTCGCCGAGCTTCGTCGTCGCGCGGTCGAAATCGCCCAAACCGAAGAACAGCAGATAGCTCGACATCTTCGGCGACGGCTGGAAGCCCACGCGCTTGAGGCCGTGGCCGAGTTCGGTGGTCGAGGCCGCGGGCATGTTGCTGACCACCATTTGCGCGTCCGGCACATCGGCAGTCAGGGTGAAACTCGCCTTGTACGACGGCTCGTCCCACGAGGGAACGAAACGGCGCGCGTCGGAGTTCTCGAACTGCGTGTACAGCGCGCGCTTCTTCCCGTCCCTGGTGTCGTAGTCGATCGCGAACAGGCCATTGGCCTGGGTTCCGATCTTGCCGGTGTAGTCCATCGTGAGCCGGTAGCTGCCCGGCGCGATCGCGTGGTCGAAGACAAAAGTCGCGGTCTGCGCGTCGGCGTCGACCGCCACCTTCGGCGCGGCGAACTGCGTGCTGCCGCTGGTGGATGCGAGTGCGACCTTCGGGAAGGTCATGTCGAGGGCATTGAGGGTGATGCGGTCGGTCGCCTTGAGCACCTCGACGTCGATCGCCGCGTGGCCGGTGAAGCGCAGGTTGGCGGCGTCGGGCACGACTGCGACGTCGTAGTGCACCGGGCGCACGTCGCGGGGCAATTGCGTGGTCGTCAGGTCCACGGCGGCAGGCGCGGCATCCATGGCAAAAACGGGGTTCGCCGACACGGCGGCAAGCGCCAATGCAATGGCGCAGGACAAGGCACGACGCATACGGGACTCCTGGGGTAGAGGGACGCGGGCAGGCCAGACGCCTGACGCGAGGACGAATCGGGCAGGCATCGATCGTACCGGTGTCGCCAGCGGAAGACCCATGCCATTGGATGGTCTCCGGACGTCGTTGGCGCCAGCTTCACTGGCCTGTCAGGCTTGCTGAGCAGAAGTTGTACAGCACGACTGGACCACGTCGATCCATCAATCATCGGCGCGGACCGCTCCGGCCGGTGACAGCGGTGCTGTCGGCCCCCGGCCATGCCTGCAATTGCAGCCGCGGCAACAACCGGGTACGACGGGCCAGCGGTGGGACGACGCGAACCGCATTGCCATATCCGCCTGCCACCATCAACCTGAAGTCTTGCGAACCTGAAGGAACCCGCCATGCCTTTCGATACCTGTCTTCCGGTCATCCTCAGGAATGAGGGCGGTTTCGTGGACGATCCCCACGATCCCGGCGGCGCGACCAACCTCGGAATCACCCTGAACACCCTTTCGACGTGGGAAGGGCACACCGCCTCGATCGAGGAGGTCAAGGCGCTGACCAAGGACTCGGTCGCTCCGATCTACCAGGCCCTGTACTGGAACGTCGCGCGCTGCGGAGACTGTCCGCCCGGGGTCGACCTGATGGTGTTCGATGAAGCGGTCAACCAGGGGCCGGGGCGGGCCATCCGTTCCCTGCAGCAGGCATTGGGCGTGACCGCCGATGGTTCGTTCGGGCCCAGGACGCTCGCGTCGCTCGACAAAGCCGATCCGGCAACGACGATCAAGGCGATGGCCGCCATATGCGAGGCGTACTACCGCAGCCTCACGAACTTCCCCAGGTACGGCCACGGCTGGCTCAACCGGTTGAGGACGACGACGGCCACCGCGCTGGCCATGGTGGCTGCCGCGGTGGCGCCGACCGCCGGAGGATAGATCGACGGAGGATTCCCCGCTCCCTGTTCCATCATGGATCCTTCGAACCGCAGCCTGGAGAAACCGCCATGCCAGACGCCATCAAGCTGGTCATCGTGCACGGCTGGAGCGACACCGCCGCTTCCTTCGACCACATCGCCGAGCGCCTCATCGCTTCCGGCCTGAAACTGGACGTCGCCACCATCCGGCTGGCGGACTACGTCTCGCTCAACGACACGATCACCTTCGCCGACCTGCGCGAGGCGATGATGACGGCCTGGCGCAACCAGGGCCTTCCCCTGGACCCGCGGAGCGTCGACGTCATCGTCCACAGCACCGGCGCGCTGGTGACGCGCGACTGGATGACGACGTACTTCACTCCCGCAACCAATCCGATCAATCGCCTGGTGATGCTCGCGCCGGCGAACTTCGGATCGCCGCTGGCGACGATGGGGCGATCGCTGATCGGACGCATCGTGAAAGGATTCGGCAGCGACCTGCCCTTCCAGACCGGCACCCAGATCCTGAAAGGGCTGGAGATCGCCAGCCCCTACAGCTGGGAGCTCGCGAAGCGCGACCGCTTCGACCCGGACAACACCTGGTACGGCCCCGGCAGGGTGCTGTGCTCGGTCCTGGTCGGCACCAGCGGCTACACCGGAATCAGCGCGCTCGCCAACAAGCCGGGTACCGACGGAACCGTTCGCGTCTCCACCGCGAACCTCAATCCGCAACTGGTCACGGCCGATTTCTCGACGGACCCGCTGCAGCCCACGTTCAAGTCCATACCGTGCAACGGGCGTACCGCCTTCCTGCGGATAGCCGACGAGAACCACGGCACCATCGCGCAAGGCGGCACCGTGGCGACCACCCTCGGCAAGATCATCCAGGCGCTGGGCGTCACCGACGCGACCTTCGACGTCTTCGCCGACCAGTGGGACGCCGCGAGCGCCGCTGCCCGCGATGCGGTCTCGGACGATGACCACGCGTTCGCCCACGGCTACCAGAACACCGTGGTGCACCTCGTCGACGACCAGGCGCAACCGGTGACCGACTACATCATCGAGGCCTACGTGCCCAAGGCCGGAGCGGACACGAGCGTCGCCAGCAACATCGACGATGACGCCACCCAGTACGTGCAGGAAAAGATCATCGCGGACGCCCACCCCTGGACCGACGACAACTCCTACCGCGCCCTGCTGTTCGATTGCACCCGGCTGAAGGCGAAGCTGATCGATCCGGGCCGGAGCATGGAGATCAGCGTCACCGCGCATCCGCAACTGCAGGACAAGTCCGCCGGATACCGGACCTTCGGATACAACGACATCGGCGGCATCCTGCTCGATGCGTCACGCATGGGGCAGCTTTTCGTTCCCGACCGGACCCTGCTGCTGGACATGACCATCGCGCGCTACCAGCAGGACCTTTTCACGTTCCGTCCGCCCCACTGAAGACGACCCTGCGGGCGCGCCGGATTGGCAGCACGATCCGGACGACCGGCACCTCCCTCGGAGTACATGCCATGAAAGCCGCGACAGGTGGAGCAATAGCGATAGCGTTGCTGGGGATCTACGCCTACCTCATCTATGTCGGCTGTCATCTCGTCCTTGGCTGCAGTGGTGGCCCGGAGGAGTGCAGCAAGCAGGCGGCCAGCGGATTCAATGCCGTGATGGCGCAAACGCTCTCGGTGATCGGCGGATTGCTTTCCGCTTTCATCATCGCCGAACTCGCCATCACCAGCAGGGGCGACGCGCCGGTCGCGCGCCTGCTCGCCGACGATGCTTCGGGAAGGGCCAGGAACATCCTGCAGTGGATCACCGTCGCCTACATCCTGGTCTGGCTGCTGGCAGGGCTGTCGGCCTTCATGGTCGGCATGCAGCACCCCGACACCCTGCCCGCCCTGACCAACATGGGCCAGTCGTGGCTCGGACTGGCGGTTGCGGCGGCCTATGCCTATTTCGGGATCGGACCGGCGTAGGGATGGCTTCCGGAACGGCGCGGAGGCCGTTCGACGACTGACCGGAAAGCTGGACATCTCGCGGGAGCATCGACGATTCCCGTATCAACCAGATGTCGGCTCATCGCGGCATCCGACGGCCTTGCGACGAGATGCACCGCCTCGTGGCTGGATCGCCTCAACCAGTGTGGCTAACTCGCCAGCAAGGCTGAGCACAACTCGTACAGCAAAACTAACTGTCGAAGGCCTTGCGCGCTGCGGTGGAAGCATTCGCGGCGCTGACAGCGAGACTGTCGCGCTTCGCGCACATCCGTGTTTGAAGTGCCTGCCGCAGTGGAGTACGACTACTCCTGCCCGCAACGGCATGGGCCGGACAGCCGTTCGGTCCACCCTGGAATGTCGACTTCATGACCGCAGGACGCACGTACATGCCAGAGATCGTGACTGAAAACACGAAGCCGAAAGGCCTTTCGCTGATGCTCCAGCGCATCGCCGGGATCGCGATCCTGGCTGGACTGGCGGCCATGGTCTGCGGCTTCAACTGGCGGCGCATGGCGGAGGCAGCCTGCGCGGCGATCCTGCTGGCACTGGGTCGCCTTGCCTGGATGGTGGTGCAGCGGCAGCGTCGTCGCCATCTCCTCGCGCACGACCCGAACAAGGTCGCCCTGCACCCCACGCGGCTGCTGCGATAACGCATGGCAGCAGGCCGGTACCACTGCATGCGGACGTTCCACTCGACCGGACCGATGCCATGCAGCAGCAGCCACGCACGACGAACGCCGGAGCCCTGACGGAAGGGTGCCTGATCGCCGCAGCCGGCATGGCGGTTCGCGACATGCGAACGCCGCCAGCGTCTCCAGGACCGTGCCTTCCGCTCCGGAACGGGAAACGGAAGCACGCATTCCCGTGCGCGCACCTGCACGAACCATCGTCGACCGCGCAATTCGCCGCGCCCGGGGTTAACCTGAGCGCGCGGACGCCGGTTCGATCGGAACCTGCCCCGCAGGGAATGGCGTACGACGGATCGACACGATGGAAAGCTCAAGGTACGAGATCGAGTTCCACCACGTGTTCGAACGCATCACCGATGCGTACGTCGCGCTCGACCGCGAGTGGCGCTACACCTTCGCCAACACCAGGGCCTGCGAGATGCTAGGCCGCAGCGCGCCCGACCTGATCGGCAAGCGGATCTGGACCGAATTCCCGGAAGCCGCCGACCACCCCTTCCGCGAAGCCTGCGAGAAGGCGATGGGCGAACAGCGCGCGGTCTTCCTGGAGACCTGGTACGCGCCATTCGAGCGCTGGTTCGAGATCCACATCCATCCCTCGACGGACGGATCGACGATCTATTTCGTCGACATCACCGGCCGCAAGCAGATCGAGGAAACGCTGCGTCGCAGCCGCACCATGCTCGACGAGGCGCAGCAGGTCGCGCACATGGGCAGCTGGGAGTGGGACATCGCCGGCAACTCGGTGAGCTGGTCGAGCGAGCTGTACCGCATCTACGGCCTCGAACCCGGGCAGCACGCCGCCACCTTCGAGGGCTACCTCGCGCTGGTGCATCCGCTCGACCGCGAGCGCGTGCAGGGCATCATCCGCAAGGCCTGCGAGGACCAGGTGCCTTTCGAGTTCGACGAACGCGTCGTCCGCGCCGACGGTTCGATCCGCACCCTGCACAGCAACGGCATGGTGGTCGTCGACGCGCAGGGCCGGCCGATCCGGATGCTCGGCGCCTGCCAGGACATCAGCGAGCGCCGGCGTTCCGAGCGCATCGAAGCGGTCCACCACGAGATCCTCGAAGGCATCGCCGCGCAGCGCCCGCTGGCCGAAAGCCTCGAGCGGATCGCGCGGCTGCACGAGGAGCTCAATCCCGACGCACTGTGCTCGGTGCTTTTGCTCGACGAAGACGGCGAGCACGTCGTGCACGGCGCCGGCCCGAGCCTGCCCGACGCCTACAACCGGGCGATCGACGGCATGGCGATCGGCGAGGCGCATGGCTCCTGCGGCACCGCGGCCGTCCGCGGCGAACGCGTGGTGGTCACCGACATCGGCACCCACCCCTATTGGGACAACTACCGCGAGCTCGCCGCGTCGTTCGGGCTCAAGGCGTGCTGGTCTTCGCCCGTGCTCGGCCACGACGGCGGCGTGCTCGGCACCTTCGCCGTCTACTACCGCACCCATCGCGAACCGACCGCCGATGAATTGCGCGACATCGACCGCATGCTGCCGATCACGGTCACCGCGATCGAGAGCGCACGCCTGGTCGGGCGCATGTACGAGCGCGACCGCTTCTTCGAACTCTCGTCCGAGGTGTACTGCATCTTCGACCCGCGCACCCAGCGCATCGTCCAGGTCAATCCCTCCTTCACGCGGGTGACCGGGTTCGCTGCGCAGGAATTCGCCTCGCGCCACTACGGCGACTTCGTGCACCCGGACGATCGCATGGTCGCGGCCAATGCCGTCGGCGTCGTGTCGTCGGAAGGCGGCCGGGTGAGCGCCTTCACCTACCGCTTCCTGTGCAAGGACGGCAGCTACCGCTGGCTCGAATGGGAGGCGGTGGGCGCCACCGACGGCTTCGTCTACGCCGCCGCGCGCGACATCACCGAGCGGCGCAGGACCGAGGAAGAGCTGGCCTATGTCGCCAGCCACGACGTCGTCACCGGCCTGCCGCACCACCTGGTCTTCGAGCGCACGCTGGCCGGAATGCTGTCCGACCCGATCGCCCCGGTCTGGCTGTTCTTCGTCGGCCTCGACCGCTTCCAGACCATCAACGAATCGATGGGCCACGTGATCGGCGACGAACTGCTGCAGGTCGTGGCCGAGCGCCTGCGCACGACGCTGGGCGACGTGGGCCACATCGCGCGCTTCACCGGCGACGAATTCGTCATCGCATCGACCGCCGTGGACGGCAGCTCGGCGATGATGCTCGCCGAAAGCCTGCGCGCGGTGGTGGCGCGGCCGATCGAGCGCGACGGCTATCGCCTGATGCTGACCGCCAGCATCGGCATCAGCCATTCGCCCGAGCACGGCCGCGCACCGAAGGAACTGCTGCGCCGCGCCGAGGCGGCCATGACCCGCGCCAAGCGGCAGGGGCGCGACAGCGTCTGCGAGTTCTCGATCGAGCAGATGCAGGACATCGAGGATCGTCTCGTCCTCGGCGGCCACCTGCGCGGTGCGATCGCGCGCGGCGAGCTCGCCCTGCACTACCAGCCGCACCATCGCGCCAGCGACCGCGCGCTGACCGGTTTCGAGGCGCTGGTGCGCTGGAACAGCCGCGAGCTCGGACCCACGCCGCCGGCGCGCTTCATCCCGATCGCCGAATCGCTGGGCCTGATGCCCGAAATCGGCGCCTGGGTGATCGACGAGGCCTGCCGGCAGGCGCGCGTCTGGATGGATCGCGGCCACGCCGGCTTCACCATCGCCGTCAATGTCTCCGCACAGCAACTGCAGCGCCCCGGTCTGGTCGCGCACATGCGAGAGGCGCTGCGCCGGCACGCCATTCCGGCGCAGGTGCTGGGCATCGAGCTGACCGAAAGCTCGCTGATGGAGAACATCGCGCGCGTCCGCGAAACCCTCGCCGAACTCAAGGCGCTGGGCGTCGCGCTGTCGCTGGACGACTTCGGAACCGGCTATTCCAGCCTGTCCTACCTCAAGCAGTTCCCGATCGACAAGCTCAAGATCGACCAGAGCTTCGTGCGCGGCCTGCCCGACGACGGCGACGACGCCACCATCGCCCGCACCATCGTCGCGATGGCCCACCAGCTGCGCATGGTGGTCGCCGCCGAGGGCGTCGAGACCGAGGCCCAGGCCGCCTTCCTGATGGGTATCGGCTGCGACGAGCTGCAGGGATTCCAGCTTGGGCGACCGCTGGCTGCGGATGAGGCCGAGAGGTTTTTCGCCCAGGATCGCGGACCGCATCGCTGAGGCCTCGCGGCGATCGATGCCGTTTGCCGCGTCGGCTGCTCCCTACGCTCGTTGCGTGCGACCTTCGCTGATCCGCAGCGCCACCGCCTCGGCGACCTTGATGCCGTCCACGGCCGCCGAAAGAATTCCGCCCGCGTAGCCGGCGCCCTCGCCGGCCGGATACAGGCCACGCGTGTTGAGGCTCTGGAAGTCCTCGCCGCGCGTGATGCGCACCGGCGATGAAGTGCGCGTCTCGACGCCGGTCAGCACCGCATCGTCCATGCCGAATCCCTTGATCTGGCGATCGAACGCCGGCAGCGCCTCGCGGATCGCCGCGATGGCGTAGTCCGGCAGCGCGGTCGAGAGATCGCCGAGGCACACGCCGGGCTTGTACGAAGGCTGCACCACGCCGAATTCCCGCGATGCGCGCTGCGCGATGAAATCGCCGACGAGCTGCCCCGGCGCGCTGTAATCGCCGCCACCCAGTTCGTAGGCGCGCGCTTCCCAGAATCGCTGCAGCTCGATGCCCGCGAGCGGACCTTCGCCGTAGGGCGCGAAGTCGTCCGGTGTGATGCCGACCACGATGCCCGCGTTCGCATTGCGCTCGTTGCGCGAATACTGGCTCATGCCATTTGTGACCACGCGGCCAGGCTCGCTGGCCGCCGCGACCACGGTGCCGCCCGGGCACATGCAGAAGCTGTACACCGAACGCCCGTTTTTCGCGTGGTGCACGAGCTTGTAGTCGGCCGCGCCGAGCAGCGGATGGCCGGCCTGCGGCCCGAAGCGCGCACGGTCGATCAGCGACTGCGGATGCTCGATGCGGAAACCGATCGAGAACGGCTTGGCCTCGACATGCACGCCACGCGCATGCAGCATCGCGAAGGTGTCGCGCGCGCTGTGCCCGAGTGCGAGCACGACATGGTCCGCGCGCAACTGTTCGCCGCTCGCCAGCACCACGCCGCGCACGTGCCGTTGCCCTTCCGCGTAGCTCTCGACCAGCAGGTCGTCGACGCGATGCCCGAAGCGGATCTCGCCGCCGAGCGATTCGATCTCCGCGCGCATGTTCTCGACCATCGACACCAGCCGGAACGTGCCGATGTGCGGCTTGCTCACGTACAGGATCTCGTCCGGGGCACCGGCCTTCACGAACTCGGTGAGCACCTTGCGGCCGTGATGCTGTTTGTCGCTGATCTGGCTGTAGAGCTTGCCGTCCGAGAACGTCCCCGCCCCGCCCTCGCCAAACTGCACGTTCGATTCCGGATCCAGCACCCGCTTGCGCCACAGCCCCCAGGTGTCCTTCGTGCGCTCGCGCACCTCCTTGCCACGATCGAGAATGATCGGCCGGAAGCCCATCTGCGCGAGGATCAGCCCGGCGAACAGGCCGCAGGGACCCATGCCGATCACGATGGGGCGATGCGCGAGGTTCTCCGGTGCGCGGGCGACGAACTTGTACGAGGTATCGGGCGTCGGCGAAATCTTTCCGCCCTTCCTCGCCGCGCCCTCTTTCCCGGCATCGGCCTCGGCCTCTGCCTCGCGCCGCAGGATCTCCGCCTCGCGCGGCGTCTCCACGTCCACCGCGTAGATCAGCGTGATGTCGCCGCGCTTGCGGGCATCGTGGCTGCGCTTGGCGATGGTGAAGCTGGTCAGGTCTTCCCGCAAGATGCCCAAGCAAATGCAAATCGCGGCCGGAAGCGCCGAATCATCATGCGTCAGCGGAAGTTTTAGATCGGATAGACGGATCATGCGCTAAGCTTCGTTGCAAACTGACGCAAACCGCGTTGTCTGGTAGATCAGCGACAGACTCTGGCTGGCGATTCGAATCTGACTTCGCCTGTGAAGATCCGGATTTCCGGTTGATGCGTTCTTGAGGCTTATTCCAGGATCATAGTAGACGACACCATCATGTACGGCTCTCAGGAAGAGCTCGAACAAGGCTCCCTCGCCGACGAGAACTTCGCTTGCATAGCGATACTCTCGATGTGGATGGCTCGCCGGCTGACAAGGAACGTACACAGCGCGCGCATGCTTTGCCTTCCAGTGATCCATCAACTTCGCAAAACTCCACGACGCCGCCTCGACACCTCGGCCATCCACTAGTCTCAGTGCCCCATCAGATCTGAAGGTTCCTCTCTCACGGTTGTAGCCATCCAGAATCATGTGAATGTTGGTCCGCGAATGCGGCGGGCCACCAACCCGATAGATTCCGCCAAAGTTCATGCGATCAGCTCTTCCTCTTGTATCGGGATATCCCCACATACGAACGAAGGCATCTGCACCCTCGGCTGAATAGAACCCGCCTGTCGGCTCGGGCGTAAACAACGTCACTCGGCTAGCACCTGGTCGCATTGAATTCGGGACATTCCGAGCTTTCACCTCCCAGCCGTGGAAATCTGGCAATGCGTAGCCATTTGATCTGATACCCAGCTCCGCTTCGAGCGTGTACCCACCACAGTTTGTGGCATTGCACGGAACTCTGATCCCTTGGTTGTTCAATCGCCTAGATTCAATCCAACCGAGTCGGTGAATCCTGCAAAGCTCTGCCATCAATCTTTTGAAGCTGTCACCACCCTGATCTGGCTGGAGCGGCAAGATTGAAAAAGCACCATACGCATCGAAGGTAGACTCCCGCAATTCGCGAACTGCACTTGCCTCGGGTGGGAGTGCCAGAGCAATGATCTGGCCATCTGGCCTGGGACCAAGAAGAAGCACACGCCCGGGATCGGTACCTCGCCGACCCTTGTCAAAAAGGAATGAAGGGGCCTCCAAACATCCCTTCAGGAAGCCTGAAAGTCGCACTTCCGGGTATTGCGGATAGGCAATCAATTTCGTCGCGCCAGCCGGAGCCAGGACTCCGTTAGGCGTAATCCATGCGAGCCGCACCGAACTGTGAAAAATTGGATTGGGCTTCCTGGTTGGCTTCGTCGAGGACGATGTCACTGGAACGACATGTCCGGAGGGCAGCTTGCCCAACTGACTGAGATCAGCAGCAACATATACTTGGTTCTTGCTATTGGCATTTTGAGGCAAGACCTTGAACAACAACTCGCTCGCGCAGTGTTCAATGAACATCTGGCGCACGCGATCAAGCGTTAGCTCAGTCAGCCATCTTTCGTAGTCGGAATAGTCGCGCACAAGTTCCCCTCAGACGACTCATTCTTCCCATCAATCGCCGCGAATTCGACCAGCAAGCTTGAGAAGTCTTTTTTCATCAAGCTGGCACTCCCACACCACGATTACTTTCCAGCCGATCCTCTGAAGCTGCTGCCTCACCCGCTTGTCGCGAGCGACATTCGCATCAAATTTTTCTTTCCAGAAATTCTTGTTTGACGCCGGGACGGTAGCAAATCTGCACCCACCGTGTCTGTGCCAAAAACAGCCGTGCACGAAGACGACTGCACCGTGCTTTGGCAGTACAAGATCAGGCTTTCCTGGAAGATCCCTTGGCGACAGCCTATAGCGGAAGCCGTGTCCGTGCAGGAAACAGCGAACAAGTAGCTCGGGCTTCGTATCTTGCCCGCGTATTCCGGACATCATCCGGCTACGTGTGGCCTTGTCGACTACGTCAGCCACACGATCTTATGCAGCAAACATCTGCGATTGACTTACGCCAGTCCTCTCTCGCTCGATGAGGTCCGCAATGTGCGGCGTCATGATCCGGGCTACCTCAGCAACGACAGGAACGATGACAGAGTTGCCGAACTGCTTGTACGCACGCGTGTCCGACACCGGAATGCGGAACGTATCGGGAAATCCCATCAGACGGGCACACTCCCGGGGTGTAAGACGACGAGGATTCTTGCGTGGCCCCTGCGAGACAAGAATTTCGGATCCATCCTTGTAGTAGCGCGCGGACAGCGTGCGTGCGACATCCCTCGCCGTGACGAGACCGAATCCGAAACCATTTCCCGCGGCTCGATGCTTGATGGCGTAGTCCTGCAGATACCGCCACAGGTTGTCCGTCAGTGTGTACTTCGCCTGCACGCGACCCTTCTTGCCTTCAAGGTAACGAGGCTCATGCTCTTCACTTCCATCCTGGCGATGCAACACGACATCACCCAGGCGAGGGGCCGTTTCCATGCGTGGAAGCTGCAGGGCCTCCCAGCTGAAGCCTGTCGGCTCTCTGAAGCCGACAATCATGATCCGCTCACGATGTTGCGGGACGAAGTGCCGCCCGTTGATGACCTTGTGGAACACTTGATAGCCGAGTTCGTTCCTCAGCACGTCGATGATTGTGGAGAACGTGCGCCCCTTGTCGTGCCCCACCAGGTTCTTCACGTTTTCGAGCAGGAAAGCCTTCGGCTGCTTTTCAGCAATGATGCGAGCCACATCGAAGAAAAGCGTTCCCTGCGTCTTGTCGGAGAACCCGTGAGGACGGCCCAGCGCATTCTTCTTCGAGACACCTGCGATCGAGAACGGTTGGCAGGGAAACCCCGCCAGCAGGACATCGTGAGCCGGCACATCCCGCTCATCGATCTGTGTAATGTCTCCGACGAAGCAGTGACCAGGATCTGACGGGAAGTTTTCCAGATATGTCTTCCGCGCGAAGTCATCCCATTCACATGTGAATACGCATCTGCCCCTGTACTGCTCGAACGCTCTTCTCATTCCACCGATGCCTGCAAACAGGTCGATGAAAGTGAAGTCCCCATCGATTCGGGCATCGTCGTTGGCGGGTAGTGGCAATAGTCGCTGGCGGATCGCATCCCCGAGGTACTGGGGCGGATCGGTTTCGCCAAGCTGCCAGCGGCGAACTGTCCGCGCTGTGACTCCAAGCCTGTCAGCCACTTCCTTCTGGCTGAAGCGCTCGATAGCAATGTTCAAGAGCTGGACGATCGCCACGGCTATTCTCTGGGAATGTTTGCGGACATTCTGTCCGCTTGGATTCCCCAAATCAAGCGGCGCACAAGCAAATATGCCGATACCCAGTCTCGCGTCGCGAGACTTGATTACTCCCAAGCTCCCACCATGGATACGAAGGTCGCGCTGGAAACTTGCGTGCCATGTCACTTTAGGAAATCAATACGTACCGGCGGACTTGGGCTTTCGCACGGTGATGTCCTGCACAGCCGGCAACTCGCCAGCGTCCCATCCCCCACCCAGCGCCTTGATCAGCCCCACCGTCGACAGGAACCGGTTGCCAGTCACTCCGATCGCCGAGCGCTCGTTGGCATAGGCGGCGTTCTGGGCGACGACGACGTTGAGGTAGCTCACGATGCCGGCGCGGTACTGGTTCTCGGCGATATGCAGTGCGGTCTCGGAAGCCTTCACGGCGTCGGCCTGGGCGGCGCTCTCCTGTTCGAGGATGCGGACGGCGGCGAGTTCGTCCTCGACGTTCTGCAACGCAGCGAGTGCGACCTCGCGGTAGTTCGCCACCGCCGCGTCGTACCCGGCGCGCGCCTGCGCAGTCTGCGAGCGGCGCAGGCCGCCGTCGAACAGGGTCTGCGCGAGCTGCGCGCCGAGCGACCAGAAGCCGCTCTCGGCCTCCAGCCACTTCGACAGCGTCGAGCTCTGGAAGCCTCCGTCCGCGGACAGGGTGAGGCTGGGGAAATACGCAGCCTTGGCGACGCCGATCTGGGCGTTCGCTGACTGCATCTCGCGCTCGGCCTGGGCGACGTCGGGACGGCGTTCGAGCAGCTCCGAGGGCACGCCGGCGGGGATCGCGGGCAGTTGCGAAGGCAGCGGCTTCACCGCGATCGCGACGTCGGCGGGCGCCTTGCCGACCAGCAGCGCGATCGCGTGTTCGAGCTGGGCGCGCTGGACGCCGAGGTCGATCGCCTGCGCCTGCGCGGACTTGAGCTGCGACTGCGCCTGCACGACGTCGGCGCGGGCGACGATACCCACGTCGTACTGGTTCTGCGTGATCTTGAGCGAACGCTCGTAACCGGCGACGGTATCGTCGAGCAGCTTCTCCTGCGCATCGACCGTGCGCAGCTGGAAGTAGTCCTGCGCGAGTTCGGCGTGCAGGCTCAGCCTGGTCGATTCGACCAGCGCGGCGCTGGCCTGCGCGTTGGCGACGTTGGCCTCGACCTGGCGGCGCACGCGGCCCCACAGGTCGGGCTCCCAGCTCGCCGAGAGCGGCAGCGAGTAGTCGTTCGACGGATGCGAGGACTCGGGCGTGCCATGCACGTTCGGCAAGCCGTCTGCGTTGGAGAAGCGGCCCGAGCGCGTGACCGACGCATCCACGCCAACCGTCGGGAACCAGGCCGCTCGCGCCTCCCCCACGAGGGCGGCGGACTGGCGGTACTGCGCCTCCGACTGCACGAGCGACTGGTTGGCGGCATCGACCTGGCGCTCGAGGGCGTCGAGGTCGGGATCGTTGAACACGCTCCACCACGCGCCGCGCGGGATCGCGTCGACGGGATGGGCGGTCTTCCAGTCTGCCGCCGTGGTCGAAGCCGCCTCCTTGTAGGCGGGTGGAACGGCGACGGCGGGCTTCACATAGTCGGGGCCGACGGCGCAGGCGCCCAGCAGCGCGCAGGCCGTCGCGATCGCGAGGATTCGGGGACGGATCGTGGTGTTCATGTCTGCACCGGCGTCATGCCATGGTCCTGCGGTTCGGGCGGTTCGCCGCGGAACTGCTTCCAGCGGCGTCCGGCCCAGAGGCGGAAACGGTCGAGGTAGAGGTACACGACCGGCGTCGTGTACAGGGTCAGCAACTGGCTCACCGCCAGTCCGCCGAGGATCGCCACGCCGAGCGGCCGGCGCATCTCGGCGCCCTCGCCGAAGCCCACGGCCAGCGGCACCGCGCCGAGCATCGCCGCCAGCGTGGTCATCATGATCGGACGGAAGCGCAGCGAGCAGGCCTCGAAGATCGCCTCGCGCGGACCCAGGCCCTTGTTGCGTTCGGCGTCGAGCGCGAAGTCGATCATCATGATCGCGTTCTTCTTGACGATGCCGACCAGCAGCAGCACGCCGATCAGGGCGATGATGCTGAACTCCATGCGGAAGACCAGCAGCGCGAGCAGCGCGCCCACGCCGGCCGATGGCAGCGTCGACAGGATCGTGACCGGGTGCACGTAGCTCTCGTAGAGCACGCCCAGCACGATGTAGACCGCGAGCAGCGCGGCAAGGATCAGCCATGGCTGGCTGCTGTTGCTCTGCTGGAAGGTGGCGGCGGTGCCGGCGAAGCTGCCGTGGATCGTCGCCGGTACGCCGATGCCCGCCATCGCGCGGGCGATCGCGTCGGAGGCCTGGCCGATGCTCGCGCCGGCGGCGAGGTTGAAGGAAACGGTGGTGGCGACGAACTGGCCCTGGTGGTTCACCGAAACCGGCGTGGAGCCGGGACCGTAGCTGGAGAAGGCCGACAGCGGCACCATCTTCCCCGACCTGTTCTGCACGTAGATGTCGCGCAGCGTCTCCGGGCTCTGCAGGAATTGCGGCGCGACCTCCATGACCACGTGGTACTGGTTGAGCGGGTTGTAGATCGTCGAGACCTGGCGCTGGCCGAAGGCGTCGTTGAGGGTGCTGTCGACCTGCTGGGTGGTCAGGCCGAGCCGCGCCATCGTCGCGCGATCGAAGCTCAGCGCGGTTTCCAGCCCGCGTTCCTGCTGGTCGCTGTTGACGTCCGCCAGCTCCGGCACCTGCTTGAGCGCTTCGGTGATCTTCGGGCCCCAGGTGCGCAGGTCGGACAGGCTGTCGCTCTGCAGGGTGTACTGATAGGTGGCATTGCTTTCGCGGCCGCCGGTGCGGATGTCCTGCGCGGCACGCAGGAACAGCTGCGCACCGGGCTCCTTCGACAGCTTCGGGCGCAGGCGAGCGATCACCTGGTCGGTGCTCAGCTTGCGTTGCGCCAGCGGCTTGAGCGCGACGAACATGAAACTGCGGCCGCTGCCGATGAAGCCGACCACGGTGTCCACCGCGGGATCGGCCCTGATGATCCCCATCAGGTCGTTGGCCTTCTTCGACATCGACTGGAACGAAGAGCTCTGGTCGGCCTGCACGCCGCCGATCAGGCGGCCGGTGTCTTCCGGCGGGAACAGGCCCTTGGGCACGATCACGTAGAGCCAGACGTTGAGGCAGACCGTCGCCAGCAGCACGAACATCACCAGCCCCGGCGCGCCCAGCGCGCGTCGCAGGGTGCGTTCGTAAAGCCCGCGCATCGACTCGAAGGCGTTCTCGCTCCAGCGGAAGAAGCGGCCGCGCTCGTGCCCCTGCGAGTCGAGCGTGTGCCGGCGCAGCAGCTTGGCGCACATCATCGGCGTGGTCGTGAGCGAAACCAGCAGCGAGACGCCGATCGCCACCGACAGCGTCACCGAAAACACCCGCAGGTAGCGCCCGACGATCCCGCCCATCAGCAGGATCGGGATGAACACCGCGATCAGCGACAGGCTCATCGACAGCACGGTGAAGCCGACTTCGCGCGCGCCGGTCAGCACCGCCTGCATTCGCGGCATGCCGGCCTCGATGTGGCGGGTGATGTTCTCCAGCACCACCACCGCGTCGTCGACCACGAAGCCGGTGGCGATGGTCAGCGCCATCAGCGACAGGTTGTCGAGGCTGTAGCCGCACAGGTACATGATCGCGAAGGTGCCGATCAGCGACACCGGCACCGCGACCGCGGGCACCAGGGTCGCGCGCCAGGATCGCAGGAACACGAAGACCACGCCGATCACGAGGACGATCGCGATCGCCAGCGTGGTCTCGACGTTGTGCAGCGAAGCGCGGATCGTGCTGGTGCGCTCGATCGCGGTATTGATCTGGATGTCGGCCGGGATCGAGGCGCGCAACTGCGGCAGCAGGGCCATCACCCGGTCGCAGGTCTCGATGATGTTGGCGTTGGGCTGCTTGAGCACCTGCAGGATGATCGCCGGCTCGCCGTTGGCCAGGCCCATGTTGCGCACGTCCTCGACCGAATCGACCACGTCGGCGACATCCGCCAGCCGCACTGGCAAACCATTGCTCGTTGCCACGATCAGTCCACGGTACTGCGCGGCCTTGCGCGCCTGGTCGTCGGCCTGGATGATCCAGTGCTTGTCGTCGTATTCGAGGAAGCCCTTGGGGCGGTTGGCGTTCGCGTTCTGGAGCGCGGTGCGCACGGTGTCGAGCGCGATGCCGTACTTGTTGAGCGCGGTGAGGTTCATCTCCACCCGCACCGCCGGCAGCGAACCGCCGCCGACCGTCACCTGGCCCACGCCCTCCACCTGCGAGATCTTCTGCGCGACGATGGTCGAGGCTGCGTCGTAGACCTGGCCGCGATCGAGCGTCTTCGAGGTCATCGTGAAGACGAGGATGGGCTGGTCGGAGGGATTGGCCTTTCGATAGGTCGGGTTGCCGGGCATGCCGCTGGGCAGTTGCGCGCGCGAGGCGTTGACCGCCGCCTGCACGTCGCGCGCGGCGCCATCGACGTCGCGCGACAGGTCGAACTGCAGGATGATGCGCGTGCTGCCCTGGGTGCTGTTCGACGTCATCTCGGTGACGCCGGCGATGCGGCCGAGCTGGCGCTCCAGCGGCGTGGCGACCGAGGTCGCCATCGTTTCCGGACTCGCGCCGGGCAACGAGGCGGAGACCGAGATCGTCGGCAGGTCGATCTGCGGCAGCGGCGAAACCGGCAGCAGGAAGAAGGCGATCAGGCCGGCGAGCGCGACGCCGAAGGTCAGCAGCGTGGTCGCGACCGGCCTGCGGATGAAAGGCGCCGAGATGCTGGCGAAGCGCTCGCTCACGGCGCGGGTTCCGCCCGTTCCGTACCATCGGCGCCGGCCTTCCTGTCGACGCGCCGCGCCAGCCGGTCGAACGCGAGGTAGATCACCGGCGTGGTGAACAACGTCAACATCTGGCTGACGATCATGCCGCCGACGATGGTGATGCCGAGCGGATGGCGCAGTTCGGAACCCACGCCGGTGCCGAGCATCAGCGGCAGCGCGCCGAACAGCGCCGCCAGCGTGGTCATCAGGATCGGCCGGAAGCGCAGCAGGCAGGCCTTGTGGATCGCATCGCGCGGCGCCATGCCTTCGTTGCGCTCGGCGTCGAGGGCGAAGTCGACCATCATGATCGCGTTCTTCTTGACGATGCCGATCAGCAGGATGATGCCGATGATCGCGACGATGCCGAGGTCGTCGCGCGCCACGATCAGCGCCAGCAGCGCGCCCACGCCGGCCGACGGCAGGGTCGAGAGGATCGTGATCGGATGGATGTAGCTCTCGTAGAGCACGCCGAGCACGATGTACATCGTCGCGATCGCGGCGAGGATCAGCAGGACAGTGTTCGTCAGCGACGCCTGGAACGCCAGCGCCGCGCCCTGGAAGGCGGTGTCGATGCTCGCCGGCATCCCCAGGTCCTTCTCCGCCTGCTTGATGGAATCGACCGCCTGCCCCAGCGAAGCTCCGGGCGCGAGGTTGAACGAGAGCGTGGTCGACGGGAACTGGCCGAGGTGGTCGATCAGCAGCGGCGTCGCCTTCTCGACCTGGGTCGTGACCGTGCTCAGCGGCACCTGCCCGTTCGCGACCGCGGCCTGGCTCGTGCCCGAGGTCACGCCGGGCGTGGCGCCCTGCGGCGTGCCGCCGCCCGGCTGCGAACCGCCGGGAGAATTCACCGAGCCCTGCGGCGTCTGCGCGACGCTGTTGGCATTGCTCAGTCCGGGCACGTACAGGTCACCGAGCGCCTTCGGTCCCTGCTGGAACTGCGGCTGCACCTCGAGCACCACGCGGTACTGGTTGGCCTCGGTGAAGATGGTCGAGATCAGGCGCTGGCCAAAGGCGTCGTAAAGCACGTTGTCGATCGCCGCGGGTGTGATGCCCAGCCGCCCGGCGGTGTCGCGGTCGATCGCAAGGTAGGCCTGCAGGCCCTGCGATTGCAGGTCGCTGGCGACGTCGGCAAGCTGCGGCTGCTGGCGGAGTTTCTCGACCAGCTTCGGCGTCCAGGTATTGAGGTCGTCGATGTTCGGCGACTCGAGCGTGAACTGGTACTGCGTGCGGCTGACGCGATCCTCGATCGTCAAATCCTGCACCGGTTGCAACCAGAGCGTGATGCCGGGCAGCTTCGCCGCCGCGTCCTGCAGGCGGCCCATGACCGCTTCCACGTCGTCGCGGCTGCCGTGCGGCTTGAGGTTGATCAGGAAGCGGCCGCTGTTGAGCGTGGTGTTGGTGCCGTCGACGCCGATGAAGGACGACAGGCTGTCGACGGCCGGATCCTTGAGGATCTCCGCGCCCAGCTCGTTCTGCCGCTGCGCCATCGCCGCGAACGACACCGACTGCGGGGCTTCGGAGATGCCCTGGATCACGCCGGTGTCCTGCACCGGGAAGAAGCCCTTCGGGATCAGCACGTACAGGATCACGGTCAGCGCGAGGGTGGCGACCGCGACGACCAGGGTCGCGCCCTGGCGCGCGAGCACCCAGGTCAGCGCGCGGTCGTAGACGCCGATCACGCGATCGATCAGCTCGTGGCTGCGGCGCGCGAAGCCGCTTTCCTCCTCGGGCTCGACGTGCTTGAGGATCTTCGCGCACAGCATCGGCACGAGGGTCAGCGAGACCACTGCCGAGATCACGATGGTCACGGCGAGCGTGATCGCGAACTCGCGGAACAGCCTGCCGACGACGTCGCCCATGAACAGCAGCGGGATCAGCACCGCGAGCAGCGAGATCGTCAGCGAGATGATGGTGAAACCGATCTGCTTCGAACCTTTCAGCGCGGCCTCGAGCGGCGACTCGCCCTCCTCGAGGTAGCGCGAGACGTTCTCGATCATCACGATGGCGTCGTCGACGACGAAGCCCGTGGAGATGGTCAGCGCCATCATCGTCAGGTTGTTGAGCGAGAAGCCGGCGAGGTACATCACCGCGAACGTGCCGACGAGGGACAACGGCACCGAGAAGCTCGGGATGATCGTCGCCGGGACGTTGCGCAGGAACACGAAGATCACCATCACGACCAGCACGACCGCGAGGAACAGCTCGAACTGGACGTCGTGCACCGAGGCACGCACGGTGACGGTACGGTCGGTGAGCACGGCGACGTCGACGCCACCGGGCAGTGACGAGGTCAGGGTCGGCAGCAACTGCTTCACGCGGTCGACCACGTCGATCACGTTCGCGCCCGGCTGGCGCTGGATGTTGAGGATCACCGCCGGCGTGGTGTCCTTCCACGCGGCAAGGCGGTCGTTCTCGGTGCCGTCGACGACATTGGCGACGTCGGACAACCGCACCGGGCCGCCGTTGCGGTAGGCGATGATGATGTCGCGGTATTCGGCGGCCGACTTGAGCTGGTCGTTGGCGTCGATCGTGTACGTACGCGTGGGCCCGTCGAAGCTGCCCTTGGCGGTGTTGACGTTGGCGCTGCCGATCGCGTTGCGGAGGTCTTCCAGGCTCATGCCGTAGGACGCGAGCGCGGTCGGGTTCGCCTGCACGCGCACGGCCGGGCGCTGGCCGCCGGACAAGGTCACCAGGCCGACGCCGCCGATCTGAGAGATCTTCTGCGCCAGCCTCGTGTCGGCAAGGTCCTCGACCTGCGGCAACGGCACCGTCTTCGAGGTGAGCGCGAGCGTCAGGATCGGTGCGTCGGCCGGATTGACCTTGCTGTAGATCGGCGGCTGCGGCAGGTCGGCGGGAAGGAAGGTGCCCGAGGCGTTGATCGCGGCCTGCACTTCCTGCTCGGCGACATCGAGTGAAAGATCGAGGCTGAACTGCAGCGTCACCACCGACGCGCCGGCCGAGCTGGTCGAGGACATCTGGTTCAGTCCGGGCATCTGCCCGAACTGGCGTTCCAGCGGCGCGGTGACCGATGAGGTCATCACCTCCGGGCTCGCACCGGGATACAGGGTGGTGATCTGGATCGTCGGGTAGTCGACTTCGGGCAGCGCCGACAGCGGCAGGAAGCGGTAGGCGAGGAAGCCGACGAGCAGGATCGCTGCCATCAGCAGCGAGGTGGCGACCGGTCGCAGGATGAATTGACGGGAAGGATTCATTCCTCAGCCGCCGTCGCCACCGCTGCTCGCCGGCGAAGCGCCGCTGGCGCGATCGCGCGCCCCGGAGCCCCAGTGATGCGCGCCCGAACTCCCGTCGTGCGGCCCCGAACCCCAGTCGTGCTGTCCCGAGCTCCCGTCGTGCGCACCGGAACCCCAGCCTCCATGGCGATGGTGTCCGTGGTGGCCCGATCCGCTGGCATCATCGGACGCCGGACTCGGGAGTGTGTCGACCAGGCTCGATGCAACGCCGCCCGAAGACGTCTTCGGCAGCGTCACCGCGCTGCCTTCGCGCAGGCGGTCGCCGCCGTCGGTGACGACCATTTCGCCGGGCTTGATGCCGTCGGTCACCTGCACGCGCTCGCCCTCGGTGGTGCCGGTCTTGATGACCCGCACGGACACCGTGTGGTCGTCGTTGATCACGTACACGAACAGGCCGTTCGATCCACGCTGCAGCGCCGAGGTCGGAATGATCGTCACGCCATGCAGGGTGTCGAGCAGCAGCTTGATGTTGACGAACTGGTTCGGGAACAGCGCCTGGTCGTCGTTGCCGAACTCGGCCTTGGCCTTCACCGTGCCGGTACTGGTGTCGATCTGGTTGTCCAGGCTCGCCAGCTCGCCGCCGGCCAGCTTGCTCTTGCCGGAGCGGTCCCAGGCTTCGACCGTCAGCGTCTCGTCCGAATGCAGCTTCTTCTGCACGCCCGGCAGGTTGTCCTCGGGGATCGTGAACAACACGTCGATGGGTGCGAGCCGGGTGATGACGACGATCGAACTGCCGCTGGCCACGTTGTTGCCGGGATCGACCTGGCGCAGGCCGACGCGCCCGCCCACCGGCGCGAGGATGCGGGTGTAGGCCAGGTTGACCTTCGCCGAGTCGACCGTGCCCTGGTCGGCCTGGATCGTGCCTTCGTACTGGCGCACCAGCGACGCCTGCGCGTCGAGTTGCTGCTTGGCGATCGAATCTTCCTTGAACAGGGTCTGGTAGCGCGCGAGGTCGATCTTCGCGTTCGTCAACAGCGCCTGGTCGCGCGCGAGGCTGCCCTGCGCCTGGCCCAGCGCGGCCTGGTAGGTGCGCGGGTCGATCTGCGCGAGCACGTCGCCCTTGGCCACCATCTGCCCTTCCTTGTAGGCGACGTCGAGCAGTTGCCCGGACACCTGCGCGGTCACGGTCACGTCGCGCTGCGGCGTGACCGTGCCCAAGGCATTGAGGACGACGTGGATGTCGCCGGCGACGGCCGTGCCCGCACCGACCGGCGTCGGCAGGCCTCCCGCGCGGCCGCCGGGTCCGGCGGCTCCGCCGCGACCGCCGAAGCGGCCGCCGGTCTGGACCGGCGTGGAGTGCTGGGCGAGATACCAGCCGCCCCATGCAATCAGCGCGGCGACCGCCGCGATCAGCAGCATGATCGGCCAGCGACAACCGGGCCGGGTGTTCGATGCTCTACTGGAATCCGTACTCATCGGCGCCTGTCGTTCGGAAGGTGACCAGCGGCTCATCCATGGGCGGCGGCGAACATCCGTGCAGGCTTCGCGCGCGCCGGCGAGGCCGGCGCATGGATCAACGTCCGGCGGCACGGGAAGTTGACCATATCGCATCGTGGATGAACACCTGCCGCGCATGAGATAGTCGCTGCGGCAAAAGACGCGCGATCGTTCTCCTTGGACTGTTCGATCCGGGGGACGGCCGAACGTGCCGGCCTGCCATCCTTCCCCTGCGATAACGGATCGGTGAAACTGCCACCGAATCGCAGGCTTGTTCGCCCGCACCCGAAGAGCGCGCATGGACGAGAGCACGCAATCGCAGTCGCGGGTCGAACGCCTCGAAGCCGTGCAGGCCATGCTGCTCCAGGTCGGCCGGCTGTCGTGCACGACCAGCGACCTCGACAGCTTCCTCAAGGCGACCCACGAGGCGGTCGGGCGCATCCTCTATGCGGCCAACTTCTTCGTCGCCCTCTACGACGCGCGCGACGCGACCCTCCGCTTCGTGTATTTCGTGGACGAGGTCGATCCGCCGGAGGACCCCGCGCAGCGCTTTCCCCTGCGCAGCGCCAACGAATCGGCGACCGCGTGGGTGATCCTCAAGGGCGAGCCGCTGAGCATCAAGGCCGCCGACTTCAACGACAGCCGCTGGCACATGGAATCGGCGCAATGGCGCACCGGCACCGACTCGGCGCACTGGATCGGCATGCCGCTGCGCCTGTCCGACGGCCAGATCCTCGGCGCGCTGGTGATCCAGAGCTATCGCGAGGACCGCATCTACAGCGACGAGGACATCGCCCTGTTCGGCCAGATCGCCGACCACATCTCGACGATGGTCGAGCGCGTGACCGCGACCCAGCGCCTCGAGCAGGCGATCGCCGAGCGCACCCGCCAGCTCGAGCGCGAGGTCGCCGAGCGGCGCAAGGCCGAGGAGATGCAGCGCGGCCTGTACGAGATCGCCGCGCTGTCGGCCACCGACGCCAGCCTCGACGAGATCTACCGCGTCGTCCACGACGTCACCTCGCGGCTGATGTACGCGCGCAACTTCTTCATCATGCTGCACCACGAGGAAGAGCAGGAATTCAACTTCCCGTATTCGGTGGACGAGTTCGAGGAACCCTTCCCGCCCGACCAGCGCTTTCCGATCTGGCGCGGCCTGACCTCCTACGTCGTGCGCACGCGCCAGCCGCAATTCGTCGATCCGCCCCGACGCGCGCGGCTCGTGCGCGAAGGCGAGATCCAGGAATCCAAGGGCCACCTCGGCTTCTCGAGCTGGATGGGCGCGCCCCTGATCGTCGCCGAGCGGGTGTACGGCGTGATCGTGGTGCAGAGCTACGACCCCGCGATCGTCCACAGCGAGGGCGACCTCGAACTGCTCGCCTACATGGCGACCCACGTCGCCAGCGCCTTGTCGCGGCGCGAGGCCGATGTGCGCCTGCGCGAGGCCGCCGAGCAGATCCGCCGCCGCAACGAGGAACTCACCCGCACCCTCGACCAGTTGCGCAACACCCAGGACGAGCTGGTGCGGCAGGAGAAGATGGCTTCGCTCGGCGGCCTGGTCGCCGGCATCGCCCACGAGATCAACACGCCGCTGGGCATCTGCGTGACCGCCACCTCGCACGTCGAGGAGGAGCTGCACACCTGGCACCGCTGGCACGACGAAGGCACGTTCGACACCGCCCACATCGAGGAGATGCTCGACGAGCTCGACATCACCATCCGCGTGCTCGACGGCAACATCCGCCGCGGCGCCGAGCTGGTGCGTTCGTTCAAGCAGATCGCGGTCGACCAGTCCTCGGGCCAGCGCCGCGCCTTCGACCTGGCCGCCTACCTCGACGAGATCGTGCTCTCGCTCAAGCCCAAACTGAAGCACGCGCCCTGCGCGGTGCGGGTGGAGTGTCCGACCGGCGTCGCCATGAACACCTTTCCCGGCGCGCTCTCGCAGGCGGTCACCAACCTGGTGATGAACGCCTTGCTGCACGCCTTCGACGGCCGCGAGGGCGGCAGCGTGCTGATCGCCGGGCAACCCGATGGCGAGGACGTCGTGCTGACCGTGTCCGACGACGGCGTCGGCATGGACACGGCCGACCTCAAGCGCTACTTCGATCCGTTCTTCACGACCAAGCGCGGCAGCGGCGGAACCGGACTGGGCGCGAACATCGTCTTCAACCAGGTGACCAATGTGCTCGGCGGCACGATCCGCGCGACGAGCGCGCCCGGCACCGGCCTGCACGTGAGCATGCGCCTGCCGCGCACGCGCGGCGAGTCGATGCCGGTGGCATGAGCGAGTCCTTCGACGTCGCCGTGATCGGCGCCGGAGTGTTCGGCGCGTGGACGGCCTGGCACCTCCAGCGCGCAGGATGCAGGGTCGTGCTGGTCGACCAGTACGGTCCCGCGAACGCGCGCGCCAGCTCGGGCGGCCAGACCCGGGTGATCCGCATGGCCTACGGGCCGGACGCGATCTACACGCGGCTGTCGCAGCGTTCGCTCGGGCAGTGGCAGGCGTTCTTCGAGCGCATCGGACAACAACGCTGGTTCCTCGCCGCCGGAGTGCTGTGGATGGCGCCGGAAGACGATGCGACCGCGTCGCGATCGATCGCGACGCTGCGCGACTGCGGCGTTCCGCACGAGGTGTTCGACGCTACCGAACTCGCGCGGCGTTATCCGCAGATCGCCATTCCTCCCGGCTATCGCGGAATCCTCGAGCCGGACAGCGGCGGGCTGGTGGCGCATCGCGCGGTGCAGGCCCTGGTCGAAGACTGCGTGCGCGGTGGCGCGCAGCTATGCATCGCCCGGGCGTTGCCACCGACGGGCACGGGATGTCTGTCGGAACTCGCCACCGCGTCGGGCGAAGCGATCCATGCGGAGCGCTTCGTGTTCGCCTGCGGTCCGTGGCTGGGGCGGGTGCTTCCCGATGTGCTCGGCAGCCGCATCTTCACGAGCCGGCAGGAAGTGTTCTATTTCGGCGTCGACGCGGGCGATGCGCGCTTCGCCATGCCGAGACTGCCAATCTGGCTCGATTCGGCTCAGCAGTACTACGGGTTTCCCGACGTCGAGGGACGCGGCTTCAAGCTCGCCCACGATGTCCACGGCGAGCCGGTCGATCCCGACACGCTCGACCGCGCGCCCACGCCGGCGCGCGTGGCGCACGCGCGCGGCTTCCTCGCCGAGCGCTTCCCCGCGCTGGCGAACGCGCCCCTGCTCGGCAGCGAGGTCTGCCAGTACGAGAACACCTCGAATGGCGACTTCGTGATCGATCGCCATCCGGGCTTCGACAACGCCTGGATTGCCGGCGGCGGCTCCGGCCACGGCTTCAAGCACGGGCCGGCTGTCGGTGAATACGTGGCGCAGCGCGTATTGCACGGCGACGATGTCGATGCGCGCTTTTCCCTCGCGACGAAAGGCACGGCGCAGCGGCGCGAGGTCCACTAGGCGCATTGGGCTCGTATTTGAGAGTCCTGGAACAAATGCAACAGCGTTCCGCGCGAAAGCGCGAAACGCTTAGCTTCGTTTGGCTTCTTTCATCGAAAGCGAATCGATCAGAGAAGCCTCTGCACGAAATCCGCCTCCGGCATCGGCCGCCCCAGCAGATAACCCTGCAGCTCGTCGCAGCGCAGCAGCCGGAACAGCTTGACCTGTTCCTGCTCCTCGACACCCTCGGCGACCACCTTGAGCGACAGCGAGTGCGCGAGCGTGATGATGTTCGTGATCAGGCTCATCGACTCCGGACTGTGCGCCAGTTGCGCGGTGAAGGTGTGGTCGATCTTGATGACGTCCGCCGGCAGCCGCGCCAGGTAGTTCAGCGACGAATAGCCGGTTCCGAAATCGTCGATCGCGATCCTGCAGCCCATGTCGCGCAGGCTCTTGAGCAGGTGGATGCTGTGCTCGATGTCCTCCATCACCAGGCTCTCGGTCACCTCGATGTCGATCAGCTGGTCGCCCGCGTGCGGCTCGAGCAGGTCGCGGCATTCGTCGAGGAAATGCAGGTTGCGCAGCTCGCGTGCGGAGACGTTGACCGCGATGCGCAGCCCCGAGCGGCCACGTGCGCGCCACGCGCACGCGGTCTCGAGCGCGGTGCGCATGACCCAGCGGCCGGCCTGCACGATCATCCCGGTCTCCTCGAGCACGGGGATGAATTCCGCCGGCGAGATCAGTCCGGTTTCCGGATGGCGCCAGCGCATCAGCGCCTCGGCGCCGACCAGCCGCTGGTCGCGGGTGTCGAACTTGGGCTGGTAGAACAGCTCGAACTCGTTCTGCGAGAAAGCCTTGTAGAGGTTGCGCTCGATCTCGTTGCGCCGCGCCGCCTGCGCATGCAGGCGGTCGGTGAAGGGTTCCACCCGCACCTTGCGCTTGTGCGCCTCGCTGAGTGCGGAGGCCGCGTTGCGTTCGAGCGTCTCGCAACTGCCGCCATGCTCGGTGCTGACCGCGACGCCGCAGACGAAACGCGCGAAGATGCGCTCGCCCTCGATCTCGCAGGCCGTCTCCTCGATCGGCACCAGCAGCGCGTCGAGGCCGTCGACTTCCTCCTGCACCGACCCCACCGCGCGCTGCGCCAGCAGGAACACGTCTTCTCCCGGACGCGCGACGATCGCACCGGCGCCGACCACTTCCCGGAGCTGCTGCGCGATCATGCGCAGCAGTTGTTCGCCGAACTCGCGCCCGCGCGAATCGACGATGCGGTTGAAGATCGTCAGGTGGACGATGCCCACCATGACCGGCTCCCGCGCGAATCGCGCGCCGAATTGCTGGCGGAAACCGGCGCGGTTGGACAGTCCGGTCACCGGGTCGTGGTAGGCGAGGTATTCCAGCCGCTCGCCCTTGGCGATGAAGTCGATCGCGTAGTCCACCTCGCTGGTGACGCGTTCGAGCAGGGAGATTTCCTCCTTGTCGAATTCCTGCGGCGACGACGCGAACAGGCCGAGCACGCCCCACGGGGGCGAACCGATGGGCAGCGCGATCTGGGCGGCGATGCCGACCGCGGCCATGTCGGTCTTCAGCCGCGCCGGCAATTCGGCCTTGGTGAAGTCGCGGATCGCGACATTGCGCGCCTCCAGCAGCGCGCGCACCGCGGGCCGGAAGTGGGCGTCCTGCAAGCTCCGCTCGGAGGAGGAGGCCAGTTGCCGGATGACCTGCACGATCGTCTGGTTGCCATGGCAGGCGACGATCTCCAGCCGATCTCCCTCGGTCGGCACGCCGATGCACGCGACCTCGAAGTCGCCCTCCTCCACCGCGACCTCGCAGACTTGCCGCAGCAGCTGGTCGCGCGTCCGCGCGCGCAGCACGGTGTTGCCGAGCGCGCTCAGCACGGCATGGATGCGCACGAGCCGGCGGATACGGTTTTCCTGGTTCAGGCGCTTGGTGATGTCCTGGTCGACGCCGCGATAGCCGACCAGGTTCCCGGCCGCGTCCAGGCGCGGCGTCGCGGTGCTTTCCAGCACGCGCATGCTGCCGTCGCGATGCCGCCAGTTCAGCCGCCAGCGCTCCCAGCCCTTGCGCTCCTCGATCAGCACCGGCATGCACTTGCGGACGATCTCGCGGTCGCGGGGAAGCATGTGTTCGGTGGCGACCATGTCGATCATCTCCTCGGGCCGGTAGCCGAGGACATGGACGATCGCGCCGTTGCTGTAGGTGATGCGCGTTTCGGCATCGCTCTCCCAGATCCAGTCGCTGCTGCTTTCGACGATCGTGCGGAAGCGCTCCTCGCTCTCGCGCAGTGCGCCCTCTATGTGGGCACGTTCGGTGCGCTGGTGGGCGGCGTCGAGCGCGCGCTCGATCGCCGGCACCAGCCGGCGCAGGTTGTCCTTGAGCACGTAATCCATCGCGCCCATGCGCAGGGCCTCGATCGCGAGTTCCTCGCCGATCGTGCCGGACACGAACAGGAACGGGATGTGCGGCGTCTTCTCGCGCACGACCCTCAGCGCCTCCTGGCCGCTGAATCCGGGCATCGAGAAATCGCTCAGGATCACGTCGGGCTCGAAGCGGTCCAGTGCCGTGAGCAGGGCGTGGCGATCGGAGACGCGCTGGTGTTCGACCGGCAGGCGCAGGCCCTTGAGCGCGCGCAGCACGAGCTCGGCGTCCGCGGACGAGTCCTCGACCATCAGCACCTTGAGTTGGTTGGCGGTACAGTTCATGGCATCACCCTGGAGCTTCGTTGGCGATCAGCCAGTACATCCCGACCTGGGCGACTGTTTCGGCGAAAGCGTCGAAGTCCACGGGCTTGACCACGTAGCTGTTGACGCCCAGTTCGTAACTGGCGAGCAGGTCGCCTTCCTCCCGCGACGACGTCATCATCACCACGGGAATCGAGCGGGTGCGGGTGTCGGCCTTCATCCGCGCCAGCACCTGGAGGCCGTCCATCCGAGGCATCTTCAGGTCGAGCACCACCAGCTTGGGCTGGCCGCAGTTCCGGTCCGCGAACGGCCCCTCGCAGAACAGGTACTCGATCGCCTCCACGCCGTCCTTGACCCATTGCACGTTATTCGCAATGCCGCGGCGTTTGAGCGTGCGTAAAGTCATTTCCGCGTCCGCGCTCGAATCCTCGACCAGCAGAATCTCGACCTGTTGGTAGTTCATGCGATGTTCTCCGTGGTGCTGGCCGGCCTGGCTGGCAATTCGAACGTGAAGGTGGCGCCGCGATCGATCTCGGCTTCCGCCCAGACCCTGCCGCCGTGGCGCGCGACGATGCGCTGGACGATCGCCAGGCCCACGCCGGTGCCCTCGAACTGATCCTGCGAATGGAGCCGCTGGAACACGCCGAACAGCTTGTCGGCGTAGCGCATGTCGAAGCCCACGCCGTTGTCGTGCACGTGGAAACGGGCCACCGCGCCGTCGCGCTCGCCGCTGACCTCGACCCGCGCCGCTTCGCTGCGGGTGGCGCTGTACTTGAAGGCGTTCGACAGCAGGTTGACCCATACCTGCCGCAGCAGGTTGCGGTCGCCATCGACGGTCGGCAGGCGCGCCACGCGCAGGCGCGGATCGTCGGAACCTGCGACGCCCACTTCGCGCAGGGTGCTTTCGACCAGGGCGTTCATGTCGACCGCGGTCTTCTCCAGCGCCTGCCGGCCGAGCCGCGAGAACGCCAGCAGGTCGTCGATCAGCAGGCCCATCCGGCGCGCGCTCTCGCGGATCATGTCGAGATAGCGCCGCATGTCCGGATCGAGCTGCGCGGCGTCCTCCTGGAGCATCTGCGCGTAGCCCTGAATGTGTCGCAACGGCGCGCGCAGGTCGTGCGAGACCGAGAACGAGAACGCCTCGAGTTCGCGGTTGGCCGACTCGAGCCGGGCCGTGCGATCGCGCACGCGGTCCTCGAGTTCGGTGTTGAGGCGCATGATCTCCCGCTGCGCCTTCGCATGGCCGGCGATCTCGCGCTCGAGCTCCGCGTTCGATACTTCCAGCGCGTGCGTGCGCTGCCCGATCTCTTCGAGCATGCCGTTGAACGAATCGACCAGGACGCCGACCTCATCCTCGCTGGTCTTGCGCGCGCGCCGCGAGTAGTCCTTCAACTGCACGACCTCGCGCGCGATGCCGACGATGTCGAGGATCGGCGCGGTCACGATCCGCTGCAGCCAGCTCGACAGGCCGAATGCCACCAGCATCGCGACCACCGCGACGATCGCCGCAATGCCGAGGTAGTCGCCGATCCGCTGGAGCATCTCGTAGTCGGCGCGCAGGTAGACGGTGCCGACGATCTCGTTGTTCCTGACGATGCGCCGGAACAGCACCATCGACCGGCCTTCCACGCGCATTCCGTCGGATTCGGGCAGCTTCGGGAAGTCCCGGGGCGCACCTGGCCTGGCATACGAAGCGAACAGCTCGCCCCGCGCGGTGTAGATCGCCGCCACCTGCACCCGCGGCCGCAGCCGCAGCAGGTCGAGGTCTTCGCCGGCGGCCTTGGGATCGTCGAAGGCGACCGCCGGGGCCGCGGTGCGGCCAAGCAACTCGGCCTGGGTGGAGAGGTCGGCTTCCCAGTTCCGGCGATAGATGCGCAGGTCGTAGACGACGATCGCGACAAGGGCGACCACGAGCGCGGCGAGCGTCGTCAGCAGGACGACGCTGGTCAGCTTCACGCGCAACGACCGGGACAGTGCGCGCCTCATGTCGGCCCCGTCACCTTGCGTGCCACCGCGAGCAGGCGCGAGCTGATCTTCAGGCTGCCGGCCTGCGCCGATTGCAACGCCACGTCGAAGCGGACCTTGCCGTCGACGATGACGAAGTTGATCGTGCTGCCGA
This sequence comes from Lysobacteraceae bacterium, assembly GCA_036496805.1. Lineage (GTDB taxonomy): Bacteria > Pseudomonadota > Gammaproteobacteria > Xanthomonadales > Xanthomonadaceae > SZAS-103. The sequence continues at coordinate 183,365 of DASXKN010000026.1, forward strand.
GATCGAGCGCGCCGTCGGCTTCGGTCACCGCCAGCGTCGCGCTGCCTTTCGTCGGCGACAGGATCTGCGCGAGCTTGCCGTCGCTCGCCTTGCCGACGAACAGGATGTGCAGGCCCGCGACCGGATCGCCTTCGCGCATCCGGCGCACGACGACCGCGTGCCCGTCGACGTTCCTGCCGGCGACGATCGTCGTGAGCTCATCGGCCAGTTCGTCGGCGTCGACGACGCCGATCGTCAACGGCGAGCTCGCCGAGGCGAACGCGCCGGAAGGCCACTCGACATAGTTTCCGAACTTGAAGAGGAAGGCCGCCTTGATGCGCGGCTCGGGGGCCTCGAGGGCCGCCGACGAGGCGGCGGCGTACGCGTTCGGCGCCGGCACGGCCCAGGCCAGCGCGAAGGCCAGCAGGATGCGTGTCGCGAAGCGCCGACAGCCGTTCATCGCCTCACCATCGCAACTGCAGGCGGACGTCCGCGCTGCGATCGTAGTCGCTGGGCGGAACCACTGGCCCGGGCGCGAATTCGACGTGACCGGCGCCGAACAGGTTCTGCCCGATCAGGGTGAGGTCGACGTGGGCGTTGATCCGCCAGTCCAGGGTCGCGTCCACGGCGGTGTAGGCGGCGATCAGCGGCGCAGGCAGGGCGCTCACGCTGCGCGTCATCACGTCGAATTCGAGCGCCGGCGTCACCGCGAAGGTCGAGCGCAGCGACCACTGGTGCCTCGGATCGTTGCCCAGGTCAACCGAACCGTCGGGATCGTGGAAGCCGGCGCGCGTGTGGAAGCCCTCGCGCAATTCCGACAGGCCAGCCGACAGTCGCCAGCGATCGAACACCTGCCACGTGCCCCAGGCTTCGGCGCCCCAGACCCTTCCGGCGGTGCCGTTCTCGACCTGGAAGGAGCCGTCGGGTTGCGGCTCGCCGCTGCGCAGGTTCTCGTAGTACTGGTCGAACAGCGTGACCGACCACGAGAAGTTCTTCGTGGGCTGGGCGCGGTAGCCGACTTCGGCCACGTCCGACAACTCGGAGACGAAATCCGGCCCCCCGGTGATCAGGAACGGCGGGAAACCGGGAAAGAAAAATTCCCTGTCGATCCGCGAAGGCTCCCGCACCGCGCGCGAAACCTCGGCCCACAACAGGCGATCCTCGGACGGCTTCCATGCGAGGCGGATGCTCGGCAGGAACTCGATCCCCGTGTAGATGTTGCGATCCAGGCGCGCGCCCACGGTCAGCTTGAGCGAATCCTTCAGCCGGATCTCGTCCTGCGCGAAGGCGTCTTCCCAGTCCAGGTCCCTTGTGGCGGGGATGAACGCGGCCAGCAGGCCGGGAGCGGTATCGTCGTGCGCGTGGCTATAACCCAGTCCCCACAGCACATCCTGCCGGCCGAACGGGACGTCGCGCTGGTACTCGACATCCTCGATGTCCATGCGGTCGCGGAAATCGAGTGGCTCGTCGCGCCGGGTGTGATCGACGTAGGCAAGCAGGCGCTGGCTCGAGCCATCGCTGTCGCGCCGGTTCCAGTCGGCAAGCAGGTTGAAGCCGGAAAGATCCTCCGGCCCGAACAGTGGCTCCTGGGAACGGCCGCGATAGGTGTCGCCCTGCAGGGTGAAGCCGCGGTCGGGGTCTCCCCAGTCGGCACGGAAACCCGCCTGGTCGCGATCGAAGCCGTCGGGAAGGGACTGATCGGCAGCGTTTTCGGTGTGCTCGATCTGCTCGCGCTTCGCGTAGACCCGGAAGCTGCCGTCGCCACCGAGCCTGCCGCCATAACGGACGACGTCGGTATTGCCGTCGCCGCCGCTCTCTACGCCCACCAGCAGCCCCTGCGTCTTCGCCGCCGAACGAGTGATCACGTTGATCACGCCGTTGACAGCGTTCGCACCCCAGAGCGTCGCGCCCGGACCGCTGATCACCTCGATCCGGTCGACGTCCTCGAGCAGCACATCCTGTGCGTCCCAGAACACGCCCGAGAACAGCGGCGTGTAGACGATGCGACCATCGATCAGGACCAGCAGCTTGTTGCCGAGCGAGTTGTTGAACCCGCGCGCGCTGATCGCGTACGTGCTGGCGCTGACGCGGGCGACCTCGAGGTTCGGCGCCAGCCGCAGCGCCTCGGGCAGGGTGGTGGCGCCGGAGCGGCGGATGTCGTCGCCGCTGATCACGTAAATCGACGCGGGTGCGTCCGCCAGCCGTTCCGATCGCCCCGAGACCGAGGTGATGTCGACTTTGCCCAACTGCTCAAGGCTCAGGTCGCCCAGACCGTCGCCCGACGGCTGCGCCCATGCCGCGCCGGACATCGCGACCAGCGCGACCAACCCCAGCCAGCGGCATGGCCCGCATCGTCCATCGCCTGGCTTTGGCGCCGCGTCGCCGGGCGCTACCGGTTCCCCTCCGGCGCACGCGGGCGGCAGGTCGTTACCCGAGACACCTGCCGTGGAAAGTGATGCCCACCACGCCACGTTCCTGTAGCGCACCGAAAGCCCCCTGTCGCTTCCATTGAGGACGTTTAAACACGCGGCGCGCTATGATCGCAACACTATCATTATCAGGGGTTTAGTCAGCACTACTGACATTCGGGGCGAGGACTTCGCGAGGTTGGCCCAGGTCATCACGCGTTAGTTCTTCTGTACAAGAATAGGACAGCTTCAATAACGCGACAGCTTTGCTGACATCAACGGGTTGCTCGACAGGGGAAAGCTCATGGAATACGGCACACGCATCCGGCGTGCACGCACGGTGCGCAAGCTGACCCAGGCGCAGCTCGCGCTGTGCGTCGGCGTGCACCGCAGCGCGGTCGCGCAATGGGAACAGCAGAAAGGCACGATGCCCAGCGTCATCCACCTGGGCAAGATCGCCGAGACGCTCGAGGTCAGCTTCGAATGGCTGGCGACCGGTCGCGGCCGGATGCGGCTCGACGCCGCCAACGATCCGCGCGAACGCATACCCAGCGACTTCGCGCGCGACGAGATCGAGGAACGGATCTTGCTGTCCTCGCGGCAACTGAGCGAATACAAGCGCGAAGCGGTGCTGGCCCTGATCGAGGCACTGGCTCGATAGCCGCCACCGATGGCGGCGCCGTGTCGCCGGAATCGGAGCCGGATGCGTCCTGGCTCCGGCTATTCCGGCGTTAGACTCGCAAGGCCCCCGGGAGATCACGGAATGAAGATGGCTCGCGTACTCTGGTTCTTCCTCCTGCTGGTCCTGAGCCTGGCCGCCTCGGCGCAGACGCTGGCCCCGCACCCGCGCCTGCTCCTCGACGGCCCGACACTGGCCACGCTGCATGCGCGCATGGGCGCCAATACGCCGCAGTGGCAGCAGCTGAAGAACTACTGCGATTCCTTCATCGGCGGCAAGGTCGACCTGCCCGACGGCAACGCCTACCCCGACCCGCCGGACATCGGCCAGGGCTACCAGGGCAGCAGCTACTGGAGCGCGGTGCTGGCCGAAGGCCTGTGCTACCAGACGATGGTGGCGAGCGACCCGACCGACGCGCAGCCCTACGGCGCGAAGACGCGCGAGATCCTGCTGGCGATGTCCACGCCCTACACGGGCAGCGGCAGCCACGGCCAGAATCCCTGCACCGACGACGGCTACGGCACGCGTTTCTTCGGCGTGGGCATGGGCATCGGCTACGACTGGGCCTGGCCGCTGCTCAGCGATGCCGATCGCCTGCAGATCTACACGACGGCGAACGCGTGGCTGACGTCCTTCAAGAATCCGAGCGGGTGTTCGGGCTTCGAATACGCGCATCCGCAGAGCAACTACTTCGCCGGCTTCTTCCATGCCGACGCGGCGATCGCGCTGGCGACCTACGACGAGAACCCGAACGGGCCAGCACTCTGGACCGACTGGTTGAACAGCCAGTTCGCCACCGCCGCCAGCAACCCGCCGCACATCGGCGTGCAGCCCTACTACAACACGCATCTGACCGGCGGCGGCTGGCCCGAGGGCTTCGGCAACTACGGCCCGCTGGGCACGCTCAACATGAGCCTGCCGGTGATCGAGGCGAAGACCGCCGCCGGCCTCGACCTGGTCCATTCCGCGAGCGCGCCCTACTCCTTCCCGATCGACGCCGCCGACTACCTGATGCACTTCACCTGGCCGTCGCGCAAATACATCGACGACCGCGACACCAACCACGCCACCGGCACCGCGACCCCGCCGGTCGGCACCGCGGACACCGGCATGTTCATGCATGTGCTCGGTTCCCTGCGCTACTGGAACGCACCCGAGGCGAACGTGTTCCAGGCCTACACGAATGCCGTGAACACCAACACCAGCGGCTACGGCGCGAGCGAACCCTGGGAGCTGTTCCTGTTCTGGGATCCCAGCGGCAAGACCAAGGCGATCACCACCCTGCCCCTGTCCTATTTCGCGACCGGCATGAACGCCGTGGCGGCGCGTTCGGACTGGACGACCACGGCGAGCTGGATGTCGTTCCGCGCCGGCCCCTACGTCAACAATCCCGGCCAGGGCGAGGAACTCTTCGACCAGGGCGGTCTCGCGCTGGTGCGCGGCGGCTTGCCGCTGCTGGTCAATGGCACCGGCCAGATCGTGCACGAGCCGCATGGCGACAACGACGAGAACCGCATCTACACCGACACCTACGGCGACTTCGATGGTTCGGTCTACGCCGCGAACCGCACCATCGACAATATCTTCTACGTGCGCCGCATGGACGGCAGCAAGGTCGTCACCCGCTACGGCCAGGCCGCGTACACCGCCGAAGACGACGGCGTGCAGACGCACGTCGCGTCGTACGAGGACGGGACGAAGTACGTCGACGTGCTCGCCGACAAGCTCGAGAACATGTACCGGCCGGACAAGCAGGGCAAGCCGCAGGTGTCCTCATGGTCGCGCGAAATCGTCTACCTGCGCCCGAACCGCTTCGTCGTCTACGACCGCACCCGCGAAGCGGCGGTGATCGATGACCAGTTCCTCGCCTTCCATTTCCCGGCCCTGCCGACCGCAGGCAGCGCACCGGCCGGCGGCCATCGGTTCAACGTGACCTACAAGAACATCTATGCGGGCGCGATGACGACGGTGTTGCCGGCGAACGCGACGACGAAGACGATCGCCATGTACCCGCCCAACGACGGCGATCCGGGCAGCAATCCGGACAAGGTCTGGCAGGTGCAGGTACGGCCACCGGACACGACCGCCGTCCAGCAATGGCTGACCGTGTTCGACACCTCGACATCCGCGACGCTGGTGGCGACCGCCAGCAGGATCGTCGTGACCACCGGCGCGGCGACCGGCGTGCTGCTCGCCGGCGGCGGCGGCAACAGCGCGGTGATCGTCAACACCCACGCCGCCGGCACGACCATCGCCGGGACCATCGCCTATGCCGTACCGGCCGCCGCGACGACCCACGTGGTCACCGAGTTGCAGCCGAACAAGGCCTACACCGTGACCGCCACCCCGAGCGGCGGCAACCACGCCATCAGCATCGTCCCCGCCGGCAACGGCGCGCTGAAATCCTCGGCCAGGGGCGTGCTGCTGTTCGACGTGGCGGCGAACGGAACGGTGACGGCAAACTGAGGCCACGCCGCATTGAAGGCCGCCACGAAGATGGTGGCCAGACTCGCGCCGTCATTGAAACAGACAGGCCGCGCAGGACCGACGGCTTCAGCGCTCGCGCCAGCGCGCCGCGCCGAGGAACACCACGCGCAATTGGCGCACGAAGTTGTTGACCAGTTCCTTCTCGCGCCGGGGCTGGCGTGGCGGCAGGTCGAGGATGTCCGAGGCGGCGTTGAGCATCGTGGTGACGACCAGTCCGCAGATCATCTGCATCGTCGCGGTGGAAAGATCGGGCAGCGTGCCGAGCGTGCGCAGGTCCTGCACCATTTCGGAGGCGAAGTGGTTTTCCTCGCTGCGGATCGCATCGCGGATCACCCGCGAGCCGCCGCCGCGCTCGCCGGCGATGAAACGGAACACGAGGCTGCGTTCCTCCACGAAGCGTTTGTAGATCAGCACCGAGCCGCGCAGCATCCCGGTCGGTGGAAGGCCGTTGCGGCGCGCGTCGCGGAGCAGGCGTCGCAGGGTGGCGCCGCCCATCTCGACCAGTGCGAGCCCCAGTTCGTCGAGATCGCGGAAATGGCGATAGAAGGCGGCCGGTACGATACCGGCCTCGCGGGTGACCTCGCGCAGGCTCAGCGAGGAAAAACTCCGTCCCTGGCCGATCAGGACAAGCGCGGCCTCGACCAGGCGCAGGCGCGTGCGCTCCTTCTGTTCGGCGCGCGTGGTCGGGACTTCCGCTTCGGTTCGCACTGACGCTCGTTCGCTCGATGGCAAGGGTCTCTCCAGACGCAGGATCCGCGCCCCCGGACCGGGCAGGGAGTATAGGTCGTCAGAGGGATTGTGGAATTGGAGCGTAAACTCTGTAAAATTGGGTGAACATACGTTCACTCTATAACACAACGCTCCGACATGACCCCTTCGCAACCCCGGCCCGACAGCCGCCCTGCCCGGCTCCGCCACGCCTGGCGGCACCCCATGTGGGCGCCGTTCAACCAGCCGGAAGCCTGGAATCGCCTCGCCGCTGCGATCAACCCGGTGTGGTCGCTGACCGAACCGATGGCGCGCGTGGTGAGGATCATGGACGAGGCGCCCGGGGTCCGGAGCCTGTGGCTCAAGCCCAATCGTCATTTCGGCGGTTTTCTCCCGGGACAGCACGCGCTCCTGCAACTGGAAATCGGCGGGGCACGGCATGCGCGCTGCTTCAGCATTTCGAATGCGCCGCGCGACGACGGCCTGGTCCGGCTGACGATCAAGCGCAAGGACAACGGCCCGGTATCCACCGCAGCACATGCGCTGGCAGTCGGCGCGGTCGTGCGGCTGGGCAAGGCGCAGGGCGCATTCGCCCCGCGCGACGCGGCTGGCGGTTTGCTGCTGGTTTGCGCCGGCAGCGGCGTGACGCCGATGATGTCCTTGCTGCAGGGCCTTGCCGACGAGGGCTGCACACGCGATGTGGTGCTGCTGCAGGGCGGCCGGTCTTCCGAGGACATGATCTTCGCCCGGGAACTGCGGGCGCTGGCTGCACGCTGGCCACGCTTGCGTGTGCAAACGCACAGCAGCGGAACCGACGGAAGGCTGGACGCGCAGAAGTTCGCGCAACTCGTCCCGGACTGGGCCGAACGCGAGACCCTGTTGTGCGGCCCGGATGGATTCATGCGCCTCGTCGAAGCCATGTACGCCGATGCCGGCCTGGGCGATCGGGTGCAAAGCGAAAGCTTCGGCCGCCGCGCGGCAGCGATCGACCCCGGCGCCAGTGCACATGCGGTGGCGTGCGACGACGCGAAACACTCGTTCACTGTCATGGCCGGCCAGAGCCTGCTCGATGGCGCGGAGGCGGCGGGTCTTGCACCGCGCTTCGGTTGCAGGCGCGGCATCTGCCGTACCTGCCAGTGCGTCAAGCGCAGCGGCACCGTGACCAACCTGCTGACCGGCCAGGTATCCGGTCCCGGCGAGGAATGGATCCAGTTGTGCATCTCCACCCCGCAAAGCGCGCTCGAACTCGCGCTCTGATTCCGAGGAAACCGGCATGACCAGCAAGACCCGCATGGACGTCGACACCGCCGCGCGCTTCGCCGCGGAACTCGACGCGCTGCGCCTGGAAGTCCTCGCCGACATCGGCGAGCGCGATGCACGCCACATCCACCGCATGCGCCACATCGTGCAGGGACTGGCGATCGGCGGCCGCACGCTGCTGATGTTCGGCATCGGCCCGGTGAGCTGGATCGGTGGCGTGACCGGGCTGGCGCTGGCGAAGATCGTCGAGAACATGGAAGTCGGCCACAACGTGATGCACGGCCAGTACGACTGGATGAACGACCCCACCCTGCACTCGCAGACCTACGAGTGGGACATCGTCTGCGACGGCGACCACTGGCGGAACTCGCACAACGTCGAGCACCACAACCACACCAACATCATCGGCAAGGACCACGACTTCGGCTACGGCATGCTGCGCCTGAGCGAGAAGCAGCGCTGGAAGAAATTCAACCTGCTGCAGCCGCTGTGGTTCCTGCTGCTGGCGATGAATTTCCAGTGGGGCGTCGCGGTGCACGACATCAAGATCGGACGCTTCGTGAAGGGTCACATGAAGAAGGACGAGTTCAGCGAACGCATGCGCCCGTTCCTGCGCAAGGCGGGGCTGCAGTTGTTCAAGGACTACGTGCTGTTCCCGGCGCTGGCGTTCTGGCAGTGGCCGCGCGTGCTGCTCGGCAACCTGGTCGCGAACCTGATCCGCAACCTGTGGACGAACGCGATCATCTTCTGCGGGCATTTCACCGAGCACGTGCACACCTACAGCACCCGCGAAGTCGCCGAGGAGACCCGTGGCCAGTGGTACCTGCGGCAGATCCAGGGATCGGGCAACCTCGAGGGCAGCCGCCTGTTCCACCTTCTGACGGGCCAGCTCAGCCGCCAGATCGAGCACCACCTGTTCCCCGACATGCCGGCCACGCGCTATTCGGAGATCGCTCCACGCGTGCGCGAGATCTGCGCGCGCTACGGCGTGCACTACAACACCGGCGGCTTCTGGAAGCAGTACGCCGGCGTGCTGGGGCGAGTGTTCCGGCACACGTTTCCGACGCGGCCGCAGCAGGCACCAGCCCTGTCAACCAGTTCCTCCTGACCTGGCCTTCAGCGTCGCACGTTCGCCGGAAATGGCCGAGAGACCGCGAAGGCACCGACTGGATGATGGCCGAGACGGGATTCGAACCGTCGACTAGCGGATTGAGTCCGCTTGCGGGAGCGGTTTGAAAAGTGGTGGGTCGTCCGAGACTCGAACTCGGGACCAGCGGATTAAAAGCCCCCTCGCCTCTGCAATCACATCAAGGACATGAGCTCTTAAATTGTACGGATACGCCTCTCTGAAAGCCGCGTTATTGCTTGGGTCACCAACGAATTGTACGGAGGCTCAATCTTAGCAATTATGCCTTGGCATCGATCGGCAAGCGAAAAATCGGCTCCGTAGCCTTGAGTCTCCCAGCATGGCGGATCCTAGGAGCACAGCATGCGGGCCTGTCGTAGCGCCGTAGGCCATTGGTTCATGCTGGTGCTCTGGACTGTTAGTCTTTGCGGTGAAATCTGAGGGCTCACGCATGGCTGCGCCTGTTCGCTACCACATCGGAAAATTTCCGCCGAACTTGGATTGGGCTCGCCTTGTGTCGCTGATCGGCAAGGCCAGTGAAGCTGTCGGGCGCTACGATGGTGTCGTTTCGGCAATTCCAAACGCGGAGGTTCTTCTGTCGCCCCTTTTCACTCAAGAGGCCGTCCTTTCGTCTCGAATCGAAGGAACCGTAGCGACTATCGGCGAGGTCCTGGAAGTGGAAGGTGGCGATGCCAGCGCGATGAATCCGCGCAGACGTGAAGATGCATACGAAATCATCAACTATCGCAAGGCGGTTCGCTTCTGTGAGGCAGAGCTAAGGGATAGGCCAATTTCTCAACATATGCTCCGCCAAGCCCATAGCATCCTCATGGCTGGAGTACGCGGAAGAAATAAAGATCCCGGATCCTATCGAAAGCAACAAAATTGGATCGGAGCACCGAAATGCAAGATCGAAGAGGCTAGCTTCATCCCCATTGACCAATCGCATCTTCAGGCAGGTCTTGACGCTTGGGATGCTTTCATGACGTCCGATCCCGTCAATCCGCTCGTCCAATTGGCCGTTCTACATGCGGAATTCGAGGCGTTGCATCCGTTCTTGGACGGCAACGGCAGGCTTGGTCGGATGATCATTCCGCTGTATATGCATGCCCAAGGAGCGCTGAGGAGTGGGCCTCACTTCTATGTGAGCGCCTTCTTGGATGCACATCGCGACGAATATTTGGATCGTCTGCGAGCGGTCTCGGCGGATGATGACTGGACCGGTTGGGTTCTGTTCTTCCTGGAGGCTCTACGCTTCCAAGCGCAAGAAAATGAGGCCAAAGCAACCGAAATTCTTTCGCTGTATGCCGAAGTCAAAGAACGTGTCGTCAAGTTCACCCATTCGCAACACGCGATTCAGGCAGTTGACTTCATTTTTTCGCGACCGGTCTTCTTCGGACCAACTTTCATCACTGACAGTCGCATTCCGAGAGCATCTGCGACTCGGATCTTGACACTCATGCGGACCCACAATCTGCTTCGGACACTTCGTGCTGGCTTAGGTCGGCGACCAGGTCTGTATGAATTTTCCGCGCTTCTAGAGATCACGGAACGTGATACGCAAACGTGATGCTCAAATTTTGTCCAATTTGATGCTCACGAAATATAGAAAAGAACTTTTGTTTTTAATGACTTGCCGTTTCGTTAAAAATTAAATCTTTTTTTATTCAATGCCTTACCAAAATGGATCTAGACCGTATTTCGAAAAACGATTCGTCGACTCCAACGCGCTTTCGTTCAGCTCAAAATAGCTTCCAACTTGGCCATTTCAAATCAATAACTTGGCTGCAAGATCGACGAATTGTATGGAGAATTGCACGGAGATCGTTAGATTCTAACAGACTTCCGCACCTAACCCATTGATTTTATTGGTGGGTCGTGACGGATTCGAACCGTCGACCAGCGGATTAAAAGTCCGATGCTCTACCGACTGAGCTAACGACCCATCGAGGGATGAAACGGAGCGCCGTGCAGGCGGACGCGCATTCTAGCCGACCGCGGTCAACCGCGGTACCGCGTGGGATCGGGGACGCCGGCTTTCGCGAAGCCTTCGGCGCGCAGGCGGCAGGCGTCGCAGCGGCTGCAGGCGCGGCCGTCGGCGTCGGCCTGGTAGCAGGAAACGGTCTGCGCGAAGTCCACGCCCAGGCGCATGCCCTCGCGCACGATCCGATCCTTGCCCATGCCGATCAACGGCGCGCGGACGCGCAGGCCGGCGCCTTCCACGCCGGCTTTCGTCGCGAGGTTGGCGAGCGCCTCGAAGGCGGCGACGAACTCGGGGCGGCAATCGGGGTAGCCCGAATAGTCGACCGCGTTGACGCCGCAGAAGATATCGCTCGCACCGAGCACCTCGGCCCAGCCGAGCGCGATCGACAGCATGATGGTGTTGCGCGCCGGCACGTAGGTGACAGGGATGCCGGCGTCGAGCGGCTCGCCGGCGTCGTGCTCGGGAACGGCGATGTCAGCGGTCAGCGCCGAACCGCCGATGCCGCGCAGGTCGATCGCGACCACCTTGTGCTCGACCGCGCCCAGCGCGCGCGCGTTGCGCGCGGCGGCGTCGAGCTCGGAAGTATGGCGCTGCCCGTAGGCCACGCTGAGCGCGTGCGTCGCGTAACCCTGCTCGCGCGCGAGGGCCAGCACGACGGCCGAATCCATGCCGCCGGAGACCAGGACGACGGCGCGCTTCACGGGTGCTCCCGCGAACAACCGTCCATGGTGCGTGGCGCCGGCCCGCGCATCCCTGCGCGTGCGCTCTTCGGGGCGATCTGCCCTTCAAGGCAGATCGCCGGATCGGAATCCAGCCTCCATCCACCCTCGCGGATGACCCGCGTCGCGGCAGTTGCAGCGACCGCCCTCATCGCCCCTGCTCCTCGCCCCACAGCAGCTTGTGCAGCTGCAACTGGAAGCGCGCGGGCACGCGGTCGGCGAGCATCCATTCGGCCAGTTCGCGCGGCTGCACCTGGTTGTAGCTCGGCGAGAACAGCACCTCGCAGCGCGAAGCCAGGTCGTGTTCGCGCAGCATCGCCACCGCCCAGTCGTAGTCGGCGCGATCGCAGACCACGAACTTCACCTGGTCGCGCGTGGTGAGCAGGGGAATGTTCTCCAGGCGGTTGCGCGCCTGCTCGCCGGAGCCGGGTGTCTTCAGGTCCACCACCCGCGCGACGCGCGGGTCGACGGCGGCGATGTCGATCGCGCCGGAAGTTTCCAGCGACACGTCGTAGCCGGCATCGCACAGGCGCCTGAGCAGGTCGATGCAGCGCTTCTGCGCGAGCGGCTCGCCGCCGGTCACGCAGACGTGGCGGGTTGCGTGGCTGGCAACCTCGTCGAGGATGGCGCCGATCTCGCGCCACTCGCCGCCGTGGAAAGCATAAGCGGTGTCGCAATAGCCGCAGCGCAGCGGGCAGCCGGTGAGGCGCACGAACACGGTCGGCCAGCCGACGCTGCGCGCCTCGCCCTGCAGCGAATGGAAGATTTCGGTGATGCGCAGGCGATCCTGCGTCGCGTTTTCCGGCTCGCCGTTCACCGCCGCGTCGCCTGCCTCAGCCACCGGCATCCATGCTCATCGCACGCAGGCGGCTCTGGGCCTGGCCGGCTTCCTCGCTGTTCGGGTATTTCGCGATCACCTGGTGCAGGGTCGCCTCGGCGGCATCGCGCTGCTTCAGGCCATCCTGGCAGTAGCCGATCTTGAGCAGGGCTCCGGCGGTCTTGGCCGAGTCGGGGAAATGATCGATCACCGACTGGAACGCGGCCAGCGCGTACTGGTAGTTGCGGGTGACGTAATAGGATTCGCCCATCCAGTAGTACGCATTCGGCGCCAGCGTGCTGTTCGGATACTGCTGGACGAAGGCCCGGAATTTCTGCGCGGAATCGGCGTACTGCTCCGCTTTCATCGCGTCGAAAGCCGCCTGGTAGGCGGCCTGGTCGCTCACTGTTGAAGCCGGCGCAGCCGGACTGGGGACGCCACCCGCCGCTGCCGACGGCGAAGCGCTCGCTGCCGGCTGCTGTGCCGCCGCAGGACGATTCGGCGACGGCTTCGCCGCGGCTGCCGGCGCCGACGCAGCAGGCGCGGCGGCTTCCAGGCGGCCCAGGCGGGAATCCAGGTCGATGTACTGCGCCTTGGCCTGGTCCTTCGCCTGCTGGTTGTCGTTCTGCATCTGCTCGACCTGCGCGCGAAGCGCCTTCACGTCGGACTCGAGCTGGGCGATGCGGTTGAGCAGTTCGACCGACTGCTGGCCCTGCCCCTGGTCGCGCGCCTCGAGCGCGGCGACGCGATCGGCCAGGCTCAGGCGCGACTGCTGCGCCATCGCGCCCGTGCTGGCGAACAGCGCCGCCAGCGCGCAGGCCATCGCGTTGGTCTTCCGCTGCGGACGCATCGTCGTCACTTGCTGGTGTAGGTGATGTCGACGCGGCGGTTCTTGCCCCAGCATTCCTCGTTGGACTCGGTGCAGACCGGGCGCTCCTCGCCGTAGCTGACCACTTCCATCTGCCCGGCCGAGGCGCCCGAACCGCGCACCGCCGCCATCACCGCGTTGCCGCGGCGCTCGCCGAGGCCGAGGTTGTACTGGCGGCTGCCGCGCTCGTCGGCATTGCCTTCCAGGCGCATGCGCGCTTCCGGGCGATCCCTCAGGTATTTCGCGTGGCAGGCGACGATCGCCTGGAACTCGGGCTTGAGCGTGTCCTGGTCGAAGTCGAAATAGACCGTGCGCTGGCGCAGGCACGAATCGGTCTCGAGGTCGCCCGGCAGGTACCTGCCGCCGCCCGCCGAGGAACCGTTGTACGGCTGGGTGTTCGCCGACGAACCGGACTCCATCCCGCTGCCCGCCGGTCCTTCCTTGACGTTCTTCTTTCCGCAGCCCGCGAGTGCGATGCACGCCGCGGCGACGATCAGAACGGTCTTGTGGGTCTTCATTGTCGTCATCCTTTTCGTGTTACGGGTGGGGGCTTGTTGTTGTTTCAGCGTTCGCGATAGGGCGACCAGGCCGGCTCGCGGACATCGCCGTCGGCCAGCACGAGGCGCTGCCTGACGCGCGCATCGGCCGATACCGCATAGAGGACACCGCGGCCGTTTTCCTTGGCAGCGTACAGCACCATGCTGGCGTTCGGCGCGAAGCTGGGGGATTCGTCGAGTTCTCCCGGCGAAAGGTTCAGCCAGCGTCCGGTTCCGGGATAGCTGCGATCCAGCAGGGCAATGCGGTAGACATTGCCGCTGCCCTGCGCCATCGCGATCTTCTTGCCGTCGAAGGACACCGTCGCGCGGGCGTTGTACTGGCCCTGGAAGCTCACCCGCGTGGGCTCTCCGCCGCTCGCCGGCACCTGGTAAATCTGCGGCTTGCCGCCGCGGTCCGACGTGAACAGCAGGGACTTGCCGTCGGGCATCCACACCGGCTCGGTGTCGATGCTGTAGTGGTTGGTGATCTGGGTGAGCTGGTGGCTGGCCAGGTCCATCACGTAGATCTCGGGATTGCCGGACTTGGACAGGGTCATCGCCAGGCGCTTGCCGTCCGGCGAGAACGACGGGGCGTCATTGATGCCCTTGAACGCGGCGAGGACCTCGCGCGCGCCGGTGCCGATGGTCTGCAGGTAGATCGTCGAATTGCCGCGCTCGAAGCTGACGTAGGCGAGCTTGTGGCCGTCCGGGCTCCAGGCCGGCGACATCAGCGATTCGCGCGAGTTGACCACGCTCTGCGGGTTGTAGCCGTCGGCGTCGGCGACCATCAGCGAGAACTTCATGTTGCTGCCCAGGCCGACCGCGGTGACGTAGGCGATCTGGGTGTCGAAGGCGCCACGCACGCCGAGGATCGCCTCGTATACGTTGTTGGCGATTTCATGGGCGACCCGGCGCATCTCCAGCGGCCGGCCGGTCTTCATCTGGCCGAAGATGCGCTGCTGCTTGGCGACGTCGAACAGTTCGTACTCGACCCGATAGCCGCCGTCGCTGCTGTCGAGCACGCGGCCGACCAGCACGTAGTCCTGCTTGAGCAGGCGCCAGGTCGCGTACTTCATGTCGGCGCTGGATTGCGGATGCTCGACGATGTCCTTGTCGGCGAGCGGCCGGAACTGCCCGGAACGGGCGAGGTCGGCGCGGATCACGTCGGAAACATTCGTGTCGGGCTTGGCGCTGCTGCCCTGGTATTCCATCGGCACCACCGCGATCGGCAAGGCGGCGTCGTTGCCGGTCACCAGGCCGATGTCCAGGCCCTGCGCGAATGCGGGCCCCGCGATGCAGGCGAGGAGAAGGATCAGTGCGGTCAGGAATTTTCTCATTTCGAGCATTTCTCCGTGGGATAGCAGAAATCCAGTTCCCCCTGGCGTAGCTGCGGGAACACGGACTCGAAGCCGGCGTACGGCAAGGGTGTCTTGAGCATGGCGCGGTTGACCGATTCGCGGCCTGCCGCGTCGAACGGGCAGTCCTTGAAATCCACGGCCGTCACCACGCCGCCCGGAATCTGGGTGAAATGGACGTGGCAATGCACCTGCTGCGGCACGTCGTCGGAATGGATCCAGTTCTGGTTGGTGGTATCAATGATCGCCTGCTTGTACTTCGCGAGCAAACCGCTCTTGTCGCCGTTGTTGCCCGGGGCCTGGTGCGTGGCTGGCGTGGTTGCGGCCGTCGCCGGCGCGGAATTCTGCGCCAGGGCTTTCCTGAGGTCCTCATCCTGCTTGATCTTCTCCTGCGCCAGCTTCGCCTGATGCTCCTGCTCGGCGCGCGCCTTGCGGATCGCGGCAAGCTGCTTGTCGATGTCCTGCTGCGCCTGGCGCTGGCGGCTCTCGGCCTGCAGTTGCTCCTGCTTGCGGTCGAGATCGACCTGCGCCTGCCGGCGGCGCTCCTCCTGCTCCTGCTGCGCGTGTTCGGCGGCGAGCTGGGCGGTCCGGCGCACTTCGTCCTGGTCGACGGTGTCGGGCTTGGGGACCTGGGTCTGGGACACGAGCTGGCGCGGCTGCGGTGAGTCCTGCGGGGTCGGCTCCGGTTGCGCCACAGGCGGCTGGGCCACTGGCTGCACGGGATGATGGCTGGCTGCTACGGGTCGCGCCGACGCGACGGAACGTTGCGGCGCGCTCACGAGCGTGGCCTCGATCGCCGGTCCCTCGGCATCGGCCGCCTGCAGTTCCGTCTGCGCCATCAGGCCGCGATACAGCACGAAAAGCACCAGTGCGTGCAGGCCCAGCGAGAGACCGAACGCGCGCAGCCTGTCGGAGTTGGATTCCATCGCCTCAGCGCTGCCCGGCCTTCCCGGCGCCCGCGCGCGCAGGCTGGCTCATCAGCGCGACCTTGGGGATGCCCGCGTTCTGCAGCAGGGTCATCGTGTCCATCACCTTCTGGTAATCGAGCGTGCCGGGGGCGGCGAGGAACACCGCGGCCTCGGGATTCTGGCGGTGGATGCCGGCGACCACGCTGCCCAGTTCATCGGCCGAGGCGACCGGTTTCGGCGGGTCGTTGCCGGTCTGGTAGCTGTACGCGCCATTGGCGTCGACGATGACGACCAGCGATTCCTTCTTCTGCTCCAGCGCATGCGCCTTCGACTTCGGCAGGTCGACGTCGACGCCGAGGTTGAGCAGGGGCGCGGTGACCATGAAGATGATCAGCAGCACCAGCATCACGTCGATGTACGGGACGACGTTGATCTCGGCCTTGAGCTTGCGGCGCTTGCGGGTGCGGCTCATGCCCGGAACTCACTCCTCGATCGGCGAATGGCGCTGGAGGATCGAGGAGAACTCCTCGGCGAAGGCCTCGTAGCGCACGTTGATCCGCTCGACCTTGGTGGCGAAACGGTTGTACGCCCACACTGCCGGGATCGCGGCGAACAGGCCCATCGCGGTGGCGACCAGCGCCTCGGAGATGCCTGGCGCGACGGTCGCGATCGTCGCTTCCTTCATGCTCGCCAGGCCCTGGAACGAGATCATGATGCCCCACACCGTGCCGAACAGGCCGACGTAGGGACTGATCGAGCCGACGTTGGCGAGGAACTCGAGGTTGTGCTCGAGCGAATCCACCTCGCGCGCAAGCTGCGCGCGCATGCCGCGCTGTGCGCCTTCGAGCTGGGTGCGCGCGTCCATGCCCTTGCGCTGGCGCAGGCGCGAGTATTCGCGGAAGCCGGCCTCGAAGATCGCTTCGGTGCCGGTGGTGACGCGGTTGCGTTCGGTGGCTTCGCGGTACAGATGGGTGAGGTCGGCGCCCGACCAGAACTTCTCCTCGAATGCATCGGCCGATTTCGCCGCGCCGTGGAGCACGCCCTGCTTGAGGAAGATGATGACCCAGGAGGCGATCGAGCCGATCAGCAGCAGGCACATCACGAGTTTCACCGGCAGGCTGGCTTCCATCACCAGCCGCCACAGGTCGAGGCCATTGCCGCCTGCCGCGCTGGCGGCCTGCACCGGGGGCGAGAGGTCCGGCAGGGATTGCGCGGATGCGGCCTGGATCGCGACCAGCAGTTGCAACGACACACTCATGCACTCGCTCCCTGTTCTTTCATCATCGCAGCCAGAGCTTCGGGCACGGCGCGCGGTCGGAAATCGGCGGCGGCCACGCAGGCCACCTTCACTTCGGCTTCCAGCAATGACACTCCGCCGCGACGGATGACCTGCCGCATCAGCAGGCTCGCACGGCGGCGCTCCTGCAACGAGACATCGACGGCCAGTTCGTCGTCGAGCTTTGCCGGCCGCAGGAACTCCAGCCGCATCGCCCGCACCACGAACACCACGCCCTCGCGCTCGCGCATCGCGTCCTGCGCGAACCCCAGCGTGCGCAGCCATTCGCTGCGCGCGCGCTCGAGGAAGCGCAGGTAGCTGGCGTGGTAGACCACGCCGCCGGCATCGGTATCCTCCCAGTAGACCCTTATCGGCCAGATGAACGCTGCAGCCGGCGGCGCACCCGGGTTCGACAGCGGCGTGCTAGGCGAGTTCATCGACCAGTGATCCATCGACGGCCTGGGCTGGCATGGGTTCGACGCTCGACGGCCTGGCGCCATCGTAGCAACCCATGTGCAAAAACTTCATTCAGCGCCCTTGTCGGCGTCGAACAGGCCGGAAGAAGGCGCGTTGCGCGGCGCCAGCCCGAACAGCCGCCAGGTCTTGGCGCTGACCATGCGCCCGCGTGCGGTGCGCAGCAGGTAGCCCTGCTGGATCAGGTAGGGCTCGATCACGTCTTCCAGCGTGCCGCGTTCCTCGCTCAGCGCGGCGGCCAGCGACTCGACGCCGACCGGGCCGCCGTCGAAGCTGTCCATGATGATGCGCAGCAGGCGCCGGTCCGACTGGTCGAAACCCTCGCCGTCGACCTTGAGCATCGCCATCGCGGCGTCGGCGACCTCGCGGGTGATGTTGCCGTCGGCGCGCACCTGGGCGTAGTCGCGGGCACGCCGCAGCAACCGGTTGGCGATGCGCGGGGTGCCGCGCGAGCGCCGCGCGATCTCGGCGGCGCCATCGGGATCGCAGGCGATGCCGAGGATCTTCGCCGAGCGCCGCACGATCTGGGTCAACTCCTCGGGCGAATAGAATTCCAGCCGCTGGACGATGCCGAAGCGGTCGCGCAGCGGACCGGTCAGCAGGCCGGCGCGGGTGGTCGCGCCGATCAGGGTGAACGGCGGCAGGTCGAGCTTGATCGAGCGCGCGGCCGGGCCCTCGCCGATCATCAGGTCGATGTGGAAATCCTCCATCGCCGGGTACAGCACCTCCTCGACGACCGGCGACAGGCGATGGATCTCGTCGATGAACAACACGTCATGCGGCTGCAGGTTGGTCAGGAGCGCGGCGAGATCGCCGGCGCGCTCGATCACCGGGCCCGAGGTCGTGCGCAGGTTGACGCCGAGCTCGTTGGCGATGACGTGGCTGAGGGTGGTCTTGCCCAGGCCCGGCGGCCCGAAGATCAGCACGTGGTCCATCGCCTCGCCGCGCCGCTTCGCCGCCTCGATCGCGACGCCGAGCTGCTCGCGCACCGGCTGCTGGCCGAGGTAATCGTCGAGCCTGCGCGGGCGGATGCTGGCCTCGAGCGCGGCTTCGTCGCGGCTTTCGGTCGGATCGAGGAGTCGTTGTTCGTTCACTGGGCCCGGGCTCCTGACGATGCGTCATTTTGCCTCATCGCGACCTGCAGCGGGTCTTGCCGCGCAGGCGCGCGTACCGCACGGCTGTGGTGGCCGGGATAATGATCAGGCGCGGATGCCAGCCGAGCGGGCGCCAATCGGGCGCGCTCCAGTCCGGCAGCGCCGTCGATTCGACGGATGTCCATGGCCCGATGGCGCCGGCTCACGACGTCAGCGATTCGCCGCTGGCGCCGGAAGGATGACGACCTGTTCCGGCGTGGTGGTCGAACGGCTCGCACGCCCATACATCAGCTCGGCGATCGCCGGTGGTGCGAAGTAGTCGCCGGGCTGCACGGCCTGTGCGTAATAGAACACCTCATGCGTCCCGGGCGGCAGTTGCTCGGCGTAGAGCTTCACGTCGTTCTGGCCGGTCTGCCGGCTGTCGAACCACCACGAACCCAATTGGCCGAGCTGCTTCACGTCGGCGCCTCCGACATGGCTCAGGGCGAGGTCGCGCGAGACCAGTCCGCCCGGCACCACGTCGGTGATCGCCACGAAATGGCGCAGTGCAGGCACTTCGAGGACGAGGCGCACGCGCACCCAGTCGCCCTCGTGGAGGGCGGCCTTGCCCAGCTCGACCCAGGCGCCGTTGCGCAACACCTGGTAGCTGCGCGCCAGGCGCATTCCGACCGCATGCGGCCTGGCGAGCCTCAGGTCGAGCGCGTAGCGCAGCTCGGCGTTGTAGCTCACGGTCGCGCTGGTCGCGCCCTGCGCCTGCAGGCGCAACGTTGCGGTCGCGTCGGAAACCACCGGCGACCATTCGGCCTGCGCCTGCCGTGGCGACACCTGCAGTGTCTGCGTCGCGCCGCCGAGGGACGCCAGGACCTGCTGCTCCCGTGCATCGACCGGCAGGTTCTTCGTCGCGACCTGCAGCGCCATCAGGCATTGCGCGCTCGCCTGCGTGTCCAGGCTCTGGGTGCCGCCCGCATAGAGATCCTGCAGGCCACGCAGCAGGCTCCTGCGCGCGGGTTCGCCATCGGCCGACTTGTCGAGTTCATACAGCGCGGCGACCACGCCGCACTGGTCGCGCAGGTCGGAACCAAGCACCCAGGCGAAGTCGCGTGGATCGTGGATGACCCTGCGCAGGCCGCGTTGCTCGCCGGCCGCGCGCAGACGCTCGATGCCGGTGCGCGCCTGTTCGGCGAATTGCGGCTTGCGCACCAGCGCGCGCACGAGTTCGCTGCGGCCATACCAGCTCAGTTTCGGCCACGTCTTCCACAGGTTGGCGAGCGCCTTCGCATCGAGCGACGAGGGTGCGGCCAGGGCGCCGGCCACCAGCGCGTGGGTCTCCCAGTCGAAACGGTCGGCGGTGGCATCGGGCTTCTGTTTCGCGGCCTCCGCCAGCACCGAAGCGAGCCTGGTTTCGAGACTGGCTTGCGCCTCGGTCGGCGGCCCGTAGCCGAGGCTGTGCAGCAGGTGGAATCCACGCAAGGTGTAGGCCGACAACGCGGCGTTGCCGGCGTGGCGCGACGCGTCGTTCGATCCGGTGAAATACTGGAACAGGCCATCGTCGCTCTGGAACATCGGCGCGACGGCAATGGCGTCCTGCACGACCGTCTTCGCATCCGGCCACTGCGTCGCATCCCCGCCCGACTCCACGGCCAGCGCCGCTCCGATCGCGCGGCTGAGGGTCTGTTCCCAGCAGCGATGCGGATAGTCGCGCAGGTCGCGCAGCCAGCCATCGCTCCAGCTACCCAGTCCGCGATCGACCTTCACATCGAGCCGCAGGGCGGACGCACCCTCGGGCAGCACGGGCAACGGCAGGTTCAGCGCCGCCGCGTCGATCCAGCCGGTCTGCGATACGCGCTCACTGCCCATCGTCGACAGCACCGGGATCGTGCTTGCCGTCGCGTCGCCACCGCCATTCTTCGCCGCGCGCGCGACGATCGCGATGTCGCCGGCCGTCGTCGGCGCGAGCGCGATCGATTTCGACAACTCGGCATTGCCCTGCACCGACCCGTTGGCATTCGCGTCGACGCTGACGCCGGCGCCGTCGGCATGCACCTGCAGGCTGACCGTCGCGGCCTGCTCGCCATGGTTGCGCGCGGACACGTCAGCGCCCGAACGATCGCCGACGTAGAGCCTTCCCGGCGCGCCGATGCGCAACTCGACCGGCAGGGACGTTTCCACGGTCGCCTGGGTCTGCGCGAAACCGTCGCCGGCATCGCTCGACCAGACCAGCACGCGCCAGCGGGTCAGGTTGTCGGGCAAGTGGATCCGCAGGTCGCGCGATTCGCCCGCCGCCAGCGCGACGTCGGCGTTCCAGTAGGCGACGTCGGGGAAGTCACTGCGGATCGCAGCGCCCGCGGCGACCGTCGATTCGCTGTGCCGCGTCAGCAGGATCGCCGGCGATGCCGTTTCCTGATCGACCCGCCTGACGCGCGAACCGGTGACTTGAATGGTGTCGAGATATTTCGCGCGTGCCCTCCCAGCCGCGGGCGCAGCCGCCATGGGCGCTGCCACGTCGGTGATCACCGGCGGCCCGACCCCTCGGTAGAACAGGTTCGGCGCTTCCTTCCACGCCTCGAGGCCGTACCAGACATCCAGGTTCCAGGTCTTGAGGCTGCCGAGCCAGGCCGCCGCGGAAGGGTCGGCGAAGCCATGCATGCTCGTCGCCTGCTGGTACACCGAATCGTCGACGACGCTGATCGTCGCGTGGTGCGGACCGCTGGACGGGTTGGCCAGGTGCAGCACGATGTCGTGGCCGGGGGCCACGCGTTGCTGGTCGAGGGTCGCGGCGATGCGGTCATCGTGCAGCCTGGGTATGTCGAGGTCGAGCAGGGCATCGAGCGTGCGTGCGCCGAAGCCGCCGTCCTTCGCGGCCGGATCGCTGGCGCGGATGAGCGCATGCACGGAAACGCCCGGCGCCCAGGCCTGTTCCACCGGAACCTCGATCTCCGAATCGGCCGCGCCAACCGCTTGCACCCAGTGCCTGAGCACGTGGTCGTACTCGATCGTGAACAGCACCGTCGCTTTCGCGAACGGCATGTGCAACTTGACCCGTGCCGGATGCACGCCGTCGGAAGCCTGCAACAGGGTCAGGCTGGCGGCGGCCGCATTCTTTTCCGGAATATCCAGCGCGGTGCGCGCGAAGTAGCGCGTCAGCTTCGTCGGCGCGGCGCCCGGCGCGCTCGCCTCGAAGCGGTAGTAGCCGGGTTTGGCCGGATGGAACGGGCAGGCGGACGGCTGGCCGCTGCGCAGGCTGCAGTGCGCGACGGGCTTCGTTCCCGCAGGTGCATCCACCGCCACGATGTCGACCTCCACGGCCTGCCCGGCAAGCGCCTGGCCATCGAATCCGGCCACGACCGCTTCGAGTTCCGGATCGCGATCCAGCGGCAGCCACCAGTCCTGCGACTTCAGTCCGACATAGCGCGGATAGGCTGCATAGAGAACCGTCGCCGCTGTGCTCGCGGACGCTGCCTTGCCGGGGATCGTCACTTCGGCGTCGAAGCTGATCTCGCCGAAACGGATCGGTGACGCGCTTTGCGTCTTGAGTTCCGCCGGCAGGTGCAGGTCGTACGCCGACTTGCCCTTGCCATCGGTGCGCTCGGGCGTCTGCAGGCCGTCGAGCGGGTCGGCCGATTCGTCGCCCGATTCGGGGTCGACCGGATCGATGAAGGTGAAGGCCGAGAACTTCGGATAGGCCTGCTCGAAACGCTGCGGGTTGAGTACGGATTCGAAGTGGACCGGGATGTCGGCCGCAGCATCACCCGAGTAGTAGCCGGCCTCGAGTTCCAGGCGGACGTCCTGCCCCCCCATCGCGGCGGCCCGGTCGGCTTTCATCTGCGCGTACAAGGTCTGCACCTCGAACCGCGCGACCTGGAAACAGGCGCCCTGCGTGTGCCGTTCCCAGCGATTGACGACTGCTCCTCCCTCGATGCCGATGCAGTAGGTGTCGTCGGGCAGCAGGTCCGGCAGATGGATCCGGCCAGCGACGCTGCCCATCGCATCCAGGTGTGCAGGCCACGATTGCAGCAGCTTGCTGCGCGACACCGAGCGCAGGCCCAGGGTCACGTCGTCCTTGCCCGCGAGCATCAGGCGGTTGTGCGCGCGCTGCCGCCGCCAGACCCTGTAGTCCGCGAAATCGCCGGGCCGGTACAAGGGCCGGTCGCTGACCCCGAACGTGCGCTGCGCGCCGTTCTGCCATTGGCCGTAACGATCGTGGTAGTCGCCGTTCTGGGTGGACAACGTGTCGAGATTGGAAAGCACCGGCGTCACCGTGCGCCGGTCGCCGGCGGTGACACGCACGTACAGCGTCAGCGGGGAATCGCGATCTTCGAGCGAAGCCGGCTTCGGCAACAGGGCCACGCCGCCGTCGTCGGTCGTCGCCTCGGCCATGACCTTTGCGGTTCCATCGCTGGCAATCGAAAGCAGCTCGGCGCGCGCCGCAGCAAGACCCCTGCTGTCGCCCCAGGAACTGGCCCAGACCAGGAGTTGGTCGTCGCCACTGCTGACGAGCACGTTGAACGGCGCGTAGACGATCGCGAACCCGGCGTCCGGGTCCATGGCGGTGCCGCCCAGCACCACGCCTCCGTGTTCACGGATCGCATCCGGAGAAGCGGGCGCCGGCGCACTTCCGGTTTTGTTGACCGGCGTGGATATCGTGATGCCGGTCAGGGGCAGCACCAGGCTCCGCTCGCCGATGGCGAAACGCTCGACCGGGAGATCCTTCTTGTTCACCGTCTCCAGCACCGGAAGCGCGCCCGAACCGGCGGGGGTCAGGAGCACCCCCGGCTTGGCCGTGGCGCTCGGATGAAGATCGCCCACCCGCAGCGACAAGCGCACCGCGGTTCCCAGGCGCAGGCCATCGGATGAGGTCAAGCTGGCCGGAAGTTCGAGCCTCAATCGCGTCCCGGGCCGTTTCGACTGCAGGTAGACCATGGCCGTCGGCGCGCGCAGGAAGGACTTCGGCGCCATCCAGTCGTATGCCGGCGAACGATCGTCCAGCACCGACCATCCCGCCGGAAGCTGCGCGGCGAGCGCAGCGATCGCGGCGTCGCTCGGTGGGCGCGAGAAAGACAGGGCGATGGTGTCTTCGGGAATGCATTCGATGTCGGTGTTCGGCTTCGGCGAAGGCGGTTTGCTCAGCTGCCCGTAATCCTCCCGGCAGCGGATGCCGCGAAACGCGAAGGGCTCGTCGACCAGCGCGGTGAGCAGGACCTTGTCCTGCGTGCCCGGCAACGGACCTTCGCTGCCGCGCAGCCCGGGATGGATGCGCACGCGCAACACGCCCTGCCGCGCGGGAAAATCGCGCAACTCGAGCTGGTACGTGTCGACGTCGGAATAGTTGTGGCGCGAACCCTGCGCGATGGCGACGGCGAATCGCACCGCACGCCCTTCGAAGTCGACCGTGATGGCGCGAGCCAAGGCGTCGCTCGTCACCTTCTGATTGGTGCCGATCGTGATTTCGGGAACCCCGTGCGTCCATTCGAAAGCGTTGGCCTGGATGGCGGGTCGCGGCGTCTCGACGACCATCTCGCGCGGCTGCACCTCCTCGCCCGACTGCGACATCAGGCCACGACCGACGACGAGCCGATACGCGCTGGCCTTGTGGAACAGGTCGTCGCGCGTCGGCGTGTCGCACTCCAGGGTGACGTCGTCGTTCCAGTGCCAGTCGCAGGCGACGGCCGGTTCGATGCGGATCGCGTCGAGGGAGCGCGCCTCGTTCCAGGTCAGCATCGGCTGGTCGAAGGTGAGGTCGAGTTTGCCGTCGCGAACCGCGCCATGGGCAATGACGGGCGGCGCGGCGCTCGCCGTGCTCGCCGCGAGCAGAAGCAAGGCCAAAGACAACAGGCTGGCTGTTCGCATGTGCAATCCCTGGTCCCCGATGGGCACTATGCCGCAATTGCTGCGAGACCCAACGCTGGACAACGCCGGATGGGGTTAACGGCCAATCGACATGGGCCCACACCGGTTGTCGTCGGCGATGCGAGGCGGCCGGCCCGGCAAGCTGGACCGGCCTAGATCTCGATCTGCGCGCCCAGCTCCACGATCCGGTTGCGCGGGATGCGGAAGAACTCGGTCAGCGGGCTGGAGTTGCGCGACATGAAGGCGAAGAGCTTGTCGCGCCAGGTCGCCATACCCGGCTGGCTCGATGCGACCACGCGTTCCTGGCTCAGGAAGTAGGTCGTGTCCATCGGGTCCATGCCCAGTCCCTGCCAGCGGCAGTCGGTCAGCGCCTTGGGGATGTGCGGCTGCTCGGCGAAACCGTAGCGCAGCCACATGCGGTAGAAGCCGTGGCCGAGCGGTTCGAGCTTGAGGCGCTTCTCGGGTTCGACGACGGGGGTCTCGGCGGTCAGCACGGTCAGGACCACGTTGATCTCGTGGAGCACCTTGTTGTGCTTGAGGTTGTGCAGCATCGCGTTGGGCACGCCCTCGCGCGCGGCGGTGAGGAACACCGCGGTGCCCTGCACGCGCACCGGCGGATGCTCGGCGATCGAATCGATGAACATGCGCAGGCTCAGGCCGCCGCTCTCGAGCTTGTTGATCAGCAGCTCGCGGCCACGCCGCCAGGTCGTCATCACCACGAACACCATCGCGCCGATCGCCAGCGGGAACCAGCCCCCGTGCTCGATCTTGAGCGCGTTGGCACCGAAGAACGCCAGGTCCACCGCAAGCAGCAGTACTCCGGTCAGCGCAACCAGCGGCTTGGGCCAGTGCCACAGCCGGCGCGCGACGATCAGGGCAAGGATGCTGGTGATCGCCATCGTGCCGGTCACTGCGATGCCGTACGCCGCCGCCAGGTGCTCCGATGTCTGGAAGCCCAGCACCGCCGCCAGCACCGCGACCAGCAGGCCCCAGTTCACCAGCGGCATGTAGATCTGCCCGGAGCGTTCGTCCGAGGTGTGCACGATCGGGCTGCGCGCGAACAGGCCGAGCTGGATCGCCTCGCGCGTCATCGAGAACGCGCCCGAGATCACAGCCTGCGAGGCGATCACCGTCGCCGCGGTGGCGAGCAGGATCATCGGCGCCAGCGCCCAATGCGGCAGCAGCAGGTAGAACGGATTGTCGGCATCCTTCGGCTCGCGCAGCAGCAGCGCGCCCTGGCCGAAATAATTCAGCACCAGCGCCGGCAGCACGAAGCAGAACCAGGCCAGGCGGATGGGCCGCTTGCCGAAGTGGCCCATGTCGGCGTAGAGCGCTTCGGCGCCGGTCACCGACAGCACGACCGCGCCGAGCGCGACGAAGCCGATGAAGCGGTTCGCCTCGAAGAAGCGCAGCGCATGCAACGGATTCACCGCGAGCAGGATCGCCGGATCGCGCAGGATTTCCATCACGCCGAACCCGGCGATGCAGGTGAACCACACCACCATCACCGGTCCGAACACCGCGCCCATCCGCTCGCTGCCGAAGCGTTGCACCGCGAACAGCGCGATCAGCACGACCACGGTCAGCGGCAGCACCCATGCGGACAGGCTCGGCTTCAGCACTTCCAGGCCCTCCACCGCCGACAGCACCGACACCGCCGGCGTGATCACGCTGTCGCCGTAGAACAGTCCCGCGCCGAACACGCCCAGCGCCAGCACCGTCCATTTCATCCTCGATGCCTGCCGCAGCCCGCGCTGCGCCAGCGTCATCAGCGACAGGATGCCGCCCTCGCCCTTGTTGTCGGCACGCAGGATGAAGGCCACGTACTTGAACGAGACCACGAAGCTCAGCGACCAGAAAATGAGCGAGAGGATGCCGTAGACGTTTTCCGGCGTGGCCGGGATGCCGTGCTTGCCGGTGAAGGCCGCCTGCACCGCGTACAACGGACTGGTGCCGATGTCGCCGTAGACCACGCCGACGGCCGCCAGCGCCAGCGTCGCGAGGCGCGCCGAGCCCGTACCCTGGTTGTGTTCGCCCACGACCTACCTCACGTGCAGCAGGTTCCGCCGTGAGGCGCCCTTGCCCGTTGGAGGCAGGCGTCAGGCGGCGGGAAGTGCGCATTGTGCACATTCCACGCGCGCGTTCCAGCGCTTTCGTCACGCTCCATGCGCGCGGCGCATAAAGGAATCTTTATATCTCGACCTTGGTGCCGAGCTCGACGAGGCGGTTGCCGGGGATGCGGAAGAAATCGGTCGCCGACGTCGCGTTGCGCGCCATGAAGGCGAACAGCTTGTCGCGCCACAACGGCATGCCGACCTTCTCGGCCGCCACCAGGGTCTCGCGGCTGGAGAAGAAGGTGGTGTCCATCATGTCGAACTCGCATCCGCACAGGCCGTGCGCGAGCGCGGCCGGCACGTCGGGCTCCTCGGCGAAACCGAAGCGCAGGGTGATGCGCTGGAAACCGTTGCCCAGCTCGGTCGCCGTGCAGCGCTCGTCGGATTCGGCGTAGGCCGCGTCCAGCGTGCGCACGCTGAGCAGCACGTTGCGTTCGTGCAGCACCTTGTTGTGCTTGAGGTTGTGCAGCAGCGCGTGGGGAACGTGGTCGTCGTGCGGGGTGAGGAAGACCGCGGTGCCCGGCACGCGGTGCGGCGGATGCGCGGCGAGCGAGCCGAGGAAGACGTCGAGGTCGAGCTGCTGCGCGCCCAGGCTTTCGGCGACCAGCATCCGCCCGCGCCGCCACGTGCGCATCGTGGTGAATGCGAGGACGCCCAGCGCGACCGGTACCCACGCGCCGTCGAAGAACTTCACCACGTTCGCGCCGAGGAAGGCGATGTCCACCATCAGCAATACGCCGGCGACCGGCAGCACCCAGCGCCGCGAATCCGGCCAGCTGTTCCTCGCCACCACGATCAGCAGCAGGGTGTCGATCAGCATCGTGCCCGACACCGACACGCCGTAGGCCGCCGCCAGTCGCGTGGAGGATCGGAACACCAGCACCAGCACGATCACCAGCACCAGCAGGATGCGGTTCACCGCCGGCACGAAGATCTGGCCCTCGGCAGCGGCCGAGGTGTGCTTGATCGCCAGCCGCGGGATGTAGCCGAGCAGCATCGCCTGGCGCGCCACCGAGAACGCGCCGGAGATCACCGCCTGCGACGCGATCACCGCCGCCGCGGTCGCCAGCGCGATCATCGGATACAGCGCCCAGCCGGGCACCGCGATGAAGAACGGGTTGTTGGCCGCTGCCGGATTCGCGTAGAGCAACGCGCCCTGGCCGAAGTAGTTCAGAACCAGCGCCGGCAGCACGACCCGGAACCACGCCGCGCGGATCGGTGGCCGCCCGAAGTGGCCCATGTCGGCGTACAGCGCCTCGCCGCCGGTGATCGCCAGCACCACCGCGCCGAGGATGAAATAGGACATCGCACCGTGCTGCATGAAGAAGCGCACGCCCCACCAGGGATTGATCGCGCCGAGCACGCGCGGCTCTTTCACGATGTGGAGCACGCCCACCGCCGCGATCGCGAGGAACCACGCCACCATCACCGGACCGAACACGCGCCCGACCTTGGCGGTGCCGTGGCTCTGGAACAGGAACAGGCCGACCAGCACCGCCAGGCTCACCGGCACCACGACATGCGCCAGGCTCGGCGCGGCCACTTCGAGGCCCTCGACCGCGCCAAGCACCGACACCGCTGGCGTGATCACGCTGTCGCCGAAGAACAGCGAGGCGCCGAAGATGCCGAGGATGCCGACCGCGTAGCGCAGCCGCTTGGCGTTGCCGAGCGCGCGCTGGGCGAGCGCCATCAGCGCCATGATGCCGCCCTCGCCCTTGTTGTCGGCGCGCATGATGATCGAGACGTACTTGACCGTGACCACCAGGATCAGCGACCACAGGATCAGCGAGAGCACGCCCAGCACCGTGCCCTCGTCGGGCTTGAGGTGGTAGTGCGGCAGGAACATCTCGTGGAGCGTGTACAGCGGGCTGGTGCCGATGTCGCCGAACACCACGCCGATCGCGCCGAGCGTCAGCGTGCGCAGGTCGCCATGCGGCTGATGCGGCGCCTGCGCGGGCGTGGCGCTGGTTTCGACGGAGGGCATGGCGGTCGCAGTATGGTCCGTCGGCTCAGGTCTTGAGTGCCGACTTGAGCGCCTTGCGGATGATCGCCTCGGCATCGTCGCCATCGGCCTGCGCCTTCTCCGCCATCTTCAGCGCTTCGGCGGGCTTGTAGCCGAGCTGCTGCAGGGCGGCGATCGCCTCGCCGAGCGGATCGGTCGGTACCGCCTTGCCCGCGAGGGCCGCCGGGCCGCCACCAAAATCCTTCGCGCGATCGCGCAGCTCGACCACGATGCGCTCGGCGGTCTTCTTGCCGATGCCGGGAATGCGCGTGAGCGCCGTCACGTCGGACATCTGCACGAGGCGCGCGAAGTCGGCCACGCTGGCGCCCGACAGGATCGCCAGCGCGATCTTCGCGCCGATGCCGGTGACCTTCTGCACGTCGCGGAACAGGTGGCGCTCGGCTTCGGTGAGGAAGCCGTAGAGCGACACCGAATCTTCCTTCTGCGCGTAGTGGGTGAACAGCGTCACCTCGCGCCCGGCTTCGGGCAGGTCGTAGAAGGTGCTCATCGGCGCTTCCAGCTCGTAGCCGACGCCGTGCACGTCGACGACGAGCCAGGGCGGCTGCTTGTGGATGATGGTTCCCTTCAGCCGGCCGATCACTTGCGCCCCCAGGCCACGCGCGTGCCCACGCCAAGCCGCTGCGCGGTCGCGCGCACGTGCGCGTGGGTGATCGCCACCGCGAGCGCATCGGCCGCGTCGGCCTGCAGCTTGCCGTGCAGTCCGAGCATGATGCCGACCATGTGCTGGACCTGCGACTTCTCCGCGCCGCCGGTGCCGACCACGGCAAGCTTGATCTCTTTCGCCGCGTACTCGTGCACCGGCAGGTCGCGCAGCACCGCCGCGGACATCGCCGCGCCGCGCGCCTGGCCGAGCTTGAGCGCCGAATCGGGATTGCGCGCCATGAAAACCTTCTCGATCGCGACTTCCTGCGGCTGGTACTTCTCGATCACTTCGCCGAGCCCGTCGAGCAGGCGCTTGAGCCGCTGCGGGAACTCGCCCTCGCCCAGCAGCATCAGCGGCGCGTGGTACACGTAGGTCACGCGCCCGCCCGCGTCGGCGTCGACGATGCCCACGCCGGTGCGTTGCGATCCTGGATCGATGCCGAGAATCCGGATCATGCGGTGTATCCGGACACAAGGCTTGCCGACCGCCCTGAGCGGAGCTCGCGCAGCGAGCGCAGTCGAAGGGTGCCGGGGATGCGTACCATGGGATGTCGCTAGTCGCCGATGTCCGCGTTCGAGTACACGTTCTGCACGTCGTCCATGTCCTCGAGCCAGGCCAGCATCTTGCCGACCTGCTGGCCGGTCTCGCCGGCCACCGCGATCGCGTTCTCGGCGCGGCAGGTGATTTCGGCGACATCGGGTTTCAGGCCGGCGGCCTCGATCGCGGCCTTGACCGCCTGGAAGGATTCGAACGCCGTGAGCACCTCGACCACGCCATTGTCGTGCGCGACCACGTCGTCGGCGCCGGCCTCGATCGCGGCGTCGGTGATCTTCTCCTCGTTGCCCGTGGCGAACTGCAGCACGCCGCAGCGCTTGAACATGAAAGCGACCGAACCGTCGGTGCCAAGGTTGCCGCCGAACTTGGTGAAGGCGTGGCGCACATCGGACACGGTGCGCACCTTGTTGTCGGTGAGGCAGTCCACAATCACCGCCACGCCGCCGGGCGCGTAGCCCTCGTAGCGGATTTCCTCGTAGCTGACGCCTTCGAGTTCGCCGGTCGCCTTCTTGATCGCGCGCTCGATGGTGTCCTTGGGCATGTTCGCCGAAAGTCCCTTGTCGACCGCCGTACGCAGGCGCGGGTTGCCGGCTGGATCGCCGCCCGAGCGCGCGGCCACGCTGATCTCGCGGATGATCTTGGTGAAGATCTTGCCGCGCCGTGCGTCCTCGACGTTCTTGCGGCCTTCGATGGATGGACCCCGACCCATGAAACTCCCCGTGGAAAATGCGACGGGTGATTTTACGCGAATCGGCGGCCCATGCCGGCGATCCTTGCAGGCCATCGGGGCCTCCACGGTGTCTGCGCAGGCCGTGGGGCCGGTAGGCGCTCAGCCTGGCGTTCCCGCCCCGGCGGCATTTTCGCTCCGGTTCCGCCGGAACCGCGCAGCCACCCTCGCGATCAGCCAGGTGGCGGCGGTCACGGACATCAGCAGTTCCTCGGGTCGATAAGGCACCGAGTACCGCGGTTCGGCCTGCAGCACCGTGTGGACGAGGGTGAGGTACAGCAGCAGGCATGCGACGATGCCTTCGGCAAACCCGTTCTTGCCGGGTCGCCACAGGAACCGCCACGCGCATGCCAGCGTGGCGACCAGGGCAAGCGCGAAGAAGACCGGGTTGCCCGCGGCGAATGCCGCCTTCATCGTGCCCAGCGCCGGAACACGGGTGAAAGGCGACACCGGCGTGGCGAGGAAGTAGACGTCGCCCCACCCCACGCGGATGCTCCAGTCCCACAGCAGGAAGGGTTTGCGCGCGAGATACCACGCCAGGTAGTCACCCGGGGCCTGGTGCATGCGCGCGGCCATCAGGCCCAACCCCTCGCGCGAGTTGGCGACGAACGCGCGTTCCTCGTCGCTTTCGGAATTGACGATCGCGTTCGCGATCGGGCTCGCATGGCGGGCGTTGTACGCGGCCAGGTAATCGGGCCATGAA
The DNA here is from genome assembly GCA_036496805.1 of Lysobacteraceae bacterium. GTDB lineage: Bacteria > Pseudomonadota > Gammaproteobacteria > Xanthomonadales > Xanthomonadaceae > SZAS-103. The sequence goes on from DASXKN010000026.1 coordinate 214,655, forward strand.
CCCTGCACGAAGTTCTGGGCCGCCCTTTCGTAACTGCCGTTGGCATGCGCCAGGGAGGCGTTGCGGATCGACCATCCGACCGGCGCAATCAGGTAGACCACGAGCAATGCCGCCGCAAGCCGTGGACGTCGCCGCAGCAACAGCACGCAGCCCGCGAAAACCGGGAACAGGGCGACGACGGGGTTGACGAGGTAGGCCATCGCGAACGCCGCCCCGGCGCAGGCCGCGATCCATGCCTTGTCGCCGCGCTGCGTCTGCAGCAGCAACCAGACCGCGAGCATCAGCAGGAATCCGAACAGGGTTTCGCTGAGCATCACGCCGCTGAACGAGATCAGGTGCGGCCACAGCGCCGTCAATGCGCCCACGCACAACGCCGGGCCGGTTGTCATCCAGAATCGCGCGATCGCCATCGCCAGCAGCACCGTCAACGCGCCCAGCAGGCACTGCACGAGATAGACGCCGGTGATCCACGCCGGCTGCACGGCGACCAGTTGCAAGCGGCCATGTCCGGCGTCGCGCAAGGCCAGCTCGCCACCGCCCGATGCCTGCATGGACGCCGCCAGGAGCACCGGATAGCCGGGTCCACGGTAGCTGTCGGGAACGATGGCCCCGCGATTGGGCAGCGACGAGGAAAACGTACCGTCGTGGACGAGATTCCACGCATACAGCACGTACTGGTTCACGTCGCCGGCGATGGGCTGCGCGACCTTCGCATCGAACACGTAGAAAAGGCGCAGCAGCAGGGCCAGCACCACGATCGCCGCGGCGAAACGGCGGAAGCGCGCATCGGGTCGGCCTGATTCTGCCGCCGTCGCCGCCGCGAGGCCGTCGCGCATCGTTGCGCTGGTGTCCCCTTGAGCTTCACCGGCCAGGTCCTTCATCCGACTCGCTCCATGGACATCATTGCGCCCCTTGATGCACTGCATCCGGCCACGCGACCCCCTGCGTCATCGGCGGGGCCATCTTATTCGGTGAATCTGCCGTCGCGCAGGAAGGCGCTCACCTGGCGCGCGGCGACTTCGGAAAACACCAGCCCGGTGTGCGCGGCGGCGATGACGCGATGATCGGCGATGCCGGGCAAGCGGGTTTCCTCGACCGACACGGTGCCGTCGTGTGGCATGTGCACGCCGCCGAGCAGGAAGCCGAGTCCTATCGGCAGTCGTCCGGCGATCATGCCCAGTTGCTGTGGACCGTCCCAGCGTTCCAGTCCACGGTGGAGAAACTCGCTGCTGCGCCCGAGCAGGGATGCGCCACCGGGAACGCGGTGCAGCGAACGCGAGGCCGCGCTCCCGCGCAGGGGCGCGCCAAGGCAGACGATGCGGCCGCCGATGAGACCGGGCTCGCGCTGCACGATCGTCGCGGCGAGCACGCCACCGAGGCTGTGACCGACCAGATGCACGGTGCCATCGAGGCCATGCACGAAGTCGCGCAGGCGCGCGCCCGCGGACTCGACGCCTTCGTGCACGCTCGAATAGTCGAAGGCGTGCGGCTCGAAGCCGTCGGCGCGCAGGTGGCGCTCCAGGAAGCTCATGGCGGTGCTGCGCAGCCACAGTCCGTGGAGCAGCACCACCCTTTCGGCCACGCGTGCCGCGGTCATGGCGTGCGTGCGTCGCGGCGGAGCATGAACTCGTGGTCGCGCACGCGCCCCACCGGGAATTCGTACTCGGCGACCTTGGCGAAGCCGCGGCGCGCGTAGAATCGCTGCGCCCCCAGGTTCTGCGACCACACGCTGATCCAGATCCGGCGCGGGCCATCGCGTTCGAGCCATGCCAGCGCCTGCTCGAACAGCGTGCCGCCCCAGCCGCCTTGCTGCGCGGATGCGAGCAGGTACAGGCGCTTGAGTTCGCCGTCTTCGGGCTTCACGTCCGGATGCGGCAGGCCGCAGGGGCCGGCGAGCGCGTGGCCGACCGCGACGCCATCGTCCTCGAGCAGCCAGACCGCGCAGTCCGCGTCGGACAGGGTGCGCTCGCATTTTTCCAGCGCGTAATTCGCGCGCAGGAAGTCGTCGAGGTCCTCGCGCGGATACATGTCGCCGAAGGTCTCGCTGAAAGTCGCGATGGCGATGCGCGAGAGCGCGTGCGCATCGTTCGGACCAGCGCGGCGGATGGAAAAGGGGTCAGAGTGAATTTCGCCCGACCGCTCCTTGTTTTCAGAGCCCTTCACGCGAAAGTTCACTCTGACCCCTTTTCCTTCGCGCGCACCGCGATGTGCACTTCGGCGAGCTGCTTGTCCGGCACCTCGGACGGCGCGCCGGTCATCAGGCACTGCGCGGTCGTGGTCTTCGGGAAGGCGATGACGTCGCGGATCGATTCGGTACCGGCCATCAGCGCGGCGATGCGGTCGATGCCGAAGGCGATGCCGCCGTGCGGCGGCGCGCCGTAACGCAGCGCTTCGAGCAGGAATCCGAACTTCAGCTCGGCTTCCTCGCGACCGATGCCGAGCAGGTCGAACACCGCCGACTGCATCGCCGAGCGGTGGATGCGGATCGAACCGCCGCCGATCTCGTTACCATTGAGCACCATGTCGTAGCCGCGCGAGACCGCGTTAGCGGCGTTCTTGCGCAGGTCGGCCTCGTCGTCCACCGCCGGCGCGGTGAAGGGATGATGCAGGGCCATGTAGCGCTGCTGTTCCTCGTCCCATTCGAACATCGGGAAATCGGTGACCCACAGCGGCTTCCAGGCGTTCGCGACCAGGCCGAGGTCCTTGCCGACCTTCAGCCGCACCGCGCCCATGAAGTCGCTGCACGTCCTGTACGCGGCGGCGCCGAACAGGACCAGGTCGCCTGCCTTCGCGGCGGTCGCTTCGAGGATCGCGCCGAGCGTGGCGTCGTCGAGGAATTTCGCGATCGGGGAATTGACGCCGCGGCGCTCGGCGAGATCCACGTCACCCTCGATCTTCATCCACGCCAGGCCCTTGGCCCCATACTTCGCGGCGTGTGCAGCGCATTCGTCGATCTGCTTGCGCGACAGCGCCGCGCCACCGGGCACGCGCAGCGCGACCACGCGCCCGTCGGCGTGGTTGGCCCAGTCGGTGAAGACCTTGAACTCGCACTGCTTCACCACATCGGCGATGTCGACGAGCTCGAGGTCGATGCGAAGGTCGGGCTTGTCCGAACCGAACCGCCGCATCGCCTCCTCGTAGGTCAGGCGCGGGAATGGATCGGCCAGCTCGGCGCCCATCACCTCGCGGAACACGACGCGGATCATTTCCTCGGTCGCGTCCTGCACGTCGCGCTCGGACACCCACGCGAACTCCATGTCGAGCTGGGTGAACTCCAACTGGCGGTCGGCGCGCAACGCCTCGTCGCGGAAGCAGCGCGCGATCTGGTAATAGCGATCGAAGCCGGCGACCATCAGGATCTGCTTGAACAACTGCGGCGACTGCGGCAGCGCGTAGAACTCGCCCGGATGCATGCGCGCCGGCACGAGGAAATCGCGCGCGCCCTCGGGCGTGGCCTTGGTGAGGATCGGCGTCTCGATGTCCTGGAAGCCGCGCGCGTCGAGCCAGCGGCGCAGTGACTGCACCAGGGCGATGCGCGTGCGCATCATCTTCTGCATCTCGGGGCGGCGCAGGTCGAGGTAACGGTATTTCAGGCGTGTTTCCTCGCCGGCATTCTCGTGGGCGTGGAACGGCAACGGCGCGGCCTTGTTGAGCACCTCGATCGTCGTCGCCAGCAATTCGACCTTGCCGCTGCGGATCTTGTCGTTGGCGGCCTGGCGCGCACGCACGACGCCGGTCACCCGCAGGCAGTCTTCGTTGCCCAGGTGCGCCGCGACCGCGAACAGCTCGGCGGCGTCGGAATCGACGACGATCTGGGCAACGCCCTCGTGGTCGCGCAAGTCGATGAAGACGACATGACTCTGGACGCGCGTCTTGTTCACCCAGCCGCACAAGGTCACGGCCTGGCCGATCAGCGCCTCGTCGATGAGGCCGCAAAGATGGGTACGCATGGAAACTCCGGAATCGCGATGGGGATGCGGCGCCAGGCGCCGGCACAGCGCGCTAGTTTAGCGATTCGGCGGCGGCCCGGCTGCGGCTCTACGGCGTCGCTGGCCCGGGCGCGGGTTTGGCTTCGGCTTTCGCCGCCGGTTTCGGAGCGGATGCATCGCCGCCAGATGCGGGCTTGGCCTCGGTCGCCGCGGGCTTGGCATCGGCCTTGAGCTCGGACTTCGACTCGGCCGGGGCACCGTCGCCCTTCTCGGTCAGGTTGCGCTTCCTGTCGCCGTCCTTCTTGAAGTCCGTCTCGTACCAGCCGCTGCCGGACAGCCGGAACGCGGGCGCGGTCAATTGCCGACGCAGTTGTTCGGCCCCGCAATCGGGGCAGACGGTCGGATCGGGGTCGGAGAGTTTCTGCAGGCGGTCGAAACGATGACCGCAGGCGTCGCATTCGAAACCGTAGATGGGCATGGCGCGCTGGAAACCGGGGACTGCCGGTCGCTATGGGGCCGGCGCGCGCGAATTCAAGCCGTAACTGCCTTCGCGCTCACCCAGGCGAGCCCGGTGGACAACACGCGGCAGCGCAAACCGTTCGGTTCAGGCGGTCGCCAGCCTTTCGTACAACGCCAGCCATTCCGTTTCGAGCGCGGCGTGCTCGCGCGTCAGCGCTTCCTGGCGCTGGCCGAGCTGGCCGATCTCGATGCCGCCGTCGTTGCCGTAGATCGCCGGATCGGCGAGTTGCGCCTCGATCTGCCTGAGTTCGGACTGCAACGAGGACATCCGCGTTTCGACCTGCTTGAAGCGGCTGCGTTGTTGCTTGAGCTGCGGGTCGGGCTCGGCGGGCTTCGCCGCTTTCTTCGCCGGCTCGACCTTGTCCTGGCCTTTCTTCGGCTCCGATCCGCGCGACCGCAGCCAGGCCGCGTAGGCGTCAAGGTCGCCGTCGAAGGCCTCGACGTGGCCATCGGCGACGCGCCAGAAGGTATCGCAGACCAGCCCGATCAGGTGACGGTCGTGCGAGACCAGCACGATCGCGCCGTCGAAAACGGACAGCGCTTCGGCGAGCGCCTCGCGCATGTCGAGGTCGAGGTGGTTGGTCGGCTCGTCGAGCAGGAGCACGTTGGGCTTGCGCCACGCGATCAACGCCAGCGCGAGACGCGCGCGTTCGCCGCCGGAGAACGTGTCGACCGATTCGAAGGCGCGGTTGCCGGGGAAATTCCAGCGGCCGAGAAAGTCGCGGAACTCCTGGGTCGAAACCGTCGGCGCGATGTCCTGCAGGTGGTTGATCGGGCTCTGCCCGGGTTGCAGCGACTCGACCGTGTGCTGGGCGAAGTAGCCCAGTTGCATGTCCGGATGCGCGCTGCGTTCCCCGGCGAGCACGCGCAGTTCGCCGACGAGGGTCTTCACCAGGGTCGACTTGCCTGCGCCGTTGGGGCCGAGCAAGCCGATGCGGTCGCCGGCTTCGAGGCCGAAACCGACCTCGTCGAGGATCTTCGCCACCGCACCGTTCGCGCTGGTGTAACCCGCATCCACGTGGTTGAGCCGGATCAACGAATTGGGCAGCTTCACCGGCTCGGCGAAGTTGATGCGCAGCTCGCGCTCGGCGCGCACCGCCTCGGTGCCGGCGAGCTTGGCGAGGCGCTTCATCCGCGACTGCGCCTGCTTGGCCTTGCTGGCCTTGGCCTTGAAGCGGTCGATGAACTTCTGCAGGTGCTCGCGTTCGACCTGCTCCTTCTCGAATGCGATCTGCTGCTGGTGCAGCTGTTCGGCGCGCTGGTGCTCGAAGCTGGTGTAGTCGCCGGTGTACAGCTTCGCCTTGCCTTCGTGCAGGTGCAGGGTGTGGGTGCAGACGCCATCGAGGAATTCGCGGTCGTGCGAGATCAGCAGCAGGGTGCCCTGGTAGCGCAGCAGCCACTGTTCGAGCCAGAGCACGGCGTCGAGGTCGAGGTGGTTGGTCGGCTCGTCGAGCAGCAGCAGGTCGGACGGCATCATCAGCGCGCGCGCAAGGTTCAGGCGTACGCGCCAGCCGCCCGAGAACGCGGACACCGCGCGCTGGTGGGTATCCGCGGGAAAACCCAGGCCATGCAGCAGGCGACCCGCGCGCGCGGTCGCGTCGTAGCCGTTCAACTCGTCGAGGCGGTGGTGCGCCTGCGCGACAGCGTCCCAGTCCTCGGCCTCCATCGCGACCGCTTCGGCGCGCAGGGCGGCGGCCACTTCGACGTCGCCGCCGAGCACGAAGTCGATCGCGGCGTCCGGAAGCGAAGGCGTTTCCTGGGCGACACTGGCGATGCGCGCCTTGCCGGAGAGATCGAGATCGCCGCGGTCGGCTTCGATCTCGCGCTGGATCGCGGCGAACAGGCTGGACTTGCCGGTGCCGTTGCGGCCGACCACGCCCACGCGCCAACCGCCATGCAGGGCCAGGTCGACATCGGACAACAGCAGGCGTTCACCGCGCCGCAGGGCGAAGTTGCGGAAGGAAATCATGTTCTAGCTGTCTTCCAGCCGGCCATTTCACAGCCGGGCATTTTACAGCAGGCCGCGGCAAAGCCGGCCCGACTGTGCGACGAAGCTGCCGCCGTCAGCGGCGCAATGGCGAATACTTGCTCAGGGCCTCGGCGATGTCGGTGCCGTGGGCGACGATCAGGCGACGCAGCCGCCCGACGTTGTCAGTCTCCGCCTTGACGCCGTAGCGATGGCGCAGCACGACGCTCTCATTCGCGGGCGGCAGCTCGCGATCGGCTTCCTGCTCGGCCTTCTTCACGAGCCCGCCCTTCAGCCCGGGACGCAAGCGCAACTGCGCGATGCGGGTCTCGACACTGTAGGTATTGTTGTCCAGTTCGACCGTCTCGAGCTGGGCGGTCAGGTCGGAGCGGCCCAGTTGCTCGCAGGCGATCTGCAGTTCTGAGGTGAAATTCGGCAGCAGTTCGATCAGTCTCACGACATCCCCCCGCGCCGAATGCCGACGCTCCTCCAGTTTAGCGCGCCCGCATGCGCTCCCATTCCCGTCCGTCGGGAGAATGGCTCCGCTGCGCCCGGGACCCCTCCGGCCGGGCCATGGGCGTGCGACTCAACCGGAGTCGTTCAACTCGATATGTATTGCTGCAGTTGCGCGATTTCCTGCTGCTGCAGCTCGAGCATGGCCTTGACCAGGTCGCCGATCGAGACGACCCCGACCACGTGCCCGTCCGCGACCACGGCCAGATGGCGGAAACGCCGCTCGGTCATCACCTGCATGCAGTGCTGGACGGTCTCGTCCGGACTTACGGTCACGACTGGCGAGGTCATGATGTCGGAAACATGCGTGGTCGCCGATGCCCGCCCCTTCAACGCGACCTTGCGCGCGTAGTCGCGCTCGGAAATGATGCCCAGCAAGGTCCGTCCGCGCATGACGAGGACCGAGCCGGTCCCGTGCTCGGCCATCAGGCGGATCGCCTCGAGCACGGTCGCTTCCGGCTGGATCGAGACCACGCCGACGGGCTTGTTGCCCAGCAGATGCCGTACCAGTTCCATGACGTCCTCCTTCGACTCTCCGCGCCGGCGCGGCGCGAACCACGATCATAACGCCGGCGGCGAAGACCGATGCATCGGGATCGCGACGACGGATGGGTCGGAAGCCTGCCCGTCCGCGGCTGCCGGGTTCCATGCGTCCACGAGGTAGAGCGGGCGGCCCTTGACCTCGAGGTACAGCCTCCCGAGGTATTCGCCGATCACGCCAAGCGCCATCAGCTGCACGCCACCCAGGAAGACGATGAGCGCCGCGAGACTCGGGTAGCCGTGCACGGGGTCGCCCCACAGCAGGGTCTTGGCGACGATATAGGTGCCGAACAGGAACGCAACCAGCGCGGTCGCAAGGCCCAGGTACGTGGCCACACGCAACGGCGCCGTGGAGAAGCTGGTGATTCCTTCGAGCGCGAAGTTCCACAGTTTCCAGAAGCCGAACTTGCTGCGGCCGGCCAGTCGCGGGCTGCGGTGGTAGGGCAAGGCAACCTGGCGGTAGCCGACCCACGCGAACAGGCCCTTCATGAAGCGCCCGCGTTCGCGCAACTGCGCCAGCCCGTCGAGGGCGCGGCGCGAAAGCAGGCGGAAGTCCCCGGTGTCGCGCGGGATCGGCGTGCGCGAGAGCCGGCCGATCACGCGGTAGAACGCATGGGCGCTGGCGCGCTTGAACCAGCCCTCGCCTTCGCGTTCCAGGCGCATGCCATGGACGTCGTCGTAGCCTTCGCGCCAGCGCGCGACGAACTCCGGGATCAGCTCGGGCGGGTCCTGGCCATCGGCGTCGAGCACCAACGCAGCGCCCTCGACGACGCGATCGAGTCCCGCCGTCAGAGCCGCTTCCTTGCCGAAATTACGCGACAGCCGCAGCAGTGCGGTGCGGGGATCGTCGCGCGCGAGCCCGAGCATGACCTCCCAGGTGCGATCGCGGCTGCCATCGTCGATGTAGAGCATGCGCGCGGGCCGGTCCAGCCCATCGAGCACCTTGCGCAGGCGCTCGTGCAGCAGGGGCAATGCCGCCTCCTCGTTGTAGGCGGCGACCACGATCGTCAGCGGGGATGGCGGCTCCATCGTGTGATGGTAACGGCAGGCGCGCGTCGCAGCACGTTCCGCCGATCGATTCCGGTCAGTGCCCGGGGTTGGACAGCATCTCCGGACCGCCGAGCTGGCCGATCTGGCGCTGGATCCAGGTGGCGCGGCGCTGCACATAGGCGCCCGGCTTGGCCGCCGACCAGTGCCGCGGATTCGGCAGCACGGCGGCCAGGCGCGCGGACTGCGAGGGCGTCAGCCGCGCCGCGGTGGTGCCGAACAACTCGCGTGCCGCGGCATCGGCGCCATAGATGCCATCGCCGAATTCGGCGATGTTGACGTAGGTCTCGAGGATGCGCTGCTTCGACCACAGGTGCTCGATCAGCACCGTGTACCAGGCTTCCAGGCCTTTGCGCGCCCAGTTGCGGCCGCTCCAGAGGAACAGGTTCTTGGCGACCTGCTGGCTGATCGTGCTGGCGCCCCGCTCGGGCCGCCCCTCGGCGTTGTGGTCGAGGGCCTTGTCGATCGCCTCGTAATCGAAACCGTGGTGGTGGAAGAACTTCTGGTCCTCGGACGCGATCGCCGACATCGGCAGCCAGCGCGAGATCTCGGCCAACGGCCTCCACCGGTAGTGAAGACGGAATGCGTGATCACCCTGTTGCAAGGCCTCGATGCGGCGTTCGATCATGACCGCGCTTGTCGGCGGATCGATCCAGCGCAGGCACAGCACCTGCGCCACGCTGACCACCACGAACAACAACGGCAACCACAGGAACAGCCAGCGCAGCCAGCGGATGCGTCGGCGCGGGCGCGGCACGTTCAAGCGCCCACCCCAGGCACGACAAACCGCAGGCACCCGGACTTGATCCAGTTCACCTCCCGACCCATTGTGTGTGCCTGAGCTTTCACCGCCGCGAGCTTACCGTCCCGCCCCGTGCGCGGGAACTTGATCAGGAAACCCATGATCGCATCCCGATTGGTCGAAGAGAGCTTGACCGAAGAAGGCCGGACCGACGATGTCCTCCTGCGTTTCCTCCTGGAAACCTCCGGAGTGCGCGGCGTACTGGTTCGCCTGACCTCAACCTGGCAGGCGGTGCTCGAGCGCGCGCCCTATCCGCCCGCAGTCGCCGGCTGCCTCGGCGAAACCCTCGCGGCCACCGCCCTGATGACCGGCCACGCCAAGATCGACGGCCGCCTGAGCGTGCAACTGCGCGGCACCGGCGCGCTGCGGTCGATGTTCGCCGAATGCACGCGCGCGGGCACCCTGCGCGGACTGGCGGACTATTCCGAGCCACTGCCGGAACCGCTCGGCCCGCGCGCCTTCGGAGACAACTCCCTGCTGGCCATCACCATAGAAAACATCGCCGCCGGTGGGCGCGATGGCACGCGTTACCAGGGCCTGGTCGGCCTCGACGCAGACACCATGGCGGAAGCCTTCGAGGGCTATTTTGCCCAGTCCGAGCAACTGCCGACCCGGATGCTGCTTGCAGCCGACCGGTCGCACGCCGTCGGGCTGATGCTGCAGAAGTTGCCCGACAGCGTGGACGACACGGATGGCTGGCCGCGCGCGGTAGCCTGCTTCCAGACCCTGGGGCCGGATGAACTGATCGCCACGCCGCCCCGGGAGCTGCTGTTCCGGCTATTCCACGAGGACGGCGTGTGCGTTCGCGATGGCCGCACGCTCTGCTTCGGCTGTTCCTGCTCGCGGGAACGGGTGGCGGCGATGCTGCAAAGCCTGGGCCGCGAGGAAGCATTGGCCAGTACAGACGGGCAGGACCCGCCCATGGCCCAGATCAGTTGCGCGTTCTGTGGGCAGACCTACCGGCTCGGTCGCGACGAAGTGATGGCCCTGTTCGACGGCCCCGCCGCCATGACTGGCCCGGAAACCCTGCAATGACCTCATCTTGTTAAATGATTGTAAATCTGCTAGCGTGAGGCTTGCATGGGGAACCATTCCCAGCGCGTGCCGTCCAAGCAGCACCTCCAGTCCCGGGGACTCGAAAACCAGCCATGTCGATGCGTCTCGCCACCGCCCTTGTCGTCGCCTCGATGGCGATGTCGGCGCATGCGCAGAGCGTGGCCGACAAGCCAGGGGCGGGTCGTTCCGATGTCCTCACGGGCAAGAACACCGAAGTCGTGCCGGTCTGGAACAACCACAGCGGCAAGGTTGAGGCGCTCCTGCTCCTGCAACCGGCGCAGCAGGCCAACGGCACGATGCTGTTCGGCGTGGGCGCCAAGGTGAACACTGGCCACGGCCTCTTCCAGACCGACATCAGCGCGGATGGAGGCAACAGCCTCGCCCTGCTGTGCAACAGCAATACGGGCCTGATGACCCTGGGCTCGCTCGCGGGCCGCTGCTTCGTCACCTCCCTCGATACGCCACAGAACCAGGGCAACCCGTTCGCATCAGGCGTCGGCGTCAATCAGGCCGTGCGCGCCGAAGCGCGTTTCACGCGACCCGAGAGCCTGTTCGAACTCAGCGTCGGCCAGACCGACCTGAACACCACCGCGAACGACTGGCTGTCGCCGAACTCGGGCCTGATCCCCGGCCTGAGCATCCTCGGCGGGCACCTGAGTTCTCAGGACGTCAGCGCCAGCGGCCGGATGAACATCGGCGACGATGGCTGGGTCTCGATCGGCGGCACGTTGGCCCGCGCGCAACTGATTCCCACCGCGGGACAGACCAGCGACACGCAACGCTGGAACACCACCAGCGTGGGCGTCGCGATCGGGCGCGGCAGGGTCAGCGGCGAAGTGATCGGCCGGGTCGTCGACGTGCCCGGCCAGGGCAACACTCTAAATACCCTCGGCGTCGGTTTTTCCTGGCAGACCCCGTGGCAGGGCAAGCTGAGTTTCGGCGTCGACAAGGCGTCCGGAACCAACCCGCTGGCTCCCGCGACGAAGCCGACGCAGACGGACGAAGGCACCGTGCCCTACGTTCGTTATCACCAGGATCTCTGAAGGACGATCGCTTCGCGATACCTTGAGCGCCTGCTGCTCGGGGAGCGCGAGCCATTCGACCGCGGCCAGATCGCACAGCCCTTCGGCGACGTCGACCAGCGAATTCGCAGGAATGTCCCGCCCGCCGGATCACCGGGCCTGAGCAAGCATGCCAGCGCGGATTGCGGATTGCATCGATGAGATACGATGCGGCTTTCGCACACGCGATGGGCACATGGGAAACATCATCTGGCTCGCCTCGTATCCCAAGTCCGGGAATACATGGATGCGCGCCTTCCTGGCCAACCTGATCGCCAACCGCCCCGAGCCGGTGCCGCTCGAACAGCTGCGCAACTACTGCGACGACGAATCGCTGCCCGAACGCTATGCCGAACTGGCGGCCAGGCCGGCCTCGGAACTGGATTTCGGCGCCGTGGCTGGACTGCGCCATCGGGTGCATGCGGCGATCGCGGCGGCCCATCCACGCACCGCGTTCGTCAAGACGCACAACCCTGCCGCGTACCCCGAAGGCGATCCGGTCCACAACCCGCACGTCACCGCCGCGGCCATCCATATCGTGCGCAACCCGCTGGACGTGGTCGTCAGCATGAGCCGCCACTTCGGCCTGGGGATCGACGAGGCCATCGACTTCCTCGGCCATGAACAGGCGGGCATGCCCAACGAGAAGCTCTTCATCGGCCAGTGGCTGGGTTCATGGTCCACGCACGTCGCCGGCTGGACGAACCAGACCTTCCACCAGAGCCTGCTCCTGCGTTACGAGGACCTGCTCGAAAAACCCGCCAAGGCCTTCGGCAAGGTGGTCAAGCTGGTGACTGCGGCGGCCGACCCCGCGCGGATCGAACGCGCGCGCAGGCATGCCGATTTCCGCGTCCTGGCGAAGATGGAATCCCGCGACGGCTTCATCGAACGCTCCGACAAGACCGACCGTTTCTTCCGGACCGGCGCCACCGGGGGGTGGAGGCAGGCACTCAGCCGGGATCAGGTCCAGCGCGTCATCGACAGGCATCGAGCCGAGATGACGCGACTCCGTTATATACCCAACGGGTTCCGGTAGTCGCCGAAATCGGCCATGACGCTTCCCAATCTGGCGCTATCCAATTGTCTTTACTAGGTTTTTTGACAAGAGTCGAGTCCAGCACACTTTCGATTAACGGGACTTTAATTTAACGGAAAAATTCGTTACTATCCCGGCACCCCAACGGTGAGCGATCTCGTTCGGTTTGTATGGGGCTGCCCCAAGCATCTCAAAAATTTTCGGAGAGAGAGCATGACAATCAAGCGCAACAACCTCCGCGACGCGATCAACGTCGCGCTGACCATCGGTGCCGCATCGATGGTGAGCATGGGCGCCGCCTACGCCCAGGATGCGACCCCAGCCCCAGCCCCGACAGACAAGGCCAAGCAGCTCGACACCGTCATGGTGACCGGTTCGCGCGTGCGCCGCGTCGACCAGGAAACCGCCAGCCCGGTGCTCATTCTCGACCGAAAGGCCATCGAGAAGACCGGCAAGATGACGATCGGCGAAATCGTCAATGAACTGCCGAGCATCTCCGGCGCCCCCGTCACCGCGGCCGTGAACAACGGTGGTGGTACCGGTGCGGCGACCGCCGACATGCGCGGCCTGGGTAGTCAGCGTACCCTCGTCCTGATCGACGGCCACCGTCCGGGTCCGACTCCGGTCGACCTGAACACGATCCCGCTCGATCTCGTCGAGCGCATCGAAGTGCTGACCGAAGGTTCGTCCACCGTGTACGGCTCGGACGCGATCGGCGGCGTGATCAACTTCATCATGCGCAAGAACTACAACGGCGCCGAATACCAGGCCAGCTACGGCGAGTCCGGCCGTCATGACTCGAATCGCAAGGGCCAGTCCTTCATGTTCGGCCAGTCGGGCGACAAGGGCAATGTCACCGCGGGCGTCGAGTACAACAAGTTCGACGCGGTGCCGGCCGGCAATCGCGAGTTCGCTGCCAACGCGCTGTACCACACCTATGGCTCGATCGTCGCCATCGGCTCCTCGCGCAATCCGAATGGCCGCATCTTCCTGCCCCCGGCGACGAAGAGTCCGCTTCAGGGCCAGTTCGGCTGCTCCTCGGTCTCCCGCACCACTGGCACCTCGGGCACCAGCCTCGGTGACTACCACTGCTACAGCGGCGCGACCGATGGCTTCAACTTCCAGCCGTTCAACGTCGTGCTGACCCCGCAGGAGCGCACCAACGCCTTCGCGCTGGCGAACTACAACCTGACGGACGACATCTCGGCTTACGTCGACTTCTACCACCAGAAGCAGACTTCGCAGTCGCAGATCGCTCCGCTGGCGTTCGACGCCAACTCCGATGGCGTGACGGTGTCCAAGGACAGCATCTACAACCCGTTCGGCGTCGACATCGGCGCGGCCACCGGCTACGAGTTCTTCAGCCGCTTCAGCAACCTCGGCCAGCGTATCTTCAACAACACGACGAACAACGACGTGCTGTTCGCCGGCTTCAAGGGCAACTTCGGCCAGACCTGGAGCTGGGACGCGGGCTTCGACTACAACCACTTCTCGTTCACGACCGAGCCGGAGGGCTACATCAACCTCGGCTCCCTGGCCCAGGCCCTCGGCCCGTCGATGGTCATCGGCGGCACCCCGACCTGCGTCGCCACCGCCGGTGATCCGACCTCCGCCATCGCGGGTTGCACCCCGCTCAACCTGTTCAACCTCACCGATCCGAACACCATCGCTGAACTGAATGCTGCCTCGGTGAACCCGATCAGCACCACCTCGTTCGTCGAGCGTGAAGTCGAGTTCAATACGAGCGGCGACCTGTTCGACCTGCCGGCCGGCGCTGCCAAGCTCGCAGTCGGCGGCGATTCGCGCAAGGAGTACGAGAACGTCCGCGTCGATCCGCTGACCAAGATCCCGTCGGGCGCCACCGGTTGCGCGCTTCCCCAGGAAACCTGCGGCACCCCGCTGCAAGGTGGCTTCGACCTCAAGGAAGTGTACGGCGAGTTGTTCGTGCCGATCCTCAAGGACCAGCCGTTCTTCTACCAGCTCAACCTCGACCTGGGCACGCGCTATTCCAAGTACAACATCTTCAAGGGCAACGACAGCAACAAGGTCGCCCTCGAGTGGCGCCCGATCAAGGACCTGCTGCTCCGCGGCAGCGCATCCGACGTGTTCCGTGCACCGACCGCGGCTGACCTGTTCAGCGGCGCCGTCGGCGGCGCGTTCCCGTACGGCGGCGACCCCTGCGTCGGCCTGGCCGGCGCCACCAACTGGAACGGTCACGCGGCCGCCTGCGGTACGGCTCGCGGCACCACCAGCCAGGGTCCGATCCCGGGCAACGGCCTTGGCCAGGTCACCGGCGTGGCCGAAGGCTCCACCCTCGGCGGCTTCAACCTGCAGCCGGAAAAGGGCCGTTCCTACGACTTCGGTTTCGTCTACGACCCCGATTTCGTGCCCGGCCTGTCCACCAGCTTCGACTACTACCGGATCACCCTGAACAACAATATCGGGACCCTGGATCCGAGCGTCGGGCTGAACGACTGCTTCAACAACACCGCCAGCCCTTACTGCCAGTACATCCACCGCGTGCCGAACGGCCAGATCAGCTTCATCACGCTGCCGACCGTCAACCTGGGTACCCTGTCCACCCACGGCTTCGACTTCGCGATCAAGTACAAGATGCCGGTCACCCCGTGGGGCCAGTTCTCCTTCTCGGCCGACTTCACCCACATCAGCGAGTACGACATCGGTGGTGGTGCTCAAGGCACTGGCGGTTTCAACGGCGCTCCGCCCAACGACGAGCCGCTGCACCTGGCCGGCGAATACAAGACCGGCTTCGGCAACTTCTTCAAGTGGCGTGGCAACGCAGGCATCGACTGGAGCAAGGGCAACTGGAACGCCGGTTACCGCATCCGTTGGGTCGGCAAGGGCAGGATCGGCAACGCCGATCCGGACCAGAACACGTCGGCCGACGGTTGCAACTACCACACCGGCGGTACGTACGGCTACTGCCCGCTGGCTCCGGCCGTGGTCAAGATCCCGAACTACTTCGAGAGCTACCTCACCGCCGGCTACAACTTCGGCGCGATCGGATCGATGGATTCGCGCGTCGACGTCGGCGTGGACAACGTGTTCGACAAGCAGCCGCCGATCTTCACCCAGTCGAGCGTGACCAACGGCAACGTCGACGTGTCGACCTACGACACCATCGGCCGTCTGTTCTGGGCTCGCTTCACCGCCAAGTTCTAAGCCACTGCTTCTCTGCAACACCTCGACCGCGCGGTTCTGCCGCGCGGTCTTTTTTTGTGCGGCAGAACAGTGTTCGTCCTGTTACCCATCCACGCTGCTAAAATCCAACCACACATGGACAACTCCCAACTGCTGCACTCGGCCACACAGGCCTTTCAGAACGGCAATCCGCTGCTGGCCGAGCAGATTGCGCTCCGGCAACTCCAGGCCGGGGTCGACAGCGATTTCGAATCGTGGATGATCCTGCTCGGCCTGGCGGTGCAGTCGCAAGACAAGCACGAGCAAGCGATCGAGGTATACGCCGAGCTCACGCGCCGTTTCCCGCGTTCCGGCAGGTACTGGGGCAACCTGGGCACGGCCTTGCGCGAAGCGAAGCGAAGCGAGGAAGCCGAAGCAGCCTACTGCCAGGCAATCGTGCTGGAACCAACGAACGCCGCGCATTTTCTCAACGTCGGCCTGTTGCTGAGCGAAATCGGCAATCACCGCAGCGCCCGCGTCGCCTTCCTGCAGGCCCTCGACGTCGATCCCGGCCTCCTGCAGGCGCGCATACACGGCGTCTTCGCCTGTTTCCAGTGCGGCGATCATCGCAATGCCCAGAAACTGCTTTCCGAAAGGGAAGACTGGCGTACTGCTCGCGATCTCGGACTGGAAGATCGTCTCGTCCTTTCCAATGCGCTCATGCTCCTCAGCCGGAGCCTGGATGCCGAGCAGGTGTTGCTCGATGCCCTGGCGATCGCAGACCCGGCCAACAAGCCGGTCTTCCAGACCCGATTGGTTGCGGTGTACGAGCGCATGAACCGGCTCGACGAAGCGCGCCGGATCGCTGCCGAACTGCCAGATCCTTCAACGGTGGCCGATCCCAAGCTCGTGCAGGACATCGCCAACGCCCATGCCAGCCTGGCGCATCGCGGCAATGACCTGGGCAGCGCGAAGGGAATGCTGGAAGATCTCGCCAAGCAGCCGGAAATGCAGCTCCAGCAGGAGGCGGCCCTGATGTTCTCGCTCGCGAAGGTCTGCGACAAGCAAGGCGACGCGGACGAGGCGATGCGCTCGCTGGTGAAAGCGCATGCGTTGCAGGTCCAGCACGCGACAGCCGCGAACGGCATGACCATCGATCCGGACGTCGATCCCCTTCAACCGCTGAGACTCGCCCTGAGCGCCTCGCAATTCGCTTCGTGGTCCGCCGACGGGCCCGACTCCGACGAGTCCGGTTCTGATCCCGTCATCGATCCGGTCTTCGTCGTCGGGTTCCCGCGTTCCGGAACGACGATGCTCGAACAGATGCTTGATGCAACGCCCGGGCTACGCTCGATGGACGAACGCGACTTTCTGAACGCCCTGGTCGAACGCATGCAGGACGACGGATTCGTCTATCCAGACCGGCTTGGGGACCTGGACCATGCCTATCGCATGCAGTTGCGTTCCCTTTACTGGACGAAGGTGGACAAAGTGGTCACCCTCGCCCCCGGCGATCGCTTGGTGGACAAGAATCCCCTGAGCATGCTGCTGCTGCCGATGATCCGCCGGCTGTTCCCCGCATCGCCGATCATCCTGGCACTGCGCCATCCCTGCGACGTGGTCCTGAGCTGCTACATGCAGCATTTCCGCGCACCGGTGTTCGTGAGCATATGTGCGACCCTGGAACGCCTGTCCCGAAGCTACGTCAACGCCATGCAGTTCTGGATCGAACACGAACGTCTGCTCGAGCCGAAGGTGATGCACCTGCGCTACGAGGACATGCTGGCCGACTTCGACGGCCATGCGCGCCGCATCGGCGACTTCATCGGCATCACCGACGTCAGCGCGATGAGCGATTTCCACGGCCACGCCCAGCGCAAGGGCTTCATCGCCACGCCGAGCTACGAACAGGTGATCAAGCCGCTGAACACCGCCGCAGTCGGTCGCTGGCGCAAGTACGAGCGGTATTTCGAGGACGCGCTGCCGATCCTGCGACCGATGATCGAGCACTGGGGCTATGCCGACTGATCCGGCGGCGGCCGATCGCCTTTCGCGGTTCGTGCGGTTCTACGACCGTGCGATGTCGCCGGAGATGTGCGCGCGCCTGATCGCCGGCTTCGACGGCATGCCGCAGCTGCAGACGGCGAACGGCCGAGGCCATCGCGATGGCCTCGAAGAGAGCGCGTGGACCGAGCTCAACGTCACGCCGTTCGCCGACCAGGCCCTGCAGGGCTATTTCTACGCCCAGATCGATCGCCACCTGGCGCTGTACAACGACGCGCTCGGGCTCACCATCCCGGTGCCCTCGCGGCCGAAGCTCGAGGACCTGCGCATCAAGCGCTACCGCGCCGGCAGCGACGAGAAGTTCCAGCCGCACTTCGACGCGATCGACCACAAGGTCAATCGCTACCTGGTGTTCCTGTGGTATCTGAACACCGTCGAGCAGGGTGGCGAGACGGTGTTCTGCGATCTCGGCATCACGGTGGCGCCGCAGGCCGGACGCCTGCTGGTCTTCCCGCCCTACTGGATGTTCCAGCACGCCGCGCTGCCGCCGGTCTCGAACGACAAGTACATCATCTCGACCTACATGCTGTTCTAGGCCGCTATCAGGCCGTGGCCTGAGCCTTCCCCGCGGCTTTCTGCCGGCGGTGTTCCTCCAGGCGCTGCGCGTCCGAAGCGTAGCCGCAGGATCGGTTGAAAGCTCCGATGGCATGCACGAGCACGCGGAATGCCTCGCGTTCGACTTCCGTCAGGTACGGATTCCAGACGTCGACAATCAACACGACACGGGTTGCGTCGCCGTGGTTCCAGGCTTCGTGTTCGTGGCTGTCGTCGAAGACGAAGCCGCGTCCTTCCTGCCATCCGCGCGTTTCCTCGCCGACCCGGATCGCGCAACCCGGCGGAACGATCAGCGCCAGGTGCGAGACCAGGCGCGCGTTGGTGACGCCGGTGTGCGGCAGGATATGGCTGCCCGGCGTCAGCACGGAGAACAGGATTTCCGGTGCCTGCTCGTCGATGCGCACCAGCGGCAGCTTCTCCAGCAACGCCGACGTCACCGGGCAGCGCGCATGGTTCTCGTCGTAGCGCCGGCCGTGCCGGAAGAAGAAGAACGCATCCCACACCGGCTTGCCGTGCGCGTCGTTGCGCAGCTGGGCGGCTGGCGCACCGTCGTCGGCATCGCCCAGGAACGGCTCCAGCAGGCCACCGCCACTCGCGAGTACCGCGAGTGCCTCGTCGCGGATCGCCGCGGCATTCGCCTCGAGTTCGTCCATCCACGGGAACAGTTCGCGCGGGTAGAAGCTCGCCGACGACAGCCCCCGCATGTGAAGGAAGGTCGGGCGCTGCAGCGGATGGTCGAATGGTCCGCGCATGCCATCCAGGTATTCCTCGAGGCACCGGTCGATGCGCTGCAGCGCGGCCGTGCCGTGCGCATTCCGCAAGGGCTCCAGCGCTTCGCGGTAAAGCCGGCGGCGACCGTCGTTGACGAATTCCATCGCGTGCCTGACCGGCTCGCGCAGCGGCGGTTCGGTCGTCGCGTCATTGAGCCAGCGCCCGTGTTCCTGCGCGTCCCTCACCGCGCGAAAGTAGGCCGGCAGCGCCTTCTGACGGTTGCCGGCCGCTTCGTGCAGTTCGCCCAGCTTGAGCCGGAGCGTGAACGGCTCCGGATCGATGTCCAGCGACCGCTCCAGCGCCGACACCGCGGCCTCGCGGTTTCCCAGGAGCAGATGCGCCTGCCCGAGCACCTTGAAGAGCGCGGCATCGTGCATTCCCGACGCGGCCGCGCGCTCGATCACGCCGACGACGGATGCGTGGTCGCCGCGCGCCATCGCCCGCCGCAGGACGAAGGCCAGCGCTTCGTGCTGCGCTGGATCATCGACCAGCACGCGCGCGAACTGCGCTTCGGCCTCGTCCAGGCGACCGCCCTGCGCATGCGCGCGCGCGCGCAGGAGGAGATCCCTGGAAATGCCTGGCTGCATGGCTCACCGGTTCGCTGCAAGGATGACGGAAGCCGCACGATAGCATCGCGCCCGGTGCGCGACAGCACGATTCATCGTGGGGAAAACCCGTCTCAGTCGAGCTTCGCGCCCGCCAGCTTGACGCTGACATCCCCCGAGAACGAGGTCATGTCCACACTGCCCTCGCCCTTGCCGATGCGCGCTTCGAGGCTCGAACCGCTGCCGTGCTCGGGCTTGCTGACATCGCCGGCATCGGAGTCGATCTCGCCAGCGAAGCTGTGCAACTGGAGCTGCGCGGAACTGGCGGCGGGCAGCATCAGGGTCAGGTCGCCGCTGGTGGACTCGGCTTTCAGCTGGCCACCGGGCGCGAGCCCGGTGTGCAGCTCGGCGTCGCCCGAGATGGCCGATATGTCGATGTCGCTGGGCTTGTCGGCGCGCAGCACGATGTGTCCGGAAACCGTCTCCAGGCTCACCTCGCCGTTGATGTGCCCTTGCAGGTCGAGGTCGCCGTTGACCGTGCCGGCGCGCAGCTTGCCGGTATCCAGGCGCGCGTGCACCTCGCCGCTGACGCTTTCAAGATGCGCCTCGCCCGGACTGGCATCGACCTGCATGCTGCCGTCGACCGAATTCATCGACAGTCGCCGACCCGCCACGCCCTTGACGTCCATCGCTGCGCTCACGCCTTCGATCACGACGCTCGCATGCGCCGGCACCGTGATCAGCAGGCGGGTGGGACCGCTCTGCACGCCGGCCCAGCTGCCCAGCCAGCCTTTCGGCCGTGGATTCACGACGCGTATGCGCAGGTGGCGACGATCGCCTTCGACCGCGAGTTTTTCCACGCCCTCGCCCAGCATGCCGCTGATGCGTACCTCGGGCTGGTCGGACACGCGCACGACGACCGCGCCCTTGGCGTTGTCGATCGACACCTCGCCATCGGGACTGAGCCCTCGGGTCTGGGTGACCGGGACCGTGGCCGCGAACGCGACGGCGGGCAGCACGAGCGCGATGGCGGCGAACGACCGCAGCAGGCGCGGCATGGCGATATCCCGTTGCATGGCTGGACGCATGGAAGTGGGTGCGCGATGCATCGGCGATCAGAGCATCGCCACGCGCTGGGTGATCTGCAGGCGGCGCGCATAGGTGCGGCGCAACTGGTCGAGCAGGAACACCGCATCGGGTCGGCTGTCGAGGGCGACCATGATGCTTTCCGCGCTGCGGTCGAGCTCGAGCAATGCCGGCGTCACCGACATCGGCACCGGCTTGCCGTCGAACTTGCGCAGTTCGGCTTGGTACTGCTTGCGGATCGCTTCGGCTTCCTTCAGCACGAGCTGGTGCTCGGGCGCTGCCCGGTGCATGCCGATCTTCTCGAGCAGTCGTGGTTGCGCGAGGCCGATCGCGAACGCTCCCAGCACGGCGCAGGCCGCCAGCGCCGAACCCGTGGCGCGCCAGGCCGGAGCGCGTCCTGCATGCACCGGCTGACGCGGCTGTGCGATCGCGGCCGAGATGCCCGCCCAGAGGTCGCGGGAAGGCTCGCGCTCGCGCTGCAATTGCCGCAGATGCCAACGATACGTCGCATCGCTCATGCCATGTCTCCCAGTCGCGCACGCAGCAGTCGCCGCGCGCGATGCAGTTGCGCCTTCGAGCTGCCGGTGGCCATGCCGAGTTCCTCGGCGATTTCCTCGTGCTTCCAGCCTTCGACGTCGTGCAGCACCAGCACCGCGCGCGCGCGCGGCGGCAGGCATGCGACCGCCTGTTCCAGGTCGATGCCGAGCGCCGTGCGCTGGCTGTCGCCGAACTCGAGATCGGCCAGCGCTTCGTCGTCGGTTTCAAGGTCCTCGCTCTCGCGACGCGAGCGCAGGTCCATCAGCGCAGTGTTCACCGCGAGGCGATGCAGCCACGTCGTGAACGAGCTTTCGAAACGGAACCGCGCCAGCGCCTGCCACGCACGCACGAAGGCTTCCTGGGTCAGTTCCTCGGCACGCGCTTCGTGGCCCCCGATCAGGCGCCAGACCACCGCGTGCACGCGCCGGACGTGCAGGCGATAGATCGATTCGAATGCCTGCAGGTCGCCCGCCGCCGCCGCGCGCACCAAGGCGTCGTCGGCCTGCGCCGGCAAGGGGGCCTGCACGGAGGGCGTCGTTTGCGTCTGCATGGCGAGATCGAGCATACCCCTTGGATGCAGCAGGGGGTAGCTTGGTTTAGTCGCGGACCCGCCAGCGCGAGCGCCGCTGCGGTGCCGCGCCGATGCGGCGCGGCCGTCGACTCAGCCGTTCAACGCGTCCGCGATCCGCTGACGCTCGCGCTTGAGCGCCTCGGGCGCGCGCGCGCCATAGCTGTCGAGGTAGGCGCCGATCTCGCCGAGCTCGTGCTTCCAGCCATCCTGGTCGACCCTGAGCAGTTCGTCGAGGTGGTGCCGGTCGAGGCCCAGGCCGCCGACGTCGAGATCGTGCGCATGCGGCAGGTTGCCGATCGCCGTCTCGTCGGCCGCTGCGGTGCCATCGACGCGCTTGAGGATCCATTCGAGCACGCGCAGGTTGTCGCCGAAGCCCGGCCACAGGAACTTGCCGTCGCTGCCCTTGCGGAACCAGTTGACGTGGTAGATCTTCGGCAGGTTCGCGCCGGGCTTGTCGAACGACAGCCAGTGCGAGAAGTAGTCGGCGAAGTTGTAGCCGCAGAACGGCTTCATCGCCATCGAATCGCGGCGCACGACGCCGACCGCGCCGGTCGCCGCCGCCGTCGTCTCCGATGCCATCGCCGCGCCGACCAGCACGCCGTGGGTCCAGTCGCGCGCCTCGAATACCAGCGGCACCAGCGATTCGCGGCGGCCGCCGAAGACGATCGCCGAGATCGGCACGCCCTTCGCGTCCTCGGCGTGCGGGGAGAAGCTCGCGCACTGCTTCGCGCTC
Source organism: Lysobacteraceae bacterium (assembly GCA_036496805.1). Taxonomy (GTDB): domain Bacteria; phylum Pseudomonadota; class Gammaproteobacteria; order Xanthomonadales; family Xanthomonadaceae; genus SZAS-103. Next base: position 237,127 of record DASXKN010000026.1, read on the forward strand.
ACCGTGAAGCGCGAGTTCGGGTGCGCCGCCGGGCCATTCGCGCCGTCGTAGTCGCGGCCCTGCCAGTCCTTGACCGGCGTGCCGTCGGGCAGGCCTTCCCACCACGGGTTGTTCTCGGCGGTGACGCCGACGTTGGTGAAGATCGCGTCGCGGTCGAGCATCGCCAGCGCGTTCGGATTGGTCTTGCTCGAGGTGCCCGGGGCGACGCCGAAGAAGCCCGCCTCCGGATTGATCGCCCAGAGGCGACCATCGTCGCCCGGCGTCATCCAGCAGATGTCGTCGCCGACCGTCCACACCTTCCAGCCGGCCCGGCGATAGCCTTCCGGCGGGATGAGCATGGCAAGGTTGGTCTTGCCGCAGGCAGACGGGAAGGCGGCTGCGACGTAATGGGTTTCACCCTTGGGATTCTCGATGCCGACGATCAGCATGTGCTCGGCCAGCCAACCCTCAGTGCGCGCCTGGTAGCTGGCGATGCGCAGCGCATGGCATTTCTTGCCGAGCAGGGCGTTGCCGCCGTAACCCGATCCGTAGGACTTGATCGTGAGTTCCTCGGGGAAGTGCATGATGAAGCGACGGTCCGGATCGAGCTCGCCGGTCGAATGCAGTCCCTTGACGAAGCGACCTTCGCGTTCGATCCGCGCGAGCGCGGGAGCGCCCATGCGCGTCATGATCCGCATGTTGGCGACCACGTAGGGGCTGTCGGTGATCTCCACACCGCAGCGCGCGATCGGCGAATCGATCGGGCCCATGCAGTAAGGGATCACGTACATCGTGCGCCCGCGCATGCAGCCTTCGAACAGCGCGTCGATCTTCGCGTGCGCGTCGGACGGCGCCATCCAGTGGTTGTTCGGGCCGGCGTCTTCCTTCTCGCTGGTGCAGACGAAGGTGAGGTGTTCGACGCGGGCGACGTCGGACTTGCTCGAACGGTGCAGGTAGCAATTCGGATGGGTCTTGTCGTTCAACGGGATCAAATCGCCGTTGGCGACCATCAGCCCGGTGAGCTGTTTCGACTCCGCGTCCGATCCGTCGCACCAATGGATGCGGTCGGGTTTGGTGAGCTGGGCGACTTCATCCACCCATCGATTGAGCGATTCAAGTTTGCTGGACATGCGGTCAGGATTCCGGCGGGAGCCAGGCAAGGCGGGAAAAGGTGGTCGCGAGGACAGCGCGCGACAAGGTCGAAAATTATAGCGCCGGAGGGCTCGCCCTACAAATCAAGGACTTACGCGGCGATTGCCGTTGCCCTTCCCGCTGTCATTTCTTCGGGAAGGCGGTCGCGTCAAGGCTTCCACCGCAGCGGATCGAACAGCTTCAGCTTCCATGGCCGCTTGCCGAGCACCAGGCTCACGCCCACCCGCTCCGCGGCCGCCAGGCCCGCGTCCTGCGCCATCAGCGAATCGAACTCGCCAGCCAGTTCGTCCAGCCGGCGCTGAAGGATCACCACCGAGGCCGGCGTGCACATGCCGCTGAGCAGCAGCAGCGATTCGCCGTCGCCGACGAATTCGCGGCCGAAGAAGTCCGGCAGCAGCTTCAGGCGGAAGAAGCGCTCCATCGGCCCGTCGCGTCGCCAGCGGAAATTGCGCGCGGTGCGCACGCGGTACTTGTTGCCCGCCAGCAATTCGATCACGCCCATGCGGTCGAGCCGCGCCATCAGCAGCGTGTACTCGGGCAGGGTGAAGCGGAACTTCGCCAGCACTTCCTCCTGGGTCCAGCGATTGAGCGCAAGGTAGGTCGCCAGCATCAGCGCCGGATCGTCGACCAGGGCCTGTTCGGACTCGGCATCGAGCTCGGCCTGCACCGGCCGTTGGTGATGCGCCTCCGACGCCAGTTCGCCCAGGCCGATGTCGAGCACGGTGCAGATTTCCTCCAGCCGCTGCAGGCTCAGCGCCTGGCGCGAGAACATCCGCTTGACCGCGGCCTCGCTCAGGTCGATCCGCTTGGCCAGCATCGCGTAGGTGATGCCCTGTGCCTTGAGCAGGCGCTTGAGTGCGGCGATCAGTTCGTGGCGCAGGGGCATGGTATCGGTTCCCGCTACTGCCGGTGGCAGTACACGAGGCGAAGTCTAGGATTGTTGCCATCGACTTCGCCAGCACCGAAAGTCGGCCCGTATCCCGAATGGAGCCGACCATGTTTCACCGAAATGCCCTGTCACTGCCGACCCTGCCCCTGCTGGCGCTCGCCCTCGCGGCACTGACGAGCGCGTCGCCTGCCCTCGCCCAGTCGACCGCCGCCAGCCAGGTGTCGGCGATTTCCGTGGAACCCTCGGCAGTCACCGCCGCCTTCGCCGTGGAATCGCTGCAGTCGGGTTCGCAACTGGTCGTGACCGCGATCCGCCCGGTCGGCGATGCGGCGGAACTGAGCGTCGAGACCGCCGGCCACGTCTCCGTCACCGGCCTGAAGATCAGTGGCGACAGCGTGCGCATTGTCGGGCTCGTGGTTGGCGTCACCCTCTCGGTGACGGCGGTCGAAGCCGGCTGGCTGATCAACAAGGGCAGCGAAATCGTCGCCTTCGTTCCCGACCAGTTCGCCTGCTCGCTCATCCATCATCGGGAGCTGTGAAATGCGTGCCTGTCATTCCGTGACCGCGATCCGTTCGTTGTGCATCGGCGCAGCGCTGTTGCTGGCGACCCACGCCGGCGCGGCGCTCGCAGGCACCGCCTGCACCTCGCACGCGATCACGCCGACGCAACTGGCCGCGGCGTCGAAGTCGGCCGAACGCGTGTACGCCGCGCTCGAACAGGGCGATGCGCCTGTAGCGCTGATCGCCCGGCACGGCCAGGACCTCTCGAAGTACGGCCTCTACTACAGCCACGTCGGCTTCGCCGTGCGCGATCGCCCCGAAGGCCGCTGGACGGTCGTGCACGAACTCAACTCCTGCGGCACCGATCGTTCCGGCCTGTACGCGCAGGGTTTGGTGAACTTCTTCTCCGACGACCTCGTCGACCAGGACGTGCGCATCATCTGGCTGCAACCCGAGCTCGCCCGGCGCGTCGTCGCGATCCTCGACGGCCCCGACGCGAAGGTCCTGCACGAACCCCACTACAGCGTCATCGCCCGCTACGACAGCCACGAATGGCAGAACTCCACCGCATGGGCGCTCGACGTCCTCGCCGCCGCCGAGCTGCCGCCCGGCACGCCCATCGACCGCCCCGGCGCGCAGGCCGAGGAAGCCGCCCTGCACCACCAGCCCGACGTCATCCACATCCCCTACACCCAGCGCGTGCTCGGCGGCCTGTTCAGCGCCAACACCGTGTTCACCGACCACCCGCTCTCGGCGCGCCTGTCGGGCGAATACCAGGTCGTGACCGTGCACTCGATCCTGTACTGGCTCGACGCGATCGGCGCGACCGCGCATGTTCGCGAATGGCGCGGCGGTGTCGAGCAGGCAACGCCCGGACCGGCCTGAAACCTTCGTCGCCGGGCTTGTGGCCGACGCCCGATCGAGTGCATCCGGCGGCATGCACGGAAGCGTCTTCCATGGCCTTGCACATGCCTTGTGCGCAATTCACCCACCTCACCGGAACGCCCATGTCTCTTCGTTCGATCCTGCTCGCAGCCACGTTGCTCTCCGCCAACTGTCTGGCCGAGACACCCGTGACGATCAAGCACGTCACGCTCGACCAGTTCATGCCCAACTACCTTCGGGTAAGCATTCCGCTGACCTTGAGCGTGCCCGCATCATACGAACTGGCAACCTTCCACAAGCTGGAAATGTTCGAAGCCTTCTACTGGATGCCGAAGTCCGAGGTCGCGCATGCCGACGAAACCGGCGATCTGCCCGGCGACAGCGGCTACATGCACGCCGAGATATCGCTGAGCGCGGCCTACCGGGTCGAAAGGGACGTGTTCGTCGGTGTCGAGGACATGACCGGGCGGGACCGGAAGGAGTTCGACTCGCTCTTCTCGGACGTGCGGATGGAGCGCTGCTCCGTCGGGAAATTCCCGGTCCTGTTGCTGGACATGAAGGCGAGGAAGGATGGCCGCCACCTGCGCGCGATGTACGTGGCCACCCTGATCGACACCAACGTCGTCTACATCGACTACCTCGCTCCGCGCCAGCACGACGAGGTCGGCGACTACGCTTGGAACGACATGAAGCGCTCGCTCACCTGCCGCGGGCCGGCGGGGAGCGCCACGCACGGCACGCCGACCGCGCCGGCCGGATAGCGCGATCGCTTCCGGCAAGCATCAAGGCTGTGCCTTCGCTCCGCCGATGTTCGCAGCGAGAAAATCCAGCAGCTTCACGTAGAACGCGTGGCGGTGCTCGTCGGTGTAGAAGCCGTGGCCCTCGGTGGGAAAGTACAGCGTCTCCGGCCTGGCGCCTGCCGCGACGAGGGCCTTCTCCAGTTTCTGCGTGTGCTCGATCGGCGCGGTGGTGTCCTTGCCTCCCGCGACGAGGAAGACCGGCTGCTTGATCTTGCCGGCCAGGTTCACCGGCGACACCGCCGCCACGCTGTCGGACGTGCCGACCCAGTCGTCGGACCACTTCTTCAGGTAGTCGGCCTTGCCGGCGTCGTCGCGCAGCATCATCGGCAGGTCGTAGACGCCGACGTAGCCCACGCCGCAGCGGTACAGGCCGGGTTCCTTCGCCAGCCCCATCATCGCCGCGTACGCGCCATAGCTGGCGCCGTAGATGCAGACGCGTTGCGGATCGGCGATCTTCTGCGCGATCGCCCAGCGCGTCGCATCGCTGACGTCGTCCTGCATGCGCCCGCCCCACTCGCGCGCGCCCGCGTGCAGGAAGGCACGCCCGTAATTGCCCGAGCCGCGATAGTTGATGCGCAGGACCGCATAGCCGGCGTCGGCCAGCATCTGCGTTTCCTCGTCGAAATCGTTGTCGTCGTAAATCCCGAACGGACCGCCGTGCGGCAGCACGACCATCGGCAGGTTTGCGCCCGCACCCTTCGGCAAGGTCAGGTAGCCATACAGGGCCATGCCATCGCGCGCAGCGAGCGTCACCGCGCGGGTGGGCGACAACGACTTCGGATCGATCCAGCTTCGGCGGCTGAAGATGCCGTCGGCGGCCTTGGCCTTGCGATCGTAGAGATAGAAGTCGCCAGGATCGGTATCGCTGTCCACGCCCACGATCTCGAGCCCGCCATCCTTCGTGCGCGAAGTCACCAGCACGCTCTGTCCGGGAAAAGCCGCTTCCAGCGAACGCTGGTGTGTCGCCGCGTCCGAGTCCTCGTCGAAGAACGCGGCGTGGCGATGGTCGCCCATGAAACTCGCGCCGACCGGCACTTCATCGCCGCCCGCATGCAGCACGAGTTCCGGATCGACGACCGGATCGCGCAACAGGTCGCGACGCTGCCCGCTGGCGGTGTCGAAGGCGACGATCGCATCCGGGCCGCTGTCGTTCTCGACCTGCAGGTATGCGGTCCTGCCGTCAGCGCTGAATCCCAGCGGCGATTCGACATGTCCGCTCGCATGCTCGTCGTTGAGCGTGCGCCACGCGGTCTTCGCGTCGGGCCGATAGAGCAGATGGCTGAAGTTGCCGTCGTCCGATCCCACCGCGAAGCGCACCACGCCGTCGGGATCGGCCACGAAGCGCGCGCGTCGCAGCGGCGCGCTGGCGACCTGGGTGGTCGAACCGTCGTCCACGTCCATCCGTACCACGCGCGTGACCGGATTGACCTCGTAGGTGCTGACCGCGACCAGCACATGCTTGTCGTCGCGCGGCAGGGTGTCCATCAACTCGGCGTACTGCAGTCCCTGGGCGCTGTAGACCTCGACGCTGTCGGCCTTCACCGGCTTCTCGAAATGCCCGATCAGCTGCTTCGCTCCGCTCGCATCGGCATTCAGGCCGAACAGCTCGCCTGTGGGCTGCGGTTTTTCCAGCGAGCCCTCCTTCTTCGCCCAGGCGATCACCAGGCGCTGGTCGTTGACCCACCAGAAATCGGCGACTTCCGAATGCGGCCCGCCGGTCGCCTTCGCCGTGACCTTGCCGTCGGAACGCTGCTGCACCCACAGCACCGAGCGATCCGGCAGGTTGACCGTGACCGCGTAGTACGCGCCGGTCGGCGAGATCTTGACGTGGCCGAAGCTGTCCTTCTTCAGATAGCGATCGACATCGACGGCCGGCTGCGACTGCGCCGATGCCGGCGCCGGCGTGATCGCCCACAGGGCCGCGGCCAGCACCCACGAATCCTTGCGCGACATTCCCGACTCCCCATGCTGACGATCGCTGCGCAATGCACAGCGGCGATTCCACCGCCCCCGCATTCTCGGGCAATCGAAGCTGCAATCAAGGGCCGGGCATCGCCACGACAGCGTGCGTGCGGTGCGCGCTACGGAATCAGGGTCCGCATCACGTGCTCGACGTACGCCTCGAACTCGTCGTGGTGCAGCCGCGGCTGGTGCAGTTGCAGCGAGAGCTGCAGGAAGCCGACGTAGGCCGCGTAGGCCAGGCGTGCGCGATGCTGGGCGTCGGCGCGACCGAGGCCGGCCTGGCGGAAGGAAGCGGTGAGGTAATCGAGGCGACGCTCGGACACGCGCTCCATCACCGGCTTCACCAGCGGATGGTCGAGGGCCTTGAGCAGTTCGGAATAGATGATGTGCGTGCGCGCCTCGTGCGCGACCAGCAGGAACAGCGAACGCAGGCGCTCGCGCGGATCGGAGATGGCTTCGAGCTTGCCGAACACGGTTTCCTGTTCGACCGCTTCCCAGCGTTCCAGTGCGGCGGTCAGCAAGGCTTCGCGCGACTTGAAGTGCCAGTAGAAGCTGCCCTTGGTCACGCCGAGCCGGCGCGCCAGCGGCTCGACACCGACCGCGGCCAACCCCTGCTCGCCGAGCAGGTCGAGCGCGGCCTGCGCCCAGTCGTCGGCGCTCAGGCGCGCGCTGCGTTCGGTCTTCGCGGGAGCGTCGGTCATGGGCGCAGTGTATCCATACGGACGGGTAGGTGAAGCATGCTGGGCTTCGAAGCCTTTCCCACTGGCGACAGAAGCAGCGTTTCGGTTCCCGAGCATTTGCACTAGGCTGTTGCGCTCACCATACTAACGCGTATGGTGAGCCTGCGCAGCACGGATACGCTGCACGGCTCGAAGCGGTACGCTGCCGGACAAGCAACCGTCGGCGGGATCGCACTCGAAGGCATGACGGAGTCCACATGAGCATCGCCGCACCGCTGCTGATCCTGCTGATCGTCGGACTCGTGGCGGCCTATCACCGACTGCCGCTGTTCCTGTACGTGCTGATGACCGCGGCCGCGCTCGCCACCGGCGCATGGCTCGGAGCGAGCATGACCGCCACGATCGTCGTCGGCGCCGTATTCGCGCTGGCCGCGATCCCCCTGCTGATCCCCCCGCTGCGCCTGCCTTACGTCACCCGGCCGCTGCTCGATTTCTACACGAAGATACTGCCGCCGCTTTCGGACACCGAGCGCACAGCGCTGGAAGCGGGCACGGTCGGCTTCGAGGGCGAGCTGTTCTCCGGCAAGCCAAAGTGGAAGGTCCTGCTCGAACAACCACGTCCGATGCTGACGGCCGAGGAACAGGCCTTCCTCGACGGTCCCTGCGAAGAACTGTGCAGGATGGCCAACGAGTGGGATATCACCCACGTCCGCGCCGACCTGCCGCCGGAGATCTGGGACTACATCAAGAAGAACCGCTTCTTCGGGATGATCATCCCGAAGGAATACGGCGGACTTGGATTTTCCGCGCTGGCCAACCACAAGGTGATCCAGAAGCTGGCCTCGATCTCGGCCACGCTCAGCTCGACGGTCGGCGTGCCGAACTCGCTCGGCCCCGGCGAACTGCTGATGCACTACGGCACGCAGGAACAAAAAGACCTCTACCTGCCGCGCCTCGCCGACGGCCGCGAGATTCCCTGCTTCGGACTCACCGGTCCGTTCGCGGGTTCGGACGCGACCTCGATCCCCGACTACGGCATCGTCTGCAAGCAGCAGTGGAACGGCGCGAACGTGGTCGGCATCCGCCTCACCTTCGACAAGCGCTACATCACCCTGGCGCCGGTGGCGACCCTGATCGGGCTGGCGTTCCGCATGTACGACCCGGACGGTTTTCTCGGCGACAGGAAGGACCTCGGCATCAGTCTTGCGCTGATCCCGCGTGACACTCCGGGCATCGAGATCGGCCGTCGCCACTTCCCGCTCAACATTCCGTTCCAGAACGGGCCGATCCACGGCAAGGACGTTTTCGTGCCGTTGTCCGTGCTGATCGGTGGCGAGGAATACGCGGGCAAGGGCTGGCAGATGCTGGTCGAGGTGCTCTCGATCGGGCGTTCGATCACCCTGCCCTCGACCGCGAGCGGCGCATCCAAGCTCGCTGCCGTCGTGACCGGCGCGTATGCGCGCATCCGCAAGCAGTTCGGCCTGTCGGTCGGGCGCTTCGAAGGCGTCGAGGAAGCGCTCGCGCGGATCGCGGGCAATGCGTATGCGGTCAGCGCGCTCTCGCAGGCGACCGCGGCAGCCGTTGCACGCGGCGAGAATCCCGCAGTGCCCTCCACGATCGCGAAATACCACTGCACCACGATGGGCCGCGAAGTCGCGCAGGACGCGATGGACATCCACGGCGGCAAGGGCATCATCCTCGGCCCGCGCAACTACCTCGGCCGCGGCTGGCAGGCAGCGCCGATCGGGATCACGGTCGAAGGCGCGAACATCATGACGCGCAGCCTGATGATCTTCGGCCAGGGCGCGATCCTGTGCCATCCATGGGTGCTCAAGGAGATGAAATCCGCAGGCCTGGCCGATCCGCGGCAGCGCCTCAGGGAATTCGATCGCAACCTGTTCGGCCATATCGGCTTCGCGATCTCCAACGCGGTGCGTTCGTGGTGGTTCGGCTGGACCGCTGCGCGCATCGGCAGCGCGCCCGGCGACGACTACACGCGCCGCTACTTCCGCAAGCTCAACCGCTATTCGGCCGCGCTCGCGCTGATGGCCGACACCTCGATGCTGCTGCTCGGCGGCAAGCTCAAGTTCAAGGAAAAGCTGTCGGCGCGCCTCGGCGACGTGCTGAGCCAGCTCTACCTCAGCAGCAGCATGCTCAAGCGCTATCACGACGAGGACTGCCCCGTATCGGATCGCCCGCTGCTGGCCTGGGCCTTCCACGATTCCGTGCACAAGATGGAAGTCGCGCTGTCGGGCGCGCTGCGCAATTTCCCGGTGCGTCCTGTCGGCTGGCTGCTGTGGCTGCTGGTGTTCCCGTGGGGTCGCCGCGCGCAGGCGCCATCGGACCAGCTCGGTCACCGCGCCGCCGCACTGCTGATGTCGCCGTCGGACGCGCGCGATCGCCTCGCCGAAGGCGTCTTCCTGACGCCCTGCGAGAACAACCCGGCCGGACGCATCAACAGCTATCTGGCGAAAGTGATCCTCGCCGAGCCGGTGGAGCGCAAGTTCTGGAAGGCGCTGAAGAACAGCGACATCGAAGCGCTCGACTTCGAGGCGCAACTGGACGAGGGCGTGAAGGAAGGCTGGATCAGCGGCGAGGAGCGCAGGCAGCTCGAAGAGCTGCGCGCGATGACCCTGGACGCGATCTCGGTCGACGACTTCGATCCCTCGGAGCTGGTGGCGGCATCGGCATCACGCACGAGCCGGGCCGTGCGCAGCGCGGCCTGAACCCGATCAGCTCGCGTCGGTGGTCTGCTGCAGGGACGGATCCTCGGGCGCGAGTTCGGGCGCATGCGCCGCGCGCCATCCCAGCCAGCCGCCGAGACTCGCGGCGACCATGCAGATCAGCGAGTAGCCGACCACGCCGATGCCGCTGCCGCCGAGCGCCTTCATCGACAGCGACACCACCACGTCGCCGAAACGCCAGCCGGCCGTCTCGATCGTGTTCTTGCCCTTGTAGCGCGCTTCGCGTTCGGCGCGCGCATAGAGGGCGTCGGAGCCCGGCTTGCCGATCCCGTAGGTGCTGCCTCGGGTGACCACCAGCATGGGGATCACCATCGGCGCGCCGATGATTGCCGTCTCGATCAGTGCGGCGAGCTTGATCAGGGCGTCGGCGACGAGCACGCCGACCACGCCGAAATCGGCCAGCAGCGCCTTGGTCACGACGATCTGCAGGAACAACTGCAGCGAGTTCGCCATCAGGTCGATGTGCGCGTAGAGGGTCTTGCGCGCTTCCGCAGTGGTCGCCTCGCCGGCGACCACGTCGGCGGTCAGCGAATAGGCGACCGTGCCGATGGCATCCCCCAGCAGCATCAGCGCAATCATGGTGCGCAGGAAGGGCGACTTCAGCACTTGCACGAGGCCGGCCAGGACACTGCCGCCGATGACTCCGCCGTCTTCGAGCTCGTCCTGGCGCTGCGGATGCGGATGCCGTCGCGACCAGTCCGCCAGGCGCCAGGTGCAGACGATCGCGACCAGCAGCAGGGCGATCGCTCCCAGCAGCAAGCCGTCGATCGACAGCAGGCTCGCCATGATCGGCCCGAAGATCGCACCCAGGGTGCCCCCCACCGCGATCACCGGGAACATGCGCCGCGCCTGCAGGCCGTCGAACAGGTCGGCCATGAAGCTCCAGAACACCGACACCACATACAGGTTGAACACGCTCAGCCAGACATAGAACACGATGCCCAGCGTGCGCGCGCCGATCCGGTCCTGCATCTGGAACGCCGGCACGAAGGCGAGCAGGCAGACGATGAAGAATGCGTAGGTAGCCGGGATGAATTTCTCGCGCGGCCATCGCGCCACCAGCGCGCCGAACACCGGCACCAGCGCCAGCATGACCAGGAAGGTGCCGACCCAGAACTGCCACAGGTTGGTCGACCCGACCGCCGCGCTGAGCTGGTCGCGCACCGGCCGCAGCAGGTAGTACGAAGCCAGCACGCAGAAGAACTGCACGAAGGCGAGCAGCAGCGCCTCGCGTTCGTCCGGGCGCGCGCCGCTGACGATCGACCAGAGCGATTCCGGCCTGGCTGCTGACGGGCTGTCGGATGCGGCCATGGAGCGGCTCTTCGTTCCCCTGACCCGGTGGAGCTTAGCCGACGCGGTCGCCGGCACGAAGCGTTTGCATGAAGTCCCGCGCCGACGAGGCAATCGAAGATCGGGCCGCCGCCGCCGCGATCTGGAATGTTTGCTCTATCCCGCCACCCTAGCCTCGCAGGATTGCCGTCTGCTGGATGTGCCGTGTCCGAGATTTCCCGGTTCGATCACCACGAGTTCGACTACATCGTTATCGGCGCTGGCTCGGCCGGCTGCGTGCTCGCCAACCGCCTCAGCGCCGACCCCGACGTCAAGGTGCTGCTGCTGGAAGCCGGCCCGCGCGACTGGCATCCCTTCATCCACATGCCCGCCGGCCTGGCCAAGCTGGTCGGCAAGAAGGGCGTGAACTGGGACTACACCACCGAACCGCAGGCCCATCTCGACGGCCGCCGGATGTGGTGGCCACGCGGCAAGGTGCTCGGCGGTTCGAGCTCGATCAACGCGATGTGCTACATCCGCGGCGTGCCGGGCGACTACGACGAATGGGCCTCGCTCGGCGCGGAAGGATGGAATTGGGACACGGTGCTGCCCTACTTCCGGCTCGCCGAGGGCAACCAGCGCGGCGGCGATGCGCTGCACGGCGGCGACGGGCCGCTGAAGGTGTCCGATCACCGCTACGTCAATGAACTCTCGAAGGTCTTCGTCGAAGCCGCCGGACAGGCCGGCCATGCGCGCAACGCCGACTTCAACGGCTCGGCCCAGGAAGGCTTCGGCCTTTACCAGGTGACGCAGACCAATGGCGCGCGCTGCTCGACCGCGGTGGCCTACCTCGATCCGGCGAAGCCGCGCGCGAACCTCACCGTGCGCACCCATGCGCTGACCCAGCGCATCGACTTCGACCGCGCGCGCGCGACCGGCGTGAGCTACCTGCACCGCGGACGCCCCGCATCGGCGAAGGCGCGCCGCGAAGTGCTGCTGTGCGGCGGCGCGATCAACTCGCCGCAGTTGCTGATGCTTTCGGGCATCGGGGCCTCCGGCGAGTTGCGCCGGCACGGCATCGACGTGCGCGTCGACCTGCCCGGCGTCGGCGCCAACCTGCAGGACCACCTCGACGTCTGCACCCTCCAGCACGCGACGAAGCGCGTCACCTACGACCGCGTGAGCGACGCCCGGATCGCCTTCGACTACTTCCTGCGCGGCCACAGCGGCCCGGGCACCAGCAACATCGCCGAGGCCGGCGGCTTCGTGCGCTCGCGACTGGCGCCCGACGCCCGCGCCGACGTGCAGTTCCACTTCGTGCCGGCGATGCTCGACGACCACGGTCGCCACCGCCTCCCCGGCGACGGTTACACCCTGCACGCCTGCTTCCTGCGCCCGCGCAGCCGCGGCCGCATCGGCCTGGCTTCGGCCAATCCCGCCGACAAGGCACGCATCCAGCCCGATTACCTGAGCGACGCCGAGGGTTTCGACCTGGCGATGATGCTCGAATGCGCCAAGCTCTCGCGCGAACTGTTCGCGCAGAAGGCCTTCGATGCCTATCGCGGCGCGCCGATCTTCCCCGCACGTAGCAATGCGTCGGATGAGGAATTGCTGGCTTTCATACGCGCCAAGGCCGAGACCGTGTACCACCCGGTCGGCAGTTGTCGCATGGGCGCGGCCGACGACGCGGGCGCGGTGCTCGATCCGCAGTTGCGCGTGCGCGGCGTCGACGGGTTGCGCGTGGTCGACGCCTCGGTGATGCCGAAGCTGATCGGCGGCAACACCAATGCGCCGACGATCATGATCGCGGAGCGCGCGGCGGATCTGATCCGCGGGCGCGCCGCGTAGGCTTCGTTGCCACACCGCCAGCCGTTCGTGGTGAGCTTGTCGAACCACAATCATGTCTACGGCAAACCGTTTCGCGCTGACGCGCGAGCTACTTTCTCTTTCGGGAGAAAGTAGCCAAAGACCATTGCGCCGGACACGAGCCGACGCGATAAAGCCGCGCCGGTACCCTGCGCTTCTCGCAGTCGGCGGGCCGGCCCGAACTCGGGCCATCCATGGCCCTCAGACAGTCGGGCCTTGCTCCCGCCGCCCGCTGCGATGCTCGGCTCGCTTTACGGCGCGAAGAAGAGTACGGCGAAGGCGGAAGGCAAAAGACGAGTACATTTCGCTAGTTCGCCCCAGACGGCATGCGTGAAATTACGTCTTATTTTTGATCGTATTCAATATGTCTTCGATCGATACACTCGACTTGATTTGCCATAGCGAAAATGCCAACCAAAAAAAAGACATGACGCCGACGATAAAAAATATCGCTTTCCAAGAAGCAGCAGCAATGTTGAGAGCATCCTTAAAGTCGGTTGAGCAGAAGACCAGAACAACGGTAAGCAATATCCCGAGAGGCGTTTGCCAGGCTTTAGCTTTTTCAACCTTTTGCAGATATTCCATTAGAATGATTTTCAACTTGTCGGCTGTAATAGTGATTATCTGTGTTGACGTATTTTCGTGAATTTCATCAACACCGACGGTTGTGGTTCGCGACTTGCGTGGCTGCCCACTCATGGCGATGCACCCCCTATCATGAGTTGGATCTCGACCTTCGTGAATGACTTAAATTTGAATATTGAAGCCAGAAAGCTCAGGTCTTCACCTTTGTTCGACGCGCCGAACACGACAGGTCCCGATGTGCTGTGACCAAGTGGCGAATTGAAGTTCTTGAACGAGATGGTGAATATCTGATCTTCAAAATCGACGTTGATACTTTGTGTTTTTTTTAGTTCTTCATCGTCATCATGCAGAACCTTTATCCTGCAGTTGAAGATGTCATCTTCCGAAAGTGGGTGCGAAAAAGTTGCATCTTCCCCCTCAGGAATCATGAAGATTGTGCTAAGCAGTATCTCTCTGCTTCCAAGTTTCATAGGAGCCTCCAATAAGGCACAGTTTCAAAGATGCACATGCTCTCAGCAACGATTCTTATCGTGCGCTGCTGTTTTATGGGTGGTAACGCAAGTAGGTAGGTAGCATTAGCGTAGCGTAATCTACCTTTCGGTTCGTTGCGTTTTTTGCTCTTGCGCCGTAAAGCGAGCCGAGCATCGCAGCAGGCGGCGGGAGCAAGGCCCGACTGTTTGAGGGCCATGGATGGACCGAGTTCGGGCCGGCCCGCCGACTGCGAGAAGCGCAGGGTACCGGAACAGCTTCATCGTTCCGGCTCGTGTCCGGCGCAATGGTCTTTGGCTACTTTCTCCCGAGGCGGTTTCAACCGGTCATTGCAACAGTCTGCTGCAGTTTCTGGGCTGGCGTCAGGAAGCCCAGGGTCTTTCGCGGTCGTTCGTTGAGTTGGCGGGCGATCTTGTCGAGCTGGCGTTGCGTAAAGGGCGACAGGTCCATGCCTTTGGGGAAGTACTGCCGCAGCAGCCCGTTCGTGTTTTCGTTGCTGCCGCGTTGCCACGGGCTGTAGGGAGCGCAAAAGTAGACTGGCATGTCGGTCGCCATGCTGAAGTCCTTGTGCCGCGACAGCTCCTTTCCCCGGTCCCACGTCAGGGATTGGCGCAGTTCCGCCGGCAACCTGCGTACCACGCGCTTGAGCGCGGGCACCACCGTCTGGGTCTGCTTGTCGTCCACCTTCACCAGCATGACGTAACGCGTCTGGCGCTCCACCAGCGTGGCGATGTAGCTGTTCTTCCCGCCCGCCAGCAGGTCGCCTTCCCAATGACCGGGCACCGCGCGGTCGTCGGCCGTGGCGGGGCGTTCGCTGATGGACACCGCGTCGAGGATCTTTCCTCGCCCGCCTTCGCTCCGCACGACCTTGGCCTGCCGCATCAGCCGGTGGTAGCGCAGGTGACCCAACAGCTCTTTTTTCAGCGCGCCGCGCGCCTGCACGTACAAGCTGCGATAAATCGTCTCGTGCGACACATGCATCGTCTCGTCGCCTGGGAACGCCAGCTTAAGCCATCGCGCGATCTGCTCCGGCGACCAGTCGCGCCGGAGCTTTGCAGCGACCATCCGCTGGAGACGGAGGTTGGCCACCAGGACGCAGGCTTTGAGCCGTTGCGCGTTCTTCCACGCCCGCTTGTCCGCGCCTTCGGCCCGGTAACGCTCCGGACCGCCGTGTCGCTTCACCTCGCGACTGATCGTCGAGGCAGACCTTCCCAACTCGGCCGCGATCCGGCGAAGCGACTGGCCTTGGGCAAGACCGCGCGAGATCCCCTCACGCTCGGCCAGACTCAACGCCCGGTCCGAGCGTCGGCGCTCCCGGGGCGATATGCCTCCACGCGCCTCCAGGACGTCTCGTACCGTCCCCGGGAACCGATCCAGTCCGCGTGCGATCTCCGCGATCGAATCGCCTTCGCGCCACCGATTCCAAAGCCATCTTCTCTGCTCGGCATTCAGCCGAGTCCTTCTCTCTTTGGCCATCGCTCCTCCGGTCGATCACACCATGGGTGTTGCATCGACCGGTTGAAACCGCCGAAAGAGAAAGTAACCCGCGCGTCAGCGCGGAACGCTTTGCTTGTGGTTCGACAAGCTCACCACGAACGGCATCGTGCCCAGCACGAACGGCTGTCAGAAAGCGTACGCCGACCCATCACCAGCAACAGATCAGCCCAGCCCCATCATCGGCGGCAGCGGGCAATGCAGCACCGCGCAGACCGTGCGCAGCAGTTCGGATTCGGCGACGGTGACCTTGCCGTCGAAGCTCACCGCGGCAACCAGTCCCTCGACCAGCGCCGCCTTCGCCATCGGATCGAGTGCATCGAGCGTCGCCCACACCCTGTCGAGCGCGGCGGCGCCTTCGGCCGGCGGCGCGTAGGGAATGCTGGCATTGGGCAACACGGCGTTCATGCCGGTGGCGTAGGCACGCTGGGCTTCGGTGCGCGAGTCCTGGCCGTATTGCGCGACCACGCCCAGCAGGAGCGCGATCTCGTTCTTCGCCTCGGGCAGCTTCTTGCGGCCCGCGCTCCAGTTCGCCGACGGGTCGAGCGACTCGGCGAGCTGGCGGTGCAACAGGCAGGCCAGGCAGTACTCGAACAAGCTGATCTGGCCGTCGGCACGAGTGAGCGTGTCCACCGTGCCGATGAAATCGTCGAGTTCGGGACGCGGGCGCCGGCGCAGCACCGGGAAGACCAGCAGGGCGAGCGGCAGGCGCAACATCGGGTGCAGCTCCGATGTCCGCGCACGCAGCGCACTCGTCGCGGTCAGGACGGCATCGCCGTGGCGCTGGCGGATCGCCGCTTCCTGCTGCGCGCGCACGCCATCGTCGCCATCGAGCAGCAGGGCGAACACCAGCGGGATCGCCTGGTCGAGCGAGCGGGCGGCGGTCTGCAGCTCGTCGGGGATCTTCTCGCCGATCGCTCCCGCACGCTGATAGTCGCCGTCCTGCGGCGCGCCGACCTGGGCGACGACGGCCGCGGCGGCAATCGGCATTTCGCCCTGCGCGGAAGGCAGGCGGCCTTCTGCGCTGCCCGTCAGGCCAAGTGCGACGTCTTCTTCCGCTCCATCGGGCGGCGTCCGCCCCCATCGCGATGCGAGGTCGTCGAGCGCGCTGGAGGTGAAGCCCGGCTCCAGCGCCTGGATGCGCTTGATCAGCGGCGGATGGGTGGCGAACAGCGCGCCGTAGCCGACGCCGTCGCCGAAGAACATGTGCGAGGCTTCCTCGGCGTCGCTGGCGGTGATCCTCGATCCGTCGACCAGGCCGCCGACCTTCTTGAGCGCGCCGGCGATGCCGTTGGTCTGGCGGGTGAACTGCACCGCCGAGGCGTCGGCGAGGTACTCGCGCTGGCGGCTCAGCCCGGCCTTGATCAGGCGACCGAAGAACAGCCCGATGTAGCCGACGAACAGCAGCACCAGGGCGATGAAGAACACGCCGGCCGTGCCCTTGGAATCGCGCCCGCCACGGGCGTTGAACAGGATCTTGCGGCCGATGATGCCGAGCACGAGGATGCCGAAGAGGATACCGATCAGGCGGATGTTCAGGCGCATGTCGCCGTTGAGCAGGTGGCTGTACTCGTGCGCGATCACGCCCTGCAGCTCGTCGCGGTTGAGGCGGTCGAGCGCGCCGCGGGTGACCGTGATCGCCGCGTTGGTGGGCGACCAGCCGGCGGCGAAGGCGTTGATGCCCGGCTCCTGCTCGAGCACGTAGATCTCCGGCACCGGCACGCAGGAAGCGATCGACATCTCCTCGATCACGTTGCGCAGGCGCCGGTATTGCAGGTCGGTGGTGTCCTCGGAAACCTGGGTGGCGCCGAGCTCGAGCGCGACCTGGCCACCGCCCGAGCGCAGCGCGCTGGTGCGCACCATCGAGGAGATGCCGATCACGGCCAGGGTGCCGAGCGTGGACCAGGCCAGGCAATTGGTGATGAAGCCCTGCGTGGTGTTGGTCACCGCCAGCGCCAGGAACACGCCGACGTCCACCGCGACCACGATGCCGGCGACGGCCAGCACGAACAGCACGATCAGCCGCTTCGACACCCGTCGCGCCGCTTCCTGGCGCTCGAAGAAGTTCATCGCCATGGCGGCGAGCCTCTTTCAGCCGCTCACGTGAACGAGACTTTCACCGCCTCGCGCTTCTCGGGCTGGTCGATCTGCAGCAGCGAGGCCGCCGCGAAGCCGCCGGCGATCAGGCTGGCCGGGAATACTTCGCGCCTGTTGTTGTAGCTCATCACCGAGTCGTTGTAGGCCTGGCGCGCGAACGCGACCTTGTTCTCGGTCGAGGTCAGTTCCTCGGAGAGCTGCATCATGTTCTGGTTGGCCTTCAGGTCCGGATACGCCTCGGACACCGCCATCAGGCGGCCAAGCGCGCCGGTGAGCTGGCCCTCGGCGGCGCCGAGCTGCTGCATCGCCTGGGCGTCGCCAGGATTGGCCTTCGCCGCCGCCAGGCCCGACATCGCCGCGCCGCGTGCCGCGATCACCGCTTCGAGCGTCTCGCGCTCGTGCTTCATGTAGCCCTTGGCGACCTCGACCAGGTTCGGGATCAGGTCGTAGCGGCGGTTGAGCTGGACATCGATCTGGGCGAAGGCGTTCTTGTAGCCGTTGCGGGCCGTGACCAGGCCGTTGTAGGTGCCGATGCCCCACATCACGACCGCGCCGGCGACCACCAGCAGGAAGATCAACAGCAAGACCAGAACCGTGACCATGTGCGTTCCCTCCGTCGGGATTCCGTGGCGTCGCGCTGTGCTGCGAAGTTGCGATCCCGTAACGGGATTTCAAGCCCCGGCGCGCTAGAATGTCCCCTGCTCCGCAGCATACCACCCATGCCCGCAACGACCTTGTCCTCCGCCTTCCTGCGCGCCGGCCTGTGCGCGCTTGCCTGCCTGACGACGACCGCGGTCGCGCAGACACCCGTCGTCCAGCCCGATCCATCGGCGGTGTCGCCCGTCGCGGCCACGCCCGCCAGTTCCGCGCCGACCGCTGCGTCCGCGCAAGCGACCGGCGACCTGAGCTTCAGCAACGACGCGCGCGCGATCGACGCGCTCGCGCAGGACGTGGTCGACCACGCCCACATTCCCGGCATGGCGATGGCGATCGTGCAGAACGGCAAGGTCCTGGTGATGAAGGGCTACGGCGTCACCGAGATGTACGGCAAGGAGCCGGTGACGATCGATACCGTGTTCCGCCTCGCCTCGCTGTCGAAGGGCTTCGCCGGCACGCTCGCGGGCCTGCTGGTGCAGGACGGTACGCTCGGCTGGGACATGCGCGTGGTCGACCACCTGCCGGCATTCGCGCTGCCCAGCACGCAGGACACGCAGGGCCTGACCGTGCGCGACATCCTCAGCCAGCGCGCAGGGCTCACCCGCAACACCTACGATCGCGACCTCGAGGCCGACGTGCCGTTCGAGACCCTGGTGCAGAAACTCGCCGAGGCGCCGATGGCCTGCGCGCCGGGCGCGTGCTACGCCTACCAGAACGTGTCCTTCAGCCTGATCGGCGACGTCGTGTTCGCGGTCACCGGCGATTTCTACACGCACGAGGTCGAGGAGCGGATCTTCCATCCGCTCGGCATGTACGACTCCAGCTACGGCCGCGACGCGCTCGAGGCGAGCCCGAGCTGGGCGCGCCCGCACGTGCGCGGCGGCGGCGGCTGGGTGCCGATCCGCCCGCGCGAGGCCTACTACCACATCCCGCCGGCCGCGGGCGTCAACACCTCGATCCACGACATGACGCAGTGGCTGCTCGCGCAGATGGGCCATCGTCCCGACGTGCTCCCCCCGGCCGTGCTCGCGGACATCCACACGCCGCTGGTGGAGACCGTCGACCAGTTGCACGGCTCGCCGTGGCGGCGCGAGCGCCTGAGCAACGCGCAGTACGCGACCGGCTGGCGCGTGTTCACCTACGCCGGCCACACCCTGGTCTTCCACGGCGGTGCGGTGCAGGGCTACCGCACGATGATCGGCTTCCTGCCCGACAAGGACATCGGCGCGGTGGTGCTGTGGAATTCGGAGAGCGCGGTGCCGAGCGGGCTGATGCCGATGATCATGGATCGCGCGCTGGGACTGCCACAGCAGGACTGGCTCGAACTCGGCGAAGTCGCACGCGCCGCGCCGGCGGCGGCGGTCCGCCACCGCGGCTACGCCAGCGACGGCTACAAGCCGGGCGTGCGATCGGGCAAGTACACCGCCGCCGCGCACCGCGGCGCGTCCACCAAGGCCCGCAAGCGCAGGCGCTGAGGACCCCAGCGGCGACTGTCAGGCCAGGCTGAGCAGCGGCCGCAGTCCGCCGAAGAAATATCCCTGGCAGTAGTCCACGCCGATCGCGCGCACGCACTCGTAGACCGCCGCGCTCTCGACCCGCTCGGCGATCGTCTTGAGCCCCATCACCTGGGCGATGCGGTGGATCGCCTCGACCATCGCCAGGTTGACCGGATCGGTCGCCGTGTCCTTCACGAACTCGCCGTCGATCTTGACGTAGTCCACCGGCAGCCGCTTGAGGTAGGCGAACGAAGCCAGGCCGCAGCCGAAGTCGTCGAGCGCGAACTGGCAGCCGTGGCGCTTCATGCGACCGATGAAGTCGCTGGCCTCGGCGAGGTTGGCGATCGCCTCACCTGCGGTGATCTCGAAACAGAACGATGCGCCGGGCGGCAGCGCGCGCGCCTGCTCCTCGGCGAAATCGCGGAACTGCGGATCGCCCAGCGAGGAGCCGGACAGGTTGATCGTGACCAGTTCCGGCAGCGCGTGCCCGGTGCCGGCGCGCCAGTGCAGCCACTCGCCGACCTGCGCGGTGACCCAGCGGTCGATGCGGCCCATCAATCCATAGCGCCGCGCTGCCGGCAGGAATTCGCCGGGCGAGACCAGCTTGCCGCTCGCGTCGGGCAGGCAGATCAGCACTTCCAGGTGGCTGCCGCTGGCCTTGCCGCTCGCGGTCTTCACGATGTCCTGGAACATCAACTGGAAATCGCCGACCTCGAGCGCTGCCTCCAGCCGCGGCACCCAGCGCATCTCGCCGTGGCGGTGCGCGACCTCGGCATCCGAGGGCTCGAACAGGTGCACGCGGTTGCGGCCGGTTTCCTTCGCGACCTGGCAGGCCGCCTCGGCGGCGACCTGCACGTCGTCGATCGCCTGCGCCTGCGGCACGATCGGCGCCACGCCGGCCGAGCAGCTCACCGCGAAGTGGCGGTCGCCCCAGCCGAAGCGCATGTGCTCGATCGCGCCCACCGCCTGCTGCGCGACCTGCATCGCGCGGTTCGCGCCGGTCTGCGGCAGCAGCAGGCCGAAGGCGTCGTCGCCCAGGCGCGCGAGCATGTCGTCGTCGCCGACCAGCATGTGCAGGACGCCGGCAACCTGCTTTAGCAAGGCGTCGCCGGCGGCGTGTCCGCAGGTCTCGTTGACCAGCTTGAACTGGTCGAGGTCGATGAAGCACAGCGCGTGCGGACCACCACCCGACTGCGCGTCGCCGAGCAGGCGCTTGAAGCGGCGCTCGAATTCCTCGCGGTTGAACACGCCAGTCAGCGGGTCGTGGCTGGCGCGGTGCGCGAGCTCGCGCATCAGGGTCGCGGTCTGCGAGATGTCGCGGAAGGTCAGCACCAGTCCCTTGGGCGCGCCCAGTCCATCCATCAGCACCGTGACGGAGAGCTGGACTTCGCGCTCCACGCCGTCGCGCATGCGCAGGGTGGTGTTCGATTCGGCGGAGCTGTGGAACCATGCCGACAGCGCGGCCGCATCTGAATCCAGCGGTGGCTCGCGCACGCCGATCAGCGGCAGCACTTGCGCCACGTGCGAACCGACGGCCGCGTCGCGCGTCCATCCGGTGATGCGCTCGGCCGCGGGGTTGACGTAGTCGACGATGCCGGCCGCGTCGAGGCTGATCACGCCGTCGCCGATCGCACCGAGTACGACCTGCGACCAGTTCTTCTCGACGACATGGCCTTGCGGCATCTCACGCTCCCCGGAAACTTCGCGACGGGGATGGGCCAGTCGCTTCCGGCCCTGTCGCATCGCACGCGGCGGTCACGATTGCGTCCGGCATCCCCGGACTCCTATCGTACAGCCCGAAGCGACGGCGCGGGAATCGCGTCCACCCGATGCGGGTCGGCACGACGATCGCGGGATGCGGAAGGCGCGTTCCGACATCGTGGATGCCGGAAGCTGGTGTTCGGGAAAGGCTCTCTCCCTGCCTGGGCAGGTACAGGGAGAGAGTGACGATGTTGCCTTGTTGCAGACTACGACAGTCGGGGCTGTCTTACATCGCGGGCGACGGGGACGCCGGCATAGCCGGAGCCGCAGCAGCCTTCTTCTTGGCGGGCTTCTTCGCAGCTTTCTTGGCCGCCTTCTTGGCAGGCTTCTTCGCAGCTTTCTTCGCAGCCTTCTTGGCAGGCTTCTTCGCAGCCTTCTTGGTCGCCTTCTTGGCAGCCTTCTTCGCAGGCTTCTTGGCAGCCTTCTTGGCGGCCGGCTTCTTGGTGGCTTTCTTCGCAGCCTTCTTGGCGGCGGGCTTCTTCTTCGCAGCGGCTTTCTTCGTGGCCATTTTCGACTCCTCGTCTTTGGCTGTGGGTGTTGCCCAGTTTCAACGCAACGGCGCGGGATGAAGCTCCGCTACCGACCGCCGCCACGCCAGGGGCGATGACGGACGGATGGGTTGTGCGCGCCGCATGGACGCGCGTCGACTCGCTCGTGAAAACGCCCGCATCGGTGAGGATGCGGGCGCTCGATGACGGCACTCGGGGTGAAGAGGCGATTTTTCTTTGGGGGAGGACTGCCCTTGGACCACCGGGATGAAGCTGTCGGTGGTTCCTTTGTTCTTGCTTGCGACTGGCAGTTCGTTCGCTATCACTCTCTTCCGCAGTTCGTGTCTGCTGCGCGAAACCTAATCACGTGTTGCGCATGTGTCAACAACTTTGCAAAAAAATTTTCGCGGGATTTCATCCGCGCTCCTGGCGCCCGTGCTCGCGATGCATCGCGAGCACGCGACGATGCATGCGCACGCGATCATCGATGCTTCGCGAAAGCAAGCAACGACGCGGTTCGCATGCGCGCGTGCGCGCATTGCGCAGTGCTTCGACGCGCGTTCGCGGACGCGATCGCATGCGTGCGAACGGAGCGTTCGCTCCGGAAATTTTTTTCGTCGAGGAAGCCGTGTGCGCGTTTTTTTCGCGTCGCACAAGCGAAACTGCGCGGAATTCCAGCGACCCGATTGCGCGGTCGCGCGCGCCTGTCGAGAATTCTTCCGCGCGATCGCGCGCGGTCGAGAGGAATTCCTTACGCGATCGCGGCGGCGATCGCGGCGGCGAAGCGGTCGAGGTCCGCCTCGTTCCTGGTCTCGGTGACGCACACGAGCAGCGCGTCGCCGAGCGCGGCGTACTCCTCGCCGAGCGCGTAGCCGGCGAGGATGTGGTCGGCGGCGAGCTTCTCGATCACCTCGTGCGCCGGCTTCGGCAGCACGAACGCCTGCTCGTGGAAGTGCGCGTGTCCCGGGAACAGGGCGCGCACGCCGGGGATGCGCAGCAGGCGCTGCGCCAGCGCGCGGGTATTGGCGACGCTGGTCGCGGCGACGCGGCGCAGGCCTTCCGGCCCGAGGATCGCCATGTGGATCGTCGCGGCGGTGACCAGCAGGCCCTGGTTGGTGCAGATGTTCGAGGTCGCCTTGGCGCGGCGGATGTGCTGCTCGCGCGCCTGCAACGTCAGCGCGTAGCCGATGCGGCCATCGAGGTCGGTGGTGCGGCCGACGATGCGGCCGGGCATGTTGCGGACGAGGTCCTTCTTGCAGCACAGGAAGCCGAAGTACGGGCCGCCCGAGGAGAGCGGCACGCCCATCGGCTGGCCGTCGCCGCAGACGATGTCGGCGCCGCGCTTGCTGCCCCAGTCGCCCGGCGCCTTGAGCACGGCGAGCGAAAGCGGATTGACCACGCCGATGACCAGGGCGCCGCGCTCATGCGCCCAGTCGGTCAGTGCGTCGACTTCCTCGAGCACGCCGAAGAAGTTCGGCTGCGGGATCACCAGCGCGCTGAACTCGCCTTCGATCTTCTCGAGCGCGGCCGGATCGAGGTGGCCCTTCGGGCACTCGATCTCGACCACCTCGATGTCCTGCGCGGCGACGATGGTGTGCAGGGTCTTGCGGTAGGCCGGATGCACCGAGGTCGGGACCAGCACGCGCTGGGCGCCCTTCTTGCGGCTGCGCTCGGCCATCAGCACCGATTCGGCGAGCGCGGTCGCGCCGTCGTACATCGAGGCGTTGCTGACATCCATGCCGGTCAGCCGGGTCATCATCGTCTGGTATTCGTAGATCAGCTGCAGCGTGCCCTGGCTGGCCTCGGCCTGGTACGGCGTGTAGGCCGAGTAGAACTCGCCGCGGCCGACGATCTGCCAGACCGCCGCCGGGATGTGGTGCTCGTAGGCGCCGGCGCCGGCGAAGTTGAGCTCGATCGCGTCCATTGCCGCGCGCTGGCGCAGGACTCGGTTGGTCTCCATCTCCGAAAGCCCCGGCGGCACGCCGTGCAGCGCATGCACCTTGAGCTCCTCGGGAATCTCGTCGAACAGATCCTCGATGCTGCCCACGCCGATGGCGGCGAGCATGCTGGAGACGTCGGCTTCGGTGTGCGGGATGAAGGGCATGGGGGAGACCAGGAAGCGGAGGGGGGAAACGGGAACGGCTGGGCCTGGTGTCTGGCAGGTGCACGAATCGGACGGAGGAGACACCCGCCTCCGCACGCGCATCACTTCATCATCGTGTCCGGGCTTTCTGTCCTGCGTTGCTGCTGGTCGTCGCGGAATGCCCGGTAGCGTCGGGCGAACTCGATCACCGCATGGAAGACACATCCGATCATCGCACCGAACCCGCCGACCAGGATCCAGGCGTTGGGCTTGAGCAGGAATTCCACGAGCTTCGGGAATGCCGGGTATCCGAGCGTCGACCAGAGCAGGAACAGCATGACGGCTTCACCGGCGATCCCGCATGCGAGCATGCGCAGGGTCCAGCCTGTGGTTCGGCCAGCCGCCGGGGTACGCACTTTCAGTGTTCCTCGTCCTCGATCATCGCGGCGTAGTCGTCCGGATCGAGCATCTCGTCCATCTCGGCGGCGTCGTCGGGCTTGACCGCGAAGATCCAGCCCTCGCCGAAGGCGTCCTCGTTGATCGTCTCGGGCTTGTCGCCGAGCGAGTCGTTGACCGCGACCACGGTGCCCGAGACCGGGCTGTAAACGTCGGAGGCGGCCTTGACCGATTCCACCACCGCACAGGCGGCGCCTGCCTTCACGGTGTCGCCGACGCTGGGCAGCTCGACGTAGACCAGGTCGCCGAGCAAGCCCTGCGCGTGGTCGGAGATGCCGATGGTGACGCGACCGCTGTCTTCCATGCGCGCCCATTCGTGGGACTTGAGGAACTTGAGGTCGCCGGGAATTTCGTTCATGTCAGCTCCAGGGGTTGTGCGGGGAACGCCTTGCGAAGGCGGTCATTGTAGCGATGGGTCGTCCGGGTTTCAGCAGGACGCGGGCGTGTGCGTTCAGATGCCGGCCTGGGGTGATTCTAGGTTCGGCATCCATGCCTCACCAAGAATCCCGGCCCTTCGCTCCTGCTCCGGGCGCCCAGTCTCGTGCGAAGTGACGTTAAGTCACTTCGCAGGCACGAGACTGGCCCCATCACGAACAAACGGGAACTTCACGATCCGCACCGGGACTTCCTTGCCGCGGATGTCCACGCGCACATCGCCCGGCTCGCCGGCCGGCACGCGTGCGAAGGCGATCGCCTTGCCCAGCGTCGGCGAGAACGTGCCCGAGAGGATCTCGCCATCGCCGTTCGCGGTCAGCACCCTCTGGCCGTGGCGCAGCACACCCTTCTCATCCATCACCAGGCCGATCATCTGGCGCGGCGCGCCCTGCGCTCGTTGCTTTTCCAATACCTCGCGGCCGACGAAGTCGCGGCCCTCGTCCAGCGCAACCGTCCAGGCAAGCGCGGCCTCGTAGGGCGACACGTCCTCGTCCATGTCCTGGCCGTAGAGGTTCATGCCTGCTTCCAGGCGCAGGGTGTCGCGCGCGCCCAGGCCCGCGGGCTTCACGCCGGCGTCGAGCAGGCGCTGCCAGAACGCCGCGGCCTGCACTTCCGGCAGCATGATCTCGAAGCCGTCCTCGCCGGTGTAGCCGGTGCGCGCGACGAACATGCCGTCGATCTCGGCGGCGACGAACTTGCCGAGCCTGGCGGCGACCGCGCGGCCTTCCGGCGACAGCAGGCCGTATACCTTCTCGCGCGCATTCGGGCCCTGCACGGCGATCATCGCGAACTCAGGGCGTTCCTTCACCGCCACATCGAAGGCTTGCGCCTGCTTCGTGATCCACGCCAGGTCCTTGTCGCGGGTGGAAGCGTTCACGACGAGGCGGAAGAAAGCCTCGTCGCGGTAATAGATGATGAGGTCGTCGATCACCCCGCCGCGCTCGTTGAGCATGGCCGTGTACAGCGCCTTGCCCGACACCTTGAGCTTGTCGACCGAATTGGCGACGAGGTGGCGCAGGAAGTCGCGCACGCGCGCGCCGCGCAGGTCGACCACGGTCATGTGGGAGACGTCGAACATGCCGGCGTCGCGGCGCACCTGGTGGTGCTCGTCGATCTGCGAGCCATAGTGGATCGGCATGTCCCAGCCGCCGAAGTCCACCATCTTGGCGCCGAGCGCGCGGTGGGTCGCGTTGAGGACGGTCTGCTGCAGCGGCACGGTCTGGCTCATGCGGTCTCGAATCCCGGGGAGGCGGCAGGGCGCCGCGAGGCTGCGCATTATCGCAGGCTCCGCCCGCGTCCGCAGGGCATCGTGGCATGCGATGCCGTTCGCCCTGGGCCCTTCGGCAAACTCAGGACAGACCTGCCGAAGGGCAAGCGTGGACTCGCCGCGAAAAGCGTGGTTCGACAGGCTCACCACGAACGGGTTTGTTCGACAGGCTCACCACGAACGGGTTTCTTCGACAGGCTCACCACGAACGGGTTTCTTCGACTCGCTTACCACGAACGGGTTTCTTCGACTCGCTCACCACGAACGGGTTGATTGGAAGGGTTCACCGGACGGAGTCGAGCGGGCCGGGAATAAAACGTCCGCTCCGGCGATCTGGACTCCTGAACCCGACAAGGAGCCGCCATGAACCACCGCGACGACGATCCCCGCGATCTGCCCGAAAAACCTTCGCGCCGCCAGGCGCTGAACTGCCTCGGCGCGTGGGCGGGCGCCGCGGTCGTCTGGAGCGTGGTCGGCGGCGTGCCGCGCGCGTTCGCGATGGGCGATGCGCACGGCGCGGCGGCGGCGCCTGCTGGCGCCTTCAGCTTCGTCCAGATCAGCGACACCCATATCGGCTTCAACAAGCCGGCCAATCCCGACGTGGTCGGCAGCCTGCGCCGTGCGATCGCCGACATCGGCGCGCTGTCGCAGGCGCCTTCGCTGATCGTGCACACCGGCGACGTCAGCCACCTGTCCAAGCCCGAGCAGTTCGGGCAGGCGCGCGAGCTGTTCCAGGAACTGAAGGTCGACCGCATCCACACCGTACCCGGCGAGCACGACGCGCTCGACGATGGGTTGAACGGCTATCTCAAGGTCTTCGACCACGACGGCAAGCAACGCGCGTGGTACAGCTTCGACCAGGACGGCATGCACTTCATCGGCCTGTCGAACGTGTTGAACTTCAAGCTCGGAACGATGACCTCGCTCGGCGACGAGCAGCTCGCATGGTTGAAGCGCGACCTCGCCGGCGTGTCGCGCTCGACGCCGATCGTGGTGCTCGCGCACATTCCCCTGTGGACGGTCTACGCGCCCTGGGGCTGGGGCACCGAGGACGCCGACCAGGCAATGGCAATGTTGCGGCCGTTCGGATCGGTGACCGTGCTCAACGGCCACATCCACCAGGTGCTGCAGAAGGTCGAGGGCAACGTCGCCCTGCACACGGCGATGTCGCTGGCCTATCCGCTGCCGACGCCGGGACAGGAAGGCGTCGGCGAACCCGGGCCGGTGACCGTGCCCGCAGGCCAGCTCGGCAAGCTGATCGGCACGCGCGAGATCCGCGTCGTGCGCGGGCGTGGTCCGCTCGCGACGATCGACCGACCGCTCGATCGCGCCTGAGCAAGGAACGACCATGACGACCACCTTGCGCCGCCGCAGCCTCGTATTCGCCTGCCTCGCCCTGTCCCTCGCCGCGCACGCGGGCGGCGCGACCCAGGCCATCGCCATCGACAAGTTCGCCTACGTGCCGAAGGAGATCACGGTCGCGCCCGGCACCACCCTCGTCTGGACCAACCACGACCAGACGCCGCACATGGTCATGGCGCGCGACAAGAGTTTTTCGAGCCCGGCGCTGGACACCGACGACAGCTATCGCTTCACATTCACCAAGGCCGGCGATTTCAGCTACTTTTGCAGCATGCACCCGTTCATGACCGGCATCGTGCACGTCCGCAAATGACCGACGATTCGCCCGCAGGGCTTCGCGAACGATGAGCGCGCCCGCGACCAGCGCGGTCATCGGCGAGCTCGCGCAGCGCCACCTCGACGCCGGCTACAACCTCGGCCGCTGGCTGCTGGGCAACGAACACGACGCCGCCGACGCGGTCCACGACGCCTTCGTGCGTGCCCTGCGCTCGGCGCATACCTTTGCCGGCGGCAATGCGCGCGCGTGGTGGCTGGCGATCGTGCGCAACTGCTGCCTGGCCAAGCTCGCGTCGCGAGGTCGCGACGCCCTGCATGGCGCGACCGACGTCGCGCAGGCCACCGAAGCGCCGACGACCTCGGCCGACGACACCGAAGAACAGGCCGAGGCGAGCCAGCGCCGTGCCCTGCTCGTGCGCTCGTTGCGCACGCTGCCGGTGGAATTCCGCGAGACCCTCGTCCTGCGCGAGATCGAGGATCTGTCCTATCGCGAGATCGCCGACGTGCTGGGCGTGCCGATCGGCACCGTGATGTCGCGGCTCGCGCGCGGCCGCGCCCAGTTGCAGCGCGCGCTGGGCATCACGATGAAGGGGCCGGGCGAACCATCCGGGCTTCCTTCGCTCCGGGGAGAGGTTGACCATGGACTGTAGGACCGCCCTCGCCCTGATCGACGTCTACCTCGACGGCGAACTCGACCGCGCCGAAGCGCGCGCGCTCGAGGCGCACCTCGATGCCTGCCCGGAATGCGCGTCCGCGCTCGCGAGCGCGGACGAACTGCGGCGCTCGCTGCGCGAACCCTCGCTGCGTCACTCCGCGCCGCAGGAACTGCGCGAGCGCATTCGCGCGACCGCAAAGGCGACGCCCGCGAGCGCGGACATGCCGCCCGAAGACATCGCAGGCTCGAACGTCGTCGCTTTGAGGCCGCGTCCACGGCGCGCGATGCCGGCATGGCTCGGCGTCGCCGCCGCCTGCCTGGTCTCCTTCGCAGCCGGTGGCCTGGCCGTGCGCCAGGGGCTGGGCTCTCACGCGCAGACAAGCGACGCCGAGCAAATCGAACGCGACCTGTTCGCCAGCCACTGGCGCGCGCTCGCCGCGACCTCGCCGGTCGACGTTGTCTCCAGCGACCACCACACCGTGAAGCCCTGGTTCGCCGGCAAGATCGCCGAATCGCCGCCGGTGCAGGACTTTGCCGCGCAGGGCTTCGCCCTCGTCGGCGGCCGCATCGACTATGTCGGAAGCCAGCGCGTGGCCGTGCTGGTCTATCGCCACGGCGCGCACCTGGTCGACGTCTACGTGTTGCCGCCGCCCGCCGCGTCGCTCGCCGCGCATGCCGATTCGCGCGGCTATTCGGCCGATGCCGTCACCCTCGGTTCGCAACAGGCGGTGATGGTGACCGACATGGACGCAACGGAGCGGGAGCGGTTCGCCCAGTTGCTGCGCTCGTCCCCGTAGACCGCCGGGACTTCAGGCCTCGGCTTCGACCCGCAGCGACATGCCGTGCACCGAGGCGACGCGCACGCGCGTGCCGGTGGGTGCGTCTGCGCCTTCGACGGTCCAGAACGCGTCGCCGATCTTCACGCGACCGCGGCCGTTCACGATCGCCGATTCCAGCGGGTACACCTGTCCGATCAACTGCACGGCGCGGCGGTTGAGCAGGGGCTGGTCGCTGACGACGCGCGTCTTGCGGAAGAAGAACAGGTAGGCGCCGACGCTGACCATCGAGAACAGCACGAACAACACGGTCTGCCACACGCCGGCCAGCTCCGGCATGACCAGCAGCACCAGGAACACGCCGGCGGCGGCGAAGCCCAGCCAGAGCAGGAAGAAGCCGGGCACGGCCATCTCGGCCGCCATCATCACGATGGAAGCGCAGGCCCAGACGATCTGGGTGGTGGTCATGGCTCAGCCGCCCTGCGCAGGAGGCTGCGGTACCGACGCGCGCGCGGCGATCGTTGCCTGCTGCTTGCCGAGGCTTTCCTTCGCCAGTTCGGCGATGCCCGCCAGCGAGCCGAGCACGCCCGAGGTCTCCATCGGCAGCAGCACGAACTTCTGGTTCGGCGCTTCGGCCAGCGACTTGAACGCCTCGATGTACTTCTGCGCGACGAAGTAGTTGATCGCCTGCACGCTGCCCTGCTCGATCGCGTTGCTGACCAGCGCGGTCGCCTTGGCCTCGGCCTCGGCGGAACGCTCGCGCGCCTCGGCGGCGCGGAACGCGGCCTCGCGCTGGCCTTCGGCGGACAGGATCACCGACTGCTTCTCGCCTTCCGCCTTGAGGATGGCGGCTTGGCGGAAGCCCTCGGCTTCGAGGATGTTCGCACGCTTCTCGCGCTCGGCCTTCATCTGCCGCGCCATCGAATCGACCAGGTCGCGCGGCGGCGCGATGTCCTTTAGCTCGATGCGGTTGACCTTCAGGCCCCAGGGATGGGTCGCCTGGTCGACCGCGACCAGCACCTTGGCATTGATCTCGTCGCGCTTGGACAGCGACTCGTCGAGGTCGAGCGAACCGATCGAGGTACGGATGTTGGTCATCACCAGGTTGAGGATCGCCACTTCCAGTTGCGCGACTTCGTACGCGGCCTTGGCGGCATCGAGCACCTGGAAGAACACCACGCCGTCGACTTTCACGACCGCGTTGTCCTTGGTGATCACGTCCTGCGAGGGCACGTCGATCACCTGCTCCATCATGTTGATCTTGCGGCCAACACTTTGCGCGACCGGCATCAGGAAATGCAGGCCCGGCTCGAGGGTGTTGGTGTACTTGCCGAAGTGCTCGACCGTCCACTCGTAGCCCTGCGGCACCACGCGCACCATCTTGGCGATGAGGACGACCACGAAGACCAGCAAGGCGACGACGACGAATTCCATGGCGATCCCCGGGTGTTGGCGCTGCGTCAGTATATATAGAGAGGAGAAGCACGCGCGCTCAGGCGCAGGCCGCCTCGATCCGCTCGCAGGCGGCCGCATCCAGGCGCTGGAGCACGTCGAGCGCGCCCAGGTTCTCGCGAAGCTGGTCGGGCCGGCTGGCGCCGAGGATGACGCTGGACACGCGCGGGTTGCGCAGGCACCAGGCGAGTGCGAGCTGGGCGGGCTTCTCGCCGAGTCCGGCGGCGACGGCGACGAAACGGCGCGCGCGCTCGATCCGCGCCTGCCCTTCCGGCGTTCCCAGCCGTCGCGCCAGCCACTCGTAACCGGAGGTGGCCATGCGCGAACCGTCGGGAATGCCCTCGTTGTACTTGCCGGTCAGCAGGCCGGAGGCGAGCGGCGACCAGATCGTCGTGCCCAGTCCGATCTCGTCATACAGCGGTGCGTATTCCTGTTCGACCCGCTGGCGGTGCAGCAGGTTGTACTCGGGCTGCTCCATCGTCGGCGGTGTCAGGCCGTTCGCGCGCGCGATCCGCGCAGCCGAACGGATCGCCTCGGCCGACCATTCCGAGGTGCCCCAATAGAGCACCTTGCCCTGGCGGATGAGGATGTCCATCGCGCGGACGGTTTCCTCCAGCGGCGTTTCGAGGTCGGGGCGATGGCAGTAGTAAAGGTCGAGGTGATCGACACGCAGCCGCCGCAGCGCCTGCTCGCAGGCCTCGATCACGTGCTTGCGCGAAAGGCCCTTCTGGGTCGGCGCGGGATGGTCGACCGCGCCGAAGTACACCTTGCTCGACACGCACCACGCATCGCGCGGCAGGCGCAGGTCGGCGAGCGCGTCGCCCATGATCCGCTCGGCCTCGCCGTTCGAGTAGGTCTCGGCGTTGTCGAAGAAATTGATGCCGGCGTCGAAGGCCTGCGCGATCAACTCGCGCGCCTGCGATCGACCGATGCTGGTGCCGAAGGTGACCCAGGCGCCGAACGACAACGCGGACAACTGGAGGCCGGACGATCCGAGACGACGGTACTGCATGCGCTGCTCCGTGATGGCTGAAGGCGTGGCTGACGCGGACACATATATATTGTGCGCGCCGGTTCCGCGGCGATAGCCCGTCCCATGAACGCATTCCTGGTATCGCTCGTCGCCGTCGCGGTCGCCGAAATCGGCGACAAGACCCAGTTGCTCTCGCTCACCCTCGCCGCGAAGTACCGCAGGCCGTGGCCGATCTGCCTTGGCATCTTCCTCGCCACCGTGGCCAACCATGCGATGGCTGGCGGTGTCGGCGCCCTGCTCGCGCACTGGATCTCGCCGCGCGCGCTGCAATGGGCGGTGGTGGCCTCCTTCATCGGCATGTCGGCCTGGGCGCTGATCCCCGACAAGGCCGACGACGAGGACGCCAACAAGGGCGCTGGCCATGGCCTCGTGGTCGCCACGATCATCACCTTCTTCCTCGCCGAGATGGGCGACAAGACCCAGCTCGCGACCGTCGCCCTGGCCGCGCAATACCACCCGCTCTGGCAGGTCGTCGCCGGCACGACACTGGGCATGATGGTCGCCAACGTGCCGGTGGTCTGGCTGGGCGCACGTTTCGCCGAGCGCATCCCGCTGCGCGCCGCGCGCCTCACCGCCGCCCTGCTGTTCCTCGGGCTGGGGCTGTGGAACCTCTACGGCCTGCTGGCCTGACGCGCGCAATCGCGCCGCAGGTGCGATGATGTCGCGAAGAACGCAAGACGAGCCGATGAACGGACACGCCCCGTGATCACGCTGCGGGAAACCCTGCGCGAACTCTCCAGCAGCCTGCGCGACCGCCCGGACGAGATCGTCCTGGACATCGGCGCCGGCGGCGAGCTGCTGGTCGCGCGCATCCGCCTCGCGGCGGTACTGCTGCTGATGCTGATCCCGCTGATCAACGTGCTCGGCGGCGGCAGCATGTCGGAGACGGCGATCGGCCTGGCCGGCACCGGCGTTGGCGCGCTGCTGGCCTGGCTCTGGCTGATCCTCGCCAAGCGCCGCCGCCGCTACGCCTGGCTGCCCTTCGTGACCAGCGCTTCGGACATCAGCATGGAATCAATGGTGATCCTGCTGGTCGCCGCGACCCAGTCGCCGGCGGCCGCCCTCAACACCGTGATCGTGTGGTCGTGCTACCCGCTGTCGATCTTCGCCACGGCGCTGCGCAACGACGGCCGCGTCACCTTGTTCACCGGCCTGCTGGCGATGGCGCAGTACGGACTGATCGTGATGTTCTGCTTCGCCCAGGCCGGCCCGGGCGCCGTGCTGGCCTCGCACGACTACGGCGTGGTCACCGCCAGCATCCAGGCCTCGCGGCTGGTCCTGTTGCTGATCACGACCTTGCTGACCGCCGTGGTGGTGTACCGCATCCAGCGGCTGGTGATGCTCTCGGGCACCGACACCCTCACCGGCCTGCCGAACCGTTCCTACCTCGTGCACCGCGTGCCGCAGCTGATCGAAGCCTCGCGCAAGTCCGACACCTCGATCAGCCTGGCGATCCTCGACCTCGACCATTTCAAGCGCATCAACGACCAGTTCGGCCACCCGGTGGGCGATCGCGCGCTCAGGCACTTCGTCGTCGTCCTGCGCAACGAACTGGCCGAGGACGAGGCCTTGATGCGGGTGGGCGGCGAAGAGTTCGTGCTGGCCATGCCGCGCTCGATGGGTCCGGCGTGGGAACGCGTGGAAGCCCTGCGCAAGCGCCTGGCCGACACACCGTTCCGGCTCGACGAGGAAGTCACCGTTGGCCGACGCGGGGCCGAGGGCACCTTGGCCGTCACCTTTTCCGCAGGCGTGGCAAGCTGTCCGGCCGATGCGATCGACATGTCCAGCCTGCTGCGCCGCGCCGACCAGCGCCTCATCAAGGCCAAGCAGGGCGGTCGCAACCGCGTGGTCGCGCGCGAATAGTCCGCGGCTGCCGGTCGCTTCGAACAACCCTCCATGGAAGGAACCCCACGCATGAATCCAAAGCTGCGCCTCGTCGTCATGGTGTTCCTGCAGTTCTACGTCTGGGGCGCGTGGCTGCTGACGATCGGGGCCTACTGGTTCGGCAACCGCCACTGGTCGGGCGCGGGCTTCGGCGCGATCTTCTCGACCATGGGCATCGCCGCGATCTTCATGCCCTCGATCGCGGGCATCGTCGCCGACCGCTGGATCTCCGCCGAGAAACTCTATGGCGTGCTGCACCTGTGCGGCGCGGCGGTGCTGTGCGCGGTGCCGGCGATCGACACGCCGGCCTCGATGTTCTGGGCGATGCTGCTGGACATGTGCTTCTACATGCCAACGCTGTCGCTGGGCATCGCGATCGCCTACAACGCACTCAAGGGCCAGGGCCTGGACGTGGTGCGCGAATTCCCGCCGATCCGCGTCTGGGGAACGGTCGGTTTCATCGCGGCGCTGTGGACGGTCAGCCTGCTGCACCTGGAAACCTCGCCCGCGCAGTTCTACATCGCCGCAGCCGCCGCGTTCGCGCTCGGCCTGTATGCCTTCACCCTGCCGAACTGCCCGCCGCGCCTGGCGGCCTCGAACAGCCGATCGCTGCTCGACGCGATCGGGCTGACTTCGCTCAAGCTGTTCAAGGACCGGCAGATGGCCGTCTTCCTGTTCTTCGCGATGCTGCTCGGCGCCTGCCTGCAGTTGACCAATGCCTACGGGGACGCCTTCCTGCACGACTTCGCCGGCGACGCCCGCTACAAGGACCTGCTCGCGGTGCGCTATCCGGCGATCATCATGTCGATCTCGCAGATCTCCGAAACCCTGTTCATCCTCGCCATCCCGTTCGTGTTCCGGCGCTTCGGCATCAAGCGGGTGATGACGATCAGCATGCTCGCCTGGGTGCTGCGCTTCGGCCTGTTCGCCTTCGGCGACCCGGGACCCGGGCTGTGGATGATCGTCGCCTCGTGCATCGTCTATGGCATGGCCTTCGACTTCTTCAACATCTCCGGCTCGCTGTTCGTGGAATCGCAGAGCGACACGCGCATCCGCGCCAGCGCGCAGGGGCTGTACATGCTGATGACCAACGGCATCGGCGCGGTGCTCGGCAGCTCGCTGAGCGGGCTGGCGATCGATCGCTTCTTCACCTCACCCGGGGGCATCAAGGACTGGCACGGCATCTGGCTCGCGTTCGCCGCATTCGCGCTGGCGATGGCGGTGTTGTTCATGGCGGCATTCCGATATCGGCATGATCCCGCCGGATCGCGTGTCTCGACGGCGGAGGCGGGCTGAATGCGCGATGGTCGCGTCGTCGTGGTAGGCAGCTACGTGCAGGACCATGCGTGGTTCTGCGACACGTTCCCGCGCGACGGCGAATCGCGGCGCGCCAGCGGCTTCAACACCGGGCCTGGCGGCAAGGGTTTCAACCAGGCGATCGCCTGCCACCGCCAGGGCGTGGCCACCAGCTTCGTCGGCGCGCTTGGCGACGATCATCTCGGCGCCATCGCGCGGCGTTTCGCCGACGACGAAGGCCTCGACGCGCGCTGGCAGGTCTTCGACGATGCGGCGACCGCGGCTTCGAGCATCCTCGTCGATGCGCGCGGCGCGAACCGGATCGTGGTCAACCTCGGCGCGAATGAACGCCTCGATGCCGCCTTCGTGCGAAGTCAGATGGAGAGCATCGCCAATGCACGGATCGTGCTGTGCCAGCTCGAGAACGGCCTCGACGCGATCGCCGCCGCGCTCGACTCCGCGACGGCGGTCGGCGCGCTGCGCATCCTCAATCCTGCGCCGATGCATCCCGACTTCGAGCTGGCAATGCTCGACCATGTCGACATCCTCACCCCGAACGAAACCGAGTTCGCCCTGCTCTGCCGGCTCGCCGGACGCGAGGTCGATCCCGACCGCCTGGCCTCGCTCGACGACGCCAGCCTGCACGCGCTGGCGCGCGCGCTGCCGGCGCGCACGGTGGTGATCACGCTCGGCGCGCATGGCTGCTTCGTCTCGCATCCGCAGGCCGCTGCCAACTGGCGCGGCGACACGCAACCCTGCTACCGCCTCGCGCCGGAGTCCGTGCGCACGATCGACACCACCGGCGCCGGCGACTGTTTCAGCGGCGCGCTGGCGGCAGCACTCCTGCGTTTCGACGGAGCGCCGTTCGCGCACGCGGTGCGCCATGCGAACCGCAGCGCCGCGCTCTCCACCGAAATCGTCGGCACCGCGCCGGCGATGCCGACCTTCGCCCAGGTGCTGGCGCGCTTTGGCGACGCGAACGCAAGCGCGTAGGCTTGCCGCAACGACCGGAGCCGCCGCCATGCCGCTGCCCCCGCCCAACGTCATCGCCATCGTGTTCCTCGCCTTCGAGGCGGCGATCTCGCTGACCCGCCGGCCATTGCCGAACACGCAAGGCAAGGACCACGGCACCTTCCAGCTCATCTGGGTCGTGATCACGCTGGCGATCGTGCTCGGGATCTGGGCCGGCATCGCCGTGCCGGCGGCGCGGCTGCCGCATCCCGACGTGGTCTATCCGCTCGGGCTGGCGCTGTTCGTGCTCGGCGCCATCCTGCGGGCCTGGTCGATCCACACGCTCGGGCGCTTCTTCACCGTGCAGGTGGCGATCGCCAGCGACCACAAGCTGATCGAGGACGGACCCTACCGGCTGCTGCGGCACCCGTCCTACACCGGCTCGCTGACGATGTTCGTCGGCTTCCTGTTGTGCCAGGGCAATGTGCTGACGCTGGCGATCGTGCTGCTGTCGGTGCTCGCGGTGTTCGTGCGCCGCATCCGCGTCGAGGAAGCCGCGCTTGCCGAGACCTTCGGCGACGCGTGGCGCGCGTACGCGCAGCGGACCTGGCGACTGGTGCCGTACGTCTACTGAGTTGCCCTGGCTTCGCCCGGCAGCCGCAGCGAAGCTTGGCCGAAGCTGTAGCGCCAGCCCTGCTTCGTGCGCACATACACATCGCTGAACCACAGCCGGTAGTCGAACGCCTCGCCGCCGTCGCTGCCGGCGACGTGCAGCAGCGCAGTGACGACGGCCGTGTCCCCCCGGACGCGCACGGTCTGCTGCGCGTCCTCCTGGTGGGTGAACGCCAGTTCGGTACGCGCCGTGTCCTTCAGCAGGTCCGCCTTGCCGTAGACCTTGCCCTTGCCGGTGACGAGCGTGAAGTCGTCGGCAAGCAGGCGCGCCATCACTGCCGTGTCCTTGTGCAGCACTGCGGCCTGGTACTGGGTGTCGAGCGCGGCGACCTGCTGGCGGTCGTCCGTCTTCGCCGGTGCGGCGACGGCGGATGCGGCGAACAGGCCAATGACGAAAAGGATGACGAGTTTCATGTTGGAACCTCCGGAGCGATGGCATCAAGTTCGCACGCCACGGGCGCGATTGCTCGCCGTTTTCGGACAGCATCACCGCCGCCCCTGTCGCCGCCCCGGTACAATGCGCGCATGCGCATCGGTCCTTATCTCATCGAACCGAACGTCGTGCTCGCGCCGATGGCCGGCGTCACCGACAAACCGTTCCGCGTACTCTGCAAGCGGCTCGGCGCAGGCCTGTGCGTGTCGGAAATGACGATCTCCGATCCGCGTTTCTGGACCACGCGCAAGTCGATCACGCGCATGGACCACGCCGGCGAGCCGGCGCCGGTGTCGGTGCAGATTGCCGGCACCGAACCCGCACTGCTCGCCGAAGCGGCGCGCTACAACGTCGACCACGGTGCGCAGATCGTCGACATCAACATGGGCTGCCCGGCGAAAAAAGTGTGCAATGCCTGGGCCGGTTCGGCGCTGATGCGCGACCCGGCGCTGGTGGCGCGCATCCTCTCGGCGGTGGTGGATGCGGTCGCGGCATTGGACAGGAACGTTCCGGTCACCCTGAAGATCCGCACCGGCTGGGACCGCGAGCACCGCAATGCGCTCGATATCGCACGCATCGCGCAGGACTGCGGCATCGCCGCCCTCGCCATGCACGGCCGCACGCGCGACCAGCACTACACCGGCATGGCCGAGTACGACACCATCGCCGCGGTGAAGGCGGCGGTGGCGATCCCGGTGCTGGCGAACGGCGACATCGATTCGCCGCAGCGCGCGAAGTTCGTGCTCGAACACACCGGCGCCGACGCGGTGATGATCGGCCGCGCCGCGCAGGGGCGGCCGTGGATCTTCCGCGAGATCGCGCACTTCCTCGCCACCGGCGAGACCCTGCCGGAACCGTCACTGCAGGAAGTCCGCGACGTCCTGCTCGGCCACCTGCACGCGCTGCACGATTTCTACGGCGACGAAGCCGGCGTGCGGATCGCGCGCAAGCACCTGGGCTGGTACTTGAAGACCATTGAGAAGTGCGGCCCGGACGGCCGCTCTTTGTCCGCGGATGGAACCGCGTCCAGGCTGTCGCATCGCCCCGAGAACGCGGCATTCAGGTTGATCGTGAATCGCGCCGAATCGGCGGTCGAGCAGTTGCGCCTTACGCGCGACTACTTCGATGCCCTGATCGCCGGCGACACGTTCGCGCTCGCGGCGTGAGGGCCGTACCGGCGGGCGCGCGCTCAGCCCTGCAGCACGTACGCGCCGATGAGGATCAGCGCGATCGCCAGCGTCGCCAGCCACGCGATCTGGTTGGCCGAATCGCCGGGGCTCACGGTCGGCAGCGGCCGGGTGCCGAGGATGCGGCTGCCGCTTGCGGACCGCGCCTGCTTCACGACATCGCCAGCACCGCTGCCCGGATCGGACTCGGCTGCCGAAGACGGCAACGGCGTCGTCCCCGTTCCCGCGCGCTCGCCCATCTTCGCGATCATGCGGTCGAGCAGCGGCGACCCCTCGCGCAGCAGCCTGTCGCGCAATGGCGCAGGCATCTTCGCGAGCTGGTTCGCCAGCGCCGTGCGCATCGGTTCGGGCAGGTTCGACAGGTCGATGCGCGTTGCGCTGGAATCGTCGTCGCTCATCGCGATGCTCCATTGCCCGGCGGCGGCTCCTGCCAGATCCGCTGCCACATCATCGCCAGGCTCGCACCGCCTTGCAGCCGGACATCGATCCGATGAGGAACGATCGGCTGCCAGCGCCCGTCGACGCGACGCGCGATCGCGTCGTTGAAGAAATAGTCGGGCTCACTGCCCATGCGCAGGTCGGTCAGCACCAACTCGTCGCCACGCACCGATGCCTTGTCGAAGCCGCTGGCGAACCACAGCAGGCGCGCGCCATCCGGGATGCGGGCCGCTTGCGCGAGCAGGTCGCGATCGGCTGGATAGGCGCGAAAGCGGATCGGACCGCGGTCGGCGACGAGCGAACGATCGCCTTCCAGATAACCGTCCGGCGTCATCACCACGACCCGCCATAGCAAGGTGTTGAAGGGTTCCGGCGTCGAAAAATGCCGCGCGTGCGCGAGCGGCGTGCCCGCGATGGTTTCGTCGACCGCGCGTTCGACGAGCTGCCTGGCGACAATCGACCAGCCGACATAGGCGAGGCAGACGGCGAGCCCGCCAGCGACCCACGCGGTGGCGCGTGGCGCCTCGCGCATGCGCCATGCCACGGCAGCCCCGATCGTCAGCGGCAACAGCACCAATGGGTCGATGATGAACAGGGTGCTCCACATCGTCGGCGACACCGGCGATGGCCACCAGAGCTGGGTGCCGTAGACCGTCAGCGCGTCGATCAGCGGATGCGAGAACAGCGCCAGCATCAACGCACAGAACCATCGCCACGGCGCTTCGCGAACCGGCGCCCAGCGCCATCGCAACAACCACCACAGCAAAGGGCCGACGACCGCGAGCACGACCAGCGCGTGCGCCGGCCCGCGATGCCAGGTCATCCGCGTGACCGGATCGGAGGCGAACGCGGCCAGGATCGGCACGTCGATGTCGGGCAGCGAACCGAACACCGCGCCCGCGACCAGCGCCTGCCGCCGCCATTTCTCCGGCGCGATCGCAGCGACGATCGAACCGCCGAGCACGATGTGGGTGAGCGAATCCATGGATGCCTACTCTACCGATGTCCGGCGGCGGCCTCGCCGCCCGATCCAACGCCGCCGTAACGCCACAGGAAAGCGGGTGATGCATACTCCGCGCCCGGCATGTATGATGCCCGGTTTCCCGTCTCCATCCTTTCATCCGCATTGAGGGATATTCAACCCGTGAGCAGCCATCTCTTCACTTCCGAGTCGGTTTCCGAAGGCCATCCGGACAAGGTCGCCGACCAGATTTCCGACGCCGTCCTCGACGCCATCCTCGCGCAGGACAAGAACGCCCGCGTCGCCTGCGAAACCATGGTGAAGACCGGCGTGGCGATTGTCGCCGGCGAGATCACCACCAGCGCCTGGGTCGACATCGAGGCGATCACCCGCAAGGTCATCAACGGCATCGGCTATACCAATTCCGAAGTCGGCTTCGACGGCCACACCTGCGGCGTGTTGAACCTGATCGGCAAGCAGTCGCCCGACATCGCCCAGGGCGTGGACGGGACGGAAAAGAAAAAGAAGAAGCCCGAGGAGCAGGGCGCCGGCGACCAGGGCCTGATGTTCGGCTACGCCTGCAACGAGACCGACCTGCTGATGCCGGCGACGATCTACTACGCCCATCGCCTCGTCGAGCAGCAGGCCAAGGTGCGCAAGGCGAAGAACTCCAGGCTGCCGTGGCTGCGCCCGGACGCGAAGTCGCAGGTCACCCTGCGCTTCGAGGACGACCAGATCGCCGGCCTCGACGCCGTCGTGCTCTCGACCCAGCACGACCCGTCGGTCAAGCACAAGGACCTCGTCGAGGGCGTGTACGAGCACATCCTCAAGCCTGTGCTGCCCGCCGCATGGCTGAAGTCGCTGCCGAAGAACAAGGTGCACATCAACCCGACCGGCAAGTTCGTGATCGGCGGCCCGGTCGGCGACTGCGGCCTGACCGGCCGCAAGATCATCGTCGACAGCTACGGCGGCGTGGCCCGCCACGGCGGCGGCGCGTTCTCGGGCAAGGATCCGTCGAAGGTCGATCGTTCGGCTGCGTATGCCGCGCGCTACGTCGCCAAGAACATCGTCGCCGCGGGCCTGGCGAAGAAGTGCGAGATCCAGGTCAGCTACGCGATCGGCGTGGCCGAGCCGACCTCGATTTCGGTCACCACCTTCGGCACCGGCGCGATCAGCGACGACAAGATCGAGAAGCTGATCCGCAAGCATTTCGACCTGCGCCCGTACGGCATCGTCAAGATGCTCGACCTGATCCATCCGGTCTACCAGGACACCGCCGCTTACGGCCACTTCGGCCGCAAGCCGCGTGAAGTCGAGTACACCGACGGCGCCGGCAAGAAGCAGAAGGCCTGGACCTTCTCGTGGGAGAAGACCGACCGCGCCGAGGAACTGCGCGCGGCAGCGGGACTGAAGCCGAAGAAGTAACAGCGCATTCCGACGATGCGTGGACGCAACGGGCAGCTTCGGCTGCCCGTTGTCGTTGGCGCGCCCTCGCCGCACGCCATGACGTTTGCCCTATACCGTCGGCCGGATCGCGGCGTAAGCTGAGGATTCGCCGTCTGCAGCGGCGGTCGCCGCGGACGCTACGCCCATCACCGGGGAGTCGTCATGAGCCTGCGCACCTGCATCCTGCTGGCCGGTGTCATCGGCCTGGTCTCCACCGCCTCGGCGATCACCGCCGACGAACTGATCGCGAAGAACATCGCCGCGCGCGGCGGCATCGACAAGCTGCACGCGATCGCCTCGCTGCACACGGTCGGCAAGCTGCGCCTCGGAGGTGGCCTGGAAGCGAAGACCGAATCCTTTGGCATCGCGCCGGACAAGCTGCGCCAGGAGTTCACCCTGCAGGGCCTGACCGCGGTCAACGCCTGGGACGGTGCGACCGGCTGGGCGATCCAGCCCTTCCAGGGCCGCAAGGATCCGCAGAAGACCACGCCCGACGACAACAAGCAGTTGATCGAGGGCGCCGACATCCTCGGCCCGCTGGTCGATTACCAGGCCAAGGGCAACAAGGTCGAATACCTCGGCACCGAGGACATCGACGGCACCGACGCCCACAAGCTGAGGGTGACGCGCAAGAACGGCGACTCGGTGGTGATCTACCTCGACCCCGACCAGTTCCTGGAGATCCGCGAGGTCACCCACGACATGATCCGCGGCCAGGAGCAGGTGCAGACCACCGACATGGGCGAGTACGAGAAGATCGACGGCGTGTACTTCCCGTTCGAGCAGGGACAGAACCACATCGAGAAAGCCGAGGCCAACACGAAGATCGATCCGGCGATGTTCGCCTTCCCGACTGCCGCGGCGAAGCACTGAGGACCACGTCATGAAGAAGACCTCCCGCGGTTCCATGGACATCGGCTTCGCTCGCTCCACCTTCGCCGCCGCACTCTGGCTCGCGATGCCCGTCGCGCTTGCCGCCGGCCAGCCAGCGGCCACACCCCGGCTCGACTCGGGCGTGGTCTCCGGCCTCGGCGTTCGCAACATCGGCTCGGCCATGATGAGCGGCCGCATCGCCGCCGTGACCGCCGCGAAGCAGAAGAACGGCGACTACGAACTGTTCGTCGGCGCCGCCAGCGGCGGTGTGTGGAAGTCCACCGACGGCGGCACCACGTTCACGCCCAAGTTCGACAAGCAGCCGGTGCAGTCGATCGGATCGATCGCGATCGATCCGAACAACACCGACAGCGTGTGGGTCGGCAGCGGCGAGGCATGGACGCGCAACTCGGTGTCGATCGGCAATGGCATCTACCACTCCAGCGACGGCGGCGAGACCTGGCACAACGTCGGCCTGCCGGAGTCCGAGCGCATCGTGAAGGTGATCGTCGATCCGCGCGACGGCAACACCGTGTACGCCTGCGCGGTTGGCAAGCTGTGGAGCGATTCGGCCGAGCGCGGCGTGTACCGCACGCGCGACGGCGGCAAGTCCTGGCAGCAGGTACTCAAGGGCGGCAACCTCTCCACCGGCTGCGGCGGCATGAGCATCGACGCGAAGAATCCGAACGTGCTGTTCGCCTCGCTCTGGGATTTCCGCCGCAAGGGCTGGACCTTCCGCTCCGGCGGCGCGAACGCCGACCTGCCCTCGGGCAGCGGCCTGTACCGCTCGAGCGACGGCGGCAGCACCTGGACCGAAGTCAGCGGCGGTGGCCTGCCGAAAAAACCTTATGGCCGCATCGCGGTCGCGGTGGCGCCGTCGAACTCGAACGTGGTCTACGCCTTCGTCGAATCGGTCAAGAGCGCGCTGTACCGCTCCGACGACGGCGGCAAGACCTGGGACCGCCGCGACGACAGCCAGATGATGGTCTGGCGTCCGTTCTACTTCGCCAACCTGATCGTCGACCCGACCAATCCCGAGCGCATCTTCAAGCCCGACCTCGCCCTGATCCAGAGCCTGGACGGCGGCAAGACCTTCGCCAACGTCGGCGGCGGCGCGCACGGCGACTTCCACGACGTCTGGATCGATCCGGCCGACCCGCAGAAGGTGATCGCCGGCGACGACGGCGGCCTGTGGTTCTCGAAGGACGGCG
Organism: Lysobacteraceae bacterium; assembly: GCA_036496805.1. Classification (GTDB taxonomy): domain Bacteria; phylum Pseudomonadota; class Gammaproteobacteria; order Xanthomonadales; family Xanthomonadaceae; genus SZAS-103. The sequence continues at coordinate 280,068 of DASXKN010000026.1, forward strand.
GCAACCGCTGGTGGAAGGCGAACAACCTGCCGGTGTCGCAGTTCTACCATGTGAGCGTCGACAACGACGATCCCTACCACGTCTACGGCGGCCTGCAGGACAACAGCGACTGGATCGGCGACTCCTCCTATCCCGGCGGCATCAGCAATTCGCGCTGGGAGAACATCTACGGCGGCGACGGCTTCTGGACTTTCGAGGACCCTGCCGATCGCAACTACGTCTACGCCGAAGCGCAGGGCGGCACGATCGGCCGCATCGATCGCCACACGCACCTCACCCGCGACATCCAGCCGCGCGCGAACTACAAGGAAAAGCTGCGCTGGAACTGGAACACGCCGATCGCGCTCTCGCCCACGAACAAGGACACGCTCTACATCGGCGCGCAATTCCTCTTCCGCAGCCGCGACCACGGCCAGACCTGGGACCGCATCTCGCCCGACCTGACGACCAACAACCCGGAACAGCAGAAGCAGGAAGAGTCCGGCGGCATCACCGTCGACAACTCCGCGGCGGAGATGCACGACACGGTCTACGCGATCAGCGAATCGCCGAAAGACCCGAACGTGATCTGGGTCGGCACCGACGACGGCAACGTGCAGGTGACGCGCGATGGCGGCAAGACCTGGAAGAACGTCACCGCCGGCGCGCACGTGCCGGCGCAGTCGTGGGTGAACTATGTCGACGCCGGGCGCTTCGATGCCGGCACCGCCTACGTCGCCTTCGACCGCCATACCTTCGGCGACATGACGCCGATGCTGTACAAGACCACCGACTACGGCGAGCACTGGCAGCAGCTCGCAGGAACCGGCGCGACGAAAGGCCTGCGTGGCTACGCGCACGTGCTGCGCGAGGATCCGGTCAAGCCCGGCCTGCTCTACGCCGGCACCGAATTCGGGTTGTGGATCTCGATCGACGACGGCGCCAACTGGGCGCAATTCAAGCCGACCGATTTCCCGGCGGTCGCGGTGCGTGACCTCGTCGTGCAGCCGCGCGACGGCGACCTCGTGCTCGCCACCCACGGCCGCGGCATCTGGATCGTCGACGACCTCACCCCGCTGCGCGCGCTCACGCCGGCGATGCTGCAGGCCGAAGCGGTGTTCCTGCCCGATCGGCCGGCGCAGCAGCGCATCCAGGCTTTCGGCGGATGGGCCGAAGGCGATGCCAGCTACTCCGGACAGAACGCGAGCAACGACGTCACGATCACCTACTACCAGAAGGCCCGCCACCTGTTCGGCAAGCTCTCGATCGACGTGCTCGACGCGAACGGCAAGCTGATCGAATCGCTGCCGGCGAGCAAGCGCCGCGGCATCAACCGCGTGACCTGGTCGATGAACGTCAAGCCGCCGATCGTGCCGCCGGCCGCCTCGATCGCCGGCTACAGCACCAACGGCCCGCGCGTGCCGCCCGGTACCTACACGGTGCGCATGCACAAGGGCGACCAGACCTACGAAACGCACGTGAGCGTCGCACTCGACCCGCGCACGCCGTTCACCGCGGCCGACCGCCAGGAAAACTTCGATGCGACCATGAAGGTGCACGCCATGTTCGGCGAGATGAGCGACCTCGTCGCGCGGATCATGGCCGTTCGCGAAGGCGCGGAACAGGATGCGGAAAAGCTTCCCGCGAAGGACGCCCTGCACGAGCAACTCGAATCGCTCTCGGCGAAGGCCGACAAGATCCGCAAGGAGATCGTCGCGACCAAGGAAGGCGGCGCGATCACCGGCGAGGAGCGCCTGCGCGAGCACATGGACAGCCTCTATGGCGGACTGGTGTCCTACGAGGGCAAGCCGGCGGCAACCCTGGTCGCCTACACCGCCGCGCTGCGTCGCGAGCTCGACGATGTCGAGAAGGAATTCGCCGCGCTGCAGTCCGGCGACCTGCTCAAGGCCAACGGCGCGCTCAAGGCCAAGGGCATGCCGGCGATCGACCTGCCCGAGCACGCGCCGGTCGCCTGGCAGTTCCAGGGCAATCCCGACGAGCGACCGGCGGAGCGTACGGAACGCGACTGATACCTGGACTCCCTCTCCCCCCGCGGGACGAGGAATGCGACGCGCAAGTCACCAGCTTGCGCGTCGCCGCGTGCGCTATCCCGCGCCGTGGCGCGATCGGTTGGCGCGTCCGTGCTTCCGCTCGGTCAGACAGCCGCATCGGACAATACGAACGAGGCAGCCGCCGCACCTAGCAAGGAGCTTTCCATGGAGATCGACAATCCCTCGCTTACCCGCCTCATCGCCGCGCTCGACTACGCAGCACAGCAGCATCGCGACCAGCGCCGCAAGGGCGCCGACGCTGCGCCCTACATCAATCACCCGATCGCCTTGCTGCGCATCCTCGCGGTGGAAGCAGCCATCCTCGATCCCGACGTGCTCACGGCGGCCGTGCTGCACGATGTGATCGAGGACTGCAGCGGCGAGCATCAGGAACAGATCGCGGAACGCCGCGCGGAGATCGGTGGCCAGTTCGGCCAGCGCGTGCTGGCGATCGTCGAGGCAGTGAGCGACGACAAGTCGCTGCCGAAGACGCAGCGCAAGCAGGCCCAGGTGGAACACGCCGCGCAATTGCAGCTCGAAGCGAAGCTCGTGAAGCTCGCCGACAAGACCGCCAACCTGCGCGACATCGCGCGCTTTCCGCCACGGGAATGGGAACCCGAGCGCGTGATCGCCTACTTCGATTGGGCGGAAGCAGTCGTCGGCGCGATGCGCGGCACCGATGCAAAGCTCGAAGCACTATTCGACGCCGCGCTCGTGCAGGCGCGGCACGCACAGACACGCTGAACCGCAACGGGCTTTTCAGCTCCGGAGTATCAGGCCATCCGGCGCACCATCCGCGCCGGCAGGAACAGGATCGCGTGCAGGAACTCGAAGACACCGCCGACCGCGATGCCGACCAGGCGGAACGGCAGCATCAGCAGCCAGACGACGGGATAGAGCACGAGCGCAAGCAACGCCAGCGGCCAACAGACCACGAACAACAGCAGCCACAGCAGGAAGGTCGTCATTCCGTCAGGCTCCGGGTGGAATCCCTCGATCAACGTGGGGCCATTCTGGCGCGATCGCAAGCCGGGGCGCATGTGCCGATCGTTGGACAGCGGACGGCCCCGTCAGTGATTCATCCCTTCATCGCGATTCCGCGATATAATGCCACCCTTCCCCGCCGAGGGGCGCTGCAAACCCGGCCCGGGCCGATTCCCGAAAGCCGTTCGTGGTGAGCTTGTCGAACCATGAACGGCTTTCGGGAATCGGCTCAGTGCAAGGGAACAGGCTCGGCGAGGGTCACCCGGTTTTCCACAACCGCGCCCGTTATGAGCCCGCGACCTTCGCGGACCACTACCTAACGGAGATCCACCATGAACGCTGTCGCCAAAGACGTCCCGTCCCACGACTACAAGGTCGCCGACCTGTCGCTCGCCGACTGGGGCCGCAAGGAAATCGACATCGCCGAGCACGAGATGCCGGGCCTGATGTCGATCCGCCGCAAGTACGCTCCCGCCCGGCCGCTCGCCGGCGTGCGCGTGACCGGCTCGCTGCACATGACCATCCAGACCGCTGTCCTCATCGAGACGCTCAAGGACCTCGGCGCCGAAGTGCGCTGGGCCTCGTGCAACATCTTCTCGACCCAGGACCACGCCGCTGCCGCGATCGCCAAGTCCGGCACGCCGGTGTTCGCGTGGAAGGGCGAGACGCTCGAGCAGTACTGGGACTGCACCCTCGACGCGCTGTCGTTTCCGCACAACCAAGGCCCGCAGCTCGTCGTCGACGACGGCGGCGACGTGACCCTGCTGATCCACAAGGGCTACGAGCTCGAGAACGGCAGCGACTGGGTCAACACGCCCTCGGGCAACCACGAGGAACAGGTCATCAAGGACCTGCTCAAGCGCGTCGCGAAGGAACGCCCGGGCTTCTGGCACGGTGTCGTCAAGGAGTGGAAGGGCGTTTCCGAGGAGACCACCACCGGCGTGCACCGTCTCTACCAGCTGGCCGAAGCGGGCAAGCTGCTGGTGCCGGCGATCAACGTCAACGACTCGGTCACCAAGAGCAAGTTCGACAACCTCTACGGCTGCCGCGAGTCGCTCGCCGACGGCCTCAAGCGCGCGATGGACGTGATGCTCGCCGGCAAGGTCTGCGTCGTGGCCGGTTACGGCGATGTCGGCAAGGGCTCGGCGCATTCGCTGCGCGCGTACGGCGCCCGCGTCGTGGTCACCGAGATCGATCCGATCAATGCCCTGCAGGCCGCGATGGAAGGCTTCGAGGTCAACACCGTCGAGAGCACGCTCGGCCGCGGCGACATCTATGTCACCACCACCGGCAACAAGGACGTGCTGACGCTCGAGCACATGAAGGCGATGAAGGACCAGGCGATCGTCTGCAACATCGGCCACTTCGACAACGAGATCCAGGTCGACAAGCTGTACGCGTCGGGCGCGACCCACACCAATATCAAGCCGCAGGTCGACAAGTACACGTTCGACAACGGCAACTCGATCTTCCTGCTCGCCGAAGGCCGCCTGGTCAACCTCGGCTGCGCGACCGGCCATCCGAGCTTCGTGATGTCGAACTCGTTCTCCAACCAGACCCTCGCGCAGATGGACCTGTGGGCGAACAAGGACAGGTACGAGAACAAGGTCTACATCCTGCCGAAGAAGCTCGACGAGGAAGTCGCGCGCCTGCACCTGGAGAAGATCGGCGTGAAGCTCACCAAGCTCACCGATGCGCAGGCCGCGTACCTGGGTGTGAGCATCGACGGTCCGTACAAGCCCGACCACTACCGGTACTGAGCCGTGCGCATGCAGCCATGGATGGGCATCGCCGGCGTGCTGCTGGGCGATCACGCGCGCCCACCGCTGGAAACAGCGGCGCGCGCGAGCGGGCATCCCTGACGCACGATGGGCAGCGGATCGCGCATCCTGCCGGCGATGATGCGTGCGCGAGCGGGCGCGATCGTCCTCGCACTCGCCGCTTCCGGCTGCGACGATGCGATCAACCGCCAGCAGATGCGCGAGCAGGCGCACGCGCCGGCGGATGTCGTCGCCGAAGTCGCGCGCCTGCAACCGGATGTGGCGGCGTGGTATCACGAGGCCGAGCGTGTCGGCCTCGCGAACGGCCACCCTCTCAATGCGCGCCAGATGCAGGTGGCGCTGCGGGCGGGCGTGAAGGACCCTGGACGCGTGCGTCTGGTGATCGGAGTCGCGCTGCCGCCGCCATCGAATCCGCACATGCTGGACAAGATGACGCCAGTGTTCGGCGCGCTGGCGAAGCCGCCAGCCGCATCGACGTTCGGGTATGCGGTCTATCTGGACCCCAGGTACGCCCATGACCGCTACATCCTCGCCCACGAGCTGACCCACGTCGGGCAATTCGAGCGCCTGGGCATCGACGGTTTTGTCCACGACTACCTGCTGCAACTGATGCTGTTCGGTCGTTTGCGCGCTCCGCTGGAGCGCGAGGCCGCGGCCAATGAAAATCTCGGGGAGTGAGAGGCGACTCATGCAGGCACCGGTTTCCTTCGAGTTCTACCCGCCCAAGACCGACGAGCAGCGCGCGCAGCTGCGCAAGACCGCCTCGCGGCTGAAGGCGCGCGCGCCCGAATACGTGTCGGTGACCTTCGGCGCCGGCGGCTCGACGCTCAGCTACACGCCCGAGACCGTGCGCGAGCTGCGCGACCGCCACGGCCTCGACGCCGCGCCGCACGTCTCCTGCGTCGGCGGCACGCGCGAGGAAATCCGCGCCCTGCTCGCGCAGTACCAGGCGATGGGCTGCCGCCGCATCGTCGCCCTGCGCGGGGACCTGCCCTCGGGCATGGCCAGTTACGGCGCGTTCCGCTATGCCAGCGAGCTGGTCGAGTTCATCCGTCGCGAATGCGACGGCTTCTTCCACATCGAGGTGGCCTGCTATCCGGAGATGCATCCGCAGGCGGGCGATGCGCACGCCGACGTGCGCCACTTCGCGGCCAAGGTGAAGGCCGGCGCGAACGGCGCGATCACCCAGTATTTCTACAACCCCGACGCCTACTTCCGCCTCGTCGACGAAGCGCGACGTCATGGCGTCGACGTGCCGATCGTTCCGGGCATCATGCCGATCGCCCAGTATTCGCAGCTGCGCCGGTTCTCGGACCTGTGCGGCGCCGAGATCCCGCGCTGGATCGGCAAGCGGCTGGAAGCCTACCGCGACGACATCGAGTCGATCCGTGCCTTCGGCGCCGACGTGGTCGCCGAGCTGTGCCGCAAGCTCGTTGCGGGCGGCGCGCCGGCGCTGCACTTCTACACGCTCAATCTGTCGAAGCCCACGCTGGCCGTGCTCGAAAGGCTGGACTGAGGTTCAGGCCGTACGCGTATGCTTGCGGCATGCGCAAGATGTTCGCCGCGGGCATGCTGCTGGCCGGGTCGCTGCTGGCGAATCATGCCGCGCGCGCGAATCCCGGCGACTTGAATCGCTGCGTGGGAGCCGATGGCCGTTCGGTCTACACCGACCAGCCCTGTGCCTTGGTGGGCGCGACGGTACGCGCAGAAGCGCCGAAGACCCTGGACGGCAGCGCGACCGCGCCGACCGTGCGCGTGCACGTCCACGATTGCGCGCGCACGCTCGAAGCCCTGCGCGACGGACTGCAGGCGGCCCTCGTGGCGGGCGACGTGAACAAGGTCGCCTCGTTCTATCACTGGCCCGGGATCGGCAACAGCGAAGCCGATGGCATCCTCAAGCGCATGCAGGCCCTTACAACCCGTCCCTTCGTGTCCGTGGCGTTCGCGCGTGGACGCGATGCCGCCGATGGCGATGAGGGTGGTGGCGCGACCACGGAAAAATCCGGCGGAGCCAGCGGCATCGTCATCGCGCAGACACATTCCGCCAGCGATCCCACGCCCGAACGGACCTATCTCGCGGTGACGGCCTACATGGGCTGCTGGTGGGTGCATTTCTGATTCCCACCCAAGCTGTCGCGGATGGACCTGCATGTCAAAACCTCGCATCATGCGCGTCTGGTCAGAACGGAGCCGCCGCATGAGTGCCCACTACCCTCCGCACATCTGGCACAACGGGCAGATCAAGCCCTGGGCCGAGGCGACCACGCACGTGATGGCGCACGCGATCCACTACGGGTCGTCGGTGTTCGAGGGCATCCGCAGCTATCCCACGCCCGACGGCCAGAAGATCTTCCGGCTCACCGACCACCTCAAGCGCCTGTACGCGTCGGCGAAGATCTACGACATGCATATCCCGTTCGCGATCGAGGAACTCGCGATGGCATGCCGGCACGTGATCCACGCCAATAAGCTCGAACGAGCCTACCTGCGCCCGTTCGCCTTCCGCGGCCTGGGCGGATTCGGACTCTCGGCCGAATGCCCGACCGAGGTCTCGGTCGCGGCCTGGCACATGGGTCCTTACCTGGGCGCCGGTGCGCTCGAGGCCGGCATCGACGCCTGCGTGTCGACCTGGCAGCGGATGGCGCCGAACACGATTCCCGCTGGCGCCAAGGCCGGCGGCAATTACCTGTCCGGCCAGCTGATCGCACGCGAGGCACGACGGCTGGGTTTCGGCGAAGGCATCGCGATGGCCTCGACCGGCCTGCTGTCCGAGGGCGCGGGCGAAAACCTGTTCCTCGTTTTCGACGGCGCCCTCCACACCACGCCGGTCAGCGCCGCCCTGCTCAACGGCATCACCCGCAACACGATCATCACCCTGGCGCGCAAGAACGGCATCGAGGTGGTCGAGCGCGACATCCCGCGCGAATACCTCTACCTGTGCGACGAGCTGTTCATGTGCGGCACGGCCGCCGAGATCACGCCGATCCGCTCGGTGGACGGCAAGCCGGTCGGCAGCGGCAAGCCTGGTCCGCTCACCGCGAAGGTGCAGGCGCTGTTCTTCGGCCTCTTCGAAGGCCGCACGAAGGACGAGTGGGGTTGGCTGGAGACGTGCTGACGCCCTGCGGGCGCGGTCACATCGAGGTGGCGTAATCGGCCGCTACGAAGGCCATGCCGAGCATGCCCAGGTTGAGCAGCGAGACCAGGCTGAAGCTGCGACCGGCGAATCGCACCGCGGCGCGTCGGCGAACGAGCAGCGACATGAGCGCGATCGCCAGCGGAAGGCCGAGGTACGGCGTCCAGCTATGCACCCGATGGCTGGCGAAATAGCAGGAAAGCATCGCCACCACCAGCACGGTCGCATACGCGGCCTTCCAGCCACCGCTCACGCTCAGGTGCCTGGAGCAGGACTGGCAGGTGAAATAGCGACCGAAACCAACCGCCGATTGCATCAGCATCGACGGGGGTACATCGCCACGGCAGTGGGGGCAAACTGGGATCATTGTCACATTCTAGCAGCTTGTCGGAAACGGGATTGAGCGTCCTATCCAACGCCATCCGGAGCCGTGTCCGGACAGACCCGGTTAGCCGCCAGTCATGCCGGATAGCGACGGGTCGAACCATAGCGACGCGACCGCGCCGCGGGCATCCTGCCGGGGCGCAATCGCAACCTTCCACCCATAGAGCTCGCACAGCCGTCCGACGATCGACAGGCCGATCCCGGCCCCCTTGGTCCCCGCCGATGTCGTACCCCGGAAACCGCGCTCGAACAGGTGCGCCGCGTCCTCGGCGCTGATGCCGGGCCCGCTGTCGATCACCTGCACGCCTTCGCGCGTCACCAGCACGCGCACTTCGCCCTCGGCGGTGTACTTGCAGGCATTGCCGATCAGGTTGCCGATCGCGACCGAGAGGATGGCCTCGGGCACTGCGGCCTTCGCTCCGGGATCGCCTTCCGCACGCAGGACGACAGGCTTGCCGGTCATTTGCGCGCGATTCGACTCGAGCAACTGGTTGACCAGGTGCAGCAGGTTGGTGTCGCCGGTGCCGCGCTCGTTGCGCGACAGCATCAGCAGGGCAATGATCAGATGCGTGCTCTGCTGCGCGGCGCGATCGATGCGCTGCAGGCGCAGGCGCATCTTCGGCGACAGGTCGGGGCTGGCGAGCATCAGCTCGGTCGCGCCGTGGATCACGGCCAGCGGCGTGCGCAGCTCATGGCTCACGTCGGCGTTGAACTCGCGGTCGCGACGCACGAGGTGGGTCAGCCGCTCGGCGTAGTCGTCCAGCGCAGCGGCCAGCTGGCCGACCTCGTCGTCGAGGAAATGCGGCGCGAGCATTTCCGGCTCGCCTTCCACCGACAACGCATTCACCCGGCGCACGAGATCGGTCACCGGGTGCATCACCCGCCGCGACGACCACACGCCAACCAGCAGAGACAGCACCGAGAACACCATGACCAGGCCGACCAGGGCCCAGGCGAAGCGCTGCTGGCTCTCGTGCTCCTGAGAATACTCGTAGACGAGGAAGAACCAGAACTTGGGGTCCTTGCGCACGACCAGCTTGTAGGTGCGCACGCCACCGGTTGCGGTGGTCTCGTGCAGTTCGTGGACCCCGGACGGAAGCTCGCGCCACTCCGCCGGCACGTTGGCGACCTTGTTGATGCCGTAGACGAAACCGGTGATCTTCTCGAACGGCACGCCAGCCTTGTCCGGGTTCGCATAGAACCCGTCGGCGTATTCGTCGACGTTCTTGGTCAGCGCCTGGCCGATGACCTTGTTTTCCACGCTGGCGCGCAGATACACGGTTGCCGAAGCGATGAGCACCGCGAGGCCGAGGCCCAGCAGCAGGAAGGAAAGTACGATCCGGGTGCGGAGCCTACGCCGGTACAGCATCGGGATCGGCGATCCGGTAGCCGATGCCGTGGCGGGTCTGGATCAGGGCCTTCGGGAACGGCTTGTCCACCGCCGCGCGCAATCCGTGGATGTGCACGCGCAGGCTGTCCGAATCCGGCAGTTCCTCGCCCCAGACACGCGTCTCGAGCTCCTGGCGTGTCACCACCGAGGGCGAGGATTCCATCAGCGACTGCAGGATCTTCAGCGCGGTCGGGTTGAGCTGGAGCAGCTTGCCGCCGCGACGCACTTCCAGCGTGTCGAGGTTGTACTCGAGGTCGGCGACATTGAGGATGCGCGACTGCGGTCCCTTGCCACGCCGCAGCAGGACCGCCAGGCGCGCGTCGACTTCCTGCAGCGCGAAGGGCTTGACGAGGTAGTCGTCCGCACCGGCCTCGAACCCGTCCAGCTTGTTTTCCAGCGAGTCGCGCGCGGTCAGCATCAGCACCGGGGTCTGCTTGCGCGCTTCCTGGCGCAGCTTGCGGCAGACCTCGAGGCCATCCATGCCGGGCAGGTTGAGGTCGAGCACGATCGCGTCGAAATCGTTGACGACCGCCAGATGCAGCCCGGTCACGCCATCGGCGGCGAAGTCGACGGTATGGCCGCGTTCCTCGAGGAAGTCCCCGAGGTTCGCGGCGATGTCGCTGTTGTCTTCGATGACGAGGATGCGCATGGATTCGGACCGGCCCGTCGACAAGTCAGTGCCCGCCGGTGCCCGCGCTCTGCTTCTGCATGTCCCGCAGCTCGTTACGCGAGCTATCCTGGTCGCGCCGGATCTGTGCCACGGTGCGACAGACATTCTTGGAAATCAGGGTGCCCATCGGCGTCTCGCGACTGCAGATCACGCGGCTGTCCACCGCGGCATGGTGGAGGATCGTGTTGACGACCTCCTGATCGTTGGCCATCTTGATGCTGTCATCGACATTCAGCTTGCCGCTGGCATCGGCGCGCTGCCAGCGCGCTTCCATCTGCGCCAGCGTATTCAACAGATCGTCCTGATCGGCCTGGGAAATCTCCCGGTAGCGAGTATGACCCTGGAGATCGGACTTGACCTGCTGGTCGAAGGCAGCGAACTGCTGCTTGTCCATGAGGTGCAAATCGCTGTCTTGCGCGAAAGCCGGGCCGATCGCGAGAACCAGGGCCGCCAATACCAACGAACGAATGAACATGAATTTTCCTTCCGGATGGGTTGCTGAATTTGCTGTATGACCGCGAACCTCGAGGAATTCCCCGAGGTTCGCGGCGATGTCGCAGTTGTCTTCGATGGCCAGGATGCGCATGGAGTCGATCGGCGGCGACGGACAGGCGCCGTCAATGCCCCTGCGGGGCCTGCGGCAGCTTCTGCATGTCGCGGAGCTCATTCTGGGAACCGTTCTGCTCGCGCTTGATCTGGGCGATGGTCCGGCAGATGTTCACGGCGATATTCGTCCCCATCGGCACTTCGCGGTTGCAGATCAGGCGGCTGTCCGCAGCCGCATGGTGCAGGATCGTCGTGACGATCTCCTGGTCGTTCGCCATCTCGACCGTGTCGTTGGTGTTCAACTTGCCGTCGACATCGGTCTTCTGCCAGCGATCTTCCATCTTGGCCAGGGTCTTCATCACCTTGTCCTGGTCGACCGGCGAGATTTCCTTGTAGCGCGTGCCCTGCTGGAAATCCGTCTTGACCTGGGCATCGAACGCACTGAACTGCTGCTTGTCGAGGCCACGCATCTCGTCCGCGGCGGCCGTACCGATCGCGAGTACCAACGCCGCCATAGCCAAAGAACGAATGAACATACATTCCCCTCCGAGTCGACTGTGGAAGCCTGATTCTGCCAGAGCGCGCGGCCGGCCACACGTGTCCTGCTTCACATCAGGCACGACACGGCGAAAAAAAGTCCAGGGAGACAGTCGCGCCGCGACCATACTCGCCTGGACTCAAGGTAAAGCCCCGATTACCGTAATCTGCGAGTCACTGGACGTCAGACGAGGAGTGTCCGGCAGAGCTACAGTCCGGCCAGCCTACGACCAGCCTGGTTAATCCGCAGTTAAGGCTGGGGAGGAAATACAAAAAACTATCTCAATCAATCATTTGGGTTTGACCTGAGGGCGTCCCTGCGACGCCTCGCGACTCTCTGTGCCATGTATTCGACCACCTCGCCGGCCACGTCCACGCCGGTCGTGGACTCGATGCCTTCCAGGCCCGGCGAGGAGTTGACCTCCAGCACCAGCGGCCCACGCTTCGACCGCAGCAGGTCCACGCCGGCGACGTTCAGGCCCATCACCTTCGCCGCGCGAATCGCGGTGTCGACCTCGGCAGCGCTCAGCGCCACCTTGGTGGCGCTTCCGCCGCGGTGAAGATTGGAGCGGAACTCGCCCGCTCGCGCCTTGCGGCGCATCGACGCGACCACCCTGCCGCCGACCACGAAACAGCGCAGGTCGCTGCCGCTGGATTCGGCGATGAACTCCTGCACCAGGAAGGTGGCATACAGGCCGCGCAGCGCCTCGATCACGCTGCGCGACGCCGATACCCGCTCGGTCAGCATCACGCCCGCGCCCTGGGTCCCCTCGTTGAGCTTGATCACGTGCGGCGGCTTGCCGAGCATCGCGAGCAGGTCGACGGTGTCGTCCGGATTGTCGCCGAATACCGTGGTCGGCAGGCCGATGCCCTGTTTGGCCAGCAACTGGTGGCAGCGCAACTTGTCGCGCGCGCGCAGGATCGCATCCGAGCCGTTGGGCGTGTAGACGTTCATCATCTCGAACTGGCGCAGCACCGCCGTGCCGTAACGGGTGATCGAGGCGCCCACGCGCGGCAGAACCGCATCGTAGTCGGCCAGTTCGCGGCCCTTGTAGTGCATGTCGAAGCCGTCGGGCGCGATCTTCATGTAGCAGCGCAACGGGTCGAGCACGCGCACGCTGTGGCCGCGCGAACGCGCGGCTTCGACCAGTCGCTGGGTCGAATACAGCTTGCTGTTGCGGGAAAGGATGACGAGCTTCATCGAGGGTCGACGGTTGCGCGGGAGACTCGCCCCGCACGGAACGAACGTGCCGGATCGATGACGAAACGCCGTTTCAGCGCGGTCCGACCGAGCAGCATCGGGAAAAGCATATTGCGCCGTGAAGTCAGGTTTATTTCAACCGGATACGCCTGCCCCGCCAGCACCAGTCGGGTGAGAAGGAAGATGCGCTCGCTGACGTGGCCACCGGAATCGGTGACCTGCCGCCGGTCGTGCACGGTGGACTCCACCACGACCTGGTTCTCGGCCGCCGAGCCGGTCGCCACGGTGAAACGCACCCATTCGCGACCGCCGGAGTGGAAGGTGTCGAACGCATCCACGTGCAGCGCCGAGGAGCGCGCGCCGGTATCGATCTTGGCGCGGATCGCATGGATGCCCAGGTCCGGCAGCGCGATCCATTCGCGCCAGCCGAGCACCGGCTTCGCCTTTGGCCTGGATGACTTGTCCCGCTCGACCATGCCGCCTCCGTGCTGCGCGAGTCGTTGAACGACCCTCGCGGACGGCGATGGGTCGCGCCTGCCGGGGGCTGCCCGCCGGATCGCGGGATGGAGCGGGTGATGGGAATCGAACCCACGCTAGCAGCTTGGGAAGCTGCAGTTCTACCATTGAACTACACCCGCTTCTTCGCCGGATTATGCCGAGCGAATCAGGCACCCGCAACGCGGACCGAAGGGACCGTTCAATGGAGTCGTCCATGCAGATCTTCCTCAACGGCGAGCCCGCGCAACTCGACGCGGCCGCCACCATCGCCGAACTTCTCGCCCGCGAGGGTTACGCGGAGCGCCGCGTCGCAGTCGAGGTCAACCAGTCGATCGTTCCACGCAGCGCGCATGCCACCCACCGGCTCGCCGAGGGTGATCGCATCGAGGTGGTGACGGCTTTCGGGGGCGGCTGATTCGGGTGGACTGCCCTCACATGGATGCGACGCGGCAGATCGGGCGCAAAACACATGCCGATGCCCTCGCTCATGCGCGATAATCGCCGCATGGACACCCTCGAACGACCCGCCGACCCGCTGATCATCGCCGGCAAGGCCTACCGCTCGCGCCTGCTCACCGGCACCGGCAAGTTCGCCGACCTCGAACAGACGCGGCTGGCCACCGAAGCCGCGGGCGCGCAGATCGTCACCGTCGCGATCCGCCGCACGAACATCGGCCAGGACAAGCACGCGCCGAACCTGCTCGACGTACTGCCGCCCGATCGCTACACGATCCTGCCCAACACCGCCGGCTGCTACACCGCCGAGGATGCAGTGCGCACCGCGCGGCTCGGGCGCGAACTGCTCGACGGCCACGCGCTGGTGAAGCTCGAGGTACTCGGCGACCAGCAGACCCTGCACCCCGACATCCCCGCCACCCTGGAAGCGGCACAAACATTGATAGCCGACGGCTTCCAGGTGATGGTCTACACCAGCGACGACCCGATCATGGCGCGGCGCTTCGAGCAGATGGGCTGCGTCGCGGTGATGCCGCTCGCGGCGCCGATAGGCTCGGGTCTGGGCATCCGCAATCCCTACAACATCCTCACCATCGTCGAAAACGCCAAGGTGCCGATCCTGGTCGATGCCGGCGTCGGCACCGCCTCGGACGCGGCCATCGCGATGGAGCTCGGTTGCGATGGCGTGCTGATGAATACCGCCATCGCCGGGGCGAAGGATCCGGTGCGGATGGCGCGCGCGATGAGGCTCGGCGTCGAAGCCGGCCGCGAGGCCTTCCTCGCCGGCCGCATCCCGAAGAAGCGCAATGCCAGCGCCTCCTCGCCGATCGAAGGATTGTTCTTCTGATGACCGATGCGTTCGCCCGGTCCGGAGGATGCCCGGCATGAGCGCGCACGCCACCGGCAAGCCCTTCACCGAAAGCGAAGGCCGGCGCGAGATCCGCAGCTTCGTGCTGAGGGAAGGCCGGCTCACGCCTTCGCAGGAACGCGCGATGCGCGAGCTGTGGCCGAAGTACGGCGTGGACTACGCCGGCCAGCCGCGCGACCTGCATGCGCTGTTCGGACGCATCGCGCCGGTCGTGCTGGAGATCGGCTTCGGCAACGGTGACGCGCTGCTGCATGCGGCAGCGAACGATCCAGCGCGCGACTACATCGGCATCGAGGTGCACATGCCCGGCGTCGGCCGAGCGCTGACGGGCATCGAGCGCGCTGGCCTGCGCAACGCGCGCGTGGTCCGCTTCGACGCGATCGAGGTGCTGCGCCACGAGATCGCGCCCGGCGCGCTCGACGAAGTGCGCATCTACTTTCCCGACCCCTGGCACAAGAAGCGCCACCACAAGCGCCGCCTGGTCAACGCGGACAACATCGCGCTGATCGTCGATCGTCTCCGCTCGGGTGGCCTGCTGCACCTGGCGACCGACTGGGCGCCCTACGCGGTACAGATGTGGGACCTGCTCGACGCGCAACCGCTGCTGCGCAACCGCGCCGGCCTGCGCGGCGCCGTCGCGCGCCCGGACTGGCGCCCGCTCACGCGCTTCGAGCGCCGCGGCGTCGGCCTCGGCCACGAGGTCTTCGACCTCCTCTACGAGCGCAGCTGATCGACCACGCGCCATGGACGCCTCCTCCAGCCATGGACTGACCGCCGACATGGTGGTCGTGCTGTGCCTGATGGCGTTCACCATGCTGATGTTCATGATCGACCGGCTGCGTGCCGACCTGGTCGCGTTGACTGCGTTGATTGCACTGGGACTGAGTCGGGTCATGCCGGCCGACCGACTGTTCAGCGGCTTCGCCGGCAACGCGGTGATCAGCGTGATGGCGACCATGATCCTCGGCGCGGGGCTCGACCGCACCGGCCTGCTCAATCGCCTGTCCGGCTGGTTGCTGCGGCGCTCGCGCGGCAGCGAGGAACGCATGCTGATGCTGACCTGCGCCATCGCCGGCGTGATCTCGCCGACCATGCAGAACCCGGCGGTGATGGCGCTGTTCCTGCCGGTCGCCTCGCGCCTGTCGTCGCGCACCGGCGTCACGCCCTCGCGACTGCTGCTCCCGCTGGTGAGCGCGATCATCATGGGCGGCAGCCTCACCATGGTCGGCAACTCGCCGCTGATCCTGCTCAACGATCTGCTGCTCTCGGCCAACCGCAACATCCCGTCCGGCGTGGCGACCCTGGTGCCGCTGAAGATGTTCGCGCCCTTCCCGATCGGCGCCGCGTTGCTGGTTGCATGTCTGATCTACTACCGCTTGTTCGGCGGTCGCCTGTTGCGGGAAGGCGCGGACCGGAACGTCACTCCCGGCCGCACCGAGAGCTACTTCGCCGAGGCCTACGGCATCGACGGCGAGGTGTTCGAGCTCACCGTCACCGCCGAGAGTCCGATCGTCGGCATGTCGGTCGGCGAAGTCGAGGTGCAGAAGGGCGCGCCGCTGCTGCTGGCGCTGCGCACCGGCGAGGAATCGCGCCTGGCCCCGCCGGCCAAGAACATGCTCTGGGTCGGCAGCGTGGTCGGCATGATGGGCTCGCGCGCCTACGTCGAGGAGTACGCGAAGGCCAACAAGCTCAAGCTGTCCTCGCGCCTGCGCCAGTTCGGCGACCTGTTCAACCCGAGCCTGGCGGGCATCTCCGAGGCCGTGATCCCGCCGAACTCGCGCTACATCGGCAAGAAGCTCAGCGAGATCCGCCTGCGCAGCGAGCACGGCATCAGCGTGCTGGCGATCAACCGCGACGGCCAGGTGCATCGCGAGGACATCCGCGACCTGCCGCTGCGCGCCGGCGACATGCTGGTGCTGCACAGCGTGTGGACCCACCTTGCGCAGGCCGCGCGCGGCCGCGACTTCGTGGTCGTCACCGACTATCCGAAGGAGGAACAGCGCCCGCACAAGCTGCGCGTCGCGCTGGCGATCTTCGCGATCGCGCTCTGCCTGGCGCTGAGCGGCGAGATTCCCACGCCGCTCGCGCTGATGGCCGGCGCCACCGGCATGCTGCTCGCCGGCGTACTCAACATGGACGAGGCTTTCACCGCGATCAGCTGGAAGACGGTGTTCCTGATGGCCTGCCTGATCCCGGTCGGCGCGGCGATGGACAACACCGGCGCCGCCGACTGGCTCGCGCGCGGCCTGCTCGACCTGCTGCCGAAGAACGCCTCGCTGCTGCTCGTGCAGGCGGTGGTCGCGCTGATCACGGTGGGCTTCACCCTGGTCATCAGCCAGGTCGGCGCGACCGTGGTGATGGTGCCGATGGCGATCAACATCGCGATCGCCGCGAACGGCAATCCGACGGCGTTCGCGCTGATCGTCGCGCTGGCGGCGTCGAACAACTTCCTCAGCGCCTCCAACCCGGTGATCGGCATGGTCGTCGGCCCGGCGGGCTACAAGCCCATCGACCTGCTGCGCGTCGGCGGACCGCTGACCCTGCTGTACCTGGCAGTGGTGCTGGCGGTGGTCAACCTGATGTTCTGACCGGCGGGTCGAGCACCACCCATCCCTCCGATTCGCTCACGGCCACCGACCGCAGCGAGCTGCCGCGACAGGGGCCAGCCACGCACAAGCCAGTCATGCGTTCGAAGCAGGCGCCATGCACGGCGCAGACCAGGCGGCCCTGGTCGAACAGGAAATGGCCTGGCGACCAGTCGAGTCGATGCCCCGCGTGCGGACACACATTCAGGTAGGCGCAGGCGCGCTGTCCCTCGCGCACGACGATCACCGATTCGGCGATGCCGTCCACGACTGCTTCCACCTCGCGCGCCGTGCCGTCGGGGATGTCGGCCAATGCGACCAGCCGCGTCTGGCCGGACGGATGAACAGGCCCATCTTCCTTCACTTGTCCACCCCCGGGGGCGACCCCATACTCGACCCGGATTCTGCCACGCAGGCCTGCCATGTTCCGCGCCTACCGCGTCTTTTCGCTGCTGCAACCGCGGCGTCCCCGCCATCCGATCGTGCAGGCGCTGCTCGCCCTGTTCGCGGTCTGTGCCTTCCTGGTGCTGCTGCTGGTGGGAGCGATCATCGCCGTGTTCGTGATGATCGTCGCGACGCTGGCGCGGGCTTTCGGCTTCGCGCGACCGTCCGGATTCACCGTCGGTGCGCGGCCGCAACCGCAGCCCCAGGCCGATACGCAAGCAGCCGACGGCGACGTGATCGACGGCGAGTTCCGCGTGGTCGACAAGTCCATCTCGCACGGACCGCAGGCTTGAGCACCGACAGCTCGCCGCCCGCAGCCGCCCGCAGCGGACATCCGATTCCGCACCTCGCCCAGCCGGGCGTCGCGATCCGCGGTCGTCTCGACCCGTTCCCGGTCCACCGCATCTACTGTGTCGGGCGCAATTTCGCCGATCACGCGAAGGAAATGGGCGCCGAGCCCTCGAAGCCGAGCGAGCCACCGGTGTTCTTCATGAAACCGGCCGACGCGGTCGTCGCCGATGGCACGACGATTCCGTATCCGCGCGGCACGTCCGAACTGCACCACGAGGTCGAACTGGTCGTAGCGCTCGGCGCGGGCGCCGATGGCGTGGTCGCGGCCGCCGATGCGCTCGACCTGGTGTACGGCTACAGCGTCGGCATCGACCTCACCCGCCGCGACCTGCAGGCTCGCGCGAAAGCAAAAGGCCTGCCCTGGGACACCGGCAAGGGCTTCGACCGCTCCGCCCCGCTCGCGCCGATCGTGCCGGTCGGCGAATGCGGCCATCCCTTCGATGCCCTGCTCTCGCTGACGGTCAATGGCCGCGTGGTGCAGCAGGCGCCGCTGTCGCAGATGATCTTCGGCGTCGCCGATGTCCTGCACGAATTGTCGAAGCTCTACGACCTGCGCGCCGGCGACCTGGTCTTCATGGGCACGCCCGCGGGCGTGGGACCTTTGCTGCCCGGCGACCGTTTCCTCGCCTCGGTGGAAGGTCTCGCCACGTTGAATGGCGCCATTGCTGCCTGAACAGCCTTGCTGCGGCGCGGGTTGGCCCGTACCCAGCCGCATCGTATCCTTCGAAGGTTGTCCCACCCTCAGGAGATGCGCATGGGCATGATGTCGGAGTTCAAGGAATTCGCGATGCGCGGCAACGTCGTCGACCTCGCGGTCGGTGTCGTGATCGGCGGCGCATTCGGCAAGATCGTCGGCTCGCTGGTCGACCAGATCATCATGCCCCCCATCGGCATACTCACCGGCGGCGTGGATTTCTCCGCGCTGAAGTGGGTGCTCAAGCCGGGCGACGACAGCGACCCGAAGCACAAGATCGCCGAGGTCGCGATCGGCTACGGCGCCTTCCTCAACACGGTGCTCCAGTTCATCATCATCGCCTTCGCGATCTTCATCGTGGTCAAGGCGATCAACCGCGTCAGCCGCAAGCCCGAACCTGCGCCCGCACCGCCGCCGCCGACTCCGGAAGACGTGCTGCTGCTGCGCGAGATCCGCGACAGCCTCAAGCGCTGACGCTTCCTCATGTAGGCGCCACCGAAACGACGAACGCCGTGCCGTCTGGCATGGCGTTCGTGTTTCGGTCACACGATCCTGTCGCCGCACAACCTTTCCAAGGGAACCCACATGCCCAGTCACCGCGCCTTCTTCGTCGCCATCGCTTCCGCCCTGCTTGCCGCATCGCCGATCGCCGCGCACGCTGGCGACGCCTCCCTGTCGGCGCAGGACCTTGCGACGGCGGCGAAGCTGCGCGATGCCGGCATGGCCGGCAATGCCAGCGATGGCAGCCGCGCATACGACATCGTCGAATCGCTCACCACCGAAATCGGCGAACGCCTCGCCGGGACGCCGCCGGCCAACCGCGCGGTCGACTGGGCCAAGGCGAAGTTCAAGGCGCTCGGCTACGACAAGGTCTACACCGAGCCGGTGACGTTCCCGATGTGGACGCGCCAGCACGAGGACGCAAGCGTGGTCTCGCCGTACCCGCAGCACCTGGTCGTGACCGCGCTCGGCCACAGCGTCGGGACGAACGGGGCGCTGGAAGCCGATGTGGTCGAGTTCGCCAACCTCGACGCGCTGAAAGCCGCGAAGCCCGGTTCGCTCGACGGGAAAATCGCCTACATCAGCAACCGCATGCAGCGCGCGAAGGACGGCAGCGGCTACGGTCCGGCGGTGATGGCGCGGGTGGATGGTCCCTCGATCGCCGGCAAGCTCGGCGCGAAGGCGCTGCTGATCCGCTCGATCGGCACCGACCACGACCGCCTGCCGCACACCGGCGTGCTCGACTACAAGGCCGATGCGCCGAAGATCCCCGCTGCGGCGCTGTCCAATCCCGATGCCGACCTGCTGTCGAACATGATCCGCCGCGGCCAGCCCGTGCGCGTGCGTCTCGACCTGGATTGCGGCGAGCGCGGCATGGTCACCTCGTACAACGTGATCGGCGAGATCACCGGGCATGGCAAGCCGAATGAAGTCGTCACCATGGGCGGCCACCTCGATTCCTGGGACCTCGGCACCGGCGCGATCGACGACGGCGCCGGCGTGGCGATCACGATGGCCGCCGGCGCGCTCATGGTGAAGGCGCACCTGCACCCGCAGCGCACCGTGCGCGTGATCGCCTACATGAACGAGGAATCCGGTTCGTTCGGCGGCAAGGCCTATGCGGACGCCCATCTTGCGCAGTTGAAGCAGCACCAGCTCGGCGCCGAGAGCGACTTCGGCGCCGGCCGCGTCTACGCGCTGCACGCGGGCGTGAAGGATTCGGCATGGCCGGTGATCGAACAGATCGGCCAGGTGCTCGCGCCGCTCGGCATCGCCACGGTCAAGGGCGGCGGTGACGCCGGTCCCGACACCGGCGAATTCGCGGCGAAAGGCATGGCCTGGGCGCAACTCGCGCAGGACGGCACCGACTACTTCGACTGGCACCACACCGCCAACGACACCCTCGACAAGATCGATCCGAAGGCGCTCGACCAGCAAGCGGCCTCCTACGCGGTGCTCGCGTATCTCGCCGCGCAGGCCGAAGGCAGCATGGGTTCGGGCGAGATGCCGCTGCCGAAGCCGGAGCGGTGATCCGACTTCAACGTCGCGCGATGACGGTCGCCAGCCCGTCGAACAATCCCGCTTCTGGCCACCAGGGCATCGCGACCACGGCGTCGCGGTAACCGGCTTCGCGCAACGCCTCCAGCAGGTCCCAGCCGTAGTGGCGATGGCAGAGCACGCCGCCGCCGAGCGGATCGCCGTGGTATTCGGGCGGCAGCAGGTGCTCGATGCGTCCATCGGCCGCAACGCGCGTGCGCTCGATGCTGCGTTCGGTTCCCGCGAACGGGGCGGTGAGGACCAGCCAGCCACCGGGCTCGGTGACGCGCGCGAACTCGCGCAAGGCGGCGCGATCGTCGGCCACGTGCTCGATCACGTCGAAGCTCGCCACCGCTTGCTGCGATGCCGTCTCCAGGCGCAGGCGGGTGACGTCCTCGAAACGCACCAAGCCGAATCGCCGCGCCCGCCACAGATGCCGCGAAAGGCGCAAGCGCCCCTGCCAATTGCGCTCGAATTCACTGCCGATCGTGCGCGGACGGTGCGAGCGCAACCACAGGTACGCAGCCGACGCCTGCTCGGTGACGTAGATCCGTGCATCGCGCCGGGGACACAGTGTTCGCAGCAGTGCGAGCCCGGCGCGCACCCGCGCCGGCGTATGGCAGCGCTCGCAGACCAGGCCTTCGCGGAAGTTCGGAACATCGTCAGCATGATCGGGCGAAACGAATCGCCCGGGCGCCTCGCAAAGCGGGCAATGGCCTAGCACGCCGTCGATGCCGGCATCGCGCACGATGCCAGTTGCCTGTTGGTATCGTGCATCGAACAGGTCCGCGCGGGCGGCGCGATCGGCATCGAATGCAGCCTTTGACGCGTAGGTCGCGGCGTGTTCGAGGAACGATGCCGGCAACCACTCCGGCGCGGCGTCGCTCACGCACCGACCTTGTGCACGCGCGCCCACTCGGCGATCAGCAGGGCGCTGGCGACCGATACGTTGAGGCTCTCCACCGCACCCGTGCCGGGTATGCGCAGGCGCACGTCGGCGCGATCGGCCAGTGGCTGTGGCAGCCCGGTGCTCTCCGCGCCGAGCATCAGCACGAGGCGCTCCGGCAAGGGCGCTTCATGGATCGACGCACCGCCGCGCACGACGGTTGCCGCGAGCCGGAAGCCGGCGTGATGCAGGGTCGCGCGCGTGCGCTCGATGTCCGCGGCCTGCACGCAAGGCACCGCTTCCGCGCCGCCCTCGGCCACGCGGAAGGCGGCCGGCGACAGCGCGCTCGCGTCCGACAACAGCGCAGCACGCACGCCGAAGTGCGCCGCGCTGCGCAGGATCGCGCCGAGGTTGTGGGGATTGCCGACGCCGTGCAGCCACAGCAGCAGCGCCGGCGCGCGCGCATCGATGCCGGCGAGCACGTCCTCGAGTTTCGGCGGTTCGCGGCGCAGCATCGCCAAGCACACGCCTTCGTGGTGGCTGCTTTCGGTCAGGCGCTTGATTTCCTCGGCCTCCACCACCCGATAACCGATGCGCCATTTCACGCACCATGCCAGCACCGGCTTGAATGCGGGGATGTTCGCCTCGGTCAGCCAGAGCTTGCGCAGGTCGTCCGGGCGATGCGCGAACGCGGCCAGGCAGGCATTGATCCCGTGCAGGCGCATCTCCGAGTCGCGGCGCGAAAAGGGAAAGGGGTCAGCGTGAATTTCGCGCTCCGATCCTTCCATCGCGCGAGAATCCCTTCGCGAAACTTCACCCTGACCCCTTTCCCTTTTCGCACCTTTGCGATCGTCATCCTTGCGCATCGAGAACATCCCTCGTGATGGCATAGACATGCATGTCGAGCAGCCGTTCGCCCTTGACCACCAGGCGCCGCAGCACCGACTCGTGCGCGAAGCCACAACGTTCGAGCACGCGCATCGACGCCGGATTGTCGGCGAACACGCGCGCCTGCAGACGGTACAGCCTCAGCTCGCGCAGCGCATGCGGCACGATCGCGCGCACCGCCGCGGTGGCGATGCCCTCGCCCCAGTAACTGCGGCCGAGCCAGTAGCCGAGCTCGGCGCTGTGCCGCTCCACGCCCTCGCCCGGCTGCACGCCGATGCCGCCGCAGGCCTCGCCGTTGATCTCGATCGCGTAGGCCCGTTCGCTGGAGGCATGCAGCGCGTGCGCGATGAACAGGTGCGCGTCGTCCAGCGCGTACGGATGCGGGAAGCGTTCACCGAGGCAGCGCGCGACCTGCGGATCGTTGGCGTGGATCACCAGCGCGTCGGCGTCGCTCGCGCGCCATTCGCGCAGGACGAAGCCTTCGCATGCGATGTGTTGCGGCCATGCCATGGATCGGTTCCGTAACGGCTGTGCGCTGAACGATAGCAGCCACGCCGTGGGCGCGGCGCAGCGCTCAACTTTCTCCGGAATCGGGCGCCTGCTTGCAGATGCCGCCGAGCCGCTTCTTGAGCGCCAGCAGCGACCGCTCGGTCGCCTCGAGGTCAGCCTGCGGGATGTCCGCGAACAGTTCCTCGATCAGGTCGCCGGCGATGCCGTCCACGCCCGGCATCACCCTCACCGAACCCGGTGCGAGATGCAGGCGCCAGCAACGGCGATCCTTCGGATCCGGACGACGCTCGACGAAGCCGGACTTCTCCAGCCGGTCGAGCACGCGACCGACGGCGATCGGCGCCAGTTCGAGGTCCTCGGCGAGCTCGACCTGGGTCATGCCCTGGAAGCGCTCGATCCGGCGCAGGGCGCGCCATTGCACGCGGGTCAGACCCAGGTGGGCGGCGCGACGGTCGAACTCGCGGCGCCAGAGCCGGGTGACGTCGCCGATCATGAAGCCGAGTCGTGTCTTGAAGGATGTGTCCATGCCCATCTATATAACTGTCACGGATATCGATAACAAGTGAATCGACCTGCCGGGTCCGAACCCGGGGCGAAAAACCCGGGCCGGAAACGACGACGCCGGCTCGGGGCCGGCGTCGCTTGCACAGTCAAACGGAGAGCCGGAGCGCTCAGCCGTTCCAATGGCCCAGCGCGGCCAGTCCGTTGTCGCGGGCGCGCGCATGCACCATCTTCTGCGCCTCGCCGACATTGGCCTGCAGGTCCTTCGCCCAGATCTTCAGCGCCGCCGACTGCATCGCGCGGCCGTAGCTGAAGGACAGCGGCCACGGGTGCGGACCCATGCGGTTCATCGCATCCAGGTGGGCGGTCGCGTCGCGGTCGGACTGGCCGCCGGACAGGAACACGATGCCCGGCAGCACGGCCGGCACGGTGCTCTTCAGGCAGCGCAGGGTCATCTCGGCGACTTCCTCGATGCCGGCCTGCTCCGGGCAATCCTTGCCGGAGACGACCATGCTGGCCTTGAGGATCGTGCCCTCGAGCATGACGTTGTGCTCGTACAGCGCTCCGAACAGCGAACGCAAGGTGACCTCGGTGACCTCGTGGCAGACGTCGATGTCGTGGGTGCCATCCATCAGCACCTCGGGCTCGACCATCGGCACGATGCCCGCTTCCTGGCACAGCGCGGCGTAGCGCGCGAGCGCGTGCGAGTTGGCCTCGATGCAGGTGCCCGAGGGCATGTCGTCGCCGATGGTGATCACCGCGCGCCACTTGGCGAAGCGGGCGCCGAGTTGGGCATATTCCTTGAGGCGATCACGCAGGCCGTCGAGGCCCTCGGTCACGACCTCGCCCGGGAAACCGGCCAGCGCCATCGGACCCTTGTCGACCTTGATGCCCGGGATGATGCCGGCCCTTGCCATCACGGTTGCGAACGGCATGCCGTCCTTCGTCTTCTGGCGCAGGGTTTCGTCGTACAGGATCGCACCGGAAATGTGGTCGCCGAGGCTCGGCGTGGTCAGCAGCATCTCGCGGTAGGCGCGGCGGTTCTCTTCGTTGTTCTCGACACCCACGCCCTGGAAGCGCTTGGCGATGGTGTTGGTGGATTCGTCGATCGCGATGATGCCCTTGCCCGCGGCCACCATGGCCTGGGCGGTTTCGGCAAGCTGGTCGATGCTCATGTGGGATCCGGTGGTTGCGGGAAAGCCCGCGATTATACCGGACCGTTCAGGTCGACGCCGGAGGACCGGAACCGCCATCGCCAGGTTCGCTCGCGATGACGGGCGCATGGCCGACCTGACGGTATCGGCGGATCAGGCCGACGAGTCCGCGCGCGCCGAACAGCAAGCCGATGCCCAGGAGGAGGCGCAACGCATCCGCCGCGACCCATCCATAGAAATCATCCGGCAGCCCGATGGCGCCGTTCCCCTCCGTCGCCATCCGCAACATCAGGAGGCGGACGATCCGGCCGCTCAGGTAGCTCAGTGCCTCGATGGACTGCCAGAGGCCGATCGCGGAAAACGCGAGCGCCTGCCATTCGCTCGCCGGGACATCGCTTTCAAACGTCACTTGCTGCGGGCGTGCGAGCGCCACCCTGGCCAGCAGGTCCGCAAACAGCCACAACAGCGCGGCCACCGCAAGGAGGAAGGCGCTTCCGCCGTAGGCGACCTGGTCGGCATGGGCGACGGAAGCGTATCGCTTCGCCAATTCGAAGGCTTCCGGCAGGGAGACGACCGTGGTCGCGAACAACCAGAGCGCGAACGCGCGGACCATGACGCACAGGATCGAATAGGCATTGGTCCTGACCATCAGAGTTCTCCCAGTCCGTCCGCCATGCCGTCCTTGCCGACCTCGAGCAGGCGCAAGGTGTTGGTCGCGCCGCGCAATTCCATGGTGTCGCCGCTGGTGAAGATCAGGCGGTCGCCTTCCGCCAGCGAGCCACGCTCGAACAGCATGCGCACTGCCGCGCGGGCGGCGTCGCGCGGCGGCAGGCCGCGGCTGTCGAAGGCGATCGGGAACACGTCGCGCATCATCGCCATCCGCCGGCGCGCGTCGGCATGCCGTGACAAACCATAAATCGGCACCGGCGAGCGGTAGCGCGAGAGGAAGCGTGCGGTGCCACCCGACTCGGTCAGTACGACGACCGCGCGCACCTGGATGTGCTCGGTCAGGAACATGGTCGCCATCGCGACCGCCTGGTCCACGTGCTTGAGGTTGCGCTGCGCGGCCTCGAAGTCGGTGTCGGCCTCGAACTGGCGCTCGGCGCCCAGGCAAATGCGCACCATCGCCTCGACCGACTTCAGCGGGTACTGCCCCGAGGCGGTTTCGGCCGAGAGCATCACCGCGTCGGTGCCGTCGATCACCGAGTTGGCGACGTCGAGCACCTCGGCGCGCGTCGGGATCGGATGCTCGACCATCGACTGCAGCATCTGGGTCGCCGTGATCACGACCTTGTTGCGCGCTAGCGTCTCGCGAATGATCTTCTTCTGCAGGCCCGGCAGCTCGGCGTCGCCGATCTCCACGCCGAGGTCGCCGCGCGCGACCATCACCACGTCGGAAGCATCGATGATCTCGGCGAGGTTCTCGATCGCCTCGGCGCGCTCGATCTTCGCCACCATCGCCACGCGCATGGCGCCGGCGGCGTGCGCCAGCGCGCGCGCCTCGTGCATGTCCTGGGCGCTGCGGCAGAACGAGATCGCCATGAAGTCGACGCCGATCCGCGCCGCCTCGGCGATGTCGGCGCGGTCCTTGTCGGTGAGCGCGCCAAGCGAGAGGCCGCCGCCGAGGCGGTTGAGGCCCTTGCGGTCGGACAGCACGCCGTCGGTCATCACCTCGGTGCGGATGTCCGAGCCCTCGATCGCGGTGACCTGCAACGCGATCAGTCCGTCGTCGAGCAGCAGGGTGTCGCCGGGCTGGACGTCGTGGACGAGGCCGAGGTAGCTCATGCCGACGCGATGGGCATCGCCCGGCGCGACGTCCGGGCGGCATTCGAGCACGAACACCTCGCCATGCCTGAGCTGCACCGGACCTTCGGCGAAGCGCTCGACGCGGATCTTCGGCCCCTGGAAGTCGGCGAGGATGCCGACCTCGCGGTGCAGGCGGTCGGCGATCGCGCGCACGTCGGCGGCGCGGCGCGCGTGGTCGAGGCTCTTGCCGTGCGAGAAGTTCATCCGCACCACGTCGACGCCGGCGCGGATCAGCGATTCGAGGACGCCCGGGGCGTCGGTGGCGGGGCCGAGGGTGGCGAGGATGCGGGTGCGGCGGAGATGGTCGGTCATGGCGATCCGATCATCGCATGCGCGCGCGCCGGTGGGATGACGTGGCGCCCTTCCGGACTATGTATCGATGACGGGCGATGCGCGCGCAGCGCGTTCAACGCGCTCCGTTCGCATGGCCTGCCGGTGCGGCGGCGGTTCCCGCGGGCGCTTCGGGCGGCTGCACATAGACGCGATGCGCCTTGTACAGGTCGAGCCGATCGCGCATCCGCGCAGCGGTATCGGACACGGGATCGAGCTGCGCTATCGCGCGCTGCTCGGTCGCGACCGCGGCATCGAAGTCGCCGGTGGCGGCCTGGCAAGCGGCGAGGCTGTCGACATAGCCGGCGGGCGCGTCACCACCCGACACGACGTGTCGCACGGCCTCCAGTCCGCGCCCCGGATCGCGCGCGGCCGCATCCGTGGCCGTGCACAGTTCCCAGCCCATGTTGTTCCATGCGGTCGGATAGTCCTGCGCCGCGGCCTGCGTCCACAACGCGAGCGAGCGCGCGCGATCGAGCGGCAGGTCGATGCCATGGTAGAGGTGGTCGGCGAACATCGTCGCCACCACCTTGTCCGGCTTGACCAGCGCCTTGTCGATCCACCGCTTCGCGCCGTCCGGATCGCGCGCGCCGAAGTCGCCCGCGTACAGCGCGCTCGCCAGCGCGAGAGCCGCCTCGCCGTCACCCGCCTCGGCGTCGGCCGTCAGCAAGGCGCGGGCCTTTTCGGGATCGCGCGCGGTGCCGCGTCCATCCAGCATCATCCGCGCCAGGCGCCGGCGCGCGATGGCGCCGGCGTTGCTGTCGGGCATTTCCTTGTCGATCTCGCGATAGGTGTCCACCGCGTCCTTGGAGTCCAGCATGATCATGCTGGCGCCGGGCATGGCGATACCGAAGCCCTTCGGATCGCGTTCGGCCAGGCGTGCCACCTCGAGGTTCGCTTCGACGTTGCCGAGCAGCACCGCGCCGCTGTACCACTCGGCGGCGAGTTCCATCGCATCCGGCTGGTCGGGCCGATTCTGCTGGCCGGCGTAGTGGCGTGCGACGGCGATCATCGAGGAGGTGTCGCCAAGCATGCCCGCTTCCCGATTCCAGCGCAGCGCCTGCACCGGATCGGCCGGCACCCCGGGGGACTTGCCCGTTTCATAGGCCCAGGCCAGCCCACTCGCAGCCGCCATGCGTTCGAGTCCCCGCTTGGCCGATCCCGCGATCGCCGCGGTGATCCTCATGCGTGCCGCGGGGTCCTTGGTCTTGCTGGTTGCGATCAGGAGATAGCGCTGGCTGAACAACCCCAGTCCGGCCCTGTCCGCCTGCTGCCGGTAGCG
Source organism: Lysobacteraceae bacterium (assembly GCA_036496805.1). Lineage (GTDB taxonomy): Bacteria > Pseudomonadota > Gammaproteobacteria > Xanthomonadales > Xanthomonadaceae > SZAS-103. The sequence continues at coordinate 308,014 of DASXKN010000026.1, forward strand.
TTCCGCCCTCGCGGAATCGGTATCCAATTCCTCGATGTGTCCGGCAAGCTCCAGCGCCATCCCGGCAGCCAGAGCGTCGCCCGTGTCCGCGGCAGCGACCATCTGCTGGAAGGCCCAACGCTGGAAATCGGTCGCTTTCTTGTGGAAATCCAGGTCCAGGTTGAAGTATTCCTGGAAGGCGGCGCCCACGCCCATCTTCCTGCCGGCGCCGAGCATCAAGGCCTTCGCCGCTTCCGGATCCTGCTTGAGGCCATCGGCTCTCGTGTACGCAAAAGCGAGCAGCACCATCGGCTCGGCGTGACCCTGCTCGGCGAACGTGAGCAGGCTGTCGACCGCGGCCACGTTGCACGCCTGCTTCGGTCGCTGGAAACAGTAGCGGGCGAGCACGATGGCATTGGACAGATGGTCGTCGGAGCTTTCCTGCTTGATGCGCGCGGCACGCTGGTCGGCTGGGCCCGCGTCCAGCGCATCCAGGGTGACAGGCAACCCGCCTGGCTTTTCGGCCTGCGTCCGCCAGGCCTTCGCGGAATCCACCCAGGTCGAGGTGCGCACGAACGGCGAACGCGCAAGGCCGGGGGAGCGAAGCAGGCTCAGGCGTGGCTGCAACAACTCGAAGGACAGGTTGCGCTCGTGCGCACCGGATGCGTCGCGCAGTCCCACGCGCCAGACGATGCCGTCGGCGACCGTCCTCAGGTCGATGTAGGAGTAAATCAGGGTTTCATCGCTGGCATCGATCAGCGCGACGCCGTCGGCCATGGTTCCCAGCGGGATGGGGGTTTGCCCGTTGTCGGGCGGAACGCCCTGCAGCATGTCGCGCAGCACGGCGAGGAATGCGGTTTCGTATTGCCGGGACGACGGGGCATCGCCGAGCACGTCGGCGCAGCGCGACTTGTAGTACCAGACGGCCAGGCTGAGTGGATCGTGGCGCGACGCCGCGTCCAGCTCGGCCGCGTGCGAGCGGCAGGCGCCGGGATCGACCTTGTGCGGGTCATCGCCGGCGAGGCTTTCCGCCACCGCGCGGGCCTCGTCGTAGGCGCGGAATCCCGCGCGCGCTTCGAACTGCGCGCGAACCTGCGCCACCGGCGTTGTCGCCGGCGAAGGGAATTCCGGCAGCGGCAGCGGCGCCGCCGCGCGGGCAATGCAGACGGGTCCGAACAGGGCGATGCAAGCGGCCGGCCAGCGGCGCCCGATCACGTCACTCGCCCTTGTCGCCGCCGACGGGACTCGTACCGGACGGGTTGTTGTCGAGGATGTCCTTGACCAGCTTGCTCAGGCGATCGTCGCGGACCTGCTGGGCATCGCCGCGGGAAACGAGGAAGCGGCGCGAGACGAGTTCGTTGACCTGGCGCAGTCCGTCCGCGTAGCGGCCGACGTCGTTGCCCTCGATCCACGACGCGGTGCTGTGGTACTTGTGGACGAACGTCACCTGCGAGTCCTTCTGGCCGGTGGTGAGCGAATAGCTCAGCCCCGGCGCCTCGATGGTCTTCTGCAGGGTTTCGCCGCCCCAGTGCCAGTTCCTGGGCAGGTCGAATTCGATCCGCTGCTCGGCATCGACCGGATAGCGGATCGCCACCGGGTAGCGGTTGCCCTGCGCCTCGGGCATGTGGGTGAAGCTCTCGATCGAATCGGCTTCGGTGTCGAGGCCACGCACGCCGCCATCGAAACTCGCCCACGGGTCGCCCAGCGTGTACGTCTCGGTGACGACGACGCGGTTGCTCGCCACGTCGTCGCGGACCTGGATGGGTTCTGCGACGCGCACATCCTTGAAGCGCTTGCCGTAGAAGTCGCGGTACTGGTCCTGCAGCTTCGCGCGGTCGACCTGGGCGAGGCGATTGCGCATCTCCTCGGCGGCGGCGGCGCTGGCATCGGTGACCACTTCCAGGCGCACGTGCTTGCCGTCGGCATCAGGCGTGTAGCGTTCCTCGACCCTCCATTTCGCGACCGAAGAGGGAGTGCGCGCCACCGGCACCAGCGCATCGGCGCCCTCGACCAGCGGAAGCGCGTAACCGAAGTCGGAGACTGCATGCTCGTCGAGGCCGCCGCGCTGCAGGCCACGGGTCGGATCGAGCCACACCGTCTTGCCGGCGACGTGCGCGCGCACGATGACGTGGTCGAACGGCGCCGCCGATGGCGGCTGGTCGAGCGCCCAGTTGCCGCCGTTGCTCGCCACCAGCGCCGGCTCGGCGGCGATGCCGAGGCGGCCGAGGATCGTCGCCAGCAACCGCGCCTTGTCCTTGCAGTCGCCCTCGCGCTTGTTCCAGACGTCGGCCGGTTCATTTGGACGATGCGAGTTCTGGCCGATCTCGAGGCCGAAGTAGCGCACCTGGTCCTGCACCGCCTCGAGCGCGCGCACCGTGCGCGTTTCCGGATCGGGCAGTTTCGACCACTCGCCGATCAGGCGCTCGAGATCGTCGGGCAGCGGCTTGGGCGCGGGATACAGGCCGCGCGCCCAGGCGTCGATGTCCTTCCAGGAATGCTTCTGCGAGATCACCACCCGCGGCGCCGGAACGAACCAAGCCGGGTAATCGCCTTCGCCTGATATCGGCTTGAGGTCGTCCTGCTCGACGGTGACACTGCGGCCCGCGGCCATGTCCTCGATGCGTTCGGCGGGGATGCGCGGATCGCGCTTGACCACCACGTCGGCGCCGGCATCGAACAGCACGCGCAGACGTTCGCGCTGGAGCGGATGCTGGAAGCCGAACACCGCATCGTCGGCATCGAGCCCGTCGAGCACCGGATTGGCGCCGTCGATCGTGTAGCTGATCCGCACCACGTCGCCGATGCGCACGTCCTCGAGCACGAGCAGGGCGGTCACCTCGCCGGTGGCCATGTCGGACTCGAAGCCGCTCTCGCGCCGCGCCAGGGTGATCGCCTCGGGCTTGAGGCGGTTGCTCCAGTGGCCGTCGCGCAACACCTCGACGCGATGCAGGGTGAGTGTCTCGAAGTCGGGCAGGAAACCGATCTGGTACTTCGATGCGTTCGTGAGCATCGCGGCGGTGATCGGCTGGTACATGTAGTCGTGGTATTCGACGTGCCGCTTCTGGCGGCGGTCGATCTGCACGTCCCACAGCCAGTTGCGCCAGATCGCGCCCTTGCCGTCGTCGCTGGCGGGTGCGGTCCAGTTGCCGGGATCACTGGCCACTTCCACCCACGTCGGCGGCGCCGCCACGTCGAACTGGTAACCGCCGGTGTGGAAGGTCTGCGCGCCCGCGTCAGGGATCCAGGCCATGCACAGCGCACACAGCAGCGCGCCCACCTGCCATTGCCATCCCCGACGCTCCGCCGGAACGACCCCGCGCCTGCCGTGTCCCCTGCGCCCGTCCGCCATGCGCACGACTTCAGTTTCCACGACCACTCCCGATGTCAGCGCCCGGCGCTCCAGCACTCGCACAGCTTACACAACCGCGGGCGGCCGAACGTGATGTCGTCATAACGCCGGGCCGGTGCCAGCGCCGGGTTATGATGCGCCGCCTCGCACATCGCGGCGACAGCGGGCCCCCGCGTTCCGGCGTCGCCGGTCGTCCCCTGCCCCGAGGCAAGCCAAGCCGCGATGACGTCCACGCTCCCTCCGATCGACCGACCCTTGCTGCGCGCCGCCCGCGCGGCCGTCGAACGCCGGGACGTCCAGCGCGCGGACGAGTTGTACCGGGAACATCTCGCCGGCGCCCGCGACGATGCCGTCGGCCTGGCCGAGTACGGCGGCTTCTGCCTGCGCACCGACCATGCCGGTGCGGCGCGCTACCTGCTGGCGAAAGCGGACGCCCTGCGGCCCGGCGATCCCGATTGCCTGGTCGACCTGGGCTATGCGCGGATCGAAGCGCCGGGCGCGCGCGAAACCTTCGCGGCCGCGCTCGCGCTGTCCCCGCGAGCGGCCCCGGCCCACTACGGGCTGGCCCTGTGTTTCGAGCGCGAGGGATCGTGGGCGCTGGCGGCGGCGTCATTCTCGCAGGCGCTCGCTTCGCAGGCCACGCGCGCCGACGCTTTCCCGATCCTGCTCAAGCTTGCCGCAGCCTGCCAACACGCCGGCGACGCGGCGGCGGCGGAGCGCCATTTCGCGCAGGCCACGGCCATCGCCCCGGACGATCCGGCGCTGCTGCTCGCCCACGCGCGCTTCCTGCGTGAAACCGGCGTGGCCGTGCGCGCGATGGCCCTGATCGATCGCTGCGCGCGGCAGGCACCGGGCGAACCGCGCGTACTCCTCGAAAAGGCGCGCTGCCTGCGCGCGCTGGGCGACACCACGCAGGCGAAGCGTTGGCTCGAAGGACTCGAAACACTCGCGCCAGGCCTGCCTGAAACCCACGCCGAATACGGGCAATGCCTGTCGGCGGTCGGCGAACGCGCGCAGCGCGAACGGCACTGGATCGCGGCCATCGACACCTGGACGAAGGCCGGCGACTTCGCTTCCGCGCAGGCGCTGCTCGAGCGCCTGCTCGACGAGGATCCCGCCAGCGCGGCCGGCTGGCATTCGCGCGGCCGGCTCGAAAACGCGCGCAACCGCATCGATGCGGCCGAGGCGGCCTGGCGCAGGGCGATCGACTGCGATCCGGGCAGGCTCGACGCACGCGCCAGCCTCGCCCTGCTGCTGGAGGGCGGCAATCGTCTTGCCGAAGCCGAGGTGGTGGCGCAGGACGCGCTGCGCCATGCCGGCGAAGGACAACCGCAGGACGCCCTCGCGGAAGTGCACCTGGTCCTGTGCAGGCTGGCGCGGCGACGCAAGGACATCGCGCGCGGGCTCGATCATCTCGCGTGCATCGACGCGCTCGCTCGCAACGATGCGCAGCGCATGCACGCGGGCTTCGAGCGCGGCAAGCTGCTCGACATGCAAGGCGATGCCGCCGGTGCGATCGCCGCGTTCGCGCTCGCCAACCGGCTCGCGCTGGCGCCGTGGCAACGCGCCAACCCCGGCCGCAACAAGGCGCTTGCCGGCGTCGAATACATGCTCGGCCTCGCCAGCGAGGGCTGGCTGCGGCCGTGGCGGCCGATCGCGGCGCCGCCGCAACACCGCGACCTCGCCTTCCTGATCGGCTTCCCGCGCTCGGGCACCACCCTGCTCAACCAGGTGCTCGACACCCATCCGGCGATCCACACGATCGAGGAGAAGCCGACCGTCCAGGACATCATGGACGCGGTGCGGGACATGCCATCGGGCTATCCGCGCGCGCTCGCCGACCTCGACGCCTTCGATGTCGGCTACCTGCGCGAGGCCTACGAGCGCGCGGTCGCGGCACACGGCGATGGCGACAGCTCGCTGCTGCTGCTCGACAAGTTCCCGATGTACACCACGCTGGCCGCGCTGCTGCACCGCGTGTTTCCGCAGGCGCGCTTCGTGTTCGCGCTGCGCCATCCCTGCGACGTGGTGCTGAGCTGCTTCATGCAGGATTTCGGGCTCAACAACACCATGGCGAACTTCTGCACGCTCGCCGACGCGGTCGCGCTCTACGTCCGCACGATGGAGTTGTGGCAGCTCTATCGCGAGCAACTGCCGCTGTGCGTCCATACCATCCGCTACGAGGACGTGGTCGACGACTTCGACGGCCAGGTGCGCGCGCTGTGCGCTTTCCTCGGCGTGGAATGGCAGGACGGCCTGCGCGACTTCTCCGCGAACGCGCTCGCACGCGGGCGCATCGACACGCCCAGCTACGAACAGGTCAGCCGGCCGCTCTACCGCGAGGCGCGCTACCGCTGGGAGCGCTACCGCGAGTTCCTGGAACCGCACCTGCCGGCGCTGCAGCCGTGGATCGAGCGCTACGGCTACACGCGCGACAAGGGCTGAGCCGTCGCGGAATCGTCAGGTAGCCGCGGGCTCGCTCGCGAACAGGCCGGCCAGCAGGGAGGGCCGCTCGCACAGCACGCTCGCCCCGCGCAGCTCGTCGGCGTCGCCGAAACCCCACAGCGCGGCCACCGAACGCATGCCGTGATGGCGCGCGCCATCGATGTCCATGTGGCGGTCGCCGATCATCCAGCATTGCGATGGCGCGACCCGCAGCCGTTCGAGCGCGACCGCGATCAGCTCGGGCTTCTCGCCGATGCGGCCGTCAAAGCTCGCACCCGAAACGGTCTCGAACAACGCGCCGAACGGCAGGTGCGCGACGATCCGCTCGGCGTGCGGCTGGTTCTTCGCGGTGACGACCGCTAGGCGATGGCCGGCGGCGTGCAGGGCGCGCAGGGACGGCTCGATGCCGGGATAGATCGTGTGCTCGGACCAGCCGATTTCGTCGAAGCGCTCGCGATACAGCTCGACCGCGCGCTCGGTACGCGCGTCATCGCCGAGCAGCGGCCCGAAGCTCGCGCGCAGCGGCGGCCCGATCCAGCGCCGCAGCGCATCGGCGCCCGGAGCCGGCTCGCCGAGCTTCTCCATCGCATGGACCACGCAGCGGCCGATCCCGACCGCCGAATCGATCAGGGTGCCGTCGAGGTCGAACAGCAGCGTGTCAGGCATCCCGGGCGCCGCCGGCGGCCGCAGGCGGAGACGGCGGAACCGGCGGACCCTCGGGACTCGTCGCGCGTTCTTCCAGCGCAGCGACCGCGGGCAGCTTCTTGCCTTCGAGGAATTCGAGGAAGGCGCCGCCGCCGGTCGAGATGTACGAGACCTTGTCGGCGATGTCGTACTTGTCCACCGCGGCCAGGGTGTCGCCGCCGCCGGCGATCGAGAACGCCTTCGAATCGGCGATCGCGCGCGCGAGCGTTTCGGTGCCCTTGCCGAAGGCGTCGAACTCGAACACGCCGACCGGGCCGTTCCAGACCACGGTGCCAGCGTCGCGGATCATCGCCGCGTAGCGCGCGGCGGTCTCCGGGCCGATGTCGAGGATCATGTCGTCGTCGCTCACGTCAGCCACTTTCTTGATGGTGGCGGGCGCGTCGGCGGCGAAGGTCGGCGCGACCACGACATCGGTCGGCACCGGGATCTCCGCGCCGCGCGCCTTCGCGTCGGCCATGATCGCCTTCGCGGTGTCGAGCAGGTCGCGTTCGCACAGCGACTTGCCGACCGGGAAACGCTGCGCGGCGAGAAAGGTGTTGGCGATGCCGCCGCCGACGATGAGCTGGTCGACCTTGCCGACCAGGTTGCTCAGCAATTCGAGCTTGGTCGATACCTTCGATCCGGCAACGATCGCCAGCAGCGGCCGCGCCGGCTGGTCGAGCGCCTGCCCGAGCGCATCGAGCTCGGCCATCAGCAGCGGGCCACCGCAGGCAATCGGCGCGTAGCGGATCACGCCGTGGGTGGAAGCCTGCGCGCGGTGCGCGGTGCCGAAAGCGTCCATCACGAACACGTCGCACAGCGCGGCGTACTTCCTCGACAGGGCCTCGTCGTCCTTGCCCTCGCCGACATTCATGCGGCAATTCTCGAGCAGGGCCAGGCTGCCGGCCGGCACGTCCACGCCCCCGACCCAGTCCTTCAGCAGCGGCACGTCGACGCCGAGCAGTTCCGACAGCCGCGCCGCCACCGGGGCCAGCGAATCGGCCGCGCTCCACGCGCCTTCCTTCGGCCGCCCGAGGTGCGAGGTGACCAGCACGGTCGCGCCATTGGCCAGCGCCAGCTTGATCGTCGGCAGCGAGGCGGTGATGCGTTGCCCGGAGGTGATGCGACCGTTGTCGAGCGGCACGTTCAGATCCTGCCGGATCAGGACGCGCTTGCCCTTCAGATCGAGGTCGGTCATGCGCAGGACGGTCATCTTTTTCCCTTAACAGCACGGCGTGTGAGGCGTACATTGTCGGTGCTGAACAGGTCGCTGACAAACCTTGACACCCGGTCCGCCCGGCCTGCCCGTCCGGACCGCCGCGAGGACGCCCCATGTCCGACAACGGTCCTTCCACCGCGGTCTCCTCGACCGCCGCCCCCGGCGGCAGCAGCAAACTGTTCGATGCCCTGCTGATCGGGCTGCCCGACGCGGTCACCAGCCTGTGGTGCCTGTGGGTGTGGATGCATCCGCTGACGCTCGGCCCGGAGGCGGTCAAGTGCGTCGTGCTGATGATGCTGATGGAGTTCATCCTCCTCAACGCGACCGGATTCTTCACCGCCATTCCCTTCCTGCTCGACCTCGGCCGTGGCATCCGCATCGGCATGATCCTCGGGCTGTGCCTGGTGTACCTGGCGCTGATCGCCGCGTTCGCGGCGCAGTTCCACGCGGTCTGGCCCTACTTCACCTTCGGCTGGATGGTCGCCGGCAAGCTCGTCTGGATCGTGCGCAACCGCAGGGTCTGCGATGCCGAACAGATGTGGCTGATGGGCACCTGGGCGGTGTCGGTGGTGGCCTATCTCGGGGCGGTCGGCATCGGCGCAACCCAGGCCATGCCGCGCCTGGGCATCACGCCGGAGATCGTGCCCCTGCTGCACCTGCCCGGTGGCGGCGAGTGGATCGACACGCCGGAGAAGGCGGTCGCCTCGGCGGTGATGTATTTCGCCGCCGTGGCCCTGTTCAAGTGGCTCTATGTCGCGGTCCGCAAGAACCAGCCGGAACGCGCCCCGGCGGTCGCCGACGGCGAAGCGGAATCGTTCGGTCCCGCCGTCTGAGGAAGGGTTGCGCGCGGCGTCAATGCACGCCGACCGCGTTCCATGCCCATGCCACCGCCTGGTAGTTGCGCGAGGTCGTGCCGTACAGGTCCGCGGCCGTGCTGAGCGTCGCCGCGCGCGCGTGTGCGGTTTCATCGGGGTTTCATCGGGTCGTGATGAGGGTGCGGACGCTGGCTGCGTCCCGTGTCGATGCAGCCAGTCTGCGAACGCGGATGCGCGGCATCACCCCCCATGGCGGGGGGCGACGCGGCGGTCGCGCGACTGTTCAACTGGATTTCCGTCAGCCATCCGCGAGGCCCGCATGTCCGTCGATTCCGACCACGCCACGCTGTGGCAGCAGGCCTGCGAGCACTTCGCCGCGCAACGCCATGCGGACGCGGAGGCATGCTGCCGACGGCTGATCGTGATCGCACCCGAACGCCCGCTCGCATGGGCGATGCTCGCGCGACTGAGCCTGCTGCGCGGCCGACCGGAGGAGGCCTCGCGCCTGGCGATCGAAGCCGGAACCAGGAGCGCTGGAGCGCCGTGGCAGGAAGCGATCGCGGCCGGCATCGTCCTGCTCGACATGGGCGAGAAAGCCATCGCGCGCGAACTGTTCTCGCTGGTCGATCCGCGCGACGTGACCAGCCACGCAACGCTGCACGAGCTGGCGCGCTGCCACGACGCACTCGGCGACGCCGCGGGTGCGCGTCATTGCCTCGATCTCGCGCAATCGCTCCCGCACAGGTCGACGACACCACGGATGCCGACCCATGCCTGAGCGCAAGGTCGGCGCTACGACCCATCGCCGCGCTCACCAGTCGAAGCCGTAGCCGAGCGCGACCGAAGTTGTCGCCGTCGGTGACCGCGCCCGTCAGCGTGAGCGTCGCGCCGTCGCCGAAGGCATGCCGGCAGGCCGCCGACAACGCACTGCGACCATTCTGCAAGCCGGTGCCGAAGGCCATGCGATTGGTCTTGCGCACGCCGGCCGCACTAGCGGTCGCGACCGCGATCGCCGACTGCATCGCGCCGCTGCGATCGATGCTCGCCCGCATGCGGTCGAAGCGCTGGTTCACGACCTCGCCGAAATCGCAGGTGCCCACGAGCGTGGCTCGCGTAGCCGATCGCGGCAGAACTGAGTTGCCCGCGAATGAACCACTCGCACGGCTGAAGGAAGCGTGGTTCGCCTGTTTCGACCGTTGCGGCGCCTTGTCGGCGCTTTCAAGCCATCCCGTTCAACTCTGTTTTCACAGCGATGGTTGCCCAGCGGGGAATCCGGCCTCGAAGGTGATGAGGTCGCGGATCTCGGGCGTGCGCAGTCCGACCATCATCGGATTCCGGACGTTGGGCAGGAAGCACAGGTCGAACAGTTCCGTGATGTCGCCATCGAAACGGATCCATTGCTCGACGTCGCCGCTGGTCAGCGAAACCAGCTGCACTCCGCACCACGGATCGACGTCGCGCTTGCCCAGTTCGGCGTCGAGCTGCAGGCCTTCGAAGCGCTGGTTGCGTGGCTTGGACAAGCCCACCGCTGCGGTGTTGCCGAAGATCGACAGCCCGCGCGGGAATCCGGGCAGGAACACCAGCGGCACGAACGCTTTCGCCTTGAAGTCGACCCACCCGAGGTAGCCGGTGCCGGCGTTGAGCAGCCACAGCTTGCCGTTGGCCCAGCGCGGTGAATGCGGCATCGACAGGCCTTCGCAGACGATCTCGTTGCTGTCGATGTCGATCACCACCCCGCCGTCCTCGCGGCGGTCGCGCCAGCCGTCGACCGCATCGGACCTGCACACGGCGGTGACGTACTTCGGGGCGCCATCGACCATCGCCAGACCATTGAGATGACAGCGGTCCTCGGGTGCCAGCTTGCTGATGAAGTCCGGCTTCCAGATCGCCTTGAAGCTGTGGGTCAGGCTGAGCTCGGCGAGGCACGAGTACCTGGTGTTGATGAAGACAACCCTGCCGTCCTTGCGTATGCCAAGTTCATGGATGTCCAGGTCGCCGATCGTCTGCGCGTTGCGCGGGACGTAGCACTTGTCGAACTGGCCGTGGATGACCTCGTTCGGGCGCAGCACGTTCTCGAAGCGCCACAGCTGGTAGAGGCCGCCGAGATAGATGCGCTGTGCATTGCCGACGATGCCCATCGCGCGCTCGAAGATGCGCTCGAAGAACGACACGCGGCCGGACTTGTCGCTGCCGACCAGATACACGCGGCCGGTCTGGTAGGACGAGATCGCGAGCGACACGCCGCGACCGGCGAGCCATCCGGCCAGTCCGCGCGAACAACTCTTCTCGACCTTGAGGTTGAGCAGATTCACCGGCGGCTTCGTGGTCGCTGCTTCGGGCGCAGGCGCTGAAACGGACGCATCCGTCGCAGGAGCGGGGACCGGCTCTCCCGCATCGACCGACTCCAGGCCCGCTCCGCTCTCGTTCCTGTCGTTGCTGTCGTTGCTGTCGTGGATGCTGGTGCCGGATGTCTTGTCGTTGCTTGCCATGTGTTCCTCCGCCATCGGGCGGTCGCCTTGAACCGCCATCTTGTTCTCATTCCGTCTTCCGCGCCGCGCATGGGGCGTCGCCAAAAAACAACCCCGACGGGCCTGTGCCGCCGGGGCTGTTTCCACCCACCGCATACACTCTTACCAGCTGTAGCGCAGTCCGAGCTGTCCGCCGGCCACGCTGCTCAGGGCGCCGCCGTCCTGCCAATTCACGCCACCGAACACCGACAGCTTGCCGGCACGCATCGCCAGGCCGCCTTCGGCCAGCGCACTCGTACCCTTGGTGCTGGTCGATCCGGAAAACGCGCCGTTGATGGTGAAGCCGTTGTCGCCATCGAACTCGCGCACCACGCTTGCCGATGCATACGGCGTCCAGGTCGCGCTGCCCGACGCGATGTCCTTGCTGAGCAGCAAACCGGCGCGGCCGCGCGAGGAGGTGCCACCGTCCGGCGTGAAGCCGACCAGCGCGCCGGTGATGGTATCGACGTGGTTCACCGTGGTGCGGGTGTATTGCAGTTGCGGCACGAGCTTGATGCCATCGCCGGGCGTCCATGACCAACCCAGTTCGCCGTTGAACGCATCGGCTCTGCCGTTCGCGCGCGATTCGCCGACAACCGAATCAAGCCGTGCATCGAAACTCATCTGGCGATACGACGCGTCGAGATAGAAACCGTTCGAACCGATCCATGTCGCATAGGCACCGCGCGTGTCGCCTGTGATCTTGTTCCTGCCTGCAACGCCCACTCCGTCGAGGTGCTGGCTGGCCTGCGCCTCGCCGAGCAGCAGGCCGACGCTGAAGCCGTCGGAGATTCCGAAATCCACGCCCAGTTCCTGACCGGAATTGTCCTGGTCGAACGCGACGTTGCCGCCCTGTCCGAAGTTGTCCGCGGTGTGCGTCGGATCGACCGTGCCGCTGTCGGAGAACGCGCGCGCCCAGGCCCCGACGCTGTCGCGCGATTGCGGATCGAGCACGCCCATGCGCTCGCGCCAGGTGCCGACCTCACTGCCCATCAGGCTTTGCACGCCCGGTGCGAACGCGGCAGCGAGCGAGCCCGAGTCGGTCAGCCCGGTGACCGCGACCCCCAGCGAGAACACGTCGGGATGGGCGTTGCTGGCGTCGATGACGCTGTTCAGGCTCACGCCCTGGACGACGAGGAAATTCTTGCTGGTGTCGAAGTGGACATCGCCGAGCACGAACGATCCAGCTGTGGAATCGCCGGTCACGTCGACGACCGGAACCGAACTCAAGGCTGTGGTCGGCAAGGTGAGCAGATTCACATCGACCGCCGTCACGCTGCCGGCCGCGACGTTGCCGACGACATGCAGTGTGTCGCTGGCCCTGTGCAGGACATCCACGTCCACGCCGATCCTGCCGCTGCCGGTCCAGTCGCCGAGGACGGCGAGGGTGTCGGTCGGCGAGCCATTGCGGAAGTCGACGTTGCCGGTGTTGGTGAACGGATTCGGGTTGGCTGCACCCATGTCGATGAGGTTGGCTCCGGAAGCCAGGATCTTGCCGCTGTTTGAAAACGAGTTGCCCAGCGTGCCGAAACCGCCCAGCGTCAGGGACGAGTTGTGCAGGTCGATCGTGCCGGCGTTGCTGATCGTGTCGTCGCCGGCACCGAAGTCGGTCGATGCGCCGATCACGTTCCAGGCGCCGCCGGTGTCGTTGTTCAAGGTGTCGTTGCCGCCGCCGGTGACGATCGCGCCGATGATCGAACCGGTGTTGACGATGCTGGCTGTCGCACCGCCGGACGAGGAAATGGCGATCCGCGTGCCGTCACCGTAAGCACCGATGGTGCCGCTGTTGCTCAGTACGTTGTCGCCGCGGGAAATCATCGACACCGCTGTAGCCGTTGCCCCCGTACCGTAGGCGGCCGCGGCAATCGTCCCGCTGTTGTCGATCCGGATGCCGTCATCCTTCCAGCCGGTCGCTTCGATGCCGATGGCCGTGGCGGTGGTGGTGCCCGTCGCCTTGGCCAGGATGCGGCCCTGGTTGTCGACCGTTGCCGCCATGTTGCCGGTGCTGGCGTTGCCGTAGGCACCGGCGATGAACACGCCGCTGGCACTGGCGACCTCGCCGGTCGCCACGGCGCTGATGCTGCCACTGTTCTGCAGCGTCGCGTAACCATAGAGGCTGTTGTTCAATGCGCCGACGGCGCGTGCGGCATCCGCATCGACGAGTGCGCTGATATGCCCGCTGTTGGTGATTCCCGAGCCGAACGCGCCGAGAACCGTGGCGCCGTAGGCGTAGCCCGCGCCACCCTGTGCCGTCGCAGCAGCCGTGATCGCGCCGCTGTTGTCCAGCGCCGCCACGCCGCCGTTGGGGGTCAACGTACCAGGGTACTGGCAAGTGCCGCTGCTGCAGTCGACGTAGTACAACTGACGTAGCCCCAGCAGGTAGGCGCCGACCGCGAACGCATTGCCGTGATCGGCCGTGGCGGCAGACCCGATGATCCCGGTGTTGGAGGTGGAAGCAACGACCACGGCTGTCGGATTGGTGGTCATGTCGCGCACGTAGGTGCCGAATGACGTGGCATGGCCGTACTGCGCCGTGGCACTGGCCTCGATGTCGCCATGGTTGATTACCGAGCCCGCCGCATCGGTGGAGTAGGCGCCGATGGAGGCGCCCCATGCCTTGGCCATGCCGGAGCTGGCGTTCGCCCCACCGTCCGCATTGGCGACCGCCTGCGAGACGATGCTGCCGGCGTTGTAGATGACGGCTTGCGTCGCTCCGTAGGCCTTGGCGCCCATGGCGAACGCGCGTCCGCCATACTCGTCGCCCAGCAGGCTGCCTGTGGTCGCCGATGCCACCAGATGGGCTCCCGCATCGTTGACGACATGGGTGTAGTACTTGCCGCGGGCGCTCACACCATAGGCGCTGACATCGCCGAGTTCGCTGCTGGCAACGGCGGAGATGGTGCCAGCGTTCTCGACCACCGCATGGTACTTGGCATAGGCACTGACGCCGGTCGCGCCCGCACCCGCATCGAAAAAAGTGACGCCGTGATCGGTCACCGCGCGCGCCGAAATGTCGCCGCGGTTCACCACGGAAACGTTGCCCCTGTAGTTGGCCTTGGCATCAACGCCCATCGCACCACTGGCCCCGGTGTAGCCGTATATGCCGTTGTCATAGGCGTGAGCATGGCTGTAGGCGGCAATATGGCCATCGTTGACCACGCTGATGCCGTAGGTTCCTCCCGCCTGGACCGCAACCGACTGTGCGATGCCGAAGAGGTTCGTCTCGGCCGTGGCGTAGATGGTTGCACCCGCGGCGTTGTCGAGGGTGGAACTCGATCCGAAGACATCGAGGGCGGTCGCGACGGCGGTGTAGCCTCCCTCGATGGAAGCGTGCGCCTCGATGGTGCCGAAATTGCTGACGCTGGCTCCGCCGGAGCCATACGCGAATCCGTACACGTGCGCAGCGGTTGCGTACGCAACGGCCGACGACACATTGGCGTAGCCCCTTCCACCCTGCGAGGTCGCGCCGATATCGCCGTGGTTGACGATCACAGCCGTATTCCCGCTGTGAACGTAAGCCCCGGTCGTCACCGAGCTGCCTGCATCGGATTTCGCGCTGCTGGAAATCGAACCGCCGTTGTCGATTTCGGCATCGCCATAGCCATACGAACCGGATTGGGCAATCGCACCCCAGGCCGTGGCATAGCCCTGGCTGGCAACCGCGGACGCGCTGATATCGCCCGTGTTGCTGATCAGCGCCTCGCCTTTGCCGGAAGGATTCACCGCGCGCGCGCCGATCGCCTTGGCCACCAGGAAGCCGCTGGTGCCGTCGATGTCGGTTGTGGCGGATGCCGTTACGGAAATCGCCCCGCTGTTGTTGACGACCGCGTTGCCTGTTGCGGCATTGGTGTAGACGCCGACCGCCACGGCTTCATATTGGCCGTAGGGTGCCAGGGTGCCATTGGCGTCCACCGTGATGGCGCCCGCGTTGGTCGTGGTCGCCGTCAGGAAAGACACGTTGACCAAGCCGGAAGCGATCGCCTGGCTGCCGGACGCCGTGGCGGAAATCGCGCCCTGATTGGTGGCGTCGGCGCTGTAGTAGCCGATGGATAGGACACCCGTGGCATCCGCCAGACCGGTGTCCGAGGTGGCACTGGCCTGGACGTCGCCGGCGTTGTAGAAGGTCGATGCCGTGGCATGGCTGTAAAGGTGGGCGCCGGTGGCCGAGGCGTTGCCGCCAGCAGCGGTCGCCGTGGCGCTCAGGTCGCCGTCGTTGCGCAGCTTGGCGACAGCCCCGCCCGCGACATAGGCACCGACCGCGACGCCATCGCCATTCAGTGCATCGGCAGTCGCGGAGATGGTGCCCGAAGCTTCGTTGTGCAGGTAGGCCCGGTGATTGGAGAGGTCTACCACGCCGTAGGCAGTCGCATGGGCCGCCGTGGCATTCGCTATGACGTTGCCGCTGGTGTCGACCCTGCTGATGAAAGCGTTGTGAGCATAGATGCCGACGGCATAGTACGTCCCGTTGACGTGGATGTTTTCGCTGGACTGGACGACTGCGTGGCCATCGCTCACGGCGAACACGTCGCCACCGTTGACGACGGTGACGTCATCAACCCCGGCGATGTCCGGAGCGTCGGCACCGCGGGTATCGATGCTGCTGCCAGCGTTGACGATGGCCGGGACGTCGCCAGCCCGGCCATCCTCGCTACCCGCCAGTCCGAAAGACGAATGCACACTGGTGGGCAACGGATCGCCCGCCACGACGGTCAGGTCGAACGGGGACAGGAAGCCGGCATCCGCGATGGGCTGACCGGAATCGCCATGGCGGGCCTGCGTGTTGCCGATAGCGGCGTGGCTGCCCGTGCCGGTCGCCCAACTGGCAACCGGCGCGCACAAGGTCAGCAGGGTGGCCGAGACGGCCAGGGCAGCGCGGATTGCCCGGCTGAT
This sequence comes from Lysobacteraceae bacterium, assembly GCA_036496805.1. Lineage (GTDB taxonomy): Bacteria > Pseudomonadota > Gammaproteobacteria > Xanthomonadales > Xanthomonadaceae > SZAS-103. The sequence continues at coordinate 323,902 of DASXKN010000026.1, forward strand.
GGGCGCGATCGCCGGGCTCGGAAGCGGGTGTGTCTTGCGCATGGCCTGGTGTTGAATGGATTGGTTCATTGCTTCCCCGGTAATGGTGTCGATTGCGGGACAAGCGATGTCCTGCATGAACTGTGGCAATTCGTCACGCTGTTTCCGCCGCTTCGGCCGTGAGGAAAGGGATGGCCTTGCCGCGAACCTCAGTGGATGCGACATCTCGTCGGCGCGACGACGGGCAGCGGCACGATAGGGCAGAGCAGGCGTGCCGGGGCGCGATGCAGTGCCGATACCCCCCGAGCCGGGGGGGCGCCGCGCATGCGGGTGGGGTCATCGTCGCCGGTTGCCGGCCCGCACGCACGATGACGTGCGATTACCGCACATCTGTGCGATGAGTTCTCCCGGGCCTGTATCATCGCGACCGGAAATGTGACGCGTCGCCGTGTTCGTTGGCGACGCAGCCACCAGGCTTGCGCTCCAGGCCCGCTTCGCGCCTCCCGTTTTCTCCCCGACGCCATTCCCGATTCCCGCCGCATCGCCATGCTCGAAGCCGAATTCGTCCTCAAGACCACGCCGCCGCGCCTGCCGCGCACGGCGCTCGAACGCGACCGCCTTTCGCGCCTCTGGGACACCGTCAGCGACCGCACCGCGATCGCCGTCGTCGCTCCGGCGGGCTTCGGCAAGACCACCCTGCTCGCGCACTGGCGCCGTCGCTGGCTCGCCGACGGCGCGCTGGTCGCGTGGCTCACCGCCGATCGCAACGACGACCGCGCGCGCTTCACGATGGCGCTGCTGCACACGATCCGCGTCGCCAGCGGCCGCGCCGCGCTCGACACCTCGGCGGTCGAGAACGCCGCCAACACCGACCACGGCATCGATACCCTGACCGGCCTGCTCGCCGAGATCGCCAGCCTCGGCCGCCAGACCGTGCTGATCGTCGACGAAGCCGAACGCCTGCCCGACGCCAGCCAGCGCCTGCTCGCCTACCTGCTCTACAACGCGCCCTCGAACCTGCACGTCGCGATCGGCACGCGCACGCCGCTCGACCTGCGCACCAGCGAGATCGCCGCGCGTGGCTTGAGCGCGACGCTCAAGGTCGACGACCTGCGCCTGCAACTCGACGAGACGACGGCGATCCTCGAACGCCGCTTCGGCGAGCGCCTGAGCCTTGACGACGGCGTGCGCCTGCACGAAGCGACCGAGGGCTGGCCGATCGGCCTGCAGCTCGCGATCGCGACGATCGAACCGGAGCACGACCTGTCGGCCGCGATCCGCTCGCTCTCCGGTCGCCAGGGCGACATCGAGCGCTACTTCATCGAATCGCTGCTCGCGCGCCTGTCGCCTCCGCTGGCCGGATTCCTGGTGCGCGTGGCGATCCTCGACCGCATGGAAGCGGCGATGTGCGAGACGGTGACCGGCTGCGCCTCGGCCACCGCCTTCCTCGAACAGCTCATGCTCGATACGCCGATGCTGGTCGTCGGCGAACAGCAGGGATGGCTGCGCCTGCACCCACTCGTGCGCGACTTCCTGCTCGGCCGCTTCGAGGCCTTGCCGCGCGAGGAACAGGCGGAACTGCACCGCCGCGCCTGCGACTGGTTCGCGGCGCACCAGCGTTTCCCGGAAGCCGCCTCGCACGCGCTCGCCGCGGGCGACGAGGCGCGCGCGCTCGAACTGGCGGTGAAGTCGCTGTGGACGCTGCGCACCCAGGGCAAGTTCGCCGAGGCGCAGGCGTGGCTCGCGCGGATCCCGCCGGAGAGCATTGCCAGCGACACCTACCTGCGCCTGATCGCGGCATGGGTGACCGCTCTCGGCGAAGGCAATGCGCGTGCCTATGAGGTCGCACGCGAAGTGCTCGCCGACGACGCGAACGATCCGCACACGCTGTTCATCGCCGCCCTGGTCGCCTCCAGCGCGACCGGCTATTCCGACCACATCGGCCTGGTGCCCGACATCTTCGCGCGCTGGCCCGACGTGCCTGACTGCGTCACCGAACCGGTCTGCGCGCTCGCCTATCGCAACGGCCTGGCGAACCTGCAACTGCACACCGGCCATCCCGAGGCCGCGCGCCGCCTGCTCGGCATGGTGCCGCCCGATACCGATGGCGACAGCGCGATGCTCGCGCTCTCGTACCGCACGATGCTGCTGGCGATGAGCCACATCTGGGAAGGCGATCCCGCGCAGGCCGAGGCGTTGCTGCGCCCGGCGCTGGAACAGGCCGAACGCGTTGCCGGCCGGCGCAGCATGGTCGCGAGCATGTTCGCCGCCGGCTACGCCGCCGCACTGGTGGACCGCGACCAGCCCGAGGCGGCGCGTGCCCTGCTCGCCAACCGCCTCGACGTGATCGAGCGCACCGGTTTCCCCGATGCGATCCTGCTCGCCTACCGCACCCTGACCTACGTCGCGCTCGGCCAGGGCGACGGGCGACGCGCACTCGGGCTGCTCGATGGCCTGGCCGCGCTCGCCGAACGCCGGCGCCTGCCGCGCATCGCGATGCATGCGCTGGCGATGCAGATCCGCGTCCATGCCCAGCGCGACTGCCTCGACACCGTCGCCCGCCTAGTCGCGCAGCTCGAAGCCCTGGCGCCCGAGTTCGAGCGCGCCGAATTCCGCCCCTACCTGCCGCAATACCGCCTCGCGACAGCACTGGCGAAGGTGCAGGCGGCGCTGGCGCGCGGCGACCTCGACGCGGTCGAACCCGAGCTGCGCATCGCCGATGCCTGCGCGACCGCGCTCCATCGCCGCCGCGACGCGCTGATGGCCAAGGCGCTGCGAGCGGTCTGGCTGAGAATGCGCAACGAGCCACAGGCGATGGCGGTGCTCGGCGAAGCGCAGCAGCTCGCCGCGATCGGCGGCAACGCACGCCTGCTCGCCGACACCCATCCGCTCGCCGCGCAGATGGCCGTCGAGTGGCATCGCATGACCACCGGCCTGCGCGTCGTGCGCGGTTCCGAACCAGCGGCAACATCCGCACCCTCCCCGGCTGCCGCACGCGCGACCTCACACCATTGCGGCCCGCTCACGCCGAAGGAATCCGAAGTCCTCGCCCTGCTCGACAAGGGCATGTCCAACAAGCAGATCGCCCGCGCCATGGACATCAGCGACGAGACCGTGAAGTGGCACGTCAAGAACCTGTTCCTGAAGCTGTCCGCGGGGACCAGGAAGCACGTGGTGGATCGCGCGAGGCTGCTGGGGTTGGTGGGAAGCTGAACAAGTCGGGCGGTCTTCCCGGACGCCAACTGCGGCCACCGTCGCAACGGGGCTTCCGGGCAAGCCACGCGTGATAACACCGGCGCTTCCGCGGCCCTGCAGAAGCGCCCGGTCCGAAGATGTGTTTTCATGGGCGATGCTCTGAATCCGCGCCAGGGACGGAACAGAGGGCCGATGCCATGAACGGGATCGTGGACCTGTTTTCTCCAGCCGCCGGGGTTCCTCTGCCGGGGATCTACAACCCCTGGCTCGTGGTGCTGTCGGTCGCGGTCGCCATCTTCACCTCGACGATGGCGCTGCAGATGGTCGAGCTGGCCGAGCGCTCCTCGCGCGGACTGCGGCTGATCGCGCTGGTGACCGGCAGCGTCGCGCTCGGCGCCGGCGTGTGGACGATGCACTTCGTCGCCATGCTCGCCTTCGACCTGTGCATGCCCGTCACCTACAACCCCACGGTGACGGTGCTATCCATGGCGCCGAGCCTGGCCGCTTCGGCCTGCGCGCTGTCGCAGATCGCACGCGCGCGGACCAGCCTGCGCGACCTCGTCATCGGCGGCGTGCTGGTCGGCGGCGGCATCGGCGCGATGCACTACACCGGCATGGCCGCGATGGTGATGGCGCCGCAACTGCGCTACGACTTCTGGCTGTTCGCGCTGTCGATCGTGGTCGCGGTGGTCCTGGCGATCCTCGCGCTCTGGATCCGCTTCGGCGTGCGCTCCGGGCTGTCCCGGCTGAGTCCGAAATGGAGCCTGGTCGCGGCCGGCACGGTGATGGGGCTGGCGATCTCCGGCATGCACTACACCGGCATGGCGGGCGCGCGCTTCTACGGCGACCCGTCCCTGCACGGCGCGCCCGGGCAGAACGAAACCGGCATCCTCGCCCTCGGCATCGCGTTCACGACGATCACCATCACCCTGCTGGTGGTCGCGATCAACGTGATGCTCCGCTACCGCGCGATGGTCAACGGCCTGACCGCGAGCGAAGCGCGCAGCCGCGCGATCATGGGCACCGCGATCGACGGGATCATCACGTTTGCCGGGAATGGCGAGATCCGCCTCGTCAACGACGCGGTGACGCGCATCTTCGGCTGGACCGCCGCCGAGATGACCGGCCGCAACATCAGCATGCTGATCACCGAGGAATACCGCTCGTCGCGCGATACGTTCGCCCGTTACCTGAACACCGGCGAGGCGCGCATCGTCGGCACCGCCCGCGAGGTCACGGCCATCCGCAAGGACGGCAGCACGTTTCCGATACGGCTCGCGATCGGCCATGCGGAACTGCCGGACGAACACAGCTTCGTGGCCTACATCACCGACACCACCGACCAGCATCGGCTCCAGCAGGAACTGCAGGACGCCAAGACCCGCGCCGAGCGCGCCGCCGACGCGCGAACGGCGTTCCTGGCAAACATGAGCCACGAGATCCGCACTCCGATGAATTCGATCCTCGGCTTCGCCGAGGTGCTGATGAATTCCGCGCAGTCCGCCGACCAGCGCAAGGCGACCGGGATCATCCGCAACTCGGCGCGCTCGCTGCTGCGGCTGCTCAACGAAATCCTCGACCTTGCCAAACTCGACCGCGGCGCGGTGGAGATCGTGCTCACGCCGGTGGACCTGAAGGAACTCGCGGAGGAGGTCGTGATGACCCTTTCGAGCGCGGCCCGGAGCAAGGGACTGCAACTGGGCCTGTCGTACTCGCCGGGCCTCGCGCGCTGCTTCCGCGCCGACGCGTTCCGCATCCGCCAGGTGCTGGGAAACCTGCTCGACAATGCGGTGAAGTTCACCGACTCGGGATCGGTCGGCCTGGCCGTGTCGGAAGATGCCGGCGGCGTGCACTTCGAGGTGAGCGACACCGGCATCGGCATTCCCGCCGACCGGCTCGAGCGGATCTTCGATCCCTTCATCCAGGCCGACGCGTCCTTCAGCCGGCGCTTCGGCGGCACCGGGCTCGGCACGACGATCTGCAAGCAGCTCGTGGAACTGATGAAGGGCCATATCCGGGTCGAGAGCGAACCGGGCGCCGGCAGCCGCTTCCACGTCGTGCTGCCGCTGCAGGCGCTGGAAGGCGCGCAGGCCGCGATGGGCCTGGAAGAAACCCTGCCCGCGCTGCCGAGCCTGCGCGTGCTGGCGGTCGACGACGTCGTCCAGAACGTCGAACTGCTGCAGATGATGCTGACCGGCCTGGGCCATCACGTCGCGACGGTGCTGTCGGGCGAAGCGGCGCTCGAGGAAGCCGCTTGCGAACGGTTCGACCTGATCCTCCTCGACATCCGCATGCCCGGCATCAGCGGCCTGGAGACGGCGACCCGGATACGTTCGGGCCAGGTGGCGGGGATCGATCCGCGGATACCGATCATCGCATTGAGCGCAAGCGTCCTCGACGCCGACCGCGCGCGTGCGCTGGCGACCGGGATCGACGGCTTCATCGCCAAACCCATCGAGCGCGCAACCCTCGTGTGGGAAATCGCGCGCGTGCTCGGAATCGACGCGCACCGTACCGGCGCGGCGGTCGCGCAGGCCGCGATCCATGCGACCTTCGATCACGACGGCGCCTTGCGGCGCTGGGGCGGCAACCGCGGCGTGTTCGACACCGCGTTGGCGAGATTCGCCGAACAGTATCGCGACATCGCCTCAGATCTCGCGAAGCGGATCGCGGATGGAAAGCCCGGCGATGCCGTCGAGCTGGCGCATCGCGGCAAGGGCGTGGCCGCCAACCTCGGACTGGCGGCGCTGTCCGAATCGCTGGACGCGTTCCAGCATGCGCTCGGCCTCGATCGCGGAACCCGGGAAGCAGCGCTCGCGAACGTCCGCTCCTGCATGGACGATGCCCTCCACGCGATCGACGTGGAATTGACGACGCCGATGCGTTCGACGGAGGGGACCGCGCCCGCGCACGACCACGGGCCCGATGCCGACGCGGTGGCAAGGGCGATCACGGCGTTGCTCGCCGCGATGCGGCGCGGCGCACTCGACGACGCGGCGATCGCGTACCTCGGGCAGGCGCTGCCCGAAGACCTGTTCGCCCCCGTGTGCAGTGCGCTCGACGAATTCGATTTCCCGCTGGCGGAATCGAGGATCCAGGACCTCGTGATCCGGCTTGCGGCCCAGCAAGGGAGCGTGACCCATGTCGATTGAGCCGGACGAGCGTCCGCTGGTGCTCGTCGTCGACGACGAACCGGCGAACCTCCAGTTGATGCGGCGGATCCTGAATCGCGATTACCGGCTGCTGTTCGCCAGGGACGGACAGCGCGCCCTCGAGCTGGCGCAGTCGGAGAAGCCCGACATCGTGCTGCTCGACGTGATGATGCCCGGCATGACCGGACACGAGGTCTGCCGCCGGCTGAAGTCGCTGCCGCAGACCGCCAGGATCCCCGTCCTGTTTGTGACCGCGCTCACCGATCCCGACGACGAACTCGCGGGATTCGCCGCCGGCGCCGTCGACTACCTCAACAAGCCGGTGAGCCCGGCGATCGTGCTGGCGCGGCTGCGCACCCACCTGTCGCTGGTCGACCTCGACGAACTCGAGCGCACCTGCCTGGCCATCGTGCAGCGCCTGGGGCGCGCGGCGGAGTTCAAGGACAACGAGACCGGCTACCACGTCATCCGCATGAGCCACTACGCCAGCATCCTCGGACGCGCCGCGGGCCTGACCGAGCGCGCCGCCAAGGACCTGCTCAACGCCGCGCCGATGCACGACATCGGAAAGATCGGCATACCCGACAGCATCCTCACCAAGCCAGGCAAGTTGACCGCCGAGGAATGGGCGGTGATGCAGACCCACCCGACCATCGGCGGCGAGATCATCGGCGACCACGACGACCGCATGCTGACGATGGCACGCGTCGTCGCGCTGTCCCACCACGAGAAATGGGACGGCAGCGGCTACCCGGAAGGCCTGGCCGGAGAGGACATCCCGCTCGAGGGAAGGATCGTCGCCGTCGCCGACGTGTTCGACGCCCTCGCGACGAAGCGCCCGTACAAGCACGCGTGGACGATCGAGGAAACCGTCGGCTACATCAGGGCCGAATCCGGAAAGCACTTCGACCCGGCCATCGTCGCCCTGCTCGAGCCCTGCCTGCCGGAGATGCTCGCGGTGAAGGAGCGTTGGGCGGAGCGGGAGTGAAGGCTGGTGGACGGTACGACGGACACGACGTTCCCAAGGCTCTCTCTCAGGAACCGGCCTTTCCAGTTGCATCCGGCGGGCCGTGTTGTCGGACGGGAAGCCACAGGCGATCGATCCGCAACTGGGCGCCGCATAGTTCGAATTCCACAGGCTTGCCCTTGGGATAGGTGGCGAGCATGCGCCCGAAGGTTCTCCAGGACGTCACGACCCCGCCCAGCACGTCCACGCGCGCCGGCACGACCACGCTGGAAAGCCAGCCTTCGACCGACACCATGTTGGGCAGCGCCACCAGCGTGATGACCGCGTCGCGTCCCAAGCCGCATCGGGAAACGCTCACGCAGGACCTTGAGGGCCTTGAGCAGTTCGTCCGGTGCGACGGTGAATTGCATGCCTCATTCGCCCACGGTGCCGGCGTATTCAACCTCGCCGGTGGACTTGTTCAGTGCGAAGCATTCCTCGCCATCGACACCGAATTGCGACAGCCGCGACGGGCGCAGCAGGAAGTAGTAAAAGACCTCGTCGTCCGCCCGGTACAGGCCGGCGGGCGCTTTGGCGCACAGGGTCAGACCCGCCGTGTTTCCCACATGGGCCCGGATCGCCCGAAACGCTTCGTCCCTGTCCATCGAACGGTCTCCGGAAGTTCCCAGATCCACGGCCGGCCTGGGCGAGATGACGCCAGGACCCGGACCGATGATACGTCCGCTTTCTTGTCGACGCTCGCGGGGCTTATCCACACATTCAAATACCAAGGCCTGAGTGTGCGTAGTGATAAAGTGACCCCCGCATCCAGGTATTCCATACGACTTCCAACGTCACGCCCCGCCCATGCTTGACCTATTCGATCAATCCATCCGAACCGCCGATGTAGAAGCCGCGGTAGCCCAACTTGCCACTACGAGCGAAACGGGGCGAGGCGCTGTTTTCACAAAACCCGACGTCGTTGAAGCCATCCTCGATCTCTGCGGCTACACCGCCGATCAGCCGCTCCACCGCAAGATGCTGCTTGAACCGTCGTTTGGCGCAGGCGACTTCCTGATTCCTGCTATCCGCCGGCTGTTCATTGCATTCCTTCGCGAGGATGGCGACATTGCTGACGCGCATCTGGGGTTGAAGGATGCCATCCGCGCTGTCGAACTTCATAGTTCAACCTTCAAGCAGACGCGCACACTTGTTCACGACACGCTCTTGGGCCTGGGCCTTACGGAGCATGGTGCGAGTCTCCTGTGCGGCGCATGGCTGATCTGCGACGACTTTCTGCTAAGCGAACTGGATGGACCATTTGACTTCGTCATCGGCAATCCACCGTACGTCCGGCAGGAACGCATTCCGGACGCGTTGCTGAAGGAATACCGTCGTCGCTACCAGACGCTCTACGACCGCGCGGACCTCTACATACCGTTCTTCGAGCGGGCCCTGGACCTGCTCTCCGTTTCCGGCGTGGTCGGCTACATCTGTGCTAACCGCTGGCTCAAGAACCGTTACGGCGGCCCCCTGCGGGAGAAGATTTCTTCCGGCTACTGGCTGAAGTACTTCATCGACATGGAAGCCATGGACGCCTTCCATTCGGATGTGACCGCGTATCCGGCGATCACGGTCATCCAGCGAATCGCTGGCAGCGCCGGACTCACACGCACCGTATCCGGCGCGGCGATGGCGAATCGCTCGTTGACGATCGCGGTCAGTGCGTTGCTCACCAAGAATTCCGATGAGCTTGCCGTGGAAGGCTTCTTTTCGCCGACGAACAGCTCAGCCCCGCTCTTGCTCGACGATATACCTAGGATGGCACTCCTGCGGAGGATCGAGCGCGACTTTCCCAGCCTGGAGCAATCGGCTTGTCATGTCGGCATCGGCGTTGCCACGGGTTGCGATCGCGTCTACATCGATCAACTCGATGCACTGCCGGTCGAGGCGGAACGCAAGCTCCCGCTCGTGATGGCACGCGATCTCATTGATGGAAAGATCACTTGGAGCGGCAATGGTGTCCTGAACCCCTTCGATGAATGTGGCAAACTGGTTTCGCTGGGTGCCTTTCCACGATTCGCCCACTACCTGCAAGCGCACCGGGAAGCGATTCGCGGTCGCAATGTCGCCAAACGTGACCAGACAGGCTGGTATCGCACGATAGACAAGATTCAACCTGGCCTGTTGCAGATGCCTAAGATCCTGGTGCCCGACATCAAGGGCGAAGGTGTGTTCGTCATCGACGACGGCGCTTTCTATCCGCACCACAACCTGTACTACATCACGTCCAGCGAATGGGATCTGCGCGCGCTGCACACGGTGCTGCGCTCGTCGCTGACCTTGTTGACCATATCCACTTACTGCACTCGAATGGCCGGCGGTTTCCTGCGCTTCCAGGCACAGTACCTTCGACGCATCCGCCTACCCCGCTGGTGCAACGTGCCCGAAGCGCTGCGAATCGACCTGATCGCCGCTTCGGGTTCGCGATGCCAGGACGACCTGGATACGCCAGTCAACACGTTGTATGGCCTTGGCCCGGATGACGCGGTTTGCGCACGCAACATCGCGGATGCAGCACGTGTGCGCAAGGCCAGCCCATGACCATCGAGCTATTGCCGCCGTCCTTCGACGAATTGACTCGGCGCGCCATCCACACCTTCTGGCACTCGCGAAGTTCTGGCGTCGTCGAGACAAGGCAGGGAACCGGACGCGATGCCGTGCTCGGGGGCAAAAACATGGATGGCTTCGTGGCCATCGTGAAAGCCGTTGTTGAGCACTGCGGCCTTCCCGCGGAGACGGTGCATACCCGCAAGTCGAATGTGATCCTTCCAGGATTCTTCAGGGCGACCAAGAACTGGGACGTGCTAGTCGTACACAAGCGCCGTTTGCTCGGCGTCTTCGAGTTCAAGTCGCAGGTTGGCTCGTTCGGCAACAACTTCAACAACCGCAGCGAAGAAGTGATCGGTTCCGCGGCGGATTTGTGGGTCGCACACCACCACGGTGCCTATGGCGGCGCAACCCGAGGCCGCAACCCGGTGAAGGAGTCAGGGCCGGCTGTACTCAATCCCGCGATTCAGTCCGATCCGAGACCGCCTTTCCTAGCGTGGCTGATGCTGCTCGAAGACAACGACAAGTCCAATCGCCCGGTACGATGCGAAGAGCCACACTATCCCGTTTTCAAGGAGTTCCAGGCGGCCTCGTATGCCATGCGCTACCGGATCCTGTGCGAACGCCTGGTCGAACGGCAACTCTACAGCGCTGCTGCGCTCATGCTGACACCGACGCGACAAGACTCCTATCGCTCGATGTCGTCCGCAACGAGCATACGGAATCTGTTTGCGGAATTTGCAGGAAGAGTGCTCGCGGCAGCACAGGAGACTGACTGAAGGAGTCCGACCGGAGCTGGAACGAGAACGGTTACGACGCTTATGAGCGCTTCGCCAGCAAGCACGACGCCATCGCCTGCCTCACCTCGATCCTCGAAACCGTCCCGGCCTTGTAGTCGGTCAGCCACACCGCGCCGAATCCCACGCCCGGCGAGTCGCCTCCCGGGCCTGTCCGCTGGCACAGCAGTCTGCCAGTCGCGGCATCGACGGCAGATAGCGGCGTCTTGCTGACCGTCGTCCAGATGTTGCCTTCGCCGAAGGCGATGTCGCCGCCGTGGCCTGGGGTATGCAGTTGGATGTTCGTCGCGACATTCGTATGCGCGTCGATGCGGGTCAGCGAGCCGTCGCCGTTCGTGCAGTTGCCGGATCACCCACGCCGTTCACTTCGGCGTCTGGTGCACGTCGAAGGCGCATCCGGCTTGCGACAAGCGGTCCACCGAGGCGGTGAACAGCTCGAACATCTGCTTCAGTTGCTGCTCGTCCTTGATGAGGCCGGCGCGCAGGAAATACAGCTCGTCGATGCCGTCGGGATAGTGTCTGGCGAACCAGCCGTCGTCCTTCTTGATCTTGAACAGGACCGAGGCGTACGCGGGTTGCGACTCGATCAATCCCCTGATCTTCGCGTCCTGCAGGAAGGCCACGATCGCCGGCTCCGGACTGCCCTGCACCACGAAGTGGTCGTCGAACAGGGCATCGCCGACGGTGATGTCCTGCATCCCCATCAGCTTGCCCAGTCCGGTGAGGATGCTCTTGCGGTAGATGTTCATCGCCATGCCGCGCGTGTTGCGGAACGGCGACCGCATGCGCGTGTAGCTGGTCGAGCTCTTGCCCGTGCTCACCGTGTAGACGTCCAGGGTGATGATGTAGCCGTCCTTGCGCAGATCGATCCGGCCCGCCTTCGCCCAGCCGCCCGGCGTGTAGTCCGCCCCGATCTGCTTCGCCAGCGCGCCCCAGGCTTCGTCCTGGCCGGGGCCGAAAATGTCGCGCCAAAGTCCCATGTCGTTGTTCCCCTGTCGTGGTGGCTCGATCGGATGGGTCGGAAGCGCCGCGGGCCATGGGCAGCTTAGTCCTGTCGGGTGCGGGAGCGCATGGACTGGCGGAATCCGGGATTGAATGCTTTCCCCGACGGCGCGCGAAACCGTGAGCCTTCCGCATTTCGAGCGACCGATGGGGAGCGGCCAGTGGCCGGGCCGCGCACTGACATCCGGGACGAGTGGAACCTTGCATCCACGAGGGGACGCGGGACTCGAGCGCACCCGTAGTCCGCGATCGCGATGCCGTGGTCTACTGAACCGTGTTCGCCGGGTGACTCGCGGCGGACCCGATCGATCGCACGGAAGTCCAGGCGCATGAACGATACCCTCGGCAAGTCGCATTCCACGCTGCCGCTGCTGCCGGGCGAGCGGGTGAGCTTGCGCGCGCCGCGCGAAGGCGATCGCGACGCCCTGTTCGCGTTGTTCTCGGCGCCCGAAGTGATGCGCTACTGGAGCACGCCGGCATGGTCGGAGCTGGCGGCCGCCGACGCGTGGTTCGGGCGCCAGGAAGGATTCCTCCTGGCCGGCACCGGCATGACCTGGGCGATCGCACGCCGCGAGGACGACGCCCTGATCGGCACCGTGAGCCTGCATGCCTTCTTCCCCGAGCAGGCGCGCGCCGAAATCGGATACACCCTGCATCCGTCGCACTGGGGTCGCGGCCTCGCCCGCGAAGCGGTGCGGCTGGCGCTGCGCCATGGCTTCGACGAACTCGGCCTGCGCCGCATCGAGGCCGATACCGATCCGCGTAACGAAGGTTCGTGCAAGCTGCTCGAAGCGCTGGGCTTCGTGCGCGAGGGGCTGCTGCGCGAGCGCTGGCAGGTCGGGGACGAATCGTCGGACACTGCGTTTTACGGATTGCTCAAGGGGGACCTGCGATGACTTCGATGCGCTTCACGACCGCACTCGCGATCGCCACGGCGACCGCACTCGCCTGCGCCCCGCCTGCGCGCGCCGACGACGCCGCGCCTTCGTTCGACCGCCCCGGTTTCGGTTTCGCGTCCTCCGTGCTGCCGACCGGCACCTTCGACTGGGAACAGGGCCTTCCGGACATGCAGCACGACAGCGAGGATGGCGTGCGCACGACGTTCTACACCGCCGATACCGAGTTCCGGTTCGGCATCGGCAACAACCTCGAACTGCAGCTTCACGCCTCGCCCTGGAACCGCCTGGACGTCGACGCTTTCGGCCTGCACGGCAGCGCGACCGGCGCCGGCGACACCGCGCTCGGCCTCAAGTGGGCGCCGTCGTTGTCGGCGAAGGACTGGACCCTCGCACTGCTCGGCCAGGCGAGCTTCGACACCGGCTCGCGCGATTTCACCGCGGGCACGACGGTCGCCACGCTCGCGCTCGAAGCCGCGCACGACCTCGGCGGCAGCCGCTCGCTCGCCTTCAACGCCACCGTCAACCACGGCGACGGCCAGACCACCTGGTCGACCGCGGCGAACTTCGGCTTCCCGATCCAGGGCAGCCTCACTGGCTACGTGCAGGTCGGCCACTTCGGCGGCGACGGCGCCTCGGCCACGCTCGCGGGTGGCGGCCTGGTCTGGCTGCTGGCCAACCGCGTCCAGCTCGACCTTGGCGCGAATTTCGGATTGAACGACCGCAGCCCGGACTGGCAGGCGGGGTTCGGGGTGTCGGTGTTCTTCGGGAAGTAGGTCGCCGACTTGCAAACGACAAGCCCCGCCGGAGCGGGGCTTGTCATGATGCGATTGAATCATCGATCCCGTATCAGCGTACATCCATATGCTGCATGGGATGACGACATGATGAATTGAAGAGCGATCCCGTGTCAGCGCACATCCATGTGCTTCACGGGATGAGTTCATCCTGAACTCACTTCCCCGCCATCACCTTGACCATCTCCAGGCACTTGTTCGAGTAGCCCCACTCGTTGTCGTACCAGGCGACGAGCTTGACGAAGGTGCTGTCGAGGGCGATGCCGGCGTCGGCATCGAAGATCGAGGTGCGGGCGTCGCCGACGAAATCGGTGGCGACGACCTTGTCCTCGGTGTAGCCGAGCACGCCCTTGAGCGCGCCTTCGGACTGCGCCTTCATCTCGGCGCAGATCTCGGCGTAGGTTGCCGGGTTGTTCAACTCGACGGTGAGGTCGACGACCGACACGTCCGATGTCGGCACGCGGAAGCTCATGCCGGTGAGCTTCTTGTTGAGTTCGGGGATCACCACGCCGACGGCCTTCGCGGCGCCGGTCGAGGACGGGATGATGTTCTCGAGGATGCCGCGGCCGCCGCGCCAGTCCTTGTTGCTCGGGCCGTCGACGGTCTTCTGGGTCGCGGTCGCCGCGTGCACGGTGGTCATCAGGCCGCGCTTGATGCCCCACTTGTCGTTGAGCACCTTGGCGACCGGCGCGAGGCAGTTGGTGGTGCAGCTCGCGTTCGAGATGATCTGCTCGCCGGCATACTTGGCGTGGTTCACGCCGTACACGAACATCGGCGTGTCGTCCTTCGACGGCGCCGACAGCAGCACCTTCGGCGCGCCCGCGTCGAGATGCTTCTGCGCGGTGGCCTTGTCGAGGAACAGGCCGGTCGACTCGATCACCACGTCGGCATGCACCTCGTTCCACTTCAGGTTGGCCGGATCGCGCTCCTGGGTGAGGCGGATCTTCTGGCCGTTGACGACGAGATGGCCGCCATCGACCGACACGTCGCCCTTGAAGCGGCCATGCACCGAGTCGTACTTGAGCATGTAGGCGAGGTAGTCGGGTTCGAGCAGGTCGTTGATCGCGACGATCTGGATATCATCAGCGAAATTCTGGACCGCCGAACGCAGCACATTGCGGCCGATGCGGCCAAAACCGTTGATCGCGACCTTGATCGCCATGGATGTCTCCTGTGGTGGGTGATGCCGGCGGACGCGGTACCGTCATGCGAACGGCCGGGGAAGTCGGCTATTTTAGCCGTCCCCCTCTCCCCAAGACACCCCCGAGGTCGCATATGCGCATACCGTTCCGCCATGCCCTGCTCGCATCCCTGCTGGTTCCCTCGCTGGCCTGGGCCTGGGCGCCGGAAGGCCACCGCATCGTCGGCGACCTGGCGCAGCGCGAACTCACGCCGCAAGCCGCGGCGGCGGTCGCCGATCTGCTCAAGGGCGAGCCCGATCCCACCCTAGCCGGCGTCTCGAGCTGGCCGGACAACCTGCGCCAGAGCGACCCGCCGCGCTACCAGCGGACCCATGCCTGGCACTACGACGACCTGCCGCGCGGCGACTGCCACTACGTCGCCCCGCGCGACTGCCCCGACGGCAATTGCGCGACCGCGGCGATCGTGGCGCAGGGCAGGATCCTCGCCGATCCGGCGCAGCCGCGGCAGGCGCGCATCGACGCGCTGAAATTCGTGGTGCACTTCGTCGGCGACATCCACCAGCCCTTCCACGCCGGCTTCGCCGACGACAAGGGCGGCAACGACTTCCAGGTCAGCCTGCGCACGGCCATCCAGCCGCAGGACTACCAGCGCGCCCAGTACGTCGACGGCGTGCAGGGGACCAACCTGCATGCCGTGTGGGACTACTACATCATCGCCAACCACGACACCGACGAACCCCATTACGTGAAGGACCTGCTCGCGCGCGCAACGAGCCTTGACGCCGGCGCGCCGGCCGACGAAACCGCAAACGGCGGGGATTCGGCGACGTGGGCGGAGGAATCGTGCCGAATCCTCGGCGCCGAATCGATCTATCCGAAGGAACACAAGCTCGATCCGGCGTATCTTGAAACGATGCGCCCGGTCGTCGAGCGCCGCCTGCTCCAGGCCGGACACCGCCTGGCGACGGTGCTCAATGCAGCACTCGGCAGCGGACCGCACGAATGAAATCATTTCATTGATCGGGGGCTCCGGCGAGGCGCAATGACGATTCTGACTAGGAGTTGTCATTTTTCTCGGTTAGATTTCCGCGGCTGACTTGCGCCGGCTGCGGGTTTCCCTGCGCCGGCCACTCCATGACGCTCACGGGCGACCGTCCAGCCGCATCGGCATCGCCCGCATCGTTTCGCATCCAATTCGAAAGGAAAAACCACACATGAAGGATCGCAACCACGCCCGCATCTCCAGGCTGTCCATCGCGCTGCTGGCGGCGCTGGCATCCACGCAGGCATTCGCGCAGGACGCCCCCGCGCAGGGCACGTCGTCCTCGGCAGATGCCGCCACGCGGAAGAGCCAGACGGTCGATGCCTCGACCACGTCCAACACCACCACCGCCAACGACACCGAGCGCGCCAAGCAACTGGACGCGATCGTGGTGAAGGGCAAGAGGCCCAACCTCGGCGGCGGGCTGATGACGATGCAGACCGCGCCCAAGGCGGTCTCGACGGTCAACCGCGACGCCATCGCCAAGGAGGCGCCGGGCAGCAACTTCACCCAGGCGGTCGCCACCATTCCGGGCGTGAACGCGTCGACCGACGACGTGACCGGACTGTCGGACGGCAACTACAGCCTGCGCGGCTTCTCGGCCAACGAGATCGGCGTGACCGTCAACGGCGCGCCGATCAGCGATTCGGGCAGCTATTCGGTCTTCGCGACCGAGTACGGCGACACCGAGAACTACGGCGACATCACCGTCGAGCAGGGCATCCCCGACCTCGACCAGCCCGACTCGGGCGCCGCCGGCGGCCACATCGCGTGGGCGACGATCAACCCGACGCACGACGCCGGGATCGACTTCACCCAGTCGGGCGGCTCGCACGACTACGAGCGCACCTTCTTCCGCTTCAACACCGGCGACACCGGCCCGGTGCGTTCGTGGATCTCGTATTCCTACAACTCGGTCGACAAGTGGCGCGGCGCCGGCGACCTGGCGGTGTACAAGATCGACGGCAAGTCGATCTGGGACATCAGCGACAACGCCACCATCAGCGCCTCGTTCCAGTTCAACCACGAGGTCCGCGATTCCTACGAGAGCCTGACCAAGTCCCAGCTCGCGACCTGCGGCTACTACTGCGACTACGACAAGACGTACGTTCCCGGCTCGAACGACACCAGCTTCTACGCGCTGCACACCAATCCGTTCCGCAACTACATGGCCAGCCTGGACGGCGAATTCCAGCTCTCGGACAACCTGCACCTCACCGTGATCCCGTACTTCCAGTACGGCGACGGCGGCGCCGGCACCGGCAACAAGTTCTTCGCCGAAACCAGCTTCACCGGCAAGAACGAGTTCGAGGACGCCAACCAGGACCTCAACCAGGACGGTTCGATCGCCACCGGCCCGAACGGCTCGCACGCGATCGCCTACGGCTTCAGCCACAGCACGACCTGGCGGCCGGGCATCCTTGCCAAGTTCAAGCAGGACATCGGCGCCGACAACAGCCTGGAATACGGCATGTGGTACGAACGCCCGCGCCAGGAACAGTCGCAGACCTGGGGCCTTGCAAACTACGAGACCGGCATTCCGGGCAACCTCTGGGGCAACGGCAGCTACATCGTGTATCCCGATGGCCACATCCAGGAAACCTACAACGAATACACCCAGACCGAGACCCAGAAGTACTTCGTGACCGACACCTGGACGCCGAGCGACCAGTGGCTGGTCTCGCTCGGCGCGGCCTACCTGCGCGTGAACCGCAGCGGCTTCGACTTCCAGTACCCGGACAACCAGGGCGGATTCGAGCCGCCGCAGTTCGGCGCGCCCGACATCGACAAGACCTTCGACAAGGTCACGCCGGCCTTCGGCATCCGCTTCAGCCCCGACAAGAACAACCAGTTCTACTACGGCGTGGGCGAGACCTTCCGCGCGCCTCCGAACACCGCGATCGCGCTCAACGAGGCGGCCGGTCGCCCGGACAACGTCCCCGAGACCGCCTGGAACAACGACATCGGCTGGCGTTTCTACGGCGATCGCTTCGCGGCCAACCTGATGCTCTACCGCAGCAACTTCCGCGACAAGACGATCACCGGCTTCGACGAGAACACCGGCCTGAGCTTCTACACCGAGATCAACCGCCTGCGCATGCAGGGCTTCGACGCCGAGGCGAGCTTCGACCTTTCCGAGCACTGGAAACTCTACGGTTCGTACGCCTACACCGACGCGACCGTGGAGAGCAACACCGCCGCCGGCGACGACGGCATCTATCCGACCAAGGGCAAGCAGTTGTTCAACACGCCGCACAACATCGCCTACGGCGCCATCAGCTACGACAACGGCTCGTTCTGGGCCGGTGCGAATGGCCGCTTCCGCGACTCGATCTACGGCGACTTCATGAACACCGAGAGGGTCGGCGGCTATGCCACCTTCGGCCTCGACGCCGGGTACCGTTTCCACGACTGGAATTCGGACCTGATCAAGAAGCCGTTCATCAAGGTCAACATCTACAACATTTTCAGCCGCCACGCCCTGACCAACGCCAACAACGCGTCTTCGTACCTGGCGTCGAATCCGGACCACCTGAAGGACATCAACGGCGTCACCCTGTTCGCCTCGGCGCCGTACTACTCGCTGCTCGAGCCGCGCTCGTTCATGGTCACTTTCGGCGCGTCGTTCTTCTGAGCCGGGCGCACCCCGGCTGATGACGCAACCGCCGTCGACCTTCGTGTCGGCGGCGGTAATCGATGCGACATTGGATCGCAGCAATGACCCGGGGCTCGACCAGCCCTTCAGCGCGACTCACACCCGAACACGGTGATGAGTACCGGGCGCGCTGCCGGTGTTGCCGGCCCGGCCCGGCGCGTCCTGCTCCAGCTGAGGCCCGGCCGATATCCTGCCCCAAACGCAGACTCGGTCGAACGGGATGGCGCAGGACGCAGGAACCGGTCAGTCGTGCTTGCGCTTTTCTGGCGGATTGACCCAGATCACGCGCACGCCCTGGTCGTCGGCTGCCCGATCCACCGCATTCATGTAGGCCGCATCCAGGGTGTAACGGCCGTCACTTCCCATGCCCCCGGCCGTATCGACGATGGGCGCGAGTGCGAGGGCCGCCAGCGCGGGCGTCGTCAGGGCAGCCCGCGTGATCGGTACGACGGCAGACACAGCCGGAGACACAGGAACCACCCGCGGCGCGGATGCGGCTGCAAGCTGGGCGGCATGACGGGCATGAGCCGGAGGAGCCGCATGTGCGGGCTGCGCCGGCACTCTGGCATTGGCGATCATTGGCCGAGCGGTCGGGGCCGGCGGCGTGTCCACGTTTGCCATCGTCGGCGGCACGGGCTGCGCCTGCGGAGCGGGCTGAGCCGGCGCAACCGACGGCGGCGGCGGTGTCGCGGCCAGTACGCTCGCGGCGTCCAGCGCGACATCGTGGCCGGCCATCGCGATGCCGGTCGTCGTGAGGGCTGCGATCGAAAGCAGGATCGCGCCGGCCAGGCGTGCATGACGCGTGGGTAGTGCGTGCTTGAGCAACATGATGCGCTCCTCCATCGGTGGGGTCTGGTGCCACTGGCAGCCGATCGGCAGGGCGCCGTCGGCAACGTGGGTCTTGAGCAAGGCCGACGCGTAGCGCCGGCGTGATCCGCGATGGGCGCGCAGCACGGCCGAATCGCAGGCCATTTCGACATCGCGACGGAAACGACCGGCCGCGATATGCATGATCGGATTGAACCAGAACAGGATGCGCAGCAAGGCACTCGTCGCCAGCGCCCACGGATCGCGACGCCGCTGGTGCATGCGCTCGTGCGCGATCACGAGCCGCTGTTCCTCGTCGTTGTAGTCGGTCTCGAAGCCCTCGGGCAGGACGAGCTTCTGGCGCAGCACGCCGAGCACGGCCGGCACGACGCCGGCGATGGAGCTGCGCCAGCTGCCGTCGCCGTTCTGGCGAAGCCGCAGCCGGGCGACGAAGCGTCGCTGCTGCAGGACCAGCACGGCGAGCAAGGCGCCCGCTCCGATCAGCCACGCCGCAAGCAGCCAGCCGTCGGCATCGGCCGAACCCAGGCGGGTGGAGATGACATGCGCGATGACCCCGGCGGGCCTCGACGCGACCGGAACCTGCATTCCCGCGCCCGCGCCAGCCGCGGGTGCGATCTGCGGCAACCGGAAACACGCCGCGAGCACGGCCAGCGGCAGGACGACCCACAACCGGTACGCGATCTCCGCGCCGAGCAGGCGCTGCAGCGGCCTGCGCAGCAGCAGGACGGCCGTGCAAGCAAGCGACGTCGCGAGGGTCGCGTCGATCAGCCAGCCCAGGAGTTCAGTTTTCATCGTCGATCTCCTCGATCAGCTTGCGCAGTTCGGCGAGGTCCTTGCGGCCGAGCTTGCGGCGCTCGGAAAAGTGAGCGACCAGTGGCGCGACGCGGCCGTCGAACAGGCGGTCGAGCAATCCTTCGCTTTCGTGATGCACCCAGTCGTCGCGCTGCAGGACCGGTTCGTAGAGAAAGCGCCGGCCGTCGCGACCGGCGCTAATCGCGCCCTTGCGCAGCAGCCGGTTCAGCAGGGTCTTGATCGTCGGCTCCTGCCAGTCCTGCGTCTTGGCGAGTGCGGTGACGACCTCATCCGCGCCGAGCGGGTTGCGCTTCCACAACAATTCCATGATGACCGATTCGGCTTCGCTGATGCGCATGTCGTTTACACCTGTAATTTGAATTGAGATTACGCCTGTAATCGTGGTTGTCAAGAGGGAGGCGATCGGCGGTATTCCGGGCGGCTGGCGCCTGCCTGTCGGATGGGTCAGTCGGCGGCCACGACCACCACGACGCCTGCCATCATGCCGCTGCGCAGCTTCTCGCGATGGACCGCTTCGGCGAACAATTGATCGAGCGGAGCAGCGAAGCGGCTCCCGAGCAGGCTCGCGGCGAGCGCATCGCGCGCGATGGCGAACGCCGCGATGTTGGTCCGCAGGCGATCGGCCTGGGGACGGTCGTGTCGGCGGTAGGGAATCGCCAGGGCATCGATCGCATCCCTGATCCGCGTCGCCCGCGCGATCGCCGCGGCTTCGTCGATGTCGCCGAGCAGGACGATGAACTCGTCGCCACCGACGCGATGGAGATCCCGCGAGTCGCAACCCGATTCATTTCGAATGGCCTGCGCGATCGTGCGGATCGCGGCATCGCCGGCATCGTGGCCAAACTGGTCGTTGAGCCAGATCAGGCAGTCGATGTCGATCCAGAGCGCGAATCCGCTGGCCGCCGCGACGCGCTCGGCGAGATCGCGCGTCGTGGCCAGTCCGGTCAGTGCGTCGCGCATGGCCCCATCGCGGCTACGGGCCAGCGCAGGTCTTGCGATCAGCGACTGCGACGATAGCGGACCAGCAGGATCTGTGGGCCCTGCGCGGAGTTGAAATCGTGCGGTCGCACACCCGGGCCGAGTTGGTAGCAGATCGTGAGCGTGTCGCCGGAGATTTCGTAGAGCGTGGGAATCAGGCGGCCCGCGTTCGGCCCCTGCTCGCCGTGGATGTCCATCCTCGACGGGGAACCTTCCGACAAGACCACGTAGTTGCCGCGGTCGCCGGCGAACTCGTAACCGTGCTCGCTGAGGTTCAACGAGGCGCCGCCGAAGTTGGCGACCGGGAAATCCTTGCCGCCCATCTCGGCGCTGACCGGCGTCCACTGGCCCACCAGCGCGGCGCCGGCGGGAACGTCGGGTTCGACAGCAGACGCGGAGTGGCCGAACACGCTGCCTGAAACGCGGACGACGCTGTCCGACACGTGGGAGACGCTGTCCGACACATGCTGGAAGGAGGAGCAACCGGAAATGGCCAGCGAGAGCGCGAGGGCGCAGAGGACGCGGCGAGGCAGTGCACGTCCTGGCGCGCCATCCCTGGATGCGTTGCGACGAATCTGCATGAGCATTCCTCCGTGGGTCACTTGTTGGCGCCGATGTCCGCATCGGACTGGCTCTGGATGAATTCGCGCTCGAGCACGATCTGCTGCTTGAGGAGCGCATGCGCGCCCTGCGCGTCGCCGCTCTCGAGTCGCGCCTGGATCGCTTCGAGCTGCCGCAGCTCGGCGCGGTCCTTGATCAAGGACAACGATGCAAATTCCCAGGAGGCATGTTTCAACGCCAACGCGGCTCCCGCGCCGAAGGAAGCGAGAGCGAGCAGGATAATCACCAGCCAGATACGCAGCCTCATGGGCGCTCCCCCGTGGATCGGACATCGACTCCGGCGCGCGCCCATCCTACTCCGCAAACGGCGTCGCAAGGTGCTGCCGGAGGGAAGCCCAGCCTGCAACCACCACACGGCTGGACCGGCGATCTGGCCCCGTCGATGCAAAGCAGGCTGGAACGGCCGAAGCAGGTTTGCCGTCGGCTGCTCAGAGCGACCGGACCGCCTCGACCACCTTGTCGACGGTGAAGCCGAAGTACGGGAACAGTTTCTCGGCCGGCGCCGAGGCGCCGAAGGTGTCGATGCCGATCACCGCGCCATCGAGGCCCACGTACTTGCGCCAGAAATCGCTCACGCCCGCCTCGACGGCAACACGCTTGCGGCACCACGAGGGCAGCACGCCCTCGCGCCATTCCGGCGGCTGGCGGTCGAAGACTTCCGTGCATGGCATCGAGACCACGCGCACCTTGATGCCGTTGCCCGCGAGCGCGACCGCGGCCTGGCGCGCGAGCTCGACTTCCGATCCGGTGGCGATCAGGATCGCGTCGAATTTCGCTTCCGGCGGATCGCTCAGCACGTAGCCGCCGCGCGCGATGTCGGCGACCTGCTGGCTCGTGCGCTGCTGGTGGGCGACCTTCTGGCGGGTGAAGACCAGGCAGCTGGGGCCATCGCGGCGCTCGATCGCGGCCTTCCACGACACCGCCGACTCGACCGCGTCGCAGGGACGCCAGAGGTCGTTGTGCGGGATGTAGCGCAGCGATGCGAGATGCTCGATGGGCTGGTGGGTCGGGCCGTCTTCGCCGAGGCCGATCGAGTCGTGGGTGTAGACGTGGATGCTGTGCGCGGGGATCAGCGCGCTCATGCGCACCGCGTTGCGCGCGTAGTCGGAGAACACCAGGAAGGTCGCGTCGTAGGGCAGGAAGCCACCGTGCAGCGACAGGCCGGTCGAGATCGCGGTCATGCCGAACTCGCGCACGCCGTAGTGGATGTAGTTGCCGGTCGCCTTGTCGTCGAGGATGTTCTTCGATCCTTTCCAGATCGTGAGGTTGGATTCGGCAAGGTCGGCCGAGCCGCCGATCAGCTCCGGCAAGTGCGGGCCGTAGGCGTCGAGCGCCATCTGCGAAGCCTTGCGGGTGGCGACTTCGGGGCCGTCGGCCTGCATCTTCGCGATGTAGGCGTCGGCTGCGGCCGCGAAGCCTTCCGGCAACTCCGCGTGCGAGCGACGCGTCAGTTCGGCGGCGAGGTCGGGATACTGCTGCGCGTAGCGGTCGAACAGCGCGTTCCAAGCGTCCTCGCGCACGCGTCCGGTGTTGCCGGCGCGCCAGCCATCGTAGATTTCCTGCGGGATCTCGAACGGCGGATACGGCCAGTTCAAGTTGGCGCGCGCTGCGGCGACTTCGTCCTTGCCCAGCGGCGAACCGTGTGCGGCCTCGCTGTCCTGCTTGTGCGGCGCGCCGAAACCAATGATCGTGCGGCAGCAGATAAGTGTCGGCTTTCCGGTCTCGGCCTGCGCATGCAGGATCGCTTCGCGGATCGCCCTGGAATCATGGCCGTCGACATCCCGGATCACCTGCCAGCCGTAAGCCTCGAAGCGCGCCGGCGTGTCGTCGTTGAACCAGCCCTGGGTATGGCCGTCGATCGAGATGTGGTTGTTGTCCCAGAACGCGACGAGCTTGCCGAGATTGAAGGTGCCGGCGAGCGATGCGGCCTCGTGCGAGACGCCTTCCATCATGCAGCCGTCGCCCATGAAGACCCAGGTCATGTGGTCGACGATGTCGAACTCGGGACGGTTGAACTCGCGCGCGAGCAACTGCTCGGCGAGCGCGAAGCCGACCGCATTCGCGAAGCCCTGCCCCAGCGGTCCGGTGGTGGTCTCGACGCCTGGAGTGTCCTTGCGCTCGGGATGGCCCGGCGTCATCGAATGCAACTGGCGGAAGTTCTTCAGCTGCTCCATCGGCAGGTCGTAGCCGGACAGGTGCAGGCAGGCGTACTGCAGCATCGAGCCGTGGCCGTTGGACAGCATGAAGCGGTCGCGGTTGAACCACTTCGGGTTGTGCGGCGCGTGCCTGAGGAAATCGTTCCACAGCACCTCGGCGATGTCGGCCATGCCCATCGGCATGCCCGGATGCCCGGAATTGGCCTGCTGCACCGCGTCGGCGGCGAGGAAGCGGATGGCGTTGGCGAGTTCGCGGCGGGTCGGCTGGGTCATGGGCGCTGTGTCTATGCTGTGGAAGCCCCTTCTCGCGTGGAGAGAGGGACGAAGGCCTATTGTCCCATCCCGGGCTTGAGCTGTCGCTCCTGTCGTCTGGAAGCCCCGACGGTCAATCCGGATAGAGCGGAGGCAGGACGCCTGCGGCAGTCGTGGATTTCACCGGGGCGGCCCAGCGCGGCGCGCGCGCGAAGGCTTCCCGCAGCCGTGCCAGCACCTGTTCCGGCGGTTGGCCGTCGCCGCGCCAGCGTGCGGCATCGAAGGCCTGCAAGGCATCGCGCTGCGCGGGATCGGCGAGCCGTCGCGCGACCTCGTGGAGGTGATGCGGGCGCGGCGCGGGCGCGGCGTCGCACAGGGCCTGAGCGATCGCGGCCGGATCGCCCGCCGCGAGGGCGCGAGGCAATGCCTGCCTGTCCTGCGGCAACGGTCCCATTGACGCGTCATCGTCCGTCGACCCATCGCCTTCCCCGACCTGGCCGCGACGCCAGCCCCAGGCGAACGTGAGCACCAGCAGCACGGCGAGCGCAAGCGTGGCGACCTGCCAGGCGCGCAGCGCACCCGCCGGCGATGCCACGGGTTGAGTAGCGGCATCGCCCGACGTCGAAGCATTGCCTCCGTTGGCGTTCTGCACCGTCGCGCCCGGCTGCACCTGCACGTCCGGCAATGAAGCGCGCGCCAGCGCGGCGTGGTCGTTGGCCAGATCCCACCATGGCACCGTCAGGTCGGGCAGGTGCAGCGGGCCGGCATGGTCGACGACGATCGCGAAGCGGCGCGTGCGCTCGGCCCGCAGCGATCCGTCGCGCGCATGCTCCTCGGTCGAGGAAGGCTCGGGATACACCTGCGCGCCGGCGATCGCAGGCAAGGTGATCTCGGGCAGTTGCGAAGCGGTCACGCCCTCGCCGGATTCGTGCACGACCACGCTGAAGGGCTCGCCTGCATGCGGCGTGGAGGC
This sequence comes from Lysobacteraceae bacterium, assembly GCA_036496805.1. GTDB lineage: Bacteria > Pseudomonadota > Gammaproteobacteria > Xanthomonadales > Xanthomonadaceae > SZAS-103. The sequence continues at coordinate 348,737 of DASXKN010000026.1, forward strand.
AGGCGGATCGATCGACAGCGTGACCGACTGCGCCGGCAACCAGGGATCGCTCGCCTGCGCGGGACGCGGGCGCACCTGCTCGTCGATGGCCTTGCCGATCGCGCGCAGGCCGGTGCCGCCGAGTTCGTCGTCAAACCCGCCGCTGAGGTCGGGCATCGCGCGCCCCTGGAAGACCGGGGCTGGGACGTGCAACGAGCCACTGTGCTCGGGCTGCAGCAGGTAGTGCCGTTCGAGCACGTCGTAGCGACGTCCCTGCACCACCGCCGAACCGCGCTCGTCCTCGCCGACCTGGCGCAGGTCGCCGTTGTCGGTGTTGGGCACCTCCAGCGAAGCCTCGAGCAGGGTCGCGGCGTAGTACAGCCGCACCGTGTAGATCGCGGCCTGGCCGACATAGGGGTGTTCGGGCGCGATCGCGCTGTCGAGGAAGACCGAACCGCTGCCGTGGGTCGAAGGCTGCATGTCGCCCGATGGATTCGTGCCCGCGTTCGCGCCGGATGTCCGCGCCGGATCGACGAGCACGCGCAGCGGCGAAGTCCTCTGGCCGCCGAAGTCGAGCGCGGGAATGTCGATCATGCCGCTGCGGCGGGGCACGAGGCCGACCGACCATTGCACGCTCGAATGCATGCTGCCGTTGACGATCGTGGTCTGGCTGCCGGTGGAGACGCCGCGCACGTCGAAGTCCTTCTGCAACGCCGACAGGTCGGGCTTGCCCGACGACGACGAGCCATCGGACTCGATCGTCAGGTTCACGGCATCGCCAAGCGCGACATGGTCGCGATCCAGCGATGCGCGCACCGCGGCGTCCGCCGATGCGGCGAAGCACAGCAGGAGGACGGCGGACACGATCCACCAGCGTTTCATGGCTCGCCCTCCTGCTGGCGGCGTTGGTATTCGAGCGCGAACTTGCGGCGCAACAGCGATCCCGGCTCATCCGGCACGCGCCGCAGCAGGGTCTCGTTCGCCTCGCGCTGCTCGCGTTGCGCATTGGATTCGTGCACGACCTGGGCGGTGCGTTGCGCCTTGTCGCCCTTCTTGCGTTCGCGCAGGGCTTGCTGCAATGCCTGCTGCTCGGCGGCATCGGCCTGTTGCTGCTGCTTGCGATCGGGCGCCGGCTGCTGCGAGGCATCGCGTTCCTGCGAAGCATCCTGGCGCGAGGAGGCCCCCTGTTGACGGTTCGCTGGCTGCGCTTGCGTCTGCTGCTGCGGAGACTGTTTCTGCTGGCCGGGGGTCGGCTGGCCGCCCTGCTGTTGCGCCTGCTGCTGGCTGTGTTGCATGTTTTCCTGGTTCTTGCTCTGTCCTTGCTGATCCTGGTCGTGCTGTTGTTGCTGCTGGTTTTGCTGTTGCTGCTGCGGTTTCTGCTGCTGCGGTTTCTGCTGCTGCGGTTTCTGCTGCCGCGCCTGCTTCTGCTTTTGCATCAACTGCCGGACGATGCCGATGTTGGCCTTCGCGTCGGCCATGTCCGGCTGCAGCTTCAATGCGCGCTGCCAGGCGTCGATGGCCTGCGGGTAGCGCTGCATCTGCGCGAGCGCGTTGCCGCGGTTGTAGTTCGCGTCGGCATCGTCGAGCGACGACCACGCGTCGTCTGCGGCCTGGTAATCGCCCTTGCGATAGGCCGCCGCGGCGCGCTGCGCCGAGGTCTGCGCCAGCTCGCCCGCGACGGCGGCATCGCCTGCGCGCAGCGCGTGGTCGGCGCGCTGGTCGGCGCGTTGCCACAGGCCGCTCCAGTTGCCCGTCTCCTTCGCCTCGACCTGCGGCGCGGGCAGCGACCACATCGCCAGCAGCGCCACCGCGAGCCAGCCGCGGCGGAAACCGAGCGCGACCAGCGGCAGCAGGGCCAGCAGCAGGAAAGGCCCGCCGTCGCGCCAGGCGATCGCGTCGTCGGAAGCACGGCGCATCGACGCCGTCGCTGCCGGATCGAGCACGTCGAGCGCAGCCAGGTCGCCGTCGTTGCTCGTCAATTCGGCATAGCGGCCGCCGCCGGCATCGGCCAGTCCGCGCAGTGCGTCGGCATCGAGCCGGGCGATCCGCATGCCGCCCTGGTCGTCCTGCGCGAAGGTGCCATCGGAGGCCGGCAAAGGCGCGCCCTTCGTCGTGCCGATGCCGATCGCGTCGACCTCGTAGCCTTTCGCGCGCAGCTCGCGCGCTGCCTGCACGGCGGCGGCATCGGCGCCGTCGCTGAGCAGCAGGATCGTCCCGCGCGTGAAGCCGGCCTGCGACAACAGGGCTGCGGCGCGACGCAGGCCACGGTCGGCGCGCTGGCCGTCCACCGGCATGGTGTCGGGCGCGAGGGCGACGATGAGGTCGTCGAGGCTGTGCGCGTCGTCGGAAATCGGCGCGACCGTGAAGGCATCGCCGGCGTAGGCGACCAGGCCGATCTGTCCGCCCTTGCGCTGCGCGATGAGCTGCTGGATTTTCAGGCGCGCGCGCAGCAGGCGCGAAGGCGGCAGATCGGCGGCCAGCATGTGCGAGGACATGTCCTCGACGACCACCAGCGGCGCCTGCGGCGTATAGGTCGCGACCGGTTGCCGCCACGCCGGCCCTGCCAGCGACAGCACCGCCAGCGCGTAGCAGGCGGCGAACAGCGACGTCGCGGCGGAACGACGCGATGCCGGCGCTTCCTGGAGCAGGCTCGGCAGCAGATGCGGATCGACCGCGCGTGTCCACGGTGTGTCGGCATGCGCGCGTCGACGCCACAGCCACCACAGCAGCGGCAGCGCGAGCAGGGCCAGCAGCCACCATGGGCGCAGCAGGTGCGGCAGCGCGTTCGCCCAGGCGTTCATGCGTGCTTCCTCGCCGCCTTGGCCGCCGGCAGCGCGAACATCGCCAGCGCCAGCAGCAGGGCGCTGCCGAGGAACCACGGATACAGCTCGATGCGCGGACGCTCGACGCGCTGCGCGCGCAACGCCGGCTCGATGCGATCGAGCTCGGCGTAGATGCCGGCAAGCGATTCGGTGTCGCGCGCGCGGTAGTAGCGGCCGCCGGTGTCCTGCGCGATCGTGCGCAGGGTTTCCTCGTCGACGCCGTCGTCCTGCATCGGCAGGCTGATGCCGAGCAGCGAGTCGGCCGCGCCGCCGCCGCCAAAGCCGATCGTGTAGATCCGCACGTGCTCGGAAGCCGCGAGCTTCGCGGCTTTCAGGGGTTCGATGACGCCGGCGTTGCTGACGCCGTCGGTGAGCAGGATCAGCACGCGGTCGGAGGCGCCCATTCCCGATGTGGCGGATGCGATCAGGCGCTTGACCGCCAGCGCGATCGCATCGCCGATCGCGGTGTTGTCGCCGGCGAGCCCGGCCTGGCTGTCCAGCAGCTGCTCACGCACGCTCTGGCGATCCCAGGTCAGCGGCATCACGCCGTAGGCGCGGGTGCCGAATTCGATCAGGCCGACGCGATCGCCGATGCGGCGGGTGAGGAAGTCGCCGAGCACGGCCTTGATCGCGGTGAGACGATCGACCGCCTGGCCACCCAGCTCCATGTCCGGGGTGCGCATGCTGCCGGACAGGTCGACCGCGAGCAGCAGGTCGCGACCGCTGTGCGGCGGTTGCACGATCTCGCCGAGCTGTTGCGGGCGCGTGGCGGCGATGCACAGCAGGAGCCAGCCAAGCAGCGGCCACCAGCGCCGCACGCGGCGTCCGTGCGAGTGTTCGTCGGCGGCGTGCATGGCCGCGAAGGCACGTGCGTAAGGCACGCGCAACGCGGCCCGCGCGATGCGCGGCGCGGCCGGCAGCAGGCGCGCGGCCAGCCACGGCAGCGGCAGCGCGAGCAGCATCCACGGCCATGCGAACTCAGGCATGGTCGCGGCCTCCGAGATCGCCGGCCAGCAGGGAAGCGAAGCGCGCCCGCGCGAGCGTGAGTGCCGGCGCGATGTCGGCATCGAGCGTGCGCCGGAAGGCGCCGTCCACGAGCAAGCCGCCCGGCCCTTGCGAGAACGCCCGCGCCGGATCCTCGCCGTCGAGGAACTGCAGCCAGGCCTTGCCGTCCAGCGATGCCGCGGACGGATGGCGGACGAGGACGGCGCGGCGCAGCAGCGTCGAAGCAGCGGCGAGGCGCGCAGGCGCGTCCCGTGCGGCGGCGACGGCGGTGTCGAATTCGCGCATCGCGACGGCGAGACGTCGCGTGCGCCTGCGTTCGCGGAGGATGCGCCACGTCGTCCACGCGAGCGCGGCCATCATCGCTGCGGCCAGCAACCACCAGCCGGGCGCTGGCGGCCACCAGCCCGGAGAAGGCGGCAGGTGGATGTCGTGCAGGCCGGGGACGACGAGGTTCATGGCGACACGCGATTCATGCGACGTGGCGCGGATCGAGCAGGGCGGCAAGCAGCGTGTCGTCGCTGTCTTCGCTGTGGATGACGCATGCACGCGCGCCGAGGCGCCGCAGACGCTGGGTCTGCGCTTGCAGGGTTTCAGAGAAGGCGCGCCGCCAGCGTCCGCGCGCCACGGCGGCATCGAGGTCGAGGTCGATGCGCGCATCGCCGAGCGTGAACGGCAGGCGCTCGCGCGGTGGGTGCAGTTCGAGCGGATCGGCCAGCAGCACGACCAGCAGGTCGTGGTGCGTGGCCAGCATGGCAAGCCGCCCGTCCGCGATATCGGCGAGCGAAGATGCGTCGGCCAGCACGACCAGGCTCGCGCCCGGATGCAGCAGGCGCGCGGCCGTGCCGAGCGCATGGCCGAGTCCCGCATCCTGCGCTGGCGGTTGCGCGTACCAGCGCACGAGGGCATCGAGCACGCGCAGGGCGCCGCGGCTTCCGCCCTGGGGCGCGAGCGGCGGCTCGGCGGCTGCGCCACGCAGGGCGCCGATGCGGTCGCCGCGCTGCTGCGCCGCCCATGCCGCGATCGCACCCGCGCGCGCTGCCTGCACCGACTTGAAGCGCACGCGCGTGCCGAAATACAGGACCGGCGCGGTGTCGACGACGATCAGCGCGATCCGTTCGCGTTCGGCCTGGAACAGCTTGGTATGCGGCTTGCCGCTGCGCGCGGTGAGTCGCCAGTCGATGTGGCGGGCATCGTCGCCGGGTGCGTAGGGACGCGACTCGGCGTATTCCATGCCGCGCCCGCGGAAGGGCGAAGGTGCGGGGCCGGCGACCGCCGCCGCGGCCCGCGTCGCCGGCGGCCAGCCGCGCACGCGGTCGCGCAGCGCGATCAGCTCGTGCAGGGTCGGACGCAGTCCGTCGGCGGGTGCGGGCGATGAGGCATGCAGCATGAAAAGACCCCTCACCCCACCATCGGCTGTGCCGATGGTTCCCCCCTCTCCCGCTTCGCGGGCGAGGGACGGCAGCGTCGCTTCGCGACTTGTGTATTCATGGCAGCGGCACGCGATCGAGCAGGGCGCGCACCAGCTTGTCGCCGTCCCAGCCTTCGGCGATCGCCTCGTAGCTCGGCAGGATGCGATGGCGCAGCACGTCGGGCGCGACGGCCTGCACGTCCTCGGGCGTGACGTAATCGCGCCCGGCGAGCCAGGCGCGCGCGCGCGCGCAGCGCTCGAGCGCGATCGATCCGCGCGGGCTGGCGCCCCAGGCGATCTTCGCGGCGAGCGTGGCGTCGTAGCGGGCGGCTTCGCGGCTGGCGAGCACGATCTCGACCAGGTAGCGCTCCAGCGCCGGCGCGAGGTGCAGGTCGAGCACGGCAGCACGTGCATCGAACAGTTCCTGCTGGGAAAGCATCCGCTGCGGTTGCGGCGCGTCGTGCAGGGTCGTGCGCGCACGCTCGCGCACCAGGCGCAGGATCAGGCTTTCCGCGCCGGCCTCGGGATAGCCGACGCGCACGTGCATGAGGAAGCGATCGAGCTGGGCTTCGGGCAGCGCATAGGTGCCTTCCTGCTCGATCGGGTTCTGCGTGGCCATCACCAGGAACAGCCGCGGCAGCGCGTAGGTGGAACGACCGACCGTGATCTGGCGCTCGCCCATCGCCTCCAGTAGCGCCGACTGCACCTTCGGCGGAGCGCGGTTGACCTCGTCGGCGAGCAGCAGGTTGTGGAACAACGGGCCAGGCTGGAACTCGAAGCGCGCATCGTTGGCGCGCCAGATGTCGGTGCCGGTGAGGTCGGCCGGCAGCAGGTCGGGGGTGAACTGGACGCGGCTGAAATCGCCTTCGATGCGCGCGGCGAGTTCCTTGACGGCCGTGGTCTTGGCCAGCCCGGGTGCGCCTTCAACCAGCAGGTGGCCATCGGCGAGCAGGGCGATCAGCAGGCGCTCGACGAGGGCGCCCTGGCCGATGACGGCGCTCGAGAGCGATTCGCGCAGGGCCATGAAACGGGCGTGGAGGCTGGAAGTGTCGATCGGGGTATCCATGGGCGGGAATGTGGCGGCGCCGACGGATTGTCGGCGAAATGGCGGGGCGGTGTCCTGCCGTTCGACCGGCGGGATGCGGCATTGTTCCGCAGGAAGGTTCAGCGCGCCGCGAGCACCGCTTCCAGCCGCACCGGCCGGCCGATCAGGAAACCCTGTGCGTAGCGGCAGCCGATGCCGGCGAGGAAATCGAGCTGCTCGCGCGTCTCGATGCCCTCGACGACGAGGTCGGCCTGGATCGCCCGGCCCAGCGCCACGATCGCGCGCACGATGCTCATGGCCTTGTCCGAGGAGAACATCTGCCAGACGAAGGCCTGGTCGATCTTGATCGTGTCGAGGTCGAGCTGGTGCAGGTGGGTGAGGTGCGAGTAGCCGGTGCCGAAATCGTCGAGCGACACGCCGATCGCGTTGGCATGGCAATGCGCGATGACCTCGGCGACCTGCTGGTAGTCGAGCGCCTGGCTCTCGGTGATCTCCACCTTGATGCAGCCAGGCGGCAGGCCGAGCGCATCGCGGCGTTCGACCACGCGCTGGATCAGTCCGGGACCGGCGAGCTGGCGCGCCGACACGTTGACCGCGATGAAGGGCATGTCGTCCGCGCGCAGGCGGTCGAGCGCGGCGCAGGCTTCGTCGAAGACGTATTCGCCGACCGGCATGATCAGCGAGGTTTCCTCGGCGAGCTTGATGAACTCGTCGGGCGAGACCGGGCCGCGTACCGGATGCTCCCAGCGCACCAGCGCCTCGTAGCCGGCGATGCGGCCGGTCGCGATCTCGAGAATCGGCTGGTAGCGCACCTCGAGACGATGCTGCTGCAGGGCTTCGCGCAGCTGGCCCTCGAGGCGGAACTTGTCGAGGCCGTGATCGCTTTCGAGGGGCGGCATCCCGGCTTCGTCGCGATCGCCAGCCTCGCCGCGCAACAGGGACAGCATGCCGCGGTAGCGCTTCATCTGTCCTTCGAGCAGCGTCCTCACGATCGGGTCCGCGCTGGCGAGGCGGTCGTGGATCTGCGCGCTGTCGACGACCAGCAGGACCGCGTCCGTCAGCGCGACGGCGCTGACGCTGTGCAAGGAATGATCAAGGGCCGACATCTCGCCGAGCAGTTCTCCCGGACCGAGCCGCGCGATCGCGATCGTATGCGCAGGACCGCCTGCCCGTCCCGCGCGCGTGGCCTGGAGCTCGATCGAACCCTCCTCGACCAGGTAGGCGGACTCGGCGCGCTCACCTTCGCGGAACAGGTATTCGCCTGCGCTGAGCGTCTTGCGTGACAAGAGGTCGTTCCCGTGAACTGGAGAGGGATGGTCCGAAAAAGGAAAGGGCCGCTGAGCGGCCCTTTCACAATATCACCGCGACGAGAGCCGATCCGTCAGTTGCGCTGCTTCACTTCCAGGATCTTCGGCGTCACGAAGACCAGCAGCTCGGCCTTGGTCGTGGAGTGGTTCTTGCTGCGGAACAGCATGCCCAGGCCCGGCAGGTCGGCAAGGAAAGGCACCTTGGTCATGTCGTCGCGGTTGCTGAACTCGTAGACGCCACCGATCACGACGGTCTGTCCCGAATCGACCAGCGCAGCGGTCGTGACCTCACGCTTGGTGATCTCCGGCACGTTGCCGAAGCCCGGCACGTTGATGAAGTCCTTCAGCTCGTCCTTCTTGATGTCCAGCGCCATGTACACACGGTTGTCGTGGGTGATGGTCGGTGTCACCTTCAGCTCGAGCACGACGTCCTTGAACTGCACGTTGGCCGTTTGGGCGCCACCGGCGGCGCCGCCGCTGATCGTCACGTAACCGATCTCGTCACCCTGCTGGATGTCGGCTTCCTTCTGGTTACTGGTGATCACGCGGGGATTGGACACCACCTCGCCGCGGCCTTCGCTCTGCATGGCGCTCAGGGCAAGATCGAGGACATGGCCGCCATTGAGGATCGAGAACGCGATGCTGCCCGCAGGGGTCGTGACCGGGAGATTGACGTTCAAGTCGGTGGGGACGATCCGGCTGATCTCGCCCGGATCCGATCCGGTGGTGCTGCCCGTAAGATTCGCAATGTTGTTTGCGGAGCAGGTAACCGTTCCGCAGTAGGACGTCAGCGAATTGGCACCTTGATGCACGCCGGTGATGCCCAGCTGCGCACCGAGATCGCGTGCGAACTCCTCGTCGGCGATCACGACGCGAGCCTCGATCAGGACCTGGTCGACCGGGCGATCCAGGATCGAGACCAGCTTCTTGATCTCGTCGACCTTTTTCGGGACGTCGGTGAGCAGCAGGGTATTGCTGCGCTTGTCGAAGCTGACGCTGCCGCGCGGGGAAAGGAAGCCACGTTGTGTCTGCCCGCCACCGCCGCCACTCGAGTTGCTCTTGGCTTCATCGGTCAGCAGCCTGGTGATGTCCTCGGCGCTGCCGTAGTTGATCGGGATGTACTCCACAACGGTTGCCTGACGCTGCTCGATCGCGATACGGGCATCCTCCAGCGACTGCTCGTAACTGGCCAGCTCGCGCTGCGGTGCGACCCATACGACACCGCCGTCGCGGCGCTGGTCGAGTCCCTTGGCGCGCAGGACGATATCGAGCGCCTGGTCCCAGGGCACATTGATCAGCCGCAGGGTGACGTTGCCGGTAACCGTGTCGGCGGCCACGACGTTCAGACCCGATTCTTCCGCGATCAGCTGCAGGACGGTCCTGACCGGAACATCCTGGAAGTTGAAGGTGGCAGGCTTGCCGCTGTAGGTCTTCTTGCCAAAACCCGTGCTGACCGAGTTGGCGTCGGCCACGGCGCCGCCTTCGGCCTTCTTCGGATTGATCTCGATGACGTACTCGTTGCCGGTCTGGTAGGCCGACGCGTCGATGTTGCCGCCCGTGTTGATGACCAGGCGGGTACCGCCAGCCTGCTCGCGCGAATCGATCGACTGCACCGGCGTGGCGAAATCGCTGACGTCGAGGTGCTTGGACAGGTTCGACGGGATCATCGCGTTGCCCACGTCCACCATCACCCGCGATCCTTCCACGCGCATGTCCGCCGCCGCACCGTCGCCGGTGAAGCGCAGCACGATCCTGCCGGCGCCGTTCGGGGCCCGCCGGAAGTCGACGTTGGAAACGCTCAGGGCGCCGGCGACGCGGCGCGAGGGATCCATCGTGTTGGCCATCGCCGGGCCTTTCAGCTTGGCGCCGGAATCGGCCACCGTGAGGATCAGGCGATTGCCTTCGATCCTCGACTGGTAGGGAGCCTGGCGGAAGAGGTCCACCATGACGCGCGTGCGGCCGTTGGCTTCGGCTGCCGACAATGCGCTGGCGGAACCGTCGCCAATCAGCACTTTCTTGCCGGCCAGGCCGTTGTGGGTGTCCGGCAGGTCGACGGCAATGCGCGGCGGGCTGTCGGTCGTGAAGACCTGGGCGTCGCCGATCGGGTTGGCGAACTGCAGGGTGATGTCCACCCCGCCCTTCGCGCCCGGCGCGTGCGTGACCTGCTGCAGGACATTCGACGCGAACGCGGGGAATGCACTGCTGAGCAGCCAGACCCCCAGGCCCAGCGCCGTGGCGCGCGAGCGGTTGATCTGGCGAATGACTTTGATTGCGCTCATCTTGCTACTCCCCGATCAATGATTTGGTAAGGCGATGGATGCCGGGCGCTCGATCCAGCCCCCCGCCCCATCCGGCACCAGCTCGGTGATGTTGATCTTGGTCGGCGTGACTTCGATCACCTTGCCGTCGTTCTGACCCACGTAGTTGCCCGGCACGACCCGGTGCGTCACCTTGTCCGGCGACATCACCAGCCCGACGAGGCCGGCACCAGCCCCCAAGGTTCCGTTCATGACCAGGCTGTCAAGCGGATACGATTCCATCGGCTGCTTCGGCCGGTTCGGATCCGGACGTGGGCCATTCCCCTTGCCCACGTTGTCCACCGGCTGCGAAAACGGGTCGCGCAAGCCCTGGTCGTTGTAAAGGAAGGTCTCGAACTTCTGCATCACCGGCACGGGATCCAGTGGCGGCGCGGGACGCGCCTTGACCTGGGCTACCCATTGCTCGAGGTTCGGATCGGAAGTGGTGCTGCGACCGCAACCGGCCAGGGCCACGACCGCTACGGCCGTGACGATCCAGCGCAAAGCAAGCTTGTTGTGACCTGCCATCTCACTTCCCTCCCGCTTTCGACGCGGCCGGCGATGCGGCGGGCGACGCCGGCGACGCTGGCGACGCCGGCGATGCCGCGTTCTTGGCGGCGGCTGCCGCCGGCTTGTTGCCCTTGGCTCCCTTGGCTCCCGCCTTGGGCGCCGCGGCGTTCTGCTCGTCCTCGTCGAGATATCGGTAGGTCTTCACCGTACCTTCGAGGGTCAGGCTGCCGTCGGCGGAGATCGAACCGTTCTTGACCGTCGGCTTGAGCGAGATGTCGTGCATCGTGAGGATCACGACGCGCGGCAGCGAAGCTACGCCGCTCATGAAGGCTCCGAACTGGTGGTAGGTGCCGATCATGCGCAGGTTGATCGGTTTCTCGGCATAGAACTCCTGCGGAGTTTCCGGGCCTGGCTGGAAGAGCTCGTTGACGATGCCGGTAGCGAGCGAGGTCTGCGAGATGTCGACGATCAGGTCGGGCATTTCCGTCTTGCCCGGCAGCTGTCGCATCATCTGTTGCAGCATCTCCTCCATCTGCGCCAACTGGATCTTCAGCGGTTCCAGGTTGGCGGCTCGGCCCTGCTTGTCCTCGAAGGTCGCCTTCAGCGAGGTTTCCTGCTGCTCGAGGCCGGCTAGCTGGTCGCGCTGACCGCTGATCAAGCCCCAATAGAAGAGGCTGATGATGACGGCAATGACAAGCCCGCACGCGATGAACTTCAACGGATCCGGCCATGCGCCGGCATTGTTGAAATCGATGTTGCCCCAATCGATCTTCTTCTTGGTGCTCACGGGGTCGCCCCTCCCTTGCTGCTGGCGGCCGATGCAGGCGATGACGCGGCAGCGGCCGCGGGCGATGCCGCCGAGGCAGGTGCAGCGGACGCGTCGGCGGCCCCGCTACCCGCCGCATCAGGCGTCGGGTTCATCATCGGCTTGCCGTCCGGTCCCATCACCGGCTTGCCATCCGGCCCGATCATCTGTCCGGGCTTGGTGAGCGTCAGTGTCAGCTTGAAGACATAAGGCAGCGTCTTGTCGCTACCCTTGGCCTCGATCACCGAAAGGTCGGGATTGGTCATCCAGCCCGAAGCCTCGATGTTGCGCATGTAGGCGCTGACCCGGGCATTGGACTGCGACTGCCCTTCCAGGGTGAGCTTGTCGCCGTTCTGCTTGACCGCATTCAGGCGCACGCCCTCGGGGATGGTGCGCACCAGCTCGTCGAACAGGTGCACCATCTGCGAACGATTGGACTGCAGGTCCTCGATCACCTGCTTGCGACGCAGCAAGGTGGCCTTCTTCTTGTCGAGCTCATCGATTTCCTTGAGCTTGACGTCGAGCTGGCTGATCTGGTCGGTGAGGTAGGTGTTGCGCTGGTTCTGGCCGTCGATCTGGGCGTCGTAGAACAGCCAGCCGCCCACGCCCACGACCAGGCCGACCACGAACGCGGCACCGAGCATGCCGTAGAACCGCTGCTGACGTTCCCGTCGCTTTTCAGCGCGATGGGGAAGGAGATTGACCTTGGCCATCAGTCGAAACTCCTCATGGCAAGTCCGCAGGCGATCATCAGCGCCGGGGCGTCCTGGGCAAGCGCGTTGGCCTGCACACGGGGACCGAGCGACATGTTCGCGAGCGGGTTGGCGATCACGGTGGGCACGCCGAGCTGTTCCTCGATCATGCTGGCCATGCCGGCGATCGAGGCGCAACCGCCGGCGAGGACGATCTGGTCGACGCGGTTGAACTCGCTGCCGGCGTAGAAGAACTGCAGGAGGCGGCTGATCTGCTGGACCATCGCTTCCTTGAACGGCTCGAGCACCTCGACCTCGTAGCTCTCGGGCAGTCCGCCCTGGCGCTTGGCGAGGCCGGCCTCCTCGTAGTTGAGGCCGTAGCGGCGCATCACCTCGTCGGTGAGCTGCTTGCCGCCGAAGGTCTGCTCGCGCGTGTAGATGGTGCGCTGGTCGCGCAGCACGTTGAGCGTGGTGATGGTCGCGCCCACGTCCACCAGCGCGACCAGGCCGTCCTTGGGAACGGACAGCTGGTCGGCGATCAGGCGGAAGGCGTTTTCCATCGCGAACGCTTCGACGTCCATCACCTTCGCGGTGAGCCCGCCCATCTCCAGCGCCGACTGGCGCAGCTCGACGTTCTCGGAACGCGAGGCGACCAGCAGGACCTGCAGGACGTCGGGGTTGCCGGGCATCGGCCCGAGCACCTCGAAGTCCATGCTGACCTCGTTGATCGGGTACGGGATGTACTGGGCGGCGTCGTACTGGATCTGATCCTCCAGTGCGTCCTCGTCCAGGGTGGCCGGCATGGTGATCAGCTTGGTGATCACCGCCGACCCGGCGACCGCCGCGGCGGCATGCTTGGCCCGGGTTCCCGAGCGGCTGACCGCGCGCTTGATCGCGTCCCCGATCGCCTCGACCTCGACGATGGACTTCTCGACCACGGCGTTCGACGGTAGCGGCTCGACCGCGTAGTGCTCCACGCGATAGCGCCCCCCGCTCTGGCTCAGCTGAAGGAGCTTGATCGCGGTGGAGCTGATGTCGACGCCGACAAGCGGCGCCTGAGTGTTTCCGAAAAGACCCACGGTTTCTCCCCTTCCGGCGGGCATTTAGCCGCGATACGTGTACCGCTGCCTAAAGTAATAACGATTCGCTTACGAAATAGCAAGCGGGCAGCGCGAAAAACTTCGCCGAACCGCTCCTGACCCCACACTCCCGCCCGCCCCCTGACGAAACGAGTCGCCCGATCCCCTGAGCGTACCGCCCACGTTCTATACTCCTTCGCCCCACCTTCTGTAAACCTCCGGACGCACACCCAGGATGGCACGACTCTTCCGTTGGCTCCGCCGCGCGCTCTACGCCGGCCTGTTCCTGCTCGTCCTGGCTGCTGCTGCGCTCGGGGTCGTCTACTGGCTGATCGTGCCGCGCCTGCCCGACGTGGACAGCCTGCGCCACGTCGAAATGCAGTTGCCGCTGAACGTCTACACGCGCGAAGGAAGGCTGATTGCGCAGTTCGGCGAGACCCGGCGTTACCCGGTGGGCATCAAGCAGGTGCCCGACCAGGTGCGCAAGGCTTTCCTGGCCACCGAGGACGCGCACTTCTACGAGCATCCGGGCGTCGACTGGCGCGGCATTTCGCGCGCGGTCTGGCTGAGCGCCACCACCCACGGACGCGTCCCCGGCGGCAGCACGATCACCCAGCAGGTCGCCCGCCAGTTCTTCCTCAGCAACGAATACAGCTACACCCGCAAGCTCTCGGAGATCCTGCTGGCGCTGAAGATCGAGCGCGAGCTGAGCAAGGACGAGATCTTCGAGATCTACCTCAACAAGTGCTTCTTCGGCAACCGCGCCTACGGCATCGCCGCCGCGGCCGAGTACTACTACGGCAAGAAGCTCGACCAGCTCGATCTCGCCGAGGCCGCTTCGCTGGCGGCGATCCCCAAGTTCCCGTCCACCGGCAACCCGATCTCCAATCCCGATCGTTCGCTCGAACGCCGCAACTGGGTGCTCGACCGGATGCTGGAAAACGCCTTCATCACGCGTGCCCAGCACGATGCCGCCCGCGCCGAAACCCCGCACGCCGCGCCGCACGAACCACCGGTCGAACTCGATGCGCCCTACGTCGCCGAGATGGTGCGCCAGGCGATGCTCGACCGTTACGGCAGCGACGCCCTCAACCGCGGCTACAAGGTCTACACGACCATCGACGCGACCAAGCAGGTCGCTGCCAACCTGGCGCTCCGCAACGACCTGCTGGTCTACGACCGCCGCCACGGCTACCGCGGACCGGAAGCGAAACTCGACCTCAACGCCGAGACCGATCGCGCCGCCCTGCTCCAGAAATTGCTGGCGCGCGGCGCCTACGGCGGCCTGCTGGCGGGCGTCGTGACCCAGACCAGCGCCACCAATGCGCAGGTCCTGCTCGGCGACGGCAACGAGGTCACGATCGGCATGGACGACGTGCGTTGGGCGCTGGCCGGCAAGTCCCGCATCGACACGCTGCTCGCGCGCGGCGACGTGGTGCGGCTTCTGCCGATCACCAAGGCCGACAAGGAAAAGCAGGAGCAGGTCGAGGCGCTCAACAAGATCCACGGCCAGGTCGATGCCGACAAGCTCGCGCCGGCGCTGCCGGACGTCGATCCGGACGCCGGCAAGATCCTCAGCTACCAGCTCAACGAGATCCCCAAGGCGCAATCGGCGATGCTTTCGCTGGAACCCGAGGACGGCGCACTGCGCGCCCTGGTCGGCGGGTTCTCCTTCGCGCAGACCAAGTTCAACCGCGCCACCCAGGCGCTGCGCCAGCCCGGATCGAGCTTCAAGCCCTTCATCTACGCGGCCGCGATGGAGCGCGGTTTCTCGCCGGCCTCGCTGGTGCTCGACGCGCCCGTGGTGTTCAACGACCACAGCAGCGGCAAGAGCTGGCGGCCGCAGAACGACGACGGCAAGTTCCTCGGCCCGATGCGCCTGCGCCAGGCGCTGGCGCTGTCGCGCAACCTGGTCTCGGTGCGCCTGCTCGACGCGATCGGCGTGGACTTCGCGCGCAAGTACATCCAGAACTTCGGCTTCACCGAACAGAGCCTGCCGAACAACCTGACCATGGCGCTGGGCACCGCCTCGGTGCCGCCGATGTGGATGGCGCGCGGCTACACGGTGTTCGCCAACGGCGGCTACCTCGTCGAGCCCTACTTCATCGACCGCGTGGTCGATCGCGACGGCGTGACGATCGCGCGCGCGCACCCGCTGCGCGCCTGCAAGGGCTGCGTGGAACGCGTGCAGCAGGACCAGTCGATTTCCAGCGTGGTCGACGGCTTCGACCTTGCCCCGGTGGCCACCGCCACGCCCGCTTCCCCAGCCAGCCCTGCCGCGTCGGATGGCGACGACGACAGCGGCTTCGACCTCGACGCGCGCACGCCGCCTGCCAGCAGCAAGGCCACCGACAAGACCGCCGCTGCGAAAGCCGCCGCATCGCCGGCATCGCCGGCCAACCCGGAAGCACCGGCGATCGTCGCGGCCCCGCCGGTGCCCCCGATCGATCCGGATTTCGTCGGCCCGCCGTCGACCTTCCCGGCGCACCGCGCGATCGACGAGCGCACCGCCTTCCTGGTGATGTCGATGATGCAGGACGTCATCAAGCACGGCACCGGCACGCCGGCGCTGGTGTTGCACCGCGAGGACATCGGCGGCAAGACCGGTACCACCAACGACATGCACGACGCCTGGTTCTCCGGCTACGGCGGCCACCTCGTCACCACGGTATGGGTGGGCATGGACGACTTCTCGACCCTCGGCCGCAGCGAATTCGGCGCGCGCGCCGCCCTGCCGATCTGGATCGACTACATGCGCGTGGCGCTGGCCAACGTGCCCGAGAACCCGATCTCCCCGCCGCCCGGGGTCGTCACCGTGCAGGTCGACCGCGGCAGCGGCCGCGTGCTGCCCGGCGGTTCCAGCGGTGGCCTGACCGAGTACTTCAAGGCCGAATACCTGGAACGCTTCGAGAACGAGGCGCCCGGCACGGCCGACACGAGCACCACCAACGAAGAAGCTTTTGATATCTTCTGAGCGCCGGCTCCGCGCCGGCCCCGCACGACGCAGGTCGCGCGGGTCGTGTCACACCGGAGGCCGCCCATGCGACACGCCCCTGGCTCCACTCGACACGCCCACTCGATCACCCACTCGGAAACCCGCAACCGCGAACGCCGCCAGCAGCTCGCGATCGAGGCCGCTCGCCTGATCACCGAGGGCGGCATCCGCGACTTCCATCTCGCCAAGCGCAAGGCCGCGCATCGGCTGGGCATCCACGACGATGCCAGCCTGCCGCGCAACAGCGAGATCCAGGAGGCCCTGCGCGACTACCAGCGCCTGTTCCAGGGCGCCTCGCACCCGCAACTGCTGCTCGAGCGCCGCGAGGCCGCAGCGCGCGCCCTGGCCTTCTTCGCGCCGTTCGAACCACGCCTGGTCGGCGCCGTGCTCGAGGGCACCGCCGACGCGCATTCGGCGGTCTGCCTGCACCTGTACGCCGACGATCCCGAACACGTGCAGGCCTTCCTCGCCGAGCACGCCATCCCGGCCGAGTCGTCCGGCCGCCGCGTGCGCCTGGACCGCGATCGCGCGATCGAGGCGCCGGTCTGGCTGTTCGCCGCCGACGACCTGCCTTTCGACATCACCGTGCTTCCGCGCGACGCCCTGCGCCAGGCTCCGCTCGACCGCATCGACGAAAAGCCGATGAAGCGCGCCTCGCTGGCGACGCTGGAAGAACTGCTCGCCGAATCCGAGTGCTGATTCGCAGAAAACGAAACGCCCCGCAAATGCGGGGCGTCTTGATCGCGTTGCAGGCGGACACCTGTCTTCAGCGCGATGCCATCGGCACGAAGTTGCGCTGGGTTGCGCCGACGTAGACCTGGCGCGGGCGGCCGATCTTGGAATCGGCCTCCGCGCTCTGCTCCAGCCAGTGCGACACCCAGCCGGCGGTGCGCGCGATCGCGAACATCACGGTAAACATCTCGGTGGGGATGCCGAGCGCCTTGTAGATGATGCCGGAGTAGAAATCGACGTTCGGGTAGAGCTTGCGCGCGACGAAGTACTCGTCCTTGAGCGCCGCTTCCTCGAGCTTCAGCGCGATCTCCAGCATCGGGTCGTTGACGCCGAGCTCGGCGAGCACCTTGTGGGTCATCTCGCGGATGATCGTCGCGCGCGGATCGAAGTTCTTGTAGACGCGGTGGCCGAAGCCCATCAGGCGGAAGCCGGAGTTCTTGTCCTTGGCGCGCTCGACCGCCTTGCCGACCAGTTCGGGCTTGCCGATCTCGGCGAGCATGCGCAGCACCGCCTCGTTGGCGCCGCCATGCGCCGGACCCCAGAGCGCGGCCACGCCCGCCGACACGCAGGCATAGGGGTTGGCGCCGGTCGAGCCGACCAGGCGCACGGTCGAGGTCGAGGCGTTCTGCTCGTGGTCGGCATGCAGGATGAACAGCAGGTCGAGCGCCTTGGCGACGACCGGGTTGAGCTGCAGCGGCTCGCTCGGCACCTCGAACATCATGTGCAGGAAGCGGTCGACGTACTCGAGGTTGTTGCGCGGATAGCGCAGCGGCCAGCCGATCGAGTAGCGATAGCAGGACGCGGCGATCGTCGGCACCTTGGCGATCAGGCGGATCGCGGCGAGGCGGCGCATTTCCGGGTCCTCGAGGTCGAGGCCGTGGTGGTAGAACGCCGCGAGCGAACCGATCATGCCGGTCAGCATCGCCATCGGATGGGCGTCGTGGCGGAAGCCGTACAGGAAGTTGCGGAAGGCCTCGTGCATCATCGTGTGATGCGTGACCTCGTGCTCGAACCTGGCGAACTCCTGCGCATCCGGCAGGTCGCCGTGCATGAGCAGGTAGGCCACCTCGAGGAAGTTGGACTGCTTGGCCAGTTGCTCGATCGGATAGCCGCGATACATCAGCACGCCGGCGTCGCCGTCGATGTAGGTGATCGCCGACTTGCAGCTGGCGGTGGCGATGAAGCCCTGGTCATAGGTGAAGTGACCGGTCGCCGCGGGCAGCTTGCCGATGTCGATGCAGGACGGGCCGACGGTGCCGGGGATCAGCGGCAGCTCGACGGACTTGCCGGTGGCTGCATCGCTCAGCAGCACGCTCTTGGTGTCGGACACGGGACTCTCCTTCCTCGGTTCGGCGCGGCCGGGCCACGGCCGGAAAAAACCCGCGGACGGCTCGAGGCGGTGCGCGGGTCGGTTGAGGCGCGAATTATCACACAGCCACAGGGCGATGGCAGTGCCGGGGAAGACGGCGACTCGTGGGCGCTGTCACGACCCGCGATGCGCGGACCGAACGGAACCCGAACGAGGCGACTATCGAGACGCGAATGAAGAGTGCCACGCGCGCTTGATGCGACGGTGGCGAAGTCGGACTCCGGCATGGCGGAGTCCGAAGGCCGGCGGGTCCTGGCGGACGCGCCCGGCCCCTGCAAGATGCTCGCAGCGGATTACTTCTGGTAACGCTTGCGGAAGCGGTCGACGCGGCCGCTGGTGTCCATCATCTTCTGCTTGCCCGTGTAGAACGGGTGCGAATGCGAGGACACTTCGATCTTGATCAGCGGGTATTCCTGGCCGTCCTCCCACTTCACGGTTTCCTTGCTCGCCAGGGTCGAGCGGGTCAGGATCGAGAAATCGGAGGTCACGTCCTGGAACACGACCGGACGGTAGTTCGGATGGATGTCGGCTTTCATGGAACGCCTGCCTTTGAAAGTGGCCGCAGAAGTGGCGGGAAAAGACGATCATTTTAGCCTTTCCCCTGCGGCCGCCGCAAGTCACTGTTTTGCATGGCCGGAGGCGGCGGCGCGAGGGACCTCACACGCCGGCGTAGCGCTCCGCGCCCCCGACCCAGCGCGCGATCAGGCGCTCGGCCCGCGCCGGATCGTGCGCGAGCAGCTCGGCGGCGATCTGCTGGACGTGCGGCAGCAGGGGCGCGTCGCGCATCAGGTCGGCGACCCGGAACTGGGCCAGCCCGGTCTGGCGGGTACCCAGCAGCTCGCCCGGCCCGCGCAGCTCGAGGTCCTTCTGCGCGATCGCGAAGCCGTCGGTGGTGCGGCGCATCGTGTCGATGCGTTGCCGGGCGAGCAATGACAGCGGTGGCTGGTAGAGCAGGACGCAGGTGGATACCGCCGCCCCACGTCCGACCCTCCCGCGCAACTGGTGGAGCTGCGCAAGACCGAGGCGCTCGGCGTTCTCGATCAGCATCAGGCTGGCGCGCGGCACGTCGACGCCGACCTCGATCACGGTGGTGGCGACCAGCACGTCGAGCGTGCCGTCCTTGAAGGCGCGCATGGTCGCCTGTTTCTCCGCCGGCTTCATGCGCCCGTGGACGAAACCCACGCGCAACTCGCGCAGCGCCTCGACGAGTTGCTTGTGCAGGCTGGTCGCCGCCTGCGCCTGCACTTCCTCGCTTTCGTCGATGACGGTGCAGACCCAGTAGGCCTGCCGGCCTTCCGCACAGGCGATCCGGATGCGTTCGATCAGCTCGCCGCGGCGTTCCACGCTTGCCGCCACCGTCCGCACCGGCGTGCGACCGGGCGGCAGTTCGTCGATCACCGACACGTCGAGGTCGGCGTAGGCGGTCATCGCCAGCGTGCGCGGGATCGGGGTGGCGGTCATCACCAGCTGGTGCGGGACGAGTTCGGATTGCCGATCGTCCTGAGCCTGTCGTGGTTCGACAGGCTCACCATGAGCGGTGGGTTCGACGGGCTCACCACGAACGGAAAGGCCCTTGTCGCGCAGGGCGAGCCGCTGGTGCACGCCGAAGCGATGCTGCTCGTCGACGATCGCCAGGCCAAGATCGGCGAAGGCGACGCCTTCCTGCATCAGCGCGTGGGTGCCGACCACGACCTGCGCGTCGCCTCCGGCAATCGCCGCCAGGGTTTCGCGGCGAGTGCGCGCGGCGAGCTTGCCCGCCAGCCACGCCACGCGCACGCCCAGCGGTTCGAGCCAGGAGCGGAAGGTCGCGCAGTGCTGCTCGGCAAGCAGCTCGGTCGGCGCCATCAGCGCGACCTGGCGACCCGCGGCGACGGCACGCGCCGCCGCCAGCGCGGCGACCGCGGTCTTGCCGGAACCGACATCGCCCTGCAGCAGGCGCAGCATCGGCTCGGCGCGCGCCATGTCGGCGTGGATCTCGCGCAATACCCGTTCCTGCGCCCGCGTCGGCGCAAAGCCCAGTCGGGGGCGCAACGCGGCGGCGAGATCGTCGTTCGCGGCGATCGGTCGTGCGCCCAGCCTGCGGATCGCCATTCGCTGCCGGCGCAGGCTGAGCTGGTAGGCCAGCAGTTCCTCCAGCGCCAGCCGTTTCTGCGCGGGATGCAGGCCGGCGGCCAGTTGCAGCGTGTCGGTGCCAGCGGCGGGCTGGTGCACCGTGAGGAGGGCGTCCCGCAGGCCGGGCAGATCGCGCCGGGCCAGCGCCGCGAGCGGCAGCAGTTCCAGCTCGTCGGCCGGAGGCAGGCGCTGCAGGGCCAGCCCGATCAATTTGCGTAGCGCGGGGGCGCCAATGCCTTCGATGGCCGGGTAGACCGGATCGAGGCGATCGCTCAGCTCCGGCTCGCCCTCGTCGGCGAGAAACTTGTAGGACGGATGCGCGATTTCCAGCCCGCCCCGCCCCTCGCGCGGCGTGCCGAACACGCGGATCCTGCGACCGACGGTGAATTGCGCGACCTGGACCGAGGTGAAGTGGAAGAAGCGCAGCACCAGGCTGGCGCCGGAACCGTCGCCGATCGCGACCTGCAGCATCGGCCGGAAGCGGAAGCTGCGCTCGACTGCTTCGACGCGACCCTCGGCCTGCGCCGGCGCGCCCGGCTGCAGGGCGCGGATCGCGCTCACGCGGGTGCGGTCCTCGTAGCGCAAGGGCAGGTGGAACCAGAGGTCCTGGATCCGCGACAGGCCCTGCGCCGCCAGCTTCTTCGCAAGCGCCGGACCGACGCCCGGCAATCCTGTCAGCGGCGCCTCGCCGCTCGCGGCCAGCGCCGGCGCGGATGGCCTGGATCGCGCCACGCGCCGGTCAGTCCAGTTGCAGCACCAGGTCGATCTCGACGCGCGCGCCCTTCGGTAGCGCCGCCACGCCGATGGTCGAACGCGCCGGATAGGGAGGGCTGAAGTTCTGCGCCATCACCGAGTTGACCGCCGCGAAGTCGCCGAGGTCGACCAGGTAGATCCCGACACGAACCACGTGCAGGAAGTTCGTGCCGGCCGCATCGCAGACTGCGCGCAGGTTCTTGAACACCTGCCGGGTCTGGGCGGTGATGTCGCCGTCGATCAACTCGCCGGTCGACGGATCCAGAGGAATCTGCCCCGAGGTATAGATCGTCTTGCCGGCGATCACCCCCTGGCTGTAGGGACCGATCGTGGCGGGAGCGGCATCGCTGATGATGGGGTGGCGGGGCATGGAGTTCTCGCTTTCGGGGCCGATGCGCGAGTGTAGCGCGACGGCTCACACCCGCTGCGCGTCCTGTACCACCGCCAGCCGCCGGATGCGCCCGAGCACGTCGGCGAGATGGCGCGTCGACTTCACCTCGACCACGAAGTGCATCACCGAGGCGCTGATGTCGCGCTCCTGGTACTCGACGCTGTCGATGTTCGACTTGCCCTCGGCCACCGCCGCGGCGACCTGGGCCAGCACGCCGGGCTTGTTGACCACCTCGATGCGCAGCTCGACGCGGTAGTCGCCCTCGACGTTGCGATCCCAGTCGATGCCGATCCAGCGTTCGGGCGACTTGCGGAACTCGGGCACGTTCGGGCATTCGAGCCGGTGCACGACCACGCCCTTGCCGGCGCTGAGGTGACCCATGATCGGATCGCCGGGAATCGGGTGGCAGCAGGCGGCATAGGTGAGGATGCCGCGCTCGGCGCCGGTGATCAGGATGTCGTCCTCGCTCGCCGGACGGGCGCTGCCGTGCGCTTCCCCGCGCGCCAGCGCCTGCGCGACCTGCGCCGGCATGCGGTTGCCGAGCGCGATGTCGGAGAGCAGCTCCTCCAGCCGCTTGTAGCGATGGTCGACGAGGTATTTCTCCATCACCGCGGTCGGAACGCTGTCGAGCGAACTGGCGCGCGCCTCGAGCGCGCGCTCGAGGATGCGGTGGCCGAGGTCGACCGCGTCCTCGTGTTCGAGGTGCTTGAGGTGGTGGCGGATCGCGGTGCGCGCCTTGCTCGAGACCACATAGTCGAGCCACGCGGTGTGCGGCGTCGCCGACTTGGCGGTGATGATCTCCACGCGCTGGCCGCTGGCGAGCTTGGTGCGCAGCGGCACCAGTTTCTTGTCGACGCGCGCGGCGACCGCATGGTTGCCGACGTCGGTGTGCACCGCGTAGGCGAAGTCGAGCGCGGTGGCATTGCGCGGCAGAGCGAGGATCGCGCCCTTGGGCGTGAACAGGTAGACCTCGTCGGGGAACAGGTCGACCTTGACGTGTTCGAGGAACTCCAGCGAGGACGCGGCGTACTGCTGCGACTCGAGCAGGCTGCGCAGCCAGTCGTGCGCACGCGCCTGCGCGCTGTTGTGGCCGCTGCCGCCGTGCTTGTAGACCCAGTGCGCGGCGATCCCGCGCTCGGCGATCAGGTCCATGTCCTCGGTGCGGATCTGCACCTCCAGCGGCGAGCCGTAGGGCCCGAACAACACGGTGTGCAAGGACTGGTAGCCGTTCGCCTTCGGGATCGCGATGAAGTCGCGGAAGCGCGCATCGAGTGGTTTGTACAAGCCGTGCACGATGCCCAGCGCCTGGTAGCACTGGCCCACCGTCTGCACGACGACGCGGAAGCCGAACACGTCCATCACCTGGGCGAAGGATTTGTGCTCGGTGCGCATCTTGTTGTAGATGCTGTAGGGCGTCTTCACCCGGCCGACGAGGCGGTAAGGCAGGCCTTCCTCGGCGAGGCGCTCGGCGATGCGCTTCTCGATCACCGTCATCGCCTCGCGGCGCACCACCGGCTGGCTGCGGATGCGACGCAGGATCGCGGTGTGTCGGTTCGGGTACAGGGTGCGGAAACCGAGGTCCTGCAACTCGCTGCGGATCCGGTTCATGCCCAGCCGCTGCGCGATCGGGGCGTAGATGTCGAGCGTCTCGCGGGCGATGCGCTTCTGGCTGGCCGGCGCCATCGCCTCGAGCGTGCGCATGTTGTGGAGGCGGTCGGCGAGCTTGATCAGGATCACCCGCAGGTCGCGCGACATCGCCAGCAGCATCTTGCGGAAGCTCTCGGCGTCGGCCTCCTGGCGGTCGCGGAACTTGAGGCGGTCGAGCTTGGTGACGCCCTCGACGAGGTCGGCCACGGTCTTGCCGAAAGCGTCCTCGAGTATGCGGTGTTCGAGCGGGGTGTCCTCAAGCGCATCGTGCAGGATCGCCGCGCAGAGCGTCTCGGCGTCCATGCGCAGGTCGGCGAGGATCGAGGCGACGGCGACCGGATGGGTGATGTAAGGCTCGCCGCTGCGCCGCGTTTGCCCGGCGTGGGCGGATGCGCCCAGCAGGTAGGCGCGGCGGACGGTGGCTGTCTGCTCGGCGGGAAGGTAGTCGCGCAGCTTGGTCTCGAGCGCAGCCACGTCCTCCGGCACCGCATCGGGGCCGTCTTCGGGCGCTGGCTCGTCGAGCTGCGTGTTCATGGCCCGAGCGTACGCGGCGCAGCGCGCAGCATCAACGTCGCTTCGATTTGCGGAGTCGCACCGAGAGCTGCCGATGCGGGAGCCGAAGCCAAGACTACGAGGCGGGAAGCCTCGGGCGCGCATCCGCAGGATGCGCTGAAATCCAGTCCGGGCATGCGACCCACATGGATGTGGGAAGTGCCGCAAGTCGTATGGAACGACTGCGGTTGCCGGGCTGGACGAACTCCGACGTGATCCAGAGCCTGCCCCCGCGAAGGCGGGGATGGGCCATCCCGGAGTCAATCAAGGCGCAGGATGCGCCGCGTGCGTAGCGAAGCCGATGACGGATTCACTCCGGCATCGGAGCATCGATTCCCGGCCATGGGTGGCCGATGAATCGATCACCAAGAACTCAATCGTCGCCGCCCTTGGACAGGTCGTCGTCGACGACTTCGGCCGCGGCCCACTCGAGGGCTTCGCGCTCCTTGCGCTCGCGCTCGGCGCGGTCGACCTGGTCGATCGTGGCCTGGTCGATCCTGCGCGCGGCGATCTCGCGCAGCGCCAGCACCGTCGGCTTGTCGGCGCTGTCGGCGCCTTCGAGCACCGAAGGCACACCCTTGGCGAGCTGGCGCGCGCGCTTGGATGCCATCACCACGAGCTCAAAGCGGTTGTCGACGACTTCCAGGCAATCTTCAACGGTTACACGGGCCATGCATTGCTCCGGTCAGGCACCGGCAGGACGCCGGGCGGCAAAATTGAACCAATAAGTCTAACAGCGCGCCCATACCGTGCGCAAACAGGCACGTCCGCATCGGCAGGCCCGGAACATGGCAATTGCCGGGTACTGCGACGCGACCGCAGTCCCATTCCCGTGCCGGGCCTCAGCCTTCCCCGGTCAGCAGCGACCCGATCAGCCTTCCGTGGCGGGCCACCTGGGCGTCGCGGCGCACGCGGCTGGCGGTGAACACCGCGCACACCTCGTCCACGGCGCGGTCGAAGACCTCGTTGACGACCACGTAGTCGAATTCTCCGTAGTGCGACATTTCCTCGCGCGCCGCCGCAAGCCGGCGGGCGATGACGTCCTCGCTGTCCTGCGCGCGCGCGCGCAGGCGGCGCTCGAGTTCGGCCAGCGAAGGCGGCAGGATGTACACGCTGATCGCATCGGGCACCTTGGCCCGCACCTGGCGCGCGCCCTGCCAGTCGATCTCCAGCAGCACATCCCGGCCCTGCGCGAGCTGCGGCTCGACCGACTGCCGCGCGGTGCCCTTCCAGTCCCCATGCACCAGCGCGTGCTCGTAGAAATCGCCGGCATCGATCATGCGCTGGAACTCGTCGATGCTGACGAAGTGGTAATGCTGCGCGTGCCGCTCTCCCGGCCGCGGTCCACGCGAAGTGAAGGAGATCGACAGGCTGATCGCCGGATCACGCGCGAGCACGGCATTGACGATGCTCGACTTCCCCGCGCCCGACGGCGCCGCGACGATGAAAAGCGTTCCGCGCATTGCATGTCTTCCCTGCAGCGGCCCGAAGCCAGCCTTGGCACATGGATGTGCCAACGCCCAGCCGGCTCGTCGGCTGGGCGGCGCGATCCGAAAACCACGTTTTTCGGGATCGCGCGTCGAAGTCGGGCACGACGCCCGATCTTCGACAGGCTACTACTTACTCGAGGTTCTGGACCTGCTCCCGCAACTGCTCGATCAGCACCTTCATGTCCACCGAAGCCTGCGAGGTGCGCGCGTCCACCGACTTCGATCCCAGCGTGTTCGCCTCGCGGTTGAACTCCTGCATCAGGAAGTCCAGCCGGCGACCGACCGCCTCGGGCAATCCCAGGACGCGGCGCGCCTCGACGAGGTGGCTGTCGAGCCGGTCGAGTTCCTCCTCGACATCGAGCTTCTGCAGCCACAGCACCATCTCCTGCTCGAGCCGGCCGGGATCGAGGGGCTGCTTGAGGTCGGCCACGCGCGCCTCGAACTTCTGGCGCAGGCCAGCGCGGATCTCCGGCATCCACGCACGGACTTGCTTCACGAGAGCGGTGATCGCGTCGAGCCGCTCGCGCATCACCGTCGCCAGTTTGCCGCCCTCGCGCTCGCGCGCGGCGACAAATTCGCCGAGCGCGGCGTCGAGCAGCAGCAGCGCCTCGGCCTGCAGGCCGGCCTGGTCGCGCTGCGCCTCCTCCAGCACGCCCGGGAAGCGCAGCAGCTCGACGAAATCGGTGTGCATGCGCGGAAAGCGCGCATCGAGGTCGAGCGCGAGCTCGGACAAACGCGCCAGCAGGGACGCATTCGGATGCAGTTCCGACTGCGCGCCCTCGGGCGGGCGACAGCGCAGGGTCACGTCGACCTTGCCGCGGCTGAGCTTGAGGGCGATGCGCTCGCGCAGCGCCGCCTCGATCGGGCGCAGTTCCTCGGGAAGGCGCAGGCCGAGCTCGAAGAAGCGGTGGTTGACCGCCCGCAGGTCGCAGCCGAGCGTGCCCCAGGGCGTGCTGCGCTCGCCGGACGCGAAGGCGGTCATGCTGCGGATGGACATGCGTCTTCTGCCGGGCAGGAAAGGTGTGGATGGTAAACTCAGCGCCCGCGCTTGCGGCGATTTTCCGGATTTCCCGATGACCCAGCTTCGATGAACACTGCTTCGACCAACGAATTCTCGCGCCCCAGCGGCCGCGCACCCGACCAGTTGCGTCCCGTGCGCCTGCAGCGCCATTTCACCCGCCACGCCGAAGGCTCGGTGCTGGCCTGTTTCGGCGACACCCAGGTGCTGTGCACCGCCAGCGTGGAGAACCGCGTGCCCGGTTTCCTGCGCGGCAAGGGCGAAGGCTGGGTGACGGCCGAATACGGGATGCTGCCGCGTTCGACCCATTCGCGCATGAACCGCGAAGCGGCGGCCGGCAAGCAGGGCGGGCGCACGCTCGAGATCCAGCGCCTGATCGGCCGCGCGCTGCGCGCCTGCGTCAACCGCGGCGCGCTCGGCGAGCGCACCATCACCCTCGACTGCGACGTGATCCAGGCCGACGGCGGCACCCGCACGGCGGCGATCACCGGCGCCTATGTCGCCCTCGCCGATGCGTTGCGGGTGATGCGCCAGCGCGGCGACATCGTCAAGGATCCGCTGCACGGCGCGGTCGCCGCGGTTTCGGTCGGCGTGTACCGCGGCGTTCCGGTGCTTGATCTCGACTATCCCGAGGACTCGGCCTGCGACACCGACATGAACATCGTGATGAACGACGGCGGCGGCTTCATCGAATTGCAGGGCACGGCCGAGGGCCACGCTTTCCGCCGCGACGAACTCGATGCCCTGCTCGCGCTCGGCGAAAGGGGTGTGCGCGAACTGCTGGCGCTGCAGCAGGTCGCGCTGGACTCCTGAGTCGAATCGGGCATGAGCCGCCTGGTGCTGGCGAGTTCCAATCGCGGCAAACTCGCCGAACTGCGCGAGCTGCTCGCCGCGTCCGGCCACGAACTGCTCGCGCAGTCGGACTTCGACGTGGGCGATGCCGACGAGACCGGCGCGACCTTTGTCGAGAACGCGCTGATCAAGGCGCGCCATGCCGCGCTCGCGACCGGCCTGCCCGCGCTCGCCGACGATTCGGGACTGGTGGTCGACGCGCTCGACGGCGAACCGGGCCTGCGCTCGGCGCGCTATTCCGGTCGCCACGGCAATGACGCGGCGAACAACGCCTTGCTGCTCGACCGCCTGCGCAATGTGCCTGAGGCCGCGCGCGGCGCGCACTTCTACTGCGTGCTCGTCATGCTGCGCTCGGCCAGCGACCCGCAACCGCTGATCGCCGAGGGCCTGTGGCGCGGCCGCATCCTCTCGGCGCCGCGTGGCGCGAATGGCTTCGGCTACGACCCGCTGTTCCTTCCTGACGGATACGACATCAGTTCAGCCGAGCTCGATCCGGCGCTGAAGAACGCGAACAGCCATCGCGGGCAGGCGCTGGCGCGATTGCGCGAGCGGCTCGCTCGCGCGGAGCTCTGAGACCATGATGCTGGCGATCCGGGAGTACGACGCGCGCATCGACGCCCTGGGCGACGCGCTCACCGTCGACGAGCGCAGGATCGGGCGATACACAACGTGCTGAGTCTCCCTCCTCTTGCCTTGTACGTGCACCTGCCCTGGTGCGTGCGCAAATGCCCGTACTGCGATTTCAACTCGCACGAACGCCGCGGCGAGCTCCCGTTCGCAGCCTACGTCGACGCGCTGATCGCCGACCTCGACCAGGACCTGCCGCTGGCGTGGGGACGCACGGTCGCCAGCGTGTTCTTCGGCGGCGGCACGCCTTCGCTGTTTCCGCCCGATGCCGTCGACCGCTTCCTGCAGGCCGCGAGCGCGCGCCTGCGCTTTGCCCCAAGCCTGGAGATCACGCTCGAGACCAACCCCGGGACCGCCGAGCACGGCCGCTTCGAGCACTACCTCGCCGCCGGCGTGAACCGCCTTTCGTTCGGCGTGCAGAGCTTCGACGACGGCTGCCTGCGCCGGCTCGGCCGCATCCACGACAGCGCGCAGGCCGAAGCCGCGATCAAGCTGGCGCAGGACGCCGGCTACGCGAACTTCAACATCGACCTGATGTACGCGCTGCCGGAGCAGACGCTGGCGATGGCCGAACGCGACGTCGAGCACGCGATCGCGCTGCAGCCGGTCCACCTGTCGCATTACCAGCTCACGCTCGAACCGAACACGGTGTTCGCCGCGAAACCGCCCGCAGGCATTCCCGACGAGGATTCCGCGTGGGACATCCAGGAACACTGCCAGCGCCTGATCGCCGCCGCCGGCTTCGACCATTACGAAGTCTCGGCCTACGCGAAGCCTGGCCTGCAATGCGCGCACAACCGCAACTACTGGCTGTTCGGCGACTACCTCGGCATTGGCGCGGGCGCGCACGGCAAGCTGACGCTTCCCGCGCAGGATGGAATCCTGCGGCGCTGGAAACTCAAGCAGCCGACCGCCTACATGACGGCGGCGGCGAGCGAGGCGCGCATCGGCGGCGACGAATGGCTGGATGCGTCGCGGCGGCCGTTCGATTTCATGCTCAACGCGCTGCGCCTGCCGGAAGGCTTCGCGCTGCCGCTGTTCGAGGCGCGCACGGGATTGCCGCGTACGGCGATCGCCGACGAACTTGCGGTCGCGATCGAGCGCGGCTGGATCGCGATCGACGGCGAACGCGTGCGTCCCACCGAACTCGGGCAGCGCTTCACCAACGACGTGATCGCCCTGTTCCTGCACGACTGATCCGTCGCGTCGCGGGATGCCCCGCACGATCGTTCGCGAAACTGACGCTCATGGAGTCGCGCGCTTAACGCGACATTCGCGTGCACCCGTGCACACTGCCGCATGCCCGACTCGATCCGCATCACCTGCCCCTACTGCGGCGAACGCTTCGAGGCCATCGTCGACGCCTCGGCCGGCGATGCCGACTACGTCGAGGACTGCCCGGTGTGCTGCCGCCCGATCGAGCTGCGCCTGTCCACGGACGGCGACCAGTTCACGCTCGACGCCGACCGCGATGGGTGAGGAGCGGCGTTTGCGAGATGCCTTGAATGGCATCTCGCGCCGCGAAGAACGCCCGGCAGGGCCGGATGTGACAATCGGATCGCCGCAACGCGGGTATACTTCCCGCGCCACGAGTGCTCGGGAAGCCGGTGTGAATCCGGCGCTGCCCCCGCAACGGTAAGCCAGTCAAATCCTCCATCACGCCACTGCGCAAGCGGGAAGGCGGAGGACGGACTTCACGCAAGGCGATCGCAGCCGCACGCGAACGCCGCAACGCGCGATGTCGCTGGCGAGTCCGGAGACCGGCTCGCGGCGATACCGGCGCGTTGCGGTGGGCGACGCTGCGAGGTTCGCGGCTGCCGCGCGCTTCGTTTCTTCACGCCTTCCGTTCGCGCCACCCACGGGGTTTGCGCAATCGGAGCGTTTCCATGAATTTTCGTCCTTCGCTGTCTTTGCCGCGTCGCCGCGCCCTCGCGCTGGCGCTCGCATCCGTCCTTCTTCCCACCGCCGCCTGCGCGGACGCACCGACCGCGCTAGACGACGTCCTGGTCACCGGCGTGCGCCACGCGCAGACGGTGGACGATTCGCTCGCGTCGGTGACCGTCATCACCCGCTCGGACATCGAGAAGAGTCCCGCCATCGACGTGATCTCGCTGCTCGCGCAGCAGGCCGGCGTGGACGTCTCGCGCACCGGCGGCGCCGGCCAGGCCAGCACCGTGTTCCTGCGCGGCGCCAACTCGAACCAGACCCTGGTGCTGATCGACGGCATCCGTGTCGCCGCCAGCACCAACAGCGTGTTCGATTTCGCCAACCTGCCGCTCGACCAGATCCAGCGCATCGAGATCGTGCGCGGGCCGCGCGCGGCGTTCTGGGGATCGGACGCGATCGGCGGCGTGATCCAGATCTTCACCCGCAACCCCAGGCCCTTCGAAGCCAGCGCCCTGGCCGGAAGCTATGGATTGCGCGGCGGCGAAGTGTCGGTCGGCACGCCGGACGGCGACGACAGCCATCTGGGCATGACCTTCGGCGAGGACCGCGAACGCGGGTTTTCGGCGACCGATGCGGCCAATCCCTTCGGCAATCCCGATGACGACGGCTATCGCAACCGCAACGCCAGCCTGCGCGGCAGCATCCCGCTGGGCACGCAGACGCTCGCGGTCACCGCACTCCATACCGATGGCGACGCGATGTTCGACGGTGGGCCGCCCACCGGCTTCGATCCCTCGCGTTCGTTCGCGCGCAACACCTCGGGCGGCGCGACGCTCTCCGGCCCGCTGTTCGCGCACTGGTCGCAGTCGCTGACCCTGGGCGGCGCGGACAACGACATCCAGACCCCGATCTTCGGCAGCCAGACGTCGAGCCGGCGCACCACCCTGGACTGGGTGAACACGTTCGACGCATTCGCGCGTGGCACGCTCACCCTCGGCGGCAACTGGCAGCACGAAAGCGGCACCACCTTCAATGCTTTCAGCGCCAACCCGGACGGCATCGACTATGCGAGCACGCAGAACACGGCCGCCGGGTTCGCCGGCTACGACGGCAAGTTCGGTTCGCAGCAGGTCGAGCTGGCGATCCGCCACGACCACAACAGCCAGTTCGGCGGCGCGACGACCGGCTCGGCCGCATGGGGCTGGCAGATCGACCCGGCCTGGCGCGCGCGCGCCTCGTGGGCGCAGGGCTTTCGCGCGCCGAGTTTCGACGAGCTGTACTCGCCAGGCTTCTTCGGCGAGTTCGCCGGCAATCCGCTGCTGCAACCCGAGCGATCGCAGAGCGTGGAAGCGGGCCTGCAGTTCAAGCCTTCGGCCGCGAACGTCTTCACCCTCTCGACCTGGCGCAACCGCGTCCGCGAACTGATCGCGTTCGACGGACCGGACTTCGACGCGGTGAACATCGCCCGCGCCGACCTCGACGGCACCGAACTCTCATACCGTTACACCAGCGGCCGCTGGAGCGCCGGCACCGCGATCACGGTGCAGGATCCGCGCGATCCGCAGACCGGCCAACTGCTGCTGCGTCGCCCGCGCCGCAAGATCGCCGCCGACATGCACTACGACTTCGACAACGACTGGGACGTGTCGGTCGACGGACTGGCGGCTTCGGTGCGCCAGGACTTCGATGGTCCGCTGCATGGCTACGCACTGTTCGACCTCGCCGCCGGCTGGAATTTCCATCCCGGCTGGCGCGCGCAGTTGCGGCTCGACAACCTGTTCGACGAGCACTACGAACTCGCTGACGGCTACAACACGCCCGGCCGCAACCTGCAGTTGAGCGTGGCCTGGCGACCCTCGCGATAGCGCCGGCACCTCACGAGCAGGTCAGCCTGGCCGGCAAGGCGTTTCCCTCGCCTTCGCCGGCCGGCCCTCCAGCGGGCCAGCCAGCCCGGCGGTCCGCTAGGCGCGGGGGGCCGCCTGGCTTATGATCGGGCGCATCCGTACGGGAAAAATCGTGATGTCGGTCACAGGTTCGACCCCTTCGACCGCCGAATCCGGCCATGCGACGCTGTCCACGCGCGCGTTCCCGCGTCGCGTCCGCACCTTGCTGGAAGGCATCTTCGAGCTCGTCACCGGGGAAATGGACCGCGGCCTGATCGCGACCCTGGACGGGCTCGAACAGCAGTTGTTCAAGCTCGCCGAGCAGGCCCGCAGCAACGAGATGCAGTTGCGTTGCCTGGAGGCGCTGGGCACGGTCAAGCGCGGCCGCTTCGACCTGATGCCGCGCTTCATCGCGGCACTCGAATCCAGCCTCGCGGTCGTCCGCGACACCAGCAAGCCCGACCATAACCCGACCGACTCGATCACCTTCAACGACCTCGCCCTCGTCGCCGAAACCGACATGGACGAGACCACCTTGCTGCACGAGATCTCCGCGCGCGCCGAGATGAAGGCGAGCCTGCCGCTGTTCCTGCTGGCGCAGCGCTTCGGCGTGATCGCAGGCCGGCCCGCGCTGGATTCGGAATCGCTGCCGATCGGCCCGGCGACCCTGTGCCGCCACCTGCGCCGAGCCAGCCACTGCTTCGAGTTGCATCCCGAGCACCGTCAGCTGCTGTTCCGGCAGTTCGACCGCCACGTGATGAACGAATACCTGCATCTCGTCGAGGCGATCAATACCTACCTGGTGAACCAGGGCGTGCTGCCGCACCTGGTGTACATCCCGGCGCGGCTCAAGCACACGCACCACCACGACGAACCCAGGCCCGAAGCGCCCCCTGCCAAGCCGTCATCGCGGCCGATCCCGCAGCTGCGGATGCCGGGCAGCCAGCGGGCATCGCCTGCGCATGTGGCCGCCGAATCCGGGACCGCTCCCCGCCTGGCCGGCTTCACCGGATGGCCGGGCGAATCCTTCGGCGCATCGGCAGCGACGCCGCAGCGGCGCGCCGACGACGAGATCTACACCAACCTGCGCGAACTGCTGCGTGGCGCGCGGCCCGCGGCCGCACCGGCGCAGGGCGCGCGCACGGTCACCGCCACCGACGTGCAGTCGGTACTGGGACTGCTGCAGCGGCGTCCGCAGGTCACCGTGATGGTCAACGGCCAGTTGCGGCCGCCGTCGATCAACCACGTCAAGCAGGACCTGCTCGCGCAACTGCGCCAGATCACCGGCAACGACGTGCCGCCGGCGCTGGCCAGCGAGGACACCGACACCATCGACCTGGTCGGCATGATCTTCGACGAGATCATGAGCGACGTGCGCCCGAACAGCACCGCCGCGCACCTGCTCAGCCGCCTGCAGGTTCCGCTGCTGCGCGTGGCGCTGTCCGACAAGGCCTTCTTCAGCCAGCAGGAACATCCGGCGCGCCAGGTGCTCGACGCGGTCGCCGAGACCGGCGCGTACTGGGCCGGAGAGGATGCGGCCGACCGCGAACTGCTCGGCGGCGTCGAGAAACTGGTCGAACGCATCAGCCAGGATTTCGACGGCGACATGGGGCTGTTCAACTCGATGCTGGCCGACCTCGCCAACCAGACCCAGGCGGTGATGCGTCGCGCCGAGCTGGCCGAGCGCAGGCACGTGGAGGCCGCGCGCGGCAAGGAAAAGCTGGCGATCGCGCAGGCCCACGCCAGCCGCATCATGAACGAGATCACCAGCGTGCATCCGGTGCCGAAGTTCACCCGCGCCCTGCTCAACCAGGCGTGGACCGACGTGCTCGCGCTCACCGCGCTGCGCCACGGCGAGGATTCCGACGAATGGCGCCGGCAGGTGGAGGTGGCCAACGAGATCGCGGCCTCGGCATCGGCGGCCGCGAGCGGCGCGGAGGTCGCGCAGCCGGATCCGGAGCAGGCCGCGCAGTTGACCCAGCACGTCGAACGTTCGCTGATGCAGGTCGGCTACCACGCCGACGAAGCGGCAGCGATCGGGCAGCGGCTGAGCGCTGCGGCCGACGAAAGCGACGATCCGGCCAGCCGCACCGAACTGGCGATGAAGATGAAGACGCGCACGCGCCTGGGCGAGCAGACCGTCGCCAAACCCGCGGGCATCGACCTGCCGCCCCTGAACCGGCAGGAAGAGGAATGCCTCGAGCGCATCCGCGAACTGCCGTTCGGCACCTGGTTCGAGTTCGTCACCAACCAGCAGGGCGACAGCGTGCGCCGCCGCCTGTCCTGGTTCAGCCCGATCAGCGGGCACTGCCTGTTCATCAACCACCGCGGCCAGAAGGTCGGCGACTACACCCTCGATACCCTCGCCCGCGCGATGGCCAGGGACCAGGTGCGGGTGGTCGAGCCCAAGCGCGAAGGCTTGCTCGACCGCGCCCTGCACAAGGTGCGCGACCTGTTGCGCGGCCCCGCCGTGCCCTCGCATGAAACGGGCGCCGACGCATGAACGAGCATCGCCGCAAGCCGCGCCGCAACCTCGACCGCGTGGTCGAGATCATGGACGTGATGACCGAATCGATGGTCGGCCGCGTCGGCAATCTCTCCGAGACCGGGATGCTGATCCAGGCCGCGCAGACGCTGGTGGAGGACGCGCTCTACCAGTTCCGCTTCGCCCTTGTCGACCGCGATGGCAGCCGCCATTCCTTCGAGATCGGCGTCCATCACCTGTGGTCCGAACCGGCGGCGACGCCTGGACAATCCTGGATCGGCTTCCGCTTCATCGACATCTCCGCCGACGACACCCTGCGCCTGCGCGAGTGGGTGGAGGCGGATTCCACCGCGCATTGAGCGTTGAAGCGGGGACGTACGGTCACCGCCGCCGTCAGGCTTCCTGTACCGCCGTTTCGCAAACGACGCCTGCGCTTCCGACAGGCGGGCGAAAGCGCCTCCTCAACGCGAGGAAGGATCGCTCGACGATCCAGTACGAAAGCAGCGCCATCGCGAATGCGCAGACCAGGTTCTGCGGGAACGCATTCCACCAGCTGCCGCCGCCACGGTCGATGAACGGCTGCTGCCACACGTACAGCGAGTAGCTGAGCACGCCGACGAAGGCCACCGGAGCGCCATTGAGGAACCGCGCGGCGAGCGTACCCGTATGGCGCGTGCACGATTCGATCGACAAGGCGATGCAAGCATTCATGACAGGCGATCCGATTAGCACGACGAGCGCCTGCGCGATGCCGTGCAGGTGTCCGCCGGTGGATTCCCGCGTCACCAGCAGGATCAACGGAACCGTCAGGACCAGCCAGCGGCTGGCCGTCAGGCGCAGGTACCACGACTGCTGCAGCAACCGCGGCCTCAGCAGGGCCAGGACGCATCCGGTCGCCAGGTAATCCATCATCGAAGGGAAGATCGTCATTCCGTCGAACCAGGTCGCATGGAACATGCGCAACTCCATCCCGGGCGCCAGCCGGACGATAGGCCCCAGGAAAATTGCCGCGACCGCCACCGCCATGGCCTGGCGCCGGCGCAACACGATCAATGCGAGCGGCCACGCCAGGTAGTACTGTTCCTCGATCGAGAGCGACCACAGGTGGCCCAGCACCCAGGGACGTTCGGGGTGGTAGTTCATCAGGTAGGTGGCGGCCAGCAGGAAATCCCGGCCGGTCAATTGCACCCAGCCGATCAGCGTGGCCAGTGCCATGGCGGCGATGAACGCATACGCCACGGGAAAAATG
Source organism: Lysobacteraceae bacterium (assembly GCA_036496805.1). Taxonomy (GTDB): domain Bacteria; phylum Pseudomonadota; class Gammaproteobacteria; order Xanthomonadales; family Xanthomonadaceae; genus SZAS-103. Next base: position 383,728 of record DASXKN010000026.1, read on the forward strand.
CGCAACAGCCGCCGCAGGTAGAACTGCTTCAGCGAGATCCTGCCAGTCGCCTGCCGTTCGCCTTCCAGCAGCGTGGTGATCAGGTACCCGGAGATGACGAAGAAGACGATGACGCCCAGTTCGGCGACGTCGCCGAACATGCGCTCATAGGTCTCCAGGGAAACGGGAAATCCGCGCGTGCCGCACAGATGACCGAACAGCACCAGCAGGATGGAAAGCGCCCGAAAGCCGTCGAGCGAAGGGATGCGATCGCTGCCTTTGTCGGTCATGCATCCATCCCTCACCCCGGTCACCGAGTGGGCGACGCACCTGCCTCGCCGGCCGAATGCACCCCCGCACGGAAGGTCCGGCGCACATGCCATCCACCGGATCGTAGTACGTTATCCGCGATCGCCACCGCCGCTCCGAGAACAGACCCTGTTCGATGTGCGAAGGAAGATGCGAAGGTGAAACTATCCATCATCGCCCGCGGGATTCTACACTCCGCGCTTCAACCTCAATGCCGTCGAGGACGCCATGCACACCACCGCCTACCAGGACCACATCGCGACGCTGTGCGCGCGCATGGATCGCGCGCTCGAACGTTCCGGGCACGATCACGCACTCATCGCCGCGGGCGTGCAGAAGATGCGCTTCCTCGACGACATGCCGTATCCGTTCAAGGTCAATCCGCAGTTCAAGGCCTGGGCGCCGCTGACGCACCACCCGGACTGCTGGATCGCCTACACGCCCGGCAGCACGCCGGTGCTGGTGTACGTGCAGCCCGACGACTACTGGCACCTGCCGCCCGCGCCGCCGGCGGGCTACTGGACGTATTCGCTCGACGTGCGCGTCGTGCATTCGGCGCAGGAAGCGACGCAACACTTCCCGACCTCCGGGCGCATCGCGATCCTCGGCGAAGCCGACGCCGCCCTGCCCGGCTTCGTACCGGACAACCCGCAGCCGCTGCTCGACTACCTGCACTACCACCGCGCCTACAAGACGCATTACGAGATCGCGATGATGAAGGTCGCGCAGCGCCATGCCGTCGCCGGGCACAACGCAGCGAAGGCCTGCTTCCACGCGGGCGGTTCCGAGCTCGACATCCACCGCGCCTATCTCGCCGCCAGCGGCCACACCGATCTCGACCTGCCGTACGGCAACATCGTCGGCCTCAACGAACACGGCGCCACCCTGCACTACCAGTACCAGCAGGCGAAGGCGCCGGCGCAGTCGCTGTCGCTGCTGATCGATGCCGGCGCCGAGCACGCCGGCTACGCGGCCGACATCACCCGCACCTGGGGCGATGGCGATGAGCGCTTCGGCGCCCTGGTCGCGGCGGTCGACCGCGAACAGCAGGCCCTGGCCGCGAAAGTGAAGCCCGGACAGGACTACCGCGAGCTGCACCTGGAGGCGCACCTGCGCCTCGGCGGCGTGCTGCACGACCTGGGCATCGTGAAGATGGACGCCGGCTCGATGCTCGAAACCGGCGTGACCTCGGCCTTCTTCCCGCACGGCCTCGGCCATCCGATCGGCCTGCAGGTGCACGACGTCGCCGGTTTCATGGAATCCGACGCCGGCGGCACGATCGCCAAGCCCCACGGCCATCCCTACCTGCGCATGACGCGCACCCTGGAACCGGGCATGGTCGTGACCATCGAGCCGGGCCTGTACTTCATCGACATGCTGCTGGAAAAGCTGAAGGCCGGCCCGCATGCGCAGGCAGTGGACTGGAACGCGGTCGACCACCTGCGCCGCTTCGGCGGCGTGCGCATCGAGGACGAGGTGCACTGCACCGACGGCGAGGCCGAGAACCTCACGCGCGAGGCGTTCGCGGCGGCGCATTGACTCCCTCCGACAGGGGCGTGCCGTCCCTGCCTCTCGCCACGTTGCCCGCGAGGATGCATGATCGCGGCAGCGGGGGACGCTCGGATGGAGCAGGTGACCGCAAGCGCTGACATCGCTGCGAACGCAGGCGAGCTGGAAACGCGCATCCGCGAGGTCGAGGAGCGCGAACGCCGACTGCGCCTGGCCCTGCTTGCGAGCGATGACGAGATCTGGGAATACGCGGTCGCCGAGGATCGCATCGCGTTCGAGCACGAGATAACCGGCACGCCTGTCCCATCGAGCCACACAGGTTCAGCGGCGTCGCCATCACCAGCGCAGGCGACGCCCCAGGCGTCGACGCCGGTGCGCGGCAGCATGAGCCTGGCCGATTTCATCGCCACCATCCATCCCGACCACCGCGATGCGCTGCGCCGCGCGCTCGACGCCCTGAGCCAGGCGCGCAGCGAATTCGAGGAAGTCACCATCCGTCGCCGCCATCGCGGCGGCGGCTGGGTGTGGGTGCACCTGCGCGGGCGCATCGCCTCGCTCGACGAACGCGGCCGGCCGGCGATGATCGTCGGCTCGGCGCGCGACATCACCCGCATGCAGCACAATGCCGACCGCCTGCGCGTCGCGCTCAAGGCCGCCGGCGAGGAGCTGTGGGAATTCGACATCGCCCGCAACCGCACCTGGCGCGAGAACCCGCTCGAACGCGAACGCGACGACGACTACGACCGCGATCCGGCGACCGAGGTCTTCAACCGCATCTGCCACCCGGACGACCTCGCCGCGATCCACAAGATCTACGTCGACGTGCGCTGGGGAAAGGCGCGCGAATTCCACGCCGTCTACCGCTCGCGCGGCCCGGGCGGCGCCTGGCGCTGGATGGATGCGCATGGCTGCGGCGTCGATCCCGACGACCAGGGCCTGCCCACCCGCATCATCGGCACCAACCGCGACATCACCGAACTCAAGCAGGGCGAGGAACGGTTGCGCACCGTGCTCTGGGGCAGCGGCGCGGAATTGTGGGATGTCGATTTCGTCGCCGGCACGATCCATCGCAGCCACATGGTCCCGGACCTGAAGGTCAATGCGCTCGGCGAAACCATCCGCTTCGCCGATCTCGCCGCCGCGGTCCCGCCCGAGCAAGCCGCCGCGATCCGCGACGGCATGGTCGCGCAGGTCAAGGGACTGAGCGAGAAGTTCGAGGTCTGGTTCCGCCTCGAAACCGACGAAGGCGGCTGGCGGTGGATGTACTCGCACGGCAAGGTCAACGAGCGCGCAGCCGACGGCCGCGCCCTGCGCATGGCCGGCACCATGAACGATGTCAGCGCGATGAAGGCCATCGAGGACGAACTGCGCGTGCTCAACGAGCAGCTCGAACACCGCGTCGCCGAACGCACGGCGGAACTGACCCTCGCGAACGTCGAACTCAGCCAGACCATCGCGCGCCTGGACGAGACCCGCGCCCAGCTCGTCGAATCCGAGAAGATGGCATCGCTCGGCTCGCTGGTCGCCGGCGTCTCGCACGAAATCAACACCCCGCTCGGCGTGGGCATCACCGGCGCCTCGCACCTGCTGGAAGAGCTCGATGCGCTCGAACGCGAACTGGCCGCCGGCCGCATCGATGCCCGCCTGCTGGGCGAACGCGCCGCGTTGATGCGCGAGTGCGGCGATCTCGTCCAGCGCAGCCTGCTGCGCACCGACAAGCTGGTGCGCAGCTTCAAGCAGGTCGCGGTGAAACAGTCGCCGGAGCCGCCCCGACACCTCGTGCTCGCCGAGCTGATCGATGGCTCGCTGCTGCCCTTCGCGAGCCAGCTCGCGCAGGGAGGACACGCGATCGCGATCGACTGCCCCGCGACGATCGAACTGGAGACGTACCCGGGCGCGATCCAGCAGGTGTTGATCGCCCTGCTCGCCAATTCACTCGAACACGCCGCGATTCCAGGCAAGCCGCTGGCAATCGCGATCCGCGCCATCGACGCCGGCGCGGATGTCACGATCGACTACCGCGACGACGGCGCCGGCATGTCGCGCGACACCCGCCTGCGCATCTTCGATCCGTTCTTCACCACCCGCCGCGGCCACGGCAGCCTCGGCCTGGGCATGCACATCGTCTACAACCTCGTCACCCAGCGCCTCGCCGGCCGCATCCGCTGCGAGAGCGAGCCGGGCACCGGTACCAGCTTCGCGATACGGATTCCGAAACGGGCGCCAGAAGCGGAGTCGGCTTCCGCCTGATCCCGCAGGCCGGAACCTGCTTCGTGCCGCGCAGGCCGAAGCAGTCGCGGCCACGGCGCCTCGCCAGGCTAGCCCTGCGAACCCACGCCCGCTTCCGGGACTTCGTCCCTGCGCACGAGTCGTTCCAGGTCGGCGGCACGCAGTTTCCCGTCGCTGGTGTCCGCGAGCAGCCGGTCGGGAAACACCACGCACGCGTCGCGCGACATCCGCAGGTCCTCGCCCGGGAACGCGTCCAGGCGGTAGCCCGCGTGGGCCAGGCTCGCGATGGCGAACTCCTCGAGGATCTCGAGCACGTGCTTCCTGCGCGCCAGCGGCGAATGCAGCGAGAGACCTTTCGGCTTGGTCTTCTCCCACAGGTGCTGGATGTCGTTGACCAGGTCGGGGAGCGCGGTCAGCGGCACGCGATCGGGCGCGAGGAAGGTGTTCGCGAAGCGGGCGCGGATGCGCGGCAGCATCACCTCGTCGCCGAACGCATCCCACGAGGCCGCCTTGAGGTTGCCGTTGATGAAGGTCCCGTACCACGCCGATTCGGCATGGCCGTCATCGCCGAACATGTCCGTGCAGTTCTGCGGAGCGCGGTCGCGCACCGGCGCGGATCCGGTCAGCGCGTGGACGCGCTCCTCGAGCGTGGGATGGGTGTCGTAGGGATTGGGCTGGCGGACGCGCTCCTCGGCGATCGCGGCCTGCAGCGGCGCGCTGCGGCGATCGCTCGCGAGGAAGCGCTCGAAGCCCGCGCGGATCGGCAGGCGCCCGCCCTGGTTCACCGCGGGGAACAGCACCCTCTGCACGTACACGCTCCAGATCGCGCCGAGCTCGTCGGTGCGTTCGAGCGAGGAACGGATCGCCTCGGGTCCGAACAACTTCGCCGAGAGCGCATCGGCCGCGTATTCCTGGGCGCGCGAGATCGAGGCTGTGTGGCGGAGGAACCACTGCGCGTACCAGCGGAACGGCCAGTCGAGAAGGAACAGCGAACTCTCCAGCGAACCGAGGGTCGCTCCCATCGACTGGCGCATCCGGTACACCCACGGCGTCAGCCCCAGGTCGCCGCCGACGAAATGGCCGTACTCGTGCGCGACCACCGCGCCGACTTCCTGTTCGTCCATCAGGCAGAACAGGCCGTAGCCGAGGACCACGTCGAGGCGACGGATCCCGCCGTACCAGTGGCGGACCGCCGCGATGCTGGCGTTGCACTCCGGGCGCAGGTAGATCGCCACCGGTGCCTTCACGCCAGCCTGCGCGCCGATGCCCTCGACGAATGCATACAGCCGGCCCGCGCGCTCGCGCGCGAGCGGCGTGGCCTTGTCGGTCGAACGCGGGCGGAATCGCGGCCGCAGCGCGATCAGCAGGCTCACCGCCGCCGCGATGCAGGCGAAGCCGGAGAAGCCGACCGCGCCGTCGTAATTGCCCTGCGCATATGGGACGTGGAGCAGCAGCGCCAGCACGACCAGCGCGAGCAACCAGAACCCCGCCGCCAAGGCGAGGATCAGGGACGCGCGCCGGGCGACGCCGAGCGCGCGGGGTTGCCTCAGAACGTCCATTGCCTTGCGGCGGTGGCGATCACGTTCTGCTCGAGGTCGGCGCTGGCCGCGTGCGCGCGCAGCGACTTGCGCTCGGAGGTCGACAGCGCGGTGTTCTCCGAACGCACGAGGCTGGCCGCTGCGCGGGTTTCGGGATTGATGTCGAGACCGTCGAGCTGGACGTCCTTGCCGGCCACGAAGTCGCGCAGGCGATCGCGCGCCTCGCCATCGAAGTCCGCCATCGTCGCGAGCTTGTCCTGCAGCGGCTGGTTGCCGGTGCGAAGCGCTTCGGCATACAGCAGCGCCCAGTGCTCGGGCGCGAGCGACAGCAAGGTCACGCGGTTCAGCCTGCCAGCGATGGCGACGGCCTGGTCGGACGACTGGCGCAGGGCGATCGCCATCTGGACGAGGCTCTTGTCGTGCTCGAACCGCGCATCGGGATCCAGTCCGGCGCGTGCGCGCTGGTAAGCGACCATCTCCGGGTTGACGCTGTCCGGGCGCAGCTGCGCGAACAGGGTCTCGCGATCGCCGCCGGACGCGCCGGCGACCAGCGCGTAGTCCGAAGCGAGCCCGGCCATCTGGTTGGGATCCTTCGCCGCCGCGAACGCGTCCGCGATCGTCCTGAGCGCCTGCTGCGCATGATGCAGCGCGAGCTGCGCGCCGATCTCGGCCTCGAACACTTCCCCCGCCATGTCGGGAGTCTTCTGGTTCAGGCGATCCCAGTCGCGCACCGCGTCCTCGTTGCGCGCATTCACCCATTCGCGCCACACCAGGGTCCGCAGCATGTAGGGCTGGTCGAACTTGCGCGAGGCCTCGCCCAGGCGCGACACGCTGTCGCCGCCGCGCATCAGCACCGCGGCGAGGTACTGCGCGACCGGCGACTCCGGCTGCCGGCTGGCGCGCGCCGCGAAGTCCTTGCGCGCCTGCTCGATCTGCCCGTTCACGTCCAGCTCGCGCAGGTAGAAACGCTGCACGTCGACGTCGTCGGGCCTGGCATCGCTCGCCTGCCTGGCCAGCTTCAGGGCATCGGCCGGCGACTTCTGGCTGGCCGCCATCAGCGCCAGGCCGAGGTCCTGCTCCTTCCAGCCCGACATCGCGGCGCGTGCCGCCAGTGACCCGGCCATGTCGCCCAGATGGTCGTGGTGGGCCGCCCAGGCCGTGCAGGTCATCGACTGCGTCATCTTCGGGGCGACGATCACGTCGAGGGAGCTGCGGATCTCGGACGCGCTGTGGCTCGGCATCTCGATCGAATCGGGCGGCTTGGTGAAGGCATAGTCGACGCTGCCTGCCTCCTGGTAACGCTTGCCGCAGAGCACGTCCGCGGAGCCCTCGTCGTTGTGCTGCCGCTCGCTCCCCCGCGCGACGTAGATGACGTTCCGGCGCACCAGCGGCGCCGCGCCGGCGATGTTCCAGACCGCGTACACGGCCTCGGCGTGGACATCGGTATCGAGCTGGTCGACGACCAGGTTGCCGCGCGCCTTGGCGATGCCGGCGACCTTGCCCGCCGGTACGTTGATCACGATGTGCCCCTGCGCCGGCACCGATGCCTTGTGGCCGGCGATCTCCACAGCCACCGGCTCGTCGAAGCCGTTGAGGATCGTCACGTCCTGGTTGCGCGAGGACCAGAAGCTCTGGAACAGGCCGACGCCGATCGCGCCCACCAGCAGCAGCGACAGCCCGCGCGTGTAAAGCCAGCTCATCGCGCCCAGCGGCACGCGCGCGTAGATCCGATAGCGCCTGCTGCCTTCGCTCGAGACGAGGTAGGCGCCCAGCGGCACCAGCGGGATCGCGAAGAAGAAGACGAAGGCGTGCAGGGCGACGTAGGTGCCGTCCTTTTCGCGGTCGGAGGAGCCGACGAAGGAGAAGCCGATCGAGTTGAGCGTGCCCAGCCCGGGGCTGCGCTTGATCGGCCGCGCGAACAGGCGGCGCTTGCGCAGCAACGCGGAAACCGTCGCGGCCCGAAGCGCCGGGAACCGCCGCAGCCACTTCGCCCAGAACAGCGCGCGATAGACCTTGAAGGGATCGCCCGATGCGATGGCGTCGCGGATCTTGGGATCGGACGCCAGGGATTCGAGTTCGGGAATGCGCTGCAGCAACTGCGAAGGATCGGAAATCATGCGGGACCGGACGGTTGAGGGTGGCCGGTCGGAAATCCCCCTGCATCACCCACGCGCGCGCAGACGCTCCGCGCGAGGCGTGGACCGTCCGTGTGCGACGCCATGGGTGCACCCGGACCGGGACGGGTGCAGGGGGAGTATAACCGGGCCGGGCCGGGAGCTTGTGTGATGGGGCGCCCCCAATCTGGAGTACGTGTCTCTAACGCCGCTTCCTGCTGATGCCGCTTCTCGATAAATCGTTGCGTGGCCACGGCTTTGCCCTACAAGACAATCGTTGCTCGGAGCGGAGGCGCCCCGGCGATGTGGCAGGAAAAGCCTACGTAGCTCACTGTTCCAGCGCGCGCTCAAGCGCGTTAGAGTGGTCGGCAAGCTTGCATCGGGCCGGCGGGAACCAAGGGGAGGCTCCTATGTCGATCGAATCGCGTATTCAACTGTACGAGGAAATGGAGCGTGTGAGGTCGCGGCCTCTTCTCGTGTACGTGACAAGTGCGAGGCAGAACGCCCACGGCATGATTGCAGGAGATGTTGTGCATGAGCTGTTGATGCAGCTCAATCGACTGCCGCATCGGGCCAGTGAACTCGATCTTCTCCTTGTAAGTAATGGCGGTGATCCGACCGTCGCGTGGCGAGTCGTGTCGCTAATTCGAGAGAGCGTAAAGAAGCTTTCGGTGCTCGTTCCGCAAGCGGCGTTTAGCGCCGCGACGCTCATTGCCCTAGGCGCCGACGAAATCGTAATGCATCCGCACGGAAACCTTGGCCCGACGGATCCACAGATCAGCAGTCCGAAACGCGGTGGTGCTCAGGGCACAGCGGACAGCGTTCCATTCGGCTCAGAGGATCTTGCAGCGTTCCTGAAATTTGCTCGCGAGACAGTTGGCCTTTCCGATCAAGAACAGATGAGATCGATCTTCACTAAGTTCTGTGACGAAGTCGGTTCCGTCGCGATTGGCATTGCAGCCAGGAGTTCGCAGCTAAGTGTTGTCATGGGTGAACGTCTGCTTCAACTCCATATGACCGGGGACGGCGAGAAGCAGAAGGCAAGGGCGATTGCCGAGAAGCTAACAAGGGACTTCTTTCACCACGGCTATCCGGTGAGTCGTACCGAAGCGGTAGAGATCGGGTTGCGGGTAGCACAGCGCGATCAAGCTGTGGAATCAATCATGTGGAAAATTTGGGCTGATCTTGGCGAAGAATTGGAACTGCGTGAGCCATTCCTCGCAATCACGGCATTGGCGCGCGATCCTGCAGCCGCACCACTCTTCGCACCACCCACGATGCAGCTAGTTCCCACCGGCCAACTGGTCGATGCCGCGGCCGGGCTTTCGGTGTCTGTCCCTTTTCAGACCATCCACGCGGTCATGGAGAGTGCACGCTTGGCCACCCGCTGCATTACAACGGGCAAGATCACCGGGATTCGCCAGCCGAACGGCCAGCCGGCGCTGACGCTGGTGAACGAAGGTACCGCTTGGAAGACGATTGCCCCCTCGCATCCCGTCACGCCTCCGGCCATACGTTCCGCCACGCCTCCAGCATCTGGTGGGAAACGGAGAGCCGTGCCCCCACCAGTTGTGGGTCGTTCGGCCGCAAAGCCGCGGAAGACACGTTCTCCAAGAAAGTAGGAGTCCATCATGTGACCGTAACCGAGTTCACAATCAATGCATCTCTCTGAGATATCATGATTTTCCAAGTATCGAACCCATACGGTGCGATATGAACATGCGCGCATTCTTAACGAGCAACGGGCAGATGTTTCGAATTTCGTACTCACCCCACCGCATACAAGTTTCCGGTGCGACGATCCCTTCCGATGAAGCTGGCAGTGAACGACTACATGTCGAAGTAGTTGATACAAGCGCTCAGCTCGCCGTGACAGTCGAATGCCTTGACCTGCCTGTCGCGAGCATAGAAGGCTCTCCGTAGGGCAGCAGGAGGCGGGCAAGCTTGCGATAAAGCGAATACGCCGCCTAAGCCATAGCATTTCCCTTCGACATCGAGCCGAACGCTAAGGCTCGTGCCCTCGCTGTAGCCAAAGAGGCGCGCCGCGGTACTTTGTCGAGAACCGAGAGTTTCCGGCGCGGTCGCTGTCGGAAGGGATTCAGCCTATATCATCCCGGATCGCACCCTTAAGAGCGGATGCTCTTGGCCGGCGGCGGGTGCGTCGAACCATTCGCAGGGCACGGCGCCGTCATCGCTGGCGGCTTCGCACAGGTAGACGGCCATCGCGCCACGTGGTTGCTCCGTCGGTACGATTCCCCACCCTTCTGGCAATGCGCGTCGTTCTGCGCCGTACGTGGCTTCGAGCCACGTCGATGCATTCGCCTCGAGAATCTCGCGCCCCTCGGACGTCCCGCGCCCCGTGATTGTCGCCACCTCGACATCGAGCATCGGCGAGTCCGTCGGGTACTCGACCACGAGCCCATGCCCTTCGAGCTGCTTCGCGATCTCAGGGGGCACCGCATAGCCCCACGGCCGATCCACGACATGCTCCCCGACGAACCGCGCGTAGTGCGGCACGTTCGGCACGACGATCGGGGCGCCGTCGAGGGCGTAGGGCTCGCGGGTGAGGATGTCGACGCCGGTGCCGGGGAGCGGTTCGAGGCGGTAGCGCACGGCGATGCGGTCGGGCGGCATCGTGCAGGCGTCGAGCAGGGCGCGGATTTCGTCGCCGTGCGCGGCGACGTGGACGAGCGCTTCGCGGATGAACGCGTAGGTCACCTGCACGCGTTCCTCGAACGTGATGTACGAGTAGGCCTCGAGCAGCAGGTCGAGGCGGTTGGTCAGGCCGCGGTAGTTGCCGCCGAAGCGCGGGTGGTGGGTGTAGGTGATCCAGCCGGTGCCCTGCCCGCCTTCGTCGCGCAGGAAGTTGCCGTACCAGAAGCTGTCGAAGCCGTCGCGGCGTTTCACCGCGGCGGACACGGCCGGCATCATCTTCTCGCGCATGTAGTCGATCGGCTCGCGACGTCCGCTCTCGACCACGTGCGGGATGTCGTAGGTCATCGCGAAACGGTGGATCGAGCCGTTGGTGGCGTGGCAGTCGATCGTCAGGTGCGCGTTCCAGGGCTGGCAGACGCGCGTCTGCAGCGCGCGCATCTCGGGTGCGTCCTGGCGCATGTAGTCGCGGTTGAGGTTGACGCCGGCGGCGTTGACGCGGGTGCCGACGCCGCTGTCGGGGCCGAGCTGACCCTTGAAGTGCTCGACGTCGAGGGCGCGGTTGGCGGGATCGATACGGTCGTTGCCGTCGGGGTTGAACAGCGGGACGACGACGAGCGTTAGTTTGTCCAGCAGGTTCGTCGCCGAAAGGGTATTCGCCGCATGCGCCGAGGCGGCGGCCGAGGCAATCAGGGTCTCGGGCGCGACGCCCATCGCGAAAGCGGCTTCGATCACGCTGGCCGGGTCCATGACAGGCGCTGCGTCCATGACGCGCGCGACATTCGCGGCGGCGGCGGCGCTCATCGCATACGCCGCGTTCGCCGCACCCGTGATCGCCTGCGCTGCCTCGACGTTTCCATCCAACAGGTCGCGCACCAGCATCAGCCCGCCTTCCTTGCCCTCGACCTCGCCGGCGTGGATGCCGCAGATCACCAGCACGACCGGCAACCCGGCTGCGTGCGCGGCATCGGGCGTGAAGTGGCCCTGCGCGGAGAGCACCAGCAGCGGCAGCGCGCGGCCCTCGGGGCTGGTGCCGAAGTCGGCGACGTGCAGGCGCGGATCGTTGCGCGCGGCCAGCCCGGCGATGAAGGCCATCACGTCGGCGTGGCGGGAGGTCTCGGTGAAGCCGCTGGCTTCTGCGCGGGTAAGGGGGTGCTTGGGCATGGCGAGGTCACGGGGGAGGCGGGTCGCGGACAAGCATACGCAGAAGCGTGCCCGGGACGGTCGGGTAGATCGAGGCAGCGGTGCGCCGGGTTGGGGGCGCCTTCTGCCGGATCGATGGAATCAGGCGACGATGCGACGGGACCACGGCCGCCAGGCACAGGAAGATGCCTACGCCGGATTGCTTTCGTCCTCGTTGGCCAGGCGCTCCGACACCCATGCCTCGCACCACCCCTGCGTCCGGAAACCGATGCGTTCGTAGAGCGGCTTCCCCGCCGCCGACGCGATCAGGAAGAACCTGCGCACACCGGCCGCGCGGAAGTCCGCGATCAGGTGCGTGAGCAATGCCTGCCCGACGCCCTTGCGCTGGAAGGCAGGCGGCGTGGCCATCGACCAGATGCCGATCGTGTCGTCGTGGCGCGTCGCGGTCACCGTGCTCATCGGGACACCCTCGCGCAGGCCGAGGAAGACCTCGGGCGCATCGGCCGTCGCGAGGCTGGCCGCGAGCAAGCGCTCCATGGCATCGCATGGCAGGCCGAACGCTTCGGCCTGCAGTCGCGCGGCGACCGCGATGCTTGCGCCCGTGCCCACGCGTTCGATGTCGCAGCCGGCCCGTGCGTCAGGCAAGGCAGGTTCCGCCAGTTGCATGAGCGGGACTTGTCCCGCGTGCGCAAGGCCCGCGGCCGAGACCATGGGCTGCAGCGCCGTCGCGACAGGCTCGAAGAGCAGCACGAGGATCGGCAGGCCGCGTTCGCGGGCGAGCGCCATGCCCTCCTCGAGAAACCGCGGCGCATCCGCGGCTTCGCCGACGAAGAGCATGTTCAGGTCAGCCGCCGGCATGCCGCTGAAGGCGATCGTCTTCGCTCCGCGGATCCGGGCAAGGCCGATCGTCGGCGGAGCGAGCATGCGCGGGACCGCTGCGGCGAGATGGGTTGCGAGAGTGGCTGCCTCGTCCTGCATGCGTGCGCCTTCCGGTCAGGGCTTTTCGACCGGCAGTCCAGTGGCGCGTCCGCGCATGCGCAGCACGAGCAGGTACACGATCCCCACCACGAGCCACGAGCCGCCGGCGATCTTCGCGTTGGCCTCGGCGTTCCACAGCACGCAGGCGGCGATCAGCAGGCCGATGCCGGGCGCGATCACGGCAAGATTGACCGCCATGAACCCGACCAGCGCGCCGAAGCACACCATCGAGGTGAGCAACTCGAGCTGGCTGACGAGGGTGACCCCGAGCACGAGGGTGACCGCGGCGACCAGCAGCACGGCGCGCTCGGGCACCTTGCGCTGCGGATGCACATGGGCGAGCGCCGCGGGCAGCTTGCGGTCGCGCGCCATGCTGTAGAGCAGGCGCGCGGTGGCCGCCTGCGCGGTCAGGGCGCTGGCCGCCGCGCCGATCACGATGCCGGGGATCGCGACGAGGAACTTCAGCCAGTAGCCGCCGATGGTCTGGGCGATGTCGTAGAACGCGGCGTTGGCGGCATCGTCGTTCGCGAACGCGGTGCGGCCGGGCACGAACAGCGAGGCCAGATACGTCTGCGCCACGAACAGCGCCGCCGCCAGGCACAGCGAGAGCATGGTCGCCCGCGCAATCGTCCTGGGTCCGTCGCGGGCCTCCTCGGCGAGGGTCGAGATCGCGTCGAATCCCAGGAAACTCAACACGCCCAGCGACAGCGCCGCGAGGATCAGCGAGGGGCGCGCGACAGCCGGGTTGAAGAATGGCGTGGTCGCGTAATGGGCACCGGCGACGCCATGGGCGACCCCGGCCATCGCGGCGATGGCGAACACGAGCAGCACCAGCACCTGCACGGCCAGCATCAGGATGTTCACGCGGGCGGTCGTCTCGATGCCGAGGTAGTTGACGAGGGTACTGATCGCCAGCATGCCGACCACGCTCAGCCAGGCCGGCACGACCGGAAACGCCGCGTGCAGCGCGATCGCGGCCGCCACGTAGGCCAGCGTCGGCATCAGCAGGTAGTCGAGCAACAGCGCCCAGCCGACGAGGAAGCCGGCGGTCGGGCCGATCGTGCGCAGGGTGTAGGTGTAGACCGACCCGGCGACCGGATGGACCCGGCTCATGGCCATGTAGCTCATCGCCGTGAAAACCATCGCGAACAGACCGACGAGGTAGACCAGCGGCACCATGCCGCGGCTGGTGTCGAACACGATCCCGAACACCGCGATCGGCGCGGTGGGGCTGATGAAGACCAGCCCGTAGACGAGCAGATCGGCCACCGTCAGCGAGCGTTTGAGCTCCTGGCGGTAGCCGCTGGAAGGGGAATCGGTGGATGCCGCCATGGGCTCAGCTCGTCGCTCGGCTCGTCGCTCGGCAAGATCGCCGGTGCGGCGCCAAGAATGCGTGAAGGAGCCTTCGCCCGGAAGCGTCCGCAGCATGGACGCCCGCGATCGCCATGGTGATTCCCCCTGGCCGGCACCAGGGACAACCGGAGCTTTCGCAGCAGTCCTGCTGCCGGAATTCCACGGCTGTCAGGCCTTCGCCCCCATACGACCCGGTCGACCGCCGCTCGTCACCGTTCGGCCAGCAGCGCCTCGACCTCGTCGATTTCTTTCGGCACGCCGCCGGTCAGCACCTCGTGTCCGGACTTCGTGACCAGCACGTCGTCCTCGATGCGCACGCCGATTCCCTGCCACTTCGCCGCCACGCCCTTGCTGCCGGGTGCGATGTACAGGCCCGGTTCGATGGTGAAGACCATGCCCGGCTCGAGTTCGCGGAACTGGCCGCCGAGGCGGTACTCGCCGACGTCGTGCACGTCCAGGCCGATCCAGTGGCCGGTCTTGTGCATGTAGAAACGGCGGTAGTCGCCGTTTTCCAGGTTTTTCTCCAGCGTGCCCTTGAGCAGACCCAGGCGCAGCATGCCTTCGGTGAGTGTGGCCACCGCCGCGTTGTGGCCGGCGTCGTAGGGACGACCGGCACGCGCTTCGGCGAGCGCCGCGTTCTGCGCGTCGAGCACGAGCTGGTAGATCGCGCGCTGCTCCTTCGTGTAGCGGCCGCTGACCGGAAACGTGCGGGTGATGTCGGAGGCGTAGTTGCGGTACTCGGCGCCGGCGTCGATCAGCAGCAGCTCGCCGTCCTTCATCTGCGCGTTGTTGGCGATGTAGTGCAGCACGCAGGCATTGGCGCCGGCGCCGACGATCGACTCGTAGGCGACCTGCGCGTCGTTGCGGCGGAAGTGGTGGACGATCGCGGCCTCGATCTCGTACTCGTGCATGCCAGGTCGCGCCGTGCGCATGGCGATCACGTGCGCCTCGGCGGCGATCTGCGCGGCGCGCTTCATCAGTCGCAATTCGTCGCGGGTCTTGAACAGGCGCAGCTCGTGCAGGAAGTGTCCCAGTTCGAGGAACTCGTGCGGCGGCTGCGCGCCCTGCTTCACCTGCGCGCGCACGCGGTTGACCCAGCCGATCAGCTTGAGGTCGAAGTCGGTGTCGCGGCCGAAGTGGTAGTAGACGCGGGTGCGGCCTTCGAGCAGGCCGGGCAGGATGTCGTCGAGGTCGGCGATCGGGTAGGCATCGTCGAAACCGTAGCCGGCGACCGCGCCCTCGGTGCCCGCGCGCGGGCCGTCCCAGGCTTCGCGTGCCGGATCGCGTTCGCGACAGAACAGCAGGGCCTCGCCGTGCGCGCGGCCGGGCACGAGCACCAGCACCGCCTCGGGCTCGGGAAAACCGGTGAGGTACCAGAAGTCGCTGTCCTGGCGGTAGCCGTAGTGGGTGTCGTTGCTGCGGATGCGCGGCAGTGCGGCGGGCAGGACGACGATCGCGTTCTCGCCGATCATGCGCATGAGCTGTCTGCGGCGGCGCGCGTGTTCGGACAACGGGCGGGTGACGAGCTGGTTCATCGGGGCTTTCCGGTAGATCGTCCGTGGTTCGACAGGCTCACCACGAACGGAAAATTCGACAGGCTCACCACGAACAAAAATCGGATTGGCTCGCCACGAACTTGTAGTTAATGCGCCTTGCGGCGGCGCTGCGCGGCGCGCACGCAGTCGGCGTGGATCAGCAGGGGCACGACGCGCACGAATTCGACGATCTCGGCCAGCGCCTCCTCGTCGGATTCCGAATCCTCGCAACTCAGGTCCGAGGCGGCGATGCGGCCGATGTCCTGGAGCGCCTCGGTCGCTTCGGCCGACAGTGCGCCCGCCGGCGCCGCCGCCAGCCCGAAGCCGCCGAGGAAGCCGCGGCACCAGGCCAGCAGGGCGTCGACGCGATCGGAAATGGGCGCATCATCGGTGGGCAGCAGCAGTTCGAATCCGAAATCCTCCTCGGCGAACTGCGCCAGCGTGGCCACGCGCAGGCGGTCGATCTCGCCGCCGCGATCGGGCGTTTCATCGGCCTCGATCTGCAGGCGTTGCAGCCAGTCGCCGGCTTCCGCGCTGCCGCCGCCGGCGACATAGCCGCTCAGCGCGCCGTGGAGTTCGGAGGGATCGACCGCGATGGCGGCCGCGTGCAGGGCACGGCCCAGGTCGGCGGCGTCCGGCAGGTCGGGATCAGGCTGCTCGGAACCGTTCATGCTGGGCGCCGGTCGCGTGTGGAACGAGGCATGGCGGGATTGTATCAGCGCCGGCCGCGCGCCCGGCGTGTTGAGTCTCGCTGGTGCGCCGCCTACACTCGGATGCAACGGAGGGGACCAGGTACCGTGCGATCGCAGCCACCAGGGGCCGTGCGGGACTCGCCCGGCTCCATGAGTCGTCTTTTCCGGCGCGTACTTGCCTGCGGGTTCGCCCTGCTGCTTGCGCACGCCGCGTTCGCCGACGTCCGCGACTTCCGCTTCCAGCGCGTCACCGGCGAACACGGGCTGGTGCAGAACACGGTCAGCGCGCTGCTGCAGGACCGCGACGGCTACATCTGGGTCGGCACCCAGGGTGGCCTGCACCGCTACGACGGCCAGGACTACAAGCTGTTCGTGCAGGCTTCCGACGACCCGTCGAGCCTGCCCGACAACTTCGTGACCGCGCTGACCGAAGGCACGCCAGGCACGCTGTGGGTGGGCACCAACAGCGCGTACGTCGCCGAACTGAACCTGGCGACCGGCAAGTTCCGGCGCCTGCTGCCGTCCGAACTGGATCATCCCGGCGAGCTGGGCAAGCGCGTGCTCGCCCTGTATTTCGATGCCGGACACGGGCTCTGGATCGCGACCGAAGGCGGCATCGACCTGCTCGATCCGGCGACCGGCCAGCGCCGCAGCATCCTGCGCCAGCCGCTCGCTGGCCCGAGTCGCGACAGCTACGGCTTCGCGAGCGATCCCAAGGGCGATCTCTGGGCGACGCTGCCCAGCGGCCTGTACCGGATCGATCCGGTGACGCTGACCACGCAGAAGGTCGCAGCCCCGACCGGCGTCGCCGACGTGGTGAGCGATCGCAAGGGCGGGCTATGGGTTTCCGCCGCAGACGGGCTGTACCGGCTGGAGCCTGGTTCAGGAAAACTCGAGCGCAGCGCGCTGTCGTTCGGCAACGGCAAGGACGCCGATTCGCCGCAGCGGATCGTGGTCGACGCGGACAACCGCCTGTGGCTCGCCACCCTGCGCAGCGGCCTGCTGCGCTTCGATCCCGCCAGCGGCAAGACGGTGTGGATCCGCGCCAACAGCGCGCAGGAAGACACCCTGCCGGAGGACCAGGTCAACATCCTGCTAATCGATCGCTCCGGCCTGCTCTGGGTGGGCACGTTCACCGATGGCGTGGTGGCAACGGACCCCGAAGGATCGCGCTTCGCCTTCATCACCGACGCGAATCCCGGACACGCGCAGCGCTACACCAACAGCGTCCGCTCCCTGTACCAGTCGGCCGACGGCGCATTGTGGGTGGGCACCGACGGCGACGGCGTGAAGCGCTACGACCTCGGCGCGGACCGCTTCACCGGCTTCAGTGATGCCCTGCACGCGGCGATGCCGGCGGAGCTGGCGAGTTCCGACATCCGGGTCTATGCGGTGCAGCCGGCCACGGACGGCGCCCTCTGGCTCGGCACCAACCTCGGGCTCTACTGGCTCGACCCCGCGCACGGTCGCGCACGCGCGCAGCCGTTGGAGATCGACGGCGCCGATGCCGGGAAAGCGCAGCCGCTGAATGTGCGCTCCCTGCTCAAGGCGGCCGCTGGCGGCCTGTGGGTCGGCACCCAGAACCATGGCCTGCTCGAGCTCGATGCCGCCGGCAAACCCGTGCTGCACATCGACGCCGGCGGCAAGGGCCTGAGCAATGCGACGGTCAACTGCCTGTATTCGGATGCGCGCGGCATGTTGTGGATCGGCACCATGGACGGGCTCGACCGCCGCGACGCCGGCGGCAGGATCAGCCACTTCCTCAACGATCCGCACAACGCCGCCACCCTTTCGGGCAACCGCGTGCGCGCGATCGTGCCTGCGCGCGATGGCAGCCTCTGGATCGGCACGCACTCCGGGCTCAACCGGCTGCGCATGGCGGCGAACGGCAGCGTCACCATCAGGCGTTACCCGGTCGGCAACGATCCCGATCACCCCGACACCGTCTACGGCGTCGTCGAGGACGCCCACGGTCGCCTCTGGGTCAGCAGCAACAACGGCCTGCTGCGACTGGATCCGGCCAGCGGCGCCATCCGCCGCTTCACGCCCAACGACGGCCTGCAGAACCTGGAGTTCAACGGCGGCGCCTACCTGCATCTCGCCGACGGACGCATCGCATTCGGCGGTATCCGCGGGCTCAACGTATTCGACCCTTCGCGGATCACCGACAACCTCTACGCCCCGCCGGTGGTGCTGACCGGCACGCGCATCGGTTCCGACCCGACCGACCGCGTCGGCCTGGTCGCACCGTCCGCGCTGCGTTTCCGAGCGCTCGACGGCGTGCTGCGCCTGCGCTTTTCCGCGCTCGATTTCGCCAATCCCTCCGGCATCGTCTATCGCTATCGGCTGGAAGGCTTCGACAAGGACTGGATCGACGCCGGCCAGCGTCCGGATGCGACCTACACCAACCTCGATGCCGGCGACTACACCTTCCACGCGCAGGCCACCAACGGCGACGGCCAGTGGAGCCACAACGAGCTGCGCATCCCGATCACGGTCGTGCCGCCGTGGTGGGACAGCGTGCCGGCGCACATCGTCTACGTCCTGCTCGTGGTCGGGGCGTTCGCCGTCGCCTGGCGCATCCTGCAACAGCGCCACCGTCGCGAGGCGGCCTTCAGCCAGGCGATCGAGCGCCGCGAGCAGCAGTTGAAGATGGCGCTGTGGGGTTCCGGCGACGACTACTGGGATCTCGACCTGACCACGTCCAGCCTGCGTCGCTCGACCGCCGGCAACGCCGCGCCCTACGGCGGCGGCATCGATCCGATCCCGCTCGCGCAATGGCGCAACGAGGTGCTGCATCCGGACGACGTGTTCGACGTCGAGGAACGCCTCGACCGCCACCTGCGCGGCGAGGTCGACCACTTCGAGAGCGAACACCGCGTGCGCCATCCGCGCAGCGGGGAGTGGGTCACCATCCTCGCGCGCGGCAAGGTGGTCGAGCGCGACCTCGACGGCAAGCCCCTGCGCATCTCCGGCACCGCGCGCGACGTCTCGCAGACCCAGCACCAGGAGCGCGAGCGCCTGATCGCCGGCGAGGTGCTCAGCAGCATGTCCGAGGCGGTCAGCGTGATCGACCTCGCGTATCGCTTCGTATCGGTCAACCGCGCCTTCACCCTGATGACTGGCTACACCGAGGAAGAGATCACCGGCCAGAATGCGTCGGTCCTCGACAGCTCCCAGCACGCGCCGGAGTTCTACCGCGAGATGCGCGAGACGATGGAGCTGACCGGTCGCTGGTCGGGCGAGATGTGGCAGCGGCGCAAGGACGGCGAAGAATTCCTGTGCGCGATCGAGGCGGTCGAGGTGCTCGAGTCGAACGGCCAGCGGGGGCATTTCGTGGCCGTCCTCAACGACATCACCGAGAAGAAGCGCGCCGAGCAGGAGCTGCGCTACCTCGCCAACTTCGACACCCTCACCGGCCTGCCCAACCGCGCCCTGCTGTCCGAGCGCCTCGCCCGCGCGATCGTGCGCGCGCGCCGCCACGACACCATGGTCGCGGTGCTGTTCCTCGACCTCGACCGCTTCAAGGAGATCAACGACTCGCTCGGCCACACCGCCGGCGACCGCATCCTCAAGGCCGTGGCGTCGCGCCTGCAGGCGACCACCAGCCCGACCGATACGGTCTCGCGCCTGGGCGGCGACGAGTTCACCGTGGTCGTCGAGGACATCGCTTCCGACGAGGCCGCCTACCAGGTCGCGCGCAACATCCTGGCCGCGTTCGGACGGCCGCTGATCGTCGACGAACGCAGCGAGGTCACGATCACGCCGTCGATCGGCATCAGCCTCTATCCCGCGCACGGGCTGGCCCCCACCGACCTGCTCAAGCACGCCGACACCGCGATGTACCAGGCCAAGGCGATCGGCCGCAACACCTACCTCGCCTACACCGAGTCGATGGAGACCCAGACCCGCCAGCGCGCCAACATCACCGCCGCGCTGCGCCGCGCGGTCGACCGCAACGAGTTCCAGTTGCTCTACCAGCCGCGGCTGTCGCTGGCGCGCGGACGCATCAGCGGCGTCGAGGCCCTGCTGCGCTGGCACAGCGAGGAGCTGGGCGAGATGATGCCGGGCGACTTCATCCCGATCGCCGAGGAAACCGGGATGATCGTGCGCATCGGCGAATGGGCGCTGCGCGAGGCCTGCAAGACCCTGGCGCTGTGGCAGCGCGAAGGACTGACCGACGTGCGTATCGCGGTCAACGTCTCGGTGCTGCAACTGCTGCGCGGCAACCTGCCGCAACTGATCACCCATATCCTCGCCGAATCCGGCGCGCCGCCGTCCTGCCTGGAGCTCGAGCTCACCGAAACCATGATCATGGCCAACGCAGCCGAGACCCGCAGCATCTTCGACAAGCTGCGCGACATGGGCCTGTCGCTGGCGATCGACGACTTCGGCACCGGCTACTCCTCGCTGGTCTACCTCAAGCAGTTGCCGATCGACATGCTCAAGATCGACAAGGAGTTCATCTCCGACCTCACCAGCGACCCGGACGACGAGGCGATCACGACCACGATCATCACCATGGCCCATTCGCTGGGCCTGACCGTGATCGCCGAGGGCGTGGAGTCGCAGGACCAGCTCGACTTCCTGCGCGAGCACGCCTGCGACGAGATCCAGGGTTACTGGCTGTCGCAGCCGCTGAGCGAGCCGCACTGCCGGACCTTCATCCATAGCTGGCACCACACCACGCCGCGCCCCGCGGCGGTGCCGGCGGCGTCCTGAACGACGCCGTATTGACCGCCCCGTATTGACCGACCCCCGGCGCGCGCCTATCGTGGTCCCCGCATGGGGACCCACGATGTCATCGAACAATTCCACGAGCTGGCCGGCAAGGTCGAGCGGCTCACCGAGCTGTGCCGGCAGTTGTCCGAGGAAAACCGCCTGCTGCGGCTGAGCCAGGACCAGTTGATCGGCGAGCGCGCGCAACTGCTGACCCGCAACGAGCAGGCGCGTTCGCGCGTCGAGGCGATGATCCACCGCCTGAAGTCCATGGAGCACAACGCGTGAGCGAGCCGGTCACCGTACGCATCCTCGACCGCGATTACCTGATCGCCTGCGAACCAGCCGAGCGCGAGGGGCTGGTCGCGGCCGCGCACCTGCTCGACGGACGCATGCGCGACATCCGCGGCGGCAACCGCATGGCGGCGATCGACCGCATCGCGGTGATGGCCGCACTCAACCTCGCCCACGAGCTGCTGCAGAGCCGGCAGGTCACCGAGCAGCGCGACCAGCAGATCGCGCGCACGCTCGGCGAACTCAACCGCAAACTCGACGGCCTGCTCGCCGACGCGCACACACGCCACCACGAGCGCGCATAGGGGTTCTTCGCGGAACGGCGTTGCCTCCCCGCTCGGGGATGGATCATCCGCGCAACGCAGGTTGCGGCGCGTGCGGCCAACCATCGTCGCGATCTGGTTTGCCGTCGCAGGGGTCGCGCCAATTAACCTCGTCCTTCGTCCGCGCGGCTATACTTTCCACGCATCCTCTGCCGTGAACGACAGCCCGCGCCTACATTTACCTTGACCCATAATGCGACCCCGGAAACCGGCTGATGAAGCGGTGCGCAAGTCCGCCACGAGCGGAAAGCCTGATGCCTCACAACCCGCTTCCACCTGATCCCTTGGATCAAGGTCGTTGCGCGGACATCGTCATGGCGGAGGATGTACTTCCCTTCGGGGCGCGCGATGGCTGACCCCCGCGAACTGCGCCGCCTGCTTCGAGAACGTCGCGCGCAGATGTCCCCCGCCGAACGGATCGCGGCCGCGTTGTCGCTCGCCTCGCGGCTGTTGCAGATGTCGGCCGTGCGCGAGGCACGACGGATCGCCGGCTACTGGGCCGTCGGCGGCGAGATCCCGCTGCATGGCCTGATGACCGCGCTGCCGCGGGAGGTGGATTACTGCCTGCCGGTGCTGCAATCCGGACGCCTGCTGCGCTTCGCGCCTTGGCGCGTCGGCGATCCGATCGTCCCCAACCGTTTCGGAATCCCCGAGCCAACCGAAGCGACCGAGGCGTTGTCCCCCCACGAAGTCGATGCAGTGATCCTGCCTCTGCTGGGCTTCACCCGCGCCGGCGATCGCATCGGCACCGGCGGCGGCTGGTATGACCGCAGCTTCGCCTTCCGCAAGCGCTCCGCCGCGCCGCCCCTGCTGATCGGCGTCGGTTACGCCTGCCAGCAGGTCGACGAGGGCTGGACGCCGCAGGCCTGGGATGTTCCGCTCGACGCCATCGTCACCGAGCGCGAGTCGATCGCCTGCCCGCGCTAGCGACGGGCAAGGCATCCGGGTAAATTCCCCGTTCCGCGCGCATGATGCACGGGCCCCGCCTACACCCCGGCTCCTCCGACAATCTTTTTGCCCGATGAAATACTGGCTGGTGAAGTCCGAACCCGACGAGTTCTCGATCGACGCCCTGCAGCGCGTCGGCGTCGAGCCCTGGAGCGGCGTGCGCAACTACCAGGCGCGCAACCACCTGCGAGGGATGAAGGCCGGGGACCAGGTACTGTTCTACCACTCCAGTTGCGAGGTGCCCGGGGTGGTCGGCGTGGCGAAGGTCGCCAAGGCTGCCTTCCCGGACCCGACCCAGTTCGATCCGCGCAGCGACTACCACGATCCGAAGAGCGATCCCGCCGAACCGCGCTGGTCGGCGGTCGACGTCGCCTTCGTGCGCAAACTCAAGCGCACGATCACGCTCGACGAACTGCGCGGGCGCGCCGACAAGCTCGGCGATTTCGCCCTGATCCAGCGGGGCAGCCGGCTTTCGGTCCTGCCGGTGACCGCCGCGCAGTGGAAAATCATCCTGGCGATGGAATGAACGGAGATCCGGTGAGCAAGGACGAACAGAAACGCCAGTCGGCCGAGGCCGCGCTGAAATTCGTCGAGGACGGCATGACCGTCGGCGTCGGCACCGGATCGACGGTCGCATTCTTCATCGACGGCCTGGCGCGGATGCGCGGGCGCATCGAAGGCGCGGTGTCGAGTTCCGAGCAGAGCACCCAGCGCCTGCGCGCGCACGGCATCCCGGTGTTCGACCTCAATGCGGTCGGACCGCTGCCGCTGTACGTGGACGGCGCCGACGAATGCGACCCGCAGCGCCGGCTGATCAAGGGCGGCGGCGGCGCGCTCACGCGCGAGAAGGTCATCGCGCAGGCGAGCGGCAACTTCGTGTGCATCATCGACGCGGCCAAGCAGGTCGAGGTGCTCGGCGCCTTCCCGCTGCCGGTCGAGGTGATCCCGATGGCGCGCAGCGCGGTCGCGCGCGCGATCCAGCAATTGGGCGGCCGGCCGGTCTGGCGCGAGGGCGTGGTCACCGACAATGGCAACTGGATCCTGGATGTGCACGGCCTGCGCATCGTCGATCCGACCGCCACCGAGCGCGAGTACAACCAGATTCCCGGCGTGGTCACGGTCGGCCTGTTCGCGCTGCGGCCCGCGGACGTGGTGATCGTCGACGGCGTGCGCCGGAACTGAGCCATCCGATGGATATCTTCAAGGTCTTCCGCATCGAAGCCGCGCACCGACTGCCGAACGTGCCCGAGGGGCACAAGTGCGCGCGCCTGCACGGGCATTCGTTCGCGGTGGAATTGCACGTGGCTGGCGAGCCGGATGCGCACAGCGGCTGGGTCATGGATTTCGCCGACATCAAGCGGGCCTTCGCGCCCCTTTACGAACGGCTCGACCATCACTACCTCAACGAGATCGAGGGGCTGGAAAACCCGACCAGCGAACGGCTGGCGATCTGGATCTGGGAGCGCCTCAAGCCCACCCTGCCCCAGCTTTCCGAGATCGTCGTGCATGAAACCTGCACGTCCGGTTGCCGTTATCGGGGTTGACGCAACGCGTCACGGCGGCGTGGCATCGCCCGGCATCACCGGATTCCGGACTCTGAGGGCTGCTCCCCATATTCGGACCGGCCGCCAGAGCGGTGAACCATCCTATTGATAAGCCTTGCTTTACACGATGCCACCCGGCCTGCCTACCCGGAAAACTGAATCTTCGATAAATGTCATGTCTTTGTTGTTGCAATGCAACAAATTGGCATGTATGCTGCACCGCACAACCTGGCACTTCCGCCAGGCTTCCCACGGAGTCCGCCATGTATCAGCAGATCAATGAGCAGTTCACCGCCGCGTCGCGCCAGTTCGCTGACACCGCGGCCCAGGTCAACCGTCTGGCCCTCGAGAATGCCGAGAAGGCGTTCGGCCTGCAGTTGTCCGTCATCGAAGAGAATGTCAACGCCACGTTTGCCTTCTGGGGCGAGCTGGCCCAGGTCCGCGACCTCGACGGCATGAAGGCCGTGTTCCCGAAGGGCGTGCAGGTTGCCCGCGAGACCCTCGAGCGCACCATCAACGCCGGCCAGGAAGTCTACGGCCGCACGATCAAGACCAACGAGGCCATTGGCCAGATCGCCAAGACCCAGATCGAAGCCGCGACCGAGGCTGCCACCGAGCAGGCCAAGACGGTCGCCGAGAAGGTCGTCAAGACCGCTTCGAAGAAGTAATCCAACTCTCTCTCCAGAGTGGAAGGCGCGCGTCGGGTACCCCACCGACGCGACGCCGATTTCAAGCCGGCCTCGTGCCGGCTTTTTTATTGACCGCAGAAACCCGGCGGGACCGCGCAAGGGATCAGGCGTGCGCGGCCCGGTCGTCCAGCCCTTCCTCGACGTTCCGGGCCTTCTCGGCATGGTGGTCGGCGGCCAGCAGCATGTAGAACGCCGGCACCACGAACAGGGTGAACAGGGTGCCGATCGACAGTCCGGTCGAGATCACCAGGCCCATCGAGAACCGGCCGGCCGCGCCCGCGCCCGAGGCGATCACCAGCGGGATCACCCCCAGCACCATCGCCGCCGTGGTCATCAGGATCGGCCGCAGGCGCACACCCGCCGCGTGCTCGATCGCCTCGCGCTTGGACAGGCCCCCGCGTTGCGACTCGTTGGCGAACTGGACGATCAGGATGCCGTGCTTGGAGATCAGGCCCATCAGCGTCACCAGTCCGACCTGCGTGTAGATGTTCAGGCTCGCAAGCAGGTTGACGAAGATCAGCGAGCCGAACAGCGCCATCGGCACCGACACCAGGATCACGATCGGGTCGCGCAGGCTGTTGAACTGCGCCGCCAGCGCAAGGAACACGATGATCGTC
Organism: Lysobacteraceae bacterium; assembly: GCA_036496805.1. Classification (GTDB taxonomy): domain Bacteria; phylum Pseudomonadota; class Gammaproteobacteria; order Xanthomonadales; family Xanthomonadaceae; genus SZAS-103. Next base: position 408,893 of record DASXKN010000026.1, read on the forward strand.
GCGAACAGCAGGGTGGTGGCGAAGCCGCCGGACTCCTGCACGAACTGCCGCGACTGGCCGCCGTAGTCGAGCTGGTATCCGCTCGGCGCGACCTCGGCCAGCGCATCCTTGAAGAACTTGAGCGCCTCGCCCTGCGACATGTTGCCGCCGCCGGAAATCGTCGCCGAATTGAGCTGCTGGAAGCGGTTGATCGACTGCGGCACGATCTCGTTCTTCAGGCTCGCCACCGTCGACGCCGGGATCACCGCGCCGCCCGGCGTGCGCACGTAGTAGTCCAGCACCTGCGCCGGATTCAGGCGGTCGGCCTGCAACACCTGCGGGATCACCTTGTACGAGCGCCCCGCGATCGAGAAGTAGTTCACGTAGCCGCCGCCGAGCGCCGCGCTGAGCGAGCCGCCGACATCCTGCTGGGTCAGGCCCAGCGAGGTGATCAGGTCGCGGTCGACGACCACGGTCGCCTGCGGCTTGTCGATTTTCAGGTCGGAATCGACGAACCAGAACTTGCCGCTGTCCTGGGCCTTGCGCAGCACCGCGCCGGCGACCTCGTTGAGGTTCTGGAACGGCTCGGTGGTCTTGATCACGACCTGGAACGGCGCACCCTGGGCGCCGGGCAGCGGCGGAAGCGAGAACACGAAGATCTGGCCGCCGGCGATCCGGCTCCACATGCCCTGCAACACCTGCTGCAGTTCGTGCGCATTCCTCTTGCGCTCGTCCCAGGGCTTGAACAGCATGCCGCCGAAGCCCTGCCCCGGGGTGATGATCTGGAATAGCTGGTCGTACTCGGGCAGGGTCTTGCCGACCGCGAACATCTGCTGCGAATAGTTGATCATCTGCTGCGCCGTGGCGTTCGGCGAGGCCTTGAGCTGGTAGAAGACGAAGCCCTGGTCCTCCTCGGGCGCCAGCTCGCTCTGCGATGTCATGCCCAGCAGCACGGTCGCGCCGAACAGCAGCACGCCCATCACCACCACCACGCTCCACGTCGCCAGCGTGCTGTGCAGCATGCGCTGGTAGCCGTGGCGCACGCGCTCGAACACGCGGTCGATGAGCAGCACGAAGCGATTGCCTTCCTGCTCGCTGCGGAAGAAGCGCGCGCACATCATCGGGCTCAGGGTCAGCGCGACGACCGCCGAGACCGTCACCGCGCCGGCAAGCGTGAAAGCGAACTCGGTGAACAGCGCGCCGGTCAGGCCTTTCTGGAAACCGATCGGCACGTACACCGCCACCAGCACCGCGGTCATCGCCAGGATCGGTCCGCCCAGTTCGCGCGCGGCGAGCAGCGCGGCCTGCAGCGGCGTCTTGCCCTCCTCCTTCATGTGCCGGTCGACGTTCTCGACGACGATGATCGCGTCGTCCACGACCAGGCCGATCGCCAGCACCAGCGCGAGCAGGGTGAGCAGGTTCATCGAGTACCCGAGCATCAGCATCACTGCGAACGTGCCGACCAGGGACAGCGGCATCGCGATCACCGGGATGATCACGGCGCGCAGCGAACCCAGGAACAGGAAGATCACGATCGTGACGATGATCAGGGCCTCGACCAGGGTCTTGATGACCTCGTGGATCGAGGCGGTGATGAACTTGGTGCCGTCCCAGACGATCTCGCCCTGCAGTCCGTTCGGCAGGTGCGCCTGGATCTCGGGCATGGCGTCGCGCACGCGCTGGGCGACGTCGAGCACGTTGGCGTCGGGCGCGACCTTGATGCCGATGAACACCGCGAGCTTGCCGCTGAAGGAGACGTTGGAGTCGTAGTCCTCGGCGCCCAGCACGACGTTGGCGACGTCCTGGAGGCGGACGATCGCCCCGTCCTTCTGCCGGATCGCGAGCTGCTTGAATTCCTCCACCGAATGCAGGTCGGTGCCGGCCGTGAGGTCGACGCTGACCATCTGGCCCTTGGCCGTCCCGACCGCGGCGAGGAAGTTGTTGGCGGTCAGCGCCTGATAGACGTCGGTCGCGGTGACCCCGTGCGCGGCCATCCGCGCCGGATCCAGCCACGCGCGCAGCGCGAACTGGCGCCCGCCGAGGATTTCCGCGGTCTGCACGCCCTCGGTCGCGTCGAGCTTGGGCTTGACGATGCGTGCCAGGTAGTCGGTGATGCTGTTGGCCGGCAGCGTGTCGCTGCGGAAGCCCATGTACATCGCGTCGATCGTCTCGCCGACCTGCACGCTGATGACCGGCTGCTGCGCCTGCGGCGGCAGCTGGTTGCGCACCGAGCTGACCTTGGTCTGGATCTCGGTCAGCGCGCGGTTCGCGTCGTAGTTCATCCGCAGGGTCGCGGTGATCGTCGAGACGCCGCTGACGCTGCTCGAGGAGATGTAGTCGATGCCCTGCGCCTGCGCCACCGCCTGTTCCAGCGGCTGGGTGATGAAGCCGGCGACGGTCTGCGCGTCGGCGCCGTAGTAGGCGGTGGACACCGTGACCACCGCGTTCTCGGTCTTCGGGTACTGGCGCACGGACAGGTCGCCCAGCGCGCGCAGGCCGAGCACCAGGATCAGCGCGCTGACCACGATGGCGAGGACCGGCTTGTTGATGAAGGCGTCGGTGAAGTTCATGGCCGAGCCCTCCCGAGCCTGGATTCCGTAGTTGAACGCGCTCGAGCGTGCGGCTGCGAAGTCGGCTGGCTAGGCGCGACGACGCGGCGGGTCCGCCACCCGCAAGGAGGAGCAACAACGCCAGACGGCTTCGCAGCCGTGCGATCGGGTGCGTAGCGAGTCTCACCCTGCGAGTGAGACGTCCGAAGTCGTAAGCAGCCAATCGGTTCAAACATGTGTCGAAACCCTTTAGCGGTCAACTGCGGAATCCAGGCTCAGTGTTCCTGCGGCATGGGGTTGGACGCGTCCGCCGGCTGCACGCTGTTGTCGACCGTGATCGGCGCGCCGTTCTTGAGCTTGATCTGGCCGCTGGTCACCACTTCGGTACCTTCGTCCAGGCCCTTGACGATCGCCACCTGGTCGCCGCGCGTCCCGCCCGTGGTCACGAACGTCTGCTGGACCACCAGCGCGTCCGGCGACAACTTCGGGCCGCTGTCAGCGGCCTTGCTCGCCTCGCCGGCCGGGCTGGCGCCGGCGTTCTTCGCCGCCTGCGCCGCCTGCTCGCGGTCCATGTCGGCCTTCTTCTTCACCACGAAGACGGTTTCGCCGTACGGGTTGTAGACAACCGAGGTCTGCGGCAGGGTCAGGTAGCGCTGCTTTCCGCCGACGTCGACGCTGACGTTCGCGAACATGCCCGGAGCGAGCACCCGGCCCGGGTTGGGCACCTTCGCCTCGATCTGCACGCTGCGCGTGTCGGCATTCACCTTCGGACTGATCGCGCTCAGGCTGCCCTCGAAGGTCTTGCCCGGGAACGCGTCGAGCGTCACCACGACGCGCTGGCCGGCCTTCAGGTCGCCCATGTCCTTCTGCGGCAGGTTGAAGTCGACGAACATCGGATCGAGCTGCTGCACGGTCACCACCGTCGTGCCGGAATTCAGGTAGGTGCCCGGATTGATGGTGACGATGCCGACGCGCCCGGCGAACGGCGCGCGCAACTGCTTCTTCCCCACGATGACCTGCTGCGCCGCCACCGCGGCCTGCTTGATGCGCAGGTCGGCCTGCTTCTGGTCGAGGTCGGCCCTGGCGACCGCGGCCACGGCGGCCTCCTTCTGCCAGCGCTGGAAGGTCACGTCCGCGAGGTTGGCGTCGGCCTGGAGCTGGTGCAGCGTCGCGACGTCCTCGGCATCGCGCAGCTGCACGAGCACGTCGCCCTCCCTGACCTCGTCGCCCGAATGCACATTGACGACGGTGACCAGGCCGGCCACGTCGAATGCGAGGTCCGCCCCGCGCGCCGCGCGCAGGCTGCCGACCGCGCGCAGGTCCGGCTGCCAGTCCGCGTAGGCCGCCTTGGCCGTGCTGACCACCGCGGGCGGCGGCGGCTTCATGCCGGCCATCATCTTCATGACCATCATGACCTTGATGCCGGCGATCGCAGCGATCAGCACGATCACGCCGACAATCATGAGGATCATCCGCTTGGCGGTACTGGGCTTCCTTGCCTGGCCCGGCGACTGCGCGGACGGCGTTTCGATGCCTTGCTGCCTGGACATGTGGCTCGTACTCCCTGAGCGAAGTCGAAGGACGGCGACCGTGGATCATCGGCAATGCCGGATGATGCGACTGGAGGATATTGCTGTACCGGCAAGTTTAGCTTACGTAGTCCGCTTGGCTACCCCTGCCGGAAGTCAGCAACCCGCGCGGCCGCGCCCGACAACGTGGAATGCACCGTTGCATCCGTCGTGCCGATGCCGTGCGGCACCACGCCCAGGCACGGCGCCGCGATCGCGCGCTCGAGGATTGAAATAGTTTCATTCACGTGGCGCAGCAGCGGGTCGATCGCGTTGCCGATCCATCCGGCCAGGTCCAGCCCGTCGGCGGCGATCGCGCGCGCGCTCAGCCGCGCGTGGTTGATGCAGCCCAGGCGCAGGCCGACCACCAGCAGCACAGGCAACCCGAAGTCGCGCGCGAGGTCGGCCTGGTCGATCTGCGGCGTGATCGGCGAAGCCCAGCCGCCGACGCCTTCGACCAGGACGAAGTCGGCCTGCGCGCGCAGCGCGTCGAACGCCACCCGCAGGCGCTCGCGCTCGATCGTCACGCCGACTTCGGCGGCCGCGATTTCCGGTGCGGTCGGATCGGGCAGCGCATAGGGATTGACCAGTGCGTAGTCGGGCTGCGGATCGCTGGCCGCCAGCAGATGCAAGGCATCGTCGTTGCGCCAGCCGTCAGCCGAGCGCTCGCAGCCGCTCGCCACCGGCTTCATCCCGACCGCGCGCAGCCCGCGCGCGCGCAACGCGCGCAGCAGGCTGCACGAGACCGTCGTCTTGCCGATGCCGGTGTCGGTGCCGGTGACGAAGACGCCGCGCGCGAGGTTCATGCTGGCGTCTCCACCGCCTCGAGCCGATGCTGGTAACGCCGCGACAACGGGCCGAGCAATGCCGTTCCCCAGTAGAGGAATCCGGGCAGCCCGAGCTTCCACCCCCAGGCATTCGATCCGACCCGCAACACCAGCACGGCCGCGAGCACCGAAACGATCGCGACCGTGCCCAGCATCGCCCACCTGAACTGGTCCATGCGCGCCGCGATGCGTTCCTCGCGCGACAACCCCAGCGCGTCGCGGCAGGTCCAGGCGTGCCGGAACAGCATCCACATCAGCGCGCACAGCGCACCAAAGGCGACGCCGTAGGTGATGAACATCGCCGACACGTCGCGCCAGGTGTCGATGGTGAAAGTCGCCGGCAGCCAGTGATGGGTGACCAGGTCGAACAGCGAGGAGAACACCATGCGCAGCGGATACACGAAGATCAGCACGAGGAACACCAGCACCATGCTCAGCCGCCGCGTGGCCGCATCGTCCAGGCCGTAGCGCCGGCTCCAGTCCGCGTGCGCGGTCCAGAACACCAGGATCAGCCAGAAGCTGGCGGCGAACGTCGGCACGCTCTTGAGCGCCAGGATCAGGTCGTCGACGCTGTGCGGCAGGTGGTCGCCGGAAATCACCAGCAAGGTCACTGCGAACGCGAAGGCGGCATCGACGAAGGCTTCCAGCCGCGTGGTCTTGTCGCCGCGCTCGGGCTTCACCATCGACAGGATCGGTTTTTCCGCGCTGGTCTCGCCCACTCGCCGTGTTCCCGCATGCCGGAAGGATCGCACTGCTAGAATGCGGCGAACGGGAGAGGCCATGTTCGCCGCCGACCAGCTTACCGGAAGCAAACCCGAGCAGTACACGCAGCTCGCCCAGATGGCGCAGGGCCTGCTCGCCGGCGAACGCGACCGCATCGCCAACGCCGCCAACCTGTCCGCGCTGGTCTACCACGCGCTGCCTTCGCTGAACTGGGTCGGCTTCTATTTCTACGACGGCACCGAGCTCGTGGTCGGCCCCTTCCAGGGCAAGCCGGCCTGCGTACGGATCGCGCTCGGCCGCGGCGTCTGCGGCACCGCCGCGCAGACACGCACGACCCAGCGCGTGGCCGATGTGGATGCCTTCCCCGGTCATATTCCCTGCGACGGCGCATCGCGTTCGGAACTCGTGGTGCCGCTCTATCGCGGCGATGCACTGGTCGGCGTCTTCGATCTCGACAGCCCGGAAACCGATCGCTTCGACGTCGACGACCAGCACGGCCTTGAAGCGATCGCCGCCGCATGGCTGGAGGCAAGCGCATGAACACGATGCCGAAACTGCTCAACATCGGCCCGAAGTCGGCGGCGTGGCTGCGCCAGGTCGGCATCCGTTCGCGCGAGCAACTGGTCGAGGCCGGCGCGCTCGGCGCCTTCATCAAGATCAAGCGCGCCGGCTTCCGTCCGGGGTTGAACCTGCTCTATGCGCTCGAAGGCGCGATCCTCGACTGCCATTGGCGCGAGGTCCCGGAAGCGCGCCGCGGCGAGCTGCTCAGCGCCGCCGAAACCGCCAGCGCCGGCCTGCCGCCCGCGCGCGGCAAGGCGATGCCGCCGGCCGAACCGGTGCGCACGATCTGGTCCGACGACGAACCGCGTGCGCAGGCCGAGTCGCACGACACGCATCGCGACGACAGCTGGTCAGAGGTCGGCCCGGAGGCCGACGACACCCAGTCAGCGCACCGTGACGAGGACTGATGCGCCGGTGCGACGTCAGCGGCAGTCGCCGTAGAACGTCATCCGGTGTGAGCGGTAGTCGAACAGGATCTTCAGCTTCATCGCCGCGAACAGGCGGTTGCCGATGTTGGCCGCGCGCCCGTCGGCCGATCCCGCGCCTTCGCGCAGGTTCACCACCTCGCCCGCGGGCAGCGTGAAAGGCCCGAAGCCGACCGGCTCGTTCAACGTGTAGGTCTTCGACGTCGCGTCGCCGCGCGCGCCGGTGCTGGAGGTCGTGCCTTTCAAGGCGAGCGCCGCGCGCAGGCCCGGCAGCGCGAGCGCATCCTGGTAGAGGGTGATGCCGCCGTTCGAGCCGGTGTCCAGGCTGATCGCCGCGCTGGCCTTGCCGAAGCGGAAAGCATCGATGCGCGGGATGTTGTCGTCCTTGAAGAAGCGCAACGGCGAACTCCATTGCGAATGGCAGGACTCGGTCACCAGTTTCCCCTGGGCGGGATCGTCGAGCAGGAAAAGCCTGGAGTTCTCGTAGTCGATCATCACGATCCGGCCGTCGAGGAAGCTGTAGCCGAGCACGCCGTCGAGCTTGCGGCCATAGCGTGCCGACAAGCCGGACATGTCCATCGCCAGCGCGTCGAACGCGGGGAATGGGTGGCTGGAGATGACGAAGCCGTCGATGCGCGTCGGGAACACCTTCGCCTGCTTCGCGTTGCCTTCACCGCTCGCCTCGCCGCTGGCGCCGCGATCGATCTTCAGCCCCAGCTTCTGCGCACGCGCGAGATCGATCGCGGAAGGATCGACGCCCGTGTCGAGCAGCATGTAAAGCGGCTGGCCCTTCGCCCCCACGTCCAGGCCGATGGCGTGCCGCGAGGAGTCGAAGGGAATGCTCAGCGGCGCGGCGGATGCACTGCCGGTGCAGATCGCAAGCGCCGCGGCGATGATCGATGCGCGAAGGGTCAAGCGGTTTTTCATGGCGATCCCTGTGATTCCGGAAGGCATGCGATACGCGACGGCGACGCGACGACCGCAGGAAATGCGGCGATCTGCCTTCGTGTCCTTCGCCCCCCATGGTTGCGCATCTGACCACGAAGCCGATCGGGCGCGCATCGCTCTTTGGTCATGCACGACGATGTCCATGCGTCGCCCGTGGCAGGGCCTGAGACGAGGCCTCGCGCCGTCCTCACCGCGGCCGCACCACCGCGTAGTCGCGCGCGGCCTCGTTCCATTCCGGCGCGGTGGCGATCGCCGGCAGCACGTCTTCCACCGCGTCCACCACGTTCCACATCGCATCGTGGCCGGGATTCATGAAGCCCTCGGCGATCACCCGCAGGCGCATGAATTCCGCCCAAGGCGCCCAGTAGCCACGCGTGTTCAGCAGCACGATGGGCTTGTGGTAGATGCCCAGGCGCTTGAGGGTGATCGCCTCGAACAGTTCCTCCAGCGTGCCGCAGCCGCCGGGCAGCGCGATCACGGCGTCGCTGCCGGTCAACAGGCGATGCTTGCGCTCGCGCATGTCCTCGACCACGTCCAGGGTCATGCCATCGTTACCGCGAGCAACCGTCCCTGGTGCGTGGCGCCCGCCCGGCCAATCCCTGGCCGGCCCTTGGCCGGATCGATCCTCCACAGGAGGATCGACTTTACCCGGCCAAGCCCATTCGAGTTCCACCATGAAGCGCGGAATGATGCCGATCACCTCGCCGCCGGCCGCGAGCGCGCCATCGGCCAGCGCGCCCATCGAGCCGACCGCGCCGCCGCCGTAGACCAGCACGTGTCCCGCACGCGCGAGCGCCGCGCCGAGCGCGCGCGCGTCGGCGTGGTAGGCGGGATCGCAATGCGCGCTGGAAGCGGCGTAGATGCAGATGCGCATGGGTTACTCGAGCGGGCGATGCGCGCATTGTGCGCGCACGGTCGCCGCGCGTGGCAGGATGGACGGCGAGCGGGCCATGGACGGCAAAGCCGGGCGCGCTGGCGGACGGCGGCCGGATCGCCGCAGCGTGGAGGGTGCATGAAAGGGATCGTGTTCGACCTGTTCGAGGAAGTGATCGTCGCCCGCCACGGCGCCCATGCCTGGAACGCGCTGCTCGAAACCGCGGGACTGAAGGGCGGCTACACCGCGCTCGGCAGCTACGACGACGAGGATCTGCACCTGCTGGTCTCGACCGCCGCGCGCGCGCTGGCAATGGAACCCGACGCGATGCTGCGCTGGTTCGGGCAACGCGCGATGCCGATCCTGTCGCGCCGCTTCCCGGCCTTCTTCGAAACGCATACCAGCACGCGCGGCTTCCTGCTCAGCCTCAACGGCATCATCCATCCCGAAGTGAGGCAGCTCCATCCGGGCGCCAACGTGCCGTTCTTCGATTTCCGCGACGGCGACGACGGAGCGCTGCTGATGGGCTACCACTCCTCGCGCGGACTGTGCAGCCTGGCGCAGGGCCTCACCGAAGGCGCCGCCGGCCTGTTCGGCGAGTCCCTGGATTTCCGCCACCTCGCCTGCGTGCACCGCGGCGATGCGAGTTGCCTGTTCCACATCGGCTTCCAGACGCTCGCCGATCCGGCGATGCGGTGACAGGAAGTCCGAAACTCGCAAAGGCGTGATCAGGTCTGACGCTAAACCAACCGGCCATGCGGGCCACAGTGTGTGACTACACCGAAAACCTCATCTCGCACGGTCCCGCTGAGGTGTTGCTCTTGGCCTTTGAATCTAGACGCGCTACGAGAGACGCACAAAAGCGCCGTCTGGGAGAGCCCCAAGAACATACATAAAGCCTTGCCAGCCTGCGCGACGCGCTAAGCCAGAGAGCGGCTTGCGAGCGGAGAACAGAGCGGGGCTCTGGAAGTCTGTGGGAAGGTAGTAGATGGCGTGGGAAATCGGCGCTTTGAGTACCAGAAAGAGCGGGAAATAGATGCCGGAATCCATGCGCTCTTTTTGTGGCGCCCAAGCCGCGCCTAGAACCTGCTTTGGCAAAGGCGACACCACGGGAACGGTCATCGCCTTGACTTGACCGAGAAAGCCGCAGAAATCGCAGATAACGTCAGCGCACTTGAAGTTTGGCGGAAGCAGCTTGAGGGTCTTTGAGCGCTTGCATTTCGGGCAGTCGCAAGTCTTTGCGACCAGTTGCTCACCCCACGTGCCTAACACCTGCCTTGAGGTTGCCATAGCGCCCTCACGCCTATTCAACAGTCACAGATTTGGCAAGGTTGCGCGGCTGATCGACATCCGTGCCTCGCTGCACGGCGACGTGGTAGGACAGCAGTTGCAGCGGGATCGTCGAGATCACCGGGGCGGCGATCTCGCCGCACTCGGGCATGACCAGGACATGGCCGAGGTCGGCGTGGACCTTCACGCCGGCGTCGACGAACAGGTAGAGCTCGCCACCGCGCGCTCGCACTTCCTCCATGTTCGACATCAGCTTGTCGACGAGGTGGTCGTTGGGGGCGATCGCGATCACCGGCATCTCCGCGTCCACCAGCGCGAGCGGGCCGTGCTTGAGTTCGCCGGCGGCGTAGGCCTCGGCGTGGATGTAGGAGATCTCCTTGAGCTTGAGCGCGCCCTCCATCGCCACCGGCCAGTGCGTGCCGCGGCCGAGGAACAACGCGTGCTGCTTGTCGACGAAGCCATCGGCGATCGCGCGGATCTGCGGGTCGAGCTTGAGCGTCTCGGCGACCAGTCCCGGCAGTTGCTCGAGCTGGCGCACGCCGTCGAGGTAGCGGGCGTCCTCCAGCCCTTTCGCGCGCGCGAGCTCGAGCGCGAACATCGCCAGCGCGACGAGCTGGGTGGTGAACGCCTTGGTCGAGGCGACGCCGATCTCGGGACCGGCGCGCGTCATCAGCACGAGTTCGGACTCGCGCACGATCGAGGACTCGGGCACGTTGCAGATCGCCATCCGCGCAAGGTAGTTGCGCTCGCGCGCCATCTTGATCGCGGCCAGGGTGTCGGCGGTTTCGCCGGACTGCGAGATCGACAGGAACAGGGTGCCATCGCGCACGACCGGGCTGCGGTAGCGGTACTCGCTGGCGATCTCGGCGGTGCACGGCACGCCGGCCAGCGATTCGATCCAGTATCTTGCGACCAGCCCCGCGTGGTAGCTGGTTCCGCACGCGATGATGTGCACCGCCTGCGTTTTCGCCAGCAGCTCCGCGGCATCGACGCCGAAAATCTGGGTGAGGATGCGGCCGCCGGCAATGCGCCCTTCCAGGGTGTCGGCCAGCGCCTGCGGCTGCTCGTGGATTTCCTTGAGCATGAAGTGGCGGTAGCCGCCTTTCTCGATCGCGCCGGAGATGAAGTGCGATTCCTTGACCAGGCGCTCGACGCGATGGCCGTCGAGGTCGAACACGCGCAGGCCGTCGACGGTGATCTCGGCGATGTCGCCCTCGTCGAGGTAGACGAAGTGGCGCGTGAGCGGCAGCAGGGCATGGATGTCGGACGCCAGGTATTGCTCGCCCTCGCCGACGCCGGCGACCAGCGGCGAACCCAGCCGCGCGCCGAGCAGGCGCCCGGGCTCGCGCGCGGACATCACCGCCAGCGCGTAGGCGCCGTGCAGGCGCGGCAGCACGACGCGCAGCGCCGCGAGCAGGTCCTTGCCCTGGCGCTGCTGGTGCTCGATCAGGTGGGCGATGACTTCGGTGTCGGTCTGCGAGGCGAATTCGTAACCCTGCCCGATCAGTTCTTCGCGCAGCGCGGCGTGGTTCTCGATGATGCCGTTGTGCACGACCGAGATCGCGCCCGACACGTGCGGGTGCGCGTTGTCGGTGTTGGGCGCGCCGTGCGTGGCCCAGCGCGTGTGCGCGATCCCGGAATGCCCGCGCACCGGCGTGGTTTCCTGGAGTGCCTCCAGGTCGCGCACCTTGCCCTTGGCGCGCAGGCGTTCGACGTCGCCGGCGGCGGTCAGCACGGCGATGCCGGCCGAATCGTAGCCGCGGTATTCGAGCGCCTTGAGTCCGGCGATGAGGTGATCGACCACGTCGCGCCGCGCGCTGATACCGACGATTCCGCACATGTTGGGGACCCGCTGCGATGGAGGCAGGCGCCAGTTTAGCGGGGACCGGGCCGGCGGGATGAACCACCGCCTCGACACCGGCCCGCGGACACTTCGGCGGACACTCCGGACACGATCGGCGATCCGGCCACCCAATCCGATCAACGATTTGTGGTTGGCACGATCGGTGCAAGGTGGGAGCGACACAAGCCAACCACGCCCCGCGAGCCAGCATGATCAAGGACACCTCCGCACAGGACGTCGTACGCGGCAAGCCGGCATCGCCGCTGCGCCGCCGCTGGCCGTTGATCGCCGCCGGCGCCGGACTGGCCGTGCTGCTCGGTTTCGGCATCGTCGGCTGGATCTCGGGCAGCCGTTCGGTCGACGCCTCGCGGCTGCGCTTCGCGGTCGTGCAGCGCGGCACCCTGGTGCGCGACGCCAGCGCGAACGGACGCGTGGTCGCCGCGGTCAGCCCGACGCTGTACGCGCCGGCCGCGGCCACGGTGGACCTGAAGGTGCACGCCGGCGACAAGGTCGCGAAGGACCAGGTCGTGGCGGTGCTGGAATCGCCGGAGCTCAGCAGCTCCTACGCCAGCGAATCGGCGACCCTGGCCCAGCTCGACAACGAAGTCGCGCGCCAGCGCATCCTCGCGCAGAAGCAGAGGCTGCTGGCGCAACGCGATGCCGACGAGGCCCGGCTCACCTTGACCGCCGCCACCCGCGACCGCGACCGCGTCGCCAAGGCCTGCTCGAGCCAGGCGCTGGCGAAGATCGACTGCCTCAAGGCCGACGACACCGTCGACGCCGCCCAGATCCGCAGCCGCCACGCTGCCGCCGACGCAACGCTGGAAGGCCGCAACGCGCAGCTCGAACTCGACACCAAGATCAACGAACTCGAGAAGCAGCGCGTCGTCGTCGCCGAGATCAAGCGCAAGGTCGACGGCCTCCAGTTGCGCGCGCCGGTGGGAGGCGTGATCGGCTCGATCGCGGTGACCGACCGCGCGGTGGTGCCGGCGAACGCGGCGCTGATGACGGTGGTGGACCTGTCGCGCCTGGAAGTCGAACTCGAAGTGCCGGAGACCTTCGCCGACGACATCGGCATCGGCATGCCGGTGGAAGTGGAGGCGAACAACATGACCCTGCGCGGCACGATCTCGGCGGTCTCGCCCGAAGTCGTCGACCACCAGGTGCAGGCGCGCATGCGCTTCGCCGGCGCGCAGCCCGAGGGCGTGCGCCAGAACGAGCGCGTGACCGGACGCATCCTGATCGAGAACAAGCCCGACGTGCTGATGGTCGAGCGCGGCAGCTTCGTCGACCAGGACGGCGGCCGCAGCGCGTACGTCGTCAGCGGCGGCGTGGCGGTCAAGCGCCCGATCCGGATCGGCACGACCAGCATCGAGTCGGTCGAGATCCTCGACGGGCTGAGCGTCGGCGACAAGGTGGTGATCGCCGGCGCCGACACCTTCAACGGCGCGCCGCGCGTGCGCATCAACAACTGACCCGGCGTCGCAGGACGCCCCGCTCGACAAGCCACTTCCCTTTTCGCAGGACTGCCTGGAGAACCGCGATGTTGCAGATGACGAACCTCAGCAAGGTCTATCGCACCGAAATGATCGAGACGCATGCCCTGCGCGGCTTCGACATCCTCGTCCGCGAAGGCGAATTCGTCGCGGTGACCGGGCCGTCGGGCTCGGGCAAGACCACCTTCCTCAACATCGCCGGCCTGCTGGAGGAATTCAGCGACGGGCAGTTCCTGCTCGACGGCGTGAACGTGAAGGGCCTCGACGACAACCAGCGCTCGCGCCTGCGCAACGAGAAGATCGGTTTCGTCTTCCAGGGTTTCAACCTGATCCCCGACCTCAACCTGTTCGACAACGTCGACGTGCCGCTGCGCTACCGCGGCTTCGGCGCCGCCGACCGCAAGCAGCGGATCGAGAAGGCGCTGGAGCAGGTCGGCCTGGCTTCGCGCATGAAGCACTACCCGGCCGAGCTGTCCGGCGGCCAGCAGCAACGCGTGGCGATCGCGCGCGCGCTGGCGGGCGAACCGAAAATCCTGCTCGCCGACGAACCGACCGGCAACCTCGACTCGCAGATGGCGCGCGGCGTGCTCGAGCTGATCGAGGAGGTCAACGCCAAGGGCACCACGATCATCATGGTCACACACGACCCCGAGCTGGCCGCGCGCGCGCAGCGCAACGTCCACATCGTCGACGGCCAGGTCACCGACCTGCTCGCCGAGCCCGTCCTGCGCGCCGCCGAGCACGCGGCCGAAAGGGCGATGCGCGATTCCCTGCAGGCACGCTGAGGAGCCGACCATGTTCGCCTACTACCTGCGCCTGGGCTTCCGCAGCCTGCGCCGCAACCCGGCCCTCACCGCACTCATGGTCGTCACCCTCGCCGTCGGCATCGCCGCGAGCATGTCGACGATGACGGTGCTGACGATCATGTCGGGCAACCCGATCCCCGCGAAGAGCGAACGGCTGATCGTGCCGCTGCTCGACAACAATCCCGCCGACTTCGCGAAGGACGCCAAGCCGCCGCAGCAGATGAGCTACAACGACGCCACCCGCCTGCTCGCCCAGCACCATGCGCCGAAGCAGACCGCGGTCTACGGCCTGACCACCTTCGTCGAGAGCGGCCGCAAGGACCTGCCGCCGTTCCGCGCCGACGGCCTTGCGCCAACCCGCGATTTCTTCGACATCTTCGACGTGCCGTTCCGCTATGGCGGTCCCTGGGACGCGGCGGCCGACGCACGCAAGGCCGACGTCGCGGTGATCAGCTCGGCGCTGAGCGAAAAACTGTTCGGCGCGAACGTCAATCCGGTGGGCCGCAACCTGCGGGTCAACGACAACGACTACAAGATCGTCGGCGTGATCGGCGCCTGGGCGCCGCTGCCGCGCTACTACCGCCTCATCGCCGGCGGCGACACCTACGGCGATATCGAGGACGTGATGATCCCGTTCTCCACCGCGATCGGCCGCGAGTTCAGCAACCAGGGTTCCACGGACTGCTCGAGCGACTCGGGCAGCGGCTTCCAGACCTTCCTGCGTTCGGAGTGCGTCTGGATCCAGTACTGGGCCGAGCTCGATTCGCCGTCCGACCGCCAGGCCTATGGCGACTACATCGCCGCCTACATCGGCGAGCAGAAGAAGCTCGGCCGCTATCCGCGCCCGGCCCACTACGAGCTGTACAACGTGATGGAGTGGCTCGACCACAGGGGCGTGGTGAGCAAGGACAGCCGGCTGCAGACCTGGCTGGCGCTCGGCTTCCTGCTGGTGTGCCTGTTCAACACCGTGGGCCTGCTGCTGGCGAAGTTCACCTCGCGCGCCGGCGAAGTCGGCGTGCGGCGCGCGCTGGGCGCGTCGCGCGGCGAGATCTTCCGGCAGTTCCTGATCGAATCGGGCGTGGTCGGCATCGCCGGCGGCGCGCTCGGGCTGCTGCTCAGCTTCGGCGGACTGTGGCTGATCGGCTTGCAGTCCGACAGCATGAAGACGGTCGCGCACATGAGCATGACCAGCCTGGCCGCGACCATCGCCTTCGCGATCGCCTGCAGCGTGCTGGCCGGCCTGCTGCCGACCTGGCGCGCGACCCAGGTGCGGCCGGCGATGCAGCTCAAGGCGCAGTGATTCGTGTTGGTGCGCGGACGGGACTCCTGTCCCGCCGCGAGGAAACGGTCCCGGCAGAGCCGGGCCACGCTTCCCGATCCGTCGCCTTGCGCCGGATCGCCGGCACATCCATGTGCCGGAACAGATGTGGCTTTGATGTCCGGGTGCAGTTGGTGCTTCTTGTACAGACCACTTTGATGGAGGCTTGAAATGGAAATCCGTCCGATCCTCTCGGCGATGATGCGCAGCAAGACCGGCGCGGTGCTGATCGCGGCGCAGGTGGCGCTGACGCTCGGCATCCTCTGCAATGCGCTGTACATCGTGAACGACCGCCTGCACATCGCCGCGCGCCCGAGCGGCGCGGACGAAGACAACGTCTTCGCGATCCGGATGTATCCGTTCCGCAAGATCGACGACATCAAGGGCATGCAGCTGGCCGACGAGGACGCGCTGCGCCGCATCCCGGGCGTGACCTCGGTGGCCTGGACCAACGAGATACCGCTCGGCCAGTCCTCGTCGAACACCGGCTTCGCCAAGACCAATGTCGAGCGGCCCGAGAGCAACGTGGAAGCCACCACTTACACCGGACCGGGCTCCTTCATCGACACCCTCGGCCTGAAGCTGGTGGGCGGGCGCGACTTCACCGCGTCCGACGTGATCGTGGACGATCCCGACAAGGACGGCCCCTTCCCGCAATCGACCATCATCACCGAAGCGATGGCGACCAAGCTCTACGGCAGCGCGAACGCCGCATTGGGCAAGCCGCTCTACTACAGCACCGGCGAGCATCCCAAGTTCTCCACGATCGTCGGCGTGGTCGAGCGCCTGCAGACGCCGCGTGCCCAGGCCCAGGCCGATGGCGACGGCGAGGGCGCCGGCGAGTACTCGGTGATCTACCCGGAACGCGAGCTCAGCCCGTACACGCAATACCTGGTGCGCACGAAACCCGGCCAGCGCGCGGCGGTGATTGCCGAAGCCGAGAAGGCCATGACCTCGCGCATGGAGGGACGCGTGCTGCTGAAGACGCGCACGCTCAACGAACTGCGCGAAAACCGCTATCGCCCGGACAAGGCACTGGCCGGCATGCTGGTCTCGGTCGTCGTCCTGTTGCTGCTGGTGACTGCCAGCGGCATCGTCGGCATGGCCTCGCTCTGGGTGAACCAGCGCCGCAAGCAGATCGGCGTGCGCCGGGCGCTGGGCGCGCGGCGCTTCGACATCCTGCGCTACTTCCTCACCGAGAACGTGCTGGTGACCACCGGCGGCATCGTCGGCGGCATCGCGCTGGCACTGGCGCTGAACCAGTTGCTGGTCAGCAAGCTCGAACTGCAGCGGCTGCCGCTGGGCTATGTCGGTGGCGGCATGCTCGCGCTGTGGGCGCTCGGGCTGCTGGCGGTGCTCGGCCCGGCGTGGCGCGCCGCGCGCGTGCCGCCGGCCGTCGCCACGCGCAGCGTCTGAAGCGCGAGATCCTTTTTCCTTCGCACCGATCCGGGAGTCTTCCATGCGCAATCCACGCAACATCCTCATCGCGTTCGCCGTCGCCGCGCTGGCGCCCGCGCTTGCCGCGGCCTCGGGCCTGCACCTCCATGGCTCGATCAACGGCAGCAGCGACTACGTCTGGAGCGACGACGACCATGAAGTGGTCATGCACTCGAATGCCACCACCGGCGGCGTGGTCGTCGACCGCACGCGCCCGGTGCCGCTGCACGGCCTGCGCGGCGGCGACGTCATCGTCTCCGTCGACGGCCGCCCGGTCACGGAGCTCGACGATCTCCAGAAAACCCTGCGCCATCACGCGAAGTCTCCGGCGACGATCGGGGTGCGGCGCGCGGGCGCGATCGTCTCGCTGACATGGACGCATGCGGAATCCGAGATGATGTTCCCGCTCCCGCCTGCGCCGCCCGCCCCGCCTGCGCCGCCGGCCCCGCCGGCCCCGCCAGCGCCCCCCGCACCGCCTGCGCCGCCGGCGCCGCCGACCGCTCACGGATGAGCGCATCCCCTGTCATCATGGCGGGCATCGACATCGACACCTGTTTCCATCATCCAGTCCATGCCCACCGTTCTCGTCATCGATGACAATCCCACCGTCGCCACCGCGCTCGAGGTGCTGTTCTCGCTGCACGATATCGCGACCCTGAGCGCGCACTCGCCCGTCGAGGGCCTGGCGGTGCTGGATCGCGAACCGGTGGAGCTGGTGATCCAGGACATGAATTTCACCGGCGACACGACGTCGGGGGACGAGGGCCGCGAGTTGTTCGCGCAGATCCGCAAACGCCATCCCGACCTGCCGGTCATCCTGCTCACCGCGTGGACCCACCTGGAATCGGCGGTCGACCTCGTGCGTGCCGGCGCCGCCGACTACATCGGCAAGCCCTGGGACGACCGCAAGCTGATGGCCACCGTCGCCAACCTGCTCGAACTCGGCGCGAGCCGGCGCGAGCTGCGCCACAGCCGCGGCGCGCAGGCCCGCCGCAACGCCGAGCTGCGCGAACGCTACGACCTGTGCGGCATGGTGTTCGCCGACGCCGCCACCGAGCGCGCGCTGGCGATGGCCTGCCAGGTCGCGCGCTCGGACGTGCCGGTGCTGGTCACCGGGCCGAACGGCAGCGGCAAGGAGCGCATCGCGCAGATCGTGCAGGCGAACTCGGCGATGCGCGGCGGCCCGTTCGTGACCCTCGACTGCGGCGCGCTGCCTTCGGAGCTGATCGAGGCCGAACTGTTCGGCGCCGAGGCCGGCGCCTACACCGGCGCGAACAAGTCGCGCGAAGGCAAGTTCGAGGCCGCCGACGGCGGCACCCTGTTCCTCGACGAGATCGCCAACCTGCCGCTCGCCGGCCAGGTGAAACTGCTGCGCGTGCTCGAGACCGGCAGCTTCGCGCGCCTGGGCAGCAACCGCGAACGCAAGGTGCGCGTGCGCGTGATCAGCGCGACCAATGCCGACCTGCCCGCGAAGATCGCCGAAGGCTCGTTCCGCGAAGACCTCTACTACCGCATCAACCTGATCGAGCTGCGCTTGCCGCCGCTGGCCGAACGCCCCGACGACATCCTGCCGCTGGCCGAGCACTTCCTTTCCGAACACGGCCTCGCCGACGGCAAGCAGCTCGCGCGCGAGGCGCGCGAGGCACTGCGCCGCTACGGCTGGCCCGGCAACGTGCGCGAGCTCAAGAACGTGATCCGCCGCGCCAGCCTGCTCGCGGGGGGCGACACGATCGCGGCCACCGACCTCGACCTGCCGGTCGTGACCCACGCCGAGCCCGATCGCGCGCAGATCGAGCAGGCGCTGGCGCGCGCCCAGGGCGTGATCGCGCAGGCCGCCACGCAACTGGGCATGAGCCGGCAATCGCTGTACCGGCGGATGGAGCGGCTCGGCATCGCGCGGGCCTGAGCGACGCATGGTCACGACGCCATGAGCAACAAGCGCTTCTCGCTCGCGGGCAAGCTGGCAGCCGCACTGGTCGGCACGACCGCACTCGCGATCGCGATCGCGTTGCTGCTCGTGCGCCTGGTCGACAGCGTCCTGTTCGCGGGCGTCGCGGCCCTGCTGCTGATGCTGCCGTTGCTGCTGTGGCTCGCGCGCACCGGCCTGAGGCCGGTGCTGTCGATGTTCCGCGCGCTGGCCGGCACGGTGACCAGCTACGGCGACGGCGACTACAGCTTCGGCCTGCACTGGAAGCGCCGCGACGAGCTCGGCGACCTCGTCGACGCGCACAACGCCCTCGGCGAGGCCCTGCGCGAGCAGCGCATCGGCCTGGTGCAGCGCGAGCTGCTGCTCGACACCATGGTGCAGCACACGCCGGTCGCGATGCTGCTGGTCGACAACGCCAGTCGCATCGTCTATTCCAACCTCGCCGCGCGCAAGCTGCTCAACGACGGCCACAAGCTCGAGGGCAATGCGCTCGAGGCCTTGCTGGAGAACGCGGCCGAGCCGTTGCGCGAGGCGATCGAGCGCGGCGGCGACGGTTTGTTCGAGGTCGGCGAGGACGACGACGAACAGACCTTCCACCTCGCCCGCCGCGGATTCCAGCTCAACGGCCGCCGGCATGAGCTGTTCCTGCTGCGCCAGCTCACCAACGAATTGCGCCGGCAGGAAGTGCAGACCTGGAAGAAGGTGATCCGCATCATCAGCCACGAGCTCAACAACTCGCTCGCGCCGGTCGCCTCGCTCGCGCATTCGGGCGCCGAACTGGTGCGGCGCGGACAACACCAGCGGCTGGAAGAGGTGTTCGCGACGATCGAGGAACGCGCACGCCACCTCGAAGGTTTCATCCGCGGCTACGCGCACTTCGCCAAGCTGCCCGCGCCGCGGCTGGAGCCGGTGCTGTGGCCGGCGTTCTGCGAGCGCCTGCGCAGCCAGATCGATTTCAGTCTCGACGGATCGCTGCCCGAGAAGGCCGTGCGCGTGGACGCCGCGCAACTCGAACAGGCGCTGCTGAACCTGCTCAAGAACGCGCACGAATCCGGCTCGGCGCCCACCGATGTCAGCCTGCGCGTGCGCCGGCTGCCCGGCGCGGTGCGCATCGAGGTGCTCGACCGCGGTTCGGGCATGACCCAGGCCGTGCTGGAGAACGCGCTGGTGCCTTTCTACTCGACCAAGCGCAGCGGCACGGGCCTGGGCCTCGCGCTCGCGCGCGAGATCGCCGAGGCGCACGGTGGCCGCATCGCGCTCAACAATCGCGAAGGCGGCGGACTGGCGGTGGCCATGGTCCTGGAAACGGAGTGAGGCGCGCCGGCCGCATCGCTGGCCCTCTCGCGTTTGCAGGTACGATGCATTCTCCGGGGGACCCATGTACGACGATGACCGCTGGTTGAAACGCAGGCGCGGCTCGGGCTCGCTGTTGGTGCTGTTCCTCATCGCGGTGCTCGGCTATCCGCTCTGGCACTGGCGGGGCCTGGGCCACCCTCTCGCCGGCGAGACCAGGGTCGACCTGTGCGCGCGCCTGGCTCCGGTTCCCGCGTTGTCCGGCCTGCACGCCGAAGGCTTTCCCGACGCGGGTGCCGCCGGCGCCTGCCGCTGGAGCGACGATGACGGCAAGGTCCAGCTCGATGCCGCGCTCAGCACCACCCGCAGCAGCGGCGGCCAGGACCTGGACCACCTGTTCGACACCTGGCGCGGGGAGGTGAAGGCAGCCGACGGGCCGGCCGCCGGCCTGGTCGAGAGCGGCGAGGAAAACGCGCGCGTGCTCAGCTACCACACGCTGCGCGGCCGCGAACGACTGGTCGAGGACCACGGCATCCTGCTGGACATGCGCAGCGAAACCATGGATGACGGCGCCGTCGACGCGCTCATCCAGCCTGTGCGATTGGCGCTGCGCACGGATCCGGCCAAGGCCCGATAGCCGGCTGCTTTCGTTGCGAGGATGTGATCGACGATGAAGTGATCGGCGCCGACTGGATCGGCGACGATTCGAGTCGCGGCTTTCTTCGGCTGCTATTTTTTTCGCGGCCGCTTCCAGCCGGGCACCGAAGTCTGCCGGCTGCGGGCGATGCTGAGGTCGCCCGCCGGCACGTCGCGGGTGATCGTCGAGCCCGCGGCGACCGTCGCGCCCGCACCGATCGTGACCGGCGCGACCAGCGCCGCGTTCGAGCCGATGAAGACCTCGTCCTCGATCGTGGTCAGGTGCTTGTCGGCTCCGTCGTAGTTGCAGGTGATCGTGCCGGCGCCGATGTTCACCCGCTCGCCGACCTGGGCATCGCCGAGGTAGGTCAGGTGGTTGGCCTTGGAATCGCGACCCATCCTGGTCTTCTTGGTCTCGACGAAATTGCCGATGTGCGCGCCCGTCGCCAGCTCGGTGCCCGGCCGAAGCCGCGCATAGGGGCCGATCACGCAGCCGTCGGCGATGCGCGCGCCGTCGAGGTCGCAATGCGCATGCACCACGCTGCCGGCGCCGATGCTCACGTCCTTCAGCCGGCAGAACGGGCCGATGCGCACGCCGTCGCCGAGCACCACTTCGCCTTCGAGGATCACGTCGACGTCGAGCGACACGTCGCGCCCGGCGAACACGGTGCCGCGCTGGTCGAAGCGTGCCGGGTCGGCGATGCGCACGCCGGAGAGCGCGAGCGTCCTCGCGGCGCGGACCTGGAAGGCGCGCTCCAGGCGCGCGAGCTGCCAGGGATCGTTCGCGCCTTCGACCTCGAGCGGATCGGTGCAGGTCGCGATCGCCGCCGGCGCTCCCTCGGCCGCGGCCATCGCGAACACGTCGGTGAGGTAGAACTCGCCCTGCGCGTTGTCGCTGCGCAACGCCGACAACCAGCTTCGCAGCGAAGCGGCGTCGGCGGCGACGATGCCGGAGTTGATCGTGCGCACGGCGCGCTGCGTCGCGTCGGCGTCCTTGTGCTCGACGATCGCCGCGACCCGCCCGTTCGCGTCGCGCAGCACGCGGCCGTAGCCGCCCGGATCGTCCACTTCGGCGACCAGCACCGCGAGCGTCCCGTCCGCCACCAGCAAGCCGTGCAGGGTATCGGAAGCGATCAGCGGCACGTCGGCGTAGAGGACCAGCACGCGCGCGCCGTCGGGAACGTCCGGCATCGCCTGCTGCACCGCGTGGCCGGTGCCGAGCTGCTGCGCCTGTTCGGCCCAGACCAGGTCCGGCTGCGCGGCGAAGGCCGCACGCACCTGTGCGCCGCCATGCCCGTACACGACGTGGATGCCCGCCGCGCCGAGCGCGCGCGCGGTGTCGATCACGTGCGCCAGCATCGGCCGCCCGGCGATCGGCTGCAGCACCTTGGGCAACGCGGACTTCATGCGCTTGCCCTCGCCAGCGGCGAGAATGACGACGTGCAGCGGATGGCCCATGCTGGTTCCAGTTGATTTGACGAGTAGATCCTGTGCAAACATCCACGGCATCGGCCCGGCGCACGTCGGTACGCGATGGCCACGTGCGGCACCTGCGGCACCGCAAGCGAGCAGTCCATCCATCGACTGCTCCGGGTCCGTACCGGAACATCTTAGCAATCGTGGGAAATCCCTGACGCATGAGCGAGCCCGCATCGACAGCCACCCTCGCGAACCGGCAATGGATGCTGGTCCTGGGCATCGTCTTTCCGTTGCTGGCCCTGATCTTCCTCGGCCAGGACGTGAACTGGGACCTGCAGAACTACCACCTCTACGATCCGTTCGCGTGGCTGCACGGCCGGCTGCATCTCGACATCGCGCCGGCGCAGATCCAGAGCTGGCACAACCCGCTGCTCGACGTGCCGATGTACCTGATGGCGGCGGCGCACTGGCCCGGCTTCGTGGTCTGCCTGTGGCTGACCTTGCCGTCGATGCTGACCCTTTACCTGCTGCTGCGGATGCAGGCGCTGCTCGGCGCGCTTCCGCCCGACCGGGTACGGACGACAGCGCTGGCGGTGCTTGCGATGGGCGGCGTCGGATTCTTCGCGGAGATCGGCACCTGCCTCGACGACGCCTTCGTCGCAGCCGGCGCGCTCGGAAGTCTTTACCTGGTCCTGCGCGAGGAGCCGGGCGTCGATCGCGGATGGGTGTGGTGCGTGGCCGGCGCTCTCGCGGGCGCCACCGCCGGATTGAAGCTGACGGCGGCGCCTTATTGCCTTGGACTCGCGGGTGCGGCGATCGCATGGCCGTCGTGGCGACGCATGCCGCTGCGGCTGGCGTCGCTAGCGCTCGGCGGCATCGCCGGCGTCGCGCTCACCTACGGTTATTGGGGCATGCTGCTCTGGCACCTGCACGGCAATCCGTTCTTTCCCTACTACAACCAGGTCTTCCACTCGCCCGACGCGTCGATCGCCGCCTACACCGATGCGCGTTTCCAGCCTGCGAGCGTGGGCGACGCGTTGCTGGTCCCATTGCGCCTGCTCGCGAAAAGCCAGCGCTATTCCGAGATGGTCCTCAAGGATCCGCGCCTGCTGCTCGGCGTGGTGGCCTGGGCGGTGCTGTCATGGCGCGCACGTCGCGTCGAAGTCGCCGGTGATGCGGCACGCAACGCGCGAACGCGGGCCGTCGCGGGCTATTTCCTCGTCGCCTTCCTCGCATGGTCGCTGCAGTACGGCGTCTACCGCTATGCGATACCGCTGGAAATGCTCGGCTGCCTCGGCTTGGTGCTGATGCTCGAGCGTTTGCCCCGCCAACGCATCGCGGGCGGCACCGTGATCGCCTGCCTGCTGGCGATCGCCGCCAGCTATCCCGCGTCCTGGGGACGCACGCACTTCCAGTCGACCTACGTCGACGTGCGCATGCCGCCGCTGGCGCACGGCGCGATGGTGGTGATCAGCGGCTGGTCGCCGCTCGCCTTCGCGGCGACCGCGCTGCCGGACGACGTCCCGGTGATCGGCATCGACAACACCCTGTTGCGCCCGCACGAATGCGGTGCGCTCAGCCGGCAGGCGCGATCGCGGATTGCGACCCACGAAGGTCCACTCTGGCTGCTGCGCGGCGGCGACCCGGCCGACGACGAGGGCCAGCGCATCGCCGCGGTCGACTACGGCCTCGTCGTCGCCGGACCCTGCAAGCCGGTGGCGACCAGTTTCGGGACGCTCAGGCTCTGTCCGCTTCGCCGGGATCCGTCGCCGTCGACCTGCCCGGCTTCGCCAGCACCTGGTCGGTGAGCAGGCGCATCAGCTCCTGGCTGCGCCGGTTGACCGTGTCGAGCACCAGCCCGGTCGCGAGCGAAAGCATGCCCAGCAGCACCAGCGCCACCGCCAGCACCGCGGTGGATGGATGCGTCACCAGTCCGGTCATGGCGAACTCGCGCACGACGATGGTGCCGAAACCGATGCCGGCAACGATGCAGGCCAGCGCGATCAGGCCGAAGAACTGCAGCGGCCGGTAGTCCTTGTAGAGGAACAGGATCGTGCGCAGCACGCGATAACCGTCGCGAAAGGTGTGCAGCTTGGAATGGCTGCCTTCCGGGCGCATGCCGTAGGGCACCGGCACCTCGCATAGCTGCATGCCCTGCGAGAGCGCGAACACGGTCATCTCGGTCTCGATCTCGAAGCCCTGCGAGAGCACCGGCATCGAACGGACGAAGCGCGCGCTGAAGGCGCGGTAGCCGGAGAGCACGTCGGCGAGCGTGGTGTGGAACAGGCTCGACAGCACGCCGCGCACGAGCCGGTTGCCGAAGCCGTGGAAGCGGCGGAACGAGCCGTCGCGATGCATTTCCAGACGCGTTCCGACGACCATGTCGGCGTTCCCGGACACGACCGGAGCGATCAGCTCCCTCACCTTCGCCGCGGGATAGGTGTCATCGCCATCCACCATCACGTACACGTCGGCATCGACGTCGCGGAACATGCTGCGGACGACGTGGCCCTTGCCCTTCGCGGGCACCACCAGCACCCGGGCTCCCGCTTCGCGCGCGAGCGCGGCGGTGGCGTCCGTGCTCGCGTTGTCGAACACGAGCACGCGCGCTTCCGGCAGCGCCTCGCGGAAATCAGCGACGACCTTCGCCACGGTCGCCGCCTCGTTGTGGCACGGGATCAGGACGGCGATGCGGGCGACTACGCTCATTCAGGATGTCCGGGGAGGGTCGCCGACGACGGCACCGGACTCTGTCCGCGCCATGGCCAATGCTACCATCCGCGCATGTGGCAACGTCTCCGCAGCCTGCACTCGAAGTCCGGCGTACGCTTCGTGATCGCGGGCATTACCCAGCTGCTCCTGGACTGGTCGCTGTTCGTCGCGCTGTCGGCTTCCGGCGTCCCCACCCTGATCGCCAATCCCGTCGCGCGCTGCTGCGTGGTGGGTTTCGGGTTCTGGCTGCACGGCGTCTATACGTTCGCGGGGGACGGCACGAAACGGGTCGGCTGGGGGCAACTGGCGCGTTACATCCCGACGTGGATCGCGCTCACCGTGACCGGCACGCTTGCGCTCGGCGCGATCGGACAAGCCTATGGACTGCACGCCGCATGGATTGCGAAACCCTTCATCGAGGCCATGCTCGCCGTCGTGAGTTTCCTCGTGCTGCGCGGCTGGGTATTTCGCGCGGCCCGGCGCGGCGTCATCCTCTGACCGGCGGCTTGCATGCGGTCAGCAACACGTTCTTGCCGAACAGCCTGCCGAACAGGCGATCGAGCATGCGACTGACGGGAAACACGCAACGGTCGTACAGCACGACCGATCTCCGGTCGAGCGTGCCCGAGTCGCTGCCGATCCAGCGATAGGCCAGGGCCGCGAAGAAACCGAGCGAATCCGCATAGCGCGAGCGGACGTCGATGAACCCGGCGGCGGCGGCGAGCGCTTCCAGTCCCTGCCTGCGATAGCGGCGGAAGTGCCCCACCTTGCGGTCCATGCTCGAGTAGAGCACCTGGAACGCCGGGACATACAGCAGCAGCGTCCCGCCGGGCGCGAGCGCTCGGGCAATTCCCGCCAACGCCGCCGCATCGTCCTGGATGTGCTCGAGCACATTCAGCGAATAGACGTAGTCGATCGTGCCCGCTTCGATGCGGTCGAGCGACGCGACGACTTCGAATCCGTCCGTCCGCAGCCGTCGCGCCAGTTCCTCGTCGTCCTCGACGCACGCGACGGAGTGGCCAGCCTGCGCGAGAATCGACGCGAAAGTCCCGGTGCCGGCACCGAAATCCAGGATCTGGTCTCCCGACCGGGCCACCAGTGCCACGCGACGCGCGAGCCAGGCGTTGTAATTGACCGCCTCGGCCATGATTTCGAGATTGTCGGTGCCTGTGTAGTCCGCCATCGCGATGGGTTCCAGATGGTTCGACCGCGGCCGATGCGCTCTATCGCGCCGGCGCCATCTGCCATGTCCGCAACACGCTACAGGAAGCAAACCGGAGCGTGTGCGCTTCCGTCGCGCAGGTCGGGACTGGCCCGATCGCGTTGCCACCGCGGGCGGATCGCACGGACGCCCCCGATCAAGGCCGAACCACACCGCGCGCGGAATGACGGGAGCCGGGCGGCGAGCGCGCGGCATCCCGTCGGCGGATCAGTGCTTGAGGGTCTTGCGGAGCCGCTCGAGCGCCTGCAACTGCGCGGTCGCCTCGACCAGCTTCTGCTGCGCCTCGGCCAGTTCCATCGCATCGCCCTTGTTGGCGAGCGCGCGCTCGGCTTCTTCCTTGGCGCGGCGCGCGGCGGCCTCGTCGAGATCCTTGGCGCGGATCGCGGTGTCGGCCAGCACGGTCACCACCTGCGGCTGCACCTCGAGGATGCCGCCGGAGACGTAGAAGAACTGTTCGCTCCCGTCCTCCAGGATCACCCGCACCTGGCCGGGCTTGAGCCGGGTGATGAGCGGGGCGTGGCGCGGCGCGATGCCGAGCTCGCCCATTTCGCCGGAGGCGATCACCATCGTCACCACGCCGTGGAAGATCGCTTCCTCGGCGCTGACGATGTCGCAACGGATGGTGGCTGCCATGTCTGCTTACGCCTTCTCTGCGAGCTTCTTGGCCTTTTCCTGCGCTTCCTCGATGCCGCCGACCATGTAGAAGGCCTGCTCGGGCATGTGGTCGCACTCGCCGTCGACGATCATCTTGAAGCCGCGGATGGTGTC
Organism: Lysobacteraceae bacterium; assembly: GCA_036496805.1. GTDB lineage: Bacteria > Pseudomonadota > Gammaproteobacteria > Xanthomonadales > Xanthomonadaceae > SZAS-103. The sequence goes on from DASXKN010000026.1 coordinate 435,514, forward strand.
CTTCAACGACACGTACTTGCCCGGCGAACCGGTGAACACCTCGGCGACGTGGAACGGCTGCGAGAAGAAGCGCTCGCACTTGCGCGCGCGGTACACCGACTGCTTGTCCTCTTCGGACAGCTCGTCCATGCCGAGGATCGCGATGATGTCCTTGAGTTCCTTGTAGCGCTGCAGGGTCGACTGCACGCGGCGCGCGGTGTCGTAGTGCTCGTTGCCGATCACGTTCGGGTCGAGCTGGCGCGAGGTCGAGTCGAGCGGGTCCACGGCCGGGTAGATGCCGAGCGCGGCGATGTTGCGCGAGAGCACGACGGTCGCGTCGAGATGCGCGAACGTGGTCGCCGGCGACGGGTCGGTCAGGTCGTCCGCGGGCACGTACACGGCCTGGATCGAGGTGATCGAACCGGTCTTGGTCGAGGTGATGCGCTCCTGCAGCACGCCCATTTCCTCGGCCAGCGTCGGCTGGTAACCCACCGCCGACGGCATGCGGCCAAGCAGCGCGGACACCTCGGTGCCGGCCAGGGTGTAGCGGTAGATGTTGTCGACGAAGAACAGCACGTCGCGGCCCTTGCCGGTCTCGTCCTTCTCGTCGCGGAAGTACTCGGCCATGGTCAGGCCGGTGAGCGCGACGCGCAGGCGGTTGCCCGGCGGCTCGTTCATCTGGCCGTACACCATCGCGACCTTCGACTCCTTCATGTTGTCGAGCTTGATGACGCCGGCTTCGGCCATCTCGTGGTAGAAGTCGTTGCCTTCGCGGGTGCGCTCGCCGACGCCGGCGAACACCGACAGGCCGGCGTGCTCGGTCGCGATGTTGTTGATCAGCTCGAGCATGTTCACCGTCTTGCCCACGCCGGCGCCGCCGAACAGGCCGACCTTGCCGCCCTTGGCGAACGGGCACATCAGGTCGATGACCTTGATGCCGGTTTCCAGCAATTCATTCGTCGAGGCCTGGTCCGCGTACAGCGGGGCGTCGCGGTGGATTTCCCAGCGGTCGGTCGAGTTGATCGGGCCGGCCTCGTCGATCGGGCGGCCGAGCACGTCCATGATGCGGCCGAGCGTCTCGACGCCGACCGGCACCGCGATCGCCTTGCCGGTGTTGTTGGCGATCAGGTTGCGGCGCAGGCCGTCGGTCGAGCCGAGCGCGATCGTGCGCACGACGCCGTCACCGAGCTGCTGCTGCACCTCGAGGGTGATCTCGGTGCCTTCGACGAGCAACGCGTCGTACACCTTCGGCACTTCGGCGCGCGGGAATTCGACGTCGACGACGGCGCCGATGATCTGTACGACTTTGCCCTGGTTCATGGGTGTTCCTCTACTCGTGAATTCTGGAGTTCAAATGGGTTGATGCGTTGTTTCAAAACAGGCGATTGCCGTCGACGGTCAGGCTCACGACCGTCACGCTCACTGCGGTGACCATCAGGCGGCCGTTGCGCAGGTCGAATGTCTCGACCTGGTCCGAAACCGTGGTCACCGACTTGCCGCCTTCGATCTGCGAGTCGGTCGCGCGCATCGATGCGGTCGCCTTGCCGTCCTTGATCGAGACGACCGGCACGGTCGACTTGTAGACCTCGTTCTTGCCTTCGGTCTTGGCCTTCGCCTGGTCGTCCACGTACTGCTGGCGCGTCATCGTGTCGACGCGCATGCCGCCCTTCGGGTCCGGGGACGTGACGTGGAAGACGCAATCGCTGGCCAGCCAGGAATTCGCCTTGTCCATATCGTTGGCGCGTGCTGCCGCTTCGATGGCATTGGCCGCCGCCTGCAGCGACTGCTCGCTGATCGGCGCGTTCGCGGCCGGCGCGCAAAGCGCCGGGCCGGAAGCGACCAGCAGGACCGCAGCGGCGAGAAGGTGGGTGCGCATCGTCATTCGCAGGTCAGACCGCCGCCGCGCCGCCGACGATCTCGCTGATTTCCTGCGTGATCGCGGCCTGGCGGGCCTTGTTGTAGATCAGGTTGAGCGTGCCGATCAGCTTGTTCGCGTTGTCCGAGGCCGCCTTCATCGCGACCATGCGCGCGGCGTGTTCGGAAGCGAGGTTCTCGAGCACGGCCTGGTAGACCAGCGACTCGACGTAGCGCGTCATCACCTGGTTGAGCACCACGTCGGGCTCGGGCTCGTAGATGTAGTCCCAGTCGTGGCGGCCCTTGAGCGATTCCGAGGCCGGCAGCGGCAGGAGCTGCTCGATGCCGGCCTTCTGGGTCATCGTGTTGACGAAGCCGTTGTAGCAGAGTTCGACGCGATCGAGCTTGCCCTCGCAGTAGGCGTCGAGCATGACCTTGACCACGCCGATCAACTGCTCCACGTGCGGCTTCTCGCCGAGGTGGCTGACCGAACCGGTCATGTGCACCTTCACGCGGCGGAAGAACGCGGTCGCCTTCTGGCCGATGCAGACGACGTCGACTTCGGCGCCCTTCTCCTGCCAGGCGCGCATGTCGGCGACGATCTTGCGGAACAGGCCGGAATTGAGCGCGCCGGCAAGGCCGCGGTCGGTCGACACGACGATGTAGCCGACGCGCTTGATCGCCTTGCGCTCGAGCATGAACGGATGCTTGTACTCGGCGTTCGCCTGCGAGATGTGGCCGATCATCTGCTTCATCAGGCGCGCATACGGGCGCGACGCCTTCATCCGCTCCTGCGCCTTGCGGATCTTCGAAGCCGAGACCATTTCCAGCGCGCGCGTCACCTTGCGGGTGTTCTGCACCGACTTGATCTTGGTTTTGATTTCGCGGCCGCCAGCCATATCGTTATCCGTGACTCAGTCGTGCGTGGGGATCAGGTACTCGAACATCGAAACTCGAAGATCAGTAGCTGCCGGTCGCCTTGAACTCGCCGATGCCCTTCTTGAAGGCGCCTTCGATCTCGTCGTTCCAGTCGCCGCTGGAGACGATCTTGTCCATCAGCGCGCCCTGGGTGTTCGCGAAATGGGCGTGCAGGCCTTCCTCGAACGCCAGGATCTTGTTCATCGGCACGTCGTCCATGAAGCCCTTGTCGACCGCGTAGATCGACAGCGACATCTGCGCGATCGACATCGGCGCGTACTGCTTCTGCTTCATCAGTTCGGTGACGCGCTGGCCGCGCTCGAGCTGCTTGCGGGTCGCCTCGTCGAGGTCGGATGCGAACTGCGCGAAGGCCGCGAGCTCGCGGTACTGGGCGAGCGCGATGCGGATGCCGCCCGAGAGCTTCTTCATGATCTTGGTCTGCGCTGCGCCACCGACGCGCGACACCGAGATGCCGGCGTTCACGGCCGGGCGGATGCCGGCGTTGAACAGGTCGGTCTCGAGGAAGATCTGGCCGTCGGTGATCGAGATCACGTTGGTTGGCACGAACGCCGAGACGTCGCCGGCCTGGGTCTCGATGATCGGCAGCGCGGTCAGCGAACCGGTCTTGCCGGTGACGGCGCCTTCGGTGAACTTCTCCACGTACTCCTCGTTGACGCGCGCGGCGCGCTCGAGCAGGCGGGAGTGGAGGTAGAACACGTCGCCCGGATACGCTTCGCGGCCCGGCGGGCGGCGCAGCAGCAGGGAGATCTGGCGGTAGGCGACGGCCTGCTTGGAAAGGTCGTCGTAGATGATCAGCGCGTCTTCGCCGCGGTCGCGGAAGTACTCGCCCATCGTGCAGCCCGAATACGCGGCGACGTACTGCATCGCGGCCGACTCGGAAGCCGACGCGGCGACCACGATCGTGTGCGCCATCGCGCCGTTCTCTTCAAGCTTGCGAACGACATTCGCGATCGAGCTGTTCTTCTGCCCGATGGCGACGTACACGCATTTGATGCCCTTGCCCTTCTGGTTGATGATCGCGTCGATCGCCAGCGCGGTCTTGCCGGTCTGGCGGTCGCCGATGATCAGCTCGCGCTGGCCGCGGCCGACCGGGATCATGGCGTCGACCGACTTGTAGCCGGTCTGCACCGGCTGCGACACCGACTTGCGCCAGATCACGCCCGGCGCGACCTTCTCGACCGGCGCGGACAGCTTGGCGTCGATCGCGCCCTTGCCGTCGATCGGCTCGCCGAGCGCGTTCACGACGCGGCCGAGCAGCTCCGGACCGATCGGCACTTCGAGGATGCGGCCGGTGGTCTTGGCGTTGTCGCCTTCGCGCAGGTGCTCGTAGTCGCCGAGGACCACGGCGCCGACCGAGTCGCGCTCGAGGTTCAGCGCGAGCGCGAAGGTGTTGTTCGGCAGCTCGATCATCTCGCCCTGCATCGCGTCGGCGAGGCCGTGCACGCGCACGATGCCGTCGGACACCGAGGTGAGCGTGCCCTCGTTGCGCGCCTCGGAGGCCAGCTTGACCTTCTCGATGCGGTTCTTGATCAGTTCGCTGATTTCGGACGGATTGAGCTGCATGGTTGCCATGTCGTTTCCTTGATCGTGCGTCGCGATCTGCGGCGCGCGGATGTATCAGATTGTGTGGATCGGGTTGTGTGGCGCGGCGCTCAGTGCGCCAGCGCCGTTTCCAGACGCGCGAGCTTGTTGCGCAGCGAACCATCGATGACCACGCTGCCGGCGTCGATGACCGCGCCGCCGATCAACTCCGGATCCACCGCGGTCACGACCTCGACCTGGCTGCCCAGGCGCTTGACCAGCGCCGCGCGCAGCTTGGCCAGTTCGGCGTTGTCGAGCGGCGTCGCCGAGGTGATCGTCGCCTTCACCACGCGCTCGGATTCGGCGCGCAGCTCGGCGTAGATCGCCGCGATGTCGGGCAGCAGCCCCATGCGGCCGTTGTCGGCCAGCACCGAGAGGAACTGCACGAAGTTCGGATCGGCCGGTCCCGGCGGCAGCACCAGGGTCACGGCGTCCTCGACCGAAAGCGCCGGGTGTCCGAGCAGCGACTGCACGCGTGCGTCGAGCGCGATCTGGGCGGCGAAGCCCAGCCGGATCGACCACATCGGCAGCGCATTGTTCGCACGCGCCAGCGCGAAGGCGGCGCGTGCGTACGGACGGGCGAGGGTCAGCGATGTGCTCATCCGAGCTCAGCCGCCAGCTCGTCGAGCAGCGCCTTGTGCGCGTTGGCGTCGATCTCGCGCTTGATCAGGCGCGAGGCGCCCGCCACGGCCAGCGAGGACACCTGCTTGCGCAGTTCCTCGCGGGCGCGGTTGGCCTCGACGTCGATCTCGGCGACCGCGAGCGCCTTCTGGCGACCGGCCTCTGCGACGGCTTCGTTCTTGGCGGCGTCGATGATCTGGTTCGCCCGGGCGTGGGCCTGGTCGATGATCTCGTTCGCCTTGACGCGGGCGTCGCGGACGAGGGCGTTGACCTGCTCCTCGGCCTTCTCCAGCTCGGTGCGGCTGCGGTCGGCCGCGGCCAGACCTTCGCCGATGCGCTGGGCACGCTCGTCCATCGCCTTCATCAGCGGCGGCCAGATGAACTTCATCGTGATCCAGATCAGGATCGCGAAAACGATCATCTGGGCGAACAGGGTTGCATTGATGTTCACGACGACTTCCTCGTGATGTCCGGACTCGTTTCAGAGCCGGACCGACGGATCGGATCAGTGGGCGGCAGCGGCGGCGTGCGCGGCGACGACCTTGGCCGAGAACGGGTCGACGAAGGTCAGGTACATCGCGATGCCCACGCCGATGATCGGAATCGCGTCGATCAGGCCGACCAGCAGGAACATCTTGCCCTGCAGCATCGGGACCAGCTCCGGCTGGCGCGAAGCGCCCTCGAGGAACTTGCCGCCCATCAGGCCCATGCCGATCGCGGCGCCGATGCCGCCGAGGCCGAGCATGAGTGCTGCCGCGAGTGCGGTCAGGCCTTCAACGGAAGCCAGTGCAGTAACGTCCATCTGTATCTCCTACGTGCTTGGTGAGTGAAAAACGGGTGGATTGGAAATGCGGCGAGTGAAAAAAAGGGGAACGCGGTGAATCAGTGGTGCTCGTCAATGATGATCCGCCGCCATCGCCATGTAGACGACGGTCAGGGTCATGAAGATGTAGGCCTGCAGCGAAATGATCAGGATGTGGAAGATCGTCCAGCCGGTGGCCAGCAGGATCTGCACCAGCATGCCGGTCGCGCCGCCGATGCCGACCACGAAGTTCAGGGTGAAGGTGGCGAGCAGGATGAAGATCATCTCGCCGGCGTACATGTTGCCGAACAGTCGCAGGCCGAGGCTGATCGGCTTGGCCAGTTCTTCCACCGTCTTGAGGAGGAAGTTGACCGGCATCATCCACTTGCCGAACGGGTGGAACAGGAATTCGCCGGCGACGCCGCCGAAGCCCTTGGCGACGAAGCTGTAGCCGAAGGCGATCAGGAAGACGGTGATCGACATGCCGATCGCGACGTTCGGATCGGTCGAGGGCACGGTGCGCAGGTGGTCCACGCCGACCAGGCTGGCGACCTTGGGCAGGAAGTCCACCGGCAGCATGTCCATGAAGTTCATCAGGAACACCCAGAACCCCACCAGCAGGGCCATCGGGGCGACGAAGCGCGCGCCGTGGTGGTAGGCGTCCTTCACCTGGCTGTCGACGAACTCGATGCACATCTCGATGAAGTTCTGCCACTTGCCGGGCACGCCGCTGGTGGCCTTGCCGGCCGCGGCGCGGAACATCACCAGGAAGATCAGGGCGAGCACGACCGAGAAGAACATCGAGTCAAGGTGGACCACCCAGAAGCCGTTGGCTTCCGGATCGATCTTCCACGTGTGCAGATCCAACTTGAGGTTGGTCAGGTGGTGGAGGATGTAACCGCTGGTGCCTTCGCTGCCTTCAGCCGCCATGTCTCAAAGTCCGCCTTGTTCAGACGCCAGTGTTCTTCGCGACGGCGAGCAGCAGCCAGTTCATGGCCAGGCACGCGATGCAGGTGAGCATCAACGCCGCGAAATGATTTCCAAACGACAACGCCCCGATGAAGAACAGCAGCGTCGTCAACAGCAGTTTTCCGATCTCGGCCTTGTAGAAGGCGCCGAGTACGTCCTTCGCCTCCAGCGCGCCGGGGCGCGACAGGGCTTTTCTCGCGAACCAGAGCCCCGGCAGCACGATGATCGCGCCGCCGAACAACGCAGCACCCGCAGCCCCGATGCCCGAGACGGTCCAGGCGACGATTCCCGCGACCGCGGCGACCATCGACTGGACGGCGCACAGCAGCCACACCGGGGAGACGCCGCGCAAGTTCAAGCCCGCACCTCACGCCGCATCGCCGGAACCCTGGTCATGGACGCCAGCACCGCCATCGTCCCCTCGCGCATCGTCCGCAGTATTGCGGCCTCGTTCCGACGGCCCGGAAAAATGCAGCGAAATCGGCCCCGCTAAGCCGAAAAAGTATAGCAAGCCGGGAACTTGGGCGGCAACCCTGCGCGCGCTCCCGTGGCGGAAGCCGCTCCGGCCGCTCCCCTGGGACCCATCGGCCCGCCCGGCCCCGCGATCAGCCGGTCACAAGCCCCTGTCCTTCGAGGATGCGGCGCAGGCGCTTGCGCACATGCGCGAGATCCTCGGCCGTGCAGGTGCCTTCCTCGATCGTCTGGGCCTGGTCGGAGAAAAACTCGATCAGCTCCTCCTGCGACACGTACGGCATGATCGTGGAGACTTCCTCCTCCAGGTCGCACAACATGTCGTGCAGTTCGAAACGTGTCCTTGTCATGGCTGCTCCTTGCGGCAAGAGACCGGCGCCGGCTGGTCGACGACGCCATGATGTCTTCCGCGCCGTAAACGAAAGGTTACGGCGGGGGCGCCCGAAGTGAAATCTTCGTGGGCACGCGCAGGGCCTTCAGCTCCCGGCCAGAAAGCGCGAAGGTCATGGCGTCCCCGCATCGCGCGGGGACCATCTGCACCGCCGGTGACGAGGCTTATTTCTTCTTCGGGATGTACAGGTCGGTGATCGTGCCTTCGTACACTTCGGAGGCCATGCCGACCGATTCGCTCAGGGTCGGGTGCGGGTGGATGGTGTGGCCGATGTCGCCGGCCTCGCAGCCCATCTCGATCGCCAGCGCCAGCTCGGCGATCAGGTCCCCCGCATGCACGCCGACGATGCCCGCTCCGATGACTCTATGGCTTTCCTCGTCGAAGATCAGCTTGGTGAAGCCCTCGGTGCGGCCGATGCCGATCGCACGGCCAGAGGCCGCCCACGGGAACTTGCCGACGCCGAACTTGAGTCCCTTCGCCCTCGCCTCGATTTCGGTGACGCCGACCCAGGCCACTTCCGGATCGGTGTAGGCGACCGACGGGATCACGCGCGCGGTCCATTCGCGCTTCTCGCCGGCGGCGACTTCAGCGGCGAGCCGTGCCTCGTGGGTGGCCTTGTGCGCGAGCATCGGATTTCCGACCAGGTCGCCGATCGCGAAGATGTGCGGCACGTTCGTGCGCATCTGGCGGTCGACCGGGATGAAGCCGCGCTCGCCGACGTTGATGCCGGCCTTGCCCGCATCGAGCTTGCCGCCATTGGGCGCGCGGCCGACCGCGACCAGCACGCGGTCGAACAGCATGGCTTCCGGCGCCTTCTCGCCTTCGAATGATGCGGTCAGCCCCTGCTTGGACGCCTCGACCCTGGCGACCTTCACCTTCAGGTGCACCGCCACGCCCTGCTTCTTCAGGCGATCGGCAAGCGGCTTGACGAGGTCGGGGTCGGCGCCCGGCATGAGCTGGTCCATCAGCTCGACGACGGTGACTTCGCTGCCGAGCGCGCGGAACACGGTCGCCATCTCCAGGCCGATGATGCCGCCGCCGACGACGAGCAGTTTTTTCGGGATGTCGGCGAGTTCAAGCGCGTCGGTGGAGTCCATCACCCGCGGATCGTCCCAGGGGAAACCCGGCAGCTTCAGCGCCTGCGAACCGGCGGCGATGATGCACTGCTCGAAGCGCACGAGTTTGCTGCCCTCGGCAGTCGCGACTTCCAGCTCGTGCGGCGAGGCGAATTTCGCCGCGCCGGTCACCACCCGCACCTTGCGCTGCTTGGCCATGCCGGCCAGGCCCTTGGTGAGCTGGCCGACGACCTTTTCCTTGTAGGCGCGCAGCGCGTCGAGGGCGATCGCAGGCTTGCCGAAGTCGATGCCGTAGTCCTTCGCATGCGCAGCCTCGTCGATCACCGCAGCCGCGTGCAACAGCGCTTTCGAGGGAATGCAGCCGACGTTGAGGCAGACGCCGCCGAGCGAGGCGTAGCGTTCGACCAGCACGGTATCGAGGCCGAGGTCGGCGGCGCGGAAGGCGGCGGTGTAACCACCGGGGCCGGCGCCGATCACGACGATGCGGCATTCGATGTCGGCCTTGCGACCGCTGGCTGATGCCGCGGTCGCTGACGGCGCAGCCGCAGGCGTTGGCTGTTGATTCCCTCGTCCGCCGGGAGAGGGTTGGGGTGAGGGGCCGGTTTCCTTCGAAGCCGGAGTCCTCGACGCACTCGACCCCTCATCCGGCCTGCGGCCACCTTCTCCCGATGGGAGAAGGGAAACATCGCCGGCCTCGATCAGCGCCACCACGCTGCCTTCCGACAGCGAGTCGCCCACCTTCACCTTCAGTTCCTTCACCACGCCCGCCAGCGGCGAAGGCACTTCCATCGTCGCCTTGTCCGATTCCAGCGTGACCAGGCCCTGGTCCTTCTTCACGGTGTCGCCTACCGCCACCAGCAGCTCGATCACCGGCACGTCGGTGTAGTTGCCGATGTCCGGAACC
>DASXKN010000027.1:0-116177 GCA_036496805.1 Lysobacteraceae bacterium
CAGGCTCACCACGAACGGAAATCGACAGGCTCACCACGAACGGAAATCGACAGGCTCACCACGAACGGAAATCGACAGGCTCACCACGAACGGATCTCGGGAACGCTGACCGGCACCCGGCAAGGATTCCTCCGGACGCGAGGATAGATCTCGGCCCGCATGCAGGAGAGGGGTGCCGAAGCATGGCGAGAAAGTAACGCCACACCTCGGCGAAAGCGAAGCCCTCAGATCAGCCCTTCGGTCTTCAGCGCCCGCTGCACGCCGGCGTCGGCTTCCATGCGCTGGCGGAAAGCGGCGAGATGGTCGAGCCCGCCCAGATCGACGCCGACCTTGCCGGCCCAGCGCAGGGTGACATAGAGGTAGGGATCGGCGATCGAACGGGTACCGGTCAACCAGTCGCGGCCGTCGAGCTGGCGGTCGGCCCGTTCGAACAGCGTGCGCAGTTTCCTGCGCGCCTGCGCCTTGGTTTTCTCGATGATCGCGTCGTCCTCGAGGAAAGCCGTGGATCCGAACAGCGGATGGAACGCCGGATGGACGTCGGCATTGAGGAAGGCCAGCCAGCGGTTGGTTTCGGCGCGCAACTGCGGGCTCGTGCCGTTGAGGCCGCTCTCGGGGTTGGTTTCGGCGAGGTAGTTGAGGATCGCGGCATTCTGGGTCAGCGCCCAGTCGCCGTCGGTGAGCGCGGGTACGGCGCCCGCCGGATTGATCGCAAGGTACTCGGGCTGCTTGAGTTCGGCAGCGCTCATCACCTTCACGTCGAAGGGCTTGCCGATCCATTCGAGGGCGATGTGGTCGGACAGCGAGCAGGCACCGGGTTTCGTGTAGAGCTTCATGCGGCGGAACTCCTTGTTGGGGAACCCCGTCAATGTGGACCGCGCGCGCTGAACAAAGTGTCTGCGGACGGGACAGTGCGTGCCAGCCGCCTTTCTGGTTCGCGAAACCGGCCCGGTGCGGACGCTATGCGTCGGCGCGAGCGGCGGGCAGCGCTGGACTGGAAATGCTCCGGCGCGAACGGACGCGCGCCTGGTCGCGTACCCGTCGCTGCGTACGCCGCGTATCAGCGCTGCACGAGCGAAGGCGAGTGGTAGAACGTATGGTCGCCGATGGTCTTGACCACGCGTGCGTGCGCGGAAACCGATTCGACCGAACGCAAGGCGAAGCTGTTCGCGCCGGGGACGATCTCGCGGCGCTTGCCGGCGGGTTGCGACCAGTCGCGCACGGAAGCGATCGCGATGCGTAGTGCGGTCACGCCCGCGATCGGTTCGACGAGGCGCTGGTTGGGGCTGAGCGTGGCCATCGCGAACTGGCCGGGCGCGGTGACGACCGAACAGATCGAGTCGCCCCACAGGCCACTGTCGCGGCGGCGCAGTGCGACTTCGGCGATCGCGCGCTGGCCGAGTTCGGACTGGTCGCGCGCTTCGAGATAGACGGTGGTCGCCAGGCACATCGGGTCGGCGACCGGCTGGGGCAGGGAATGCGCCAGCCAGAGAATCAATGCCAGTTTCATCGCGGTGGTTCCTTGCTTCGTTGGCCGTTGCGGTCACCTCGATGGTCCGGGATGAATCGCTGCGGCATGGCGTCCTGGGGGACACGCTGTGCTGATATGGATGGGCTCTCTGGCACGGGCCGGCATGGCCCGGAGTGGTCGGGGGGCGGACCTTAGCACGGGTTTCGCGGCCGTGTGTAAAGCAACTGAAACGTGGCGGGGTTCTGGAATGGCCATGGCAGTGCGCGCGGCGGCGCATGGCGGGCGCGGCTCCGGGAGCGGATTCACAATCGCTTGTGCCGGAATTTCGCGGGAGTCGGAAGGACTAGAGTTTCGCCGCCAGGCGACTGCCCTGATCGATCGCGCGCTTGGCGTCGAGCTCGGTGGCGACGTCGGCGCCGCCGATGACGTGCACTTCGCGATCGGCATCGCGCAACGGTTGCGCGAGCTCGCGCAGGGATTCCTGGCCGGCGCAGACCACCACGTGGTCGACCGGCAGCAATTGCTCGCTGCCGTCGACGCGGATGCGGAAGCCCTCGTCGTCGACGCCGAGGTACTCGACGCCGCCGATCATCTTCACGCCCTTGGCCTTGAGCGTGGCGCGGTGGATCCAGCCGGTGGTCTTGCCGAGTTTCGCGCCGGGTTTACCGGGGCTGCGCTGCAGCAACCACACTTCGCGCGCCGGCGGTTCCACGTGCGCTTGCTTCAAGCCGCCACGGGCGTGCTGGTCGAGGTCGACGCCCCATTCGGCCATCCAGCGTGCGGGGTCGAGGCTGGGCGAGGGCTCCTCCTGCACGAGGAATTCGGCGACGTCGAAGCCGATGCCGCCGGCGCCGATGATCGCGACGCGCTTGCCCGGCACGATGCGGCGCGTGAGCACGTCGAGGTAGCCGACGACCTTCGCATGGTCGTGTCCGGGAAAATCCACCGCGCGCGGCGTCACGCCGGTTGCCACGACCACGGCGTCGAATCCGGCAAGGTCCGCGGGCGCGACCTTGCGGCCGAGTTGCACCTCGACGCGCTCCTCGGCGAGGCGATGCCCGAAATAGCGCAGCGTCTCGTGGAATTCCTCCTTGCCGGGGATCCGCTTGGCGAGGTTGAACTGGCCGCCGATCTCGTCGTGCGCGTCGAACAGGGTGACGCGATGACCGCGCTCCGCGGCGACACTCGCGCAGGCCATGCCGGCCGGGCCGGCGCCGACCACGGCGATCCTGCGCGGCGCCTTGGTGCGCACGTAGTTCAGCTCGGTTTCGGAGCAGGCCCGCGGATTCACCAGGCAGCTCGCTTTCTTCATCACGAAGACGTGATCGAGGCAGGCCTGGTTGCAGGCGATGCAGGTGTTGATCGCCTGCGCGCGACCGTCGCGGGCCTTGTTGCACCATTCCGGATCGGCGAGCAGCGGGCGCGCCATCGACACCATGTCGGCGCCGCCGGAAGCAAGGATCCGCTCGGCCACGTCGGGCATGTTGATGCGGTTGGTTGCGACCAGTGGCAGCTTCACATGCGGCTTCATGCGCGCGGTGACCTCGGCGAAGGCGGCGCGCGGCACCGAGGTGGCGATCGTCGGCACGCGCGCCTCATGCCAGCCGATGCCGGTGTTGAGGATGGTCGCGCCGGCGGCTTCGACCGCCTTCGCCTGGGCGATGGTCTCGTCCCAGGTCGAGCCTTCGTCGACGAGCTCGAGCATCGACAGCCGGTAGATGATGATGAAATCCGGACCGCAGGCCTCGCGCATGCGGCGCACGATCTCGACAGCGAAGCGCATGCGCTTGCCCGCATCGCCGCCCCAGGCGTCGTTGCGCTTGTTGACGCGCGGAGCGAGGAATTCGTTGATGAGATAACCCTCGGAACCCATCACCTCGATGCCGTCGTAGCCGGCCTCGCGCGCGAGCTTCGCGGAATGCGCATAGTCGTTGATGAGGCGATCGACCGCGCGCGCGGACAGGGCGCGCGGGGTGATCGGACTGATCGGCGATTTCACTTTCGAGGGCGCGACCGCGAACGGGTGCGCGGCGTAGCGCCCGGCGTGCAGCAACTGCAGGCAGATGCGGCCGCCGGCCTCGCGCACCGCCTTGGTCACGATCCGGTGCTTGTGGATCTCCCACTTCCAGCTCAGCTTGCCGGAAAAGGGCTTGAGCCAGCCGAGCATGTTCGGCGAGACGCCGCCGGTCACCATCAGGCCGACGCCGCCGCGCGCGCGTTCGGCGAAGTAGGCGGCGAGCTTCGGGAAGTCCGAGGAACGGTCTTCCAGCCCGGTGTGCATCGAGCCCATCAGCACGCGGTTGGGCAGGGTGCAGAAGCCGAGGTCGAGCGGGGCGAACAGCGACGGGTAGTGCACGGGCGGCCTTCGGGCGATTCAAACGACCGTATGAAGATGCCCGGAATGCGGGCCGCGGACAAGCGTATGGAGGAAAACGGCGGCTCGCGTCGCCAGTCCGGGCCGCAGGGTTGCCGGCGGTCTGGCAAAATACAACTCCTTCGCGCAGCTGCGGATCGTCCATAAGCTGGCGCACAATCGGCGGCCATTGCTTTGGCCCGTCATTGACCAGCTACGCTGTTGAGAGGCGCTTCCGCGAAGGCGGGAGGTGCTTCACAACAGTCGAAGACTGGTCATCCAGTGCCTTTATTGTTCCGACGGCTCGAAGTCACTGGATCCTCGCCTTCGCGGGGATGACGAGTAACAGCAAAGGCGGCCCCGATTCCGGATCGTCCCAGGGAAGGCGCCACGACCAACGAGGCCCGAATGCCATGAACTCCGAATTCCGCAAACCGCTGCCTGGCACCGGGCTCGACTATTTCGATGCGCGCGCCGCAGTCGAGGCGATCCAGCCCGGCGCCTGGGACACGCTGCCCTACACCTCGCGCGTGCACGCCGAAAACCTCGTGCGGCGCGCCGACCCGGCGCATCTCGACGCGTACCTGTCGCAGTTGATCGAACGCCGCAGCGACCTCGATTTCCCGTGGTTCCCGGCGCGCGTGGTCTGCCATGACATCCTCGGCCAGACCGCGCTGGTCGACCTCGCCGGCCTGCGCGATGCGATCGCCGACATGGGCGGCGATCCGGCGCAGATCAATCCGGTGGTGCCGACCCAGTTGATCGTCGACCACTCGCTGGCGGTCGAAAGCGGCGGCTACGATCCGGCCGCGTTCGCCAAGAACCGCGCGATCGAGGACCGCCGCAACGAGGACCGCTTCCATTTCATCGACTGGACGCGCAAGGCCTTCCACAACGTCGACGTGATCCCGCCCGGCAACGGGATCATGCACCAGATCAACCTGGAGCGGATGAGCCCGGTGGTCGGCGTGACGGACGGCGTGGCCTATCCGGATACCTGCGTGGGCACCGACAGCCATACGCCGCACGTCGACGCGCTCGGCGTGATCGCGGTCGGCGTGGGCGGGCTGGAGGCCGAGAGCGTGATGCTCGGTCGCGCCTCGTGGATGCGCTTGCCCGAGATCATCGGCGTCGAGCTGCGTGGACGCCCGGCGCCCGGCATCACCGCGACCGACATCGTGCTCGCGCTCACCGAGTTCCTGCGCAATGCGAAAGTCGTTGGCGCCTACCTCGAGTTCTTCGGCGAGGGCGCGGCGGCATTGACGCTTGGCGACCGCGCGACGATCACCAACATGACGCCGGAGTTCGGCGCGACCGCGGCGTTGTTCTCGATCGACGAGCAGACGCTTACCTACCTGCGGCTGACCGGGCGCGAGGACGCGCAGGTGCGCCTGGTCGAGGCCTATGCGAAACAGGCCGGGCTGTGGTCCGACACGCTGCGCAACGCACAGTACGAACGGACGTTGGCGTTCGACCTGTCCGCGGTCGTGCGCACGATGGCGGGCCCGTCGAATCCGCACAAGCGCGTTGCGACCAGCGAACTGGCTGCACGCGGGATCGCCGACGAGGCCAAGCTGGGCGCCGGCAAGTTGGAAGAGGCGCAAGGACTGATGCCCGATGGCGCGGTGATCATTGCCGCGATCACCAGTTGCACCAACACCTCCAATCCGCGCAACGTGATCGCCGCCGGCCTGCTCGCGCGCAACGCGAACGCGAAGGGCCTGCTGCGCAAGCCGTGGGTCAAGTCCTCGCTGGCGCCCGGTTCGAAAGCCGTGCAGTTGTACCTGCAGGAATCCGGGTTGCTGCCGGAGCTGGAGAAACTCGGCTTCGGTATCGTCGGATTCGCCTGCACGACCTGCAACGGCATGAGCGGCGCGCTCGATCCGGCGATCCAGCGGGAAATCATCGCGCGCGACCTGTATGCGACGGCGGTGCTGTCGGGCAACCGCAATTTCGACGGCCGCATCCACCCGTACGCGAAGCAGGCGTTTCTCGCGTCGCCGCCGCTGGTGATCGCCTACGCGATCGCGGGCACGATCCGCTTCGACATCGAGAAGGATGTGCTCGGCCTCGATACGCAAGGCCAGCCGATTCGACTCGCGGATATCTGGCCGGACGACGCCGAGATCGACGCGATCCTGCGCGAACACGTGAAGCCCGAGCAGTTCCGCCGCGTCTACGATCCGATGTTCCGCCGCGAGGGCGGGCAGGGCGGTTCGATCAACCCGTTGTACGCATGGCGCGCGACGAGCACCTACATCCGCCGCCCGCCGTACTGGGAAGGCGCGCTCGCCGGCGAGCGCACGCTGCGCGGCATGCGTCCGCTTGCCCTGCTCGGCGACAACATCACCACCGACCACCTGTCGCCGTCGAACGCGATCCTGCTCGACAGCGCGGCCGGCGAATACCTCGCGAAGATGGGCCTGCCCGAAGAGGACTTCAATTCCTACGCGACCCATCGCGGCGACCACTTGACCGCGCAGCGCGCGACCTTCGCCAATCCGAAACTCATCAACGAAATGGCCATCGTCGATGGCAAGGTCCGGCAGGGTTCGCTGGCGCGGATCGAGCCGGAAGGCCAGGTCACGCGGATGTGGGAAGCAATCGAGACCTACATGGAGCGCAAACAGCCGCTGATCATCGTCGCCGGCGCCGACTACGGCCAGGGCAGCTCGCGCGACTGGGCAGCGAAGGGCGTGCGCCTGGCGGGCGTGGAGGCGATCGTCGCCGAGGGCTTCGAGCGCATCCATCGCACCAACCTGATCGGCATGGGCGTGCTGCCGCTCGAGTTCAAGCCGGGCACCGATCGGAAGACGCTCGCACTGGATGGCACCGAGACCTACGACGTGGTCGGCGAGCGCACGCCGCGCGCCGACCTCACCCTCGTCATCCATCGCCGCAACGGCGAGCGCGTCGAGGCGGTCGTGACCTGCCGCCTGGATACCGCCGAGGAAGTCGCGATCTACGAGGCCGGCGGCGTGCTGCAGCGCTTCGCGCAGGACTTCCTCGAATCCTCGCGCGCTGTCTGATGCCTTCGATACAACCTTTCGGAAACGTACCTATGCCGACACCGCCGCAGATCAGGATCCCCGCCACCTACATGCGCGGAGGCACGTCCAAGGGCGTGTTCTTCAAGCTCGAGGATCTACCGGAAGCCGCGCGCATGCCAGGATCGGCGCGCGATGCGCTGCTGATGCGGGTGATCGGCTCGCCCGATCCCTACGGCAAGCACACCGACGGCATGGGCGGTGCGACGTCGAGCACCAGCAAGACGGTGATCCTGTCGAAATCGTTGCAACCGGACCACGATGTCGACTACCTGTACGGGCAGGTGGCGATCGATACGCCGTTCGTGGACTGGAGCGGCAACTGCGGGAATCTTTCCGCGGCGGTGGGTCCGTTCGCGATCAGCAATGGCCTCGTCGATCCCGCTCGCGTCCCGCGCGATGGCCAGTGCGTGGTGCGCATCTGGCAGGCCAATATCGGCAAGACCATCGTCGCGCACGTGCCGATGGCGAATGGGCAGGTGCAGGAGATCGGCGATTTCGAACTCGACGGCGTGACCTTCCCCGCAGCCGAAATCGTGCTCGAGTTCATCGATCCTTCCGATGAAGGCGAAGGCGGCGCGCAGCTCCAGGACGGCATGTTCCCGACCGGGAATCTCGTCGACGTGCTCGACGTGCCGGGCGTGGGCCCGTTGCGGGTCACCTTGATCAACGCCGGTATCCCGACCATCTTCGTCGACGCCGCCGCGCTCGGTTATACGGGCGCCGAATTACAGGGCGCGATCAACGACGATCCCAGGGCGCTGGCGATGTTCGAGACGATCCGCGCCCACGGCGCGATGAAGATGGGCCTGATCAGCAATCTCGACGAAGCCGCGCGGCGCCAGCACACGCCGAAGGTCGCCTTCGTCGCTCCGCCCGCGGACTATGTCGCCTCCAGCGGCAAGCCCGTGCGCGCCGCCGACATCGACCTCAACGTGCGTGCGCTGTCGATGGGCAAGCTGCACCACGCGATGATGGGCACCGCGGCGGTCGCGATCGCTACCGCCGCGGCAATCCCGGGCACCCTGGTCAATCGCGCCGCCGGCGGCGGCGAACGCGACGCGGTGCGCTTCGGCCATCCTTCCGGCACCCTGCGGGTCGGCGCGCAGGCGCGCCTCGTTGATGGCGCGTGGACGGTGACCAAGGCAATCATGAGCCGCAGCGCGCGGGTGCTGATGGAAGGCGCGGTGCGGATACCGGCCGACGTGTGCACTAAAGGCTCCTAAAGGCTACGCGACCGGTTGAATGCGGAGCGGGTAAAAAGCGCGGCCTCTGTCCGTGCCGCTGATTTCCGGCCGCCTGACCGCGGCTGTTCATGTCGACAGGCCGCCGCCGACCCACGAAACGACGCCTTGCGGCGGAAATGGTCGCGGCGGAGAACCTGCAGTTCACCAAAGGATTATTTCGACCCGGGCGAGCGCTATATCGCCAATTCGGTTCAGCTTTTCTTCAAGGACGCCAGCCCGACCGGGCGGGTATCGATCGATGACCCGATCGGCCACCACCAGCGCCGGGCCGAGGGTATCCAGATCCTCCTGGTCAGGTCCGAAGCCGCTCTGTGTGGGCATATCCCGGCCGCCGGGGTTGACCGGCTCCTTGAGCCGACCAGGGATCCAAAGAGGTTGGACTCGCTGCCCACCCGGATGTTCCTGAACGGATTTGTGACCCAGTCAACACTAGTTGCCATCAGGGACGGAACTTGTTAGCCTTGTGTTAACACCGCCAGTCCGGCTATTCATTGTCATGGATTCCGGGCAGGTGTGTGAATGAACTGGATAGTCGCTCGTTGCATCAGGGTTCGTACAAGCCTCTCGTCGTTTTAAACAAGGAGCTCCACATGAAGAAGAAAATCCTCTGCCTTGCCCTGTTCAGTGCGATGGGCGTGGCGCAAGCCGCGATGGCGCAAACCTTCGACGACCGTTGGTACGTCGATGGCAGCGCCGGATACAACTTCCAGGACAAGGACCGCCAGACCCAGAACACGCCGTACCTCATGCTCGGCGTGGGCAAGTACATCACGCCGGACTGGGCGCTCGAGCTGAACTACAACTACCAGAACGCGAAAGAGACCAACGCCTTGTTCTCGGGGCAGAGCTGGCAGCAGTACGGCATCTCGCTCGATGCCATCTACCACTTCCACGTGGGCGAGAACTGGAACCCCTACATGCGCATTGGTGTGGGCTGGCAGCACAGCAGCGAGGATTTCGCGCTGTTCCCCGGTGTCCCGGTACCCGTCCCCGCGACGCAGAAGAGCAACAACATCGCCGGAGACTTCGGCGTGGGTGTTGACCGCAACTTCGGTCGTTATACGGTCCGCACCGAGTTCGGCGCGCGCTACGACGGCAACGACAAGAGCATCAACTCGCCGAACAGCAACTACTTCGTCGACCTGATGGCTTCGGTCGGTGTGACTGTCGCCCTGGGTGACGAGCCGATGAAGCCGGTCGAGCCGGCGCCGGCGCCCGCCCCGGTCGTGACCTGCGCCGACAAGGATTCCGACGGCGACGGCGTGAACGACTGCAACGACAAGTGCCCGAACTCGCCGGCTGGCCAGACCGTCGGTCCGGACGGCTGCCCGGTTCCGGTCACGATCGACCTGCGTGGCG
This sequence comes from Lysobacteraceae bacterium, assembly GCA_036496805.1. Classification (GTDB taxonomy): domain Bacteria; phylum Pseudomonadota; class Gammaproteobacteria; order Xanthomonadales; family Xanthomonadaceae; genus SZAS-103. The sequence goes on from DASXKN010000027.1 coordinate 9,475, forward strand.
TCAACTTCGACTTCGACAAGTCCAAGCTGCGTCCGGATGCGGTCGCGATCCTGAACGAGGCGATCGAAGTGCTCAAGAAGTATCCGCAGCTGCGCGTTGAAGTCGCCGGTCACACCGACTCCGTCGGTACCGACGCCTACAACCAGAAGCTGTCGGAGCGTCGCGCCAAGGCCGTGTACGACTACCTGACCCAGAACGGCGTTGACGCCGGTCGCCTGATGGGTCCGCATGGCTACGGTGAGACCCGCCCGATCGCTCCGAACACCAACCCGGATGGTTCGGACAATCCGCAGGGCCGCGCGCAGAACCGCCGCACCGAGCTGAACGTCCAGAACTGAGGACGCAGGTTCGCGAAACAAACGGAAGCCCGGCCTCGTGCCGGGCTTTCGCTTTTTGCGGTTTGCGAAGATGGCTGCCTCGGCTTGAAGGAGCGCGACGGGCTGATACACTCGGGTTCGAATCGAGGCTGGAGGCACCCATGCACGTCCATCGTTTCGCAGCCGCAGCCGTGACCTTGGCGATCGTGGGCGCCTCCCAGGCGCTGGCTGCGCCGGATTGCTCGCTGAGGACGATCCCGCAGCCCTTGCCCCAGAGGGCGACCGCTTTGCCGCCGTTGAGCGACGAACTTCCGGCGGGCAATCACCAGCTCGGTGTTTCGGAGGATGTCTTCGCCTATGGCAGCGACGAGGGGCAGGCAGTGGATCGGGTACTGGCGCGCCTGCGCGACGAAGCCTGCAAGCCCGCTCCGCAGCCCGGAGGAGGCCCCGACGCCGCCGGCTACGTGCCGCGCACGAAGTGGGACAACACGCCGTATCGTTTCAATGCGGGTGGCAACGGCAAGAAATTCAGCGCCGCCGAGTTTTCGGCGTGGATGGAATCCAAGGGCATCCATGTGTCCAAGGGCGCTCCGCAACCTGTAACACCGACTTCAGCAACTCAACCGGCCACGACGCAGCCCGACGCGGCACAACCTGGCACGACCCAGCCCAATCAGTAAACCCGGGCGGACATGACCCGCCTGTGTTGCGGCGCAGGTGCTCAGCGTCGATCAAAGCGGTAATGCGCCACCAGCCATTCGCTTCCGTCGCGATAGCCGAACAGCTCCGCGCAGGCCATCCAGAACATCCGCCAGCGCTGGCTCCAGACGCGCGCGTCGCGTTTTCCGTACACGCCCTCGAGGATGCGCAACACGTCCTTGCGATGGGCGTCCTGGTTTTCCAGCCAGTGGTTCGCGGTCCTCTGGTAATGGGTGCCCGGCAGTAGCCAGCGCTCACGCAGCACGAGATGGTCCCGGAAATGCAGGAAGGTGTCGGCCGCCGGCATCAGGCCGCCGGTGAAGAAATGCCGCGCCATCCAGTCGTCGCGGCCCTGGTCCTCGAAGGGATACATCAGGTGGCGGTGGCAGAAGATGTGCGCGAACAGGCTGCCGTCGTCTTCCAGCCATCCGGCGATGCGCTCGAACAGCAACCGGTAGTTGCGCACGTGCTCGAACATCTCGACCGAGACCACGCGGTCGAAGCGCGCGTCGACCTGCAGCGCATTGACGTCGCGGGTCAGGATGGCGACGTTGGCCAGCCCGCGCTCGCGGCACTGGCCGAGAATGTGCTCGCGCTGGCTCGCCGAGTTCGACACGCCGACGATGCGAGCATTCGGATAGCGTTCGGCCATCCACAGCGTCAGCGAACCCCAGCCGCAGCCGAGTTCGAGGATGGCCTGCCCGTCGGCGAGGCCCGCGCGCTCGCCGTACAGCGCGAGCATCGCTTCCTCGGCCGCGTCGAGCGTCTCGCGACCGGTCGGGTAGTAGCAGCTGCTGTATTTCAGGCGCTTGCCGAGGCAGAGCCTGAAGAATTCCGTCGGCACTTCGTAGTGCTGGCGGTTGGCAGCACCCGTCTCGATCGCCAAGGCACTGTCGCGCAGTTCGGCCAGCCGACGCCGGAAATTCGCGTCCGCCGCCGCCGGGTCGCCCGCATGCTCCTGCCGCAGGCGTTCCTCGCACAGGCCGCGTATGCCCCTGCGCGTGAGCGCATCGGGGATCCATCCCTGCTCGCAGAGCGAAATCAGCGACATCGTTTTCTCAGGAAATCCGGCGCGGTGGCCACGGGAAGAACGCGTTGACCTCGCGCTGGTAGGCGCGGTAGTCGTCGCCGCGCGAACGCAGCGACTGCGCCTCGGTGTAGGGAATGCCGGTCACGCGGTAGAGGAACACGAACATCAGCAGCGGCCCGGAAAGCGCCAGCCATGCCATCGGAGCACCAATCGCCAGCAGTGCGTAAGCAAACCAGTGCAGCCATTCGAAGAAGTAGTTCGGGTGCCGCGACCACGCCCAAAGCCCGCGTCGGCACGTGCGGCCGCGATTCGCCGGATCGGTGATCCAGGCTGCGAGCTGGCGATCGGCCAAGGCCTCGCCGCCTACAGAAACCAGCCAGATGAGTACGGCGCATATCGTCCAGGGACCGGGTTCGGTCGCGGGATTCGAGGCGGCAATCAGCATCGGCACCGAGAACAGCGCCACGATCGCGGTCTGCGACTCGAAGAAAAGCAGGAACATGCCCTGGCGGTTGTTCCAGTGCTCGCGCAGGTTGCGGTATCGCCCGTCCTCGGGGCGGCCGTGCACGCGCGTGAACAGGTGTCGCGCAAGCCGCAGCGCCCACAACCCGACGAGCATCCCGACCAGCGCGCGCGCAAGCAGCGAGCCCGCACTGAAGACTGCCGCTGCAATCGCCGCTGCGCCCAGCAGCAATGCCCAGGCGATGTCGACGTAGCCGAGGTTGCCGACGCGTCGCGCATACGCCCATACACCGAGCATCGCGAGCGCGCTGCAGGCGCCGATCCATGGCAACAGCCACCACGCGATCACGTCCTCGCCTCGGTCACCACTGGCGTCGAGCGAAGCTCGGCGATATGCACCAGCAGCGGAAGCATCGCCGCCCATGCGAGGCCGAGCGCCGCGAGCACGAAGGCCATCGGCGCCTCGAAACGCACCGCGCCTGGCCCGCGCGATGCGCCCCAGTAAGCCAGCGGTCCGCAGACCGCGCCAAGCAGCGCCGCGAGCAGGTAACGCCGTCGGAGAAAGACGAGTGAGTGGTTGAAGGTCAATGCGAAAGCGATCCAGATGCACAGGATCCACGGAGGCGACCACGACTGCGACGGCCACGGCGCGCTGTATTCCATCCAGCCCAGCGCGATCCACGCGCTGTCGAATACCAGTCCGCACAGCAGGACCGCCGGCAGCAGGCGCAGGTCGGCCCGCCATTGCCCGCCGAAGCCCAGCACGAGCGCGGCGAACACGGCCGTGGCGATCAGGCAGCCACCCAGCGACCCGTGCGCCGCGCCGACCACGCAGGCGATCCAGACCAACTGGTAGCCGAGGGCATTGACGATCTTCCAGCTCGCGCCTTTCAGGAGCATGTCGCGCCGCCGTCGAGCGCCGGCACGAATTGCGGGCGACGATTCCCCGGTTTCGCGAACAGCATCTGCACCGTGCCGATCGATCGCTCGATGAAGCCGCCCTCGCAATAGCACAGGTAGTACTCCCACATGCGCACGAAGCGTTCGTCGTAGCCGAGCGCGCGCACCTCGTCCAGGCGCGACAGGAAGCGCTGGCGCCAGTGGCGCAACGTCAGCGCGTAGCTCGGACCGATGTCCTCGAGTCCGAACAGGCGCAGGTCGCTGGATCTGGCGGACGCGCCCAGCATCGCGCTCACGCAGGGGATGAAGCTGCCGGGAAACACATGGCGCTTGATGAAATCGACCGAGCGCAGCGCCTGCTCGTAGCGCGAATCCTCGATGGTGATCGCCTGGACCAGCGCGAGTCCGTCGGGCTTGAGCAGCGCTGCGCACTGGGCGAAATAGGTGTCGAGGTACTGGTGGCCGATGGCCTCGATCATCTCGATCGACACCAGCTTGTCGTAGCGGCCGGCGAGGTCGCGATAATCCTGTTTCAGCACGGTGACGCGACCGGTGAGGCCCGCGGCGGCGACGCGCTCAAGCGTCAGCGCGTGCTGCTCGGCGGAGATCGTGGTCGTGGTGACATGGCAGCCGTAATGCTTCGCGGCATGCATTGCGAAGCCGCCCCAGCCGGTGCCGATCTCGATGACACGGTCGGAAGGCTTGAGATCGAGCTTGCGACAGATGCGATCGAGTTTGTGGCGCGAAGCGCGGTCCAGTGATTCCGCTCCCAATGATCCCGTCCCGAGCGATTCGTCCGGATCGGCGAAGATCGCCGAGGAATACATCAGCTCGTCGTCGAGGAACAGCTTGAACAGCGCGTTGCCGAGGTCGTAGTGCGCGGCGATGTTGCGCCTGCTGCCGTCGCGGGTGTTGCGGCGGAAACGGTTCCAGACCCGCATCGCGACGCCGCCCAGCCGCGCCAGGCCGCCTTCCATGCCATCGAGCAGGTCGCGGTTGCGCACCAGCAGGCGCACCAGGGCGACCAGGTCGCTGCATTGCCAGTGCCCATCCATGTAGGCCTCGCCGGCGCCGACGCTGCCGTTCATCGCGACCTGGCGGTAGAACTCGGGCGATTGCACGGTGACGTGCATGTGCAGCGGCTCGTCGCCGTCGGCCGTGCCGAGTACGTTCGATCCGAGCGCATCGTGGATGACCAGCGTGCCGCCGCGCAGCCGGCCCATGTCCGCGAACAATTTCGCTCGCAGGCCGCGTTCGAAGGCCGAATAGCCGACAGTTCCTGGGTGTGCCGCAGCGGCTGGCGGGGCGAGGCTTTCGGCGGATGTGCTCATGTCTCGTGGCCTCCTGGCTCTGCCGTGCATTAACCGCCGGAGCGTGTCGTCATCGCGTGAAAGAATCCGGGCCGTGACCATGGAACGGCACTCCCTTGGCCCACAGCAGGAACGCCTGCCAGTAGATCGCCATGACCACCCGCGCGCTCATCACCGGATAGTGCAGGAGCGTCCACGCCAGCCCGGAGCCGGTCAAGGGGCGGCGGTCAAGCACCAGGGTCGCGTCCATCTCGACGTGGTGGCCGGCGCGGACGTCCATGTGCACGCGCAGTTGTTCGTCGGGCTCCTGGAAGCGCCAGTCGTATTCGCGTTCGAGCGGGATGAAGGGCGAGACGGTGAATTCCTTGCGGAACTGCCAGGCGTGGGTCTGCCCGTGCGTGGTCGCTTCCGCGACCGGCAGGACGTAGGCGTGGCGTTCGTTCCAGGGGATGTTGCTGATCTCGGCGAGGATCCATTCCAGCGTCCGCCCGTCCGCGGCGTAGCCGTAGTAGAACGCCACCGGGTTGAAGCAGTGCCCGAAGTAGCGCAGGTGCGCGAGCATGCGGATCGGGCCGGTTGGTCGCGTGCCGAGGCGTTTTTCGAGGGTGTCGCGCACTGCCTGGTCCAGCGTCGCGCCGGGATCGCCGTGATAGTCGCTGCGGCGGAACTGCGCGAGGTTGCGGCGACCGACCGACCATAGCCAGCGCCCGGCGAACACCTCGCCGATCTCCGCCAGGTCCAGGTAGAGCATGAAGATGCGATAGCGGAATTCGTGCGCGCGCGGCACGCTCCGGCGATGTCTCACCCAGCCGGTGTAGATCGCGTTGCGCAACGGTTCGACGCCCGCTGCGCCATCCTGCGACGAAGTCGTGCCGGTCCCGCGCGGGGCCGGATGTCGATGATTCGAAGGTTGAAAATGGACTTTCCTGTCCATTTTCAAATCGCCGAGTCCGGCACATGTCCGGACTCAGCTCCGCACGTCGACCACCGAGTTGGTCGACGCGCGCGCAATCCATCCGTGGATTGCGCTGGCTGGGTGTCCCTGGACACCCAGCCAGGTCCGGTCAGTGCTGATGCCATTCCACATCGAGCGCCTTGGCGACGCTCACCGCCGTGCGCAGGCCGTCTTCGTGGAAACCGTAGCGCCAGTACGCGCCTGAGAACCAGGTGCGGCGCTGGCCATTGATCTTCACGCGCTGGTTCTGCGCATCGATGCTCGCGCGGGTGTAGACCGGGTGGTGGTAGGTCATCTTCGAGATGATCTTCGACGCATCGATCTCGCCGGTGCGGTTGAGCGAGACGATCAGCGGTTCGGACGCGTCGAGCTTCTGCAGGATGTTCATGCAGTAGCTGACCGTGCAGCCGGCCGCGGGGTTGGCGGGAATGTACGCGTTCCACGCCGCCCAGGCCTTCTTCTTGCGCGGCAGCAGGCGCGCATCGGTGTGCAGCACCGCCTCGTTTTCCTGGTACGTCATCGCGCCGAGGATCTTCGTCTCCATCTCGCTCGGGTCGGCCAGCAGCTTGAGCGCCTGGTCGCTGTGGCAGGCGAGGATGACTTGGTCGAAGCGTTCCTCGCCGTTCTTGGTCGTCACCCGCACGCCGTCCTCGTCGCGGGCGATGCGCAGCGCGGGCGTATTGAGGCGTTCGCTCACCTTCCAGTTCCTGCGCATCTCCTCGACGTAGCGCGAGGAGCCGCCGGTGACGGTGCGCCATTCCGGCCGCCCGCTGACCTGCAGCATCTTGTGGTTGCGCATGAAGCGGATCAGGTACTTGCCGGGGAAGTCCATGACCTGCGCGGCCGGCGCCGACCACAGCGCGCTGACCATCGGGATCAGGTGGTTGTCGACGAACATCGACGAATACTTCTGCTCGCGCAGGTATTCGCCGAGCGTGGGGCCGGCGCCCTCGGTCTCGAGCAGGTGGTGTGCTTCCTTGTAGAAGCGCTTGACCTCGCCGAGCATCTTCAGGAATTTCTGGTCCAGCAGGTTGCGCGGGTGCGCCATCAGGCTGCCGAAGCTGCCGGCGTTGTACTCCAGGCCGCTGCGCGCGTCCTGCACCGAGAAGCTCATGTGGGTCGGCTGGCTGGCCACGCCCAGTTCGCCGAGCAGGCGCTTGAACAGCGGGTAGTTCTCGTCGTTGTAGACGATGAAGCCGGTGTCCACGTTGAACGTGCGGCCGTCCATCGTCACCTTGTGCGTGTGCGTGTGCCCGCCGAGCCGATGCTCGCGTTCGAACAGCACGACTTCATGGTCCGGATCCTTGGAAATCAGCCAGGCCGCGCCCAGTCCGGAAATGCCTCCGCCGACGACGGCGATCTTCATGCCAGCTCCCTCATCACGCACCAATCCCAATAAGCAATAACCGGTTTCAGGGAAAAAGCCGGCTGGCCAATGATGAGCATCAATGTCTCCCGATGGCGTACAGCGCACGCGCCCCCCGACACGTGCGGACAAGAATGAACATTCTAGCAGGCAGCCGTTAAAGCTTTTTCGCGTTTCCCGGTTCGCCCGGTCCGGCGCGGACCGGAATCCAGGCTGTGGTTCACTCGGCGGATCGTACCGCCGGGTCGGTGGAACTCCCGACGCCGCCACCGGATTCGAGCCGCACGCCCCGCAGCACAGCAGGCACCGGCTTGAGGTCCCAGACCAGGCCGACCGCGGCCATCGCGCGCAACACGTACCAGGTCAGGTCGTATTCCCACCAGCGGAAACCCTGGCGCGCCGATCCCGGGAAGTGATGGTGGTTGTTGTGCCAGCCTTCGCCGAAGGTGATGAGCGCCAGCAGCCAGTTGTTGCGGCTGTTGTCGCGCGTCGCGAAACGGCGGCTGCCCCAGCGGTGCGCGAGCGAGTTGATCGTCACCGTGCAATGGAACAGCACGACCGTGGAGACGAAGAATCCCCACACCAGTAGCTGCGGTCCCGAGGTGTGCAGCGCTGGCACGCGGTCGTGGAGAAGGTGGCCGCTTTCGAGCAGCAACGCGGCGAACGCGACTGGCGCCAGCAGGTCGTAACGGTCGAGCCAGCGCAGTTCCGGGTACTTCATCAGGTCGGGCACCGCCGCATGTTCGGTCACGAAGCCGCGCGGCGACATGAACCAGCCCATGTGGCTCCAGAAGAAGCTGCGCGTCACCGGCGAATGCAGGTCGCGGTCGGTGTCGGAATGGCGATGGTGGTTGCGGTGGTGCGCCGCCCACCACAACGGCCCGCGCTGCACCGATGCGGCGCCGAGCAGGGCGAACGCGAACTGCACCGGCCGCGAGGTCTTGAAGGCCTTGTGCGAAAAATAGCGATGGTAGAAACCGGTGATCGCCAGCATCCGCACGCAGTACATCGCCAGCGCGGTCCACAGCGCGAACCACGACCAACCCACGGCGAACACCGCCAGGCAGGCAAGGTGCAGGCCGAGGAAGGGGATCACGCGGATCCAGTCGACGCGGTCGCCATCGCGCAGGTCGCTGTCGTCGGCCGAGGCGGTGTCGAACCAGCGGGTGAGGCCGCGGAGGATGCGGTGCGGGAAGGCGGCCTGTGGGGCGGGGATGGTCATGCGTCCAACGTGGCATGGGGGTGGTGACATCGGGGTGAAAACGCAGCCGCGGCCATCGCCGAGCAGGACCGGATGGCTCCGCCCCGCTGGCGTCGTACGTGCGTCATGCGTTCCCCGTCGCAAGCCTAGCGTTCCGTTGCCGGCTTGGCCATGCTGGGCGCATGACTCGTCGCATACGTCCTTCCCGCGAAGGTCCCATCAGCGAACGGCTGGATGCGCATGGTTCGCGCGTGGGCATCACGCCTCGCCACGGGCTCGCGCGCGTGATCTCGAAGATGGGCATTGCCTCGCGCACCGTCGCCGCAGGCTGGATCGTCGCCGGTCGCGTCGCCGTCAACGGCCGCGTGCAGCGCGATCCGGAATTCCCGGTCGTGCAGGGGATCGACAAGATCGCCGTGGACGGTCGCGAAACCGCGGCCGCATCGCGGGTCTTCCTGATGCTCAACAAGCCGCGCGGGCTGGTGACGACGGTACAGGACGAGCAGGGCCGCGACACCGTCTACCGCTGCTTCGATGGCGCCGGACTGCCGTGGCTGATGCCGGTCGGTCGCCTCGACAAGGCCAGCGAGGGCCTGCTGCTGTTCTGCAACGACCCCGAGTGGGCCGCTCGCATCGCCGATCCGGAGACAGGGCCGGACAAGACCTACCACGTGCAGGTCGACGGCATCCCGGATGCGGCGCTCCTCGAAAGCCTGCTTGCGGGCGTGGTCAGCGATGGCGAGCGCCTGTCCGCGAAATCGGCGACGCTGCTGCGCCACGGCGCGAAGAACGCGTGGCTGGAAATCGTGCTGGACGAGGGCCGCAACCGCCAGATCCGCCGCTTGCTCGCCGCACAGGGCGTTGGCGTGCTGCGGCTGGTGCGCGTGGCGATAGGATCGCTGCGACTGGGCGACCTGGGGAAGGGCGCGTGGCGAATGCTCGAAGAGCGCGAGATCGCCGAAATGGCGAATCGTTCTTCGCCTTGATCAGACCGCCGTTTCGTAAGCCCCATACCCGCGCAACCGCTGGTAGCGCCTCTCCAGCAACGCATCGCGATCGATCGCCAGCAGCGCATCGAGCTCGCGCATCAGCACGCCCTTGAGGCGCTCGGCCATTGCCTGCGGATCGCGGTGGGCGCCGCCCAGCGGCTCCTTGACGATCTTGTCGATCAGGCCTTGTTCCATCAGGCGCGGCGCGGTGATGCCCATCGCCTCGGCGGCGTCGCGCGCCTTTTCCGGCGATTTCCACAGGATCGAGGCGCAGCCTTCCGGCGTGATCACCGAATAGGTCGAATACTCCAGCATCAACGTGCGGTCGCCGACGCCGATCGCCAGCGCGCCGCCCGAACCGCCCTCGCCGGTGACGGTGCAGATGATCGGCACGCGCAGCTCGGCCATCTCGATCAGGTTGCGCGCGATCGCTTCGGACTGGCCGCGCTCCTCCGCGCCGACGCCCGGATACGCACCCGGCGTGTCGATGAAGGTCAGGATCGGCAGGTCGAAGCGCTCGGCCATCTTCATCAGCCGCAGCGCCTTGCGGTAACCCTCCGGGCGCGGCATGCCGAAGTTGCGGCGGATCTTGGTCTTGGTGTCGCGGCCTTTCTGGTGGCCGATCGCCATCACGCTGCGGCCGTCGATGCGCGCCAGGCCGCCGACGATGGCGGCGTCGTCGGCATAGGCGCGATCGCCGGCAAGCTCGTGGAACTCGTCGCAGATCAGGCGCAGGTAATCGAGCGTGTACGGCCGCGCCGGGTGGCGCGCGAGCTGCGAGATCTGCCACGAGGTGAGGTTGCGGAAGATCTCGCCGGTGCGGGCGCGCAGCTTCTCGTGCAGGCCGTGGATTTCCTCGTCGATGTTGACCGCCGGTCCGTGGCTGGCGTGGCGCAGCTCCTGGATCTTGGCTTCCAGTTCGGCGATCGGCTGTTCGAAATCGAGGAAATTCGGATTCATGCGGGCAACGCTGGGCGCCAGCGGCGGCGCGAAGCGCAAAGGATAGCCTGCGCGGGCGGGCAGGGCGAGTCGCAAAGCCCCTCTCCCGTCGGGAGAAGGATTGGGGTGAGGGGTCGGAGTACATGGGCCGTCGCGAGGTTCCGACCCCTCATCCGCCCTTCGGGCACCTTCTCCCGGAGGGAGAAGGAAACCCCGGCGCGGTGCTCCGGTTCGCGATATAAAGCTTCCTGTCACGCCACGCGCCGACGGGTTCGCTTCCATGCTGAAACTGCCGCCCCTGAACCAGCACGACAAGACCCTGGTCATGCAGACCGTGCAGTGGGTCAAGACGGTGAACGACTCCAGGCCCGCGGGCGCGCCGCCGAGTTATCCGACCCAGGCGGACATCGACAGCTCGGCCTTGTTCAAGCGCATCCGCCAAGGACTCGCGCCGATGCCCTGGGCGCCGCCGACGCGCCACGGGCAGCCGGCCTACGAGCTGATCGAGCACGCACGTGGCCGCCACCAGACCGCGCTCGATGCAGCGGTGGTGGCCGACAGCGTGGTGCTCGACGGTGCGAAATGGCGCGTCCTCGCCAGCGCGGACGCGGGCAAGACCCATCACCTTTCGTTCGGCCGCTGGCCGATCGCGTACCGCCTGTCCGCGCAGGACGTGCCGCGCTGGCCGTGGCTGCCCGAGGACCTCGACCAGGGCTCGGTCCATGACGTCGTGCGCTTCGCCGATGGCCGGCTGGTGTCGAAGGAACTGGTCCGCCGTACCCGCGACGAAGTCGTGACGCAGTGGTGGCTGCAGTGCGTCAGCCCGCTCAACGAGCGCCTCTACCTGCACGCCGAGCGCCAGCCGCTCGACGACCCGAACCACTTCCATCCGCAGCAGGTGCATCGCAGCGTCGACGGCGCGCCGGGCGTCTTCGTCGCGCCCCTGCGCCAGGGTGCGACGCTGTTCTTCCCGCTGGCCGGCGATCCGTGGACGCGCATCAGCCGTTACGTCGCCTTGCGCGTCGATGCCGTGCCGGACCTCGCGGCCTGCCTGGCGCGCTTCGACGCCGGCGAATCGCCGCTGGATTTCCTGCCGCGCACCGGCGCGTGGCAGGTGTTCGAGATCGGCGCCGACGGCGAGCCCTGGTCGTCGTGGCGGACCGACCGTCGCGAATGGCTGTCGCCGATGGCGGCCGTGGACGCGGACAGCCGCGACGCCGTCCCGGCCTGACAAGCCAGCCCGGCGCTGTTGCGCCAGGTGCCGAGGCGACGACCGGCTTGCCCTTACCCGATTCCATGACTCCCTGGAGGCAGCATGACCCAGACCGCCGACTATCCCTACGCCACCCACCTCGACATCCTCTTCGCCGCGCTGAGCAAGGTCGACGTGCCCCGGCTCGTCGCCGAGTGCAAGGACGCCTGGTACAACCAGACCCTGTGCAAGGTCAACGGCTCGGTCGTGCGCCTGGGCGTGATGCAGGGCGAATACCACTGGCACAAGCACGACGAGGACGACGAGTTCTTCTTCTGCCTCGAGGGCCACTTCATCGTCGACCTCGAGGACCGCTCGATCGACCTGCGCAAGTGGGAAGGCTTCACCGTGCCGAAGGGTGTCGTCCATCGTACCCGCGCGCCGGAACGCAGCGTGATCCTGATGGTGGAGAACGCGGGGATCGTGCCGACGGGGGATGAGTGAGGTCCGAGTTGCAAATCGCGGAGTCCAGAAAATGAAGAAATTCCTGCGAGAGTGGCGCGCGGCGCGATCAGGTGGCGGAATAAAAAATTTCCATCTCGTGACAGGCGTCTGCTTTGCGGGGTTGGCAATCGCTGCAACCGCATCGACGCCCGACAAGCGCTTTGAAGATATATATCGCGCTCAGCAGGTGAACGACATTGTCGTTTCGTTCCCCGATGTGGGATTCGACACGGATTCCTCTACCAAGGGACGCGCGAACGCCGCCTTGCATTCGCCTGAGCTAACCATCCGGACATCAAGCCTGCAAACCATAGTAGACACGCTCTACGCTGTTTCGAGCGGCGCTCGTGTTGAATGCTCGAAATCGGATCCCGTGGTATGGGGGCTGGTGCGCATCGAGTTCAACGACAAGCATGTCGACGATTACTATCTGACGAGTTCGCAACTCATAGACCGAAGAAACGGGCAATGCTTCCCTCAATCAGCGTGGATTTCCAGGGCATTTTCCTTCTGGAATGCGCCTGATCGCCCATGACCTGGCTTGGAATTGTCGAGCAGCCGCATGTACTCGCTACCGCACTTTCCGACCCATATCGTCGAGAACCAGCCACCGCCGCTGGTGCCTTACGACGCTTACGCGACCGACTTGCCGCTGCGTGAAGCGGTCGTGCGCGAGGGCGGCGCTTGGGGCGAAGCGGAGATCGCGGCATACGGCAAGCTCGCCGGCGGCGAGCTGCAGGAACTCGCGAGACTGGCCAACGCGAACCGTCCGCAACTGCGAACGCACGACCGCTACGGCCATCGCATCGACGAGGTCGAGTTTCATCCGGCCTATCACCAGTTGATGTCGCACGCCGTCGAGCACGGCGTCAGCGGCTTCGCATGGCGGCATGAAGATCGCGCGGGCGCGCATATCGCGCGCGCGGCGCTGATGTACCTGCACTATCAGGCCGACCAGGGCACGAGCTGCCCGCTGACGATGACGTATGCCTGCGTGCCGGCGCTGCGGCATGCGCCCGACCTCGCGACGTCGTGGTTGCCGCGGATCGTCGCGCCGCACTACGACGGCCGCCACGTGCCGGCGTGGGAGAAGGCCGGCAACACGATCGGCATGGGCATGACCGAGAAGCAGGGTGGGTAGGACGTGCGTGCGAACACGACGCGCGCGACCGAATTGAGCGATGGGACGTACGAACTGGTCGGCCACAAGTGGTTCTTTTCCGCGCCGATGAGCGATGCCTTCCTCGTCACCGCACAAACCGGCGCCGGGCCGACCTGCTTCCTGCTGCCGCGCTTCGCGCCCGACGGTTCGCGCAATGCGCTGCGGTTCCAGCGTCTGAAGGACAAGCTCGGCGACTGGAGCAACGCCAGCAGCGAGGTCGAGTTCCAGGGCGCGCTTGCATGGCGCGTCGGCGAGGAAGGGCGCGGCATCGCGACGATCCTCGACATGGTCGGACTCACGCGCCTGGACTGCATGCTCGGCTCGGCGGCGCTGATGCGCCAGGCGCTGGTGCAGGCGCTGCATCACTGCCGGCATCGTCGCGCTTTCGGCAAGCCGCTGGTCGAGCAACCGTTGATGCGCGTCGTGCTCGCCGATCTCGCGTTGGAATCGGAAGCCGCAACGGCGTTCGCTTTCCGCGTCGCGCGCGCGGTCGATGCGAGCGCGCGCGATCCGGCCGAGGCCGCCTTCGCGCGCGTCGCCACCGCGATCGGCAAGTACTGGATCTGCAAGCGCGCACCGGCCTTCGTCAACGAGGCGCAGGAGTGCCTCGGCGGCGCGGGCTACATCGAGGAATCCGGCATGCCACGGCTGTACCGGCAGGCGCCGCTCAATTCGATCTGGGAAGGCAGCGGCAACATCCAGTGCCTCGACGTGCTGCGCGCCTTGCAGCGCGAACCGGAATGCGGGCAGGCGCTGTGGCGCGAACTGGCCGAAGTGCGCGGGGCGCATCCGGCGTTGGACACGACCCTGCATGCGATCCGCCACGAACTCGCGCAACCGGTCGATGCGCTTGCGCCGCGTGCGCGCTGGCTGGTCGAGCGCATGGTGTTGTGCCTGCAAGCAGCACTGTTGTTCCGCGCCGGTCGTGACGCGATCGCTGCGACCTTCTGCGCAGGCCGATTGCGGGGCGAAGGCGGCCTGGTCTACGGCGCCTTGCCGGTGGATGCGCCGATCGCGGCGCTGCTCGAACGCGCATGGGCGACGTGAAGTTCTCGCCCTGCAACAGGAGGACTACGTGACGAAAACGACATCCGCGATCCAGCGGCCCTTGCGGCGGGCGAGCCGGTCGTCCACGGCTTCTCCGTCGAAGGTCGACGATGCGCGTTGCAGCATCGCCGGATCGATGCCTTCGAACGCGTTGACGTTGACGACGGCATAGAGACCGCCGTCGATCCGGCTCGTCGCCACCGGCACGACGCCGCAGGTGGAGCAGACGTGGAACTGGGCCGTCCGCGTTCCGAACTCGTAGCGCGACACCTGTGCGTCGTCCTTCACCGTCACCCGCAGCGAACCGCCCGGGCTGGATGTCCAGACGCCGCCGTGGCGGGTGCAGAAGGTGCAGGTGCAGGCACGCGCGGGAATCTCCGCCGGCTCCGATCCCCAGTCGAGGAGGAAGGCGATGTTGCCGCAGTGGCAGCTTCCGCGAATCAGCATGGGGTTCTCCGCGCAGGGTCGCCCATCCTGCCGTCACCGGCCGCCGAACGTCCACCCGGCTGCAGGGTGGTGTCGCGGGCAACGTTGGATTCGGCTCGATGCTTCGAATCCCTCAAGCCCGTTCGTGGTGAGCTTGTCGAACCACAATGGGCCTTCAGCCGATCCGTCCATGGTTCGACAGGCTCACCACGAACGGATCTTGGGGAAGGCTCACCACGAACGGATCTTGGGAAAGGCTCACCACGAACGGATCTTGGGGAAGGCTCACCACGAACGGATCTTGGGGAAGGCTCACCACGAACGGATCTTGGGGAAGGCTCACCACGAACGGATCTTGGGGAGGGCTCACCACGAACGGATCTTGGGGAGGGCTCACCACGAACGGATCTTGGGAACGCTGACAGGAGTCGACATGGACTTACTTGGGGGCGCTGCACCGGGGAATGCCGGCGATTTGGGCGTACCAGGAGCGGCGCCGGTACAATGCGCGGCCCTCCAGTTCGAACGCAGTCCATGTCCGCACAGCCCAAGCCCGTCACGATCGTCCCGTTCTGGAACCGCCTGCGCGAGGTGATGCTCTACCCGGCGCACGGCAGCGCGATGGCGACCATCGTCATGCTCGGGCTGGCATGGCTGGTCCTGTACATCCCCTTCCTGATCGGCCTGATCCTGTGGGTGATGTCCATGGCGGCGATGTACCGCTATGCCTTCGAGTGTCTGCAGATGAGCGCCGAAGGCTACACGCAGCCGCCGGAGGTAAGCCTGGGTAGCAACCGCCGGCTCGGTGGCCGCTACATCTGGATGATCCTGATCTTCATCCTCATCGCGATGCTCGGCAGGGTGTTCCTGGGCCCGGTGCTGGGCATGATCCTGCTCGTGTTCCTCGGTGTCTGCTGGCCCAGCGCGACCATGACCCTGGCGATGGAGGAGAGCCTGTCCGCGGCGCTGGACCCGCTCAAATGGGTCGCGATCATCGCGCGGATCGGTTGGCCCTACCTGGCGGTGCTCGGTTTGTACCAGGTGATCCTGGTCAGCGACGTCTACGCGGTGGCGCTGGTCGCGCGCTTCCTGCCGCAGGCCGTCGCGCTGGTCCTGATCGGCGTCATCTCCAATTACGCCATCGTGATGACGTTCCACCTGATGGGCTATCTGCTCTACCAGTATCACGAGGAACTGGGCCTCGTTCCCACCGCGCCGCAGATGGAGCGGTCGTCCGGCGCGCCGCCCGATCCCGACCAGGCCAAGCTCGACGAATCCGCCGCCCTCGTGCGCGACGGCAAGCTGCCGGAAGCCATCGAACTGCTGCGCGGTTTGATTCGCCGCGGTGGCACGCCCGGCGTGCAGGCGCAGTACCGCAAGCTGCTGCAGGCGGCCGGCGACAGGGACGGCCAGCTCGCACATGGCCGTGACTACGTCGCGGTCCTGATCGACCAGGACAGCGAGCGTCCCGCCGTCGACGTGCTGCGCGAGTGCCAGGCCATCGATCCGGCGTTCTCCCCGGAATCGGCGCTGCACGTCACCAAGCTCGCACACTGGGCCGCGCGCCTGGGCCAGCCGCAGGCGGCCCTGCAACTGGTAACGGGTTTCCAGGAACGCTTTCCGAAGAGCCAGTACGCGGCGGCGAACGGCCTGCTCGCGGCGCAACTGCTGCACGACAAGATGGGCAGGGACGAGGAAGCGCGCGACGTGCTGCTGAAGCTCAAGACAACGTTGCCCAACGATCCGATCATCGCCGACATCGATGCCAAGCTGCAGTCGATCGAGCGCATGATCGCCGCCACTGCGAAGAAGCCCGCCGCGCCGTCGCAGGGAAGCGCGCCGGGCTGACGGGATCGGGCCGGGGCCTTCGCAGGGCAGCTGGCCCTCAGGCCTGGCCGAGCAGGAAGCGCGCCTTGGGCGCGTAGTCGCTTTGCGGGTAGTGCTGGAGCAGGAACTCGAGCCGGTCGCGGCGTGCGGCGGTGCCGTCCTGCGTGCGTAGGGCGAGGCCAAACCAGGCCGCCGACAGCGCCGGGTTCGCCGGTTCGCGCGCGATGAGCGTGCGCAGCAGGGCATCGGCGGCGCTATCGTCGCCGCAACGTTCCCAGATGGGCAGCAGGCGCAGCAGCACGTCCGACGACAGCCGCACCGAGCCGCCGCAGGCCTTCACGTAGTCGTCATGGACCGATTTCAGTTCGCGGACGTCGGTATCGGCGAGCGCGGGAAATGCAAACACGCGGGCCGCGGCGGCGTCGAGCTGTTCGGGTGTTCCCCGATAGCGCGCGCATCGGTACAGGGCGATCAGCACGCGCAACTGGCCGGGTTCGGCCTTGTCCAGGCGCAGCAGGATCTCGCGCGCCTTGGGGATCTCGAGCTGTCCGATCATCTGCTGCGCCTGCTCGAAGGCGGCATCGTCGAGCTGATGTCGTTCGATGCGCTGCTCCTCCTCGACGAAGTCGTTGCGCACCTTTCCTTCACGGCGCAAGGCGAACGCCATCGCGACGCCGCACAGCAGCCCGCCCGCGTGGTCGGCGAAGTCGACGTGCGAACTCTGGTCGAGCCACGGAAGCAGCACCAGGCCCACGAACCAGAAACCCAGCATGATCAGGGCGGGCACTTTCACGTAGTCGAAGACGACGAAGAACCAGTAGAACACCTTGACCTTGCGCCGGCCCCAGATCATGCAGTAGGCGCCCATCAACGCGGCGATCGCGCCCGAGGCACCGAGGCTGGGGGGCGATTCGGTGCCCCAGTGCCAGGCCAGCGTGGTCAGGGCGGCGCCGATGCCGCCGGCCATGTAGAGGACGAGGAACCAGCCGGGCCCGAGTGCACCTTCCACCAGCATGCCGATCACGAGCAGGAAAAGCATGTTGCCGAAGATGTGCTCGAAGCCGCCGTGCATGAACATCGACGTCAGGATGCGTCCGGGCTCGAAATGCGACTGGCGCAGGTCGTGGGCCGAAGTGAAGGCACTGTCGAGGATCGCGTCGAACTGCGCGCGTTTGCCGTGCCAGTCGGCGTAGCCCTCGTCGGTGGGCGCGATCACCTTGTCGGCATGCAGGTCGGCGAGGAACGCGGAGTCGGACTCGATCCGGCCCAGCATGGCCCCGCCGGGTTCGTCCTCGCGTGCTTCGCCAGCGCGACCGTGTGTGTCGAGCCAGCGGGCGTAGGCCGGGAACTCGACGGAAGCGAGGTCGGACTGCTCGTAGAAGGCCACCGCCTGCTTCTCGACGCGCTCGTCGCCCGATTGCAGGAAGGCATAGACGAAGACGTTCGCGATGACCAGCAGGATCGTCGCCAGCGGGAAATTCGACCGGCTCCATTTGCGGTGCAGGGGCAGGATGAACAAGCGAGGTTTTCCGGGCCGGCGATGGCCCGGATTGTATTCGTGCCGATGCCGGTTCTGCTGCCCCGTGGGTGCGCACTGCCGAATTCCGTCCGTCGCCCTCGCTGGA
The DNA here is from genome assembly GCA_036496805.1 of Lysobacteraceae bacterium. GTDB lineage: Bacteria > Pseudomonadota > Gammaproteobacteria > Xanthomonadales > Xanthomonadaceae > SZAS-103. The sequence continues at coordinate 27,426 of DASXKN010000027.1, forward strand.
TGGGAATGGTTCTCGACAATAAGCGGTCAGTCCGAGGGCTTGACGCCTCGCCTGCGTGACGGAACCGTACGGCGACGCATTCGCGTGCAACAGACGGCCGCCAGTTCTTGTTAAACTTTGCGGATTCGCTGCGCTCGCGGCGTTCCAGGATCGAGAGAGCTCCATGCTGGGCGAATACCTGCCGGTACTGCTGTTCCTGATCGTCTCGACCGGCATCGGTCTGGCGTTGCTGATCGTCGGCGCGCTGCTGGGTCCGAAGCGGCCGGGCGCGGACAAGCTCTCGCCCTACGAATGCGGCTTCGAGGCCTTCGAGGACGCGCGCATGAAGTTCGACGTGCGCTACTACCTGATCGCCATCCTGTTCATCGTCTTCGACCTGGAAATCGCCTTCGTCTTCCCGTGGGCGGTGATCTTCCGCAGCCTGGGCGTGTTCGGGCTGGTCGAGATGGGCATCTTCCTGGGATTGCTGGTCCTCGGTTTCGCTTACGTCTGGAAGAAGGGTGCGCTCGAATGGGAATAGGTTCTTGCGCCGGATCGGACATCCTGTCGCGACCGGCGCACAAACGGCCGCGGCGGAGCCGCGCCACGTTTGTCGCAGCGTGCGCTTGCGCGCTCGCTGCGGCGGCACGTCCCTGTGCCGCTGAGGTTGCGAAGCGTCCGGAGATGACATGGGCTTGAAGGAAACGGCAGAGCGGCTGATGTACAACCCCGTTCCGGTCGGACGGGTCGACGACATCCTTCGCCCCGACGAGACCAATCCGCTGATCGAGCGCGGCTTCGCCGTGACCAGCGTGGACACCCTGATCAACTGGGCGCGCACCGGCTCGATGTGGCCGATGACCTTCGGCCTGGCCTGCTGCGCGGTCGAGATGATGCACGCCGGCGCCGCGCGCCTCGATCTCGACCGCTACGGCGTGGTGTTCCGGCCGTCGCCAAGGCAATCGGATGTGATGATCGTGGCCGGCACCCTGGTCAACAAGATGGCCCCGGCGCTGCGCAAGATCTACGACCAGATGCCCGACCCGAAGTGGGTGATCTCGATGGGCAGCTGCGCCAATGGCGGCGGTTATTACCACTATTCCTACGCCGTCGTGCGCGGCTGCGACCGCATCGTGCCGGTGGATGTCTACGTGCCCGGCTGCCCGCCGACCGCGGAGGCGCTGGTCTACGGCATCCTGCAGTTGCAGAAGAAGATCCGACGCACCAACACGATCGCCCGCTGAAGTTCCAGGAACGCTGATCCATGACCGAGTCCGCCAACGCCCTCGTCGAACGCCTGCGCAGCCATTTCGGTTCGCGCGCGCTGTCGCTGCAGGCCGCGCACGGCGAGGCGATGCTGGAAGTCGCCGCCTCCGACTGGCGCACTGCGGCCACCGAGCTGCGCGACGTATTCGGATTCGAGATTCCGATCGACGTCTGCGGCGTGGACTACCTGAGCTACGGCTCGGACGAGTGGGACACCAGCGACGTGTCCTCGGAAGGCTTCTCGCGCGGCGTCGAAGGCTACGGCCCGGGCCGCTTCAAGTGGGGCCAGCAGCCGGTGGAGCAGGGTCCGAAGAAGGACGTCAACAACCTCTCGCCCGAGCATGAGCTGTCCGGCGGCCGTTTCGCGGTCGTGCTGCACCTGCTGTCGGTCGCCAACAACCAGCGCCTGCGCGTGCGCTGCCACTGCACCGACAGCGCGGTGCCGGTGGTCCAGTCGCTGGTGCCGGTATGGCCGGGCGTGAACTGGTTCGAGCGCGAGGCTTTCGACCTGTACGGCATCATCTTCGAAGGCCACCCGGACCTGCGCCGCATCCTCACCGACTACGGTTTCGTCGGCCATCCGTTCCGCAAGGATTTCCCGCTGATCGGCAACGTCGAGGTCCGCTACGACCCGGAGAAGAAGCGCGTGGTCTACGAGCCGGTCACTTCGGTCGAGCCGCGCGTCGGCGTGCCGCGGGTGATCCGCGACGACTCGCGCTACGCCACCGCGGCGGGCGAAGCGGCCCAGCGCAATGAGGTGAAGAAGTGAGCGCCGTGTCGCCCCCGAATCCGAGGACCTCGCCGGCGGTCACGCCGCCGACCACCACGCAGGGCCGCGGCGTCGGCCCGATCGGCGCCGAGATCCGCAACTACACCATGAACTTCGGCCCGCAGCATCCGGCCGCGCACGGCGTGCTGCGCCTGATCCTGGAGATGGACGGCGAGACCATCATGCGCGCCGATCCGCACATCGGCCTGCTCCATCGCGGCACCGAGAAGCTCGCCGAGTCCAAGCCATTCAACCAGTCGATCGGCTACATGGACCGGCTCGACTACGTCTCGATGATGTGCAACGAGCACGCCTACGTGCTCGCGATCGAACGGCTGATGGGGATCGCCGCGCCCGAGCGCGCGCAGTGGATCCGCACGATGTTCGACGAGATCACGCGGATCCTGAACCACCTGATGTGGATCGGATCGAACGCGCTCGACCTCGGCGCGATGGCGGTGTTCCTCTACGCCTTCCGCGAGCGCGAGGAGCTGATGGACTGCTACGAGGCGGTGTCGGGCGCGCGCATGCACGCGACCTACTACCGTCCCGGCGGCGTCTTTCGCGATCTGCCGGAGAAGATGCCGCAATACCGTGAATCGCCGTGGCGCAAGGGCAAGCTGCTTGGCAAGTTCAACGAGTGGCGCCAGGGCTCGATGCTCGACTACCTCGAGCACTTCACCGCCGATTTCCCGACCAAGGTCGACGAGTACGAGACCCTGCTCACCGACAATCGCATCTGGAAGCAGCGCACCGTCGGCATCGGCGTGGTGTCGCCCGAACAGGCCAAGGCCTGGGGCATGACCGGCCCGATGCTGCGCGGCTCGGGCATCGAGTGGGACCTGCGCAAGAAGCAGCCCTATGCGAAGTACGCCGAGGTCGATTTCGACATCCCGGTGGGCGTGGAGGGCGACTGCTACGACCGCTACCTGGTGCGCGTCGAGGAGATGCGCCAGTCCAACCGCATCATCCAGCAGTGCGTGAAGTGGCTGAAGGCCAACCCCGGCCCGGTGATGCTGAAGAACTTCAAGGTCGCGCCTCCCTCCCGCGAGGAGATGAAGGACGACATGGAAGCGCTGATCCACCACTTCAAGCTGTTCACGGAAGGCTATTGCGTGCCGGCCGGCGAGACCTATGCCGCGGTCGAGGCGCCCAAGGGCGAGTTCGGCTGCTACCTGGTGTCCGACGGCGCCAACAAGCCGTTCCGCGTGAAGCTGCGCGCGCCGGGCTTCGCCCACCTCTCGTCGATCGACGAGATCGTGAAGGGCCACATGCTGGCCGACGTGGTGGCGATGATCGGCACGTACGACATCGTGTTCGGGGAGATCGACCGATGATGCACATGGCTTTCCCGAACGCCTTTCACCCGTTCGTCCTGAGCCGAGCCTGCCCTGAGCTTGTCGAAGGGAAGGGTGAGCGGCACGCGCCCGCGCCCGTTCATGGTTCGACAGGCTCACCACGAACGGCTGCTCCGGAATCCGCAGAATGAAAGCAACCGGCAACTTCGATGCGGTGCGTGACGTCGACCCGATGGTCGTCCTCAGCGACGCCGTGCGCGGACACATCGACCATTGGGTCGCCAAGTTCCCGCCCGACCGCAAGCGTTCGGCCGTGCTCCAGGGCCTGTTCGCCGCGCAGGAGGAGAACAAGGGCTACCTCACCGACGCGCTGATCGCGGCGGTGGCGAAGTACCTCGACATCCCGCCGGTGTGGGCCTACGAGGTGGCGACGTTCTACTCGATGTTCGAGCTCGCCCCGGTCGGTCGCAACAACGTCGCGATCTGCACCAACATCAGTTGCTGGCTCAACGGCGCCGAGGACATCGTGCGCCATTGCGAAAAGAAACTCGGCTGCAAGCTCGGCGAGAGCAGCAGGGACGGCCGCGTCTACCTCAAGCGCGAGGAGGAGTGCCTCGCGGCTTGCGCCGGCGCACCGATGATGGTGGTCAACGGCCACTACCACGAGAAGCTCACCTTGCAGTCCGTCGACGCGATCCTCGACGGACTCACGCTCGACGGTCCCGCGCACGGCCATGCCGCACCTTCCGGCCACGCGCCCGGCGACAATGCGCATGGCGGCAATCCACAGGCTCCCAGCGCGCCGGCGACGAAAGGACACTGACGCCATGGCCTACGGACCCGCACCCACCGAACACAGCGTCTGCTTCACCACGCTGCACTACGACCAGCCGTGGTCGTACGACAACTACGCCAGGCAGGGCGGCTACCAGGCGTGGGCGAAGATCCTGCGCGAGAAGACGCCGCCGAACGACGTCATCGAGACGGTGAAGGCCTCGGGCCTGCGCGGTCGCGGCGGCGCGGGTTTCCCGACCGGCCTGAAGTGGAGCTTCATGCCCAAGGGCGCCGGCGCGCAGAAGTACATCCTGTGCAACTCCGACGAGTCCGAGCCGGGCACCTGCAAGGACCGCGACATCCTGCGCTTCAACCCGCATTCGGTGATCGAGGGCATGGCGATCGCCTGCTACGCCACCGGCTCGACGGTCGGCTACAACTACCTGCGCGGCGAGTTCCACCACGAGCCGTTCGAGCGCCTCGAGCAGGCGCTGTTCGAGGCCTACGCCAATGGCTGGCTCGGCAAGGACATCCAGGGTTCGGGCGTCGACGTCGACCTGCACACCGCGCTCGGCGCGGGCGCCTACATCTGCGGCGAAGAGACCGCACTGATGGAATCGCTGGAAGGCAAGAAGGGACAGCCGCGCTTCAAGCCGCCGTTCCCCGCCAATTTCGGCCTGTTCGGCCGGCCGACGACGATCAACAACACCGAGACCTTCGCCTCGGTGCCGGCGATCATGCGCAACGGCGCGCCGTGGTTCCTCAACCTCGGCAAGCCCAACAACGGCGGCCCGAAGGTGTTCTCGGTTTCCGGCCACGTCGCCAACCCGGGCAATTTCGAGATCCGCCTCGGCACGCCGTTCGCCGACCTGCTGGCGATGGCCGGCGGCATGCGTCCGGGCCGCAAGATCAAGGCGGTGATCCCCGGCGGTTCGTCGATGCCGGTGCTGCCGGGCGAGACGATGATGCAGCTCACCATGGACTACGACGCGATCCAGAAGGCCGGATCGGGCCTCGGTTCCGGCGCGGTCGTGGTGATGGACGACACCACCTGCATGGTGCGCGCCTGCCAGCGCATCGCGCGCTTCTACTACGCCGAATCCTGCGGCCAGTGCACGCCCTGCCGCGAAGGCACGGGCTGGATGTACCGCATGCTCACCCGCATCGTCGATGGCAAGGCGACGCTCGACGACCTCGCCATGCTCAAGACGTCGGCCGGCCAGATCGAAGGCCACACCATCTGCGCCTTCGGCGAAGCCGCCGCGTGGCCGGTGCAGGGCTTCCTGCGCCACTACTGGGACGAGTTCGAATTCTTCATCAAGAACGGCCGCTCGATCGTGGACGAAAAGATGGGAGCGGCCGCATGAATGATCTGCGGCGCTTTGTTCCTGCTCGTCATTCCGGCGAACGCCGGGCTCTCAACAACCGAATGGTTGGTCATCCATTGGGCTTTGTCATGAGCAAGATCAACATGGGTCCCGGCGTTCGCCGGGACGACGGCGGAGCGACGGCATGAGTGCGCAACCGACCGCGACGACCGCGCCCGCGCCCGAAGGCATGGTCAACATCGAGATCGACGGCGTCGCGATGCATGCGCCGAAGGGCTCGATGATCATCCAGGCCGCCGACAAGGCCGGCATTCCGATCCCGCGCTTCTGCTACCACGAGAAGCTGCCGATCGCGGCCAACTGCCGCATGTGCATGGTCGAGGCCGAGATGGGCGGCAAGCCGATGCCGAAGCCGCAGCCGGCCTGCGCCACGCCGGTGATGGACGGTATGAAGATCTACACGCGTTCGCAACGCGCGCTCGGCGCGCAGCGCAACGTGATGGAGTTCCTGCTGATCAACCATCCGCTCGATTGCCCGATCTGCGACCAGGGCGGCGAGTGCGAGCTGCAGGATGTCTCGCTCGGCTATGGCCGCTCGGTGAGCCGCTTCCAGGAACGCAAGCGCGTGGTCGCCGACGAGGACCTCGGTCCGCTGGTCGCCACCGACATGACGCGCTGCATCCAGTGCACGCGTTGCGTGCGCTTCACCGCCGAGATTGCCGGCACTTACGAGCTCGGCGGCATGTACCGCGGCGAGAACCTCGAGATCGGCACCTACGACGGCAAGCCGCTGACCACCGAACTGTCCGGCAACGTCATCGACGTCTGCCCGGTCGGCGCGTTGACCAACAAGGTGTTCCGCTTCAAGGCGCGCGCCTGGGAACTGATTGCGCGCGAATCGATCGGCTACCACGACGCGCTCGGATCCAACCTGTTCCTGCACACCCGCCGTGGCGAAGTGCTGCGCACCGTGCCGCGCGACAACGAGGCGGTCAACGAGTGCTGGCTGTCCGACCGCGACCGCTACTCGCACCAGGGCCTGTACGCGGCCGACCGCGCCACCAAGCCGCTGGTCAAGGACGGCGAGGGCGCATGGCGCGAGTGCTCGTGGGACGACGCGCTGCTGCACGCCGCCGAGATCCTCAAGGCGAACCGCGGCGACGCGCTCGGCATGCTCGTGCATCCGTCGACGTCCAACGAAGAAGGCACGCTGCTGGCGCGCCTCGCCGCGGGACTGGGCTGCGGCAACCTCGACCACCGCCTGCGCCGCAGCGATTTCGCCGACGCGCCGGTCGCCGAGGCCTTCGCCATGTCGGTTGCCGATGTCGAGAAGGCCGATGCGATCGTCCTGGTCGGCTGCAATCCGCGCAGCGAGATGCCGCTGCTGTCGCATCGCATCCGCAAGGCGGTCAAGCGCGGCGCGAAGGTGTATGCGATCAACCCGGTCGATTTCGACTTCGCGCACCCGGTCGCCGACAAGCGCATCGTCAGGCCCTCGCAGCTCGCGGCGGCGGTGCAGGGCATCGCCGACGGCGACGACGAGATGGCCGACGCGCTCGAAGCCGCGAAGAACGTGGTGGTGATCCTCGGCGAGATCGCCGAGACGCATCCGCAGGCCTCGCGCATCCGCGCCGCCGTGCGCGGCCTGGCTTCGTCCTGCGACGCGAAGATCAACCGCATCCCGCCGGGCCCGAACGCGGTCGGCCTGGCGCGCGCGGGCGTACTGCCCTCGGCGCGCGACGCGCGCGCGATGCTCGCCGAGCCGCGCAAGGCTTACGCGATCTACGGCCTCGAACCGGGCCTGGATTTCGCCGACGCCGCAGCCGCTCGCAAGGCACTGGGCGCGGCCAAGGTCGTCGCCTTCAGCCATTTCGCCTGCGAATCCACGCGCGCGGTGGCCGACGTGATCCTGCCGATCGGCCTGCTGCCGGAGATCGACGCCACGCTGATGAATGTCGACGGCTTCAGGCAGTCCGTGACGGCGGGTGCGAAGCTGCCCGGCGAAGCGAAGCCGGGCTGGCGGGTTTTGCGCTCGCTGGGTGCGCAACTGGGCCTGGCTGGATTTGATTTCATCGACATGGCTGGCTTGCGCGCGGGCATGAACGAGAGCGACATTTTTTCCGGCAGCGGCATCGCGCCGATGCCCGCGGCCGGGCAGGGCTTCGAGCGCATCGCCACCGCGCCGATCTATCGCGGCGACGCGGTGCTGCGCCGCTCGCCGGCCTTGCAGGCGCATCCGCTGACGAAGGCGCCCTGCGTGGTGCTGCATCCCGACGACGCGAAAGCCGCTGGCCTCGCCGCTGGCGCGATGGCGAAGGTATCCGACGGCAATGGCGCGGCCACGCTGCCGGTCGAGCTGTCGGCGCAGATCGCGAAAGGCTCGGTGTGGATCGAATCGTTCCACGCTGCGACGGCACCGCTTTCGCAGGGCATCGTCGAGGTGACGCGCGCATGAGCCCGATCGTCGACCTGTTCGATCCCGTCCGCGAGATGTTCCTGCATTTCGGCACCATCGGCCTGGTGGTGTGGACGCTGCTGAAGATCATCGCCATCGCCCTGCCGGTGATCGTGGGCGTCGCCTTCTACGTGCTCTGGGAACGCAAGCTGATCGGCTGGATGCACGTGCGCCACGGGCCGAGCTACGTCGGCCTCGGCGGCCTGCTGCAGTCGTTCGCCGACGTGTTCAAGATGCTGTTCAAGGAATCGATCATGCCGGCGAACGCGCAGCCGTTCCTGTTCCGGCTGGCGCCGATGCTGGCGCTCGCGCCGGCGCTGGCGGCGTGGGCGGTGGTGCCGTTCGACGACGGCATCGCGCTGTCGAACGCGAACGCCGGATTGCTCTACCTGCTGTCGATGACCTCGATGGGCGTGTACGGCATCATCCTCGCCGGCTGGGCGTCGAACTCGAAGTACGCCTTCCTCGGCGCGATGCGCTCGGCCGCGCAGATGGTCAGCTACGAGATCGCGATGGGCTTCGCCCTGGTCGGCGTGCTGCTCGCAGCCGGCAGCCTGAACCTCACCGACATCGTGCACGCCCAGGCCGGCCGCTTCGGCATCGGCAACTGGTTCGTGTGGCCGCTGCTGCCGCTGTTCCTGATCTACTTCATCTCCGGCGTGGCCGAGACCAACCGCGCGCCGTTCGACGTGGCCGAGGGCGAGTCGGAAATCGTCGCCGGCTTCCACGTCGAGTACTCGGGTTCCGCGTTCGCGATCTTCTTCCTCGCCGAATACGCGAACATGATCCTGGTCAGCTTCCTGGTGCCGGTGCTGTTCATGGGCGGCTGGCTCTCGCCGTTCCCGGCGAGCGTCCCGGTCCTGGGCGCGCCGGGATTCTGGTGGCTGTTCGCCAAGATGTTCTTCTTCGCCAGCGCCTTCATCTGGTTCCGCGCCAGCTTCCCGCGCTACCGCTACGACCAGATCATGCGGCTGGGCTGGAAGGTGTTCATTCCCATCAGCATCTTCTGGATCTTCGTGGTCGCACTCCTTTCGTACTACGGCGTGATCGGCGGAGGAAACCCCGCATGAGCCGCATCGTTTCCCCGCGTCGGGTCGTGGATGGAGGACGCCGCGCATGAACAAGATCACCTCCTACCTGCGCAGCCTGATGCTCATCGAGCTGGGCGCCGGCCTGTGGCTGACGCTGAAGTACCTGTTCAAGCCCAAGTACACGATGATCTACCCGATGGAGAAGATCCCGCAGTCGCCGCGATTCCGCGGCCTGCACGCGCTGCGTCGCTACCCGAACGGCGAGGAACGCTGCATCGCCTGCAAGCTGTGCGAGGCGGTGTGCCCGGCGCTGGCGATCACCATCGATTCCGAGCAGCGCGCCGATGGCAGCCGCCGCACCACGCGCTACGACATCGACCTGTTCAAGTGCATCTACTGCGGCTTCTGCGAGGAGTCGTGCCCGGTCGACTCGATCGTCGAGACCCACATCCACGAGTACCACTTCGAGAAGCGCGGCGAGAACATCGTCACCAAGTCGCAGTTGCTCGCGATCGGCGACCGCTTCGAGCAGGAAATCGCCGAGCGCCGCGCCACCGACGCGGCGTACAGGTGACCGCATGAACTTCCCCGATCTCGCCTTCTACCTGTTCGCCGCCGTCGCCGCGCTGTCGGCGCTCGCGGTGATCAGCCTGCGCAATTCGGTGCACGCCGCGCTGAGCCTGGTGCTGTGCTTCTTCAGCAGCGCCTGCCTGTGGATCCTGCTGCAGGCCGAATTCCTCGGCCTCGTGCTGGTCCTGGTCTACGTCGGCGCGGTGATGGTGCTGTTCCTGTTCGTGGTGATGATGCTCGACATCAACACCGAGAAGCTGCGCGAGGGTTTCGCGCGGCACCTGCCGGTGGGCGTGGTGGTGGCGCTGGTGATGGCTTGCGAGATGCTGGCGCTGGTGCGCGTGCGCGGCGAGAACCGCGCCGATTTCCCGGCCGGCGACCCGGCGACGAACGCCACCATGAGCAACACCGCCTGGATCTCGCACGCGCTGTTCTCGCAGTACACGCTGCCGTTCGAGGTCGCCGCGCTGATCCTGACCGTGGCCGTGGTCGCGGCGATCCTGCTGACCCTGCGCCGCCGCGAGGGCGTGAAGACGCAGCACCCGGGCGAGCAGGTGCGCGTGCGCGCAGCCGATCGCGTGAGGGTGGTGAGGATGGCTGCCGAGAAACCCGCGGCATCGTCCGAGGAGAAGGCACCGTGAGCACCATCACCCTCAACCACTACCTCGTGCTGGGCGCGATCCTGTTCGCGATCGGCGTGGCCGGCATCGTGATCAACCGCAAGAACCTGATCATCCTGCTCATGTCGATCGAGCTGATGCTGCTCGCGGTGAACATGAACTTCGTGGCGTTCTCGCGCTTCCACGGCGACGCGGCGGGGCAGGTGTTCGTGTTCTTCATCCTCACCGTGGCCGCCGCCGAGTCGGCGATCGGCCTGGCCATCCTGGTGACCCTGTTCCGCAACCGCCGCGACATCAACGTCGCGGAAATCGACGAGTTGAAAGGCTAAGGCAAGGCATGCGCAACGGAATCGTCCAAGAGGCGAGGGGTGGGATGCGCGAACTTGCCGCGCAACCTTCGATCCGTCATTCCCGCGTAGGCGGGAATCCACAGGTTGCCAGTGATGCAGCGGCGGGGGTGGATCCCCGCCTTCGCGGGGATGACGAGCCACGGCTTCGCGCGCGTTCCCCGTTCCCCGTTCCCCGGTCCCTGCAGTGCGGAGCGCGTCAGTGATATCGCAAACCACATTGCTCATCATCGCCCTCGCGCCCCTGCTGGGCTCGGTCCTCGCCGGCCTGTTCGGCCGCCAGATCGGCCGCGCCGGCGCGCACACGGTCACCATCCTCGGCGTCGCGGTGAGCTGCGGGCTGTCGATGCAGGTGCTCTGGCAACTGATGCACGGCGCGCCGACGTACAACGCCAACGTCTACACCTTCTTCGACGTCGCCGGCTACTCGGCCCACGTCGGCTTCCTGATCGACCACCTCACCGCGATGATGATGGTGGTGGTGAGTTTCGTCTCGCTGCTGGTGCACGTCTACACGATCGGCTACATGGCCGAGGACGACGGCTACCAGCGCTTCTTCAGCTACATCTCGCTGTTCACCTTCAGCATGCTGATGCTGGTGATGAGCAACAACTTCCTGCAGCTGTTCTTCGGCTGGGAGGCGGTGGGCCTGGTGTCCTACCTGCTGATCGGTTTCTGGTTCACGCGGCCGACGGCGATCTTCGCCAACCTCAAGGCGTTCCTGGTCAACCGCGTGGGCGACTTCGGCTTCCTGCTCGGCATCGCCGGCGTGCTGCTGTGGACCGGCTCGCTCGACTACGCCGAGGTCTTCGCCAAGGCGCCGGCGCTGGCGCAGATGCACACCGAAATCCTGTCGGGCCAATCCTGGTCGGTGCCGACGGTGATCTGCATCTGCCTGTTCGTCGGCGCGATGGGCAAGTCCGCGCAGGTGCCGCTGCACGTGTGGCTGCCGGACTCGATGGAAGGCCCGACCCCGATCTCGGCGCTGATCCACGCGGCGACGATGGTGACCGCGGGCATCTTCATGGTCGCGCGGATGTCGCCGCTGTTCGAGCAGTCGCAGACGGCGCTCGACTTCGTGCTCTTCATCGGCGCGACCACGGCCTTCTTCACCGGCCTGATCGGCATGGTCCAGAACGACATCAAGCGCGTGGTCGCGTACTCCACGCTGTCGCAGCTTGGTTACATGACCGTCGCGCTGGGTTGCTCGGCGTACTCGGTGGCGGTCTACCACCTGATGACGCATGCCTTCTTCAAGGCGCTGCTGTTCCTCGCCGCCGGCAGCGTGATCATCGGCATGCACCACGAGCAGGACATGCGCCGCATGGGCGGCCTGCGCAAGTACATGCCGATCACCTACGTCACCTCGCTGATCGGCACCCTGGCGCTGGTGGGCACGCCGTTCTTCTCGGGTTTCTACTCGAAGGACAGCATCATCGACGCCGCGAAGATCGCCTCCGAACACGGCGGCGGCGTGCAGCACTACGCCTACTGGTGCGTGCTGCTGGGCGTGTTCGTGACCAGCTTCTACAGCTTCCGCCTGCTGTACATGACCTTCCATGGCGAGGAGCGTTTCCGCCATCCGCCGCCGCACGACGAACACAGCCATGAGGAGCCGGCGGGCCATGACGACCACGGCCACCACGGCCCGGTCGAGCCGCACGAGTCGCCGTGGGTGGTGACCCTGCCGCTGGTCCTGCTGGCGATCCCGTCGGTGGTGATCGGCTACCTCACGGTCGGTCCGATGCTGTTCGGCCACTTCTTCGACGGCGCGATCACGATCGACGCGGGCAAGCACCCGGCGATCGCGACGATGACCGAGGAGTTCCATGGCCCGCTGGCCATGGCGCTGCACGGCTTCGCCGGACTGCCGTTCTGGATCGCGTTCTCCGGGTTCGCGCTGGCCACGTACATCTACCTGCTGCACCCGGCTCTCGCGCCGAAGCTGAAGAAGACCTTCGCCGTCCCCGCGCGGATCCTCGAGGAGAAGTACGGCTTCGACAAGCTCTGGATCGACGGCTTCGCCGGGGTCGGGGTGAAGCTCGGCAAGATCTTCTGGCGCGCCGGCGACGCCGCGGTGATCGACGGCATCGTCGTCGACGGCACCTCGCGCTTCATCGGCGCCTCCGCCAACGTGCTGCGCCGCCTGCAATCGGGTTACCTGTACCACTACGCCTTCGCGATGATCCTCGGCCTGATCGGGCTGCTGGCCGTCGTGCTGCGCTGGCCCGCCTGATCGGCGGACATCGAGGAAGCTGGAATACGCATGGACAACGTCTCGCCCTTCACGATGCCGCTGCTGAGCCTGTTGATCTGGATGCCGATCGTCGGCGGAGCCATGACCATGGCGCTGGGCGACCGCCAGTCGGGTTCGCGCTGGTTCGCGCTGTTCATCGCCCTGGCCAGCCTCGTGCTGAGCCTGCAGCTCTACGACAGCTACAACACCGCCGTCAGCGGGATGCAGTTCGTCGAGCATCACGCCTGGATCCCGAGCTACAGGGTCAACTACGCGCTCGGCGTGGACGGCATCTCGGTGGCGCTGATCGTGCTGACGTCGCTGACCACGGTGCTGGTGATCCTCGGCGCGTGGAACTCGATCAGCCAGCGCATGCACCAGTACCTCGCCGCGTTCCTGGTCCTGCAGGGCGTGATGGTCGGCGTGTTCTGCGCGCTCGACGCGATGCTGTTCTACGTGTTCTTCGAAGCGATGCTGATCCCGATGTTCATCATCATCGGCGTCTGGGGCGGCCCGCGGCGCGTGTACGCCAGCATCAAGTTCTTCCTCTACACCTTCCTCGGCTCGATCTTCATGCTGATCGGGCTGATCTACCTGTACCTGAAGGCCGGCAGCTTCGACCTCGCCGCGTTCCGCGCGCTGCCGCTGACGCTGCCCGAGCAGACCTGGCTGTTCTTCGCCTTCCTGATCGCGTTCGCGGTGAAGGTGCCGATGTTCCCGGTGCACACCTGGTTGCCGGATGCGCATGTGGAGGCGCCGACCGGCGGCTCGGTGATCCTGGCGGCGATCATGCTGAAGATCGGCGGGTATGGATTCCTGCGCTTCTCGCTGCCGATCCTGCCCGATGCAAGCGACCACTGGGCCTGGCTGATCGTCGCGCTGTCGCTGATCGCGGTGATGTACATCGGCCTGGTCGCCCTGGTGCAGGACGATATGAAGAAGCTGATCGCGTACTCGTCGATCGCGCACATGGGCTTCGTCACCCTCGGCGTGTTCATCGGGCCGGCGCTGGTGCGCGCGCTGGCCCACCCGCAGGCAGCGGAACTGGGCGTGCAGGGCGCGATGGTGCAGATGATCTCGCATGGCTTCGTGTCCGGCGCGATGTTCTCCTGCGTCGGCGTGCTCTACGACCGCATGCACTCGCGCATGATCCGCGACTACGGCGGTGTGGTGAACACGATGCCGTGGTTCGCCGCGTTCTTCGTCTTCTTCGCGATGGCCAACTGCGGCCTGCCGGGCACCTCGGGCTTCGTCGGCGAGTTCATGGTGATCCTCGCCGCCTTCCAGCGCAGTCCGCTGATCGCCTTCGGCGCGGCCACCACGCTCGTGCTGGGCGCGGCCTACACGCTGTGGCTGGTCAAGCGCGTGGTGTTCGGCAAGCCCGGCAACGACCATGTCCGCGAACTGAAGGACATCAACCTCCGCGAGGCCATCGTGCTGGGCACGTTCGCCGTCGGCGTGTTGCTGGTAGGCGTGTATCCGAAACCCCTGACCGACCTGATGGGGCCTGCGGTTTCGCAGATCACCGCCGGCATGGCCACCAGCAAGCTGCCTCACTGACGAGATAGACGACGATGCCGACCCTGGCCGACCTGCTGACCCTGCGCCCCGAACTGGCGGTGCTGGGCGGCGCCTGCCTGCTGCTGCTGATCGACATGTTCGCCCAGCGCGGCCAGCGCGCGCTGCTGTTCTGGGCGACGATCGTCACCCTGGTCGGCGCGGCATGGCTGGTGACGCGCAATGGCGGCTTCGACGGCGCGCCGACGGCGATGTCGTTCAACCGCATGTTCGTGCGCGACCTCGCTGGCGACGTGCTGAAATTCGTCATCCTCGCGGTCAGCCTGTTCTCCTGCGTTTACGCGCGCACGTATCTCGCCGACCGCGGGCTCTCGCGCGGCGCCTTCCACATCCTGCTGCTGTTCGCTGTGCTCGGCATGATGCTGCTGGTCTCGGCCGGCAGCCTGGTCACGCTCTACCTGGGCCTGGAATTGCTGGCGCTGTCGTCCTACGCCCTGGTGGCGATGAACCGCGATTCGGCGATCGGTTCGGAAGCGGCGATGAAGTATTTCGTCCTCGGTTCGCTGTCCTCGGGCATGCTGCTGTACGGCATGTCGATGGTGTACGGCGCGACCGGCACGCTCGAGCTGGCCGGCATCCAGCATTTCGCCAACAACGGCGTCGACCACACGATGATGATGTTCGGCGTGGCTTTCCTCGTGGTCGGCATCGCCTTCAAGTTCGGCGCCGCGCCCTTCCACATGTGGCTGCCCGACGTCTACCAGGGCGCGCCGACCGCGGTGACCGTCTTCATCGGCTCGGCGCCGAAGCTGGCGGCGTTCGGAATGGCCTACCGCCTGCTCGAATCCGGCGCCGGCCCGCTCTGGCAGCACTGGCAGCCGATGGTGGCGTGGCTGGCCGTGCTGTCGCTGGCGATCGGCAACCTGTTCGCGCTGGTGCAGACCAGCCTCAAGCGCATGCTCGCGTATTCGACGATCTCGCATGTCGGCTTCCTGTTCCTCGGCCTGAGCAACGCCACGCCGGGCGGTTACGCCGCGGCGATGTTCTACGCGATCGCCTACTCGCTGATGGCGGCCGCGGCCTTCGCGAGCCTGATCGTGCTCAGCGGCCGCGGCCACGATGCCGAGGACATCGACGACCTGCGCGGCCTCAACGCGCGCAGCCCGTGGCTGGCCCTGCTGGTGCTGATGGTGATGGCCTCGCTGGCCGGCGTGCCGCCGTTCCTGGGCTTCTGGGCCAAGCTCGCCGTGCTGCGCGCCGCGCTCGACGCGAACATGCTGTGGCTGGCGATCGTCGGCGCGGTGTTCGCGGTGATCGGCGCGTTCTACTACCTGCGCGTGATCAAGGTGATGTACTTCGACGCGCCCGCCGAGAAGCCCGCCGCCCAGCTCCACCACGACGGCGACCTGCGCTGGATGCTGTCGATCAACGTGTTGCTGCTGCTCGCCCTCGGGCTGGCGTGGAATCCGATCATGGCGTGGTGCCTGCAGGCGTTCGGGGCGTAGCGGAATCGCGGGCGTTAGGCCGGACTCCCGTTCCGAGCAGTTCCACGGTCGTTGTCGCCGCGGCCTTCGCCGGCGAAAGAGTGGGGTGGTCGTAGCGGGAAGCGGGAATGGAAGCGGCGGTCGCTTCCCGGGCCGCGATTCTCAGGTCAGGTCAGAGCCCGGCGCCAATCCGACACGTCCGCAGCCGGCGCGCCGCTGTTGGCGGCCGGTGGCCCGGCGATCGCGACGACGCGGTTGCGTCCTTCGCGCTTGGCCTGGTACAGCGCGCTGTCGGCCTGCGCCAGCAACTGCAGGAGGTTGTAGCCCGACCAGCGCGCCGCGGTCACGCCGAAGCTCGCGGTGACCTCGAAGTCCGGCTCGCCCTCGGTACCCTTCAGCGACGCGATCTCCTGGCGCATCTTCTCGGCGATGTCGATCGCACGCTCCGGCACGCAGTCCGGCATCATGATGCCGAACTCCTCGCCGCCCAGCCGGCCGAACACGTCGACCGAACGCAGGTGCTTCTGGCACGCCACCACCGCGCGCTTGAGCGCGAAATCGCCGGCGGCATGGCCGTGGTTGTCGTTGATCAGCTTGAAGTGGTCGAGGTCGATCGCCACCACGCTCACGTCGCGCACCGACTTGCGGCAGTACTCCAGCTCCTGCTCGGCGACCTCGACGAAGTACTGGCGGTTGAAGATCTCGGTCAGGCCGTCGCGCCGCGCCAGCTTCCGGAACTTGAGCTGCGACTTCTTGGTCCGGTAGGCGTACATGCCGATCGAGCCGAGCACGACCAGCAGCAGGGCCACGCCGAGCTCGACGGCGATCATGTTCTTGCGGTTGACGGTTTGCTTGAGCGTCAGCACCTGGTTCTGCTTGTTCAGCGCGTCGACCTGCGCCTTTTTCTCCTGCACCTGCTGTTTCACCATCTGGTAGGCGAGGGCGCGAGCGCTGGTGTCGTTGAGATAGCCCTTGTCGGCGGCGGCATACTTCTCGTGATAACCGAGGGCCGCCTGATAGTCGCCGTGCTTCACGGCGATCTTGTAGAGCGCTTCATAGGCGTCGGCTTGCGCCTGGGTGTATCCCTTGTCGGCCCCGTTCTCGACGGCTCGCTGTGCGTAGGTCTGGGCTTTCTCGAGATCGCCTGTCTGCAGGTATGCCAGGCCCAACACGGAGTCGAACGAGGAAATCAGGAAGGGATAGCGTGTTTTTCCAGCAACCTCATAGTTGTCATTCAGGAGTGCAATGGCGTCGGCGTACCTTCCCTGGGCCAGGTCAAGCTTGGCAATGTCGACGCGAATGAGATTTGCGGTGATCGGCTCGTTCACGTTCGCGCACGCGGCGATCGCGGAACTGATGTCTTCGCTGGGCCAGCTGAGCTTTCCGCTGCGGAACAACGAGTCGATCCTGAACCAGTGACCCTTGCAGGTCATGCTGTATTCTTTGGGTGCCGCGATGAGCTTGTCGGCATAACTGAGGGCCAGGTCGTACTGGCCTGCGAAGTTATAGAGCTGCGCCGCTACGGCGACTCCCAGCAGCCTTGTTCCCGGATCCGGCACCTGCGGCAGCATGTCGACCAGCTGGCTCAGACGCTCGTACCCTTCCTCGTTATGCGAGTCGATCTCAAGGATGTTGATGATCGATACGCTGGCTCGAAATCTCAACGTGACGTCTTTCGAGTTCGCGATGATCGCGTCGAGCTGAGGAATGGCGTCCTTGTAGTCGCCGGAATAACCGTACTGCCATGCTTCGAGATAGCGCAGGTATTCAGCCTGGGCCGGGGACAGCTCCGAGGACCGTCCCTCGAGCTGTCGGAGGTTTCTGATGAATTCGACTTGATTCGCGGCCTTGATGCTGTCCGCGCGTTTGAGAAGCACGTCGATATTGTCCGGCGCAGCCTTGGCGACTGCGCAGGACAAGGCGAGAACGGCCAACCAAGGCCGCCCGGCTGCGAGAACCGAGCGAATCCCGGAGGTCGAGGACATCGGTCGAAGGCCTATGCAACGCTGAGCATGGATTGACGCAAAGAAATCTCGTCGTCGTCCGCGGGCTCGTCTTCTTCCTCGTCGTCCTGCTTCTTTCCCGGAAGGAAGACGCAGCATACGTTGGCCTGCACTCCGAGAATTGCCTCGAGCTGCATGCCGCTGCCTGCGACGATGGCTGCCTGTTGCGACGGATCGACCTGCGCATCTGCGAGCGCCGCCACGACATCTTCGCTGCTGGCGTGTGCCAGCGTAGCGTCCTGGCCCATCATTTCAAGAAACGCAATCACGTTCGACATGGTCCCCCTCCTGTTGTCGGTTGATGATCCTCAAACACCGTATTGAATCGGTAAATGCGCTCGGACGTCAGTCACCACCGCCTGTCGAGCCTCCATGCAACCAGCGGTTCCTTTTCGATTGCCCACGGGTCAGATGCACCGCCACATCGAACGACAGATGCTGCGGACGACGCGCGTTGGCTGTGCACGCTTGCCGGCCTCGATGCCATGCAGTTGCATCCCCAAGCCAACAAATAACCTATCGGCAGCCGAATTGGCTCGCTGATACTGCACCCAAACAGTATCGATCGGCAATGCCGCGAAAGCACGGTCAACAACAGCGGTGATGGCCTCCTTTGAATACCTTCGGCTCCGTCCACGGGCGTTCAACAGGATGCCTATTTCGAGCTGGCGCTTGCGTGCGTTCGAGCTGTGCCAGCCGCAGAGGCCGATGGCTGCGCCGGTGGCTTTTTCCAGGACGATGAAAACCCCGTGACCGCTGTCCTCCGGATGGAGCACCTCATGGAAGTTGCGGATGGCCAGTTCCGCCGACAGCGGGGGGCTGACGAAGGCCATGGTTTCGGGATCCGTGTAGAGGCTGCAATACAGAGCCTCGTCGGTCTCGCAGAGGTGCCGCAATTCGATGCGGGACGCTTCGCGCGGCGGGATGCCCGGGCCGTGAGCGTTCATCCGCCGGCCTTCTCCAACAGGTCCAGTACGCTCAGTCGCGCGCGGATTTCGCGGTTGGGCTTCAGGCGCCGCGCTGGCGGCAAGACAACGGTCACGTCCATCCCGACATCGGTCGCCGGCAGGTCGCGCAGGGCGATGCGCTCGATGCGTGGCTGCTGGATGGGCAGGGTGACGCCGCGGTAGAGGATGATCCCGTGGTCGAGCGGATAGTCGCGTGCCAGCAGGTCCACCAGCACCTGGCGGTACTTCGCGCCGGTCGAAAAGCGTTCCAGCGACTGGTCGCCGGCGACGCCGACCTGCCAGAGGACCAGGTAGGCGGACGCGTCGATCCGGCGCTCGTACAGCAGCAACTGGCTGGCTTCGTAGTGCTGGCAGCCGTAGCGACCGGGATCGATGCCGAGGTCGGCATACAGGCTGTCCTCGGCGGAGATGCCCGGCTCCATGCGCGCCTCGTAGCCTTCCTTGCGCGCGGTCTCGATGGCCTTGTGCGGCGGCCAGGCGAACACGCCGGGATGGCCGTAGAAAGCCCCCACGACCTTCTTGCCGGCACGCACCTCGGCCAGCATCGCCTCGACCATTTCGCGGTAGCTCTGCATCCGCGACTTGCCCTCGCGATAGCAGGACTGGAGGCTGCGCACGTCCGCGTTCATGCCGGCGATCCATTGCTCGACGATGCCGTCGGACATGCCGGCGAACACCACGTCGGCCTGTTCGATGTAGCTGCGTGCCAGCGGGCTGAGGTGCGAGCCGAGGGTCATGCCGGTGCCGACGCAGACCAGGCTGCCGCGGCGATTCGTGGGGCTGGGGTTCGACAAGGAGGAGACCTCGGGAAGGAGGGTCGGTCGGATCGTCGCGGAGGCGCGGCCGGGCGAGTCTAGCAGCCTGTCGGGAAGCAACCGATCGTGCAATCAGCGGACGCATGGAAATCGCACGCAGGTCGATCGCGGATGTCGATGCAGCGCGACGGAACGAATCCGGGAGTCCGGTCTTCGCCGTGGCGAAGCGGGATGAAACGGCCCCTCAGGCCCTGCGCCGTTCCGGCACGCCCGGTGGCGGTCCCTGGACTGCGGTTCCGGACGCATCGTGGATGACGACGCGGTTGCGCCCCTCGCGCTTGGCCTTGTAGAGCGCGCTGTCTCCCTGCGCCAGCAACTGCGGCAGGTCGTATCCGGACCAGCGCGCAGCGACAACGCCGAAGCTTGCCGTCACCACGAAGTCGAGTCCGTTCTCCGAGCCTTGCAGCGAAGCGATTTCCGCCCGCATCTGTTCGGCCATGTCCGCCGCGCGCTCCGGCACGCAGTCGGGCATCAGGATCCCGAATTCCTCGCCGCCGAGGCGGCCGAAGATGTCCACCGAGCGCAGGTGCTTCTGGCAGGCCGCCACCGCGCGCTTGAGCGCGAAGTCGCCGGCGGCGTGGCCGTGGTTGTCGTTGATGAGCTTGAAGTGGTCGAGATCGATCGCGACCAGGCTCGCGTCGCGCATCGACTTGCAGCAGTAGGCCAGCTCCTGCTCGGCGCACTCGATGAAGTACTGCCGGTTGTAGATCTCGGTCAGGCCGTCGCGCCGCGCGAGCTTCTGGAACTTGAGCTGCGAGCGCTTGGTGCGATAGGCATACATCCCGATCGAGCCAAGCACCACCAGCAGCAGCGCGATCCCGAGCTGGACGGCGATCATGTTCTTGCGGCCGACCGCCTGCTTGAGCTTGAGCACCTGGTTCTGCTGGCTCAGGGCATCGATCTGCGCCTTCTTGTCCTGGACCTGCTGCCGGACCATCTGATAGGCGAGTTCGCGCGCGCTGGTGTCGGTGAGGTAGCCCTTGTCGGCGACCACGAATTTTTCGAGGTAGGCCAGCGCGCCCTTGTCGTCGCCCTGGCGCTTGGCGACCTGGTACAGCACCTGCCACGAATCCGCCGATGCCTTGGAATTGACCTGCTTGTTGGCGAAGTCGATCGCGCTGCGGGCGTACTCGGCGGCGTGCGCCAGGTCGCCCGTGAGCAGGTAGCTCTTCGCGAGCGTCGCGCGGAACAGCGAAATCAACGCGGACGAATGGGTCGATTGCACTTCCGCATCGTGCGTCGTGAGCAATTGCAGCGCGGCGGCGGCCGCGCCCTGGTCCGTCTGCGCCTGCGCCATCCATACACGGATGACATTCGCATAGACCGGGTCGCCGATGCGCTGGCAGGCATCGAGGCCGCTGCGTACCTGGGTATCGTCCGCCTGCAGCTTGCCGGTCTTGTACAGGGTCAGGGCCTGGTTGGACACCGCATCGCAGATCGACCTGTCGCTGCGATCGTAAGCGAGCGCCTGGTCGGTGTAGCGTTCGGCCAGGTCGTACTGGCCGGCCTGGTTGTACAGGTCGGCTGCAACCGCCAGCGCGAGGAAATGCGCATTGCGATCCTGGATCTGCGGCAGTGAATCGAGCAGCACGCCGAGGTTGGCGTATGCGTCCTCGTATTGCGCGGCGTTGAACTGGTCGTTGAGCAGGCTGATGCGCGCGCGTGCGCGCAGGGTCGGATCCTGGGAATGATCGAGCACCGCCGTCAGTGCGGTCACCGCGGCGGGGAAGTCCCCCCGCAAGCCCGATTGCCAACCCTTGTAATAGTCCAGCCAGTCGCGCTGCTGCGGGCTGAGCCGATCCGCCTGCGCATCCAGTTGCTGCAGCAGCACCTGGAACTGGGTGTTGTTCGTGGTCCTGATCTGGTCCGCGTGCTGCAGCAACTCGTCGGGAGTCTCCGGCGCGGCGATACACACCGTGGCGGACAGCAGCGACGCCGCCAAAAGAACGCGCCCGGCGAATCGGGCCGGGCGCGAGGTTTTCAGGGTTCGCATGGCTTTCGCGAAAAGGCGGCCGACGCCCTTACTTCTTCTTCGGCGGCGCTTTCTTCGGCGGAGCCTTGGCCGGGGCCTTTTTCGCCGGCGCCTTCATCGGCTTCGGCGGCGGGGTGGACCTGTTCACGCAGTACATCGTGTCGCGCCCGCCCTGCAAGCCATCGATCGCCATCCGCTCGGGTTGCAGCATCGCGGCGCGGATCGCCGGTTCAATTTCTTCGCGCTGCATCGCCTGCAGCAACTGTTCCCTGCTGGCGTGGCGGAGCGCGGCATCGCGTCCGGCGTTTTCGAGGAATCCGATGACATTCGACATAGGCACTGCCCCCTTTGGTTGGTTTGAGCGCAATCCCGGCCGCCGCACGATCCTGACGCACAACCTCGGTCTTGCGCCACGCGGGCGCCAGCCCTCGATTTCGGAAAACCCCAACGCGTCGAACAACCGTGCTGCGCCCCGATTGGCCGTCCGATATTGCGCCCAAACCGTGTCGATGGGCAATGTGCGCAAAGCCATGGCCGTCAGGGCGGAAAGCGCTTCGGTCGCGTACTGCCTTCGACGGGCATCCGGCCTGAGCATGATGCCGATCTCGACGCTGCGTTCGTGCTGCGCCACTGCCTGCACCGAGCACAGGCCGATCACGCGGCGGCGGCGCTCGACGATGACGAAAAACCGCGGCCCATGCGGTTCCCGCGCAGCTTCCAGCGTGGCGCGGAAGCTCGCCCTGGCCCACTCGGGCGACACCGGACGCCCGATGTGGCGCATCGTTGCGGCGTCCGTATAAAGGTCGCGGAACAGGGCCAGGTCGCCTTTCGCCATCGCACGCAGGTACAGCCTTGCGGTTGCGATCAGGGCTCGCCTCATTTTCCGGAAGCCCGATCCAGTCGGGCGAGCCGTCGGAGGATCTTCGCGTTCGGCTCGAGCTTGCGTGCCGGGGGAATCACGACGGTATCGGCCAGCTCGATATGCGCCGTCGCCAGTTTGCGCAACGTCGTGCGTTCGATCCGCGGCGCGTGGATCGCCAGGGTCGCGGCGCGGTAGATGATGACCCGATGGCCGAGCGGATAGTCTTCCGCCAGCACGTCCACCAGCACCTGCCGGTAGGCGTTGTCCGCGTGAAGCCGCGCCAGGGCCTTGTCGCCGACCGCTCCGACCTGCCACAGCACCAGATACATGGTCGGATCGATGCGGCGCTTGTAGTACAGCAACTGGCTCGCTTCGCAGTGCAGGCAGCCGACCTCGCCCGGATCGATGCCGAGGTCGGCGTACAGGCAATCCTCCGCCGAGATCCCCGGCTCCATGTGCGCGGCGTAGCCTTCCTTGCGCGCGATCGCGATGGCCTTGTGCGGCGACCAGGCGAAGACGCCGGGATGGCCGTAGAAGGCGGCGACGACCTTCTTTCCGGCGCGCACTTCCACGAGCATCGCCTCGACCATCTCGCGATAGGTCTGCATCCGCGATTTGCCCTCGCGGTAACAGGGCTGGAGGCTGCGCACGTCCTTGTTCATGCCGGCGATCCATTGCTCGACGATGGCGTCCGACATCGCCGAAAACACCACGTCGGCCTGTTCGATGTAGCTGCGCGCCAGCGGGCCGAGGTGCGAGCCCAGGGTGATGCCGGTGCCGACGCAGACCAGGCTGCCGCGGCGGGTTGGGGCGGTCGGTTCCAAGCGATGTCGTCCTCGGATGCGGTGGAGGGCCTGCGGCCGGAGTCGGGCGAGTCTAGCGAAACGCGACTGCATGCGGGACGGCGTCGTTGCGTCGTCGCATGGGCGCTCGATGGGCATGACGAATCGCACTCGCGCCGGTGCGTACGAGCCACCACGATCGTCGGCGACGCGATCGCACAGGAGAGCAGCATGCCCGCCCGCAATTCCGGATCGATTCGGAAGGCACGCCCCATGTGGCTGGCAGGAATCGCCTGCGGCACGCTGGCGTATGCGGCCGCGATGCCGTCGCACGCGGGCGAGGCGCCGCCGGACGTGCGCGACCAACTGGTTGCGCTGACCCAGCGGATCATGGACGCGATCGGCGAGGGCAAGGCCGAGGTCTGGCGGCAGGCGCTGGCCGATGACGCGGTGGTCACCGACGAGTTCGGTCGTCGCCAGGACAAGGCCGAAGCGGTGGCCGCGATCCGTCCCTTCCCGCCGGGCATATCGGGCAGCATCCAGGTGCGAGATGCGCGCGTGCGCGTGTACGGCGATACCGCGGTGATCGACTTCGAGGACTACGAACGCGAGACCTACTTCGGCCAGCAGTTCGTCGTGCGTTATCCCTCGACCGCGACCTATGTGCGCAGGAGCGGCGAATGGAAACTGGTCGCATGGATGGACGTGACCCTGCCCACGCCGCCGCCGTCGCTGGCCGTGCGCGACCTGTCGCTGGCCGACTATCCCGGCACCTATCGCATCGCACCCGACCGCGCCTGGAGCATCGAGCGCGATGGCGACCACCTGGTCTTCCGCACCAAGGCGGGGCGGCCGGCCGTCGCACTCGATCCCGTCGCACGCGACGTGTTCATGGGCGGCGACGACGAGAAGAACCTCTACGTGTTCAAGCGCGACGCGGCAGGCAAGGTGGTCGAGCTGGTCGAGCGGCGCAAGTTCAACGACCTCCACCTGCAGCGCGAGCCGGCGGCGGAGCGCTGAAGCGCATTTGCGATCGATCGCGCAGGCCGGCTAGAAAGCCAGCCTGAGCGTCCCGCCCACGTCGACAGCGTTCCATTGCGCGGTGAGTTCTTCGATCCGCGCGCGCACGGCGTGGATGTCGGAAGCGTCGATAGGGAGCACCGGGCAGGCGCGCGCCTCGCAGGTGACGCGGTAGAGATCGAGCATGTCGTCGGGTGGCGAATTCCCGCCCGACCAGCCGTCGCCCTGGAAGACCTCGACCAGGCGTTCGACGGCATCGGTCTCGGCGTCGGGCGCCATCCGGAAGTTCGCCGGCTCTCCCTCGTGCACGCGACGCAGGAAGCCGCGGTTGCACAGGACGCTTTCCACGGCGAAGTGGACCATGTCGTGCGGAATGATCCGTTGCTTGGGGCAGTCGACGGATTCGCGCACGCCGTCGCCACGGATCACGTCCATGCGGTCGTACTTGCCGTTGCCTTTGGTGAAGACGAGTTCCATGGATCGGCTCGTTGCGTTCGGGGGTGGAATTCATCTCCGATGCCGATTGTCGCTTTTCGCGCTAGCATCGACAAACCGTGCCGAAGAGGAGATCGGTGATGTCCGTGCGAACCCTGTCCATGCTGGTTCTCGGCGCATCGCTGGCGACCTGTTTCGCAGCGCCGGCCGGCGCCACGACGCTCGCGTTCGCGGGCTACACCTGGGAAGTGCGGACCGGGCAGGGCGGTCCCGGGCCGAATCGCTGGAACGCCGCCAATGCCTGGGTCGATACAGCGGGCGCGATGCATCTGCGGATGTCGAAGATCAACGGCTTCTGGCAGTGCGCCGAGGTCTACCTCGACCAGCGCCTGGGTTTTGGCACTTATGAATTCAATGTCACCGGCCCGATCGACCAGCTCGACAAGAACGTGGTGCTGGGGCTGTTCGACTATCCGACGGCCGACGTTGGGCCGGACGGCACCAACGAGATCGACATCGAGTTCTCGCACTGGGGCAACGCCGACAATCCGATCGGCAACTACACCGTCTGGCCCGCCGTCGCGGGCATCCAGCCATGGTCGCGCGCGTTCCCCTTCACGCTGACCAGCAACAGCACCACCCAGCGCTTCGTCTGGGCCGCGGACAGCATCGCGTTCCACATGTACAAGTCGATACCCGCCCCCGCCGGTGCCGGCTTCATCCACTGGACGTATCGACCCGCCAGCAAGCCGGCCAGCCACATCCCGCAGCAGCCCCTGCCGGTGCACATGAACCTGTGGCTGTTCCAGGGGAAGGCGCCGGCGAACGGGCAATCGGTGGAGATCGTCATCAACGGCTTCCACTTCACGCCGCAGTGAGGCGAGGCTGGCGGCGACAGCAAGGGCACGGCGATTTTCCGCCTTGCAAAAGACCGGCCGCGTGCCCATAATTCGCGTTCCACTGCTGCGGGGTGGAGCAGTCTGGCAGCTCGTCGGGCTCATAACCCGAAGGTCGTAGGTTCAAATCCTACCCCCGCTACCAGTTTCTGCGGCAGGAAGTTCCTTGCGGATGTAATTCCTCGTGGACTCTTGTTGCGCTGGGCTCGCAACGGCTCGTTGTTTGCGCCGTTACGCCGGAATTTGCTGTTACCGGAAAGGGGCCTGTGGGCCCCTTTTGCTTTTCCGAAACTGTTTTTTCGAAACCCTTTTTTCCCCGAAGCCGTTTTCGCCAATCGAAGATCGAGATGTCCGACCGCACCACCGAAATCGCAGCCCTGCTCGCGCCGACCGTCGCCTCCATGCAGCTCGAACTGCTGGGCGTGGAGTTCGCGCAGTCGGGCGCTCACGCGCTGTTGCGGCTTTACATCGACGCGCCCGGGCGCACGGTGGCGATCGAGGACTGCGAAGCGGTGAGCCGCGAAGTGTCGGCGGTGCTGGACGTCAACGATCCGATCGCCTCGCACTACACGCTGGAAGTCTCCTCTCCGGGCATCGACCGCCCGCTGTTCACCGCGGCGCAGTTCGCGCGCTGCGTGGGCGAGCAGGTGAAGCTGAGCCTGCAGATCCCGGTCGGCGGTCGCCGCCGCGTGCAGGGCACGATCCTCGGCGTGGACGGCGACGAGATTTCGCTGCGCGTCGACGAAACCGAATTGAAGTTGCAGCACACGAACATCGAGAAGGCGCGCCTGGTCCCCGACTGGGTTGCGCTGGGTCTGGGAGCCGCGCCCGGCGAGAAGGGCAAGGCAACCGGCGGAAAGAAGGGCCGCGGCGGCAAGCCGGGCCGAAACGACAGGCAACACGGCAAACACAGCGGCGCGCAAGGCCCGCACGTCACGGAGCACGAGCAATGAGCAAGGAAATGTTGATGGTGATCGACGCGGTCGCCAACGAAAAGGGCGTCCCGCGCGAGGTCATCCTGCAGGCGATGGAGTCCGCGCTGGCCTCGGCCGCGAAGAAGTCCTACCACGACCAGGACGTGCAGATCCGCGTCGCGATCAATTCGAAGGACGGCAGCTACGAGACCTTCCGCCAGTGGGAAGTCGTTCCCGACGAGGTGGTGATGGAATCGCCCGACCGCCAGTTGCGCCTGATGGACGCGATCGACGACAACACCGAGGCCGCCGTCGGCGACGTCATCGAGGAATCGATCGCGAACGCCGAGTTCGGCCGCATCGAGGCGCAGGCCGCCAAGCAGGTGATCGTGCAGAAGGTGCGCGAGGCCGAGCGCGCGCAGGTCGTCGAAGCCTGGGCCGACCGCGTTGGCGAACTGGTCACCGGCATCGTCAAGCGCGCCGAGCGCGGCAACATCTACGTCGACCTCGGCGGCAACGCCGAAGCCTTCATCCCGAAGGACAAGGCGATCCCGCGCGATACGCTGCGCCCGGGCGACCGCGTCAAGGGTTACCTGCTGGAAGTGCGCGCCGAGGCGCGCGGGCCGCAGCTGTTCATCAGCCGCGCGGCGCCGGAATTCATGATGGAACTGTTCAAGCTGGAAGTGCCCGAGGTCGGCCAGGGCCTGGTCGAGATCAAGGCCGCCGCGCGCGATCCGGGCGATCGCGCCAAGATCGCCGTGATCGCGCACGACCGCCGCACCGATCCCATCGGCGCCTGCATCGGCATGCGCGGTTCGCGCGTGCAGGCGGTGAGCAACGAGCTCAACGGCGAGCGCGTCGACATCATCCTGTGGAGCGACAACCCCGCGCAGTTCGTGATCAACGCGATGGCGCCCGCCGAGGTGCAGTCGATCATCGTCGACGAGGAACGCCATTCGATGGACCTCGCCGTGGCCGAGGACAAGCTCGCGCAGGCGATCGGCAAGGGTGGCCAGAACGTGCGCCTGGCCAGCCGCCTGACCGGCTGGCAGCTCAACGTGATGACCCAGGACCAGGTCACCGCCAAGAGCGAGGCCGAACAGGTCGCCGCGCGCCAGTTGTTCATGGACAAGCTCGAGGTCGACGAGGAAATCGCCGGCATCCTGGTCGGCGAGGGCTTCAACACCGTCGAGGAAATCGCCTACGTGCCGACCGCCGAGTTGCTGGCGATCGAGGGCTTCGACGAGGACATCGTCGAGGAGCTGCGCGCCCGCGCCCGCGACGCGCTGCTCACCGACGCGCTGGCGGTCGAGGAAGGGATCGACGAGCACCAGCCGGCCGAGGACCTGCTCGGTCTCGACGGCATGGACGAGACCACCGCCTTCGCGCTGGCCGAGCGCGGCGTCACCACCCGCGAGGAACTCGCGGAGATGGCCACCGACGAGATCGCCGACATCGAAGGCATGGGGCCGGAACGCGCTGCGGAGCTGATCATGGCCGCGCGCGCGCACTGGTTCGAATGAGGCGGGACATCGGCTGAAGGATCGTCGCTCCGGACATCCCGGAACGACGCGCCGAAGCCGGGACCGCGGGACCGTGCAGGGGCGAATCGTCGCACCGGCACGGTAGACTAGAGGTTTGATCGCAACACCAGGTCACGGGATACAAATGTCCGAAGTCACCGTAAACACGCTCGCGAAGATGGTCGGCACGCCGGTCGAGAAGCTCCTGGAGCAGCTCGCGGAAGCCGGCATGGCCTTCAGCGGCCCGGACCAGGTGGTCACAAGCACCGAGAAGATGAAGCTGCTCGGCTTCCTGCGCCGCACCCACGGCAAGGCCGAGAAGCCGGTTGCCGAGGCCGCCGCGCCCAAGCAGATCACGCTCAAGCGGACCACCCACAACGAGCTGACCGTCAGCGCCGGCAAGGCCAAGACCACGGTCACGGTAGAGGTCCGCCAGAAGCGCACCTACGTCAAGCGCGACCAGGTCGAGACCCCGGTCAACGACGAGCGCGAGGACGCGCTGCGCAAGCTGGCGGAGTCGAACAACCGCAACCAGGCGGAGAACGCCGCGCTCAACGAGGTCGACCGCAAGCGCCGCGAAGAGGAAGCCGCGCGCCGCGAGGCCGAGGAAGCCGCACGCAAGGCGCGCGAACCGGTCGAGGTCGTCGAAGCAGCGCCGGCCGTCGAGGAAGACAAGAAGGCGCCCGCGAAGCCGGCGGCAGCGACCACCGCGGCCGCGCCGCCCTCGGAAAAATCCACCCACAAGCAGGCGCCCGCGCCCGAAGCGCGCCGTCGCGAGACCACGCGCGAGAACCAGCGCGACGCCAAGCCGGCGCACAAGAAAGTCCAGCATCGCGGCACCCACGCGATGCCGGCCGAGATCGACGACAACGATCCGGCGAACCGTTTTTCGTCGCAGCTGCACCTGTCCGATGCCGAGCGTGCGCGTCGCGGCGCCGGCAAGCGCAAGATGCGCGCGAGGCCCGTCGAGGCGGCCCGCCAGGCCACCGGCCAGCATGGCTTCGCGCGTCCGACCGCGCCGGTGCAGCGCGAAGTCGCGATCGGCGAGAGCATCAGCGTCGCCGACCTCGCGGCCAAGCTCGCGCTCAAGGGCGGCGAAGTGGTCAAGGCGCTGTTCAAGATGGGCACGATGGTGACCATCAACCAGGTACTCGACCACGACACCGCCGTCCTCGTCGTCGAGGAACTCGGTCACACGGCGGTCGTCGCCACCGAGAACGACGCCGAATCCGCGCTGCTCGCGCATGGCGAGGAGGCGCCGCAGGGCGAGCGCTCGACGCGTCCGCCGGTGGTCACGATCATGGGCCACGTCGACCACGGCAAGACCTCGCTGCTGGACTACATCCGCCGCACCAAGGTGGCGCACGGCGAGGCCGGCGGCATCACCCAGCACATCGGCGCCTACCACGTGGAGACGTCGAAGGGCACGATCAGCTTCCTCGACACCCCGGGCCACTCGGCGTTCTCGTCGATGCGCGCGCGCGGCGCGAAACTCACCGACATCGTCGTGCTGGTGGTCGCTGCCGACGACGGCGTGATGCCGCAGACGATCGAGGCCGTGCAGCACGCCAAGGCGGCCAACGTGCCGCTGATCGTGGCGATGAACAAGATGGACAAGTCCGAGGCCAAGCCCGACAACATCAAGCAGGGCTTGTCGAACATCGGCGTGCTTGCCGAGGACTGGGGCGGCGACGTGCAGTTCGTGCCGGTGTCGGCCAAGACCGGCATGGGCGTGGACGCGTTGCTCGACGCGGTCCTCGTGCAGTCCGAAGTGATGGAGTTGAACGCGGTGCGCGATGCGCGCGCCAGTGGCGTGGTGATCGAGTCCAGCCTCGACAAGGGCCGTGGTCCGGTCGCGACCGTGCTCGTCCAGCAGGGCACCCTGAAGAAGGGCGACTACCTCGTCTGCGGCGTGCAGTACGGCCGCGTGCGCGCGCTGTTCGACGAGACCGGCAAGCAGGTCGATTCGGCCGGTCCCTCGATCCCGGTGCAGGTGCTCGGCCTGTCGGGCGTGCCCGATTCCGGCGACGACTTCACCGTGGTCGACGACGAGCGGCTGGCGAAGGACGTGGCGCAGCAGCGCGACGCCAAGCGCCGCGAGTCGCGCCTGGTCAGCCAGGCCGGCAACCGCATGGAAGACATCATGGCGCAGATGGGCCAGGGCGCCGGCCAGCTGTCGCTGGCGCTGGTGGTCAAGGCCGACGTGCATGGTTCGGTGCAGGCGCTGCGCGAGGCGCTGGTCTCGCTGTCCAACGAGTCGATCAGGATCAACGTCATCTCGTCGGGCGTGGGCGGAATCACCGAGTCGGACGCGCAGCTCGCCGCGGCGTCGAAGGCCGTCATCATCGGCTTCAACGTCCGTGCCGATGCCTCGGCGCGCAAGGTGATCGAGACCAATGGCCTCGACCTGCGCTACTTCTCGATCATCTACGACGTGATCGACCAGGTGAAGCAGGTCGCCTCCGGCTTGCTGGGCGTGGAGATCCGCGAGGAAATCATCGGCACGGCGCAGGTCATGCAGGTGTTCAGGCATTCCAAGTTCGGCTCGATCGCCGGCAGCACGGTGGTCGAGGGCGTCATCCGCCGCGGCAAGCCCGTGCGCGTGCTCCGCAACAACGTGGTCATCTTCGAAGGCGAACTCGATTCGCTGCGCCGCTTCAGCGAGAACGTCGACGAGGTCAGGAACGGTACCGAGTGCGGCATCGGCGTGAAGGGCTACGACCAGGTCAAGCCGGGCGACCAGATCGAGTGCTTCGAGCGCATCGAGATCCAGCGCACGCTGTAAGCGCGGGACAAGGAAAGCAATGCCGCAGAAATCCTTCCACCGCACCGATCGCGTCGCAGCCCAGCTGCGGCGCGAGCTGGGAATGCTGGTGCACGAGGCCGTGCGCAACCACGGCTTGCCGTCGGTCAGCGTGTCCGACGTCGAGGTCACGCGCGACATGGCGCATGCCAAGGTGTTCGTCACCGCGCTGCAGCCCGAGCGTGTGAAGGAAGCGATGGCAGGCCTCAAGGAACATGCGCGCGAACTGCGCTTCGAACTCGCGCACGCGATGAAGCTGCGCCATGTGCCGGAGCTGCATTTCCACTACGACGATTCGGTGGACAAGGGCGAGACGATCGACCGCTTGCTGCGCGATGCGAAGCCACCGGAATCCGCCGATACGGACAGCGAGTAGCAATTCGACTTTGCTCGTCATTGACCATCTACGCTGTTGAGAAGCGCCTCGGCGGACGCGGAATCCATTTTGCTTTGCAGGCACAAGATCAACATGGGTCCCGGCGTTCGCCGGGATGACGGGCCCTGGAGGTCCCGGTTCTTGCAGACTTCCCGGACCCGATACCGCCCGTTGCACGGCATCCTCCTGCTCGACAAGCCTGCCGGCGTCAGTTCCAACCACGCGCTGCAGCAGGTGCGGCGATTGTTCCGCGCGGAAAAGGCGGGGCACACCGGCAGCCTCGATCCGCTCGCAACCGGCCTGTTGCCGATCTGCTTCGGCGAGGCGACCAAGATCGCCGGCATTCTGCTGGGCGAGTCCAAGGCCTACGAGACGCTTGCGCGTCTGGGCGCGACCACCGACACCGACGATGCCGATGGCGCGGTCCTGCGCGAACGCCCGGTTCCCGTGATCGACGAGGCGATGCTGGAGGCCGCGCTGGCGCCGCTGCGTGGCCGCATCCGCCAGCGCCCGCCGATCTACGCCGCGCTCAAGCAGGGCGGCGAGCCGCTCTACGCAAAGGCGCGACGCGGCGAGATCGTCGAGGTGCCCGAGCGCGAAGTCCTCGTAAAGAAGTTGGATTGCATCGAACGGGGCGATGGCTGGCTGCGGCTGGTCGTCGAATGCGGCAGCGGCACCTATGTGCGCAGCCTCGTGCGCGACTTCGGCGAAACCCTGGGCTGCGGCGCCCACGTCGCCGAGCTGCGGCGGTCGTGGGTCGAGCCGTTCCGGCAACCGCACATGCATGCATGGCCCGGGCTGCAGGCCCTTGCGGAAGACGATCCTGCCGCGCTGGACGCCTGCCTGCTGCCTGTCGAGGCGGGGCTGAAGGGGTTGCCGTCGATCCGGCTGGATGCCGACCAGGCGCGCAGGCTGGGACAGGGGCAGGCGGTGGAAATCGCGCGGTCCCCATCGGGGGCGGCGGCGTCCGTCGTCGCCATCCATGACCACGACGAGCGGGCGCTGGGGCTGGGATCGCTGGGCAGCGATGGCGTCCTGCGGGCGCAGCGCCTGTTCACATGGGCCGTACCGGGTGCGACGGATTCGTGAACCCCTTTCCTCGAAAGAGAGCGGCTCGCCTTGGCCAACGATGTAAAACCTTGTTAAGACAGGCCGTTGCGGGCTAGAATGACCTGCTTTTTCCCGACCTCACCTCGGTTGCGCAGCGACGGGGCACCCGTGGTCGGAAACGGGCGAATCCATCATCCAGGGACGAGTGTCCCAACCACGGCGGATCAGGCGGTGTGTCGCAAGACATTCCTGCGGGTTTCGCATCACCAGAAGGCAGTTCAACGATGTCCATCGACACCGGCAAAGTCATCTCCGAATACCAGCGCGCGCCCGGCGACACCGGCTCGCCCGAAGTGCAGGTCGCCCTGCTCAGCGCCCGCATCGACCACCTCACCGGCCACTTCAAGACGCACAAGAAAGACCACCACTCGCGTCGCGGCCTGCTGATGATGGTCAACCAGCGTCGCAGCCTGCTCGACTACCTGCACCGCACCGACGCCGAGCGCTACAAGACCCTGATCGGTCGCCTCGGCATCCGCAAGTAAGGATTCATCCGGAACGCCTCCCCGTGGAGGCGTTCTTGCTTTCCGCAAGCCCGATTTGCGATCCAGAAGAACACAAACACATGCAGCGGCCAATGGTGGCCGCTCGGACACGACAGGACAGATAACCGTGGCGAAAGTAACCAAGACGTTCCAGTACGGCAAACACCAGGTCACCCTCGAGACGGGCGAGATCGCCCGCCAGGCTGGCGGCGCGGTGATGGTGAAGGTGGACGGCACCGTGGTGCTGGTCAGCGCGGTGGCCGCCAAGAGCGCGCGCGAGGGGCAGGATTTCTTCCCGCTCACCGTCGACTACCAGGAGAAGTTCTATGCCGGCGGACGCATCCCGGGTGGCTTCTTCAAGCGCGAAGGGCGCCAGACCGAGAAGGAGACGCTGATCTCGCGCCTCATCGATCGTCCGATCCGCCCGCTGTTCCCCGAGGAATACCGGAACGAGATCCAGATCATCGCCACCGTGATGTCGCTCAATCCCGAAGTGGACGGCGACATCCCCGCGCTGCTCGGCGCCTCGGCCGCGCTGTCGCTGTGCGGCACGCCGTTCGCCGGCCCGATCGCCGCCGCCAAGGTCGGCTACAAGGACGGCCAGTACATCCTCAACCCGACCGCGACCGAGCTGAAGGATTCCCAGCTCGAGCTCGTCGTCGCCGGCACCGAGACCGCCGTGCTGATGGTCGAGTCGGAAGCCAAGGAACTGTCGGAAGACGTGATGCTCGGCGCCGTGATGTTCGGCCACCGCGAGTTGCAGGCCGCGATCAAGGCGATCAACGAGATGGTCGCCGAAGTCGGCGCCAAGGCGTCGACCTGGACCGCGCCGGCGAAAAACGAAGCCGCGATCTCGGTGCTGCGCAATGCCGTCGGCGATCGCCTCGCCGCTGCCTACGCGGTGCGCGACAAGCTCGAGCGCCGTGACGCCATCGGCGCGCTGCGCAAGGAAGTCGTCGACCACATGAAGTCGCATGGCGACGCGTCGGGCTGGCTGAACTTCGATGCGGGCAAGGAATTCGTCGAACTCGAATACCGCACCCTGCGCGACGCCGTGCTCAGCACCAAGGTCCGCATCGACGGCCGCGCCCTCGACACCGTGCGCCCGATCAGCGTGCAGGTCGGCGTGCTGCCGCGCACCCACGGCTCGGCGCTGTTCACCCGCGGCGAAACCCAGGCGCTGGTGATCACCACCCTCGGCACCGCGCGCGACGGCCAGATCATCGATGCCGTCTCGGGCGAGTACAAGGACCACTTCCTGTTCCACTACAACTTCCCGCCGTACTCGGTGGGCGAGTGCGGCCGCATGATGGGCCCGAAGCGTCGCGAGATCGGCCACGGCCGCCTCGCCAAGCGTGGCGTGCAGGCGGTGATGCCGACGATGGAGTCGTTCCCGTACACGATCCGCACCGTCTCGGAGATCACCGAGTCGAACGGCTCGTCGTCGATGGCCTCGGTCTGCGGTTCGTCGCTGGCGATGATGGACGCGGGCATCCCGCTGAAGTCGCCGGTCGCGGGCATCGCGATGGGCCTGGTGAAGGAAGGCAACGACTTCGTCGTGCTGTCCGACATCCTCGGCGACGAGGACCACCTCGGCGACATGGACTTCAAGGTCGCCGGCACCGCGAACGGCATCTCCGCGCTGCAGATGGACATCAAGATCGACGGCATCACCGAGGAGATCATGAAGGTGGCGCTGGCCCAGGCGAAAGCCGGCCGCATCCACATCCTCGGCGAGATGGCCAAGGGCCTTTCGGCCCCGCGCCCGGAGATGAGCGAGTTCGCTCCGCGCCTGATCACGATGAAGATCCACCCGGACAAGATCCGCGAAGTGATCGGCAAGGGCGGCTCGGTCATCCAGGCGATCACCAAGGAAACCGGCACCCAGATCGACATCCAGGACGACGGCACCATCGTCATCGCCTCGGTCAACGCCATCGCCGGCCAGGCCGCGAAGGCGCGCATCGAGCAGATCACGTCCGACGTCGAGCCGGGCCGCGTCTACGAGGGCAAGGTCGCCAAGATCATGGACTTCGGCGCGTTCGTCACGATCGCCCCGGGCAAGGACGGCCTCGTGCACGTCTCGCAGATCTCCAACGAGCGCGTCGAGAAGGTTTCCGACAAGCTCAAGGAAGGCGACCTGGTCAAGGTCAAGGTGCTTGAGGTCGACAAGCAGGGCCGCATCCGCCTGTCGATGAAGGCGCTGACCGAGGACGAGACCGCCGGCGCTTAAGCACCGCGGGTCGAGTCGACGGAACACGAAAAAGCGGGCTTCGGCCCGCTTTTTCTTTGTGCGATCGCAGGCCATGACGGACTCGATGTCGGCGAGCGATGCGATGCCCGATCCCTGTCTTATTGCTCCACGAACACATACTCGTGCTGGGCATCGCGCAGGGTCAGCGTGCGTTTGTGATCGCGCTCGCCGATGACGAAAGCGAAGAGTCCCTGCATGTTGGGCGCGATGCTGACGATGCTAATACTGCCGTCTTCGTTTCTGCGTGATGCCATCGTGCTCTGCAGGTAGCCGTCGTGAAGGACGACATCCTTGCCGTCACGGGTGAATGTGATCGCACCGAGGGCCTCGTTGTCGTATTGCGCGGCCAGCTTTGCGGCGACGACGGGATCGGCTGGCACCTGCAATTCCTTGCGCATCTGCAGGCGTTCGATGGCATTCATCGCCGCCACGGCCTTGACCTGCCCTTCGGCCTCGGGTCTGCCGTCGAACAGCACCTCCATCAGCTTGCGCAGAAAGGCCCGGTCGAGGGTTGAACCGGCGTCAGAGTTTGTCAGGATCACGGCGCCGACGTCATAGTCGGGCAACCAGATCATGTCGCTCTTGTAACCTTCAAGCGAGCCGCCGTGATGAATCACGGTCACGCCTGCGATCGTTTCAATCTCCAGCCCCATGCCGTAGTCGATGTTCTCGCCGGCGGCCACATTCGGCACACGTCGTTGCAGCAGGTTCTTTTCCGATACGAGGCGCTGTCCGTTCGGCAGCATCCCTTTCGCCAATTCCATCATCACATACTGGCTGAGATCGTGGGCGCTCGTCCACAGGCCGCCAGAGGGCCGCAGCGGAATGATCGTGTAGTTCGGCGAAATCTGACCCACGATCAGATGGCCGTCAAGGTCGACATCGTGCGGCCTCGCGTAGTCACCCTGCATGGCCTTGGCAAAATCAAAGGTGCTGTGGGTCATGCCGAGTGGGTCGAAGACCATCTGCTGCATGGCCTGGTCGTAGGCCTTGCCCATCTCCATGTCGGGGAAGGCGACCGCGCCGCCGATGAAGCCCGCAGCGGCCGCCAGCGGGTTGCTGTACTGGTACACCTCGCCGAACTTGCTGGTGGGTTGCATGGTGCCCAACCTCTCGATCGCGGTCGCGGGCGTGTCGCGCTGCCCGTTCGCGAACTTGCGGTCGTAATCCTGTCGTGGCATGCCGGTACAGGCGCAGACCAGCTGCTTGATCAACACCTGGCGGGTCGTCGCCGCATCGCCGAGCTTGAATGAGGAATAAGCCTCGGTCACCGGCTCATCCCAGCGCAGCTTCTTGGCATCGACCAGTTCGGCGAGCATCAACGTGCTCAGCGCCTTGGTATTGGATGCGGCCATGAACAGCGTGTCGGCGTCGACCGGATCGGGCTTGCCGAGTTCGCGCACACCCAGGCCGCCCTCATAGACGATCTTGCCCTTGTCGATCAGGCTGAAGCCGACGCCCGGGACTTGCAGTTGCTGCATGCCACTGGCAACGAATTGCTTCATGGCCGCGATCATTTGCGCATCGATCGGATGCGCGGGCTTGCCCGAAAATACCTCGGGCCTGTAGCCCTTGGGCCGCTCGCTGAAGTGGACCAGGCTGAACGGACCAGCGCGCTTTTCCTCAGTGGCCAGGCTCGACTGCAGCATGCCAACGAGCCAGTTTTTCCCCGCCCGCCACGCGTAGGCATGCACCACCAACTTCTCGTTTGGCGACACTTCGTAGTCGAAAAAGACGCGTTCTTCCCAGCCGAAGAGTGGCGGATTGGGTTCGCTGACCCGCAGCGGGCGCTTGAAACCCGGAGCGAAATCAGCCCAGCCGGCTGCGACCGCGGCAGCCGCGTCCTTTGCTTCAACGTCGATCAATGCATATTCCAGATCGGGTTCCGCCGGGCTCAGCACGACGACCCGGCCTTTCATGGTCATCGTCCAGCCGTCGGGAATCGTGAAGGTCGTGCCGGCAGGCGTGCTCGCCGGCGTGCCGGCCTCGCGGTGTTGCGCTCCCTTCGCCGGTGATGGCGCAGCCGCCGACGTGGGATCGGCTGCGGCGGTCGGGGAACAGATCCAGAGCACAAGCGCCAGGCACAGCAGTTGCACGCGCATGGAAATGCCCCGGCTGGATGAATGACGCACACTATCAGAGACCGTGTGCGGGGCGGGCAGGTCGATTTGCTGATTGCTTCAGGCAATCCGGCGTTCCTCGATGTAGTTGAGGAGGTCGTCCCAGGCGTCGTCGAAATCCTGCAGCGCGGCTGTCGCGTCCGATTGCGTCATCGTGCGTCCTTGGCCCGGAAAATCAAACCGAATGTCGCACTCATCCATGCAAAGCCGGGTAGTGCTTGGGCGCAGCCGCGCCGCTCAGCGCCAGAACGGGATGACCCAGGTTTCGGGCTTCGCGTCCGGTTCGGGATCGTCGCGAGCCGGAACGCTCAGCCGCAGCGCATGTTCGCCGGTGGACAGGGACTGGACCGGCACGTAGGCGCGCAGTCCGTCGACATCCAGCGACGGGTCGCGGTACAGGTGCCAGTCCAGGCCGGTCAGGCGATGTCCGTCGAGGCTCGGAGCGAAGAGCTCGCCCAGGCACGCGTTCGCCGGTGCGCCCGCCGCGCGGGCGCCGCTGCACGCGCGCTCGAAGGCTTTCGTGCGATGCGGATCGAGCGGCACCCACAGGCGCAGGTATGGATCGGTGACGATGTCGGCCTGGATGTGCGGTACCAGTTGCGTGGGCGTGCCTGCGCTCTCGTAGTAGTCCGCGAGTTGCTGCATCGGCAGCGATCGCGCAAGCAGTGACGCCGGCAGCGCATCGAACCCCTTGTGCCGCATCTTTTCAAGCTCGGACGTAATGAAGAACAGTGCATAGATCAGGATCAGGAACCACACGAACCCGCGACGGTGCCGGATATTGGTGGTAAGGCCGAGCATCAGTGGCTCGGATACGTGCTCTGGCCTCCAGGCCTGGCCCCAACTCAGCATGCATTCGAGCGTGCGGGCCATGCCGCTGTCCGGCGCAAGACGCTGCCCCAGCAGAGAATCGATGGCCCGTGGCAGCGCGAAGGGAACGACCAGCGCAGCCATGAGGATCATGAACCACGACAGCGGTTGCGCCAGCGGCCACACCCAGGTCTGCAGGACGATCGCGAGCGCCAGCAGTGGCATGCTCATGAGCAATGCGACGAGTGAGTTGCACACGATCGCTATGCCGGTAGCGAAGATCAGCGTGGAGCGGTTGTCGGCGCGTTCGATCAGCGCGTCCATGTCGCCGTACTGCGCCTGTCGCACGCGCCGGTTGATCGGGCCGCCGCGGGAGCGCTCCCAGCGGATGCCTTGGGGATACACCGAACGCAGGCCGACCAGTGCTACCCAGTAGGCGCGGGTGGCCAGATGCAACAGGAAAGTCACGATCAGCGCGTACACGATGCCCAGCAGGAAGATCGAACCGAGCTCGAGCAGGAGGTCCCATGTCGTCGACAACTGATGGTGAAGGCGGTCGAGCAGCGTGTAGAGATATGAGGGGAATTGCAGCAGCCCGAATACCGAGGCGCCGGAGAGCAGAAGTTCGCTTTCCCAGGTCGGGGTGGTGTGCTTCGGGATCGTCTCCGCGACAGTGGCCTCGGACGCGTTCTGTGGTTCGGCCGGTGATCTGGGTTCGCTGTCGTGCATGCGCCGCTCCGGAATTCCGCGCAAGCCTCGCAAAGCGTCATGGCATGCACAAGCGCGGGTTTATGTTGCGTCGCAACAAAGTGCGGTGATAGCATCGCGGTTTGGCCATCGACGCCCGCAGGAGAACCCCATGATCCCTTCGAACGACGCCTGGACCAAGGATTTCGAGGCGCTCTCGCGCCAGTACTGGAATGCCTGGTCCGAGATGGCGCGCCAGGCCGGCACCGGCCATGCCCAACCGATGTCCGGCTGGAAGGAAGCGATCGAGCTGTGGGCGCCGTGGGCGAAGGACGGCCGCGCGCAGACCGACGACACGATTTCGCGCATGAACGCGCTGACCGGCGAATGGTTCGGCAAGATGCAGGACCTCGCCAAGACGCTCGCGGGGCAGGGCGCATCGCCGGCCGACATCGCCGCCGAGTGGAAGCGCGCACTGGGCATCGAGAACAATCCCTTTGCCGGCATGTTCCAGAACATGTCCGGTCCCGATGCGCACGGCATCGACCAGTGGATGCAGCAGACCGGCCCGTGGCTGGACGCGATGCGCGGCCAGTGGGGCAGCATGTTCAACCTTCCGGCTTTCGGCCTTGCGCGCGAGCATCAGGAGCGCTGGCAGGCGCTCGGCAAGGCGCAGATGGAATACCAGCAGGCGATGAACGGCTACAACGCGCAGTTGATGGAGTGCGGTCAGCGCGCGTTCGCGAAGTTCGAGGACAAGCTCGCCGAACGCAGCGAGCCCGGTCGCCAGATCGATTCGGCGCGCGGACTGTTCGACCTGTGGATCGACGCCGCCGAGGAAGCCTGGGGCGAGATCGCGATGACCGCCGAGTTCCGCAAGGCCTACGGCGACCTGGTGAACGCGCAGAGCCGCATGCGTGCGGGCGTGCAGGGCGAGGTCGAGCGCGCAACGTCGCAGTTCGGCATGCCCACGCGCACCGAAGTCAATTCCAGCCATCGCAAGGTGACCCAGCTCGAGCGCGAATTGCGCGAGCTCAAGCAGCGCCTTGCCGCGCTGGAGTCGGCGAACGGCAAGCCTGCTCCGGCCGCGCGCGTCGAGCCGGCAGCGAAGCTGGCCGCCGCCGCGAAGAAGCCCGCTGCCAGGAAGCCCACGAACAAGCCCGCCGCGCGCCGCGCGAAGTAAGGAGACCCCACGATGTCCATGTACGGACCGCTGAACCTTTCCCCCGACCGCCTCGCCCACGAAGCACAGTCGATGCAGCGCAAGCTCGTCTCCGGCGCGACCACGCTGCGCCAGCTCGGCGACGTGCACTACGGCGCGACCGCGAAGGAAGCCGTCTACAGCGACGGCAAGGTCGTGCTGTACCACTTCAAGGGCGAGAAGGCCCCGACCGCGAAGGCGCCGCTGCTGATCTGCTATGCGCTCGTCAATCGCCCCTACATGGTCGACCTCCAGGCCGACCGTTCGATCGTCAAGCAACTGCTCGCGCTCGGCGAGGATGTCTACATCATCGACTGGGGTTATCCGGACGGCTCGGACAAATACCTCGACCTGACCGACTACATCGAGCGCTTCCTCGGCGGCTGCGTCGACTTCCTGCGCGCCAGGCACGACCTCGCCGCGATCAACCTGCTCGGCATCTGCCAGGGCGGTGCGTTCTCGCTGTGCTATGCCTCGCTGCACCCGGACAAGATCGGCAACCTCGTCACGATGGTCACGCCGGTGGACTTCCATACCACCGACAACATGCTCTCGCACTGGACGCGCGGCATGGATGTCGATGCGTTCGTGGACGGCCTGGGCAATGTCCCGGCCGACCTGATGAACTACTGTTACCTCACGCTCAAGCCCTTCCGCCTGAACCTGCAGAAGTACGTCGGCCTGACCGACATCCTCGACGACAAGCACGCGCTCGAGGACTTCCTGCGAATGGAAAAGTGGATCTTCGATTCACCCGACCAGGCCGGCGAGGCGTTCCGCCAGTTCATCAAGCAGTTCTACCAGGGCAACGGCTTCGTCAACGGCGGCATCACGATCGGTGGCCGCGAGGTTTCGCTGAAGGACGTGTCGATGCCGGTGCTGAACGTCTTCGCCGAGCAGGACCACCTGGTGCCGCCGAGCGCCTCGCGCCCGCTGAAGAACCTGGCCGGCACGAAGGACTACAGCGAGTTGTCATTCAAGGGCGGCCACATCGGCATCTACGTCTCGGGCCGCGCCCAGCGCGAAGTGCCGAGCGCGATCCACAACTGGCTGGCGCAGCGCTCGCGCTGATCGCGTAGCGGGCGCAGCCACGGTTTCCCTCCACCGCTTGCGGGGAGGGGAAGCGCGTCGCTGGGAGGGGGCGACGCCCCCAATCCGCTGTTTCATTCAGGCTGAACGGCCATCCCGGCGACTGCAAGGACGCCATGCCTCAAGGCCGACCGTGATCCTGAAGCGTCGCCCTCACGCCCGATGCTCTCCGGCCATCGCCGGCGAGCCTGCGCCATTTCCTGTCGGACCGGCAGCGCCACCGCGATGACGCAGGATCGGTCGCGCCTCGCAACTCCGGTCGTGCGCGATCGCTGCACTGGAAGAATCCATGCCGCGGGATGCTGTTGTCCGCATCAGGATCGCGCCCGGCACGAGAAACCTGCGTTGCGAAATACCATCGAGGAGCGCAGGATTCCGCTTCATGTCGGGTCGCAAGCACGACGATATGGGGCGTCATCGCCAGTGTGGACCGAACGCCGGCGTTCTCGTAGATCGGGAGAAGTGCGTGCGTGAACCCCATGACCGGATCGCCATCCACAATACGTTGGTCATCAAGGTTCCACCGGATCCTGACGATTCCGTCACGATCTTCCGATCTGATGGATTGAACGAGGGTTGCACGCCGCACATGCAAGGGGAGTGCGATGACGCAGGGAACGAATCGATGGGCGGGTCCTGGTCGGGGACGCGGGAACTGGCTGCAGGGCGCGCGACTTGCCGTCCTCGCCGCGATCAGCCTGCTTGCGACGGGCGCCGCCTGGGCTGACAGCCTTGCGCTGATGTCGGGCGCCGGCCAGCAGGGTCTCGGGGGAAGTGCCAGCGCCGAGCCGCTGGTGGTCTCGATCCGCGACGCCAGTGGCGCGGCGATCGCCGGACGTACCGTCAACTGGTCGACCAGCAATGGCTTCGTGCTCGATGCGGCGTCGAGCGTCACCGACTCCAACGGCCTTGCGAGCGTCGGCTTCACCTATGGCAACTACGGAACGACCGCGATCGTCGCCACCGATCCGGTGGCGGCGAACAGCGCGCAGGCCGAAGAAACCTCGATCGGCATGGACAGCATCACCCTGATTTCGGGCGGAGGGCAGTCCGGAAAATCCGGAAGCGCGTCGACCCAGCCCATCGTCGTCCAGGTGCTCGATGCATCGGGCCATCCGATTGTCGGCCGTACCGTCGACTGGGCGGACAAGACCGCCTACACCCACGTGAACGCAGCCACCAGCGTCACCAACGCCAGCGGCGATGCGAGCATGGGCTTTACCTATGTCGGTGGAAGCGTGTCCGCGAGCGGCAATACCGGAACGATCCAGGCGACGAACTCGACATCCCCGTCCGAGTCCGTGCTTGCTTCCGAGACGGTCGTCGGATTCGACAGCCTCACCTTCCTGTCGGGCGCCAGCCAGAGCGGCCTCGTCGGTTCCACCAGTGCGCCGATCGTCGCGCAAGTGAGCGACGACAACGGCAATCCCGTGCCGGGCGTCACCGTGACCTGGAGCCAGACATCCGGCGCGGCCGGCGGAGTGAGCCTGGGCAGCAACAGCACGGTGACCGATGCGAACGGCAAGGCCAGCATCACCTTCCAGTACCTGCTGGCGACTTCGGGCGCGATCACCGCGCAATCGCCGGTGACATCGCCGGTCGACGCGCATTTCGCCGGCGTCAGCGCCGCCAGCCTGACCCTGATTTCCCCAAGCGGGATGAGCGGCAGGCCGGGCTCCGCGTCGCGTACGCCGGTCGTGGTCGAAGCCCACAAGGCGGACGGCACGCTTGCGGTCGGCGCGACGA
Organism: Lysobacteraceae bacterium; assembly: GCA_036496805.1. Taxonomy (GTDB): domain Bacteria; phylum Pseudomonadota; class Gammaproteobacteria; order Xanthomonadales; family Xanthomonadaceae; genus SZAS-103. Next base: position 69,972 of record DASXKN010000027.1, read on the forward strand.
TCAACTGGACCGTGGTCGGCGGCAACGCCACGGTCAACGCGCCCACCAGCGTCACCAACGCGGCCGGCCGCGCCAGCATGGGCTTCACCTACGGCACGAACAATTCGCTGCTTTCGGTGTCCGACAACGCGGACGGCACGTCGATCAACGACATACCGCTGCTCTCGGTGGCTCCCAACGGCAGCCTGCAACTGGTGTCGGGCCAGAACCAGTCCGGCGTCGCGGGAAGCCCGGGTGCGCAACCCATCGTCGTGCAACTGCTCGATCAGACCGGCGCGCCGCTGATAGGTCATACGATCAGCTGGAACATCTTCTCCGGCAACAGCGTGAGCCTGAACGCGGCCACCTCGCTCACCGATGCCACCGGGCAGGCCAGCGTCAGCTTCAGCTACGTCCAGGCCGGAAGCGGGATCGTCGTCGCATCGACCGATCTCGTTCCCGCCGAGGACCAGCAGGTCTTCGTCACCGAAACGGCCACCGGGCTGTATTCGGTCAGCGCGTTTTCGGGCAACGACTCGAGTGGCCCGACCGGAACCCACAGCACGCAACCGCTGGTGATGCTGGAAACCGATCCTGCCGGCAATCCGGTCGTCGGCCGCGTCATCAACTGGAGCAGCGCGGGCACGACCACGGTCGATGCCGCGACCAGCAAGACGAATGCCCTGGGCCAGGCCAGCATGGGTTACACCTACGGGCCGACCGCATCGACCAGCCAGATCACCGCGAGCGATCCGCTGACCGCCGGCAGTGCCGGCTCCGTTCATTTCACCGTGATCGCCGTCGGCTCCAGCCCGATCACCATGATTTCCGGCAATGGCCAGTCCGGCCTGCCCAACTCCAGCGGACAACTGGTGGTCGAGATACGCAATTCCTCCGGGCAACTGGTGTCCGGACGCACGGTCAACTGGGCGCGCATGGCCGGCGACGCCGTGCTCGCGAGTCCGTCCGGCGTGAGCGCTTCGAGCGTGACCGATGCGGGCGGGCGCGCCACCATGAACTTCACTTATGGGCCCACGAGCGGAACGACCTCGACGTTCGCCGCCACCGATCCCGTGAGCGGCCAGCAGGTCCTGTTCAGCGTGACCAGCGCCGTCAGCCAGAACCATCTGGCCTTCGTGTCCGGTTACGACCAGGCCGGTTTTGCCGGTGGAGCCGGAGCGCAACCCATCGTCGCCGCGCTGCTCGACGCCAACAATCAGCCCGTGCCCGGACAGACCGTGGCATGGAGCGTGGTGTCCGGCCCGGCGACGCTGACCTCGGTGACCACCACCACCAATGGCAGCGGGCAGATCACTGCCTACTTCAATTACGGCCCGACTCCGGGAGCGAGCATCATCCAGGTCGCGACCACCGGCACGAATCCGTTGCTGGCCCAGTCGACGATCACGACACTCGCCAACACCGCGCAGACGCTGGCGATCGTCAGCGGCAACGGCCAGGTATTGCTCGGGCCGACTCCCTCGCAACAGATGGTCGTGCGGCTGACGAATGCCGGCAACGTGCCGGTCGTGGGAGCCACCATCACCTGGACCACCAATCACGGCACCCTGAAGTATGCGACCACCACGACCGGCAACGACGGGCAGACGTACAACATCGTCACCGCGGCCAACTTCACCACCTCGTTGACCGTCCAGGCCAGCACCCCCAATGCCTCCGCGCCGGCCGTTTTCAGCCTCAATGCGGGTCTGTCCGGCCTGCCCGGCCTGACCCCGCCTGAAAAGGCGGTCGCCGGCGCCCTCGACAACAGTTGCCCGGCACTGGAGGCGTTGGCACATCCGACTCCGGCCCAGGCGGACCTGCTGGCTCGCTGCCAGGATCTCTACAACGCGGGCGGCATCGATCCGGTTGCCGCAGCGAATGGCCTGGGGCAACTGGTTTCCGATACGGCCGAGGTGCAATCCGATGCCGCGGTCAACGCCGCGACGGCGCAATTCCAGAACATCACCCTGCGCCTGAATGCCCTGCGCAGCAGTTCCAGGTCGGACAGCCTGGCTTCCGGTGGCGTCAGCCTGGCCGGATTGTCGATCGGCACGCCGGGCGGGTCGATTCCGGTCGGATCGCTGCTCGATTCCGTGTTCGCTGCGGCCAGCGGGGACAGCAAGCAGGCCGGCTCGGATTTCAGCCGCTGGGGCTTCTTTGCGACCGGCAACGTCGGCACCGGAAGCATCGATGCGCGTTCGGCGACGCCGGCCTACCACTACGACATCAACGGCCTGACCGCCGGCATCGACTATCGCCAGCGCGACAACTGGATCAACGGCATCGCCGTGGGCTACTCGCGGCAGAACACCGACCTGCAGAACGACGCCGGCCATGTCCAGATGACCGGGTGGAGCGTTTCGACCTACAGCACCTGGTCGTTCCACAACAACCTCTACCTCGACGGCGTGCTGACCTGGGGCAACAATTCGTTCGACCTGACCCGTCGCATCGACTACACGCTGCCCACGCTCGGCGGCGGCACCACGAGCATCGACCAGGTCGCAACCGGCAAGCCGGGCGGCAACCTGTTCATGGCGGCACTGACGTTCGGCGGCGACTTCCACAAGAACGCGTGGAATTTCAGCCCCTACGCGCAGCTCATCTCCAGCCACCTGAGCTTCGACGGCTACGACGAAACGCTGCTCGCGGGCCCTGGCAACGGACTCGGCCTGGCGGTGAATTCGCGCGACGTCAGCACGTTCAGCAGCGTGCTCGGCGCCAAGGTCTCGTACACCCACAGCACCAGCTGGGGCGTGCTGATTCCGACCGCTTCGCTGGACTGGCAGCACGAGTTCAACAGCGACATGAACGCGATCACCGCGCATTTCATCAACGATCCGACGCAGACCTCGTTCACCCTGCTCGGCAATCCGCTGGAAAACAGCTTTGTCAGGCTCGGACTGGGCGCTTCGTTCGTGATGTCGCACGGACGCTCGGGGTTCGTGCTTTACGAGCACACGTTCGGTCAGGATGGCCTGCGCCAGGACAACATCGGCCTGGGTATCCGCATCGAGTTCTGATCGTGGGGCGCGGATCGCGCGCCGCCACGGGTCGTCGTTCGGGAATGGAGGTCGGTAGGATTTGCATGTCGGTCGTGTCCCGCCACGTGGACCGGGGACGCGATCATCCGGAGATCAACTGACCGGGGAGCCGGCGCGCCGCGCAACCGCTGTCGCGCGAAACGCCCACGATCCGGTCGAAGCCAAGGCTCAAGCACATCAGGGGGATTCACATGCACACTTCCAAACGCCTGCGCACCGCGCAACTGACGCTCTGCATCCTGTTCGCCATCACCACCGGCGAAGCCCTCGCCCAGGTCAGCCCGGTCGGTTGCAAGGGTCCCGGAGGCGGTTCGACCCAGTCCGGCACCGATGCCTTCGCCTGCGGGTACTTCGACCATGTGAAGGGCACCGACGCCACGGCGTTCGGCGACTTCAACCTCGTGTACGGAAACAATTCCAGCTCGGTCGGCAACGCAAACACCATCGGCACGTCCGCCAAGTACGAGAAGGGAAGCAGCGCGTTCGGCTACGGCAACAAGGTATACGGCTACAACGCCACGGCGACCGGCTACAAGAACACGATCGGGACGACCGGCGCCACCGCCAGCGACAGCAGCGCCTTCGGCAATGGCAACAAGGTCTACGGCAAGTACGGCACTGCGGCCGGCTTCAGGAACACGATCGGGACGACCACCACAGCCGCCAACAAGAGCAGCGCGTTCGGCTACGTCAACAAGTTGTACGGCAACGACGGCTCGGTGTTCGGCTACAAGAATGCGATCGGGACGAGCACCACGGCCGTCAGCAAGAGCAGCGCGTTCGGCTACGTCAACAAGGTGTACGGGAACGACGCCTCGGCGTTCGGCGATTCCAACAACGTCAGCGGCAACAACAGCTCGGCTGCCGGCGACAACAACTACGTCGGCGGCCTGAAAAGCTCGGCTTTCGGCTATCACAACCATATCAACAGCTCGCAGGACGCGGCCCTCGGCACCAACAACTACGTCAGCGGCTACCAGAGCACCGCCACGGGTATCGGCAACTCCGTCGGATCGGCGGGCGCGTTCGTCTACAAGAGCAGCGCATTCGGCTACGCCAACAAGGTGTACGGCAACTACTCGACGGCGGTCGGCTACAAGAACGTGGTCGGGGCGGCCGCCTACTACGCCAACAAGAGCACCGCGCTGGGCTACGTCAACACCGTCACCGGCAACTACGCTTCGGCCGTCGGCTACAAGAACGCCGCGACCGCCAACAACGCGAGCGCTTTCGGCCACACGAACCACGCCTACGGCGCAGGCAGCAGCGCGTTCGGCTCGCTCAACGACGTCTACGGCAGCAAGGCCAGCGCGTTCGGTTACGGGAACAACGTGAGGACGATCCAGAGCACGGCGGTCGGCTACGGCAACACCATCTCGAACACGGCCCGCTACAGCAACGCGATCGGCAACGGCAACACCGCCGACTCGCTCACCCGCGTGGCCGTCAAGGACGAGAACGCCATCGGCAGCAAGAACACCGTGGACGGGACCTATTCGAGCGCGATCGGCTACGGCAACACCGCGACCGCGAAATCCGGCACCGCGGTCGGCGCGTCCAACAAGACGTACGGCGCCAACGGCAGCACCTTCGGCTTCACCAACTCGATATACAACAACACTACTGACGGCAATGCGCTGGGCGACCACAACCGGATCGGAGCCACCGGTGCGCCCGCGATCAGCTACGCCAACGCGGTGGGCAGCCTCAATACCGTTTCGGGCAGCGAGGGCAGCGCATTCGGCGAGAGAAACCAGTCGGCGGGCCAGGGCAGCAGCGCCTTCGGTGCGGGCAACTACGCCGGCGCCTACGCCGCTGCGTTCGGCAACTACAACCGCGCTTCCTACCGGAGCGCCGCCCTGGGCGTGAACAACACTGCATCCGGCACGGACAGCACGAGCGTCGGCTACGACAACACGGTTTTCGGCAACTACAGCGTCGCGTTCGGACGCGCGAACACGGCTTTCGACGACAACAACACGGCGATCGGCATCAAGAACACCACCTACAACCTCCTCAGCACAGCCGTCGGCTACGGGAACCAGGCCGGCGGCGACGGCTACGGCACTGCGTCCAGCGCATTCGGATACCACAACCTCACCGAAGCCAGCTACGCCGGCGCCTTCGGCGCCAAGAACCGCGCCTTCGCCAAGGGCTCGAGCGCGTTCGGCTACAACAACACGGCCGGCACCTACAACAGCTCCTACGCCTCCGGCAACGGCAATTTCGCCAGTGCATTCGGCAGCAGCAACACCGCGCTCGGGGACTTCAGCAGCGCGTTCGGCAAGGACAACACCACCAAGGGAACCTTCAGCAGCGCTTTCGGCGCCTACAACTACGCCAGCGGCCTTCGAGCCAACGCGTTCGGCTACGGCAACACCGCAACCGCACAGGACAGCAACGCCTTCGGCAGTTACAACAAGGCGACCTACGCCTTCAGCGACGCCTTCGGTTTCCTCAACCATGCCTACGCGGCCGACGCCAGCGCGATCGGTGTGCGCAACGTGGCGTCGGGCGACTCCAGCAGCGCGGTCGGCTTCACGAACACCGCCAGCTTCGCCGGCGACAGCGCGTTCGGTTACCGCAACACGGCGTCCGGCAGCGCGTTCGGGCGTGCGAGTGCCGTCGGCGCGGAGAATACGGCGTCGGGCGATTACAGCAACGCGTTCGGCTTCGGGAACGCCGCCTCCGGGGATGTCAGCAGCGCGATCGGCGCCTTCAATACCGCAGCCGGAGGAGGGAGCAACGCGATCGGTCTCCAGAATACCGTCACTGCCTCCGGCACCTATGGCAGCGCAGTCGGGCGGCTCAACAACGTCTCGGGCGCCAAAGGGGATGCCTTCGGATACTCGAACTCGGCGTCCGGTACCGCCAGCAGCGCGTTCGGCTACAAGAGCGTCGCTTCGGGCAACAACAGCACCGCCGTCGGCAGACTCGACACCGCCAGCGCCACCGGCAGTACGGCGGTCGGCAACACCGACACCGCTTCGGGGTACCGGAGCAGCGCGGTGGGCTTCACCGACACGGCCAATGGATCGCGGAGCAGCGCGTTCGGCTACAAGAGCACGGCCTCTGGCTCGAACAGCAGCGCTGCCGGCTACGCCAGCGTGGCGAACGCAGCGGGCAGCAGCGCGTTCGGCGACGGGAGCCACGCGTACAACGTGGATGCGACCGCGGTCGGCTTCCAGGACGCGGCGACCGGCCTGCGCAGCAGTGCCCTCGGCTACAAGAGCACGGCCTCGGGGACCAACAGCACGGCGGTCGGCCGGAGCGATATCGCATCGGCCACCGGCAGCAGCGCGCTCGGCAACCTGAGCGTCGCCAGCGGCGCCAGCAGCAGCGCGGTCGGCTTCACCGACCAGGCGACCGGTTCGCGGAGCAATGCGTTCGGCTACAAGGACACCGCGACCGGCAGTTACACCAGCGCGCTCGGCTACAGGAACACGGTTGCCGGCAACGGCAGCAACGCGGTGGGCAGCGACAATGCGGTCAGCTTCTACGCGCGTACCAGCAACGCGCTGGGCGACCACAACACGGTCGGCGTCGGCATAACGGCGTTCTACTATCACGCCAATGCCATCGGCAGCTACAACACGGCGAACAACACCGGCGCCAACGCGGTGGGTTCGAGGAACACGGCATCGGGCCTGGGCAGCAGTGCGTTCGGCTATGGCAACACCGCCTCGGGCGCCGACAGCAGCGCCTTCGGCTACAAGAGCACCGCCAGCGGAACCGGGAGCGTGGCGATCGGCAATGCGGCCTCGGCCGCCGGTGCCAATGCGGTTGCGGTCGGCAGCGGCGCTTCGGCGGGTTTCGGCAACACCTCCGCTTTTGGCGAAGGCGCGACCACGGCGGCCGCGAACCAGACCGCGATCGGAGCGAACTCCAGCGTCAGCGCGACGGCGACCGGCTCGGTGGCGCTCGGCTTCGGATCCACCGACACGCGTGCCAATACCGTATCGGTCGGCAATGGCGCGACCAACCGCCAGATCATCAATGTCGCCGCCGGTACCGCCGGCACCGACGCGGTCAACCTCAACCAGCTCAACGCGGCCGTGGGCGGCGTCGCCGGATGCAATGGCGCCGGCACCACATCCACCGGATCGAATGCGTTCGCCTGCGGCAACTACGACACCGCGAGCGGCGCCAGCAGCAGCGCGGTCGGCGTCAGGAACACGGCATCAGGCGCGAACAGCAGCGCTTTCGGTTACGGAAACAACGCTACCAGCACGAGCGGCTCGGCATTCGGCTACAAGAACCAGGTGGCCGGCAACGGCAGCAGCGCGTTGGGCAGCACCAACACCGTCAGTTTCTACGCGCGCAACAGCAATGCGATCGGCGACCACAACGCGGCGGGCTCCGGCGTCACGCCGTTCCTGTACCACGCAAACGCGATCGGCAGCTACAACACGGCGAACGCCACGGGCGCGAGCGCGGTGGGTTATGACAACCTGGCAAGCTACGCGGGGAGCAGTGCATTCGGAAACGGCAATACCGCATCCGGCAGCGGTTCCAGTGCGTTCGGTCGCAGGAACAACGCGACTGCCTTGCACGCCACCGCATTCGGATATGCCAACGAGGCCGACTATGGAAGCGCCGCAGCATTCGGCTACCGCAACAAGGTCCAGGCAACCGGAGGTGTGGCGTTCGGATCGGGCAATACCGTCGGCACCGGGGCGTCCGAAGCCAGTGCGATCGGTTTCGACAGCACAGCCAATGGATCCCAGTCGGTAGCATCCGGTTTCAGGGATCTGGCCACCAGCAACAATTCCAGCGCCGTTGGCGTATCGAATGCTGCTCAGGGTCTTGCCGCTGCGGCCTTCGGCGTCCAGAACACCACCGCTGTGAACGCCTATTTTTCGAGTGCATTCGGCGTCAAGAACACCGCTGGCGCTCCTGCTGCCAGTGCCTTCGGATACGGCAACACTGCCTCCGGCAAAAACAGTAGCGCATTCGGCCTTGCCAATACGGCTTCGGGTTTCGACAGCGTTTCGTTCGGATACAGGAACGCTGCGTCCGGTCTCGTCAGCAGCGCCGCTGGTTTCGAAAGCGCGGCACTCGCGCAGGCCAGTTCCGCGTTCGGCTACAGGAACATCGCGTCGGGCCTGGACAGCACCGCGGTCGGCTTCGCCGACAAGGCAACTTACGCGGGCAGCAGCGCGTTCGGCGACGGCAGCCATGCCTACAACACGGACGCGTCCGCGTTCGGTTTCCAGGACAGTGCGACCGGCAAGGCCGGTAGCGCGCTCGGCTACAAGAGCACGGCGTCGGCGACCAACAGCACCGCGGTCGGCAGGAGCGACACGGCTTCGGGTATCGGCAGCAGCGCGTTCGGCAACCTGAGCAACGCCAGTGGCGGCGGCAGCAGCGCGATCGGCGATGCGGATACCGCTTCGGGATACCGGAGCAGCGCAGTTGGTTTCACCGACCAGGCGACCGGCGCGCACAGCAGTGCGTTCGGCTACAAGAACACCGCGTCGGGTTCCAACAGCAGCGCGGTCGGCTACGGCAGCATGGCGACCTTCGCGGGGAGCAGCGCATTCGGCGACGGCAGCCACGCATACAACGTCGATGCGTCCGCGGCCGGCTTCCAGGACGCGGCGACCGGCCTGCGCAGCAGCGCCGTCGGATACAAGAGCACGGCCTCGGGGACGAACAGCAGCGCGGTCGGTCGGAGCGACACTGCATCAGGCACCGGCAGCAGCGCGTTCGGCAACCTGAGCGTCGCCAGCGGCGCGAGCAGCACTGCAGTCGGCTTCACCGACCAGGCGACCGGGGTGCGAAGCAATGCCTTCGGCTACAAGGACACCGCTTCGGGTCTGGACGCTGGCGCGTTCGGGTTCTACGACACGGCGGCTGGATCCAAGAGCAACGCGTTCGGTTACCGGAACAGCGCAACCGGCAGCTACGCCAGCGCGCTCGGCTACCAGAACACGGTTGCCGGCAACGGCAGCAGCGCGGCGGGCAGCCACAACGCGGTCAGCTTCTACGCCCGCAACAGCAACGCGCTGGGCGACCACAACACGGTGGGCGCGGGCATCACGCCGTTCCTGTACCACGCGAATGCGATCGGCAGCTACGACACCGTGAACGCCACGGGCGCGAGCGCAGTGGGCTTCAAGAACACGGCGTCTGGCCTGGACAGCAGCGCGTTCGGCTATGCCGACATGGCGACCTTCGCAGACAGCAGCGCCTTCGGCGACGGCAGCCACGCCTACAACACCGACGCGTCCGCATTCGGCTTCCAGGATGTCGCATCCGGCGCCCATGCGAGTGCACTCGGCTACAAGAGCACGGCGTCGGCGACCAACAGCACGGCGGTCGGCAGGAGCAGCACCGCATCGGGCGTCGGCAGCAGCGCGGTCGGCAACCTGAGCAATGCCAGCGGCGTCGGCAGCAGCGCGATCGGCGATGCGGATACCGCCTCCGGCTACCACAGCAGCGCGGTTGGTTTCACCAGCCACGCGACCGGCACGCAGAGCGACGCGTTCGGCTACAAGGCCACCGCTTCGGGCACGTACAGCAGCGCCATCGGCGTCAGCGACACGGCCTCCGGCGCCGACAGCAGCGCGGTCGGGTTCAAGAGCAAGGCGACCAAGAACCAGAGCAGCGCGTTCGGCTATGCAGACACCGCAAGCGGCACAAACAGCAGCGCAGTCGGCTTCCTGAGCAACGCTTCGGCCCTGGGGAGCGCGGCGTTCGGATACGAGGATGCGGCGTCGGGACAGGACAGCAGCGCGTTCGGCTCCAGGGACACGGCGTCCGCACGGTACAGCAGCGCCATCGGTTTCAAGAACAGGGCGCAGGCCACCAACAGCAGCGCGATCGGTTACAACAACCTCGCCCGCTATGTCACCAGCAACGCGATCGGCTCCAACAACATTGCCTACAGCCAGGACGGCAGTGCGATCGGCAACAGCAACTACTCGGGCGCGGACAGTCCCCTGACGTATCGCGCCAGCGCCATCGGCAGCCACAACAAGGCCACGGCGACCGGCAGCAGCGCGTTCGGCGTGTACAACTCGGCGTCGGGCGTCAGCAGCAATGCGTTCGGCTACAAGAACACCGCATCGGGAGCGAACAGTAGCGCCGTCGGCTACGCCAACCTGGCGACGTTTGCGGGAAGCAGCGCCTTCGGAGATGCGAGCCACGCGTACAACACCGACGCGACCGCGGTCGGCTTCAAGGACTCGGCATCCGGTCCCCACGGCAGTGCGCTCGGCTACAAGAGCACGGCTTCGGCGACCAACAGCACCGCGGTCGGCGCGAACGACACCGCATCGGGCGTTGGCAGCAGCGCGTTCGGAAACCAGGACATCGCCTCGGGCGCAAGCAGCAGCGCGATTGGTTTCAAGAGCACGGCGACCAAGAAACAGAGCAGCGCGTTCGGTTACGCCGATGCGGCCAGCGGACTGTACAGCAGCGCCGTAGGCTTCCAGAGTCAAGCCTCGTCGCAGGGTAGCGCGGCGTTCGGTTTCAACAGCACGGCTTCGGGAATCTACAGCGCGGCGATCGGAGGAAACAACATCGCTTCGGGTTTCGACAGCAGTGCATTCGGCGTCAAGACCCAGGCGACCCAGAACCAGAGCAGCGCATTCGGCTATGCCGACGTGGCCACCGGTGGCTTCAGCAGTGCTTTGGGGTGGAGCAATGTCTCCAGCGGCGCCAACAGCAGCGCCGTCGGCAGCGGCAACAAGGCGAGCGGGCAAAACAGCAGCGCATTGGGTGCGCGCAACGTTGCCTCGTACACCAACGCGAGTGCGTTGGGTGTGGGGAACACGGCTTCGGCGCTCTACAGCGTCGCCGTCGGCGCCGGCAATCGTGCGACGGGCGCACAAGGCAGCGCAGTCGGGTTCAGCAGCTACGCCGGCGGAGCCGGAAGCAGCGCGGTTGGTTCCCGCGATTACGCGACCGGTGCCGGGAGCAATGCGTTCGGCAACAACAACCTCGCTTCGGCCTCGAGCAGCAGCGCTTTCGGCACCAATAACCAGGCGACCGGCATCGACAGCACTGCGGTCGGATTCGCCAGTGAGGCATCCAACGTCGATTCGACCGCAGTCGGCTTCAGGAGCAGGGCCGCCGGCTACTACTCCACCGCGATCGGCAACGGCAGCTATGCCAAGGGCACCGACACGATGGCGATCGGCAACGGCGACAAGGCCTACGGCGACGCCAGCGTCGCGATCGGTCACGACAACTACACCGCGGCCGCGGCGACCGGCGCCGTCGCCATCGGCCACAGCGATGGTGCGTTCGGCGTCAAGAGCAGCGCGATGGGCTATTACAACCGCGCGAACGGCGCGTACAGCAGCGCGTTCGGTTACAAGAACACGGCCACGGGCCAGGGCGCCGTTGCGTTCGGTTACAAGAACACGAGCAACGGCGGCGCGGCGGTCGGCATCGGCAACCAGGCGCTCGACGCTTACAGCAGCGCGATCGGCTGGCTGAACTACACCTCCGCCACGGCGAAGGAAGCCGCGGCGCTCGGAAACCAGAATTCGGCCCTCGGCATCAAGAGCAGCGCCATCGGCGTCTACAACCACGCCAACGACAACCTGAGCAGCGCGATCGGCTACCACAACGCGGCGACGGGCCAGGGTGCCTCCGCGATCGGCTACCAGAACACCACGGCGGCCGGCGGCTCCGCCATCGGTACCAGCAACAAGGTTCTCGCCGCCTATGGCAGTGCCCTCGGCGATGCCAACTACGTTTCCGCCGCGGCGACGCGCGGCAGCGCGGTCGGCTTCTCCAACCAGGCGACGGCGGTGCAAGCCAGCGCGCTCGGTTTCTACAACAAGGCATCGGGTGGAGGCAGCACTGCGGTGGGATCCTCCAACGCGGCCAGCGGCTCGAGCAGCAGCGCGATCGGGTTCGGGAACAGCGCGTCTGGAACCAGCAGCGTGGCGGTCGGATTCCAGAACGTCGCAACGGGCACGGGCAGCAGCGTGTTCGGCTCAAGCAGCTATGCGAGCAACACCGATTCCAGTTCGGTCGGATTCAACGACACCGCCTCGGGCGTGAAGAGCACCGCGGTCGGCTTCTACAACCGCGCCACCGGGAATTACGCCAACGCGGTCGGCGCCAACAACGTGGCGTCGGGTCTTTACTCCAATGCGATCGGCGCGGCCAACACGAGCGCCGGCGCCTACAGCAGCGCCATCGGTTACGCCAACAGGACTTTTGGCGGCGACAGCACGGCAGTGGGCGACGGGAATTACACGTCTGCCGCCGCGACAAGCAGCAGCGCGATCGGCCGGGGCAACAAGGCCTATGGCGTGGGCGGCAGCGCGGTCGGCTACCAGAACGTCGCCTCGGGCGCTCAAAGCGACGCGATCGGCGCCCTCAACAGGGTGTATTTCAACGCTTCGAACAGCAATGCGATGGGCGACCACAACGTCGTCGGCACCACCGGCCCCGGCCCGTACTCCCATGCCAACGCGGTTGGCAGCTTCAACCATGTGGCCGCGACCGATGGCAGCGGGATCGGTTACGCCAATGGCTCCTACGGAACCTCGAGTTCGGCCGTCGGCGCAAAAAATGCAGCTCATGGCCTGGACAGCAACGCTTTCGGCTACAAGAACACCGCCACCTTCCTCAACGACAACGCCTTCGGCACGGGCAATCTTGCTTCCGGGACCAGCTTCGGGCGGGCGAGCGCGTTCGGATACAACAACCAGGCGACCGCCGATGAAAGTACAGCGGTTGGCAATGCCAACGTCGCATCGGGATTCTATGCCAACGCATTTGGCTCTGGGAACAAGGCCGGTGGCGTCGCCAGCAGCGCGATTGGCTTCTTGAACACGGCAACCGGTGGGGCTGCCAGTGCGATCGGGTACAAGAACTACGCCACCGCCGTCCGCAGCAGCGCCATCGGCGGCGGCAACCGCGTTTTCGCCGCCTACGGCAACGCGGTCGGCTACGACAATTACGTCTCCAGCACCGCGATCGAGAGCAGCGCCTTTGGCATGAACAACACCGTATTCGGCAGGGGTTCCGAGGCGTTCGGTATCGGGAATACGGCGAGCGCCGGTGCCGATGCATTCGGCGTCGCGAATACGGCGAGTGCCGCCGATGCCAATGCATTCGGCCTCTTTAATACGGCGAGTGCCGCCTATGCCAATGCATTCGGCCTTGGGAACACCGCGAGCGGTGGAAGCAGCAGTGCGTTCGGCTTCAGCAACGCGGCGAGCAAGGCCGACGACAGCGCGTTCGGCTATGCCAACGTCGCCTCGGGCACGACGAGCGGTGAGGCGAGCGCGGTCGGCTTCAAGAACCAGGCGACGGCCGATTTCAGCAGCGCGGTCGGCTTCAACAACATGGCGACCTCTGCTGAAGGCAGCGCGCTCGGCGCACTGAACCACGCCTACAACACCGCCGCGAGCGCGGTCGGCTTCCAGAACACGGCATCCGGCAGCCACGGCAGCGCGGTCGGCAGCGGCAACGTGGCGAGCAAGACCGACGCCAGTGCGTTCGGCTACGGCAATACCGCCTCGGGCAGTTCGGCCGGCAAGTCCAGCGCGTTCGGCTACCGCAATTCGGCGACGGGCGATTACAGCACCGCGGTCGGTAGCGGCAACAAGTCCACGCTCGCCGGCAGCAGCGCGTTCGGCGACGGCAACAAGGCCTACGGCACCGACGCGACCGCGGTCGGTTTCCAGAACACCGCGTCCGGCAGCCATGGCAGCGCGTTCGGATCCAGCAACGCGGCGACCGGCAGCGGCAGCAGCGCGATTGGATTCGCCAACACGGCGGCCGGCAGCCAGAGCAGCGCGATGGGCTTCGGCAACAACGTGACCGGCACCAACAGCGCCGGCATCGGCTACAACAACGTGGTGTCCGGCGCCGACAGCTTCGGCCTCGGCCTGTCCGACACGGCATCGGCGACGAATTCGACCGCGATCGGCGGTTACGACACCGCATCGGCGGCGAAGGCGAGCGCGGTCGGCTTCATGAACACCGCTTCGGGCGCCGGCAGCAGCGCGATGGGTTCGAACAATGTCGCATCGAAGACCGACAGCAGCGCCTTCGGTTTCGGCAACAGCGCGATCGCCGCGGGAGCCAGCGCGTTCGGCGACGGCAACAATGCGAGCGGCCAGGATGCGAGCGCGTTCGGATACGGCAACAGCGCGAGCGGCAAGGGCGCCGTCGCGGTCGGCGCCAAGGCAACGGCCAGCGGCAAGGGCAGCGTCGCGGTCGGCGGATGGTTCGACGCCAACAACAACGGGGTGGTGGATTCGGGCGAGACCGCCAGTGCCACCGGTTCGGACTCGATGGCGCTCGGCAGCGGTGCGAACGTGACGGTGAACAACTCGGTGGCGATCGGCGCCGGTTCGACCGATACGAGGGCGAACACGGTATCGGTGGGCAGCGTCGGCGGCGAGCGCCAGATCGTCAACGTCGCGGCGGGCACGCAGGCGACCGACGCGGTCAACCTCGGCCAGTTGCAGTCGGCGACGACGGCCGTACAGGCGCAGGCGAGCGCGGCGATGTCGACCGCCAACACGGCCTTGACGACGGCGAACAGCGCCCTCGCCGAGAGCAATGCGCAAGTGAATGCGCTGGCCGGATCGAACGGCTCGGCGGCGCTGAGCTCGGGCGATGCGGCGGCGCTGGTGGCGGCGAACGCTCACGCAGACGCGGGCGACGCGAGCACGCTCGCCGCGGCGAACGCGCACGCGGACGCGGGCAGCGCGGCGGCGGTGGCGTCGGCCAACAGCTACACCAATGCCCAGGTCGGCGCGCTCACCAGTACCTTCGATACCTTCCAGGACAGCGTCAACCACGAGTTCGACGTGCAGGACCGGCGCATCAGCAAGATCGGCGCGATGGGCACGGCAATGTCGAACATGGCGATGGGCGCCGGCGCGCTGACCGGCGAGAACCGCGTCGGCTTCGGCAGCGGCCTGACGAGTGGACAGTCGGCGTTCGCGGTCGGGTTCCAGCACGTGTTCAACAGCGGGCACGCCAACCTCGGACTCGGTGGCTCGTTCGCGAACGGCGAGAGCAGCGTGGGCCTGAGCGGCGGTTTCAGCTGGTGATCGCCGCGGTCGGATTCGCCGGGG
Source organism: Lysobacteraceae bacterium (assembly GCA_036496805.1). Classification (GTDB taxonomy): domain Bacteria; phylum Pseudomonadota; class Gammaproteobacteria; order Xanthomonadales; family Xanthomonadaceae; genus SZAS-103. The sequence continues at coordinate 85,060 of DASXKN010000027.1, forward strand.
GATCTGCGGCGTCGTGAAGTCGGGCGGTGGCGATATGCCATCGCTCGCGCAGCACGATGCGCCGACTGCTCGGCGCGTTGATTTCGAAGCGCCGTCGCCCGGACGTCGCACGCGATGAATCGCTGGCTCCGTCGCGCGGCGTTCGTGTTCGGCGTCGCGTGGGCTGCGCCCAATACCCTGCTCGGACTCGCGCTCGGAGTCCCTTCGTTGTTGTTCGGAGCACGCCTGCGCATCGGCGATGGCGCGCTGGTGTTCGTCCGTTATCCGTGGGGCCCGGGCGGCGCGCTCGCGCTGGGCAACACGATCCTGTGCACGCACGAAACGCTAGATCGTCCTTGCACGAGTTATGCGGAGCGTTTCGGCCTATGTCCTCCCACGGGCATCACGCAGCGACTCGGCGACCACGAGCGTGCACACGTCCACCAGGCGATGGCGCTCGGCGTGTTCTTCCTTCCCCTGTATTTCCTGTGCGGCGGAATTTCCGCACGCAACCGCTTCGAGCAGGCGGCCGACCGCTACGCCGCGACGGGACACGGCTGGTGGCCATGGGCCGACTGAGCGGCGCGGGCATGGCGATCGCGCATGTCGGAGGACCGCCCGGTGGCGGTGCGCAATCAAATCGTTGCCAGGGCATCAGTCGCATGAGCCGCCGGTCCATGCAATGCGTCCTCCCATCCGATCCGCCCGGGCTTTCGCGGGTCCGGCTTGATCGGCCGGTCCATCGGCGTATCGTGCCCGCAGGCCAGGAAGAGATCGTTTCCGTCGACAGGGGTGGGCACGATCGCGTTTCGTGCGCTTGGACACGGTGCACGAACACGGTCCGACATTACCCTCGTTCGCATTCGCCAGAACGAACACGGGCGCGTCGCACCGCGCATGACTGCCTGCGACGCTCCGAACCGAGGAGAGTCGCGTGAACGCAGCCCGTCCATCGCAAACCGCGCTGCTGACCCTGTGCATCCTGTTCGCCTTCGGCGCCGCCGGCAGCGCCTCGGCAACCGGGGTCACCGACTGCGGCGCCTCTACCGGCACGACAGCCGGCGGCAGCGATGCGTCGGCCTGCGGCTACGACGATTCGGCCAGCGGTATCGCCAGCAGTGCCTTCGGCTACAGGGACACGGTCTCGGGCAACAAGTCGGAGGCGTTCGGTTTCAAGAACAACGTCCTGGGGACGTACGACAGCGGCTTCGGAAACCTCAACTACGTAGGCGCCTTCGCGACCGGCGGCAGCGCTTTCGGCTACCACAACTCGGTGGGAGTCGGCGATACGTCAACCCACACGGGCATGAGCGCCTTCGGTGCGTACAACATCGCCAAGGGCGGCAACGGCGCGGACGCCTTCGGCTTCGGCAACAAGGCCTACGGCAAGTCCACCAGCGCGTTCGGCTACAAGAACGTCGCCAGCGGCACCACCGTCAGCTCGTTCGGTTACCACAACCTTTCCTACGGCGCCGCCGACAGTGCATTCGGCTACAAGAATGTCGTCGGCACCAGCTCCAGGACCGTCACCAAGGGTTCCGCCTTCGGTACGCTCAACGTGGCGGCGGACAACGACAGTTCGGCCTTCGGCGTCAACAACCATGCCGGACCCACGTCGGGCACCGCCTATGGCAAGAACAGCGCCTTTGGCTACGACAACAAGGCGTACAGCACCGGCGGCAGTGCCTTCGGCTACGAAAACACGGTGGCTGCGGCAGCCGTCAGCGGCAGCGCGATAGGTGCGATGAACACGGTCAATTCGATCAAGGGCACCGCTGCGGGCTATCACAACTACGTTGCCGCGGCCGCGACGGACGGCAGCGCGGTCGGCGTCCTCAACAGCGCGATGGGACTGCGATCCAGCGCCTTCGGTTACAAGAACGTGGCCAGCGGGATCAATTCCAATGCCTTCGGCCTGAAGAACACGGTGACCGGCAATTACGCCGAAGCCTTCGGCCAGTCCGACACGGCTTCCGGCGTCCGCAGCGTCGCCGGGGGATCGCACGACAAGGCGACGGCTTCAAAAGCCAGCGCGTTCGGTTACGGCGATACCGCCAGCGGCGCGAACTCCAGCGCCTTCGGCTTCGGCAGCACGGCAAGCGGCACGGACAGCTTCGCTGGCGGGGCCAAGGCCGTGGCGAGCGGCACCGGCAGCGTGGCGGTGGGTGGCTGGTTCGATGCGAACAGCAATGGCGTGGCGGATGCGGGCGAATACGCAAGCGCTGCCGGGTCGGAATCGGTGGCGCTGGGTGCGGGCGCATCGGCAGGTCTCGCGAACGACACTGCGATCGGCGCGGGCGCGAGCGTGACAGCGACGAACGCCGTGGCGCTGGGTGCAGGCTCGGTGGCGAATGCGGCGAACACGGTGTCGGTGGGCAGCGCGGGCAACGAGCGCCGGATCACGAACGTGGCGGCGGCGGTGAACGGCACCGACGCGGTGAACCTGACCCAGGCGACAAGCCTGGCTTCGACCCTGGCACGACGCGTGCAGACCACCGCTGACGCAGCCCTGACCGCCGCCACCGCCGCGAACACGGCGCTGCTAGAAAGCCAGTCGCAGGGTTCGGCCGTGTCCGGATCCAATGCGATGGCCTCCGGCGACGCCCAGGCGCTGCTCGCGGCGAACGCGCACGCCGATGCGGGCGACGCGAGCACGCTGGCCGCCGCCAATGCGCACGCCGACGCCGGCAGTGCGGCCGCGCTGCAGAGCGCGAACGCGTTCACGACGAATGCGGTGGCAACCCTGAGTTCCACCTTCGACGCGTTCCAGGACAACGTGACCCAGCAGTTCGACACGGAGGATCGACGGATCAGCCGGGTCGGCGCGATGGGCACGGCCATGGCGACGATGGCGATGAGCGGAGGCAACCTGGCTGGCGACAACCGGATGGCTTTCGGCGGGGGATTCGAGAGCGGCCAGTCGGCCTTCGCTGTGGGTTTCCTGCACGGGTTCTCGAACGATCACGCGAACATCGTGTTGACCGGATCGGCGGCCAATGGCGAGAACAGCCTGGGAGTGGGTGGTGGTTTCAGCTGGTGACGTCAAGTCCATCGGAACGCTCCGTCCACCTCCGGGAATCCACATGAGTTCTCATCGATCAAGCACCGCACCGCTGGCGATGTCCATCCTGTTCGCCATGGGCGCCACCGGCAGCGGTTCGGCCAGGGCCGGGATGGTCGGCTGCGGCCACCCCAACCCGGCCTATTACGGCACCAACTCCACGATTTGCGGCTTTGACGCATTCGCCAGGGGAAACGACAGCACCGCACTGGGCACCTACGCCAACACGGAGTCGGACAATTCGACTGCGCTGGGAGGTGGATCGACGCAGGAAGAGGGTAGCGACGGCATGGGTTTCGCCTCCGGTACCGGGGGATATCACCATGGCGGACTGCACGGTTCGGCCATGGGATACCAGAGCCTGGCAGCCGGCGGCGGCTATCCGGATCGTTATGGCAATCCGAGTCCGTACGGCCTTTATACGGGCGCCTTCGACAGCGCGGCTGGCGCCAAGAACAAGGCCAAGGGCAACTACAGCAGCGCCTTCGGATACGGCAACCATGTCTACGGCAACGGCAGCAGCGCGTTCGGCAGGGGACTGATTTCGAAGCACGTGGCGAGCAACAGCACCATGCTCGGCTACAAGTCGTCCGTGATCGGGGCCGACGCGACCGGGATGGGCAGGGGCGGCGTCGGCGGCGGTAGCGGCTCCACGGGCGCAGGATACTTTTCCAGGGCGAACGGCACCGACGCCTCGGCCTTCGGCGACGGGACCTATACCAACGCCGACAAGGGCAGTGCCTTCGGCTACGCGAGTTCGGCCACGGGCGTCGGCGGCAGCGCGCTGGGCTACAAGAGCATCGGTACGGGATACCGCAGCAGCGCCGCAGGCTACAAGAACCACGTCTACGGCGCGAAGTCCGCCGGCATCGGCGCGAAGAACTACGTCGCCGCGACCTACAACACGTCCAGCACGGTGTCCTTCGCCAGCGCGGTCGGCTACGACAACAGCGTGTCGCGCAACCGGGCCAATGCCTTCGGCTACAAGAACACGGTCAGCGGCGAGAACGGCAACGCCTTCGGCCTGAAGAACACCGTGACCGGCAACTACGCCGAAGCCTTCGGCCAGTCCGATACGGTGTCGGGAGTGCGCGGCGTCGCGGGCGGCTCGCATGACACGGCTTCGGGTTCGAAGGCCAGCGCCTTCGGCTACGGCAACACCGCCAGCGGTACGAACGCCAGCGCCTTCGGCTTCGGCAGCACGGCCAGCGGCACGGACAGCTTCGCGGGCGGCGCCAAGGCGGTTGCGAGCGGCAAGGGCAGCGTGGCGGTGGGCGGCTGGTTCGACGCGAACAGCAATGGCGTGGCGGAAGCGGGCGAGTACGCGAACGCCGTCGGATCGGAATCGGTGGCCATGGGCGCGGGCGCGTCGGCGGGTTTCGACAATTCGACCGCGATCGGCGCAGGCGCGAGCGTCACGGCGGCGAACGCGGTGGCATTGGGCGCGGGTTCGGTCGCGAACGCGGCGAACACGGTGTCGGTGGGCAGCGCTGGCAACGAGCGGCGGATCACGAACGTCGCGGCCGCGGTGAACGGCACCGATGCGGTGAACCTGACCCAGATGACAAGCCTGGCCTCGACCCTGGTCGCCGGCGGCGGGCGGACCGCGGACGCCGCCCTGGGCACGGCCACGACCACGCTGGCCGCGGCGAACGGCGCGCTTGCCCAGAGCAACCAGCAGCTCGGTGCGCTGGCGGCATCGGGCGGCCCGGCGGCGATGTCTGCCGCCGACATCCAGGCGCTGGCGACTGCGAACACGCACGCTGATGCCGGCGACGCGGCGACGCTCGGATCGGCGAACACCTACGCCGATGCCGGCAACGCGCAGACGCTGGCCAGCGCGAACGCGTTCACCACGAACGCGGTCGCGTCGCTGAACCAGACCCTCGACGCGTTCCAGGACGACGTGGAGCACGAGTTCGATACGCAGGACCGGCGCATCAGCCGGATCGGTGCGATGAACACCGCGATGTCGACCATGGCCTTGAGCGCGGGCGGCATGGCCGGCGTGAACCGGATCTCCTTCGGCGGCGGGTTCCAGGGCGGCGAGTCGGCGTTCGCGGTCGGCATCGAGCACGCGTTCGACCAGGGGCATGCAACGCTTTCGCTCGGCGGCTCGTTCGCCAGGGGCGAAAGCAGCGGAGGCGTCGGCGCCGGCTTCCGCTGGTGAGCGTCGCATGAACTAATCCTCGCGCAAGTCAATGAAGAAATTGCTTCGACAGGGGATGGACGCGATCGCGTTTCGTGCGGTTGTGCAAGGCGCACGAACACGGTCTTGTCTTCCCTTGGTTGCATCCGCAGAAACAAACCCGGGCGCCGCTTCGCAGGTGATGGCTTGCGACGCTCCGAATCGAGGAGAACCGCATGAACGCACATAGCGGACCGCAAACCGCCCTGCTGACCCTGTGCATCTTGTTCGCCGTGGGTGCCGCCGGCAGCGCCTTCGCCACCGGAGGCGTCACCGATTGCGGCGCCTCCACGGGAACGACCGCGGCCGGCACCAACGCCAGCGCCTGCGGTTTCGACGACACCGCCAGCGGCAATGACAGCAGCGCCTTCGGCTACAAGAACATCGCGGCAGGCACCGACGCCGCTGCTTTCGGCTTCAAGAACACGGTCAACAGCAACGACGGCAGCGCGTTCGGCGTGAGCAACTTCGTGGGCGGCTACGTGACCCAGGGCATTGCGCTGGGCTACCACAACAGCGAGGGCGTCGGCCTCACCGGGTTCACACCGGGGATGATCGCCGTGGGCAGCGACAACGTCGTCAAGTCGTCTGCGATGGCCTTCGGAAACGGAAACAAGCTCTACGGGAGCAGCGCCGCCTTCGGCTACAAGAACACGATCCATATCGGCTCGTCGTTCGCTTTCGGTTACCGAAACAACGAATACGGCAACTCCAACAGCAGCTTCGACTATGTGTTCGGATACGCCAACGTGGCTGGCAGGGCAGGCCACGTGCTCAACCGCGGTTCCGCCATCGGCGCACGCAACACCATCCTGAACCTTGGACTCGCGGTGGGTTACCGCAATTACGTCGGCTACGGCGTGCAGCAGACGGAGGATGCCGTCGGCTCCTACAACAACGTGAGCCAGGGGCGCTATTCGAGCGCTTTCGGCAACGGCAACACGACCACTGGCCTCATGGCCAGCGCCGTCGGATTCTCCAATACGGTGAAGGGGGGTACGGGAGGCGTCGCCATGGGCGTCGGAAACTACGAATCCGGCGTCGCCACCTTTCCAGCGGACGCGATCGGCATCAACAACCGGGTCACCAATGTCTATTCCAGCGCCTTCGGATACAAGAACATCGCCAGCGGCAAGAACAGCAACGCATTCGGCCTGAAGAACACGGTGGCGGGCAACTACGCCGAAGCCTTCGGCCAGTCCGACACGGCCTCGGGACTGCGCAGCGTTGCGGCCGGCTCGCACGACACGGCTTCGAACACGAAGGCCAGTGCCTTCGGCTACGGCGATGTCGCCAGCGGAGTGCAGTCGAACGCCTTCGGCTTGGGCAACACCGCCAGCGGCAAGGGCAGCCTCGCGGCCGGCGCCAAGTCCAATGCGGGCGGAAAGGGCAGCGTGGCGATCGGCGGCTGGTTCGACGCGAACGGCAACGGCGTGGCCGACGCGGGTGAATTCGCGACCGCGGCCGGATCGGACGCAGTCGCGCTGGGTGCAGGCGCCTCGGCCGGATTCGCCAATGACGTTGCCCTCGGCGAAGGCGCGACGGTCACCGCGACCAACGCGGTGGCGCTGGGCGCCGGATCGGTCGCGGACGCGGCCAACACCGTGTCGGTCGGCAGCGCAGGCCACGAGCAACGGATCACCAACGTCGCCGCGGGCACGAACGGCACCGATGCGGTGAACCTGACGCAGATGACGAGCCTGGCCTCGACCATGGCCGTGAGCGCGCAGAACTCGGCGAACGCCGCGCTGGGCGCGGCGACGGCAGCGGGCCAGCAAGCTGGAGCACCGCCCGGAACGGGAGGGGCCGCCGCATTGACCGCGGGCGACGCGCAGGCGTTGCTGGCGGCCAACGCCAACGCCGATGCCGGCGACGCGGCCACGCTGGCTGCGGCGAACGCGCGCACCGATGCCAGCAACGCGGCAGCCCTGCAGAGCGCGAACGCCTTCACGACGCAGGCGGTGGCCGCAGCGAGCGACGACCTCGATACGTTCGAAGCCGACGTGAACCACCGCTTCGACCTGGAGGACCACCGCATCAGCCGCGTCGGCGCGATGGGTTCGGCGATGTCGATGATGGCGATGAGCGAGTCGGGCATGGCCGGGGCGAACCGCGTCGCCTTCGGCGGCGGTGTCCTGAGCGGCGAGTCGGCCTTCTCGATGGGCTTCGAGCACGCGTTCGCCCATTCGAACATCGTGCTCGGAGGCTCCGTCGCGAACGGGGAGAGCAGCGTGGGACTGGGAGGCGGATTCAGCTGGTAGCGCCAAGCCGAATCCGAACGCCATCCATATACCCGGGGAGATCCACATGTCCGCCAACCATCGACCGCCGCGCCTGCTGCAACTCGCGCTGTGCATCACCTTCGCCCTCGGCGCCGAGCATGCATTCGCCGCCGGGGTCACCGACTGCGGCACGTCCAGCGGTACCACCGCCACCGGCACCGACTCCTCGGCCTGCGGCTGGGACGACACCGCAAGCGGCACCTACAGCAGCGCGTTCGGGTACAAGGACAGCGCGTCGGGCACCGGAACGACCGCGTTCGGCTTCAAGAACACGATCACTGGAACCGGCTCCCTGAACAGCGCGATCGGCAACGGCAACTCCGTGCTCGGCTCGAACAGCAACGCGATGGGTTTGCACAACCAGATCGGGGGTACCGGCTCGAACGCGTTCGGCAGCTACAACACCGTCATCAACAGCACGGGCAATAGCGCGTTCGGCTCGCGGAATAAGGTGAGGTACGGCCAGGCCAACAGCGTGTTCGGCTCCGGGATTTCCCTCGATCCCGACTACTACCAGTACGCGAGTTCCAAGGCCAGCGTCCTGGGTTTCAACATCTATGCAAACAACCTGGAGGACGGGGGCGTGATGATGGGTCCCTGCACGAGCGGCGCGTTCGGCTCGGGGTGCACCGCGAACGGAACCTCCGAGTTCGGCACCTTGCAACGGAAGAGTTCGGAGTTCGGGGCGCGCAACGTGGTCCCGTCCTCGGTATACGACAGCAGCGGCTTCGGCTACCGGAACAAGGTCTACGGCCAGAAGTCCGCCGGCTTCGGCAACACCAACAGCGTGTCCGCGACCTACACCAAGAACTACAAATCGTACAACGTCACGTATGCCAGCGCGATCGGCATCAAGAACAGCGCGAGCAGGAGTCTCGCCACGGCATTCGGCTACCAGAACACCGCCAGCGGCGAGAACAGCGTCGCCTTCGGCCTGAAGAACACCGTGACGAGCAACTACGCGGAGGCGTTCGGGCAGTCGAACACGGTCTCCGGATTGCGCGGCGTCGCCGCCGGCTCGCACAACACGGCCTCCGATGCGAAGGCGAGCGCGTTCGGCTACGGCAACAACGCCAGCGCCGCGAGCGCGAGCGCCTTCGGCCTGGCCAACAGCGCCAGCGCCAAGGGCAGCTTCGCGTTCGGCGCCGATGCGACCGCGAGCGGCAAGGGCAGCGTCGCCATCGGTGGCTGGTTCGACGCGAACAACAACAGCACCGTGGATGCGGGCGAGTTCGCGAGCGCCGCCGGACCGGATGCCGTGGCGCTGGGAGCCGGCGCCTCGGCCGGATTCAGCAACGACACTGCCCTGGGCGCTGGCGCGAGCGCGACCGTCGCCAACGCGACGGCTATCGGCGCCGGATCGATCGCCGATGCGGCCAACACGGTCTCGGTGGGCAGCGCGGGCAACGAGCGACGGATCACGAATGTCGCGGCGGCCGTGAACGGCACCGACGCGGTGAACCTGACCCAGGCGACGAGTCTGGCCTCGACCCTCGCGGTGCACGCGCAGGCGACGGCGAACGCGGCGCTGGGCGCGGCCAACGCCGCCCTCGCGGGCGCGACCGGTAACCTGGACGCGAGCAATGCCCAGCTCTCCGCCTTGGCCGCATCGGGCGGCCCCGACGCGATGAGCGCGGCCGACGTGCAGGCGCTCGCGACGGCGAACGCCCATGCGGCGGCCGGCGACGCGGGGACGCTGGCAGCCGCCAACGCGCATTCCGACGCCGGCAGCGCGGCGACCCTGGCGAGCGCGAATGCCTTCACGACCAGCGCGGTGACGTCGTTCACCGATTCGCTCGACGCCTTCGCGGACGACGTCAACCACGAGTTCGACCAGCAGGACCGGCGCATCAGCCGGATCGGCGCGATGAACACCGCGATGTCGATCATGGCGGCGAGCGCGGGCAGTCTTCCCGACGCCAACCGCATCTCCTTCGCGGGAGGAGCGCAGAGCGGGGAGTCGGCGTTCGCTGTCGGTTTTGCACGCGCCTTCAACGGCGGTCGCGCGACGGTCACGATCGGCGGTTCGTTCGCCACCGGGGAAAGCAGCGTCGGAGTCGGCGCCGGATTCCGCTGGTGAGGCCGGACAGACCGATGCGAAATCCCACGACCATGGTTCGAGATGCAGGAACAGCGCACGGATCCGGTGATCGCCATCACCGCTCGCGATGCGCCAGAAACAAGGAGACCCACATGACCGCCATCCATCGCTCACGCCGTCTCGCGCAACTCGCGCTGTGCATCGTCTTCGCCCTCGGCTGCGGCAACGCGGCCGCGACCGGCGGGACCACCGATTGCGGCACGTCGACCGGAACCACGGCCGGCGGCTACGATGCGACGGCCTGCGGATGGGACGACACCGCCAGCGGCGCCTACAGCAACGCGTTCGGTTACCACGACAGCGCGCTGGGAACCGATTCGGCCGCCATCGGCTACAGGAACTCGGTGAGCGGCGCAAACAGCAGCGCGATCGGCGCCAAGAACACGGTGAGCTTCTACGCGAGCAAGAGCAGCGCGATCGGCTACAACAACATCGCCGGCAAGGGCGTCACCGGGTTCTACACCGAAGCCAACGCCATTGGGACCGGCAACATCGCCAACAACACCGGCGCCAGCGCGTTCGGGTACGGCAACAAGGCCTATGGCAAGGGCAGCAGCGCGATGGGCTACAAGAACCAGACGCTCGGCGCCAAGAGCAGCGCGTTCGGCTACCGGAACACCGCCTACGGTGTCGGCGACACGGCGATGGGTTACGAGAACACCGTCGGCAGTTCGAGCTACAAGCCGGCCTACGCCTCGGCGATCGGCAGCAAGAACACGGCCATGGGCAAGAACAGCTCGGCGGTCGGCTACGGCAACAGCACGGCCCAGGGCGCCGTGGGCGCCAACGCCTTCGGAACCGGGAACCATGCCAACGGCGTGGGCAGCAGCGCCATGGGATACGCGAACACCGCCACCGGCGACCACTCCAACGCGTTCGGCTTCACCAACACGGCGCTCGGCGCCTACAGCGTCGCGATGGGATTCGGGAACTACACGTCGGCCGCCGCGACCCATGCCAGCGCCGTGGGCATCAAGAACAAGGCCCTCGGCGTCAACAACAACACGTTCGGCTACTACAACTACACCAACGGCAAGAACGCCAACGCCTTTGGGTTGAAGAACATCGTGAACGCGAACTATGCCGAGGCGTTCGGGCAGTCCGATTTCGCGTACGGCATCAACAGCGTGGCAGGTGGCTCCCATGTCACGGCATCGGGCCTGAAGTCGAGCGCGTTCGGATACGGGGACGTTGCCAGCGGTCCGAATTCAAACGCCTTCGGCGTGGGCAACACGGCCAGTGGCAAGGGCAGCTTCGCCGCCGGTGGCAAGGCCAACGCAGCGGGGCAGGGCAGTGTCGCGGTCGGCGGCTGGTTCGATGCGAACAACAACAGCGTGGCCGACGCGGGCGAATTCGCCACCGCGGCCGGACAGGAAGCGGTCGCCCTGGGCGCTGGCGCGTCGGCCGGATTCACGAACGCCACTGCGCTCGGCGAAGGCGCGAGCGTGACCACGGCCAATGCGACGGCCGTGGGCGCAGGTTCGGTCGCCGACGTGGCCAATACCGTCTCGGTCGGCAGCTCGACCAACAAGCGCCGGATCACCAACGTGGCCGCGGCGGTGAACGGCACCGATGCGGTGAACCTGACGCAGGCCACGAGCCTGGCTTCGACCCTGGTCGCGGGCGTGCAGTCCACGGCGAACGCGGCCACGAGCACGGCCACGATCGCTATGGATGCGATGGCTCAGGGCAACGCGCAATCCGCGGCATTGTCCGGGTCTGGCGGAGCGAATGCGACGACGACTGGCGATGCGCGTGCATTGCTCGCGGCAAATGCGCATGCAGACACTGGCGATGCAATGACGCTGGCAGCCGCGGGCGCGCACAGCGATACGGCCAACGCCGCGACACTGCAGAGCGCGAATGCGTTCACGACGCAGGCGGTATCAACCCTGGACGACGACCTGACCGCTTTCGAAACCCAGACGGATCAGCGTTTCGGCACGCAGGATCGTCGCATCAGCCGGGTCGGCGCGATGGGATCGGCGATGTCGACGCTGGCGATGAGCGCGGGTGGCACTTCGGGCGAGAACCGCTTCGCATTCGGCGGAGGCTCGCTGGGCGGGCAGGGCGCGTTCGCGATGGGTTTCTCGCACGGGTTCAACAACAACTACGCGAACATCGTGGTGGGTGGATCGTTCGCGAACGGCGAAAGCAGCGTGGCGGCCGGAGGCGGATTCAGCTGGTGAGGACGGGCGCTGACATGGCATCGCCGCAATGGCTGCGGGTGGCGATGCGCTCGACGTGACGGTTGCTGCCCTGAATTGACGACACGACGGACACGCGACTTGTTGGTCGCTGGACAGCTCCGTCGCTGGATAGCTCCTTCGTCAAACGACGGGAACGCCTGAGAGCCGGCTTCCGATGGTGGGCGCCGCGTCAGGCGGCGCTTGAGAGATCTGCGAAAAAAAGCACGCCCGCGACAGGGATCGCGGGCGTGCCGTGGGTCCGACATGGACCCGGTTGCATCAGCCAGCGTCGTGCTGGTCGACGGGTACTCCCTGCTGCTTGCCAGGCAGGCGACCCGACTTCTGATGCCCGGTTTGACGCTCCTTCAGCTCCTTCTGGTCCCGGATTCGCTGGTCCGCATCCATGCGGGCGTCGCCGGTGGGGGTGCGCACAGTGTCGTGCGCCTTGTCGCTTCCCTGGGGATGGTGCTGCTGCTGTCCCATGTACGTCTCCTGATGGTGATACCGGAATCGGGGGACAACTTCCGGCGTGGAGTGCTTCCAATGCTTGGCGCGTCCCTTTCGCCAAATCCCGTGCAAGCCAGGATGGGTCGATCATGCGGGCAAGACGGTTAAGGTCCCGCTATTCCAGGGTAAACGGCTGGTGAAGTAGCTGAACGCTTCCCGAAAATCCGGCACGAAAGCGCATGCGCATCGGGACGGCGCGTGCTGCGATACGCGATGATCGCGTTGCGCACCCCGGGAACGGCGGAGCGTATGCTCATCCCGGCGCATCGCGCGCCACGTTCATGGGGAACGACCACAACGCCATGCCTGATCCTGCAGAGCCATCGGATCACGCTACGACTTCCGCGCCGGATCACGGCCCGGAAGTCCCGTTCCCCAACATCGCGGGCTATCGCTTCCGCAAGCGCCTCGGCCGTGGCGGGATGGCGACCGTCTATCTCGCCACCCAGGAATCGCTCGACCGTCCCGTCAGCATCAAGGTGATGGAAGGCGACGCGCTCGCCGACGAGATCGCGCGGCAGCGCTTCGAGAACGAGGCGCGCACGATCGCCAGGCTCAGCCATCCGAACATCGTCGCCATCCATGAAGTCGGTCGCACCAACGACGGGCGGCTTTTCTACGTGATGCCCTACCTCGCCAGCGGCGACCTGGCGCAGCGCGACCTGCGCGAGGACGATGCGCGCACCATCGAGGTGCTGCGCGCGCTGCTGTCGGCGCTCGGCTACGCGCACGCGCGCGGCATCGTGCATCGCGACGTCAAGAGCGGGAATGTCCTCTTCGACGCCGACGACAGGCCGCAACTCGCGGACTTCGGCATCGCGCTGCGCAAGTCCGACGACGCGCGCATCACCACCGGTGGATTGGCCGTCGGCAGTTCGGGCTACATGGCGCCCGAGCAGGCGCGCGGCGAGGTGGTCGACGGTCGCGCCGACCTGTACAGCGTCGGCGTGCTGGCCTGGGAGCTGGTCACCGGTGCGCTGCCCTACGACGCACCCGACGCGCTTTCGCTCGCGCTCATGCACGTGCAGGATCCGATCCCGCGCCTGCCGGCGGGGAAACGCCACTGGCAGGGCTTCATCGACCGCGCGATGGCGAAGTCGCGCGATGCGCGTTTCCAGAACGCGCAGGAGATGGCGCAGGCGCTCGACCGGATCGATCGCCGCAGCGGCGACCAGTTGTCCAATCGCGTGCTGCGCGCGGTCGACCGCACGACCGGAGGCGGGCGCTGGAAGCGCGTGTCCGCTATCGGCGCTGCGGTCGTCGTGCTGGTCGGTGGAGGCCTGTACGCACGCGAGCGCATGCAGGCGCATGCGGTCGCGGCAACTCCGGCAACGTCGCCCGGTGTCGCGTCTGCCGCCGCGTCCACTGCGAATGCATCGTCATCCGCGACGGCTCCTGCGTCGTCCGCGCTCCCGGCCGGCGTGGCTTCACCGGCAAGCTCGCCGGCGAGCAGCGCCTCGACGTCCTCGACCATGGACGATGCTTCGACACAGGGCAGTCGTGCGTCGAGCGCTTCGTCGGACCAGAGCGCCAGCTCATCGAACCACCAGACCCGCACCCATCACGCCCGCCGCAGGCCGCCTCCGCGGCAGAATTTCATCCAGCGCCTGTGGCATCGCCTGTGAGCGCGAGGACGAGGCGATTCGTCGGTCGCCACGAGGGATTCGCGTCTACCCTGATTGCAATGCGGTGGGCTAGCCCGCGTTTCCCCGGAAGGCTGGAGGGAACCAGTCGCGGGGCAGGGGAGACAGATTCATCGGGCTCGAGAAAAGTGAATCGACCTTTTTCTTGTCCTGCCCGGCATAGCCATCCCGAATGAAACAATATCAATGGCAAACCTTTCATCGCAAGGCGTTTGATCAAGCGACTGCACCGGCGTAGTGTGGCGGCAATTGACCACCCGCCGCAACGGCGGGTCCATTGCGTCGGGGGGCGCTGGACATGAACGCACTGCATCGCATCGCCTTTGTTTCGCTTGTCGCCGCATTCTTCGCGTGCGCGCCCGCATTCGCCGGGACGATCCAGTCCGCGACGATCCACGACACCTCGATGAAAGAGGGCAACAGCGGGACGACCAACATGGTCTTCACCGTCACCATTCCCGGCGCGCAAACGGTCGACGGGACCGTGAACTACACCACGGTCAACGGCACCGCGGTCGCCGGCACCGATTTCCTGGCGACTTCCGGGTCGCTGATCATCCCTGCCGGACAGCTCAGCGCGACGATCAACGTCCCGATCATTGGCGACACCACGCCAGAAGCCACCAAGACGTTCACCGTCAAGCTCAGCGGCAACCACAACCTGGCCATCGCCGATGGCGCCGCGATCGGAACCATCGTGAACGACGACGGCCCGACGTTGTCCATCGCCGATGTCTCGATGGCGGAGGGGAATACCGGCAACTGCTCGTTCACCACCAAGATGATCTTCACGGTGAGCCTCTCCGCGGCCACCACGAACGACGTCGACGCCAACTACACGTTCACCCAGGACACTGCCGGCACCTACCCGGCAAAGCCGGGCAATTCGAATTGCCAGACCCCTGATGCCGACTATGCGCGCACGGGCACGGAACCACAGGGGCACATCGTCATTCCGGCGGGACAGACGAGCGCGCAGATCACGGTTTACGTCCAGGCCGACACGACCCCGGAGTTCAACGAGACCTTCTTCGTCGACCTTTCGGCCATCAATTACGCCAACCCCATCAAGACCCGCGGGGTCGGCACGATCCTCAACGACGACGGCCTCGCGATCGCCGTCAATGACGTCGCGACGACCGAAGGCAACAGCGGCACCAAGAACCTGGCCTTCACGGTGAGCCTGAACCAGCCCTCGGCCAGTCCCGTCAGCGTCCACTACGCGACCGCCAACGGCAACATTGTCAACGGATCCGCCTCCCACGGACCCGACTACGTCGCCAAGACCGGCACGCTGACGATTCCCGCCGGGCAGACCAGCGGCATCGTCAACGTCCAGATCAAGGGTGACGTCACGCCGGAGGCCGACGAAATCTTCTTCCTCAACCTCAGCAACCCGTCGAGCGGGGTTCTCTACAAGGCGCAGGGCAAGGGCACCATCGTCAACGACGACGGCCTGAACATCTCGATCATCCCCACCCTCGGGATCGGCGAGGGCGGCGCCGCTGGCGTATTCACCGTCACCCAGTCGGCCGTCTCGACCTGCTGCGACACGACCTTCCACTACGCCACCTCCAACGGCACGGCGACGGCCGGCAGCGACTACACGGCGGTCAGTGGCACGGGGACGATTCCAGCCGGGCAGACCACCTCGTCGCAGATCCTCGTCCGGGGCATCAGCGACAACGTGGCGGAGGCGAACGAAACCTTCTTCGTCACGCTCAGCAATCCCACCAATGCCGTGCTCCACGTCAAGCAGTCCACGGGAATCGTCGAGAACAACGACGGGCCCACGCTGACGCTCGGCCCCACGTCCGCTCCCGAGGGCAACAGCGGCACGAGCCTGATGTCCTTCCCGCTGACCCTGAACGGGGCGCAGACCGGCGACGTGCATGTCGCCTACTTCACCATCGACGGCGACCAGGCCACTCCCACCTCCCACGCGTGCGTGCCGGCCAATCAGGCCGCGCACGCCGGCGTCGACTATGTCGCGACCAGTGGCACGGCGACGATCCCGGTCGGGCGGGTCAGCGGGACGATCGACATTCCCATCATCGGAAACACGACGCCGCAGGGGAGCAGGGCTTTCTGCGTCGTCCTCGCCCAGTTCGCGGACTTCGCCGTCGTCGATTCGAACTCGTGGAATTACGGGGCCATCGGCACGATCGTCGACGACGATGGCACGCCGAGTCCGATCCCGGGCCACTGATGATCGAACGCGACCTCGACAGGCGCCGAAGCAACTGAACTCATGACCCGCCGCAATCGGCGGGCTCATGGCGCCCATGGGGGCGCACAGACATGAACACATTTCGTCGGTTCACTTTCGTTTCGATCATTGCCGCGCTCTTCGCGTGCATGCCGGGACTCGCCGCGGCTGTCCAGCCCGGGACGATCCACGACGTGACGATGAAGGAAGGCAACAGCGGGACGACCAACATGGTCTTCACCGTCGACATCCCGGGCGAGCAGAAGGTCAACGCGACCGCGAACTACACCACGGTCGACGGCACCGCGTTCGCCGGCACCGACTATGTGGCGACCTCCGGGACACTGACGATCCCGGCCGGACAGCTCAGCACGACGATCATCGCCCCGATCATCGGCAATACCACGCCGGGACCCACCAGGACGTTCACCGTCAAGCTCAGCGGCAGTCACAACATGACGATTGCCCACGGCCACGGCGAAGCGATCGGCACGATCGTCGATGACGACGGGCCGACCTTGTCCATCGGCGACGTCGCGATGGCGGAGGGGAGTGTCGGCAACTGCGAATTCACCACCTGGATGCACTTCCCGGTGGTTCTCTCGGCCGCCACGACGAACGACGTCGACTTCAACTACACGTTCACGCAGGACATCACCGGCGCCTACCCGGCCAAGACGGGCAATTCGAATTGCCAGACCCCCGATGCCGACTACGCGCGCTCGGGCACGGAGCCGCAGGGACACATCATCATCCCGGCGGGACAGACCAGCGCCCAGATCTCCGTTGCCATCCAGTCCGACATAACTCCCGAGTTCGACGAAACCTTCTTCGTCGACCTTTCGGCCATCAACTACGCCAATCCCATCAAGACCCGCGGGGTCGGCACGATCCTCAACGACGATGGCCTGGCGATCGCCGTCAACGACGTCTCCACGACCGAAGGCAACAGCGGCACCAAGAACCTGGCCTTCACGGTGAGCCTGAACCAGCCCTCGGCGGTTCCCGTCAGCGTCCACTACGCGACCGCCAACGGCACCGCCCTCAACGCATCCGACTACATCACCAAGACCGGCACGCTGACGATTCCCGCCGGGCATACCAGCGGCATCGTCAACGTCCAGATCAAGGGCGACATCCATCCGGAGCCGGACGAGGTCTTCTATCTCAACCTCAGCAATCCTTCGAGCGGGGTTCTCTACAAGGCGCAGGGCAAGGGCACCATCGTCAACGACGACGGCCTGAACATCTCGATCGTTCCGAGCCTCGTCATCGGCGAGGGCAGCAACGGTGTTTTCACCGTGACCCAGTCGGCCGTGTCGACCTGCTGCGACACCACCTTCCACTACGCCACGTCCAACGGCACGGCGATAGCCGGCACCGACTACACGGCGATCAGCGGCACGGGGACGATCCCGGCCGGAGCGCTGAGCACGCCGCCGATTGTCCTCTCGACGACGACCGACAAGATCGCCGAGCCGAACAAGACCTTCTTCGTCACGCTCAGCAACCCCGTGAATGCGGCGATCGACGTCAAGAAGTCCACGATAACCATCGGGAACAACGACGGACCCACGTTGACGCTCGGCCCCGCGTCCGCCCCCGAGGGCAATAGCGGCACGTCGCTGATGTCCTTCCCGCTGACCCTGAACGGGGCCCAGGCCGGCGACGTGCATGTCGCCTACTTCACCGTCGACGGCGAGCAGATTATCCCCAACACCAACTACAACTACTGCCGATCGGGCAGCTCCATCGCATACGCCGGCTTGGACTACGTGGCGACCAGCGGCACGGCGACGATCCCGGTCGGGCACCTCAGCACGACGATCGACATTCCCATCATCGGCAACACGACGCCGCAGGGCAACAGGTCTTTCTGCGTCGTCCTCGCCGAGTACGCGGACTACGCCGTGGTCGATTCGAACTCGTGGAACTACGGTGCCCTGGGCACGATCAACGACGACGACCACACGCCGGGTCCGCACGCGCGTGCCGCCGAGGGTCGAAAGCAACGGTGACGCCGGGAACACGGCGCTCCTCGAACAGGATGGGTCGGGACGCCCAATGCGAAAAACCCGCCATTCAGGCGGGTTTCGTGGGTTTCCGGGATGGTCTGGGACTGCCTGGAACCGCTTCGTGGTGCCGGTGGAGGGAATCGAACCCACACACCCTTTCGGATAATTGATTTTGAGTCAATCGCGTCTACCGTTCCGCCACACCGGCACTGTCACGTCGCCATTATGCGGGATAGGTGCGAACGGTGACAACGCGCGAGGCCGTGGCGCGGGCGACGTCTTCCATCAGGTCTATACATAAGCCCCAACGTTCGATGCCGGAAACAGGAGTCGAACCTTGCCCGTGCCTCAGGCCGCCGCGTCGGTCAGCATCGCGCTGCCGCAGCGCACGTACCACTCGCCGCCTTGCGGGACGAACTTCGAGCAGTAGTCCATCGGCGCCTTGTAGATGTGCAGCGAGATCGCCACCGCGCCGGGATTCGGGTTGCCGATGCTGTGGTATTCGTGCGGCGGGATCAGGCTGCCTGCGCTGCCGGGTCCGGCCAGCATGCCGCCTGCGGCGCGGAAGCGGAAACGGTCGCCGTCGCGCTCGAGCAATTCGTACTGGGTGATCTCCAGCTCGCCATGCCATACGCCTTCCACGCACCACAGGCCGCTGTGGTCGTGCACCGGCGTTCCCTGGCCCGGACCCCAGGTCATCGCGACGACGCTGTAGCCGTGGCGCTCGCTGCGATAGAGCTCGCGGCGCGCGTAGTGGTCGGAAATCGGCTCGTGCACGCAGTCGGGGAGATGCACGGCGGGGTCGCGGATCAGCGCGCATAGCGCGTGCCGCAGCGCGGCGGTGACAGCGTGCTCGTCGGCAAGCGCAACCGCGGCGTCGATGCTGGCGACCAGCTTGTCGCGGCCGATGAAATCGACCGGAACATATTCGGCGCAACAGGGCTTGGCGTCCATGGCGCGATTCTACTCCCTGTCAGAGCGTGCCGTGGTTCGAGACGGATTGCCTCGATCTTCGATCCCGATCAATCCTCCTCACCATGATCGGAAATCCGGAGCCATGAACACGGATCATAGCCCCGCCAGGAAGTCGCCAACGACCGGCCCGAAGCGCGCGATGTCGACGAGGAAGGCATCGTGTCCCTGCGGCGATGGCAATGGTGCGAAGGTCGTGGCAGCGCCACCGGCGCGCAGGCCGTCGGCGATCTGCTCCTGCTGCTGGAGCGGGAACAGGATGTCGGTCTCCACGCCGATCACCAGGGCTTTCTCGAGCGCAATGTTGCGGAGCGCGGCGTTGGCGTCGCCATCGCCGTATTCGGCGAGGTCGAACCAGTCCATCGAGCGGCTCAGGTAGAGATAGCAATTCGGATCGAACTGGCGCACGAAGCGGCGTGCGTGGCCTTCGAGGTAGCTCTCGACCTGGAACTCCAGGCCGAACGGGTCGTCGCCCTCGCGGTGTTCGCCGTCGAGGCGCACGCGGCCGAAGCGCCCGCTCCATTCCAGCGAGGAACGGTAGGTGATCACGCCGAGCTTGCGCGCCATGCGCATGCCGTTCTCGGGATAGGAGTCGTCGCTGTAGCGGCCCTCGTTCCATTTCGGATCGAGCCGGATCGCTTCGCGCTGCAGCGAGCGGATCGCGATCGAGAACGGCAGCGACTGCACCGCGCCGGAGATGTTCGCCATCGCGCGCGCGCCGCCCGGGTGCAGGGTCGCGTACGCGAGCGCGCTCAGGCCGCCCATCGAGCAACCGAACACGCAGGCGAGGCTCTCGATGCCGAGTCCGAGAACCAGTTCGTGCGCGGAATTCGCAATGTCCTCGATCGACAGCTCGGGGAAGTTGAGGCGATAGGTTTCGCCGGTTGCAGGATCCTTCGAGGCCGGGCCCGTCGAGCCCTTGCAGCCGCCGAGCGAGTTGGCGCAGATCACGAACCAGCGGTTGGTGTCGATCGGCTTGCCGGGGCCGAGCATCGCTTCCCACCAGCCGGCATCCGCGCTGGCCTCGCTGGATGCCGCGTGCGCGCTCGGCGAAAGGCCGGTGAGGATCAGGATCGCGTTGTCGCGCGCGGCGCCGAGCGTGCCCCAGGTCTCGTACGCGAGGCGTGCGCCATGCAGCGCGCCACCGCGCTTCATCGCGAAGGGCGAGGGCAGCTCGAACCAGCGCGTGCCGGGAGGAATGAATTCGGTCATGGGCAGGTTCGATCAGGGCGGATTCGAGCAGGGCGGATTCGAGCAGGGACTGATGCGATCAAGGACGGATGCGATCACGGATACAAGTGGTCGATGGTGAGCGCGAGGGCATCCTTCGCGCCGACGGTGGCGGCCGCGGGCGCGGCCTCGAAGTCGCCCGACCGCGGCAGCGCGTCGCCGGAATGCGAAATGCGTGCTTGTACCGAGACGGTCTTCTGCTGCGACAGCCGCATCGTCGGCATCGGGCCGTCGTCGTCGGCGAGGGTGATCGTCTGCGGGAAGTCCTTCGCGGGCACGCGCTTGACCGCGACCGGCATCGGCGGGCCATCGACCGCGCGCGCGAACACGAACAGCGTGTCGTCCGGCGCGAGCTTCGCGCGCAGCGCAGGCGCGATGTCCACGCGCACCGTCAGCAGCGCCGGTCCCGCGGAGGAATCGGCCGCTTCTTCGGGCAACGCCGGCATGCCGGCCTTTGCGCGCGCCTGGTCTATCTGCTGGCGCAGCGCGATGCGGGTGTCCTTCGGGACGAATTCCAGAAGCGATTGCCAGGTGGTCGCCGCACCGGCGTAGTCGCCGCGCTGCCAGGCGGCGATGCCGAGGAACCACAACGCGCGCTGGTTGCGCGGATCGAGCCCCTGGGCCTGCCGCAGCAGCTTCAGCGCGGAATCGTCGATCCGGTGCGCCGGGTCGGCGAGTGACATCGTCTCGGCGAGCTCGACCATCAGGCCCGGTTCGTTCGGCGCGAGCCGCAATGCCTGCGCGTAGGCCTCGCCTGCATCGGCATAGCGCTGCTGCTGTTTGCGGCTGCTGCCGAGCAGCGCCCAGCCCTCGACGTTGTCGGGGTGCGCGCGCATGCGCAGCGCGAGCGCGTCGACTTCCTGGTCGAGCGTCGGCGGCGCGTAGCGATGTTTCAGGTCGAGCGCCGATGGCGTGCCGATCCGCGCGTACAGCAGGATGGCCGCGACCGGCAGCAGGAGGGCGACGGCATACGCGCTGCGTCGCGTGCCTTGCCACAGCGTCGGCAACAGGAAGGTCGCGGCGACGGCGAGCATGGCGAAGACGGCAAGGACGAATCCAGCCTGCATCACCAGTCCTCGCTCGATTCGGCGGAAGCGTCGGCTTCCGGCGCGGGCGCGATGCCGAGGTTCCCGGCCTGCCGGCGCAGGCGCGCCGAACGCCTGCGCACGACGAAGGCCACGGTCGCGCCGCCGACGACGAGCAATGCCAGCGGCCCGAACCATAGCGGCCAGGTTGCCGGTTCCACGCGCGGCTGATAAAGCACGAACTCGCCGTAGCGGGCGACCAGGAAGTCGCGGATCTGCGCGTCGGTTTTTCCTTGGCGCATCATCGCGAGGATCTGCCTGCGCAGGTCGTGCGCGATCATCGCCTGCGAATCGGCGAGCGATTCGTTCTGGCACATCACGCAGCGCAGCGACGTGGCGAGGGCGTGGAAACGCGCTTCTTCGGCGCTGTCGTGGAACGCGATCGGCGCGTCGGGCGTCGTCGCCTGGGCCATGCAGGGCGCGCCGACCATGAGCGACATCGCGAAGGCCAGCGCGAGCAGCAGGTGTTTCACGGCTTCGCTCCCGTCTTCGCCAGCAAGGGCAACAGCTCGTGCGCGACGATCTCGTCCGTCAGCGGGCCCACGTGCTTCCAGCGCACGATGCCCTGCGCGTCCACGAGGTAGGTTTCAGGCGCGCCGTAGATGCCCCAGTCGAGCGCAGTGCGGCCCTCGACGTCGGACACGACGAGCGCGTAGGGATCGCCGAACTGCGCCAGCCAGCGCTGCGCGTCCTCGGGATCGTCGTGGTAGTCGTAGCCGATCACCTTGACAATGCCGCGTTTCGCGAGCTCGGCAACGACCGGATGTTCCTCGCGGCAGTTCACGCACCAGCTACCCCAGACGTTCAGCACGTAGGGCGCGCCGGCGAATTCTGCAGAACGGACGATGCGCGGCGCGGCGCTCGACGCCGTCGCTGCGGAAGGACTTTCGCTGGCATCGGTAGCGAGCAAAGGCAGCTCGAAACCCGGAGCCCTCTTGCCGATCAGGGTCGAGGGCAAGGCTTCGCGATCGGGATTGCGGCTGAGCCAGATGCCCGCGCCGAGCAACGATGCGAGCGCGAGGAAGACGATCAGCGGCAGCAGTCGGCGCAGGATCACCGGACCGCCTCGACGATGCGGCGGAAGCGGCGATCGAATGCGGTGACGAGGCCGCCAGCCGCCATCAACAGCGCGCCGAGCCAGATGCAGCGCACCCACGGCTTCACGTATACGCGCAGCGCCCAGGATCCGTCCGCATCGAGCGGTTCGCCGAGCGCGACGTAGAGGTCGCGGCTCAGTCCGGGGTCGATCGCGGTTTCGGTCAGCACCTGGCCGTTGCCGAGATACTGGCGCTTTTCGGGATGCAGGTACGCGACCGGCATACCTGCCCGCGACACGCTGACAGTGCCGCGGTCGGCGACGTAGTTCGGTCCCCGCTCGCGTTTCACGCCATCGAAGCGGAAGCTGTAGCCGGCCGCTTCGACGGAGTGTCCCGGCGCGACGGCAACATCCTTCTGCACGCCCAGGCTTTCGGTCAGCAGCACGCCGAAGAAGAACACCGCGACGCCGATGTGCGCCAGGCTCATGCCGGCCATCTCGGCGGTGAAACGCTGCCCGGCCATCGCGAAGCGGCGACGCACGAAGCGCAGCGTGCCGCCCAGCAACCACAGGCCGATCGCAATGCCGGCGACGGGTTTCCACCACGCGTTCGGCAGCGTCACCAGTGCGAGCGCGGCGCCGGCCAATGCGAGCGCAAACCATGGCGCGAGCAGTTTCATCGGCGTCGAGGACTGCTCGCGCTGCCAGCGGGTGAGCGGTCCGAATGGAATCAGCAGCAGCAGAGGCGCCATCAGCAACGCGAACAGGGTGCCGAAGTAGGGCGGCCCGACCGAGTAGTGGCCGAGCTTGAGCGCGTCGGCGAACAGCGGGAACAGCGTGCCGATCAGCACCATCGCGCAGGCGGTGGCGAGCAGCAGGTTGTTGACGAGGATCAGGGTCTCGCGCGAGGCCAAAGAGAACGGCGCGCCATCGTCGTCGCGTGGCGCACGCCAGGCGTACAGCAGCAGCGAGCCGCCGATCACCACGCCGAGGAAGGCGAGGATGAACACGCCGCGCGCGGGATCGGCGGCGAACGAGTGCACCGAGGTGATCACGCCCGAACGCACGAGGAAGGTGCCGAGCAGCGAGAGCGAGAAGGCGGCGATCGCCAGCAGCAAGGTCCAGCCGCGGAAGCTGCCGCGCTTTTCGGTCACCGCCTGCGAATGGATCAGCGCGGTGCCTGCGAGCCAGGGCATGAACGAGGCGTTCTCGACCGGATCCCAGAACCACCAGCCGCCCCAGCCGAGCACGTAGTAAGCCCACCACGAGCCGAGCGCGATGCCGAACGTCAGCAGCGCCCAGGCGACGTTCGTCCACGGGCGCGACCAGCGCACCCAGCGCGCATCGACCTTGCCGTCGAGCAAAGCGGCGATCGCGAACGCGAAGGCGACGGTGGTGCCGACGTAGCCGCTGTAGAGGATCGGCGGATGCATCGCCAGCCCCGGATCCTGCAGCAGCGGATTGAGGTCGGCGCCGTCGGGCGGCATCGGCAGCAGGCGCGCGAACGGGTCGGAGGTAAGCAGGGTGAACAGCAGGAAGCCGCTGCTCACCAGCCCCATCACGCCGAGCACGCGTGCGATCACCGGCAGCGGCAGCGCCTTCGAGAAACGCGCGACCGCGGCGGTCCACAGCGCGAGGATCAGGATCCACAGCAGCAGCGAGCCTTCGTGCGCGCCCCACACGGCGGCGATGCGGTAGCCCAGCGGCAGCAGGGTGTTGGAGTTGCGCGCGACGTAGGCGACCGAGAAATCGTGGGTGACGAAGGCGTGGGCCAGGATCGCGAACGCGCCGAGCACGAACAGCGCCTGCGCATACGCCGCCGGTCGCGCCACGCGCATCCACGACGCGATCCCGCGCTGCGCGCCGAGCAGCGGCAGCAGCGCCTGCAGCGTCGCAAGCAGCAGGGCGAGGATCAGCGCGAGCTGGCCGACTTCGGGGAGCATGTCGGTCAGCGCCTCACGGCGAAGGCGGCGCGCACGGCTTGTGCGGCAGCGTCTTGCCCTTGGCGATCGCTTCCTCGACTTCCTTGGGCATGTAGGTCTCGTCGTGCTTGGCCAGCACTTCGTCGGCATGGAAACCGTTGCCGCCGAGCTTGCCGGTGGCGATCACGCTCTGGCCCTCGCGGAACAGGTCGGGAAGGATGCCGGTGTAGCGCACCGGGATCTCGTGCACGCGGTCGGTGACCACGAAGCGCACGTCGAGCGTGCCCCTGGCATGCGCGACGCTGCCTTCGCAGACCACGCCGCCGAGGCGGAAGACCTGCTTGTCGGCGGCCTGTCCGGCGACCACGTCGCTGGGCGTGAGCAGATAGCGCACGTTGTGCTGCAAGGCCATCGCCACCAGGGAGCCGGCGACGGTGATCGCGACCAGCATCAGCAGCAGGAAACCGAGACGACGCTTGCGGACGGGATTCATGGCGCGCCCTTGCCCTTCGCGGAGGCGCGGACAGATTTCTGCCGGATCGCGCGCAGCAGGCGGCGATGCTTCAGCCACGGCGAGAGGCCATCCCATGCGAGCACCACGGCGAACACCGAATACGCGCCGACGATGTACGGAAGGTAGGTCACCCGTACGCCTCCGCAATCGAAGCAGCCCACGCCTTGCCCGCCTCGCGCTCCACCAGCAGCGTCCTTGCTCGTGACAACAAGGAGCCGACGAACCAGAGCTGCATCGCCGCGATCGTCGCCAGCAGCGGCAGGATCATCGAGCGATCCATCTTAGACGGACCGAGCAGCATGATCGTGCGGCCCTGGTGCAGCGAGTTCCACCACTCCACCGAGTAATGGATGATCGGCAGGTTGATCAGCCCGATCATCGCCAGGAAGCCGGCGGCGCGCGCGCCGCGACGGCGGTCCTCGATCGAGGCGTCGAGCGCGATCACGCCGATGTAGAGGAACAGCAGCACCAGTTCCGAGGTCAGGCGCGGATCCCAGTCCCACCACGTGCCCCACATCGGCCGACCCCAGATCGAGCCGGTCGCGAGCGTGATCGCGGTGAACGCGGCGCCGATCGGCGCACAGGCCATCGCCAGGATTTCGCAGAGCTTGATCCGCCACACCAGCGCGATACCGGCCTGGATCGCCATCACCGTGTAGACGAACAGGCTCATGTACGCGCAGGGCACGTGGATGAACAGGATGCGGTAGCTGTCGCCCTGCTGGTAATCGGCCGGCACCACGAACAGCGCGCCGTAGAGGCCGATCGCCAGCAGCAACAGCGAGGCGCCGAACCACCACGGCATCCAGCGCGTCGCGTAGCGGTGGAAGTTCGGCGGCGAACCGAGCTGGTTGAACCACAGGAGGACGCTGGACTTCATGCGTGTGGAGCACCCGGAACGGCATGGCTACGGACGGCGTGTTTCATGGCAGTGCGATGCGGATTGCCGCGGCGGCGGCAAGTGGGGCCAGCACGATCGCCAGCACGAGGCCGGCCGTCAGCAGCAGGATCGCGCCGAACCAGTCCTGGCCTTGCGCGGCGGCCATCACGCTGCCCGCGCCGAAGACGAGGACCGGCACGTACAGGGGCAGTGCGAGCAGGGGCAACAGCATACCAGAGCGACGAATCCCGACCGTCAGCGCCGCCACCGTCGAACCGAGCAGGACCAGCAACGGCGTGCCGACCAGCAGCGAGAGCAGCAGCGGCGCCAGCAGGTGGTCGGGCAGGAACAGCAGTTGCCCCAGCAGCGGCACGACCAGGATCAGCGGCAGCGATCCGGTGAACCAGTGCGCGAACATGCGGCAACCGATCAGCAGCGACAGCGGCGCGGGCGAGAGCAGTTGCTGTTCGAGACTGCCGTCCTCGACGTCGCTGCGGAACAGCGAATCCAGGCCCTGCAGCGAGGCGAGCAGGGCAGCGACCCAGATCGCGCCCGGCGCGAGCGTCGCCAGCCGCTCGCGTTCGCTGCCGAGCGCGAGCGGAAACAGCGCCACCACGAGCACGGCGAACAGCAGCGGTTGCAGGTTATCGCCGCGGCGCTTCCATGCCAGGCGCAGGTCGCGCGCGAGGATGGCGCGGGCGGCGCCGGTCGCCGTCGCTTCGCTCATGCCTGCGACTCCGGCGCGCTTTCGACCGCATCGTCGAGCAGCAACTCGCGCGTGCGCACCGGCGGCGGCGCGTAGGCGCCGTGGGTGGTGATGAGGGCGCCACCGCCTTCGCCCAGGTGCCGCGCGAGGAGTCGGTCGACGAGGGTCATGCCATCGCGGTCGAGGTTGGCGTAGGGCTCGTCGAGCAGCCACAGCCGCGCTGGCGAGAGCAGCAGGCGCGCGAGCGACAGGCGCTTGCGCTGGCCGGCGGACAGCCGTCCGGCGGGAATGTCCTCGAAGCCGGCGAGTCCGACGCTCGCCACTGCCGCGGCCGGCGCCGCGTCCTGGCGGCAGCCATGCAGGCCGATGGCGAAACGCAGGTTGTCCAGCGCGCCGAGGTCGGCCTTGTGCCCGGCGTGATGGCCGACGAAGGCAATGCCGTCGGCGGGCAGGTGCGCGCAGTCCTGGCCATGCCAGCTCAGTGCGCCTTCGCCCGCGCGCAGCAGGCCCGCCAGCACGCGCAGCAGGGTCGTCTTGCCCGCCCCATTGCCTCCGGTGACCAGCAGCGCCTCGCCCGCGTGCACGGCGAAATCCAGCGGACCGAAGACGCGCTCGTCATTGCGGTCGAAGCGCAGTCGCGCGACCGCGAGCATCGGGGCGGTGGTGTCGGGATCGTTCAATGGGTTGGGTCGCAAGCTGGACGTGGATTTTAGCGGGTCGGAGGGGTGGGGTCGATTGCCGTGGATCAAGCACCTGTGCGAGATTTCCAACTGATGCGCGTGGATTTCGCATTGCATCGAGGGATCGCATGAAACCGGTGACCGTCATCCTCGCCCTGGTCATGGCCCTGCTGTGCTCGTCGCGAGCGGCCGCTGCGATCGAGGACAGCCGTGAATGCCTCGCCAGGCTGGCCGCGATAAAAAGCATCTCGGGAGGCGAGAAGGCGTCCGAATCCGATCCGGCGCTTGCCTGGTTCTTCGCCAGGGGCGCGGACAACGATGCTTGCCTGCTCTCCGAGCTGCGGGACAGGACACCCCGGGGAAATCCGTTCAAGTCCGATCCCGTGCCCGTCGTCGCGAACAGCGAAGTGGCCTTGTTCATCCTGGCGCGTGCGAATGGCTTCAAGGAGAGCACGTGCTTTCCCGATTCCCTGCTCGAGCAACGCCACGAGAGCCCGGCGAGATACCACGAATGGTTCGTCCGGAGTGCCGGGCTCGACGGCCTTGCCGGTCGCTGCCGCGACGTGGTTGCCGCTTTCACCGCGTCGGTGGTCGACCCGGGCCCGGAGCGCCACGATCCGTTCCCTCGCTGGAGCTGCATTGCGGCACTGAAGCAGGTTCGCGATGGCGTGCAGATGCGCCGCCGCTTTTCCGGAATGTCGCGATCCGAGGCCGGATGCATGATCGAGGCCCTCGATGCCGGAGAACTCACTCCGGCTCCGGCCGGGACTTCGAAATATCGCGACGTTCCCGTCTCGGAACTGGCCCTGCTGGCCTTGTTCGATGGGCCTTTCCACGCGGCCGTGCAAGCTTGCGATCCGGCGGCAACGGATGCGGGTGCGCTGCTCGGCGACTTCGAGCACAAGCTGCCGGATCCGCGCAACAGGAAAGAGCTGCGGCGTTGTCTCCTGGGTGGCCTCGGAATGAATGACGAACCGTCCGTGGAGTTTGCGTTCTAGCCGAACGCCCCCGGTCAGCCGGCAGGACCAGCCGGCACGCTGCACTTCCACCCCGCTCGCTGGCAGGCCTTGCGCCCTGTATCGCGACGCCATGGCGTCCGCACGCGCCCCGGCAGGATAAACTGCCGCTCCGTCCGCCGCGCGGCGGACGCGTTCGACAGGCAGGAACCCATGGCTTTCCCACGTCCAGCAACCCTGGCGCTCGCGCTGGCTCTCGCCGGCCTCGCCGCGCAATCGATCGCCGCCGAGCCCTCGCCCGAATACGAGGCCAGGGTCATGGTCCACGGCGAGCGCAGCAAGATGCAGCGCTGGGAGGCCGCCGACGGCAAGGTCCACAGCCTCATGCAGCAGGGGCTGTACCAGGACGCGATGAAGGCGACCGAGGAAGCCTGGAAGGCCGCGCAGATGCTGGGCGTGCCGAAGAATCCCGCGCTCGGCCTGACCCTGAGCAACGCCGCGGACATCTACGCCAAGGTCGGTCAGTACGCACAGGCCGAAACCACGTACAAGCGCGCGCTGGTCGAATGGGGACGCTCCACCGGCGCCGAAAGCCCGCAGGCGGCGATGGCGATGAGCGGACTGGCCGACGTGTATCGCAAGCTCGATCGCATCGACGAAGCCGAACAGATGCAGCAGCACGTCCTGGCCATCCGCCAGAAGGCATTCGGCGCGCGCAGCATCTCGGTCGCCGACAGCCTGAACGCGCTGGGCCTGATCGAGTCCGCCCGCGGGCACAGCGACAAGGCCGAGTCGTACTACCAGCGCGCGCTGGACATCGAGCAGAAGTTGCTGGGAGACGGCTCGTTGACCGTCGCCGTCAGCCGCAACAACCTCGGCGACCTTTACCTGGGCGAGCACCGCATCGCCGAAGCGCAGCCATTGCTCGAGCAGGCGATGGCGACGCTGGACAAGCAGAGCGGGTCCGACCGCCTCGTGACCGCCATCTGCCTGTCGAACCTGGGCGGACTCTACGCGGCGCAGGGCCACTATGACCGTTCCGAGGACGCGTTCCGGCGATCGTTGGCGATCCGCGAACAGGCCGAGGGATCCAGCCACCCGGACGTCGCGACCAGCTCGCTGGGCCTGGCCGACGCGCTCGCCCACCAGAAGCGCTACGCCGATGCCGAACCGTTCTACCAGCACGCGGCGCAGATCAGGGAAGGGACGTTCGGCGGCGACAGTCCGAAGCTCGCCATGGTGCTGAACAACCTCGGCTACATGTACCTGGAAAACAAGCAGTACACGCAGGCCGAACCAGTGTTCGTGCGCTCGAATGCGATCTGGGAGAAAGCCGGCGATCCCGACCCGGCGAACCTTGCCAGCGGAATGGGCAACCTCGCCCAGGCCTATCTCGGGCAGCGCCGCTTTGACGATGCCGTGCAGCTCCTCCTGCGCGAACAGGCCATGATTGAAAAGGCGCGCGGCCCGGCCTCGCCGCTGCTCGCCGACCCGCTCGACGGCCTCGGGCTGTCCTACGTGCAGCAGGAGAAGTTCAGCGAAGCGGAAGCGGTACTGACGCGTTCGCGTGCGATTCGCGAGAAGGCGGTTCCGCCGGATCCATCGAGCCTGGCCTACACCCTGCGCCTGCTGGGGTCGATCTACAGCCGCACCGGGCGGGTGGCGCTGGCCGCCGATACCATCAAGGCCGCGAACCAGCTCGCGCCGGACCAACACTGAGGAGGCGTCCTTGCATCCGATCCAGACCAAGTTGCCGAAGGTCGGCACCACCATCTTCACGGTGATGTCGCAGCTCGCGCTCGAGCACAAGGCGGTGAACCTCGGCCAGGGCTTCCCCGATTTCGACACGCCCGCGCCGCTGGTCGACGCGCTGGCGCGCGCCGCGCGCGAGGGCAGGAACCAGTATTCGCCGATGACCGGATGGCCGGCGTTGCGCCAGGCGATCGCGGCGAAGACGCAGAAGATCTACGGCTGCGCGGTCGACGCCGATGCCGGAATCACGGTCACCAGCGGCGGCAGCGAGGCGATTTTCGACGCGGTGCTCGCGGTCGTCCGGCCGGGCGAGGAAGTGGTCGTGCTCGATCCTTGCTACGACTGCTACGAGCCCGCGATCGATCTCGCCGGTGCGCGCGCCGTGCACGTGCCACTGGGCGCGCACGACTTCGGCGTGGACTGGCAGCGCGTGCGCGACGCGATCACCCCGCGCACGCGGATGCTGATGATCAACTCGCCGCACAATCCGTCCGGCGCGATGCTGTCGGCGCAGGACATGGCGACGCTGGCGGAGATCCTGCGCGGCACCGGCATCGTGCTGCTGTCCGACGAGGTCTACGAGCACATCGTCTACGACGGCGTGCGCCACGAGTCGGTGCTGCGCTATCCCGAACTGGCCGAGCGCGCCTTCGTGATCTCCAGCTTCGGCAAGACCTACCATTGCACCGGCTGGAAGGTCGGCTACTGCGTCGCACCGCGCGCGCTGAGCGCCGAGTTCCGCAAGGTGCACCAGTACAACACCTTCTGCACGTTCACTCCCGCACAGGTCGCGCTGGCGCAGATGCTGAACCAGCATCCCGAGCACCACGAGGAACTGGGCGCGTTCTACCAGCCCAAGCGCGACCATTTCCGCGAGCTGCTCGGTCGCACGAAATTCGTGCCGCTGGCGGTGCCGGGCGGCTATTTCCAGCTCGTCGACTACTCGGCGGTGAGCGATCTTCCCGACGCCGAATTCGCGCGTTGGCTGACGCTGGAACACGGCGTGACCGGCATCCCGCTGTCGCCGTTCTACGAGACGCCACCCGCTGGCCAGCGCCTGATCCGGTTCTGCTTCGCGAAGAACGAGGCGACCCTTGAAGCGGCCATCGAGAGGCTTGCGAAGATATGAAGTGATGTTGCAAGTACGCGAAAACCGTTCGTGGTGAGCCTGTCGAACCATGAACAGCTTGTACGACAGGGGGCGGGACCGG